>NZ_CP041166.1:0-1200000 GCF_009258045.1 Sulfurimonas xiamenensis
CATAACCCATTTTTCTTGTTCCAGGATCTATTCCTAAAATTGTCATCTCTGTCCTATTTTTTATTATAATTTATATTATAGTGCAACTATTTTAATTTATTCACCTATTCACAAATTTACTATTCACATAATTTTAACTATATTTATGGAAATAATCGTTATTATTCACATATAAATAATTAAATAGGATTTTATGTGAATATAGGCCAAAAAATTTTACTTTTGTTAAAAGAAGAGATACCTGAAATAGAATACAATAGATATATTAAAAATCTTATTTATGATACAAAAAAATCAACAAATGATATTGCTCTGTTTTATGCCCCTAACTCTTTAGTTTTAAACTGGATAAAAAGCAAATATAGCACAAAAATTAAACATCTTTTTGAGGTATATAATTCTTCTAAAGTAAATGTGAAAATTTTGCTCAAAAATCAAATTGAAAATAAAAAAGCAGAAACAGAAATAAAAAAAGAACAAAAACAGCAACACTCTTTACTTAATCCATCTCATACATTTGATAATTTTATGGTTGGAGGCTCTAATCAATTTGCATATGCTGCAGTAAAAAGTGTAAGTGAAAAACCAGGTATATTATATAACCCTCTTTTTATTCACGGTGGTGTAGGTTTAGGTAAAACTCACTTAATGCAAGCAGCAGGTAATGTTTTTAAAAATCAGGGAAAAATTGTTATATATACTACGGTTGAGCAGTTTTTAAATGATTTTATACGACATGTAAGAAATAAAACAATGGAGAGATTTCAAGAAAAATATCGTAAATGCGATGTTCTTTTAATTGATGATATTCAATTTTTAAGCAATAAAGAGGGTATTCAAGAGGAATTTTTTCATACTTTTGAAGCACTAAAAGGTGTAGGCAAGCAGATTATTTTAACAGCTGATAAACATCCTAAAAAAATAGCCGGATTAGAAAAAAGGCTTCAAAGTCGTTTTGAACATGGTCTTGTTGCAGATATTCAACCGCCTGAACTAGAAACTAAAATAGCTATTATTGAAAATAAGTGTAAAATAAATAAAGTTGTTCTTACAAAAGATATTATTAATTATATAGCAACTGTAATTGAGAGTAATGTTCGTGAAATTGAGGGCATTTTATCAAAATTACATGCCTATTCACAACTTATGCATGTAGATATTGATCTTCAATTTACAAAAAATGTTTTAAAAGATCAACTGCAAGAAAATCGTGCTAATCTCACTCTTGATATAATTACACAAAATGTAGCAAAAGATTTAAATATTAAACCAAGTGAAATCCGTTCAAAAGGTAGAAGTAAAAACTTAGTTTATGCTAGAAGAATTGCTATATACCTCTGTCGTGAACTCACACAAAATACAATGCCACAACTTGCTCAATACTTTGGAATGAAAGACCATACAGCTATTAGTCATACTCTAAAAAAAATAAATGAACTAATTCAAAATGATGAAGATTTTAAAATAAAAATAGAAGAATTAACAAATAAAATTACATCTTCTTCTTAAAAAAAGATATAATTACTTAAGTGAATATATGTGAAAGAGATCGTATAGGTTCATCACATCTATACATCTCTTAAAATGGGAGTTAAAGAGTGATATTCACATTATCACTCCCTCCTACTACTAATACTATAATTTTATATAATAAATAGGAATTTAAATGAAGATAACAGTACAAAAATCTATCATTGAAAATATTTTGATTCATACACAACCATTTTTGGAAAAAAAAGATACTTCACAAATAACATCACATGTGTTATTAGACGCTTCTAACTCAAAATTAACTGTTAAAGCAACAGATTATGAAATAGGTTTGCTTGTATCTACTCCAAATATAAATATAATAGAAAATGGAAGTGTTACTGCTAATGGTAAAAAACTACTAGATATCATTAGAATTTTAAAAGATGGAGATATTAATTTAGAAATTAAAAATGATATACTCTATATCTCTCAATCACACTCTAATTTTAAACTACCTACTTTTGCATACAATGAATTTCCAACATTTCCTCTTTATGAAGAAAAACCACGAATTTCAATTGATTCACACTCTCTTATAGAATCTTTAAAAAAAATAACTCCAGCAATTGATACTAATAATCCTAAATTTGAATTAAATGGAGCATTAATCGATATAAAAGAAAACAATATTAATTTTGCTTCTACTGATACAAGAAGATTAGCAGTAGTTACTATAGAAAATCAAAATAATAATCAATTATCTATAATTATTCCAAAAAAAGCAATCATAGAAATACAAAAACTCTTCTTTGATAATATTGAGCTATATTATGATGATACAAATTTAATTATTAATTCTGACCAATATACTTTTTTTACAAAACTTATAAATGGAAAATTTCCCGAATATTCTAGAATTATTCCAAAAGAAACAGCACACAATTTAACTCTTCCAAAAGCTGTTATGATAGAAGCAATTAAACAAATTACAACTATTTCATCTAATGTTAAAATTACTTTTTTAAATAATTCTATTATTTTTGAATCACTAAGTGATGACAATATAGAAGCAAAAACTGAAATTGATTATAAAACAGGTTTTTCATCTTCTTTCACAATTGCTATAAACAGTAGATATCTTTTAGATTTTTTAAATAGTATAAATAGTTCAGAATTTGATATTGGACTAAATGAGAGTAATTTACCTTTTATTTTAAATGAAAATAATTTTAAAACAGTTGTAATGCCAATAGTTATATAAATAAATTATTAATCATAAAAAATAATATAAAATCTTTTATATACTGCCTATAAAACTTACTTTTAGAATAAATTAGATAGAATGTTTTCAATTATGTCAAAAGTTATAGTGGAGAATTAAATGGAACAAAATACAGTTTCTTTAGAAAATTACGGCGCTAGTAATATTAAAGTCCTAAAGGGATTAGAAGCAGTTCGTAAGCGACCGGGTATGTATATTGGTGATACCGGTCACAGAGGTTTGCATCATTTAGTTTATGAAGTTATTGACAACTCTATTGATGAGGCGATGGCTGGTCACTGTGATACTATTAATGTAACTCTTACAAAAAATGGGACATGTATAGTTTCTGATAATGGTCGTGGTATTCCAACAGATATGCATCCTACCGAGGGAATGAGTGCTGCAACTGTTGTTTTAACAGTTCTTCATGCCGGTGGTAAATTTGATAAAGATACTTATAAAGTTTCAGGTGGTCTTCATGGTGTAGGTGTATCTGTAGTAAATGCTTTATCTTCTGAATTAAAGATGACCATTTACAGAAATGGAGAAATTAATGAACAAGATTTTAAAAAAGGTATTCCTCAAGAACCTTTAAAAATTATTGGTAAAACTCGTAAAACAGGTACTACTATAGAGTTTGCTCCGGATCCTGGCATATTTACGGAAACAGTAACATTTGAATATGAATATTTAGCTAGAAGATTTAAAGAACTTGCATATCTTAATCCATTTATTACAATTAATTTTAAAGATGATAGAAAAAATATTTCAGAAACTTATCATTTTGAAGGCGGTATTGCTCAATATGTAACTGATTTAAATAAAAAACAAGAAGTTGCAAAAGTTTTTGAATTTAGCTCAAAAATAGAAGATATAGAGTTTGATATAGCTCTTATGTATAATGACTCTTATGAAGAAAAAATTTACTCTTTTGTAAATAATATTCGTACTCCAAACGGTGGAACACATGAAGCTGGATTTCGTGCTGCTCTTACGCGTGCTATATCAAACTATAATACACAAAATGGTGCTGCAAAAGAGAAAGATATAAAAATTAGCGGTGAAGATACCGGTGAGGGACTTATTGCTATTGTTTCAGCTCGTGTTCCCGAGCCTCAATTTGAGGGACAAACAAAAGGTAAACTTGGAAATACTTATGTAAGGCCGTTAGTTCAAAAACAAACTTATGAGTTATTGAGTAAATTTTTTGAAGAAAATCCGATTGAAGCTAAAGCTATTGTTGCAAAATCTTTAATGGCAGCACGCGGTCGAGAAGCTGCTAAAAAAGCAAGAGAATTAACACGAAGAAAAGATTCTATGAGTGTTGGAACGCTTCCAGGAAAACTTGCAGATTGTCAAAGTAAAGATGCTTCTATCTGTGAACTTTACTTAGTGGAGGGTGATTCTGCGGGTGGTTCTGCAAAAATGGGTAGAGATAGAGTATTTCAAGCAATTTTACCGCTTAAGGGTAAAATTTTAAATGTTGAAAAATCAAGACTGGATAAAATTCTTAAATCTGATGAAATAAAAAATATGATTACTGCAATGGGTTGTGGTGTCGGTGATGAATATAATGAAGATAAACTTCGTTATCATAAAATTATTATAATGACAGATGCAGATGTTGATGGTTCACATATTCAAACTTTGTTGCTTACATTTTTCTTTCGTTACTTTAGAGATATTATTGAAAAAGGTTATCTTTATTTAGCACAACCGCCACTTTATCGCTATAAAAAAGGTAAAAAAGAGATCTATTTTAAAGATGATCGTGCTATGAATGATTTTCTTATTGATAATGGCATAGAATCTTTAGAAATAGAGGGTTTTGGGCATAATGACTTAGTATCATATTTTAGAATGGTAGATCATTATAGAAGTTCTTTAGAAGCTTTAGAAAGAAGATATGCTTTAATAGGTTTAATTCGTCATTTTATTGAAAATCCAGATTTAATTGGATTAGATATTAAAGAAATGTATAAAAAAATTGAACATTTTTTAAATGAAATAGGAAATAATATTCTTACTAAAAATATTACTGAGGATTCAATTCATATTTATGTTCAAACAAAAGGTGGAATGGAAGAATTGCTTATAAATGATGAGTTATTTGGTACTCCTCATTTTGCTGAAGCAAGTTATATATATGAAAAAATACAAGAGTGGAATATAGATTTTGAAGATGATGTTCTTAATGTATTAAATAACATTATAGAAAATGCTAAAAAAGGTGCATATATTCAGCGTTATAAAGGTCTTGGTGAAATGAATCCGGAACAACTTTGGGAAACTACAATGACTCCTGAAAATAGAGTTTTATTACAAGTAAATATAGAAGATGTTGAACTTGCAGGTGATGCATTTACACTTTTTATGGGTGATGAAGTTGAACCTCGCCGTAATTATATTCAAACACATGCTAAAGATGTTAAACATTTAGATGTCTAACATCTAAATGCGATAAATTTTATATGCTTCTTCCTGAAATAAAAGAGAGAGAGTATCGTTTTAAACTTGCACTTAGAATGGTGCTTCCTGTTTTTGCTCTCGTTTTTGCTCTTATTTTTCATACATTTATTACAAGCAGTGAAACTTTAAATAACTCTTTTTATATTGAATCAATTTTAGTTTTAGTATTTAGTATTTATTTTATTTTCTACCTTATTTATAAAGGTTTTGATACGAAAATAACTGACAATGTATCAAAAGCTTTTACAAGAGAGTATTTAAATATATATTTAAAAGAAGAGATAAAAAATTCTAAAGAGTATACGCTTTTACTTTTAAGTATTGATAATCTTTATGAAATTAATAAACGCTATGGATTAAATAACGGTGATAAAGTACTTTTTGAAACAGTAAAATGGATAGGTGAATATTTAAAATCCAAAAATATAGTAAATTTTCCTATAGGACACATAAATAGTGGTAACTTCATTATAGGTCTTCATGGAGATAAAAATAGATATAAAACAATTTTAGAATTAATATGTTTAAAAAGTGAAGAATTTAAAGTAAATGATATAGAAATTCAGATATCTGGTGCTATTAATGATATAACTTTTTCAAAAAATATTGATTATTTAATTGAAAATCTTCTTGAACTACAGAGTAGAAATAGAGATTATAAAACAGTTACAAACAGAGATGATGATATAAATCCAAATGAGTTAGAATCTGATATAATCAGTGCTATAGAGAGAAAAGATTTAGTAATTTTTACACAAGAAGTTTTTGAAAAAGATTTTATTATATTTAAAGAGTGTTTTATTAAATTAAGAACAGAAAATAAAAAGCTAATTCATCAAAAAAATTATCTAAAAATTTTAGATAAGTTGCGATTGATGAGAGAATATGATTTGATTGCTTTAGAAAAAATAGTAGATATATGTAAAAAATCAAAAAATGAAAAATTTGCACTCACTGTCTCTGCTACTTCAATAAGAAATAATCATTTTTTGACAAAAATAAAAGAAATTTTTCATAAAAATAAGTGTCTAAATGATAGAATATTACTTATTTTTAGTGAGAGTGAATATTATCCGTTTATAGATAAATTTAATACTATTTTGCAAGAGTTAAAAGATTTAGGAATTATTATAGTTATTGATAGATTTGGCTCTTTACATACAAGTTTTTTATATTTAAGAGATCTAAATATTGATATAGTTAGATTTGACTCTTTTTATAGTAAAAAAATTGATGAAAAAAATTATAAAAATATTTTAAAAGGTTTTCATATTATGGCCCATGAAAAAGGGGTAAAAACCTGGATTAAAATGATAGAAAACAAGGCGCTTTATGCTTTAGCAGAAGAGCTTGAGATTGATTATCTGCAAGGCAGATATTTAGCACTCTTACAAGAGAATTAAAATAAGGAGCTTATATGAAATACGGTGAAAAAATTATTCAAGAGTTTGATGTAGAAAAAGATTTAGAGATTTGGCCAAATGAACATAAGAGAAATTATCTTATTAAAATGACACTTCCTGAATTTTCATGTCTATGTCCTAGAAGTGGTTATCCAGATTTTGCAACTATATATCTTGAGTATACGCCTGATGAGTGGGTTGTTGAATTAAAAGCAATAAAACTCTATATAAATTCATTTAGAGATAGACATATCTCCCATGAAAATAGTGCAAATGAGATATATGAAGTTTTAGAAAGAAAACTTAAACCAAAATATATGAAGATAGTGGCTGATTATAATCCAAGAGGGAATGTTCACACTCTTATTGAGATTGACAGCTCAAAGCTTTAATTTTTTTTAGAAAACTTTAAATAGTTTTTTAACCACTTTTTAGCATCTATATAGTTATTAAATTTACCATTCATTTGTGCTTCATAAGCAAGATGTAAAATTTCTGAAAAAAGAGGTGATGGTTTAAGACCAAGTTCTAAAATATCTTTTCCCATTAGGATAGGAGGAAGTTTGTTATTTAATATATTTAACTTCTTAGCTCTTTTATAAATTTCTTCGCCTGCTTTGTATATTTTTGAATTGTTATAAGAAAAATATATTGAGCTGCTTAAAATAAGAAGTTCATTTATATTTACTTCAGTAGCGAGTTTATAAAGCATATAATTATTTATACCATCTTCGTAAATGGTGTCTATCTTCTTATGTTTATTGATTAATGTAGTAACTCTATTTAATATTTTTTTTTCATTAGTTAATTTAAATATAAAATTTTCTGCCTTTGTTTGTGTGAAGTTATAACAGAGTCCTGATAACATTAAAATCAAGTTTGTTTGTTTGTTTGTTGTCATCTGTTTTGCTATTTCATCAATAACAGATAAATTATTTGTATAAATATCACTCCCTAACTCTTTTAAAAGTTTAAAACCAATAGATGGTTTTTTTGAAAATAAAAGAAGTTTTTTTATCTCTTCAAATATTCTCTCTTTTGGCAGTTCATCAAGCATTTTTTTAGAAACCATTTTTTTACATCTATTGTATAAATTTTTATCTATTTGAAGATCAAATCTTGTAGAAAATTGAACTGCTCTTAAAACTCTTAAAGGATCTTCACTAAAGCTATTTAAATCTACAGCTTTTAATATTTTGTTTTTTAAATCATTTATTCCATTAAAAGGATCTAATATTTTTTTTTCTATAACATCAAAACCAATTGAGTTAATTGTAAAATCTCTTCTTGATGTTGCCGTTTTAAAATCAATATTTGATTCTATTTTTATATCAAATCCACGATGTCCTGGTTTAATTTTATTGTCTTTTCTTGGAAAAGAGAAGTCTAAATCATAATCTTGGTAATATAATTTGCAAACTCCAAAACTTTTACCGACAATATTAATATTTCCGAATTCTTTTAATATATTTTCTAATTCATTAAAAGATGAAATTCCATATATTTCAATATCTATATCTTTTGATTCTATATTTAATAAAAAATCTCTAATATAACCACCTACTATTATAGGTTTAATATTGTAATTATTTAATTTATTGAAAATAGTATTTAATTTTTCCGGATAATGAATCATAATAATCCTAAAATTGAGTATCACTTTAGTTTTAAATATATTATAACACTACTTTTACATAGATATAACATTATTTTAGGTATAATCGCGAAAATTTTTATCTTGGTTATTTTTAAAAAACCAAAGAAGGAAGCCTTGTGCAAAAAATTAGAAATATTGCAGTAATTGCCCATGTTGACCATGGAAAAACAACACTGGTAGACGGACTTTTAGAACAATCAGGAACATATGGTGCTCATGAACATCATGATGAGCGTGCTATGGATAGTAATGATTTGGAAAAAGAGCGTGGTATTACGATTCTTTCAAAAAATACTGCAATCCGTTATAAAGATCATAAAATTAATATTATAGATACTCCGGGTCACGCTGACTTTGGCGGTGAAGTTGAACGCGTTTTAAAAATGGTAGATGGTGTTTTGGTACTTGTTGACGCGTATGAGGGTGTTATGCCTCAAACAAAGTTTGTTGTTAAAAAAATGCTTGCACTTGGTAAAAAACCAATTGTTGTTATAAATAAAATTGACAAACCTTCAGCAGATCCTGATCGTGTTGTTGATGAGATGTTTGATCTTTTTGCTGATATGGGTGCAACTGATGATCAGCAAGATTTCCCAATTATTTATGCAGCAGCTCGTGATGGTATAGCTAAACTTGATATGAGTGAAGAAGACGGTGATTTTCAGTGTATTTTTGAAACTATTTTAGAACATGTTCCTGAGCCTGAAGGTGATAGAGAAAATCATACACAAGCACAGGTTTTTACACTTGACTACGATAACTATGTCGGTAAAATAGGTATCTCTCGTATATTTAACGGTGTTATAAGAAAAGGTGACAATGTTATGCTTGCAAAAGCTGATGGCGAACTTGTAAAGGGCCGTATTACTAAACTTATAGGTTTTCACGGTTTAAATCGTATGGAAATTCAAGAAGCTGAAGCAGGTGATATTGTTGCATTTGCCGGTTTAGAGACCGTTGATGTAGGAGATACTGTATGTGATCCTGTAAATCCGATACCGCTTGATCCAATGCATATTGAAGAGCCGACTTTAACAGTTGTATTTTCTGTAAATGATTCTCCGCTTGCAGGACAAGAGGGTAAACATGTAACTTCAAATAAACTAAAAGATCGTTTAGAAGCTGAAATGACTACAAATGTTGCTATGAAACTTGAGGTTGTCGGTGAAGGTAAATTTAAAGTTTCAGGTCGTGGAGAGCTTCAAATAACAGTACTTGCTGAAAATATGCGTCGTGAAAATTTTGAGTTTGGTGTATCTCGTCCAGAAGTTATTGTTAAAGAGATTGAGGGTGTTAAGTGCGAACCTTTTGAACATCTTGTTATTGATGTTCCTGAAGAGTTTAGCGGCTCAGTTATTGAGCGTCTTGGAAAAAGAAAAGCTGAAATGAAATCTATGGTTCCTATGGGACAGGGATTTCAAAGAATTGAGTTCGAAATTCCGGCTCGCGCACTTATTGGATTCCGTGGTCAATTTTTAACAGATACAAAAGGAGAGGGTGTTATGAATCACTCTTTCTTGGAGTTTCGTCCATACAGCGGCAGTGTTGAATCAAGAAGCTACGGTGCATTAATAAGTATGGAAAACGGTGAAACATTAGCATATTCACTATTTAACATTCAAGATCGTGGAGTTCTTTTTATAGGACCTCAAACTAAAGTTTATGAGGGAATGATTATCGGTGAACACTCTCGCTCAAATGATTTAGTGGTAAATCCTATCAAAGGAAAAGCTCAATCAAATGTCCGTTCAAGCGGCGCAGATGAAGCTATTAAACTTGTTCCCCCTCGTGACATGTCATTAGAGCGTGCTTTAGAGTGGATTGAAGATGATGAACTTTTAGAAGTAACTCCTCAAAGTATTCGTATTCGTAAAAAATTCTTAACTGAAAACGAAAGAAAAAGACACTCTCGTAAGTAATTTACTATTTTCACACATGATAACATGTGTGAAATTTTTATATATAATCTTAATTTTGCTATACTAATTCCAACAAATATCCATTTAAATATTAAAAAGGGCAAATTATGGATGGATCGTTATATATAATATCTTTAATTGTAGTTGTTTTACTCGCTTTTGTTTTTTACAGAAGTAACAGTTTTAAGTTGATGTTACTTGTTTTAGCAGTTGGTATTTATATTATTTACGCACATAAAAGCGGGAATACACCGTCAAAAGTTAAAAATGAAATTATTGAGTCTATTGATAAATCAGCAAAAGATTTTAGTAAATCCCGCGGTGTGGAAAAATATGATGAAGAGAAGATAAAAAAAGAGGTAGCAGATTAAAATATTAGTTATTTAATTTAAAATCTCTTTTTATATTCATGACAGTATGGTTTAGCTCTTTTTTTCTCATAATAATTTTGATGACTCTCATCTGCTGCATAAAATTCTGATTTATCCAATATCTTTGTAGCAACTTTGTATCCGTTTGCTTTAAGTTTTTTTATTAAATTTTGAATTATTTCTCTCTCTTTTTCATCTTTTACAAAAACAGCAGAAAGATATTGTTCTCCTATATCTGGGCCTTGACCATTTGTTTGTGTCGGATCATGAATTTCAAAAAATGTTTTAGCTATTTTTTCATAGGATATTTTATTTTTATCATAAACAACTTCAACAGTTTCAAGATGCCCGGTATTTGAGCGCACAACCTCATAATAACTTGGATTTTTTATGTGTCCTCCCATAAAACCTGAAGTAACTTCTTTAACTCCCTCTAGTTTTTCCAGATGATATTCCACACCCCAAAAGCATCCGCCGGCAAAATAGGCATAGGAAAGATTTTCATCTTTAATATCTGTTTTTTTTGTAAGATTTAGCGATAGTGAATTTACACAGTGTCTTGTGTTTTTAGAAGTAAAACCTTCACCTTCAAAAACATGGCCCAAATGGGCACCACAATTAGCACATACTATCTCTACTCTTTTGCCGTCTTTATCAGGAACTCTTTTTATGGCACCTTCAATGGCATCATCAAAGCTTGGCCATCCAGAACCTGAATCAAACTTTGAACTTGAATCGTAAAGGGGAGCATCACAAAGTTTGCATGTGTATAGACCTTTTGATTTTTCATTTGTATATTTACCCGAAAATGGTCTCTCAGTGCCTTTATGCAGCAGTATATATTTTTCCTCTTCGCTGAGTTTTTCTATTTTATCACTCCAAGGTTTTAAATCAAATGCATTCATAGTTGTAATTAAAAGTATGAAAAGCGTAAAAAATTTCATACCCTGCTCCTCTTAGATAATATTTTTAAAATAATTATAAGTAAGATATATATATTTGAATATAGAATATTTTTATTAAAATAATTTATAAAGCATATTTAAAGATATGACAAAATTTTGACTTTTTTATAAAAACAAAATTTTCATAAAGATATAATATCATACTAATATTTTCGGAGTAAATGATGAACAGAAAAAAGATATATAATCCTGATTCAAATGAAAGTTTAAATGAGAGAATGATATTTGGCGGCAATCCGACTGGCATATTTGAATTAAATGATATCAAGTATCAATGGGCTTATAATCTTTGGGAGATGATGTTAAACAATACATGGTTTCCAAAAGAGGTTGATATGACCCGGGATGTAAGTGATTATAAGCAAATCACTCAAATGGAAAAAGATGCTTATGATAAAGCACTTGCGCAGCTTATTTTTATGGATTCACTTCAAACAAACAATATAATGGACAATATTAATCCATTTGTAACAGCTCCGGAAATAAATCTTATTTTGGTTCGTCAAGCTTTTGAGGAAGCACTTCATTCTCAAAGCTATGCTGTTATGGTTGATAGTATCTCTGCAAACAGCAAAGAGATTTATGATCTTTGGAGAAAAGATATGATGTTAAAAAATAAAAATGATTCTATTGCCAAAGTTTATGAAGAACTTGCAAAAAATCCATCAGACCAAAATTTTGTAAAAGCATGTTTTGCAAATCAAATATTAGAGGGTATTTATTTTTACAGCGGTTTTACATATATTTATACACTTGCAAGAAGCGGAAAGATGTTAGGTTCTGCACAAATGATTCGATTTATTCAAAGAGATGAAGTTACGCATTTAGTTCTGTTTCAAAATCTTATAAACTCACTTAAAAAAGAGAGACCTGAACTTTTTACCCAAGAGCTTAAAAATGAAGTGATTGAGATGTTTAAACAAGCAGTAGCACTTGAAGTCGCATGGGGAAAATATATAACCGGTGGACAAATTTTAGGTTTAACAGATGATATTATAGAGCAGTATATTAAATATCTTGCAGATGACAGACTTGCATCAGTTGGATTTGCTAAACTTTATAATGTAGCAAATCCTATAAAATGGGTAGATGATTTTTCAAAATTTAATGACCAAAAAACTAACTTTTTTGAGGGAACTGTGGCAAACTACTCAAAAGGAAGCTTAAGCTTTGATGACGACTTCTAAGAAGAGTAGATACAAGCTCTGCTCGCTTCTTTTTGAAACCACTGACAACTATAGTACTAATCTGCAAACACTTTTGGATTTGATAAATAAGACATCCGAAAAATCTATTATTGTTGCTCCTGAAGTCTGTTTAACCGGTTTTGATTATGAAAATTATGATAAAGCGTTAGAGTTTAGTCTTGAGGCAGATGAGAAGATCAAAAGTGCTTCAAAAGATAAAATAATAATTCTAACAATGCTTGAAAAAAGAGAAGGCAAAATATTTAATATTACCAAAATCTTTTTTAACGGCGAAATTGTCCATGAAAGAGCAAAAGCAAAACTTTTTCGTTTTGGAGATGAACATAAATATATGCATGAAGGAAGTAGTGATAATATTAAAATAGTTGAGATTGACGGTATAAAGATAGGTATCTTAATCTGTTTTGAACTTCGTTTTAAAGAGTTTTGGAAAAAACTTGAAGGGTGTGATATTATTGCAGTTCCATCTTGGTGGGGTGTACTTAGAAGTGAACATTTTAAAGTTTTAACCCAGGCATTGGCAATTATAAATCAGTGTTATGTTATAGCAAGCGATTCTCAAAACAATGAGTGCACAAAAATGAGCGGGATTATAACTCCTCATGGTGAAGATAAGAGAAATAAAAATAAAAGTTGTTTAGAGATTAAATATGATAAAAAAGAGATCACTTCAATGAGAAGATATATGGATGTTGGAATTGGATAGAATTACTGCAACAAAAACTGCAAAATTGGCTGAGGATTGTCATAAAATATTTTCACTTAGTGATAATGTGAAAAATGCAATTGCTAAAACAAACAGAGAGGAGTTTGTACCCTCGGGTTTTAAACACAATGCCTATAAATTAGATGCTCTGCCAATGGGTTCTGCTCAATGGATAAGTTCGCCTTTGACGGTTGCTAAAATGACTGAGTATCTTAAACCAAAAGGTGCAGACAGAGTTTTGGAGATAGGCTGCGGTAGTGGATATCAGGCGGCAGTTTTATCGCACCTTTTTCGCGGTGTATTTACCATAGAGAGAATTGAGCCGTTAATATTAGAGGCAAAATTACGCTTTAGAAAGTTAGGTGTAAGCAATATTCATACACGGCTTGATGATGGACAAAACGGCTGGATTCAGTATGCTCCATATGACAGAATTCTTTTTTCTGCAACTGCAAATGAGATACCTGTGAAAATTTTTGAACAACTTTGTGATGGCGGAATTTTAGTAGCACCAATGCAAGTAGGCTCAAAACAGATTATTACTCGTTTTAAAAAAACAGGAACAACTTTGCAAAAAGAGGAGCTTGAAGAGTGTGATTTTGTCCCCATTTTAAATGGAATTCAGAAGTAAAAAGCACTAAAACACTTTAAGTTTTTTATTGTAAAATAGTATTTATCTAAAGTAGGATTGATGATGGAAAATATGTATGGCATAAAGTATTCAAAACCTGAAGTAGTTTTAATGCAAGATACTGGCATAGGCGTAGCTGAAGCAGCGGCAAGAACTTGTTATGATTCATTTGAAAATAGTGAAAATGAAGTTATAAGATATATTGAAAATCATATGCCTGATAGTTCTGCATGCCAAAAAATAAATAAGATTGAGGAATCAAGTCTATTAAATGATTTGGCTTGGACATACTTTCATCACTCTATTTTAGAGCATGCAAATTTAAGTTTTTTGATAAGAGGAACTTCTAGAGGTGTACTTCAAGAACATGCAAGACATCGTATACAAGCGATTTCTGTTAGAAGTACACGCTATACTATGAGTTCTGTAATAAATGCTTTTGTTGCTTCACAAACAACTGAGGACAGAGAATTTTTTATAAAAAAAGTTTTAGGTTTTGATATGTTTGTTACATGTGATGAGGAGTATAACAAAATCGAAATTGATGCTATGTATGAGAAATTAAAATATCAATCAAAAATGCTTGAAGATTTCAATAGTATTGCTGTAGCAAAAAGTTCATTGCCTTTTTTAGAAGAGTTTAAAGGCAATCCGGATGCACTTTTTAAAGCGCTTGAGAGTGGAAAAAAGAAGCGTAATGTTGGAGATGCTTTTAAACATATTATAAGTGATAATGTAAAAGTTGATATGATTGTAACATTTAATCTTAGAAGCTTAAAAAACTATTTTACACTTAGAGACAGTGGTGCTGCCTATTTTCAGATAAGATGGCTGGCTCAGGAGATGATGAGAAAAACACCATCAAAATATTTAGATCTAATAATTAAAAAAGGTTAATTTTATGTTGAAACTTAGTTTAATAGCTGCTTTTGTATTTAGCGGCTGCTCCTACTTTGAGTTTAATTATGCAATGTGTGAAAGTATTGGGCCCAATGCAGATCCTCAGATAATAGAAAAGTGTAGAAATTATAATGAAGAAGAGGCGCAAAAAGCGTTTGATAACACAAAAACAGAATCATCCAGTGATGAAGATGTTTTAAAATTTAAAAAAGATTCAGGAGAGTAGATGAGTGTAGAAAAAGAGTTAGAGGCTAGAAGCGGCGGTGTTTGTGAGTTATGCGGAAGTAGTGAAGGTCTTAGTGTTTTAGAAGTTGCACCTTCTGATGGAAGTGCAGAACAATCCATATATGTATGTTCAACCTGCAGAGATCAGATAGAAAATCCTGAAAATATGGATGAGACACATTTTAATTGTCTTAATGACAGTATGTGGAGCGAAGTTCCTGCTGTTGCAGTTATGTCATATAGAGTGTTAAACGCTCTTGGCAGACAAGATTTGATTGATATGATGTATATGGAAGATGATATAAAAGCCTGGGCTGACGCCGGTTTAAAAAGTCAATTAAACAGTGCGGTTGTAAAAGATTCTAACGGTGTTGTGCTAAACGCAGGCGACAGCGTTGTTATTATCAAGGATTTAGAAGTTAAAGGTGCAGGTTTTACTGCAAAAAGAGGAACAACTGTTAAAAACATTACAATTCCTCAGGATGTACCTGATCATGTAGAGGGTCGTGTGAATGGAACGAAGATTTACTTAAAAACAGAGTTTTTGAAAAAAGTATAAATGAAACCCGAAAATAGATTTTATCAAATAATTGATGATTTTAGAAATCCGTATGCAAGGGACAGAGACAGAATAATTCACTCCGGCAGCTTTAGAAAATTAGAGTATAAAACACAGGTTTTTTTAAATCAAGAGGGCGATTTTTTTCGTACGCGTCTTACACACTCTATAGAGGTTTCCCAAATTGCCCGCTCTATTACCTCCCATTTGGGACTTAATGAATCATTGGCAGAAGCAATAGCGCTTTCACATGATTTGGGGCATACCCCTTTTGGGCATATTGGCGGAGATACGCTTGATGAGTCTCTTAAAAACGATGGCTATGCAAATGGTTTTGAACATAATTTTCAAAGCTTTAGAGTCGTATCTTCATTAGAGAAGAGATATAACGGTTTTAACGGTTTAAATCTTACATTTGCCACATTGGAGGGAATCTTAAAACACTCCTATCCCTATAAAAAAAGTTTTTTACCACCTATAATTCATGAACAGTTTAATTTAGATACTCATCCAAGCATAGAAGCGATGGTTGTTGATCGTGCCGATGAGATAGCTTATGTGACTCATGATATAGATGACGGTATAAATTCAGGTTTAATTACATTTGATGATCTCAAAGAGAGCCAGCTGATACAAGAGATTTTAAATAAAGTAAATGAAGAGGGTGTGTCAGAACAAGAGGAGGAGATATTTAGGTATCGTTTTGTTTCACATCTTATCAATCATCTAGTTTATTCGCTTATTGAGTACTCAAAAGAGAAGGTTGATAACTCTAAAATACTCTGTGCAACTATTGAAAGCAAAACTAAGCTCCCTGTAGGTTTTGATTTAAAACTTGAATCTGAGATAAAAAAGCTTAAAAAACTGCTTTTTACAAAACTTTATCAACATAAAGATATTATGATTAAAATGTATGCCGGAAAACAAGCTATTAAAGGTCTTTATAATGGTCTTAAAGAAGAGCCTAAGATGATGCCTTTGTTTTACCGTTCACAGTTAGATAGTAAAAATAAACATAGAGTAATTGCTGATTATATAGCTTCAATGAGCGATAGACATGCGTTGTCATTTTATAATGAGATGTACGGGAAATTGTAGTTAAAGTTGAAGAGTAAAAAAATATAAGCCCGAAGGCTTATATTAGAGGCGTGATTCGTAGCGTCTCATCATAGGCTTTTTTCAAGTTTCTTAAAGTAGATAAAAACTTCAATCAAACCCCTTTACATAGGGCTTTTAACATTGTATAATAATAACTAAGTAAAATCAAGTAAAGTCTATTTCTAACCTCTTGAGTTAGAAATGAGTTAGAAATATAAAGGGATTTTTTGCAATGGTTAAAACAAAAAAAACGGGTGTTTATTACAATCTCTTAGAAGATAAGGATAAAGTCTTTTATTTCAACTACAAAGATATAAATGATTTAGATAAAAACTCAAAGCCAAAACTCAAATGGGTAAAAATAGGAAATTATTCAGAAGGGATAAGAGAGGCTAACGCCGTTACACTTAGAAATGAACAACTATCCAAGATGAAGCACGGGGAAGATATAACCATAATTGCAACTAAGAAAAAAAAAGAGATAGTTACCTTTGATGATTTAGCACAAACATACTTCAAAGATAAAAAAAGCACTCCAAACCGAATGAGTCGTTACAATACTCATATAAAAGGAGCAATCGGTAACAAAGATATACACAAAATAAGCAAAGAGAGCATAGAGAAGCTTTTAAAAGATGTTGAAGCAAAGGGATTATCAAACCAGACTCTAAACAGCATTAAAGAGCTTATAAGCACGATATACAATCATCATATAAAAAAGTATGACTTAGTGATAATCAATCCTTGCATAAAAATAGAGAGATACAATATTGATAACAATAGAGAGAGATATTTATCTTTATCGGAAATCAAACAGCTCAAAGAAATCATAAAAGATGATTTTTTAGTGAGTCTCTTTGTAGATTTATCATTACAGACGGGCGGTCGCTTTGAAACAATCTTGCATATACAAAAAAAAGATATTAACTTAGCAAGTGAAACGGTTACGCTCAAAAATCTAAAAACAAAAAGTACCTACACGGGACACTTGCAAAAAGAGTTTTTAGAGTCAATAAAAGAATACTTGCAAAAACTAAGCATAAATGATTATGTAGTTAGCTTCAAAGATGCACACGATACAAAACTCACACAAAGACAAATACAGCATAGAATCAAGCCGTTGTTAGATAAATTGTTTAACAAAGGACTTGATACAAAAGATGCAAAAAATAGAGCAGTAATTCATACTTTTAGACATACCTTTGCTTCACATCTTGCAATCAATGGAGTGCCTATTTTTACAATCAAAGAGCTTATGAATCACGCAAAAATAGAACAGACTATAAGATACGCAAAACTAAGTCCAGAAAATGGAAAAAATGCGGTGCAGGGGCTTTATAGATGAGAGATGAGTATTCAAAAATTGATTATAATGAAATTGAAAATTTTTTAAATGAGAAAACCAAAACCAAAAACTATGAACTCCAAAATATTAAAAAAGAAGACCTTATAGGATTTATTTTTGATGAGTTTGCAAAGATATTTGAAAGTTCATACATAGAAAAAACAGCTAAACGATACAAAGAAACCACTAATACGCAACAAAGCATAAAACAAATTATAGAAGAGTCACAAAAAAGAGCAAATAATACTTATTATATTATTTATCAATCAATTTATAAGTATCAGTATTATATTGAAAATAAAGACGCTGATGCTACAAAGAAATTTTTAAATGAAGAACGAAAAATCAAAAGTAAAGTAAAAAAATTTATTGAAATATTAGAACCTAGTAATAAAGAAAACACTAAACAAAAACAGTTACTATTATTATTAGAAGATATGCAAAAAAATCCTTATAATTACGCTCAAGCTCCAGATGTTATACCAATAGCAAAAGTAGAAGTAATTGATATAAAAAATCAGATTATACAAGCTTTATCGAATAGATTAATTTGCAGGGTAGAAGATGACGAGTATAAATCTTTACCAATGAAAGAAAAAATCAAAAGAAGCCATAAGCACGGCTTTAATGCAGTTGATGCAATCTTCCAAAAACTTCCTTTTTAAAGTGTCAAATTTTTATCTTATTTTTTGAGATATTTTTTCGACACCCAAAAAATCACAAATGCGATAATTCTATCATACAAGTAAGAACTTGCAAGGATAAGCTTTTTAGTTTATATCTTATTTGTTTAGAGGTTGCAATCTCATAATTTAATCCACAAAGGAAAAAAGATTATGAGTAATAAATTACTTACAGACGAACAGAGAGAGCTTTATAGCTTGATGTTACCACAGTATGGAGCGGTACTAAGCCAGAATGATGCTTCAAAGTGCTTAAAGAAGTCGTTAGCGACACTTTACAGAATGAGAGAGCAGGGAATCGGACCGAGTTATAAAAAGCTTGATAGTAAGTCTAAAAACGGCACGGTGGTTTATCCACTCCAAGAGATTGTTAGATACTTGACTGAATCTAATATCCAAACGGCTTGAGGTGGTATTATGAAAATTTCAGAATATACAATCATCAACGGTAAGCCCTCAAAGGTTATCTGTAATGAATCAAAAGCCAAAGAGTGGAATTTAGAAGACGCAAATATCGACACATTAAAGGTTGTAGATGAACTTCTAAAATTTAAAGATAGTAGTTTGAAATATCCAAAAGGCATAACTGTAATCAATGCAGTTGATACAATCAGTTTGGTATCTAATTTGAATGTAACCCGTCCAAGTAATCACATCGGTATTATAAGAAGTGATTTACCTGCGGATACGCTCATTACTTATAGAACGCCAAACGAGCGTGATACATACGGCATAGTCAAAAGTGACGAGAGCATCAAGTGTGTTGAGGCTTTGAGAGAGAGGCTTTTAAAAGTTGTTGAGAGTAAAGATATAAAACTCTCAAAAGCTTATGAAGATAATCGGACAAATTGACTCTATAAGCTTGAGAAGTGAGAATTTTGAACAGATGTTTACAAGTGATAATTATATCATAGTAACAGTTAAAGGCGTGGGAATATTTGAACCAAAGTTATGGAGAGATGCTTTTAAACAGAGGCTTACCAAGAGCATAATAGAGGCGAAAATACTCCACACCTCAACAGGCTTGACTATTGCACTCAAGAGATACAATAGAAGCCTTACAAAGCAAACTTTAGATATTGCAGGGCTTAGAGGCTATGATGATAAAGCAATGGATTTAAACAACTTCTTACAGTCTCACTTCTTAGAGTTTATGGAGTGTGAAATCAAGCGGATAGATATTTGTTTTGATTTTTTGAAAGTACCGAATCGAGTTATAAAAAGGTTATGCGACAAAAGA
Organism: Sulfurimonas xiamenensis; assembly: GCF_009258045.1. Lineage (NCBI taxonomy): Bacteria > Pseudomonadati > Campylobacterota > Epsilonproteobacteria > Campylobacterales > Sulfurimonadaceae > Sulfurimonas > Sulfurimonas xiamenensis. The sequence continues at coordinate 20,117 of NZ_CP041166.1, forward strand.
GAGCCTTTTAAATTCTGTAACACTACTTACTACAAAACGCCAAAAGAGTTAAAAACAAATGATACGCTTGATATAAAGCGATACGACAAACAAAAAGAGGCGAAACTACCCAGACCGATGGAACGGTTAGAATTTTGTTTCAAAGGTGGCTATTTTCCAAAAGGAATGAAGCTTAATAATTTAGATAGAAATTTTCTATCCAAGATGGAAAAAACTATAAAGCGATTTAGTGGAATAGATGCGAAAATATTCCCTTTAAGTTACATTGTTTAAATTTTCCAAAACAGCCCGTCCAAACTCCACACGGTACGGGCTTAAACACACTTCTTAAACTTTGCTGAAAGTGAAACTAATTTCAAGCATAAAAAGAGAGCAGTTAATAACACTAATCAGAGCTACCAAGATACGAACATCACACAAAAAAACTCATAGGTACTGTAAGAGCAAATAACAGGCACGGTAGGTGCAAGCCTCAAAAACTCTCTAATTATCTTGTTTTAAAAGTAAGTTAAGTATTTTATAAATGTTATAATTTTTGCTTATACAACGGTATTTCAAGCCATTAACCAATTAACCTAAAGTATATTAACTAATCAAATATAATTAACCAAAGGCTTATATCTGTTTTATAAGACACGAACTGTTTTTAAGTGATAGATTGTAGGGTAAAATGATTTTATACGGTGCTGATGAGGTAGTACTTTTTTATCGGATATAGTAAGGTTAAAAAGTAGAAAATTTGATTAGTGGTTATAAATAGGTTAGAAATGGACTTTAAAAGCAATCCTTAAAGACGCCTCTAAAGCCCTATTCTATGAAGTTTAGTGTATGTTACAGTCTTGACTCGTAGCGTCTCATCATATAAAGACGCTTAAGCATTTTCTTACGAGAAGCAATTTTGAATTTTTTACGCTTTTCAGTTTCTGTTTCATGGAAACGGCGAGCACGAGCTTCTGTAACGATTAAGTTACGGTCAGTCTGCTTTTTGAAACGACGGTAAGCTGCATCAAAATTATCATCACTGCGTAGTACGATACCAGGCATATCACATCACCCACTTTCTGTAAAAATTTAGAATCGAATTATATCATAAATATATTTTATATTAAAAATTATTTTGTAAATTTGTAAATTTATTTTAAATATTGATATGATTTAAATATTTTTATATTAAAAAATATAAAATTCCTCTGATACAGATATTTAGTAATACATTTTTCAACCTCTTAAAATTTAACTAACAATCCAGTATAATTCGCTTATGATTGATAAAGATTCTATAGAAGCCCTAAAGGCACGCCTTGATATTGTTGATGTTGTAGGTTCGTATATAGAGCTTAGAAAAGCCGGTGCCAACTATAAAGCTCCATGCCCTTTTCATGATGAAAAAACGGCTTCATTTGTAGTAAGTCCCGCTAAACAGATATATCACTGTTTTGGTTGCCTTCCTCCATACCAAAAAATAATGACCACACTTGGATACAAAGAGATAAAGGATGTAATGGTAGGTGATAAAGTTTTTGCTGCAAATGGAGTTTTAACAGAAGTGATTGAGCGAGTGTATCATACAAGTGAGTTTGATATTCTAGCTTTTAAAACATCTCTTAGTGCAAAAGAGTCTTGTTTTACGCAAAACCATGATATGTTGGTTATTAAAAAAGAGGATGCAGTTAGCGAACTGCCATACTTAAGAGTAGAGAAAAGTAGACCTCTAAAGTTTTATGGACGAATAAAAAAAACGAAAAGAAATTATAGTTTCACGATTAAAAGAGAGTTTGCTAATGATGTAAGAGTAGGTGATTACTTTTTATATCCAAAGAATCGTCAAACAGTTACAAAAGAGTATTTAGATGTTTCATCTTTTTGGGAGAAGAATAATTTTGGACCAAATGTTCAAAGGATAGAAAAAATAACACTAGATAGAGACTTTATGTGGCTTGCAGGTTTATATGTAGCTGAAGGTAGTACATATAGAGGTGGTATAAAATTTTCTATTTCATCTACTGAAGAAAAGTATGCTAAAGAGATAATAAGAATAGTAAAAAAATTATTCAACAAAGAAGCAAAACTTTTCTATACAAAAAATAGAAAAAACTCCCTCGAAGTTACCATATCTAGTACAAATTTAGAATATATTTTTCTAGAGTTATTTGGTAAAGGTGCCAAAAATAAGCACTATCCATTTTGGTTTAATTCTTTATCTGATGAACTTAAAGAGTCTTTGTTTATGGGATTAATGGATGGAGATGGATGTTATGCTAGAAATACTTATGACACTATAAGCCAAACTCTTGCAGATGAAATAATTGACTTAGCAATATCTCTTGGTAAGATACCATCTTGTAGGGTCTCAAAATCATTCGTTGATAAAAAAGGTGTTAATCATAAACAATCCTATAAGATATATTTTAAAAAAAGAGAGTCAACAGAGAGTTTTTTTGAGTATATTGATGGAGTAGAATATCTGTTTATAAAAGTTAAAGAGATAAAAAATATTGGAAAAGAAGATTTAGTATATGATATAACAGTTAAAGATAAAACACATACTTTTCTATCGAACCATTTCGGAGTTGGCAATTGTGGTGCCGGCGGTGACAGTATAAAATTTATTATGGAGTATGAAAAACTCTCTTATCCCGAAGCATTAGAAAAACTTGCTTCTTCATATAATTTTTCTCTTACTTACAGTGACAGCAAAAATAATAAACCTCGCTCACAGCTTATGGACAAAATTAATGAGTGGTATCAATATTTGTTTACTAAAAATCCTCAAGCACGCTCTTATATAAAAGAGCGAGGCATTTATGAGAGCAGCATTGAAAAATTTGGTATTGGATATGCACCGGACTCCAACTCAACGATAAACTATATAAAATCTCAACTTTTCAATATGAGCGAAGCTGTAGAGATGGGTGTTGTAGGTTATGACGGCGGAAGAAATTTTGCAAGATTTATAGAGCGCATAACATTTCCGATTCATTCTGCAAACGGAACTATTGTCGGTTTTGGCGGCAGAACCATAACCGGGCATCAGGCAAAGTATATAAATTCTCCAGAAACACCGATTTTTAATAAATCCCGTCTTCTTTATGCTTATCACCATGCAAAACAAACAGTTTACAAAACAAAACAGATAATTATAACAGAAGGATATCTTGATGTTATTATGCTTCATCAAGCCGGTTTTACAAATGCAGTTGCTACTTTGGGAACAGCGCTGACTCCTGAGCATCTGCCGTTTTTGAGAAAGGGAGAGCCGGAAGTTATTATGGCATATGATGGAGATAAAGCAGGACGAGCAGCTGCACTCAAAGCATCAAAACTTTTAAGTGCCAGCGGATTTAACGGCGGCGTTGTTATTTTTAAAGAAGGCTTAGATCCTGCAGATATGGTAAAAAATGGTGCAGTTGAAGAGTTGGCAGATATGTTTAGAACACCCCAGCCATTTATCGAATTTGTCTTAAATGAGATTTTATCACTCTATAATCTTTTTGATCCAAAAGCCAAAGAAGCTTGTATGCAAGAAGCGGTAGGATATCTTAAAACCCTCTCTCCTATACTTCAAGACAAATACAAAACATACTTAGCACAACGATTAGGAATCAACCCTTCATTTGTTAAATTGACAAATCAAACAAACACTAACAGATCTGTTAGTGATAACAGTCGTCATAGAGATATGTGGGAGCTTAGTCTTATAAAAACAGTTTTAGAGTATCCGGAATTTATAGATCAGATACTTGATGTTTTAAATCCTTCACTTTTACAGTTTCACTCATCTGAGTTTGCTTTGGCACTTCAGGGAAAAGTAGATGAGCCTGCTCTTATGGCAATATTGATAGATGAAAAGATACTTCCATTTAAAAATGAAGAGGTACTAAAATCAGAACTTATAGCATTTTTAACAAAACATTATGAACGGGAATATAAAAAGATAAATCTGAAAACAGATATCTCTTTTGAAGAAAAAGCTTTTTATATCCGTAAACTTAGAGGAAAAATTTCACAATTAAAGCGCGGAGAACTTTAAGAAAGAGATTCTTCATTATCTTTTGGTTTGCGGGCTTTTATAGATATTTTTCTTCCAACTTTTTTTGGCTCATTATATTTATTTTTTGGAGTTCCGTCATAACTATGGTTTCTTTCTCCGCTTTTGCCTGAAAATATCGCTTTGCCGTTTTCATCTTTGCCTAAATATTTATTTGTTTTTTTGTCATCTTTTTTAGATTTATCATATTTTGGTTTCTCATAATCTTTGTTTTGAGATTTTTCACTATTTTTCTTTGGTTTCTCATATTTAGATTTTTCAAAAGGTTTATACTCAGACTTTTTAGCCTCTTTTTTAATTTTATCGTATTTAGGTTTGTCAAAAGATTTTTGCTCTTTTTTTTCTTTTTGTACAGGTTCATATTCAAAGCCTGTAATTATCTCCTGTTTGATAACTCTTTTTAGAAGTGTCTCTATTGGATATAGCTCTTTTTGTTCACTGATGTCTAGTAAAATAAGCGCGTTTTGCGTTGTTTTAACCAATCTAGAGATGTATATAACCGGATCAGACGGCAGATCGTAACTAATAAGAAGCTCACATTTTAGCTCTGGCAATTCTGCTAGTTCGCTATCGTTAAAAACTTTAACATTATCAGCTTTTATTGCCTCTTTTATAAAAATGTTCTCCTGCGCTGTAGCTACAATAATGTGGAGATTACTGTTTTGTTCTACAAGAGATTGAAGCAATAAAAGCTTTTTATTGTTAGGACATGGATGAACGCGATGTTTGTTGTGTTTAATAGTAATTTGGCTGCTTGGCATATGCGGTCCTAACTGAGGGTTTTAAATATATTTTAAATTATATCTTATATTAGCATAAATTATGCTATTATGTATAAATATTACAATCAGGATAAAGATGTCATTTAACACACTAGGTTTATCAGCTCCTATATTAAAAGCTATTAAAGAACAAGGCTATAGCGAGCCGACACCTATTCAAAAAGAGGCAATACCCGTTATTTTAAACGGCAGAGATATTTTAGCCGGAGCTCAGACCGGAACAGGCAAAACAGCAGGTTTTACCCTTCCGCTTCTTGAGCTCTTAAATAAAACAAAACCAATAAAAACAAAACAGAAAATAAGAGCACTTATTTTAACTCCAACAAGAGAGTTGGCTGCGCAAGTCGGCGAGAGTGTTGAAGTGTATGGAAAATACCTCCCTTTTAAATCTGCAGTGATTTTTGGAGGAGTGAAAATCAATCCTCAATTAATAAAGCTTAAAAAAGGTGTTGATATTGTTGTGGCTACGCCGGGCAGGCTTTTAGATCATATCTCTCAAAAAAATATAGATTTAAGAGATGTTGAGTTTCTTATTTTGGATGAAGCAGACAGAATGCTTGATATGGGTTTTATCAATGATATTAAAAAAATATTGGCAATTCTTCCAAAACAAAAACAGACACTGCTTTTTTCGGCTACATACTCTGATGAAATTAAAAAACTCTCAGACAAGCTGCTGAAAACACCTGCTCTTATAGAAGTAGCACGCAGAAATACAACAGGTCAAGCTATAAAACAGAGTGTTTATCCTGTTGATCAGGTTCGTAAGCGCGAACTTTTAACACACCTTATAAAAGAGGGCAAATGGAAGCAGGTTCTTGTTTTTACAAGAACAAAACATGGAGCAAACCGTTTATCTGGGCAGCTTGAAAAGGATGGTATAAGTGCCGTTGCCATTCATGGAAACAAGAGTCAAAATGCCAGAACAAAAGCGCTTGCTGATTTTAAAAAAGGTGAAGTGAGGGTTTTGGTTGCAACGGATATTGCAGCTAGAGGAATAGATATAGATCAGCTTCCTCATGTAATAAACTATGAGCTTCCAAATGTTTCTGAAGATTATGTTCACAGAATTGGGCGAACAGGACGCGCAGGAAATGAAGGAGAGGCTATATCTCTTGTTTGTATAGATGAGCATGAGTATCTTGCAAGTATAGAAAAACTTATCAAAAATGATATTCAAAAAGTGTGGTTAAAAGATTTTAAACCAGACCCTTCCATAAAAGCACAACCTATCAATAAAGGTAACACAAGAAACTCAAGCGCAAGAAGCAGATCTAATAACAAGCCGGCTCAAAAGCCATCTGGAAGAAAAAACAGAAATAGTATATAATTATATATTTTAAATTATCAATTTTACAAGGAAGAAGATGAAAGCAATCGCACTATTTAGCGGTGGATTAGATTCAACTTTAGCAATGAAACTTATAATAGACCAAGGCATAGATGTTTTGGCCCTAAATATTAATACAGGTTTTGGAAGTACCAAAGACAGACTTGAACATATGCAAAGAATGTGTGAACAGGTAGGCGCAGAACTCAAAATTATAGATATTGAGAGTGAGTTTTTGCAAGATGTTCTTTTTGATCCTAAGCATGGATATGGAAAAAATTTCAATCCCTGCATAGATTGTCATGCAAAGATGTTCACTGTTGCAAAAAGAGTTATGGAAGCAGAAGGTGCTTCCTTCTTAATCAGCGGTGAGGTTTTGGGACAGCGACCAATGAGCCAAAATAAAGATGCTTTAAAAACAGTTTTAAATGAGAGCAGCTGCGACGGCTTGCTTCTTCGTCCTCTATCTGCGAAAGCGCTTGATCCGACAATTGCAGAAATAGAGGGTTGGGTAAATAGAGAAAAACTTGAAGGCATTACGGGAAGAAGCCGTGACAGACAGCTTGAACTTGTAAAAGAGATAGGTCTTGAAGATTTTGAGAGTCCAGGCGGAGGATGTCTTCTTACTGATGAGAATTTTGCAAAAAAGATGTTTGATTTTATAAAATATGATATATTTGAAGTAAAAGATATACCTGTTATGAAATTTGGGCGTCATCTAAGACTTCCTGATGGAGCTAAACTTGTTGTCGGAAGAAACAAAGATGAGAATGAACATCTGCAAAACATAGTTAATGATAAATATTATCATATCAAAACTCTTGGTTTGCCTGGACCACACTCTCTTTTAAGCAAAAGCGCAAGTAGAGCAGATAAAGAGCTTGCGGCAAAGATAATTCTTACATATTGTAAAACAAAAGAGGACAAAGTTTATACTTTGGCATTTGATAATGAAGAGCTTCAAGCTCTCCCTTTTGATTCTAGAGAAGAGATAAAACCTTACACCATAATGTAGAAATTTTAATGTATTTTTAGAGAGTTTATTTAGATAAACTTTTAACCAATTTTGATATAATCATATATTAGATTTTTTCACTACTCCAAATTTTTTCACTTTACTTGAGTGAGAAATTTTATTATCAGATAAGGAATTTTCATGCAATTTAGTGCTCCGCTAAAATCAAACTCAAAAAAAATCATGCTTTTAGGTTCGGGCGAACTTGGTAAAGAAGTTGCCATCGAAGCACAAAGACTTGGTCTTGAAGTTATTGCAGTTGATAGATATCAAAATGCGCCGGCACACCATGTCGCACATCGTGCATATGTTGTAAATATGCAAGACAAAGATGCTGTTTTAGAGATTATCCATCGTGAGAAGCCGGATTATATACTTCCTGAGATAGAGGCCATTAGCATAGATGCTCTTTTTGCAGCGGAGGATAAGGGGTACAATGTTATTCCAAATGCAAGTGCTGTAAGTAAAACAATGAATAGAAAAAATATTCGTACATTTGCAGCTGAAGTTTTAGGCTTAAAAACAGGTCCTTACAAGTTTGTTACAACAAAAGAGGGTTTAAAAGAAGCCGCAGAGCGCATGGGTTTTCCATGTGTTATCAAACCTGTTATGAGCAGCTCCGGACATGGTCAAAGTATCGCAAAAAGCGCAGATGATATTGACGCTTCATGGGAGATCGCAAAAGAGGCGCGCGGTGATTCAAGCGAATTGATTGTCGAAGCATTTGTTGATTTTGATTATGAGATAACAATGCTCACGGCCAGAAACGGCAAAGAGACAGTTTTTTGTGAGCCTATCGGTCATGAACAAAAGGACGGTGATTATGTTTTCTCATGGCAGCCTATGCAGATGAGTCCGCTTGCAAAAGAGCGCTCACAAGAGATTGCTAAAAAAATCACAGATGGTCTTGGCGGTCGCGGTCTTTTTGGCGTTGAACTTTTTATCAAAGGTGATGAGGTCTATTTTTCTGAAGTTTCCCCGCGTCCGCATGATACTGGGATGGTAACACTTATTACACAGTCTCAGAGTGAGTTCGCTCTTCACTTAAGAGCTGTTTTGGGACTTCCTTTGGGCTTTACATTTTACGGCGAGGGCGCTTCAGCAGCATTTAAATCAGATGTTCATAGCTATGCTCCTGCGGTGGATGTGGATGAATCTCTCTTTAGCGAAGATAGTTTTGTCAGAGTCTTTTCAAAGCCAGAAGCTCATAAAGGAAGACGCCTTGCGGTAGCGCTTGTGTTTGATAAGGCAGAAGATGCACTTAAAAAAGCAAGAGATCTGATTACAAAGATCAAAGACGCGTAGTTTTAGAAAAATGAAAATAGTTTTACTTGACACTCTGACTTTTGGGGATACTGATTTAAGCGCTTTTTTTGAACTTGGCGATGTGGAGATTTTTAAGACCACTTCTGCAGAGCAGACGCAGGAGCGTATAACAAACGCGAATATTATAGTAACAAACAAAGTTGTTATAACTGATGAACATATGCAAAATACGCCTACAATCAAACTTATTTGTGTTGCTGCAACCGGAATGAACAATGTAGATTTAAAAGCTGCAAAAGAAAGAAGAATTGAGGTTAAAAATGTTTCAGGCTACTCAACGGATTCGGTTATTCAGCATACATTTTCTATGCTCTTTTATCTTATAGGCCACTCAAAATATTATGATGAGTGCGTAAAATCCGGCGAATATGCAAAAAGTCCTATCTTTACCGATGTATCAAAACCTTTCTTTGAGATAAAAAATAAAAAGTGGGGAATTATTGGACTGGGTGAAATTGGCCGCGGAGTCGCAAGAGTGGCAAGAGCTTTTGGCGCAGAGGTATCTTACTTTTCAACAAGCGCTCAAAACAGCTCAAATGAGTTTAACCGAGTAGAGTTGGAAGAGCTTTTACAAACATCTGATATTATTTCCATTCATGCGCCTTTAAATGAAAAAACACTCAATTTACTGGGATATGAACAGTTGTTAATATGCAAAGATGGAGTTGTCGTTTTAAATCTAGGACGCGGCGGAATCATCGATGAGGATGCGGTTGCAGAGATAATTGATAAAAAAAACATCTCTTTTGGATTGGATGTTTTAAGCAAGGAGCCAATGAAGCAAAATCATCCCTTGCTTAATGTGAAAAATCAAGAAAATCTCTATATAACACCCCATATTGCATGGACAAGTATTGAAGCAAGAGAGTTGCTGATAGCCGGTGTTATTGAAAATATAAAAACATTTCTAAAGTAGGCACTATCGCAGAACTTGCCCTTTTTTTATCTGCTTTTTTAGCAGCAACAATTTTTCCATTTAGTTCAGAAGTAGCATTTGTTGCGGCTTTAACTGAGGGTATGCCAAAAATAAACGCACTTCTATTTGCTTCAAGCGGCAATATTCTTGCTATTATCGTAAATTATTTTTTAGGTTTTTGGCTCTATGAGAAGACAAAAACAAAGCTTCTTGCATCAAAAACCGGAACAAAAGCATATCTTTTTGGACATAATTACGGTTATTATGCATTGATTTTTTCATGGCTGCCAATTATTGGAGATCCCATAACATTAGTTGCGGGAGTGCTTAGACTTAAGTTTGTTTGGTTTGTTATAATTGCCGGAATCTTGAGGATTGCAAGATATTTTGCATTAGCCCTTATGGTATAATCAAAAAAAAGATAAAGCAGAGAAGATAATGAGTAAAAATAGTGTGATTGTAGTAGGAGGCGGCGGTGCAGGGCTTGTTGCTGCACTTAGTGCTAAAGAGAGCGGAGCCGATGTTATAGTTATAACAAAAGAGTATCCGACAAGAAGTCAAACCTGCATGGCTCAAGGCGGTATCAATGCAGTTTTATCCGAACAAGAGGATGACAGCATAGAGACACATGTCCAAAATACACTTAAATCCGCAAAAGGCTTGGCAAATGAGCAAGCTGTAAGATATATGTGTCAAGAAGCGCCAAATGCGATCAAGTGGCTTGATGGTATCGGTGTGCCTTTTAGCAGAGACAGCAAGTCAAAAATTGCCCAGAGAAAATTGGGGGGCACTTATGCTGCACGAGCTTGCTATGCGCAAGATTATACAGGACTTAAAATTCTTCATACACTTTATGACAGATGTCTGGCTGAGGGAATTGAGATTTTAAATGAACGACATTTGCTTGAGTTTATAACAGCTGCGGACAAAAATAACAGAAGTTATGTTTGTGGCGTGAGTGTTTTAAACAAAAGAAGCGGTGAAGTAGAGATATATGAGGCTCCGAGCATAATAGTTGCTACCGGCGGATACAGCAGGGTTTTTCATAAATATTCTACAAACTCTGTTGCATCAACTGGTGATGGAGTGGCTGCTGCTCTAAGAGCCGGAGCGCGAGTAAGTGATATGGAGTTTGTGCAATTTCACCCAACAGCTCTTAAAGAGTCATCTATACTTATATCTGAAAGCGCAAGAGGTGCGGGCGGATATCTTTTGAACTCTAAAGGAGAGCGGTTTGTTAATGAGTTGGCTCCTCGTGATGAGGTCTCAAAAGCTATTGATGATGAGATGGACAAAGGCGAAGATATTTATCTTGATATTCGCCATTTGGGAGCAGAGTTTATAGAAAAAGAGCTGCCTCAAGAGTCAAAATTGGCAAAATTGTATGAAAATGTTGATCCGGTAAGTGATTTGCTGCCAATAAAACCTGCGGCGCATTATACTATGGGCGGTATAGAAGTTGATGCAAATTCATCTACATTCATAAATGGACTTTTTGCAGTAGGAGAGTGTGCAAATCATCAAGTTCATGGAGCAAACAGACTTGGCGGCAACTCTCTTTTAGAGTTGGCGGTATTTGGTAAACAAGCTGGAAAAAATGCTGCAGACTATGCTCAAAATTTTGATAATAAAATAGATGCTGCAGGGCAAAAAGCTTTTTTTGAAAATCAAATAGCAGAGATAAAAAAACTTCCAAATAAAATAAGTTTTTATGAAGAGTATGCGAAGCTTGGAGAGTTGTTTTATAAAAATGTGGGAATAAAGAGAGAGAAATCTGCTTTGCAGAGTGCTTTAGAAAAAGTAAAAGAGATGAAAAGCAGTATATCGCAAATGGGCGTAAATGATAAAACAAAGGTATATAACACAAATCTTTTAGAGTTTTTAGAGTTTAAAAATATGCTCGAACTCAGTGAAACTATCTTAATTTCCGCACTTTATAGAGCTGAAAGCAGAGGAGCTCATTTTAGAGTTGATGCTCCAAATAGAGATGAAAAATTTACATCGCATACTATAATAGACAGGGATGGAGTTGTAAAAGATGAAAATTAATATTAAAAGAGATACTGTAGTAGAGTATGAAGTGCAAATGCAAAACAGAACACTTTTGGAAGTGCTTAATGAGATAAAAACAAAAATCGATCCCACCCTTGCATATAACAGCGGATGTCGAAGCAGCGTTTGCGGAAGCTGTGCTGTGAGAGTAAACGGCAAAGAGGTTTTGGCATGTGCATATCATGTCCAAGAGGGGGATTTGATCGAACCTTTGAAAAATAGTGAAGTTGTCCGTGATTTAGTTGTAAATATGGATAAAGCTTACAGTTTTAATACAAAAGCAAAGGCGTGGCAAAGTACATGTACGGAAAATGTTTCGCTTTCATATGAAGAGCAAAAATTAAACGAACTTCAGAGCAATTGTATACTGTGCGGTTTGTGCTATAGTGCTTGTCCGGTATATGCAGTAAATAGTGAATTTTTAGGACCCTTTACGCTAACAAGAGTTTGGAGATATGTTAGTGATAAAAGAGAAACAAAGGTAGAAGAAAAAATTGATTCCATTCAAACAAATGGAGTTTGGGATTGTACTCTATGCAATGAGTGTACGCTTGTCTGTCCACAGGGAATTTCAAGCAAGGCAGATATAGAAAAACTAAGAGCAAAAAGTGCAATGTTAGGTTATATGGATCCAAATTTTGGCAATTTTGGTGGGGGATTCGGATTTGATGGGAGCCCCAGTTTTTAAGTTGTTTAAGACATTTTTTGTTATATAATAAAAACTATTTGTTATAGGAGCGTTAGTGATGGCAAAAGAGCACTCATTTGATATAACTGCAAAGATTGATATGCAGAATTTTAAAAATGCTATAAATCTTGTTGATAGAGAGATAGCGAATCGTTATGATTTTAAAGGTACTTCTTATGAAATTAATTTTAAAGAGAAAGAGAAACTTTTAATTCTTATAGCATCAAGTGATAACAAACTTGACACACTTAAAGATATTGTTATAGCGAAGCTTTTAAAACAAAATCTTAGTTCAAAAGTGCTTGAAGAGCTAAAAATTGAAGATTCAAGCGGCAATAATAGAAAAATGACTTTTAAAATTGTTGATTATATTGAATCAAAAGAGGCAAAAAAAATAGTAGCTGAGATAAAAAATTTAAAATTAAAAGTTACGGCGCAAATAGAGGGTGATTCCATAAGAGTCAAAGGAAAAAATCTCGATGATTTGCAAAAAGTTATTTCAACTATTCGTTCAATGGAGTGGGAAGCTCCGCTTATTTTTGAAAACATGAGATAAGGGAATATTTGTATGACAAAACTAACTATATCTGATGCTGCAAACAAGCTTGGCATATCAAAAGAGGCGATTCATAATCGCATAAGGAGAGGTTCTTTGCAAAGCGTAATAGAAGATGGAGTAAAGTTAGTTATTATGAGTAGTAGTGAAACTCTCCAAATATCTCCAAGAAAAAAAGATAACAAAAAAGTACCAACTTACGCAGATGAAAGATACTACAAGCTTTTAGAAGAGCAAAATGCAAAGCTTCAACAAAAAGTCGAAAATCTTGAAAACGAAACAAGAACACTAAGAGATCAAAAAGAGCAGATGTTAATTAAAGAGAGAGAAAAAATAGAGCAGATATATAAAGAAAAAGATGAACAGTTAAAAAATATAATCAATGCAATTTCTTCAAATCTTATGTTAAATAATCCTCAAAACAAGCTTCATATCCAAGATGACTCTTTTGAAGCCGAAATAGAAGAGAGCCTAAAAGAAGAAGAAAACCTTGAAGAAAACAGCAGATTAATATCTCTGAATAAATATTTGAAAAATGGAAATTTTTCGAAGAAAAAGATATCTAAAATAAAAGAGAAATTTAAAGAGCATGCAAAAGATGATTCAAGAGTTGTTATGGTCGGCAAAAAGTATTATATAGATTTACAAAAATATGACTATAGTGATTTTTCATTATAAATAAGCAATAATTCAAAATATAATAGAAGGAATTAAGGCTTTAGTATGTAAAATTGCACTTCTGCAAAGGACAGCTGGCCGAGTGGTCGAAGGCGCACGCCTGGAACGCGTGTATAGGGCAACCTATCGAGGGTTCGAATCCCTCGCTGTCCACCATAAATCAATTTTTTGAAATAAAATAATGTAAAAATCTTTCAAATTAAAATATGTTCTGTAATTTCTCCTTGAACAATATATATACCTTTTTCTTTTAGCTTCTCTAGTGTCTGTATATCACTAACACCTACAGCTATAAGTGAAATACCGATACTGTCTGTAATTAGTCTCAAAGATGATAAAGATTGATCACTTTGATTTAAGAAATAATTGCTTTCACATTTTATATATACAGGCCTTAAATCTTGTAAATATTGGTAATCCTCACCCTCACCGATAAACTCAAATATGCCTATTTCTATATTATATTTTCTAAATAACTCTATATATTTTCTAATATTTTTTGAATCTTGGCGAACAAGTTCGTCTGGAAGTTCTATAATAAGTTTAAAAGGAAGTCTTGCAGCATTTGCGTGCATAATTTTGCTTATATCACTGTAAGTTTCTTGATCTTGAAGATACTCTTGCGGCAGTCTTAGAGAGTAGGTTGATGCAGAGGGAAGTATATGAGAATTTTTAAAAAGCATAGTAAAAACTTTTTTATAAATATGGCTGCATAAGCCTGAGTGAATTGTTGGTGCCATAAATTGAGCATAACTGTAAGATCTGTTTCTATCCAAATCAAGATGTATACTAAGAATATGATGCGCTAGTGTATTCACCTTTGTATCTATAACACTCCATGAAACAAAACTGAATTTATCTTTTTCTATCGCTTCGTTTATAGTATCTCTCCAAGCATCTTTGCCCATGATTTCAAGGGCATTAGCGGTTTCTTCTATATGTATATTTTCATGATTGAATTTTGCCTGAGCAAGAGCATTATCGGAGTGTGACAAGAGTTCGGATATGGTGTCTTTATGATTATATGCATAGAGCCCTATTGTAATAGATGTTTCATTTAAATCAAGTCCTGAGGATAGAATCATATCCTGAGAATCTTTTTGTAAGGATTTTGCTAGTTTCAGTGCATTGTCAATTGAGTAGTTAGGCAGAAGAAGTGAAAATTCTGTACCGTTTAATCGAGAGACAATAGAGTCATTAATATTTTTTGTATAGGTTTTAAAGTTATTTGCAATATTTACAAAAAGTTTATCTACATTTTTATGACCTATTTTTTCATTTGCTTCAATAACTCCGCTAAATGCAATAATTATATTGACACCGCCTTCATAAGAGGCATCAATTTTGAGATAAGCTGGAAGTTTATCCATAAGATATTTACGGTTTTTTAGTTGTGTGATTTCATCAGTATACTCTATCTCTTTATGTGCTTTTAACTCCTCATTTCCTTTTTCAAACATAGTTTTTACTTTTAAAACCATGCTGTTCATTCCTAAAACAACATCTGCCAACTCTTTTGTGCATGGAAGTTTATCTTGGATTATAAACTCATTTCTTGTAATTGCTGCTGCCTGTTTTTGTACCAGTTTTAAAGGTTTTAAAACTGCATGCAGTAAAAAGTTAAGAATCGCAAGACTTATTGTTGCAATAAGTGCAAAAGATAAAAGCAAATCTATAAAAATTTCGTAAAGTTGCTTATAGGCATATGTTGCATCGCTCTGTACGCTTAGTATTCCGACTTGGCTCCATCCCGCAGAGACATTTGCATATGCAACGGGTGCTTTTAAATTTATCAGTTTTCTAAACCACTCTGGAATAATTCGTATATCGCTTTCGGCAACTCTTTCATAAAGAGTGTTTTTTTCAGTATCAACAAGAGTAATATTATGATAATTTCCGCTGTCAAAATTTGCATTAATCATAGTTGAGATCATTGAAAGGTCGCCGTTAGCGCTTCCAAGCGAAAAACTTAGTGATGTTGCGGTATTTTTAGCGTCTTCATAGAGTCTATCCTGAACGCTCTTGTTTGCACTATGAAAATTGAGTATCAAAACTGTTGATAAAATAATAAGTAAAAAGAGTGATAAAATTAAAGCTGTCTGTTTGTAGAGTGTCATATTTTTTCCCTTTGCATATTTAGTTTTAATTCATCCCATTTTTTATGAGATTTTTTATTGTTTTTGTCTGCTTCATCAAGCAGATCTCCATTAAAGTTGTAGATTGGAGTTAAATCTTCTCTTTGCGATGCAGGAAATATTTTACGATTATAATTATCTAAAATAAGCGGTTCGCTTTTTGTTGTTTTAAAGTATGTTAAAACCATATGCGGCTCCTTAAATCTTGTGGAGCGAACATATGTAAAAAAAAGTTTTTTATAGTCAATCCCAAGATATTTAAGAGCAAAATATTTGCTTATCACGAAATCTTCGCAATCTCCTCTGTCTTTGGCCAAAAATTCCCATGGAGTGGCCCAATAATCTTTTTTACCATATATCTTCATATCGCTCGCATATCTTACATCGTTAAAAAAATTATTTACCGCTTCAAGTTTTTCCATTTCACTCCTGTTTTTTACAGAATCAAGAGTTTCTTGAAGAGCTAAAAATCTTTTTTTCGCGTATATTTTGTATTTTTTGTCAATTTTTTTTAATATTTTTTTATCTACATAAGGCGTATCTGCAGAAGCTATATTTATAAAAAATATTGATAATATAAGCACTCTTAAGATAAACATGAAATGATTATATCCAAAAAATATACGATATTAATGCTGTCTTTTGTTAAAACCAGAGGTTCCATCTTTACTCTTTGAGGTGAAGTTTTTAGCATATGGTTTTAGATAGTTTGGAATCGCTCTGCCTTTTATCTTCATTATATCTTCAAGCATATTTTTTGCAATAAGTTTTGCATCTGTTTTTTTAACTTCACAAAGGTATTTAAATAGGAGTTCACCCAGTCTTTGCAGTGAAATATGCCATGTGGAATCGGTTTGCGCATATATCCATAAACTAAAAGCATAAAAGTTTTTATATACACTTTCATTGTGCCAAAGAAGTTTTATGCTTTTTTTAAAATTGCCGCTGTTGTAAAAAAGATCCCAAAATCTTGAAAATCTTTTCATTATTTGAATATCCATAAAAGAGAGTGTAGAAGTTTGCAATACATCATAAGGAGGTATATTGCTATAGATCATGCCATGTTCTATATCATGACGATTGATGGAAGTGCCTGAGAGTTTTTTCAGTATTCCAATTTGTATCTCTGAATTGCTAAGAGAAATCAATTCATCAAGATTTGCTCCAAAACTCTCTAAATGTTCGCCCGGAAGACCTACTATGAGATCAAGATGCAGATGTGCATTGGTATTTTCTTCTAAAAATCGTATATTTTCTTTTATTTTGTCCAATTTTAGAGATCTTGAAATGTTTTTTGCAATCTGAGGGTTTAGAGTCTGTATTCCTATCTCAAGCTGAAGCGCACCGGGAGGAAATTTTGAAATTTTTTCTTTGAGCAATTGCGGAAAATGATCAGGTACAACTTCAAAATGTGCAAAATAGGGAGGTTTTTTTTGTAAAAAGAAATTAAGCAGGACATTTGCCGTTTTAATGTTGAGGTTAAAAGTCCTGTCAATAAATTTAAAGTTTCGAGCGCCTCTTTGCCAAAGCAGTTCAAACTCTTCTAAAAGTTTTTCCAAGTCAAATGCTCTTACTTTTTCATCTATAGATGAGAGACAAAATTCGCACTCAAAAGGGCAGCCTCTTGAAGCTTCTACATAGATATATCTGTTTTTTATATCATCATCCGTATAAAATCTGTATGGAAGAGAAATATCTTTGAGTGAAGGCATACTCATTTTTATAACTCTTTGAGAAGTTTTGCCATTTAGTATATTTTTACATAATTTATAAAATGCTTCGTCACCTTCACCCTGAATAATAAAATCGGCATCATCTAAATTTACTCGAAACGGTTCATGAGACACTTCCGGTCCCCCTAGAACAATCTTTATAGAGGGAGATATCTTTTTAATGATATGTATAAGTTCGTTCACTTGAGAGACATTCCAAATATAAACGCCTATGCCTATAATATCAGGAGTGTGAATAAGAAGTTTTTCTACAATAGTCTGTGTTGCATCGTTAATGCTAAATTCCAAGATTTTTGCATCATCTTGCAGCTCTTTGAGATTAGCATAGAGATATCTAAGCGCAATAGAAGTGTGTGCAAATCGAGAATTTAAAGTTGTTAATAAGATTTTTGCCATAATATGAAAGTGTAACATAATTATCCAACTCAAAAGGGGAGAAGGAGTGGATAATTAAAATAATTTATAAGTTATATATATCTCAAGTACGAAAGGGGTTAAACATAATTGAGATTTAAAATTATATTAATTATAAGTAAATAATAAGTAAATAATAAATTTTTACTATTTTTAATTTACTTGCTTGTCAGTTAAATCTATAATTAGGTTATAATCGCGTATGTCATTACTTTTAGCAGTTTTTTACTTTTTTTATTTTTCTATCATCGGTGTTTATGTAATATTTTTGCCGAAGGTTTTGTCTATAGCAGGCTATGGTGCAAGCGATATCGGCATCATATTTGCGGCGGCTCCGCTTGTGCGTTTTGTTGTCCCGTTTGCATTTATAAAAGGTCTTAAAATAAATGTAAAGAGCTTCAATGTTTCGCTTCTTATTATGTGTCTTAGTGCTGTTTCATTTTACTTTTCACTGGATAGTTTTTATAAACTTCTTTTTTCAAACATTACTCTTGGAGTTGGGCTTAGCATCGTTCTTCCTTATGTTGAGGTTATATCGCTTAAGCATTTAGGTAAAGAGGATTATGGCAAAATAAGACTTTTTGGTTCTGTGGGGTTTGTCTTGGTTGCTTTGGTGCTGGTAAAGTTTTTAAGTTCTCCTAGTGTCGCGCTTATTTATCTGCTTGTTTTAACATTTATTACATCGATTTTTGCTTATGTAATTGCAAAGAGGGCGGATGCTCTTTTACAGAGGAGCGAAGAGGTAACCAATGATATAAATCTTTTAAAAGATTGGAGATTGTGGGCGGGGCTTACGCTTATGCAGGTGAGTTTCGGCTCATTTTACAACTTTTTTACCATCTATGTTACCGACCATGGAATAACGCTGGATATTGCAGTGTATCTATGGAGCTTTGGAGTTGTTGTCGAGATTTTTATGCTCTATTTTCAAGGTGCGCTTCTTCGCAGAAACCTTCTTTTTATACTTCAATTTACTACATTTGCAACCGCTTTAAGATGGTTTATACTTTTTATATTTCCCGATAATGTGACCATGCTTTTTATATCTCAAGCTCTGCATGCACTCAGTTTTGCGCTATTTCACTCCGCAGCGATTAGCTATCTCTTTTATCTTTATAAGCATAAATCTTTGGCACAACAGCTTTTTTCAGGTATAACTTACGGTTTTGGGGCATTTGCCGGAGCTCTTATAGCCGGGTATGTATATGAGCTATATCCAAGCTATCTCTTCTTAAGTGCGACTCTCATCGCACTTATTGCAACATACTCTTTATATTTGTGGGGAATTAATTCAAAAAAGATTAATAATCTGCAATCAAATTAAAAGAAAACACTCTATCTGTAGAAGTTTTACCGGCTGCCGGTTCATTTATATAGTCAACATAGTAGTTTACACCTGCGGAAAAAATATCAGATATTTTAACTGCGAGAGAACTTTTTGAGTAGACGAAAAAATTGTCTGCATCAGAAAATTCTGATCTATAGCTAAGTGTTTGATTAAATTTTAGATTTTCTCTTATTTTTGCACTATAAACTGCTTGTACTCTGTATGCAGCATAAGAGTCGCTATATCCATCATTTTGATTGATGCTTCCCGCAGGAAATGGATATGAAACAGTATTGCCAAGCGTATCTTTGTATGTATCTTCAATATCATCATATGCATATAAAATATTTCCATCAAATGCCAACTCCTGTGTCTGAGTTTTCATAACTTTATATTTAGCACCCGGACCCGTATAAAACTGATAGTTAAAACCGGAAAATTTATCATCTTTATAGCCGGCTAGATAGTTAAAGGAAAATCTATCATTTATCATATAGTCATAGAGAAGTTCGCTTAAAAATTTGTTTTTGCTCTCGATACTGTTCTCTTCACCATATTGATAGAGCAGAGATAACTCTAGTGAGTGTTTGTCAAAACTGTTTTTAACTTTGGCATCAAGGTTAAAAGCTTCTGTATCTGTATTTCCTGAATTGACAATGTAGCCAAGCTCCGCATGTGCATTTAGAGTATAGCTTGGTTTTGGAAGTTGCGATTCAAGAGTTTTAATCTCTTCATTGATCTTTGCAACTTTTGCTTTTGCATTTGCTATTTCGTTTTTAATCTCTGCTTCACTTGCTGCTAAAGTACAAGCAGCAACAATAGATAGGCTTAATACCAGTTTTTTCATTTTTGTCCTTCTGTTTTTTGTTCTTGTAAGTGTATGCTCATTTGTGGGAAAGGAATCGAGATGCCTTTATCATCAAATGCCAGTTTTACCTTTTCTAACATATCAAAGTGAACATCCCAATACTCTTCTGTTTTTACCCAGACACGAAATACAAAATTTACACTATTGTCTGCCAATTCACCTACTGCCACAAAAGGAGCGGGTTCTTGCAAGACTCTTTTATCCTCTTTTATGATTTGCATTAAAGTCTCTTTTGCAAGTTTTAAATCATCATTATAGTCAATTCCAAAAACAAGACTTACTCTGCGCGTAGGCTTGTTTGAGTAATTTATTATGTTTGAACCGATGACTGAAGCGTTTGGAATCATTATTGTTTTATTATCCGGAGTCACCATTATGGTTGAGAAAAGATTTATCTCCTCTATCGTACCAGAAGCCCCGGCAGCATCTATATAGTCTCCAACATTAAATGGACGAAATATAATTATAAGTACTGCTGCACCGATATTTGATAGTGAATCTTTAAGTGCCAGACCGATAGCCAAAGATGCAGCACCAAATACAGCCAAAAATGATGTTGTGTTTATGCCAAGCGTATTTAATGAAGCCAAAATCACTACAATTAAGAGTGTAAAGTAGATAACATTTGCTAAAAATTCAGCCAATGTGCGATCAACATTTGCCTTTGTCATTATATTTTTCATAATTGTCATAATTTTTTTAACTATAAACTTACCGATAAAAAATATAGCTATAGCAACAATGATCTTTAATCCATACTCACTAGCATACATTATAGCCAAGTCAGTGTATTTTGATATATCCATTTTTAACTCCCTGTGTTTTTTAAATTATAGCGAATTAAAAATTAAAAATAAAAGATGTGTTTTGGGTGAAATCATATTTTTTTACGCCCAGAGGAGGCTCGCTGTCTGTGTTATAAGAGAGGCTGAATTTTAAAAATAGATTTTGATATATATTTAACTTTAGCTCTAGTTCGTGTGATTGTACATTGTCACTAAAATCATCAACTTTAGGTTGATAGTAAAGAGTATATGCGGCTGATGAAGTTTTATTGAACTCAATTGCATAAGAAAAATAGGAGTTTACTCTTACATTATCTTCTGTTGGGTCAATAATAGGATTCTCGTATCTTATATTTTCATAGAATATGCCGGCTCCAAAATAACCTTTGCCGTTTTTGAGAAGGTCAAAAAGTTTAAATCTTAGCCCAGCTCCGCCTAGTGCTCTACTGTTAATTTGTCTAAATTTATCATTTTGAAGTTGCGCAAATAGTTCAGCTCTAAGAGTTTCATCTGTAAGAGCATGAATATATCTTATATGTGAGAAGAGTTTATTTGTATTTTCTTCTCCACTCGCTTTGCCATAGGCTCCCGATACTTCAGCCCAAACAACATAGCTTGTATTGTTATCATATGTTGTTCGAAGAGATGCTTTGTAGCTGTCTGTATCTGTATTGCCTCTTGTTGTTTCCAAAGAAGTTTCAATGCTGTTTGAAAAGCCCGGTTTTTCTCCAATCTCTACGGGAGCAATTGATACCAATGCAAAGAGATATTGTGTTGTTATAAGTGTAATTAGTAGGTAAAATTTCATAACGCGAATTTTACCTGCTACTTTATAAAACTCTTCTTGATTTTCTCTATTTCATCTATGATTAGGCGGTATTTTTCTACATAAGGGGAGTTTATATGTTCAATCAAATCTCTGTACTTCAAGTAGTTATTCCAAACTTTTTTAGAGGCTTCTATTCTATTTTTTTTGTGAAGCTCAAAGCAGACGGAAGCGTTGATAAATCCTTTGAGAAGCCTTACTTCATCAGAGTCTTCGAACCTTCTCTCAAACCACAGAACCTCTAAATCTTCATGAGCATTGTAAAAGTTCTCGCTTCGCAGGTTTTTTATAAAGCTCTCTAGCTGTTTTTTATGTCTGCTCATCAGAAACCGTCATGTTCTTGCGCCAATATCCTCTTCCTCCATGAAGCGAAATGCAGTGATGTTTTGGAAACTTTTTTTTGTACTCTTCAAGTCTGTTAAGGGTTGCCTTTCCGGTGTCGCAATAAAATACAAAAACGCTTCCTTGCGGCTCCTCTTTTAGCTCAAAAGGGTTATAGATGAGAGTATCCGCATTTTCAATCGGTGAGAGAATAGTATCTATCAGCAATACTTTTACCCCCTCTGCTTCAAGCTTTTTTTTATTTTCTAAAAACTCTTTTTGCGTCCATTCGTTTGGAAATTTCATATTAACTTTCATATGCTTTTTTTGATGTTACTAAAACTGCAACCGCGGTTAAAAATGCGCCTAAAAAAACGATGCCATAGCCGGTCGGCAAGTCATAAAAATATGATAGTATAATCGCGCTTATACTAAAAAACCATCCAAAAAAGAAACTTCCGAGTAAAGGTTTTTTAAAGTTTAGTGAGAGTGCTACAAACGGCGGTGCAATAAGAAGCACAAAAACGACAAAAACTCCTGCAAGTGAAACAGATGAGGTGACGGTAATGGCAAGAAGCGAAAAGAATAGAAGCTCTTTTAAAAAGCCGCTGAGTTTCGGGTAGATAAAGTAGAGTCCAAGAGCGATAAATGCGTATATAACTCCGCTTTTTGCAACTTCAATGGGAGGAGTAAAGAGTATATCGCTGGCAAGCAGAGACTTGAAGTGCTCCATCCCCTCTGCAGAGTGGGAGAGAACCATCATGATGCCGCTTGCACCTAAAACATAAAGTATTCCGATAAACGCCTCTAAATGGAGTTTGCGCGTAGAAGCAAATGCTATAAGAAATGCACTCAAAAGAGCAAAACTAAGCGTTAGGAGGTAGAAATATTCTTCATGAAAATAGCCAAGACTTATAGATGAGCCAAGAGCTGCAAACTGCGCAATTGCAAGGTCGGTAAAGATGATACCGCGCTTTAATATCTCCATCCCGAAATAGGAGTGAAGCATCACCAGAATAATAACAAGAGCAATTGGTACAAGAAGAATATCTGTCATTTTATTGCACTTGTTAGATGATCAAAAAGCGCACTTAAGCTGTTTATGTTGTCCAGCGCTTCTATATCATGCGGCATTAAAACTATATTTATGCCTGTTTTTTGGCTTATAAAATCTGCTGTTTTTGTTGAGTGATAAACATCATGGAGTATGCAGCAAGGATTCTCTTTTTTTATAAGCTCAATCGTTTCTATGGTATGTCTTGATGAGGGAGGAATACCGGGAAGAGGCTCGATAGTGCCTATATTTATAAGTCCGTAGGCTTTGTTAAAGTAAGCTAAATTGTCATGAAATTGGATAACCTTTAAGCCTTTTTTATCGCTCATTTTTTGGCTCCACTCACTCATCTTTTGGTTCCACATCTTAGAAAAATCAGCATAGTTTTTTTCGTAAACCTCATAGTGTTTTTTATCTATAGAGATTAAAAAATTTTTTATGGTCTGTGCCAAAAACAGAATGTTTTGCGGGCTTAGATGAAAGTGCGGATTGCCATCGGGATGAATGTCGCCGTCTTTTCTATCTACTTCGCTTGGCTTGTTTATAAGCTCTATATGATGGGAAAGATTTAAAAATGTTGCAGAGGAGGGTGAAGTTTTTGGATTCCCCGCACGGTTTATAAGTGGAGGCAGCCAGCCGATCTCAAGCTGAGCTCCGTTCATGATAAGTGCATCGGCATTTCTCACTTTTGTAATAAGCGAAGGACGGGGAATAATAAAGTGCGGATCCCAGTTTCCCTTTGCCAAAACAGTAGTCGTAATATGCTCCCCGCCTATTGTTTTAGTAAGCGCCCCTATATAAGGGTAGCTTACCGCTATATTTAGATGAGCTAAGAGTGTTAGCGGCAGAAGCGTTAGCAGTGTTAGTAGTTTTTTCATGCTTAAAAACTATGTGCCGCGTGTGCGCCGATAGAGATATTTGCTTGAAGAATGAGAGTGTCGATTTTTTCTCTTTGACCATCTTCATTAAACATAGAGTTGTCGCGGCTGTACTGCAGTCTAAATCTTGCAAACTCGCTTGTATGGTACTCTACCATCGCTGTGTATTTGTCGAGCCCGTCTGGCTGTGGTTTATCTATATTGTCCGCTGTAACATCATTTTTTAATATTGCATCGTATCTAACACCCATTCTCCAGTTTTTATTGTGTGTGTAGATAAGCTGTGAGTAGAGACCGCTCTGTTTTTTATTGATATGAGGGGAGGTAAATGTGCCGTATAGATTGTACTGTGTACCGTCTAGCTCTCTTTGAAGATACTCTGTCTGCCACTTGATAGATTTGTAAGAGTCAATAGCATGCAAAACAACCAAATCGGCACCGTAAAGTTTTGAGTCGCCGCTAAACACATGTGGAGCTTCATGATCGCTGCTGTGATCTATCATTGAATCACCTTGAGCATAAGAAATTCCACCGAGCAAGGTTGTGTTGTCTATATCATGAGAAGCTTTTATATATCCAATGTAAAGTGAAGGTGCAGAAGTTCCCTCTATTTTATCTTCTTCTATAGTTGTGAATTCTTCTATATCAACTGATTCATTGCCGAACATCTGTTCGTTTTCTCCTTGAAGCACTTCAAATCCTGCCATAAGGTAAAAAGGAGTCGGAGCAGTCCACTGAATTTGCGCACCTGTTTCATTTATACCGTGCATTCCTAAAAATGCCTCATATACTAAAGGCATATCTGCAAAATCCCATGCATGGTGGTGTTGCTCATTTAGATAACCAAAGTTTGAGTTAAATTTTCCGCCTTTTACTTTTGTGCCGTGTCCTAAAGCGTTAGATGTAAAGTATAGCTCCTCTATCTCAACACCATTTTCTGAAAAGTGAAATACGCCATCCACCGTAAAAAATGGATCAGCGCTGCTTGAGAGCACAAGCTCTGCATAATTGAGGTTAAATCCGTTTTTTGCATTGTAAGTGGCATGTTCCGAATCTCCGTGAGAGTGCTCTCCCAAAAGGCCGTGGGCAATACCTGGAAGCTCTAAATGGGGCGCCTCGTCATCTTTTACACTTCTATCAACATATGAAGCGTCTAAGACCAAAGAGATATCTGGAATGAATTTTGACTGATCAAATGTTCTTTTTTCAACAGGAAGCACATCTGCCCCATAAACCAATGTTGCGCAGAGTACGCTTGATAATACTATTTTTTTCATAATTTTCTATCCTAATTATTTATAATTTTTTATTTTTGTAAGATTTTTTATTTTATTTTTTTAAGTTATGATAGTAGATGGAGGAGCGCGGTTTTGGTTTGAGTTTATTTTGGTAAATATATAAGAAAGCAGATTGTTTTGTGTGATTTTTTCAAAGTGAAAAAGTTCGATATCTGTTAATAATTGAACTGAATCGTCAGAAATTAAATTTTGGCTTACCGTACATATAAGACATGACGCGCTGTCGTTATGCTGAATGTGTTCCACTTCATGAACAGCGGCAAAGCTTGTGACAACAGCAAAAAGTAGAGATATAAGTATATTTAATTTCATCGACAAAATTTTATCATATTTTTGATAAAATTATCAAATTTTTATATATATTAAAAAATTATATTACTCAAATTTTTTAATGCTCTTATACTTGGAACCTTCGGGGGATAGGCAGTTTTGCATAAGTTCTAAAGTCGTTTCAATTTTTCCTATTTTCCTATTTTTATATCTATTTAAAACCTCTTTAAAAGCTTTAGTGTCATCTATTTTTTTCATTCTCATCAGTGTTACATGGGGAGTAAACGATGCAGTTGATTTTAGTGGAAAAAGAGTGCAAAGAGATGCATGAAGTTTATCGAGTGCATAGCCTTCAGGTTTAGCATAAAGTATTTTGTTATGAGAAAAAAAGTCTAAAGATGTCAGAGCTGAAGGTTGTGTTTTTTCGATAGAACGGGGCAGCATGTTTAATAGTTCTTCAATAGTATATATAGTCCCAAAATAACAAATTGTTACATGCAAATCTTCATCTCTAGCCCATTTACCTTTTATAATGCCAGAAAATTCTGATTTTAAAGTATCGTAATCATCAAGTTTTGCTTTTACAGCCAAAAATAGAGTATTCATAAGAATAAGTATAGCATAGTCTGCCGGATTGAGATAGGGTATAATATTTGTATGAAAATAGAAAATCCGCCTAAGTTTATCGCTGATTGTCATCTTGGAAAACTTACAAAATATCTTAGAATAATGGGTTTTGATACGCTCTATTTTAATACGATTGACGATAATGATCTTATTGAACTTGCAAATAGTGAGGATAGGATTATTTTAACGCGTGATAAAGGATTGCATGAACGAACGAAAGCGCCGACTTTTTATCTTGATGCAATAGATAATTTAAAACAGCTTCAAGAACTTCAAAGAGAGTTTGGAATAAAAGATTACTCTCTTGTACCCCGCTGCATTGTATGTAATACAGAGTTGCAAAAAGTGCAAAAAAGTGACATTGAAGCGCAGCTTCCGCCAAAAGTAAAAAAGTATTTTTCAGAGTTTGAAATATGCCCTACATGCAAACGCATATATTGGCATGGGGACCATTACAAAAGAATGATAGCTACTATTGATTCTATTTAGAGGATATAGTTTAAATTAAGCTAATACGCATTATCATATGAGTTATTGAAATTAAAGGATTTAAGATGGTTGATAAGAAAAAAGTTAAAAAAATTGTAAAAAAAGAGCTTAATGCTATGCTCAAAAAAGAGCTCAAACAAGAGATTAAAAAAAATATAAAAGATTTTAAAAAGAAAGAAAAAGCAGAAAAAAGTTCTAAGAAAAAAAAGTAAAGAGGTGTGTTTACCTTTTTTATAAATAGTATTTTATGTTTCACACAAAAAGCATAGAAGAGACTCTTGAAGATTTAGAGTGTAGTGTTGATGGCCTCAGCAAAGAAGAGGCTCGCTCTCGTACAAAGCATTATGGAAAAAATGTTTTAGCAGAGGGTAAAAAACGCACCCTGCTTAATATATTTATTGAGCAGTTTAAGAGTCCTGTTATCTATGTTTTACTTATAGCTACTGTTATATCGCTGGTCATCAAGGAGTTTAGTGATGCCGGTTTTATTATGGCGGCACTTCTCGTGAACGCCGTAGTCGGAACTTATCAAGAGTATAATGCCGGCGAGAGAGCTGACGCTCTGAAAAAAGTAATCAAGACTTATGCAAATGTCTTAAGAGATGGCAAAAAAGTTGAGATACTAAGCGAAGATGTCACTCTCGGCGATATAGTATTTTTCGAATCAGGTGTAAAAGTTCCTGCTGATATACGCCTTATAGAAGCAAATGATCTGCAAGTAAACGAATCGCTTCTTACCGGCGAATCTATCGAAGTAAGTAAAAATCCGCAATATATATCCAAAGATGAAAATGAACCAATAGGCGAGAGAAAAAACATGCTCTATGGCGGCTCTTTAG
This sequence comes from Sulfurimonas xiamenensis, assembly GCF_009258045.1. Taxonomy (NCBI): domain Bacteria; kingdom Pseudomonadati; phylum Campylobacterota; class Epsilonproteobacteria; order Campylobacterales; family Sulfurimonadaceae; genus Sulfurimonas; species Sulfurimonas xiamenensis. The sequence goes on from NZ_CP041166.1 coordinate 47,372, forward strand.
TTACAAAAGGGCGGGCAATCGGAGTTGTGGTGGCAATAGCCGAGATGACGGAAGTCGGTAAAATAGCCTCTCTTTTAGCAGAGGTAAAGATTGCAAAACCACCGCTAATGCTGCGCATGGAGAAGTTCTCTTTCAACATTTCCAAAATCATAAGCGGTGTCGCGCTGCTTATCATTATGCTCGGCGTTTATCAGGATATGCCGCTAAAAGATATCTTTTTCCTCACAGTAGCTCTTGCGGTATCTGCTATTCCGGAGGGGCTCCCCGTTGCTATTACAGTTGCACTGAGCGTCGCAAGCAGTGTTATGAGTAAGAGAAATGTCATTGTACGCAAGCTATCTGCTATTGAGGGGCTTGGTTCATGTACATTTATAGCAAGCGACAAGACCGGAACGATGACGCAAAACCGCCTAAGCGTTGAGCACTTTATCAGTCCCGATAAAACATATAACAGCAGTGAGGCAGTAGATGAGCATGTAGTTCTGAGTGCTCTTTTGTGTAATGAGTCAACTCATCGAAAAGAGGGTGATGAGTTTGTTTTCTTAGGCGATCAGGTAGATATAGCTTTAGCTAGGTATGCACTTGCTATTAATGAGACTCTTGTTAAAAAGTATGAAAAAGCAAAAGCAATCGCACTAACTCCTTATGAACCGGTCAATAAGTATTCAGCAGCAAGTTATGAGATTGAGGGCAAAAAAGTTGATTTTATCAAAGGCTCACCGGAGGTTATACTTGCAAAAAGCACACTTGGCGAGGATGAAAAAGAGTACACTTTAAAACAGGTTGATGAGTGGGCTGCTAACGGATTTAGAAATATAGCTTTGGCATACAGAATTAACGATAATAGCGCTATTGCGGAGGATGGATACACCTATCTTGGATTTGCAGCTATAACAGATCCTCTTAGAGAAGGGGTCAAAGAGGCTCTTCGCACTGCAGAAGAGGCGGGAATTGAAGTAGTTATGGTAACGGGTGATCATCCAAACACCGCATTTTATATAGCAAGAGAACTCGGCATCGCCATAAGCAAAGATGAGATAATAGACGGAGTGGCAATCGCTCATTGGATGGAGCGTGGAGCGCCAAAAGAGGAGATTGCTCATAAGCGTGTTTTTGCGAGAGTTTCTCCTCAGCAAAAACAGCTTATAGTAAAAACATTTCAAGAACTCGGTCACTTTGTGGCAGTTACGGGAGACGGTGTCAATGACGCGCCTGCACTCAAGTTTGCAAACATCGGTATAGCTATGGGTAAAAGCGGTACAGATGTTGCGCGCGAATCAAGCGACCTGATACTAACGGATGACCACTTCGGCTCCATCGTAAACGGTGTAGAAGAGGGGCGCGTAGCGTATGACAATATCCGCAAAGTCATCCATCTTCTTATAGCTACAGGATTTGCCGAGATAGTGCTTGTGCTTCTCTCAATCATATTTTTTATACCTATTCCGCTTCTGCCTGTGCAGATACTCTGGCTTAACCTTGTTGCAAACGGCATACAAGATGTAGCACTGGCTGTGGAAAAAGCGGAACCCGGAGTGCTAAAACGCAAGCCGCGCGATCCCAAAGAGCCTATATTTAACAAAACCATGATTAGCAGAGTAGTTGTAGGCGGTTTATACATGGGCATCTCGGCATTTGCTCTTTTTTATACGCTGCTTGAGTTTGGATATCAAGAGGAAGCGGCAAGAAATATTACACTGCTTATGATGGTGCTCTTTGAGAATGTACATACTTTTAATTCACGCAGTGAAAACAGCTCCATCTTTAAAATCAATCATGCCAGAAATATGCTTTTATGGATATCTGTTATCTCTGCACAGGGTATTCATATGATAGCTATGTATACACCTTTTATGCAGCCTATACTTAGCGTTGAGCCGGTTAGTTTGCAAATGTGGGCGACACTCCTTTTTATAGCTTTAACACTCACGGTGGTTATGGAGTTAGAGAAATTTTTCAGAGTCAAATTAACAGCGTCTAAAAGCTGTTAATTTTTCAACTCTCAAAAGGCACTCTAAGGGAAAATGAGATATTTCTTCCCATGCCAAGAGCATATCCTTTGTATGTGTCTAAAAAGTCTCTATACTCTTTATCAAAGAGATTGGATATTTTGATGCTCAATTGTGGCTTATATTCAAATATATCAATATCAGATGTGTATCCAACTCCCCATAATGAGTAGCTTTGTGTATCGGCTGTTCCAAATGGAGTGTTGTTGTACTGCGCAAATGGTTCATATGCGCCACCTACTTGCTGATCATCAATATATTTATAATCTATAAAGAGAGTTGAGTTTTGCATCGCTCCTAAATTTCCAAGATTTTGATAAATTGCCAGTTTTAGGTTGTTTGCAGGAATGAGAGGCAGACTTCTATCGTTTTTCGTGTCACGCCCCTTTATAACCTCAAAAGTTCCCGTTGCGCGTGTTTTATCGCTTAGCATTGTATCAACTGAAAACTCAATACCTTGCATTGTCGCATCAGTCTGCTCATTTTTCATCTCAGGAAGTGTCATGCTCCCAACCGTTACGCTATTTCCGGTATTTTGCAAAAAGATATAGTTGTCTATATAGGTATGATAGAGAGCTATGCTTGCTTTTGTCTTTTCATCTTTATATCGCAGCGCTATATCAGCGCCCATACTTATCTCCTCTTCAAGGTTTGGGTTTCCAAGCTGATATGCTTGTACGCCTCCGTGAACCCCGCCCGCATAGAGCTCAAAAATGCTAGGCGCCCGAAAACCTCTGCTTATATTTACCGCGATATTGAAGTTTGTGTTAAGCTTGTATGTGGCTCCTATAGATCCCGCAATGGCAGAAAATTTTTTGCTGTTGTTTGACGCATCAAAGATACCGCTGGCAACAAAAGGTGCATTATTTCCATCTGTTGGCGCATTTATCTCGATTTTGCTGTATCTTAGGCCGCCTTGAAAAATCCACTCTCCAATATCCGCCTCTTCAAAAATATAGAGCCCTAAACCTTTCTCTTTTGCGCTTGGTGAGAGTTTTCCGCTCTTTAGCGTTTGATCTTTATCATATCCCTCTATGCCTATTTCACCATCAAAAATGGAAAATATCGGATGTATAAAAGCTAGTTTTGCATCTGTTCTATCTACATTTAAATCAACATACGCATTTGTTCCTTTTACGCTCTCCATAATCTCATACGGTGTATTTGTAGCTGCTTCTCTGGTGTTGATGGTGTGGGATATCATCGGTTTTATAATCCACTCGCCCGCAAAAATTTCGGCTTTTAGCTGTGTTTCATTGTTAGAGAGATCCTGTCCCGCGGAGGATACAGGAGTTAAATCAGGTAGATGCCCTAAAAAGTTCTGGTAACTTTGCCAATAGGTGTGCCCAAGCGATACTTCACCCCACTCATCTCTATATCCCAGAGCTATATATGCCGATGTGTTTTCAAAGTTTGTATAGGGGAGTTCACCTGAGAAAAGCGGAAGCGTACCGGCAGGATCTCCGCTTTTATAGGTAGGGCTTGAAGCTGTTTTATAATTGTCGGCTTCTCTTTTTGAGACTCCTACATTAAGACCAAACTTACCTTTTGCCATTTGTGCTTTTACGCTGCTCATCCACTCATTGTTGTTTGTGTTGTATTCACCGGCTAGTTCGCCTTTATACACTACGGAATCATCTGATGTGGAAAGTAGTTCCGGCGACAGTACATTTACGACTCCTCCTAGAGCGTCAGAGCCGTAAAGAACTCCTTGTGCACCGCGGATAACTTCTATATTTTGAGCGAAAAACGGATCAATGTTTGCCAAATGGCGGATTCCGTAAGTTTGAAAATCTGTAGCACTGCCGTTTGAGACTATTTTTACTCTCTCTCCGCTCATGCCGCGAATCACCGGTTTGCCCGATTGAGAACCTGTAGCAATGTTATTTACTCCCGGAATGTCTTCTAAAATTTTTCCAAGAGAAGCAGTAGATTTTTTTGTTATTTCATTGGAGCTAATAGCATCTATTTGAGCAGGAACTTCAAAAGTTTCATGTTCGTGAATAGGTGAAGCGGACACGGTAAGCGCGTCTAAAGAGATAGATTGTGTATCACTGCTGTCTGCATATAGAGATATTGCTGAGAATAAAGCAAGTAGCAGCGAGTTGTGTAAAGTTTTATGCATATTTTTATCCTAAAATATATATTTTTAATTTTTTGTGCTGATAATTTTTTTTGTTTTAGGATATTTTAGGAGGTGCGCGGTTTTGATATGTTGCTGTTTTTATATATAAATAGGAGAGAAGAGTGTTTTGTATAATTTTTTCAAAATGAAAAACTTCTATCTCCGCAGCAAATTCAACAGCATCTGCAGACACCAGATTTTGACTTACTGTACATATAAAGCATGAAGAGTCATCATGATGCTTTATATGCTCTACTTCATGTATAGAAGCAAAACTCGCGGCAATAAAAAAGAGCAGAGATAGAATTAGATGCAGTTTCATTAGTGAAATTTTATCATAAATTATCTGTTTTCTAAATCAGTTACAACCTGACGCATTTTAAAAAGCGAATCTGGATTAAGAGAGATGGAGTCTATGCCCTCTTGTACCAAAAACTGTGTAATTTCAGGGTAATCTGATGGCGCCTGCCCGCAGATGCCTATATATTTGCCTCTCTCCTTGCATGCTTTTATTGCCATCTGAAGCATTCTTTTTACTGCCTCATTTCTCTCATCAAAGATATGAGAAATTTTTGCACTCTCTCTGTCAACGCCAAGCGTAAGCTGTGTCAAGTCGTTTGAACCTATGGAGTAGCCGTCAAAAACTTCTAAAAATTTATCGGCTAAAATAACATTTGCTGGTATTTCGCACATTGCGTATATTTCAAGCCCGTTTTCGCCTTGATGCAACTCTTTTTTATTTATAATTTCTATAACTTTTTTGCCCTCTTCAGGTGTGCGCACAAATGGAATCATTATTTTAATATTCTCAAGCCCCATCTCATCACGCACTCTCTTTAGCGCTTCGCACTCCCACTCAAAGGCTTCGCGGTAACTTTCGTCATAGTATCGGCTGGCACCTCTAAAGCCTATCATCGGATTTTCTTCAACGGCTTCATACTTTAGACCGCCTAACATATTGCGGTATTCGTTGCTTTTAAAGTCGCTTGTTCTTATAATTACAGGTTTTGGGTAAAAAGCCGCTGCAATCATCCCAATGCCTTCACTCAATTTTTGCAAAAAGAACTCTTTTGTATCGGTACAAGGAGTCATAAGTGAGTGAATCTCCTCTTCATCTTTAACTTTTTGGTTCTTGTGCATAGCAACAAGAGCCATTGGATGAGCTTTGATGGAGTTACTCATAATAAACTCCATCCTTGCAAGCCCGACACCGTCATTTGGAAGTTTTGCAAAGTGAAAAGCTTCGGCAGGATTTCCTACATTTACATAGAGTTTGGTTTTAGTAGGTTTGAGATTTTTTATATCCAATGTTTTAACAGAGAAGGGAATCTCACCCTCATAAACATACCCCTCGTCGCCCTGCGCACAGCTAACAGTAACTTTTTGCCTATCACGCAGCACTTCAGTAGCATTCGTACATCCGACAACAGCAGGAACGCCTATCTCTCTTGCTACGATAGCCGCATGACATGTGCGGCTTCCGCGGTTAGTGATTACGGCAGAGGCTTTTTTCATGATGGGTTCCCAGTCGGGATTTGTAGAGTCTGCAACTAAAATATCACCATCATTAAAGCGTTGAAATTCAGATGTTTTGTTTATAATACTTACTTTTCCGCTGCCTATTTTATCGCCGATTGCTCGTCCTGATGTTAAAATTTTTGCATCTTTGATACCATCAAGCGAGTAGCGCCGGCTTGTCATACTTTTGTTTTCTCTGTTTTTTACAGTTTCAGGTCTTGCCTGAACGATGTAGAGTTTGCCATCATCCCCATCTTTTGCCCACTCAATATCCATAGGCCGGTTGTAAAGATTTTCTATAATAACGGCTATTTTTGCCAATTCAATAACCTCATTATCAGTTATAGAGAAACTGTTTTGCTCCTCTTTTGTAGTGGCAATATCTATAGTGCGTGATTTTTCATCGTAAAGCATCTTCTCTTTTTTGCTTCCCAAAGAGCGTTTGATTATGGCTTTTTTACCCTCTTTGAGCGTAGGTTTAAAGATAAAAAACTCATCCGCATTGACGCGTCCGCTCACCACATTTTCGCCCAGACCCCAGATGGAGTTTATAAGTATAAGATTTTCAGATCCGCTCTCCGTATCAATGCTAAACATAATTCCGCTTGATGAGATATCGCTTCGCACCATCTTCTGCACACCGACTGATAGAGCTACTTTGAAGTGGTCAAATCCTCGGCTTGTGCGGTAGCTGATGGCTCTGTCGGTAAAGAGTGAAGCAAAACATTTTAAAACGCACTCAAGAAGTTCCTCTTTTGTGCTTACATTTAAAAAAGTCTCTTGTTGCCCTGCAAAAGAGGCGTCAGGCAGATCTTCCGCTGTTCCCGATGATCGCACAGCCACATCAACAGCATTTTTTTTATATTCACCAGAGAGAGTTTTATATGCTTCAATAAGTTCATCTGCGAGCACCTTTGGAAGATGAGAGTTTAAGATAAGAGTACGCACCTTTAGTCCGCGCTCTTGAAGATTGTTTGTGTCATTTATGTTTAAATCACTCAAAATAGAGGCTATCTTGTTTTTTATTCCGTTTTCTTCTAGAAGCAGCCAGTAGGCATCGCTTGTTGTCGCGAAGCCGTTTGGAATATTTACCCCTTTTGGAGTAAGATTTTGGTACATCTCCCCAAGTGAAGCATTTTTGCCGCCAACGATTGAAATATCATCAATATTTAGTTCATTAAAAAATCGTATATATTTCATAAAATAACCTTTTTGTAAAAATTATATATTTATAGTAGCATAAATATATATTTATTATGTATTTAGATTTTTAAAAAATCCTATACCATCTGAAGTAAGTACCCGAATTACATTTGTAGAGCCGCTTACTCCCATAGGACTTCCTGCTGTAAGAATATATGTTTTTTTCTCATCTAAAATACTCTTTTTTAACCCTTTGTTTATAACATCTTTAAGAGTTTGGCTGATAGAGCTTTTTTTAATGCTAAAAGCGGGAACAACGCCCCATGAAAGAGTAAGTTGTCTATGCACTTTATCATTATGGGTAATAGCATAAATAGGTTTGCTTGGACGATATTTTGCTAATTCTCTTGCAGAATTACCGGAGTTTGTAAGAGAGATAAGAGCTGCTGCATTCAAATCTTTTGAGAGTCTGACGGCTGATTCATCTATTGCAGTTGTAATTTCCTTATGTTTGTGTTCATAAAATTTATGATAAGGATACTCTTTTTCCGCCTCTTTTATAGTTTCATACATTGTTTTAACTGCCAAAACCGGGTAGTCACCAATTGCACTCTCTTCAGAGAGCATAACAGCATCAGTCCCATCTAAGACGGCATTTGCAATGTCGCTTATCTCAGCTCTTGAGGCTCTTTGACTCTTTGTCATAGAGAGCAGCATCTGGGTTGCAGTGATAACAGGTTTTGAAACTTCATTCGCTTTTTTAATAAGCATTTTTTGTATATTTGGAACTTCATAAAATGGTACTTCAATGCCCAAATCTCCGCGTGCAACCATAAGACCGTCACTTACTCTTAAGATATCATCTATATTCTCAATTGCATCAAATTTTTCAATTTTTGCAATAAGCATCTGTTTTCCACCGTGTTCATCCACAATTTTTCTTGCATTAAGCATATCTTGGGCATTTTGTACGAAAGAGATAGCCATAAAATCAACACCGTTTTTAACGCCCCATGCTATATCTTTTCTGTCTTTTGGCGTTAAAACATCGATATTAATATAGCTGTTTGGAAAATTAACTCCCTTTTTACTGCTTAAAATACCGTCATTTTCTATGGTTGTAAAAACAGAGCCGTTTTTGATCTCAGTGACTTTGGCACGAATAATGCCATCATACAGATAAATAAATTGACCAATATGCAGCTTCTGTAAAATCTCTTTTTTGTTTAGGGTTAATCTATAGTGGGCATCTTCTACTCTGCAGCCTACAATATCTTCTTGGGTAAATTCTAAAATATCTCCGCTTCGTAGTTCAAAACTTTGCTTAAGTTCCCCTACACGAATCTTTGGGCCACTAATATCCTGTAGGACTCCAACAATTAAGCCTGTTTTTTTTATGGCTTCTCTGATGTGTTTAAGTACCATTTTATGGTATGCATAATCTCCATGGGAAAAATTGAGTCTAAAAACATTTACACCGGCTCTTATAAGTTCTTCAAGTTTTTCTGTACTATCACAAGAAGGACCTACAGTTGCTACTATTTTTGTTCTTTTTTTCATAAAAGGAACCTTTTTATGCAGATTTTTTATATGATATCAAAAAAGTTTAAAGGTTATCCTGTCTAGGGTCAAGGTGTGGAAACTCTGCTCCCGCGACACTTGGCATATTTACAAAAACACTCATATCCTCATCAGCTACTCTTTCACTTGAGAGTGAGTAAAATCCTAAAAACAAGCTTAGAATTAAAAAAGATAAAAAGATAAAATGATCAAAAAAATATGATCCCAAACCAATTATAAGAGGGGATGCAAAAGAGCCCAAACCATAAGCAAAAAGGAGTGTTCTGCTTATTTCAAGTATATTTTTGTTTTCATCAACAATATCATTTGCTCTTGCTACAGCTAAGGGGTAGAGACAAAATATGCCAAAACCCAGAAGTGCCCCAAAGAGATAAAAAAGAGACTCATGATAGGGGGCTAAAATAAAGCAAACAGAGACAAAAGCGATAAAAAAACTGCTATATGCAATAACCTTTCTTCTTCCAAGCCTATCAGATAGCATTCCAATTGGCCACTGAGAGATCAATCCGCCTATAAGTGCAACGGTCATAAAGATAGAGACTATCTCAATTGAGTTAAAATTTTCAACTATATATACCGGTATCATAGTAAAAAAACCTCCGACAAAAAACCCTCCTATAAAACTGCTGGCAAGCGCAAGAGGGGCAATGTTAAATATTTTTGGTAGACTGTATCTTTCAAAGGGTTGCAAAATAGGCTCTTTTATCTTTGTCATAGAGATAAAAACAATAGAAAAAAGAACCAAAATGGAACCCATGATAAAAAAGATATGACTCTCTTTTTCTCCAATATTAAGGATTAACTGACCGATAGCTGTTGCCAAATAAAATATGATAGTATAAACAGCAAGAATTTTTCCTCTATGCGATTCAGTGCTTTTTTCATTAAGCCAACTCTCTAAAATAATAAGTAGTCCATAATAGGCAAAACCCGAGAGAAGTCTAAGAACAGCCCAAAATATTTCATTGAAATAAAGACTATGTCCTAAAAATCCTATAATCATAACAGAAGCAAAAGTGGCAAAACTTCTTATATGTCCGACTGTTGCAATAATCTTTTGGCTAAAGATAGAAGCACCGATAGCTCCTAGAAAAAATGCGGCATTTATAACGCCTATTGCTATATTGCTAGAGTCGCTCTCTTTGAGATAAACTCCGATAAAAGTTAAAATCATTCCATAGCCTACAGCTAAAAAAGCTATAGCAAAAAAGAGGGATGATATGGGAATAATTGAGAATCTGTCTTTGGAAGTCATATTTGATATTTTACACTATCCCATCGGATAGAGTATCTCCTGATGCACAGCATCGCATGCTTTAAGAATTTCATCGCTTAAAACAAGATCCATTGCAGCCAAAGATGCATCTAACTGCGCCGCGTTTGTAGCGCCTATTATTGTAGAAGCAACAAAGTCAAACTGTTTTGACCATGCGATAGCCAGCGTTACAGGGTGAATCTCGTGATCATATGCTATTTTTAGATATTTTTGTGTTGAAGCGAGTGTTTTGTCGTTCATAAATCTTTGTGCCATAACACGCTGACGCTTATTTGGAGATTGTAGATATTCGCTAAAACGACCTTGCATATCCGCATTTTGATTGTACTTACCGCTAAGAACTCCACCAGCAAGCGGTGAATAGGAGAGGAGTGAAATTTGTTCTTTTTTTGCTACTGCTGCAAGCTCATCTAAAAAGCGTCTGTTTAAAAGTGAAAAGTTGTTTTGAATCGATTCAAATCTTGCATACCCCTTTGCTTCTGATGTCATTAACGCTTTTGTAGTCCCATAAGCGGTATCATTGGAAGTTCCTATATAACGAACTTTCCCCTCTTGCACAAGTTTGTCAAATGCTTTTAAGCTCTCCTCAATCGGTACTATAGTGTCTGGCCAATGCATCTGATAAAGATCTATATAATCAGTTTTTAATCTTTTTAAACTTCCCTCAACCGCTCTTTGGATGTGAAAACTGTCAATTGCCGTAAGCCCGTGTCTTACAGGTGGAACATACCATCCTGAAGCCGCTCCCGCAACTTTTGTTGCTAAAATAATGCTCTCTCTTGGTTTGGTTTTTAACCATTTGCCTATTATCTCTTCGGTTATTCCAGCAAGTTTTGCAGTCGGAGGAACGGGATAGAGTTCTGCTGTGTCATAAAAGTTCACACCGGCTTCGTAGGCTTTATCCATGATCTCAAAAGCCTCTTTTTGGCTGGGTGTTTGTGTTCCAAATGTCATTGTCCCCATGCAGATAGGGCTTACTCTTAAGCCGCTTTTGCCTATATACCTATATGTCATTTAGTATTGTCCTTCAAAATATTTAAATTATTTTTCACTGTTTTGAAGTTTTTCAAATCCATCTTTCAATAAAATAGAGACTTGTTTAACGGCATTTTTTAGTACTGTTTCACTATCTTCAGCGCTATCTTTTTGTGTTGTAAAACCTAAGATTTTTGTTTTGTCTATAAAGAGTTCACTTGTTGTGTTTGCATTGATTTTTTTACTCTCATTATGTGCATAAAGCGCAATAGTCATAGAGAGACGCTCTTTCTCCTCTTTTTTAAAGATATTTTTCTCAATTATCTCTTGTTCCTGAAAAAGAGAAACTTTAGTCTCTACGAGGTATTCGTTTTCTGATTTTAGAGGCTCAGCTTTTTTGTTAAAAACATAAAAACAGTTTGTCTCTTTTAGTGAATCAGCAAGAGCTTTTCTGATTTCATCAGGAGATATATTAAATGTTTTTGCACTATTTTGTATCTCGAGAGTATTTAAATAGAGTGTTGCAGAAGGAGCCGAACACAAACCTCTATTTTCGATATTTAAAACTCTTTTTTTATCGGCACATCCGGCAATAAAGAGAATCACAAACAGAGTAAATAAAATTTTTTTCATCATAACACATCTCCTCTTTTTATACAAAAGTATAACATATATTTAGACTCGAAACTTAGGCAGTTTTTATAAATGATTTATTGATTTTTTAAAAATTCTTCGCTCTGTTTTGCTATCTCAAACTCTTCATCTGTTTTTATAACAAAAATTTTTACTTTACTAGACTCTTTTGATATTAACGCAGCGTTTTGCCTGTTTGCTTTTTTATCAAGTTCAATTCCAAATATCTCTAAATTTTGTAAAATTTTCTCTCTGATTGTGTATGAATTTTCTCCGATACCCGCAGTAAATACAAGTGCATCCACTCTGCCGAGTATAGCAGCATAAGCTCCTATGTATTTTTTAACTCTTCTCACCATCATCTCGATTGCCACTTTAGATAGCTCGTCCTCTCTTTTTTCTATCTCTCTGAGGTCTTTATCTTTGCAGATTCCTAGAAGTCCTGAGTGTTTATTTAAAAGTGCATCTACTTCATCTACGCTCATTCCAAGCTCTCTTTGCATATAAAGAGGGATGGCGGGGTCAATGTCTCCGCATCTGCTTCCCATAACAAGCCCTTCCAGCGGGGTAAAGCCCATAGATGTATCTATACTTAAACCATTTTTGACGGCACATGCGCTTGAGCCGTTTCCAAGATGAAGTGTTATCATATTTAATTTTTTTGCATCCGTACCCATATTTTTAGCTGTCTCTTTCATTATATAGGAGTGCGAAGTTCCATGAAAACCGTATCTTCTGATTTTGTGTTGTTTATACATCTCATACGGTAAAGCATAAAGATAAGCCTCTTTGGGCATGGTCTCATGAAATGCCGTATCAAAAACAGCAATTTGTACAACATCGGGAGCTTTTTTTCTGCTTACTAAAATTCCCTCCAGATTTGCTCCATTATGAAGCGGTGCAAGCGGTATCAACTCTTTTATCTTCTCTATTACCTCTTCGTCTATAATCGTAACATCTTTAAAATACTCTCCGCCATGTACAACTCTGTGCGCTATAGCGTCAAGTACACAAAAATGTTCTACAATCTCATGCTTTTTTAAAAGAGCATTTATCTCTTTTAGTCCTTCATGATGTGTTTTTATAACAGAAGGTATAACATGTTTGTTAGTGTCATACTTAAATGTTATAGTTGAATTTGTCTCACCTATCTTTTCAACTAAAGCGTGTGCTAAAACTTTTCCTTGGGGCATAAGAAAGAGTTTGAATTTTATGGAAGAGCTTCCCGAGTTTATGACCGCTATTTTCATTTTTGCTCCGCTTGAATCGCCGTAATAAGGATAGTATTTACTATATCTTTTACACTGCATCCGCGGCTTAAATCATTAACCGGTTTTTTGAGTCCTTGCAAAATAGGTCCTATGGCAATTGCGCCGCCTGAGCGCTGAAGAGCTTTATATGTATTATTGCCGGTATTTAAATCTGGAAAAACAAAGACACTTGCTTCCCCCGCCACTTCTGAGTTTGGAAGTTTAAGAGATGCTACACTTTTGTCTATGGCCGCATCATACTGGATAGGTCCGTCAATTTTTAAATCTGGTTGAAGTGATTTTACTATTTGTGCAGCTTCTCTTACTTTGTCTACATCAGCTCCCTCTCCGCTTTGGCCTGTTGAATATGAGAGCATTGCTACTTTTGGTTCAATTCCAAAAGCGCGAGATGTTTTTGCACATGAAATAGCTATTTGAGCAAGCTCTTTAGCATTTGGGTTTTGATTTAGCGCACAATCTCCATAAACTAAAACTTTTGTTTTTAAACACATAAAAAAGAGGCTTGAAGCTATGCTTACGCCCGGTGAAGTTTTTATAATTTGCAGAGCAGGTCTTATAGTGTCTGCGGTTGTATGAATGGCACCGCTAACCATGCCGTCGGCGTGTTCTAAATGGACCATCATTGTTGCAAAGTAGTTTATATGGGCCATTGCATCTTTTGCACCTTGAAGACTTAACCCTTTCTCTTTTCTTATACTATAAAAAACATCCGCAAACTCTTCTAAAAGCTCAGATGTAAAAGGATTTATTATGGTTGCTTCGCTTAAATTAAGCCCAAATTTTTGTGCACTCTCTTGTATCTCATTTTCATCTCCCAGGAGTATGATATCTGCAACATTACGGCGCAGAACTATTTCAGCAGCTCTTAAAATTCTCTCATCACCGCTCTCGGGCAAAACAATCTTTTTTCTCTTTTTTGCAGCCATCTCAAAGAGTTTATACTCAAACATTATAGGAGTTATAACTTCGGTTTTTTGTGTTACTATCTTCTCTTCAATGACTTTTATATCTATGCTTGCATTAAAAAGTCCAAGAGCCAAAGCTATTTTTCTCTCGCTGTTTACTCTTAATCTAGAGTATACTTGAGTTAATTTTTTTGCAATTTGATATGTATCTGCTGCAACGGATAAAACGGGAAGATTAAACTCTTTTAGTCCTAAGAGAATCTTTTGTATATTTGGATGGATTTGCGTATCCGAAGAGAAGATAATTCCACTTATTTTTGGGTACTCTTTTGAGTAAAATGCTGCAATAATTGCTGTAACAATATCTGATCTATCTGCACACAGAACAACCAAATCATCTTCTTGCATCTGGTTTAAAAAGTTCTCAATACTTTGTGCGGCTATCTTAAAATTTCTTGTAACTCTGGAGTTGTCATTTGGCGAAAATAGTATCGGCTTGGCATCAAGCGCTTCTTTTACATCTTCAAGAGTCGGAATATCCAACTCTTTCACCTCTTTTAAAAGATAAATAGCAAAATCATGATTTTTTAATCTCTTTTTTAATTCAAGATATTTTTTGTCGCTGAGCCTGCTTACAAATGTAGCAAAATGGGTACAGTCGTGCGCACTTATATTTTCATTTTCTATCAATATGTTTTCATATATATCTTGCACGGATATCTCTTTTGCACCCAATATATTGATAATGGACGAACCGAAATTTTGTGCCAAAAGCATATTGAAGTCATACTCTATAGTAGATGTTAAAGATGAATGTCTGATCCCTTCACAAAGAACAAAATCGTAACTGTTTTCGAGTTTTTTAAACTTTTGTATAAGCTGATTTATCAGCTCATCCAGGCGTTTTGATGCAATCATATTTTCAACATAGTCTATATCAAAGCCATAAGCATCTTGATACTCCATATCAAGGTTATAGCGCTTTAAAATAAAGTCAATATCATTATCACGAATATTTTTTGAAAATATGACAGGGCGAAAAAAAGCAACTCTGTGTAGATTTCTTTTAAGTATATCCATCATGCCCATAGATACAAAAAGAGTACCGACATTCTTCTGCCCCGCAGATATGTAAAGTGATTTTATTTTCATATATTTACCTAAAAATCAATATGCTAAATCTTAGAATGTTTTTTGTTAAAAGCTGCTGTAATAGTAACTATAAAAAAATAAAATATAAGAAGTCATTATTAATGTGATATAATTTTATATCTACTAATTGATATGTGTTATCAATTTAAAAAATAAAATGCAGAAGTGAATTTTGAAAACAATATTACTAATTATAATGATTTGTGCCAGTTTTGTATATGCTGATATAAAAAATGGAATTTATGTGTATAAAACACACTGTGCGAATTGTCACAGTGTAAAGATGGAAGGAGGGATGGGTAGAGACTTTAATCTGGTTTCGTATGATAGAAGAAAAGAGCAGATTGTTTCATATATACAAAATCCGTCCATGAATTTTAGAGAGTTTGGCTACTCGGCAAATGCAATGCCAAAAATAGCGCTAGATGAAGAAGATATATATGATGTTGCAGAGTATATAGACAGTCTTCAAAAATTTAAAAAATGGATGAAAAAACAGTAGTGGTTAATACTCTTTAGAGGAAATATCATTAACTGTTTTTTAGTACAATAATATAATGAATTCGAAAAAAATATGGCTGTTTTTACTTTTATTTGCGATAAGTTTCTCAGCAACGCATGATTATGCTTTTGTTGTTTTGGAAGATAATCACTGCTCCGTAAATAGCTGTATCAGTGAAATTCAGAATGCGTCAAATGAAACAGCAGACACTTTGTGTGAAATTCATGCAGAATATCATGCGTCATATCTTTTTACAGAAAAATCAGCTTATATTGCAATTATTCAAAAAAGAGATACTCTTTTTAAATACAATAAAATGTTTCTTTCTTTGGACTATTTCAACTTCTTTAAACCCCCTATAGCATAATCCTTTTTACCAAATACAATTTATAAATTTTAAAATAGATAAGCATGCTCCTATGCATAAAAAAAGGATAATTATGAAAATTTTTATATTATGGATGATACCGTTTGTTCTCTTTGCTTCGGGTCAGACTATGAGTGTTTTAGATACTCTATATTTTAACAAAGCAGACAAGCAGCTTTTTAAACTTAAATATCAACAAAAAGCCAGAATGAATCAACTCTCTAACATAGATAAAGAAGAGGCAAGAGCTATTATAAAAGAGTCAACACAGCAGGAGACTCAAGGTATCAAACTGACAACATCGGGTAAATATTTGATCTATAGAGCTTCTACAAAGGACTACAACCTTGTTATCAATGCGCTTGATGGCACACTGATGCAGAAGGAGCCTAAGTGAAAATTATACTCTCCCTTTTAATGGCTGTTTTTTCTTTGAGTGCAGCGCCAATCTCGTTAGATGAGATATTGCTAAGAGTAAAAGATGAACATCCGCTCTCAAAATCGATCAAATCGCTCAAAGAGGCGCACTCTTCACAAAACAGAGCCTCAGAACTAAATGAGCCGCTTGAGTTTTTAGCAGCAGGTGCGTACGCAAAGCCAGATGCAGAGAAAGCCGGTTACGAGTACAGCGTTGGTTTGGAGCAAAATATCATGCATCCTGGCGCTAAAAAAGGTGCGGCGCGCTCTGTGAAATACCAAAACGAATCAGAGATCTTGGAACTACAGAATGATCTATTTCTTTTAAGACAAGAGATAAAGCTTCTCTACCACATCAACTGTTTAAACCAAAAAAGCACGCTGCAGTACAGGGACTCTTTTTTGGCTTTTGAGAAGTTTTATGAGAAAAAAAAGAGAGCCTACGAACATGGCGAGATCTCCAAAAAAGATCTTTTAGCGCTTCAAATAGAGCTTGATAGGATCAGAGCCGAGTATAAACTTTATGAGAATGCGGTTGCTATCTCTCGCAAAAATCTGGAGTCTAAAACTCTTCTGCCCTCTTTGAGAGAAGATGAACTCTCCTGCAAAGATACCATCCCAATCACAAAAGAGCTGCAGTTTAACTATGAAGATGAGACGCTTTTAGAGCAATCGATTGAAAAAAAGATATTGACATACCAGAGTGATTATGAGAGGTACAATGCCTCTTTTGACTCTTTTACTCTTGGAGCTGCTTATGAGAATGAGCTTGATACAGATAGATTTGTCTTCTCGCTATCTATGCCGCTCAATTTTACAAACTCCTTTAACGAAGAAAACCGTGCGGCGGCAATGCATAAAAAAAGTGCGCTTATGCATGAAAAAGAGGGAGTAAGGTTACAGAAGAGCTCGTATGCAGAGGCGCTTAAAAAAGAGCTGGTGCAAAATTATGAAAATATAACCGCATACCAAGCGATGGCACAGAAGTATGAAAATGAGCTGATGCCTCTTGTAAAGGGCGCTTATGAGCTCGGAGAAGGCTCAGTTGTGGAGTATCTTTTAAGCCAAAGAGAGCTTACAGACCTAAAAAAAGAGCTTATTGAACATTATAAAAAATATTATGAAACACTATTTAAACTCTATAGCGTTTTACAAACAAAGGAAGAACTATGAAAAAAATGATTATGGTGCAGATGATATTTGCATTTTGGCTTAGTGCAGATGTTACGCTCACACCCCAAGAGGAGAAAAGCTGGCAGGTTCAGAGTGCCAAAGCCAAAGAGGTTACCCATGTGCCACTTGATGTCTATATGATGCAGGTCACCACCCCGCCAAAACTTCTTCACACAACTTCCGTGCCGTATGAAGCGCAAGTGGTGCAGCTGCACAAAACAGAGTTTGAGCGTGTTGGCAAGGGTGAACTTCTTGCAACTCTGAGCTCACAGTACTGGATAGAGGCGCAAAAAGAGGCAATTGATACCTGGATAGAACTCTCATACAGCAAAAATGAGGCAGATCGCAAAGCACAACTCTGCAAAGAGGAGATAATCGCCCAAAAAGAGTGTCTTATCGCGGATGAGAATATGAAAAGAGACACAATAAAGCTTCAGGCTGCAAAAGCGCTTCTTAGATCTTACGGAGCAACGGATGAGATGATGGAAAAACTTTTTCATGAGTTTGTTATCTTGCCAAATATAGAACTTCGCTCACCGACTAACGGAGTGATTTTACAAACAGATATTCAAGTGGGCAAAAACATCTCTCCATCAAGCGCTCTTTTTGTTATAAAAAGAGATGGAGAGAACTGGATGGAGGCAGATATTCCCCAAGATGTTGTAAAAACTCTGCAGCCTTTGCAAGAGGTTACTTTAAAGGTTGCTAAAGAGGAGATAAAATCGAAGATAGAGCTTATATCCCCAACTCTTCACCCTCTTAATCAGACAAGATATGTTCGTTTTGTTCTTCCAAAAGATGCAAATCTTCTAGCCGGACTCAGAACAAAGGTCGAACTAAGTGTCGCAAAACGCGCTTTTATGATTGATAAAAAAGCCCTTATTAGAGAGAATGAAGAGAATATGGTGTTTGTAAAAAAAGCTCATACATACAGTTTACTCAAAGTAAATGTGCTCTTTGAGAATCGTGAAGTCTGTTATCTGGAGTATCAAGAGGCTCTTAAAGAGCCCATTGCTGTGAGTGCAACAAGCATACTGCAAAATAGACTCCAAGAGGATGAATAATGCGCCATCTTATCTCTTTTGCGCTCTCGCAGAGGCTTTTTACATCTCTGTTGGCTCTTATAATCCTGGGTTTTGGTATCAAGTCGTACAACAATCTTGCGGTAGATGCTTTTCCAGATATTTCGCCTACGCAGGTTAAGATAATTATGAAATCAAGCGGTATGACGCCCGATGAGGTGGAGTCACGCATTGTTATTCCCGTTGAGATGGGGATGCTTGGAATCCCACATCAAACAATTATTCGCTCAACTTCAAAATATGGTATTTGTGATATTGCTATCGACTTTGAAGAGGGAACGGACATATACTGGGCGCGTCAGCAGGTAAGCGAGCGTTTGAATGCCATAATGGATGAGTTGCCTGCAAATCTTGAAGGAGGGCTTGCCCCCATCAGCACGCCGCTGAGTGATATTTTAATGTTTACGATCGAGTCTCCCACGCTTGATCTTATAGAAAAACGCTCTTTGCTTGACTGGGTTATCGCACCGCAAATACGCTCTGTTAACGGTGTAGCCGAGGTCAACTCTCTTGGAGGCAAGGTAAAGACCTATGAAGTAACCCCGAAGCTTGATATGATGCGAACCTATCAGATCACACTTGAACAGCTTCTTGAAACTTTGGAGAAGAACAACTTAAATGACGGTGCAGGGCGTGTAACCCAAGGTGTAAACAGTGTTCTTGTGCGTAGTGTCGGGAGGATCAATGATATTTATGATATTGAGAATTTAAGCGTTACGACAATCGCAAACAAGCCCATCTATATAAAAGATATAGCAGATGTGCATATCGGTCACCTCACGCGCGCAGGTTTTTCAACAAAAAACGCAAACGGTGAAGCGGTGCAGGGGATTGTCTTGGGGATGAAGGGTGCAAATACGCAAAAAGTTGTCAAAGAGGTAAAAGAGAGACTCTCAAAGATGGAGTCAATGCTTCCTGCTGATACGAAAATAGATATCTTTTATGACCGCTCAAGCCTTGTCGATCTCGCAACCGATACCGTAAAAAATTCACTCTTGGAAGCAACTGTTCTTATTGTCGTTGTTCTTCTGCTTCTGCTCGGAAACTTCGCTTCAGCTTTTAGTGTCGCACTTATTTTGCCATTCGCGCTACTTATGAGCTTTATTGCGATGGATTATTTTGGGCTTAGTGCCAATCTTATGAGTCTGGGCGGTCTTGCCATCGCCATAGGTATACTTGTTGATTCAGCAGTTGTTATGGTCGAGCATATTACGGCAGAGCTTGGGAATGAGAAGCGCAAAAATGAGAAAAAAACGCATATTATCTATCATGCCGCTGTTGAGATGGCGCCATCTATCGTAACGGGCGTGCTTATCATCATCATTGTGTTTATGCCACTTTTAACGCTTGAAGGATTGGAAGGAAAACTCTTTAAGCCCGTGGCACTTAGTATCGTATTTGCACTCTTTAGCTCCTTACTCCTTGCTCTTACTCTTATACCGGTGCTAAGTTCGTTTATACTAAAGATTCGTCCCGATAAAGAGTCCTGGCTGATTCAAATTTTGCTAAAGTTTTTTAAACCAACTCTTGATTTTGCGATCAAACATGCAACCGCCGTCTTTGTCACTATCTTTTTACTTTTTGGCTTTTCTCTTTATCTTGCGTCAAAAACAGGCAAGACTTTTATGCCGACGATGGATGAGGGAACGCTTGTAGTAATGATAGAGTCCTTGCCGTCCATCAGCCTTGAGGAGAGCGTAGAGCTTAACAAAAAGATTCAAAAGAAATTAATGGCGGATGTTCCAGAAATTGCCTCTATTATCGCTAGAACCGGTACGGATGAGATCGGACTTGACCCTATGAGCCTAAACGACACGGATACTTTTTTTATTCTCAAACCGCAAGAGGAGTGGCGCGAGCCATCAAGAGAGTGGGTGAAAAATGAGATAAGAAAATCTCTTGATGAGATGCGGGGGGTCGAGTATGTTTTTACGCAACCCATCGAGATGCGTATCTCTGAGATGCTAACCGGAGTTCGCGGTGATTTGGCAATTGACATTTTCGGAGAGAGTCATAATGAGCTTGAGAGGATTGCGCAAGAGATCAAAACTATTTTGCAGAGTACGGAGGGAAGCAAAGATGTTTATAAAAAGAGCAACGAAGGGGTAGAGTATCTTGAACTTAGTTTCAATAAAGAAGCACTGGGTTACTACGGACTAAGCGAGCAGGAAGTTGCCCTATTTATGAAAACGATGATCAATGGAACTCAGGTCGGCATCATTCAAGAGGAGATGAGGCGAATTGACCTTATGGTAAAGGGTGACTCATCTATGCAAAACTCTCTGAGTGCTTTAGAGTCGCTCTACTACACTCTGGACGATGGCAGAAGCGTGCCGTTAAAGAGTCTTGTGACATTTACAAAAACAACGGGTTCTGTACAGATAGAGCATGAGAACGGCTACCGTAAAACCGTTGTTCAGAGCAATGTCGAAAATCGTGACCTTGTAGGTTTTGTTGAGGATGTAAAGGCGCAAATAGAACAGAGCGTAAAACTGCCTGAGGGGTACTATGTAACCTATGGCGGCGAGTTTGAAAACCAACAAAGAGCGGCTGCAAAACTGATGATAATCGTGCCCATAGCGCTTTTTCTGATCTTTCTTTTGCTGTTCGTCTCGTTTAACTCAATAACGCAGGCGCTGCTTGTCCTTATTAATGTGCCACTCGCACTTATCGGCGGATTTGCGGGGCTCTACCTAAGCGGCGAATATCTCTCTGTTCCTGCATCTGTAGGGTTTATTGCACTTCTTGGCATCGCGGTGCTCAACGGGGTAGTTCTTGTAAATACATTTAACAACCTCGTAGATAAGGGACATAGCGTCATAGATGCCGTACGCCAAGGAACAATCAAGCGTTTTCGTCCTGTTCTTATGACCGCAACCATAGCGGCATTTGGTCTGGTGCCGCTACTTTTTGCTACCGGTCCCGGTTCAGAAATACAAAAACCGCTGGCAATAGTCGTAATAAATGGCCTGATAAGCTCAACCCTTCTAACGCTTATTGTACTGCCGCTGCTCTATTTGAAATTTACCAAAGAGTGTGATTTTGAAAAATCATAAAAATAGAAACAATTATGCACTACTTGCCATAGTGCATAATATAAAATTAGAGCTCATTTTTAAACCCTTTTGGTTACAATAATATATGGCAAAGAAAAATAAGAAAAATTCAAAAATAAACCAAAAAATTAGAAAATATTTTGATGACGACCCGTTTGATGTCGGTGTGGAGAGAGTAAGCGCTCATACGCTAAGCGAGATGTTTGCTACACTGGGTATATATGATATTGACCAGAGTAAAGATATGTTGACAAAAATGGCAAGGATGCTGTGGAGTGAAGCAGATAGCGGTTTTCGCTCAGATATACTCCGTTTTTTTGCAAGTGATGGCAGAGTATATAAATCTACAACACCAAAAGAGCCAAATATAGACAGAGAAGATAAGATAGAAACGCTTATAGGCGAACTTGATGTAACACATGAAGAAGCAGCACTTTTGCATGAAGCATTTGCAGATGTGAGAAGCAAAAAAATAACCATAGAGAAGATGGAGTCAAAACTCCGCCACATCAGGTACAACCTCAAAAAAGAGAGGATAGAGAGAAAAGTCGACGGGGTTTTTGATATTGACGACTCTTTGGAGTTTAATGCTTCGTTTCACTATGTTTTGTATGGGCAGAGCTTTCATAAGATACTTACGCTTAACACAAAAGTCTACGAGTATGAGTACCTCCAAGATTGTGATGAAGCGCAGCTGGTAGAAGAGATTTTAGAAGAAAAAGAGCGCGTAATTGCTAAAAAGCAGCAAGAGATAGAAATTTTTATAAAAAATCTGGCAGATCCCCATCCATACTTAACACAAAAAGAGATCGCAGGTGCACTTCGCGCAACGCCGCCCAAAACAAAAGTCTCCTATCCGCTTTTAAAAGAGGGAATTTTATCTAGCATTATCGCCGGTGAACTCGGAGATGTGGAGATAGAGCTTCATGACGAAGAGCTTTTGGTAAGAATGAAGGAGAACCTGAAACTTCCTTATGCCGAGATTTCTCAAGAGTATATTTTAGAACTTCATGTTGAACTAAATTCACTGCTAGAAAATATTTGGGAGGCAAACGAGCTTGATTTTAGCGGGGCTGTAAATGAGTCAAAAAGAGAGCATGAAGAGCAATTTTTAAGCGATTTGCAAACACTTGCAGAGGAGTGCGGCACATATGCAACTCTGCTTCATCTCAGCAAAGAAGCTCTTTATACCAAAGTCTATGAAGTGCTTTTAGAACTTCTGCCGGCATCTCTTGTTATTTCACCAAAAATTACAAGAAAATGTGTGCGAAGATTTGTTCATAATATACATGATGAAATACTTAAAAAGCAGAGATATGAACTACTTGCAAGAACCATAAGAGATTTTAAAAACCTTTTCCCGACGGCACGCGATATGAGAAGAAAACTCACTCTTCACATAGGACCGACAAACAGTGGAAAGACATATCAGGCGATGCAAAAGTTAAAGAGTGCAGATACCGGCTATTACCTCGCACCGCTTAGACTTTTGGCGCTGGAGGGTTATGAGGATTTAATAGAGAGCGGGATTGAAGCCTCTTTGATAACCGGTGAAGAGCAGATAGTAAGCGAGGAGGCAACTCATATAAGTTCAACCATCGAGATGATAAATTTTGATGTAGATGTTGATGTATGCGTAATCGATGAGGTGCAGATGTTAGATGATCGTGATCGTGGCTGGGCATGGGCCAATGCCATCATAGGCGCACCCGCAAAAGAGATCATTATGACAGGTTCACCAAATGTAAAAGAGGCAGTTGTCGCACTTGCAAAGTATCTGGGTGAAGAGCTTGAAATCATAGAGTTTGAGAGAAAAAATCCGCTTACTCTTTTAGATGTGTCGACTCATGAAAAAGATGTTCAAAATGGTACGGCTATTATAGCTTTTAGTCGAAGAGATGTACTTAAGCTTAAACAAAATTTTTCCAAATATTTCAGCGTGAGCGTCGTTTACGGCAATCTATCTCCAGAGGTAAGGCGTGAAGAGGCAAGAAGATTTAGAGCCGGAGAAACACAGATTTTGATTGCAACGGACGCCATTGCCATGGGACTGAATCTGCCAATAAAGACTATTCTTTTCTCAAAAGCACAGAAGTTTGACGGGGTAAACGACAGAAACCTGCTTCCATGTGAGATACATCAGATTTCCGGCCGTGCTGGAAGATACGGTCTGCATGAAAACGGCTATGTCGGAGCTTTAAGCGGCGATGTTTTAAATATTATCAAAAAGAACTTTTACAAAGAAGCAAAATCTATAACTATACCATTTAAAGTGATGGCAAATCTTGAGCATATCAAGCTTGTAGGAAGCATTTTAGAAGAGAATTCGCTTCATGAGATACTAAAGTTTTTTGCAAAAAATATGGAGTTTGACGGACCTTTTATCGCCACAAATCTGGATGATATGCTGGAGGTCTCTGTTTTAGTAGATCAGTACGATCTGGATATCGCTGCAAAATACCATCTTGCTTGCGCACCGCTTACTCTCAAATCTCCATATATCGTCGCGGCTTACGAGAGCTATCTCGGTGCACTTGAGAAGAAGATGCCGATTTCATATACTCCGCCGCCGCTTCAAGGAAGTTGTGCACAGACTGCCGATGAACTTTTGCGCGCAGAAGATATGGTAAAAGAGATATCGCTCTATCTTTGGCTTAGCTATAGATTTGGCGACTACTTTGTAGATGTAAACAAAGCACGAGCGACAAGAGGAGTCTTAAACAAGTTTATAGAAAACTCGCTTCAACAAAATCAACTCGCTACAAAATGCAGAATGTGCGGCGCCCCGCTGCCTCTAAATTCCACATACGGCATATGTCAGGCATGTTTTAAGAAGAATTACGCAGGACGAGGAGTAAGCAGCAGAGGGTATAGAAAAAGATAGCTGAGTGATGAATCTACTTTATATTTATTGATTATGTAGCAAAAATCTAACCAATAAATGATATAATCAGGAATACAATCCATTTTAAGGCTATAAAATATGGAATCAATTCTTTTAGAAGACAACCCTCACTGGAGAGACAAAAGTGTCTATGATGACTTTATCCCAAGAGATATTTTGCCAAAAGCTATCTCTTTTCTTGAGACTAAGCAGATTATAGCGCTGATTGGAGCAAGAAGGGTTGGCAAAAGTACCATTGCAAAGCTTATGATAAAAGAGCTTTTAAAAACGGTTAAAGCTAAAAACATCTTTTTTATTAATCTTGAAAAACCTGAATTTATTCCCTACAAAAACGATGCGGCTTACCTAAGCAAAATTTACGATGAGTATCTCAAGCTTGCCGACCCGAACAAAGAGGAAAAAATCTATTTTTTTATCGACGAGATACAGATCTTTGAGAATTGGGAAGTATTTGTAAAAGCAAAATATGAAAATAGCAATATAAAATTTATCATCACAGGCTCAAACTCATCGCTTCTTACCTCAAACTATGCCACAACTCTTACGGGCAGAGTGCTAAAGCTTCAAGTACATAGTTTTAGTTTTTTAGAGTTTTTAAGATTCAAAAAGATTCCCTGCAGTACAAAAATAGAACAAATAGCCCATAAAATAGATATAGCAAGAGCAAAAGATGAGTACCTTAAATGGGGTGGCTACTATAATGTTATTGCAACGGATGATGAGCTGATAAAAAAAGAGATTTTGAAAAATATCGCAGAAGATATTATCTTAAAAGATATAGTTCCAAGGTACAAGATAAAAAACTCCGGTGCCATAAAAGACCTTTTTTATTATGTTGTCTCAAATGCAACAACACTTTTAAATTATGCAACATTGGCTAAAAAAATAAATATAGATGCAAAAAGCATCAAAGAGTATATTGAGTATTTTGAAGATAATTTTTTAGTCTATACTATCTCAAACTATCATACAAAAGTTACTCAGCAGATAAAATCCGCTAAAAAACTCTATCTAAATGACAACGGATTTTTAAACCTAGGGGTAACAAGAAGCGCCAATAGCGGCACAAGATTTGAAAATATGATTTTTACGATTTTAGCCCAAAAACATGGAAATATTACCTATTTAAGAGATACGGCAGAGATAGATTTTTTTGTGGAGTATGAGGGTTACTTTCAAGTCTCTTATGACATCCAAGATGAAAAAACCAAACAAAGAGAACTTCAAAGTTTTGGGTATTTTAACAAAGAGGGCAGATATAAAAACCTGCTTATCACTTACGATATAGATGAAAATATAGGAGATGTAGAGGTAGTAAGCTTTGAAAATTTTGTTTTTAAAAATCTACTCTAGTTTTGATGCATCATAGGCTTTTATTTGGTTGCGGAGGCTTTGGAGGTGTGAGTCGATGTTTTTTTTGTAACTAATACGCCGAAATCTTTTGGGATATTTGAATTTACAACTCCAGAAATTTTATTAGCTAATAATTTTGCTACATGTGGATAATAATGGTCATCGTCAGGATAATTATTTAAGTTTTTAGTTATTGAATTAATTGCCATAAAATGATGCACTTCTCCAAATATGGCAACAAGTTCTCTAAGCCATTTTTCATATTCTTTCCATCTTTTTCCATTTTTTATTATCGAAACTAATAAATCAGCAGTAACAGGGGAAGTAAAAATAATAAATTCACTTATTGGGTTTTCTTTTTTTATTGTTTCATGTATCTTTCTATAATCATTATTCCAAATGTATTTTTCTCCACTTAATTCATCTGTATGTCTAACTAAATTTTTCGTATATTGATGCAATCTTTCATTTTCTGATACTTTTTGTTGATATTTTATATTGTTTCTATCATAATAGTCTTTTGCTCCAAAAAAAGAATTTTTTATATTTGTAAGTGAATAGTTTAAAGCGTCAATAGATAATAAAGATTTTAATCTATAAAAATGTTCATTAGATTTTTTAATATAAAATTCTGGTTTTTGAAATTTTATTTGTTGAAAATCTGGCGTATCTGTTCCAAAAAAGTCTGAACCTATGATAATATATCGTAATGGCTTATTGATTTTTTCTCTAAAATAGTCTATGTATCCCTTGTACTCATATGGAAGCATGCTACTTGAAGCGTAGTTATAGATGTTCATATCAATAAAATCATTTTCATTTATAAATGTAGTCCTACTACTTCCAAGTAAAATTCCATCGTATTTTTCTAAGTTTCTATATGTAATGTAGTTTGTTTTTTGTTGTCTTTCATCTAAACCTTTTTGTAAGCTATTGAAATTATTTGAATGTGAGAAAGTCCACAAGGGATCAATAACATAATTAACAACTCCAACTCCTCCAACAATAAAAACAAAAAAAGAAAATACAAAAATGAGAAATTTTTTAGCTTGCATCAAAACCCTTAAAAATTAAAATATAAAAATTCACTTACTTTGGTTAGTGAAAGTACGCTAAAAGAGAGCAAGAAAGCGGTGAAGAGAGCCGTTTTTTTGTTCATGGTAAAACTTTCTCTTTTTTGCATTGAATTTTTAAATACTAGCACGAGAATAAAAGCTGCAAAAATCCAAACTGGAGTAAAATAATCCCCTTGAATGTTTTCTACAAATCCTCCAAACTCGATTCCGTAATTTTGCAAAAAAGAGAGTTTGCTTGCAAGTACATTAGGTAGCACAACCCCACCCATCCCAAACATCCCACCAAGCACCTTCAGCGCATCCTCCATCTCTTTGGCTCTAAAAAATACCCATGTGATATTGATAAAGTTAAAGGTGATAAACCATGCCAAAAGGGTATTCATTTTTAAGCCTAGCTGCTGCCAAATGCGATGAAGCACGATAGCCCCGCCGTGGAGTGCACCCCATATCACAAACATCCAGCTTGCACCATGCCAAAGTCCACCTACGAGAAAAACGCTAAAAAGATTGAAATAATTGCGAAGGGCTGCGACCTTGTTGCCACCTAAGGGGATGTAGATGTAGTCTCGCAAAAATCTGCTGAGTGTAATATGCCATCTGCGCCAAAAATCTTGGATGTTTGTGGCTTTGTATGGGCTGTTGAAGTTAATTGGGAGTTTTATATTAAAAAGAAGAGCGGCACCGATTGCCATATCGGTGTACCCGCTAAAATCAAAATAGAGCTGAAAAGTGTAACTTAAGCTAGTTGCCCATGCTTCAAAAAGGCTTAGTGTGCTTGCAGTATCAAAACCATTGGTCGCCCAGACGGCAAATGTGTCGGCAATCACTACTTTTTTAAATAGCCCTATGGAAAATATAAAAAGCCCCAAAGCAATGTTGCGGTAATTTTTCACCTTATTCCAATGGCTTGCAAATTGAGGCATCATCTCTTTGTGGTGCACAATCGGACCTGCAATAAGTTGAGGAAAAAAACTCACAAAAAGCGCATAGTTTAAAAAGTCGTACTCTTGTGTTTCACCTCTATAGCTATCTACCAAATAGGCAATCTGCTGGAAAGTAAAAAACGAAATGGCAAGAGGCAGAGCAATATGTAAAAGCGGTACATTGAAGCCAAAAATACCATTAAAATTTTCTATAAAAAAGTCGGCATATTTAAAATAGCCAAGAAGTGCGATGTTAAAAACTATTCCAAAACTCAAAAGCGTTTTTTTCGACACCTTCTTTGTTGAACTAAAAGAGTTTCCCACAGCAAAGTTGATAAGCATAGATGAGAGGATAATCGGTAAATACGCCACATTCCACCATGAGTAAAAAAACAAGCTCCCAAGCACAAGCCAGACTTTAGAAGCGATGATAAGACGCTTAGATGTAAGAAAAAAGTAACCAAAAAAGAGGATTGGTAAAAATAAAAAGATAAATTCGTAAGAGTTAAAGAGCATTTTTTTCCATATTGATAATGTTTTTACAAAGAACTGTTTCTAAATGGAGAAAAATAGTTCTTTTTTCGATAGATATTATCTATTTTTACAATTATAGTAAAAATACTTGAAATTAGAACTGATTATTTTCTCATATTCGTAAAACTATAATCTTTTTAGAAATAAAAATACGGATACCGCAATGTTAACAATAAAAGATATTTCAGAAAAATTTAATATTTCTAAAAGCACCCTCTATGGCTGGGAAAAAGAGAGACCTGAAATTTTTGCGTATCTTCAAAGAGCAGATGATAAATATGAAGAGTTGCGAGATATTACGATTATTTTACAAAAACATGCAAAGACGATAAAAGCGACATTTGAACTTAAAGAGATAGAGTTTATTATAACACTTAAGCTTAAGATAAATGATGCAAAAGATATAGAGTATCTGCATCTGCTCTACAGCCAAGCCATAGCGCATGAGATAAAGCAAAGAGCTCCTTTTGTGATGCCCATCTATACAAAGATAGAGCAACTTAACTTAGTAGAGAGGTATATCTTTGCAAGTAACTATAAAGAGATTTTGCTAAAGCTGCCTAAGATAAAAGAGGAGAGAACAGGATTGATAGAGCACTATTTTAAACCTTTTTTATGCTAAAGTTTTTTAAATGAGAGTAAAACATAAATTATTAAAAGAGTATCCGCTTCAAGGCAGAAAGACACTCATCATAGGGACTTTCAACCCGGATGTTGCGTGTAACGATGCCGAATTTTTTTATGGCAGGGCAAAGAACTTTTTTTGGAGGCTGCTTCCCGAAGTGTTCGGCAAAGAGAGCCTAAAGGGTGATGTGCAAAAACAAAAAGAGTTTTTAATGCAACATGACATAGAGCTGAGCGATCTTATACTAAGTGTCGAGATGAGCGAAAAAGATATATGCAGTTACGGCGACGATAAACTAAAAGAGGTGATAGAGTGGAACACGCCTAATATTTTAAAAACTCTCTCAAAAGGCAAAACTAAAGAGGTCTACTTTACCAGAAAGTCGTTTGATAAAAATGTACAAAACATAAGAGACGAAATATATAAGATAAAAGAGTTTTGCGATAAAAACGGTATAAAATTTGGATTTCTTCCTACTCCATCACGCTTTTACAGTGAAAAAAAACTGCAGGAGTGGAGAAGTGCTTTTAATTAAAAGAAGCAGAAAATTTTTTTTTACGATAAACTTACCAAAAAACAAAAAGAGCTAATTGGTAGATAAAAATAAAAGGATTTTCTGTGGATAAAATTAAAAAAAATACGATTGTGTCAATGCTTATAAAGTTAGAAGACGAAGAGGGCAATATCATCGATGAGAGTGAGGAGCTTATGTATCTTCATGGCGGTTACAATCAAATCTTTAAAAAGCTAGAAGATGAGCTTGAGGGAAAAAAAGTAGGTGATACTTTTCATGTTACGCTTACTCCGGCAGAGGCGTTTGGAGAGTACGACGAGTCTTTGGTTTTAAAAGAGCTGCTAGAGGATTTGCCTGAAGATATTTATGTAGGTGCAGAACTTGACGGCGAAGAGGAAGGCATCGTATATGTCATTGAGAGCATAGACAAAGAGCACGCAATCCTAAATGCAAATCATGAACTAGCAGGAATTACACTTATTGCAAGCGGCAAGATTTTGGAGATAGAACAGCTCTCGGATGAGGCAGCACAAGAGCTGCTAAAGGAAGAACATCATCATTGAGATCAGTCGATGGTTTGATTTTATGATAACCAATTTAGGCGCTGAATATATGAAAAATTGTAGAGATGCAAAAAGTGCTACAAAGTATAGTTTTGCTCTTGAATATCTTCGAGCATTACAAGCATCGCTCTTCCCGTGCATCTCTCCTGTTCCAGCATCTCTTGAAGCTCTCCATTTTTCTCCCTTTGTAAATGGGGTAAAAAAGAAGAACCCCTTTTTTCCCTCATATCTATGATAATATAGAGTTTGTTTGAATTAAAATAAAAAGAGCTTATCCACAATTTGACTAAAAAATTCAAATGGCAGTGATAAATTAAAGTAAAATACTATTATTGTTTATGTTGCGGTAATTAAAAGGGAAAAAATGGTTTCAGTAAAATATCTTCATCAGGTTCAGGCACTTTTGCTCTCGGGCTTTATGAGTTTTATCATGTCGGGGGCGATTACATTTATTAACTTGGGATTAGTGGATGATTTCGTCTCAATTTGGATGCATGCATGGTTGGTGGCTTATGTTATTGCATTTCCGACCATACTGCTTGTATTTCCTTTTGCACGCAAGCTTGCTATGAAAATAGCATCAAGGTAAAAAATGTCTATTTTACCTCTGTTTGTTAAAGAGCAAATGAAAAAGAGAGCAAAAGCTGTAAAATATGCGAACAATAATATTTCAAGTTCACTTGATGGCTTTTGGCTTGGTGGCGAAAGTATAAAAATATCGCTAAGTGAACAAGTAAATTTTATTTCATCACTTGTTAAAAAAACTGCAGGAGTGGAAGAGTGTTTTTAGCTATTTTAATGCAGTTTGAAAGGAAAATATAATGCATCTTAAACTCTACCAAATAGATGCTTTTGCAAAAAAAATATTTGAAGGAAATCCTGCGGCAGTTTGTCCGCTGGATAGTTGGCTTGATGATGAGTTAATGCAGAAGATAGCGATGGAGAATAACCTTTGTGAAACAGCTTTTTTTGTAAAAGAGGGTGAGCGTTATCACATCCGCTGGTTCACGCCGATTGCAGAAGTTGACATGTGCGGACATGCTACTTTGGCTAGTGCATTTGTGCTGTTTAAGATTTTAAACTACCCAAACGATGAGATCGTTTTTGATTCAAAAAGCGGCGAACTGCGCGTCAAAAAAGAGCATGATAAGTTTATTATGGATTTTCCGGCTCAGGAGATTGCGGCATCTGCAGTTCCGTATGCCATAACAGAAGCGTTTGAGATTCAGCCAAAAGAGTGTTATAAGTCGATGGACTATCTGCTTGTTTTTGAAAACGAAGAAGATATTTTAAATCTAAAACCAAATTTCCAGAAGCTAAAAAACATCGATGCCAGAGGCGTGATCATCACTTCAAAAAGCAAAGAGTATGATTTTGTCTGCCGTTTCTTTGCTCCAAAAATCGGGATAGATGAAGACCCTGTGACGGGTGCCGCCTTTACTCAGCTTGTGCCTTACTGGAGTAAAGTTCTGGACAAAAAAGAGTTTAGAGCCAAGCAGGTCTTAAAAAGAGGCGGAGAAGTTTTTTGCAAACTCCAAGGCTTAAGAGTTGAGATAGCAGGATACGGCGTCAAATATCTTGAGGGAGCTGTAGAGTTGTAATGAGGTTAAAATGTTTAAATTAATAATGCTATTTATGCTGAGTGTAGCTCTCTTTGCTAAAGAGCCAAATTTCGGCAAATATGACGGAAGTGCGGTTATCTTGGATCTCAACAGTTCAGAAAAAAAAGTTTTTGGAAACAGAGCCGATGAGAGACTGAGCCCATGTTCAACTTTTAAGATCTTAAACTCATTGATCGCGCTTGATAGCAAAGTCGTTAAAGATGAAAATGAAACAGTAAAGTGGGATGGAGTGAAGCGAGAGTATGAAGTATGGAACCGCGACCACTCAATGCGTTCTGCCATAGCCGTATCTACCGTATGGTTTTATCAAGAGATGGCAAGGCGAATCGGCGAGGAGCAGATGAAGAGGAGCGTCAGAGCTGTAAAATATGGAAACATGGATATTTCAAGTTCGCTTGATGGTTTTTGGCTTGGCGGCGGAAGTATAAAAATATCACTAAATGAACAAGTAGATTTTATGGCGTCACTTGTTAAAAATGAGTTGTCGTTTTCGCCTCGCGCCATGAAGATTACAAAAGATATTATGACTCTAAAAAAGCACAATGGCTATACATTGGCGGCAAAAACAGGAAGCTGTGCCGGAGTAGGCTGGTTTGTGGGTTTTGTGCAAGAGAGTGGTAAAACTACTGTTTTTGCTTTTAATATTAAGGGTGAAGGCGCAAACGGAGCAGAAGCAAAAAGAGTAGCATTAGAGTATTTCAAAAGATGATTTTATTAAAAAGCAAATTTAAAACAAAAGATAGTAGTATGTTAAATCACACTCATTTCATCTAAGGTCGTTGATGTTTAAAAAGTACTATTTTCAGTTTTTTTTACTTTCTCTTGCATTTGTGGTTTTTTATAGTGACGACTACAAGATCATTATAGCTGGAATTGCCATATTTTTAGTCGGTATGTTTTTTATGGAGGATGGCTTTAAGCTCTTTAGCGGCGGTATGCTTGAGAAGGCTTTGCAAGCTAGTACCGATACTCTGCCAAAGGCTATAGGTACGGGATTTGTTGCAACTGCCATTATGCAAAGCTCCTCTTTAGTTTCTATCATCATTATCTCATTTTTAAGTGCAGAGCTTATTAGTTTAAGCGGTGCCACTGGAGTCATATTTGGTTCAAATATCGGTTCTACAACGACTGCGTGGATAGTTTCTTCATTTGGTGTAAAGATAGATATAGCGACTTTTGCAATGCCTATGATAATTTTTGGGGTGGTTCTTAAATTTTCAAATAGTAAAAGCTATCAAGGGGTTGGAAAAGTTTTGCTTGGACTAGGGTTTGTTTTTCTTGGTATTGCTTATATGAAAGATGGATTTGAGATTTTGCAAAGTACGCTTAATCTATCAAAATATGCGGTTGAAGGCTATTTTGGTGTTTTGATTTATATATTGTTTGGAATTGTAGCAACTGTTCTTATGCAGTCAAGCGCGGCAACGATGGCACTTGTTATTACAGCACTTGCAACAAACCAAATCATCTATATCAATGCTCTTGAACTTGCTATCGGAGCAAATATTGGTACAACTGTTACCGCTATATTGGGAGCTATCTCTTCAAACTCAAATGGGAAAAGAGTGGCTGTTGCACACTTTATTTTTAATATAACGACGGCAGTTGTTGCTATTGTTTTTCTCTACCAGTTAAGCGATTTGACAACATTTTTAGCTTCAAAAATAGGCATTGCAGATAGTGATTATGCCATGAAACTTGCACTTTTTCACACACTCTTTAATATTTTGGGGGTTATAATTGTCTCTCCTTTCACACAAAAACTCGTAAAGTATTTGGAGACACTTTTTATAGAAGTAAATATTTATACTATTAAACCTTTATATCTTGATAATATAGTTATTAATGTTCCGAATGCGGCGATAGAGTCGATAAAAAAAGAGACTATACATCTTTATGACAGTGCCGTTGAAGCCATTTCTCACTCTATGTTTTTGCACCGTCATAAATTTATAGGGAGTAAAGATATAGAGAATGTTGTAAAAAATTCAGATATAAGTGTAAATACGGATGTGGATGAGTTTTATGCAAATAAGATTAAATCACTTTACGGAGAGATAATCCATTATGCGACTCTTTCTCAGGAAAATATGAATGAAGAGGATCAAAACAGAGTGTATGACCTAAAACTTGCTTCACGCGAGATTGTAGAGGCTTTAAAATATATGAGAGAGCTGCAAAAAAACATCTTTTACTACTCCAAATCAAAAAATAGTTATGTTAAAGAGGAGTATAACAACCTAAGAGTTTACATTGCAAAGACAATAGATGCTATAGAGAAGTTAAAAGAGCATGATGATGATTTGGATGTCATCTCTACAATCGAGCTTTTAAAAGAGAGTACAAAAGCGCTGGACAACATAAAAAACAGCAGGATAGATACACTTATACGAGAAAACAGGATTGATTCCAAGATGGCGACATCGCTTATCAATGACAGCTCGTTTGCTTATGATGTAACACAAAAGTTGTTACAAGTTGCTACAATATTGTGGATAAAAGATGCAGATATTAGAACACTAGGAACTCAAAAATGAAGATAGACAAGGTATTTAAAGGCATAGAAAAACTCTTTTTTAGTGAAATAAACGATGAAAAAAAGCAGCAGATGTTAAAAGAGAAACTTTTTGAAAAGATTGAGCAGACAAAAAAAGAGATAAAAGAGTCTTCCAATGAGGAAGAGCTACAGGATTTAAAAGCTAAACTCTATATTTTAAAAAAATTGCTTGATAGAGTTTAGCCCATAAAAATTTAATGTGCTGAACAGGTTCCTTGACCGTCGCTTTTTTGCAGCTCATTTTTTATAAGTCGTGCCACACTTTCTTGAACTGTTTTTGAAGTAGAGTCAAAGTAAAGATCCAGTCCGGCTTGTGCAAACCCTTGTGCAGGAGAACCTCCTATTCCAGAGACAACTAAAGCATCAGGATTTAAACTCATAATATTGGCTACTGCATTACCGCAGGCTCCTCCGCTGTGACCGGGATTTTCTACTCCCTCTACATCAATCATTTTGTCATTTTCTAATGTAATAATTGTGTAAAATTTTGCTTTTCCAAAGTGTGCACCTATTTTTGACAAATATCCCATATTCTCATCTGTTGGATAAACTATTCTCATTTTTTTACTCCCTATTTTTGAAATTTTGTTAATTTATTGGCAAGAAATGCGCTATAAGCTTCTTTAACCGTCATGTCACCTGCGCCTACATACATGGTTACTTTTGATTTTTTTAATATCTCTAAAGCTTTGTTACCGGGTCCATTTCCGGTTATAAGGATATCGGGATTGAGTTCAAGCACTTTTTTTGCCGCCTGAAGTCCAGCTCCGTGTTCCATTGTCTCCGTATCCGCATTAGAGATAAAACTTAAAGAATCATCCTCCTCATTATACACAACAAGTGTGTCAGTTCTTCCAAATCTTGGGTCCATTAAAGAATCCCAGCTCTTACCCTTTGCCGTAAATACAATTTTCATTTTAACTCCTTAGTATATTTTTTATGTATTGCCAACTTTTTTCAATCTCTGTTTTAAGACTGCTATCGCCATATTCTATAATCGTTTTTGCTTGAGAAAGAGCTTTTGCAAATGTTTCATCATAGGCAATTTTTGTTATAAGAGTGATATCTTCTTCTTCTAAAAAAGCCTCAATCTCTTTGGTTACATCTATATTTAAATCATACTTGTTGATAATACAAGCAGCTTCTATATTGAAACTTTTAACCAGTTTATAAACTCTTTTAAGATCATGAAGTCCCGAAACGGTTGCTTCCGTAACCAGCAGTGCCAAATCTGCCCCGCTTAAGGAGGAGATAACAGGACATCCCACACCGGGACTTCCATCAACAATCAAAAACTCTTTTTTATTTGCCAAAGTTAGTTTTTTCGCTTCATTTTTTACTTTTGCCACGAGCTTTCCGGAGTTCTCTGCTGCAAAGCCAAGTTTTGCATGTACCATTTCGCTTTGGGCTTTTGTCATGGAGAGATAAAAATCTCCGACTTTTTGTGTTTTCATATCAATTGCTTCTACCGGGCAGACTCTGGAACAATACCAACACCCTTCGCATGAAATGGGATCAACACGATGCTGATCATCTATCACATGAATAGCATCAAAGCGGCATACCTCTTTGCACTCTCCGCAATTTATACAATTCTCTTCGTCGATAACAGCTATCTCGCCGCTATAAAAATCCTCCTGATATCTAAAATCAGCTTCCAAAAGAAGATGCATATTTGCAGCATCGACATCACAATCAGCTATAACGGCATTCTCTTTTTCAAGATAGGCAAAGGATGCAGCAAAAGAGGTTTTACCGGTTCCCCCTTTACCTGAGATAATGACTACCTCTTTCATTTGACACCCCCGACAAACTGTGCTATCTGCTTTAATGCGGTTTCAAACTCTTGAATTTTCGGATAAATCAGCTCGCCTTTGGAGTAAAGCTCGGCGACTCTTCTGTCGTTTGGAATTTTGGCAATTATAGGGATACCCTCGGCATTACAATACTCTTCTACACCATTGTCGCCGATGCCATGGCGATTGATTACTACACCAAATTTTTGACATAAAACTCTCATTGTTTCTACAGCAAGCTTGAGATCATTGAGCCCAAAAGGGGTCGATTCGGTTACCAATATAACAAAATCGCTTCCGCGGCTCGCCTCAATGACCGGGCAGGAAGTTCCCGGAGGAGCATCAAAGAGCTTGATGGTGTCTTGTGAAAATTTTTCATCTATATACTCAATGACCTGGCTGATAAGAGGGACAGCCTGCTCCTCTCCTATGTCTAATCTTCCCTCAACAAAATCTAAATTTTCAGTTTTAAAATGCTTTAATTCGCCAATTTTTTGTGGCATCATTGGAAGAGATTCAGTCGGGCATAGTTCTGAGCAGGCATAACAGCTATGACAAAGTTCCGGAAATACCAAAATTTCGTCACCTACTTTTATAACTGCATTGAATCTGCAGACCTCTTCACAGTTGCCGCATAAAGTACATTCCTCTTTTTTCCATTGAGGTACCATTTTGTCGCATGCTTTTTCAAAAATCAGATTCCCCTCGATAAAGAGTTTGGAATTTGGTTCTTCAACATCCAGATCCGCGAGCACAACATCTGCCTCTTTGGCTAGATAGGAAGAGAGATTTGTAGAAATGGTAGTTTTACCAGTCCCGCCTTTTCCGCTTGCTATAGTTATCTTCATTACAGGCTTCCAGTGCCTCTACCAAATCCCATGCCACGACCTCCTCTTGCACATCTTCTTTGCATAAAACTTGACCTTCTTTTTATATAACTTTCTTCATCTCTTAGATAATTGGTATTTATATCCTCACTTCTTTTTTCATTTCTGCCAAGACCCATGCCGCGACCTTTTCTCATGCCTCTTCCTTGCATAGCACTCAATCCTCTTTTTGTATACATCTCTTCACCTCTCTCATCATTATTTGTAAACATATCTTTTTTGCTAAGTATATTCAACACTGCTTCTATATCTTTTTCCTGTGCCTCATAAGCTGTAATTGCAAATTGTTCAAGATTTTGTTTTAGCCCCTGTGAGTAAAACTCCACCACAGCAAAAATATCAATATTTTTTTCTGACAAAAACTGCGACAAAATTCTGCCCGTACCGAAGTGTCTTTCTCCCGCTTTTGCAATTGGCAAGTTTTCCTCTTTTACCATTTTTAAAATCGGATTTTCGATTACTTCAACTTTTTTTTCATTTTCATAGATAACAATTTTTTTGCAAAGACCGATATGTTTTGCTATTGTTTGTTCATTGTTCATTGTTCATTGTTCGTTGGAAATGCTACTCTCATTATATGATTCCTTTGTATGGATAATAATTGCTTTTGCATTTAACAACGCATCTGCAATTTTTCGTCTTGCACTTTCAATCGTTCGGGAAAAAGTAGTTCGTGATATACCCATACGATCAGCACACTCTTGTTGATACAAACCCAAAGAATCACTCAATCTTATAGCTTCCATCTCTTCTTCAAACAGTACTACATACTCAAGCGATTTTTTGCATACACCACATGGCTTAAAACAGATATCACTATGATCTTCATCTACTCTTCTGTGTTTTCTTTTTCTGCCAAATTGGTTCATTGTTTTTTCCTTTAGTTTTGAACATATGTTCAATTTCAGCTGTAATTATAATGTGCATATGTTCATTTGTCAAGTAAAAAATCATTTTATTTTTTAAATATTTTATTTATTATTTATTTTTATAAAGAAAAATCAGTATTTTTTTGTTATCATTTTTAAATCTTATAAAGGAGCACAGATGAAAAAATTTGTTTTACTTATAACTTTGTTAGCTTCCCTGGTTTTTGCTCAATCTGCAAAAATGGTTGAAATTATTTCAGAAAATACAGTAAAAATAGACAAAGATGGTGTTAAAAAAAAGATCCACTTAAGTGGAATAGAACTTTTTGCAAAAGCAAATAACAGCAAAGAAACCATTCAGCTTGTAGATTATAATAAAAGAGATGAGTTAAAAAGAGAAGCTTTGTCATATATGAAAAAAATGTTTCCTGAGGGGGTAGATCTTTCATATCAAATTTTTTCTAAAGATGAGCATGGTCTTGAATATGTGTGGATAAGCAACAATGATTTTAACTACAAGATAGTTAGAGATGGCTATGCTTTGACTGATGTTGAAGATCCAAGTCTGCCAACCGGATTGAAAAATAGAATGTTAATTGCTCAAAACTACGCAAAAGAGAATGGCATTGGACTTTGGGGTAAATATAAAGAGATGAAAGCACTTGAAAATCAAGATATAGAATCTTGCGGATGTGGATTTACTCAAAAAAAAGATGTTGCGTCAGATATACTTAAACAACAACAAAGAGGGCTTTAAAAAGTTTGTTATTACTTTTGCAAATGAGTCTTGTTTGTAAAGATACTATAGTTATTCAAGTTCATCTTTATTTACAAGACCTTGAGCAAGAAGCTCTTTTATAACAATTTCTGTCATATCGCTTTTAAATTTAAATTCATAGCGGATATCCATAACATAAGCTTTTATCTTCATTTCTAAAAAAGATTTGTGCTGATAGATTCTGTTTGTAAATAGTACTTCAATGGGTTTGTTGAGATAGATATATCTTGAAACCTGAGCTGTTTCGATGGCAACTTTACGGATTTTGTCCATGGGAGCATCGATGGGGAGCATTATTTTTGCAACTACTTGACAGTATAGTTCGCCTGAATTACTGTTGGATACCGATGTGTTCATAAGCTCCATATTTGGAACAATAACCATTGAATCATCAGGAGTTACGATGCGCGTTGCCCGCAGACCGATATTTATAACTTCACCGTAATTTTCTCCGACTTCAATCTTATCTCCTACTTTAAAAGGACGGTCAAACAGAAGCATAATTCCACCAAATATATTTTTGAGCAGGTCCTGTGTTGCAAAACCTACGGCAATGGCTACGGATGCCAATGCCGTCATAAGCATCTCCATTGGCGGATGATAGATCACTTTTACAATTATAACAATAACTGCTGCCCAAAGAGCAATTCTGATAATAGGAATTAGACCTTTGATGGTTATTCTCGCTTTTGAACTCTTTTCGGCAAAAAATTCAAGTGCTTTTGTAAAGAAAGTTATAAAAATATATGCGATAACAAAAAAGAGCAGTGTCCAAAGAATTTTTGAAACCGAGATAATCGCAATCAAATCCATTGGATCAACCTTTGAAGCATCATCTTTTTGCAAAATATCTGCTGCATAGAGGATATGTGTAAAAAAAGTTAAAAAGAAAAGTATTATAAATTTCATATAAGTATCCCGTTTCAGTGAATAAAATTTTTAGATGAGAGATAATTATGAACTTGTTTGTATATAGCCGGATTTATATTGTACTTTTTATACGGCTGAATGAGCAACCCTTTTTCAAGCATAGGCATAAGTATTTTACGGCACTCTTCAGATGATTCATTCATTACAATAGCAAAATCATGCAGAGTCAGCCCATCATGGAGCATAAGTGCTTGCAATGTAAAGAGAGATTTAGCCGAGAGATTTTTAATAAATGAGTAGTCAAGATCTTCTATCTCTTTTACAAAGATAGTTTGTTCATCAATTTTGTCAATTGCTCTGACCCAGTAGAGTAAAGCAAGAGATATATTTCCATATGAGAGTTTATATAGTAGTTTAAAAAATCTCTCTTCCAGATAAGGCTGTTTTTCATCATCATCTAATTTTTCAAATATTTTACTCTCTAAAGTATCTTCTTGCGGTATAAACTCTATTGTAAGATCTTCATACTTGTTTCTTCTAAATAATATCTCTTTGATAATCTCATGATTTAGCTCTTGCATGGCTATTTCGCTTGTAAAGTAGTTTGAAATGGAGATTGTTTTATCAAGATAGCTCCATGTTTCAGGTGTAAAATTTCCAATCCAAAGTACTTTTTTTGTCGTGTAGGAGATAAGTTCAAAGAGCAGTTTTATGCTCTCAAATCCGCCTACTTTTTTTAAAAACATATGATGGAGATTTTCTATAATAATTATTTTTGCACTTTGCGAATTATTTAAAAAATCTATCAGCTCTTTATTTGTAGTAATATTTTGTGTATTTAAAAGAGAGTTGAAAAATTCAAAATAGGACTCTTTTGTGTAGATTTTTTCATGCATTTCACCTCTAATGGTGTCTATTTGTGGAATTTTTTCTAAAAAATTATTGAGCAGAGAAGTTACCCCGGACCCTTTTTCAGCGATTAGGGCGCATGTTACAAAACGGTTTTTTGTCCAGTTTGTAAAAGATTTTTCAAGTTTTTCTATTTCATTTTTTCTATTTACAAAAAAATATTCTTGCGCAGGTTTGAGTTCATAAAGGTTTTTATAATTTTGCGGCAGCTCTTGCAAAGCAGATTCTGTTTCTTGCATAAATTCGGATAGTTCAAAAGAGATAGGTTCTTTTTTATCTACTATACCTATTGATTTTTTAAACTCTTTGATTTTATCTTTAAAAAATGATAAAAATTTTTTATTTTTTGATTCGTTAGATTTATCGCTCATACAACTAACCTTTTTTATCAAATTTGGATTTATTTTAGCATATTTATTGATATTTGCAGAAGTTTATGTTTTTTAAAAAAGAGAGAAAGAGGGAGAAACCTCATCTAAAGAAGTAGATGAGGTGTAAAATCAAACCTTAATAAAGGTCTTGATTTGGGTGATTGGTTTTAATGCCCTCGGTGTTGCCGCCGCTGTTTGTGTTGTAAGTTACAGTATTGTCAGCTTGAAGAGCACCTAGTGTTAATCCGATTAGTAAAATAAATGTTTTCATTGTGTATCCTTTGTTAAGAGAGCCTTACCCTCTACTGTTTTTAAATCGGAGTAATTTTATCCGATTTAACTTTTGACTCTCTTATACTTTTATAATTAGCGTTTCTGTTTAAGTTTTTTTTATGCTTAAAAAATGGATAAAAAAGTAATCATTTTGTAATGAAGACAAACTATAATATTTTATTTAAGCCCTAAACATACAATAAAGATTGATATGTGTTGGCGATATTTTTTAAAAAATTTAAATTAATTGAGGAATTTATATGTTAAAAGTATTATTTGTTTGTGTGCATAATAGTGCTCGCAGCCAAATGGCAGAAGCTTTTTTTAATCTATATGCAAAGGATGTTGACGACACAGCCCAAAGTGCAGGAATTAAACCCGGTAAGCTTAATCCTTATGTTGTTCGTGCTATGGCTGAAAAAGAAGTTGATATTTCAGATAATACTCCAAAGGCGGTGTTTGATCTTTATAAAGAAGGAAAAAGATTTACCCATGTGATTGCTGTGTGTGATGAAGCATCACAGCAGTGCCCAATTTTCCCAGGTATAAATAAAATTATTGCTTGGAGTTTTTCTGATCCTTCAA
The DNA here is from genome assembly GCF_009258045.1 of Sulfurimonas xiamenensis. Classification (NCBI taxonomy): domain Bacteria; kingdom Pseudomonadati; phylum Campylobacterota; class Epsilonproteobacteria; order Campylobacterales; family Sulfurimonadaceae; genus Sulfurimonas; species Sulfurimonas xiamenensis. The sequence goes on from NZ_CP041166.1 coordinate 88,567, forward strand.
GCTTTAAAGGAAGTGATGAAGAGATTATGCAAAAAGTGCGTAGCGTCCGTGATGAGATTGAAGCAAAGGTCAAAGATTTTATTCAAAATTCTTAAGGGTTAAATATATTTATATATTAACATCATTTATAATATTTATTAATGATAACTATTTTATTGGGCATTTTGTCCTATTTTTGCCAGAATTATATGTTATCATTTTAATAAATTTAACAAAAGGATGTATTAGATGAAAGTGAAAAATATTGTACTCTATACACTATTAACTACATCTACATTGTTTTCCCAATCAGGGGAAGAGCTTTTTAACAAATATTGTGCAGAGTGTCATACTACCATACTGGGTGTGGATGAATCCGGCGGTAAAATTAAAAATATATATGGCGCACCGTATGCCAAAGATGTGATCCACAAATTAAAAACTGAAACCAAAACAAAAGAAGAATTTATAAGTTTTATAAAAGACTACATCAATGAACCTGACAAAAGAAAATCTGTTTATGGAAAAAAAGCTATTAAGCAGTTTGGTCTTATGCCTTCTTTAAAAGGGGCTATGACAGATAGTGAATCAAGCATATTGGCTGAATATCTTTATAGCGATTATGGCAAAGAGCCACAAAAAACAGAAGAAAAAGTTGTCTCTTATGAAAAGGATGAAAAATCGGCACAGTTGGAAAAAGCAAATGAAGAACTTTTTAACAAATATTGTGCAGAGTGCCATATTACCGTGTTAGGTGTCGATGAGTCCGGTGGTAAAATTACAAATATACATGGTGCACCATATGCCAAAGATGTGATTCATAAGTTAAAAACTGAAACCAAAACAAAAGAAGAATTTGTAGATTTTATAAAAGATTACATCAACGAGCCTGACAGAAGAAAATCTATTTATGGAAAAAAAGCTATTAAGCAGTTTGGTCTTATGCCTTCTTTAAAAGGGGCTATGACGGATAGTGAATCAAGCGGATTAGCTGAATATCTTTATCATAAGTATGATTGATAAACTTTATGTTTATCAACAATCTGCTTTAGCTATATTTTTTAAGTAACATAACAGGCGGTAAATCTGCCTGTTTGATATCTATATCACCTAGCTCCTTTACTCTTGAATCACTTGCCCTTTTAATACCAATAAAGCGGATAATGTCTTTTGGTGTTGTTTGAGAGATTGTTTATTAAAAGTGCAACAAGAAGCATAATAAGAGCCCCAGTGGCAATAGGAGTGATAGGATACAACCATTCAAGAGACCTTATATCATCACTCCCTATAACATAAATAAGTGCTGTCGCACCACCTGGAGGATGCAAGGTGAGAGTGAAATGCATTAATAAAATGGATAAAGATACACTAATGGCGCAAAGAGTTTCAAATTCTAATATATTTCCAAAAAACTTCACTAAAAAAACAGATACAAAAGCGGAGAGTATATGACCGCCAAGAAGGTTTCTAGGCTGAGAAAAAATGGCATCCGGTGCACCGTAAACAAGTACTGCAGAAGCTCCGAAAGAACCAAGTAAAAAAAAGCCATCTTGCGGTGAAAAATATTGGCTGAATTTTGAGAGAAGATATATGCTTATAAAAGCACCGAAAGTTGACCAAAGTATTTTACTGATGGGCTTTCTTGTAGGGCGTCTCTCTTTTGAACGCATTCTTGTAAGATATTTTCTCAAATATGTATCTCCAATAGAAAAATATGGCGAATGATAAACCTTTTTTACATAGGTTTGGCTGATATAAATCAACTTTTTTGACTTTTTATTTAATTATGGGTAAGATATAATTAAGTTGAAAATCACATAAGAGGAGATAGTATGTATAAACGAATTTTAATTGCAAGTGTTCTTGCTTCTACTTTGCTTTCAGGAGCTGCAATAGCGTCAAGTCATGGCAATATGGGCGGCTCTTCCATGAGTAACAAACAAGATGAGGGAAGTCACAATAAACAAAAGAAAGAGTTCGTCAAAAAGGTTGTTAATGCCGTCAGTAAAACAGGTATTAATGCTGTACAAGCTCAAAAAGTGACTGATGCAATCAATGTTTACAAACAGGCAAAGGTTAAAATAAAACAAAAAGGACCTGTTTGCCCTCTTGAAGCTTTTAAAGGCAATAGTTTTGATAAAAAAGTATTCAGAGAAACCATGCTAAGCAAACCTGATGCTATGATTAGCGCTAGAGCAAATATGCTTGAAAGTATTTATGCTATCCTAGATAAAGAGCAGAGAGAAATTTTCACGCGTGAGTTTACAGCGCACATGATCGAAAAAACTATCAAAAAGAACATGATCAAAGGATACATGCTTCCAAAACGCAATATGATGCAGCAACAGCAGCAATAAATTGTCAATGCAAAGACTCTTTAAAGAGTCTTTGAAAACTTCAATTGGAGATTGTTTTAATATAAAGAGAAGTTTGCAGTGGTTGACTTCTGCCGCGTATAAGGCGACAGAAAAATTTTCTAAAACTTGTAAGCTAAACCGAAGTTAAAAGTATCAGTAGTAATATCTGCATAATCATGACTATATGAAGAACTAAATACTGTTATTTTATCATCATAAAGCCTTACATAGTCTGCAAAGAGGGTAAGTGAATCATTGATAGCATAAGAAGCTCCTACACCATAAGAGAATGAAGTATCTGAAAAGTTACGATGCGCATACTCTTCACCATTGGATATATAAGTTAAATCATAATTCATCAGCGCAAAACCAAGCAATCCATATACATCAAATCCGTTTGCTACCGGATACATTGGTTTAAGGTAAAGCCCCATTGCATCAAATTTTGTTTCAAACGAATCGTCAGGATCACTGCTCCAGTTTTCTAAATCTTGCCAACTTCTACCACCGGTAGCCCAGTAGCGTGTTTCAACTGCAATATAAGGGTTGAATTTATATCCAAGCTGTAACATAGCTCCTACATGGTCTGTATCTCCTTTAGCCATATCACTATCCTCTTCGTAATAATAATAGTGTGATTTGGCTGCAAACTCATTTTGAATTGAACTGACTGCTGCACCAACATAAAATCCTGTGTTAGTACTCTCACTTGCTACAACAGATGCACTTATTAAAACTAATGCGGCTACTGAAAATGTAAACTTTTTCATAATATCTCCTTTTTTATGTGTTATTACAATAGCATAAAAATATAATTATTTTTAAAATATTTTTGTAAACCTACAATCAATCTAATTTTTATGTTTCATAATTTAACATATAGTTAAAAACTGCATATAATCAATATATTTTTGTTGCAATTATCATCTTTGTACAAGAAGATTTGGCACTTGTTCTATTTTTGAGAAAATTTTTTCTATTTGTTTGCTTATGTTTTCTATAAATTGTAAATAATGTCTTTTCAAGTTATAGTTATCACTTGACCCTATAAGTGCTGTAAGCAATTAGTCAGTTGTCTAGTTATTTAGGATTTCCACTCCATATTTTTTTCAAAAACAGAGATTAAAATCTCTTTTAAACTCTCTTTTATCTCTGTAGTTAGTTCACTTTTGTTGCAGTAGATAAAAAATGGAACAGTGTTGAGCATCGACTTTTTAAGTCTTTTTCTCAGAGTGGAAACTTCGTCGATGGGAACTAGGTTTTTGCCGCTAAAGAGAGTGAAATCTTTTGAGATTCCAAGATTAAAAGAAACAATCTGATAGGATAAAAAAAGAGAACTGTTTTTTGCTTCATGGTGTAAGACAAAGTTTTGCAAAGAGTTTTTTAAGATGGTGAGTTTAGACTCGCAAATATAGCCAAAACTTTCACGAAATTGATACTTTTGTGTTGTACTAAAGTTGAGTACATCGTAGAGGTCGTTTAGATTTTTCCAGATGGAGTGAAAATATTTTTTGCCAAAAAGAACCTCTTCAAAAATCATAAGCATTTTTTGTGTCTCTTTTTGTTCTGAATATTTGAGCCGAAAATACTCCTCTTTAAAGAGCGAAATAAGCCAATTTTCATCCATAAGACTTATGGTGTCGAGTCTTTTTGCATTGTCTGTGGCATCCAAAAATTTCCAGAGCATTGAAATATCGTTTAGTTTTTGCTCTTTTTGTTTTGTAAAGTACTCTTTAGATAGATAAAGAATAAGATTTTCAAGCATCGCATCTTTTTTTGCTATCTGATGGTTGAAAATCACTTTTTTGTAGAGATTGAAACGCATCTCTAACATATGTTCTATATCTAAAATAGCGCTGTCAAAAAAAGAGAGATGATATATATCTTTATTTGAAGTTAAAACTGCCTGTTTAGTGATTCGAAGCAGATCAACTGCTCCGCTGATGTAGCCGCTGGCGAGCATATCACGGTTTACATAGTCAAGTCTGTCCGCATCAACACTTGAATCGATAAAAGAGTGTAACATTGCAAAATCAAATCCACCGAATTTTGTATCTTGCAAGATAAAATCCACTAATTTATAGATAAGTTGTATATATTTTTTATCAATAATTTGCTCAAAACTTTGAAGAATTTCATACTCAAAAAGCATTTTTGTAAACTCTATTCCCATCGCTTCATGAAGAACTTTTGAGTTTTTTTCGGTGATATGTTCGTAAAATAGTATAAAGTTTTTCTCTTCTTTATTGAGATTAGAACAAAGCAGAAGATTTTCATAGATATTTTGCATTGCATATTCGCTTTGATGTGAAAAGGGCAAATGTCCCACATCATGTAAAAGCCCTACAAGTCTTAGTGCTTGAAGTGATAAAAGATAGGCATACTTCTCTTTGGGGTTCTTAAGAGGTATAAGAAATTGGTAGAGCGCATCATCTTCAAAAAGATTACATTTTTGGATTTTACTATCAATTTCAAGCCTGGATTCTATTTTTTTTATGGCTTTGTAGAGATTTTTTAAAAAAAGAGACCTCATCTCGCTTTTTGCATTTAAAAGCGCGCCTTTGTACATGTGCGAAGCTAAGTGCATTGTTCCTAAACTATGTATATATCTTTTAGTATTGATAGATGGAAAAGCAAAGTAAGCCAGTGCATTTTGCGTGATAAACTGCAAGCGGCTTAAAACTTTTGTTTGAAGTATTTCTCCCTCAAATTTTGTGTATTCAATATGGCTGTAAATGGTGTCGTTTATAAACTTATTTGTCATTAGACGAAAATTCTCTCGCTAAATTCTGCAAATTTTCCGCGCACCGCTTTTTCAAGCTCTATAGCAAACATGCCAAGCTCAGGGTGTGTTGCTCTCGTCTGTTTTAAAAGCGTTGTTAGACCATTGTTGTATTTGTTAAGATAGAGATTGTCTATCTGTCTGTTGGAGCCGATAACGATTGCCATGCAGCTCTCATCAAGTCGTGAGAGGATAAGCTGTGTCGTCTTTTCACTGCTGTTTTGCCACTCATCCATAATAACGATAGCTTCACTTAGCGTGCGTCCTCTTGCCTCTCCCGGCCAGAGAGTTTGTATGTCATATCTTGCTATAAGCTCCTCTGTTTTAGAGCGGATAGATTCGGGATTTTCGGCGTTTATTCCATTTTTGAGTCGCTTTTTTGCTATAAACTCCATGGTATCGCTCAGTGCCATATTGTAGATGCGAAATTTTTCATCATTTCCCGACAAAAAGCCTACTTCTGCTCCTCTGTCGATAGATTCTATAGAGTTTCGCACATAGACTATTTTGTCGTAAAGCCCTTTATCCACAAGTCTCATCGCTGCCACAAAAGACATAAGTGTTTTACCGCTTCCGGCTTTGGCGTCGATTACAAGCAGGTTGTAAACATTTTCAATTATGGCTTTGACAAAAAATTTCTGTTTCAGGTTTGCAGGTTTGACGGCAAGAGGGTTGAAATCGCTCTCATCCATAACCATCACGCGCTCGTTCGCAATGATTCCATATGCGCTGTTTCCATCACTTGACTCAAATGTATAACAAAAATTCTCCGGCTTGTATTGACCATCTATCTCTTTAATACTTTGAAGATTTAAATTGTTAAAGTAGATGGACTCAAGCGGCGTGCTTTTTACAAAAGAGAAGTCAGGAACCTCGCTCTTGTCATCATTTAGTGTTTGGGTTTTAATGTTTTTAAAGAGTGCGAATGTTCGAGCATAGATATCGATAGAGATAAAGATGACCTTCTGCCCTTTATAGTAATCTCTTGCAACCTCGGCAACTTCTATAATCCTTTTGTCATTGCTCTCGGAGATGTGGTGTTGCTCTATCTGGGTATCGTAGCTCTCTTTTGAGATAATGTGAATAATTACATCGCCTTTATAGAGTTTGACAACTTTGTAGTTTTTCTTATAATCTATCTCTTTTATTTTGGTGGAGGCTAAAAATCTTGCAAACTCTCTTGAGTAGTAACCAAGTTCGTTTGTGAGTTTCTTTTTATCTTCAAGTTCAAGCAGTACCGTCTCAGGTATCACAACTATGTTAGAACCATTATCGCTCAGGGTATCTATATTTTGCAGATTTTGCAAAATAATGTTGGTGTCTATGACATAAACTTTATCTTTTTTCATGTCAAAATAGTAGAAGATATTTATTACATATGGGTTACGCTGCAATCTTTCATGATTTCTTTCCAATCAAGGCTAAACTTCTTTTTTACATAGGCTCTATGGTGCGGAACGGTGCATTTTGAACAGTCTTGATGGATGGCTCCGTTTCTGCCGATGGTGGAACCGTTGTTGATGTCGCAACGGCTTAGTATCTTTAATCCATTGTACTCACCAAGCCCTTCGTCGTTAAATCTAAAGTGCGGACAACCGCAGAGGTAGCAGTTGAGTTTTTCTATGTCGTGGCATTTGCGGGATTCTATGTAAAGCGGGCAGAAGTCATTCTCCTCTTTTACCATATTTTCAAAATCAAAATAGTCTATAATCTCATTTTCGCTTAAACCGTGCACTACGAGCTTCTCGACTATCTTTTTATGTTTTGCGGCGTGTTGTTCAAACCACTCTTCGTAACTCATGCAATCACTCCTTTTTTCTTTGTTTCAAGTCTATCATATAATGCTAACATATTATGGTAATCGTTATGAAACTCCACATCTATAAAAAAATCTTCTCCGTCCAAAATCCGCACCGCTTTTTCAACTCTAGCTTCTGTAAATACGGCATAAAGCCCCTCTTTGTACTCTTCAAAATCAAGCCTCGCTTCACGCATGCGGATAAGTTCTGCAACCACATGTCCGAGTCTATTTTCTCCAAACTCTAAAAGTTCAAGCGCCTCTTCCAGTTCGCCCAGAAGGAGGTGGTTTTGCGCTTTAAACTCTGCCATCGTAAAGTTGTTTTCAAAGATAACGCCGATGTACTTCTCCATGCTTAGAGAGTTGTCAAGCGACTCTATTTCATCTAAAATATCTTCAGGGTCATATTCGCTAAAGTTTAAAACCATATCGCGGATAAGCTTGCCGCTGTTTTTGTTGTTATAGACCAAATCCTCCATAGGATAAACCTCAGAGATACTCGGAATAAGAATCTGGCATGAGTAAAATCCGAGGTAGTCATACTCTCTCATGTAAATCTCTCTGTCCATCTCTTTGGCGATGTTTGTTAAAAATTCAAACTCATCCTGAGTGCCGCTTCCGCTGTATCTCCATGGCGCAAACTCAAAACTCTTTTTTGCGCTTAAAAATCCAAACCCCAGCTTTCCGTTTGAATCCACAAAATGAGACTCAAGATTGAAGCTGTCCGCTACTATACTCATGTCAAAAGTAGGAGTCTCAAAACTCTCAAGACTCTCCAAGTCACGCCCCTGCATAAGCTCCGTCATGGTTCTCTCCAAGGAGACTTCCAAAATCGGATGCGCACCGAAAGAGACAAAAAGCGTTGCATTTTTGGGGTTTATAAGCGAGATGGCAGTTACGGGAAACTCTCCGCCGAGTGAGGCATCAAGAACCTCTACGATATAGCCTTTTTCTCTTAGAGCCATAACATCGTTGTAGACTTTTTCAAATGAGGCGAGAACATCGGTGGGGAACAGCGGCAGCGCATAACCGTTTTTGATAATCTGAAGTTTTGCATATCGTTCATATATCTCGCTTAACGCTTGAACTTGAGCCTCTTTTGGCGTATTGCCAGCCGCCAAACCGTTGCTTACATAGAGGTTGCTTAGAATATTTATGGGAAAATAGATGCTTTTGTTATCGGAAAATCTTTTAAAAGACAGAGTTACTATTTTGTCTAAGTAATCGCTGTTGTAGTCCACCAAATCCTCATCGCCGAGTTCGCCATTTGGGTCGTAAATGTTTAGAAGCTCATCATCTAAAAAATCTCCGCCAAACTCAAAAGCCGCTTCATCGGGATAGAGTTTGCGGGAGGGAAGATAAAAATCGCTAAAAAAGTTGTTTGTCTGAAGCCGCTCGATATATTCGCCCAAAGCGCTTGCCATGGATGCTTCGCTTGAGACTCCTTTGCCGTTTGAGTAGATGTGAGACGGCGCTTCTGCCGAGCTTAGATTTACGGAGTAGCAGTTTTGCAGTGGATGTTTCTCTTGTGAAAAAAGAACCTTGCAGCCGACATCCTTTAAGACTTTTTGCATCTTTGCGATGGACTCCTCCAGCGGAGCGGTTTTTGATAAAAGATTCACTATTTTTTCCTCATTATAAGATATATAAAAAACGGTCCGCCGATAAGCGCTGTTATTATCCCGATGGGCAGTTCGCTCTGCGTGGATAAAGCCCTTGTTATTGTGTCACAAAAAACCAAAAAAAGTCCCCCCAAAAGAGCGGTTTTCATTATGCGTCTATTTACAGTGCAGGGGTGGAGTTTTGCGACAATATGCGGTGTTATAAGTCCTACAAAGCCGATAGGCCCGCTTATGCTTACAAGCGTGCCAATAGCAAAAGAGGAGACGACAAGAAGTACTCTCGTTGTTTTTTTGGTATCCAAACCTTTTAGTTTCGCACTCTCGTCCGAGATGCCCAAAAGTTGAAGCTCAAAGCGGTAGATGTAAACAGCGCTAAGTAAAACAGCGGCTATAAAACCCACCATAATTGGATTTTGCCATCCGATGACGGAGAGTGAACCCATCGTAAAGCGGATAAGCATATCGTTTTGGATTGCACTCCCCAGATAAAAAACAATCATAAGAGCAGAGGTGTAAAAGAGCGAGAGAGCGATTCCAAGCAGCAGGAGCGACTCATGGTGTGCATTTTTTAGAAATTTTGAGAGATAAAGAAGTAAAAAAACGCTAAAGAGCGCGCCGAAAAAGCCAAATAGATGAATGGCGCCAAGACCAAAAAAGAGGCTTCCCAGACCAAGTTTTATGGCAACTCCCGCACCCAAAACAGCGCCGCTTGAGATGCCCAGCGTGTAGGGCGTCATAAGCGCATTGCGAAAGAGTGTTTGAAACAGCAGCCCGCTAAGAGCAAGGATGACTCCCGCAAAAAAAGCAAACAAAACCCGCGGCACTCTAAGCTCAAAAAAGATGCTTGAAGCAAGAGTGGAGAAGTCAAAAATCTCAGCCATTTCAAGTTCTACCGCGCCGACAAACGGAGAGAGTATAAAAACACACAGAAGCAAAAACCAAACCAAATATTTACCCATACTTCACCGCCAGCGAGAAAAACTCAACTCCCCAAAGCTCTTTTAATACCTCGTCGTCGAAAAAATCCCTTCCGTAGAGATGCGCTTTTTTCTCTTTTATAAAAGCGATGGGGTTGTCAATATAGCATGCCAGATGCAGATCATGAGTGATGAGTATCACTTGATGCGTCTCTTTTAGCTTTTTTATATAGTGTGCGATTACTTTTGAGTTGTGCGGGTCAAGGTTTGCAGTCGGTTCGTCAAAGATGATGATTTTGCTCTCCTGCGCTAGTGCCGCAGCGATGAGGGAAAGCTGCTGTTCACCCGAGCTTAAAGAGGCAAGAGTGTGCTCTTTTAGATGTTCAAGCCCTAAGAGTTTTATCTTTTGCGCAGCTATGACTCTATCCTCATGTGAATACTCGAAAAAGTTTTTTTTATAGGCAAATCTTCCAAGCAGCACAAAATCCTTCACGGTTATAAACGAGTCGTAAATCTCAAGTTTTGCGGGGATGTAAGAGATAGTTTTTGCCATCTCCAAGAGTGAGAGTTCTTTTGCGTCTACGCCATCTATGTAGATTTCTCCCCCGTAAGAGACAAGAGCGCAGATGGCACGAACAAGAGTGCTTTTTCCCGAACCGTTCGCACCGAGTATGCTAAGATGAGACTCTATCTCCATGTTGATATCTTGCAAGATTATATTGCTGCCGTAACTGCATGAGAGGGATTTTAGCTCAATCATCTGTTCATCTCACGGCAGAGGCGCTCTATAGTTAGGGCTACTCTATGCGAAGGTATGTGAATATAACTCTCATCCACTACCGTTATGAGTCTGTTTTTACTCGCGTTAGTAGGAAGTGAGTGCCATGCACTCAAGGCTTTTTCTTTGTCAACCGAACTGTTTGAAGCGTCTGAGTGGAGTATGATAATCCGGTCGGGGTTTAGAGCTATAACATTTTCATAACTTAAAACGGGTTGGTTAGTTTGGTTAGCATCATATGCGTTAGTGTTGCCGCAGAGTGTGATGATGTCGTCAAAAAAGATGTTTTTACCCGCTATATAGATACCGCTTCGTAAATCTTCATGCAGACCGTAAACTATCATGACTCTATGCGGTTTTTTGCTCTTAGTGGCATTTTTTATAGCATACTCAATGCTTTTTATAACCTCTTTGGAGCTTACATGTAGTCTCTCTGCTAGTTCTATAATGGAGCTTTTTATATCGTTAATGGTTTGGAGTTTGAGCATTAAAGTTTCTATCTTAAATCTTTTGAGTTTTTCTAAAGTCGCATGACTAAAATCCTGCCCGATAACCAAAGTGGGGGATAGCGCTATAATCTTCTCCAAGTTTGGAGCTGAATTGCCGCCTATAACAGGCAGATTTTGAGCCTCTTTTGGATAGAGTGAAAACGCACTTGTTGCAACCAAATCATCCCCTTTTTGCAAAGCATAAACTATCTCCGTAATAGAGGGGCTAAGAGAGATAACTCTCTCATTAGCAGTGAGTGTGAGCGTAAAAAGCAGTAGTAAAAAAATAGTTTTTATGCTCAAAGCATTATCCTTAGAGTTTTAGTTTAAACCCTGCTGTCGCAGTTGTAGTAAAGTTTACAGGGTAGATGGCGTCATCTCGTATCCATAAACCGTTCTTTTGGTTAAACAGATTGTTTATTTTAGCGAAAAGTTCCAAACTATCTTTTGTATAGGTTAGAGATACATCAGTACTTTTGTACGCCTCCTGCTTTTGGGCAAAGTCGTTATTGAAGTCGTCTGCCGCATATGCTTCTGAGCGATATACCTGCGTGAGTGCCAAAGTAATGTTTTTGTTTGGAAGGTAGCTGAGTGTCGCTTTTATGTTATGGTCTGAAACACCCGGCAGATCGTTACCCGAATAGTCTCCTTCTTCGTCAATAATTGCTCTGACATAGTTATAGTTGAGCGCAATATTAAACTCATCCGTTACCAACCACTTGTTATAAATATCCAAACCATACTTATATGATTTGTCAATATTGGTGTTTGTCCAAGTTAAAGGGCTTAGATAAATCTCATCTTTTAAATCGATATAAAAAAGAGAAATTTTAAACTTGTTGTTTGAGTGAATATTGTTGTAGCCAAGAGTAAAACTATCTGTTTGCATCGGGTCTATGAAACCGTTGAAACTAACATTTCCAGACCACTCTTTATTGAAAAATCTGTCAATGTCAGGAGCCTGATAAGAGTGTGCATAGTTTATAAAAAGAGAATTTTCTTTGTTAAAAGTATAGTTATATCCAAGCTCTGCACCGTATAGCGAATGGTCATCTTTAAGTGATAAAGTCGTATCTCTGTATTTATATGATACTTCTTCGACTCGCATTCCTGCTTTTATAGAGTGGCTTTTAAACATAAAATTACTTATAACAAAACCTGCAAGATTATCTTTGCTTGTCTCATTTTCATAAGCTCTTCGTTTACCTTCAAAACTATCAATCCCTGCAACAACTGCTATATTTTTATTTTCGTAATTGAAAGCGGCTTTGCCAGAGTTGTATACATAATCGGCAACAGATGCGTAAGTTATATAGTTTGACTCTTTTTCTTCACGGCTTGCATCAATATTTAGAGAGAGATTATCGCTCAGGTAGTAACTAAATCCTCCATTTATAGTATCTGTATCAAACTCTTGCTCAGTTGCACCCCAATTTGCGGCTCCTGCTTGTTTCGGGTCATCGTTATACTCATCAAGCGTTAAGTAGCTTGCATAGATGAGATCCATTCTGGCGTAGGAGATACCGGCTCTAAGTTCCAAATCTTCAATAGGAGCGTATGCAGCATGAAAATCAGCACTTTTTAAACTGCTTTCATCTTTGTCTCCGTTGCTGTTTATGGTTCGGATACCGTCACTATTTTGTATTTCTGCGTTTGCTGAGATAGATAATTTTTCATTGCTGTGTCCCAGATAAAAAGAGCCATCGATTACGCTGCCGCCGTAAAGAGTTATCTCTTTGTCCCTGTTTTTTTTGGTGATTATATTGATGGCTCCCGCATTTGCTCCATCTCCGCTGTTTACGATACCGCTGGACTTTATAATCTCTAGGCGCTCGATGGAAGAGGGAGAGATAGAAGAGAGTAAGGATGGAACCATATCTATATTATTGATTTTTCTACCATTAAGTGTAATAACAATGTTTTGATATCCATCGTTGATGCCATATCCTCTAAAGTCTAATTTTTGAGAAAATGAGTTTCCGTAAGAGGGCATAGCAATAACAGAAGTTTGCTGATTTAAAAACTCATAAACATTTTGTACATGTGCGTTTTGTATATCTTCAGCTGTATATATCTCTACTGCGTCGGTTGATTTTAACTCGTCTGTTTTTATTGCCGTTGAAGTAATATTGAGAGGCTCTAGCTCAATCGTTTGAGCGACTAATATACTTGAAGTAAGCAGTGACAAAAATATCTTTTTTTTCATTATTGTTTTCCATTGTTTATTTATATTTTTTTTGTGAATCAAAATAGAAAATGGGCGGAGAGATAGCGTTGTTTAGAGTTTTAAAGTAGTCAAAAAAGTAGTTTTGATTTGGGTGTAGCAGGAGTGTTTTTCTTGTTTTTTTTAAATAGTAACAGTTGCAATGGCAAGGTTTTGAAGAGAGTTCAAAAGAAAGGAGTATGGCGGCAAGCTCCTCTTCTTCAAGTTCGGCTTCAATCTCGTCACCTTGAAAGTTTGATATGTGAAAATTTTGCACACGAGATGCGTTGGCATTAAGGCTTATTTGATTTACGGTTGCAGTAATTGCTCTTAGTGTAAAATAGTTTTTGCCAAAGCCCCTTGGAAGTTTCACAAATATCCCATATATTGATTTTTCGTTATTATAACAGGATGTATCTGAAAAAATTTTATCATTAAAATGATTTTAAAATAATTATATAATATAATAGGGTAAATATTTTGACAAAAGGATAAAGAGTGCATATAAAATATTCTAAAAATAATAGAAGTGCATTTTTTATCTCTGCAATATTTTTGGCAGTAGGAGTCATATGGATAATGTTATCTGATTCAGCAATCTCCTCTTTAGCAGCTAATCCGGCAGAAGCTTCATTAATGAAAGCGTATAAAGAGTGGTTTTTTATTTTCACCACTGCTTTGATTTTGTTTTTTTTAAGTCGCAAATTTTTTCATAATATTCATAACTTATATTTTCAAAAAATAGAAGATATTGAAAAAAATTATAAAAAACAGAAAAATTTTGTTCAGGCAAAAGAACTTATAGAGTCTTCGCAGATAGAACTCTCAAAATATGAAAAACTTTTACACACTATTATAAACACTTCACCTGATGCCATCTATGCAAAGGATCGAGATGGAAAATATATACTATTTAATGATGCTGCGGGATTGATGTTAAATGTAGATGCGCAAAATATTGTAGGCAAAAGAGATGAGACACTATTTACACCTGAATATGCTGCCGAAACAGCTGATGAAGAGAAAAAAATTATAGAGAATAAAAAAATAATCAAAAAAGAGGAAAAATATACTGTAGTAGGTGGAAAAGAGAAGGTTTTTTCAACAACCAAGGGCGCTCTTGTAGATGAGCGAAAGAAAGTTTTTGGAATATTTGCAATAGCCAGAGATATGACCGAACATAAAGAGCATGAGCGTTTCTTGATAGAAACAAAAGAGAAATTTTATAGACTTTCACATCTCGATGATGTAACCTTTTTGCCAAACAGATTGTATATGAGCGAAGTTTTAACACAGAAGTGCTCACAAAATTTGCCGTTTGCTTTAATTCTTATTGATCTTGATAATTTTAAAATCATAAACGATTCTTACGGCCATTTTTATGGAGATAAGATTCTTGTTGAGATATCAAAAGTTCTTAAAGAGGTCTTTATATCAACTGCATTTATTGCCAGAATGGTTGGCGATGAGTTTGGAATTGTAGTAAACTCGGGCAATAAAGAGGAGATAAAGAGATTAATGCAAGAGCTGCATTACAAATTTAGCAATCCGCTTCAAGTAGATTCTATAGATGTTTATATTACAGTAAGTTCCGGTATCTGCCTCTATCCTGATGATGTTAAAACGATGCAGGAGATGTATCAAGCTGCAGATGCTGCAATGCATAATGCTAAAAAGAGAACCCAAAACAACTACAGCTTTTATGATTTGCAGTTTAAAAAAGATGCCATCTCCTATACAGAAACAGTTACAAACTTAAAGCAGGCGGTTGAAAAAGGAGAGCTTGAACTCTACTTTCAACCTCAAAATGATGCACAAACAGGCAGCATTGTCGGTGCCGAAGCTCTTATAAGGTGGAATTATAAAGGGGAAGTTGTACCTCCTGATTTTTTTATTCAGGCAGCTGAAAAAAGTGGTTTGATCGTGGAGATAGGAGATTTTGTACTAAGAAAAGGTTTTAAAACTGTTAAAAGATGGCATGACAAAAAGATAGCAAAAGGAAGAGTGGCTATCAATGTATCCGCGCACCAACTTACCCATCTTGATTTTATAAACACTCTTAAAAGTATGCTTCAAGAGAGTGGATGCGAGGCATCTTGGATAGAACTTGAGATTACGGAGAGTTCTGTTTTGGAAAATCCAGATCTAGTTATAGATTTGCTTCAAAAGATAAAAGCATTGGGATTTCATATCTCAGTAGATGATTTTGGGACCGGTTACTCCTCCCTCTCTTACCTGAAAAATCTTCCGATTGATAAGCTTAAAATTGACAGATCTTTTATTATGAGTATTCAAACTGAACCAAAAAATCAAATTATTGTAAAAACAACTATTTTTTTAGGAAATGAGCTTGGCATACATGTACTTGCAGAGGGTGTGGAGACAGAAGAGGAGCATAGCTTTTTGTTAGAGAACAAAATAGATTCCATTCAAGGCTACTACTACTCAAAACCGTTGTCTTTAGATGAGTTTGAGAAGCTGCTTAAAATGTAGTTATAGCTCAAAGAATCGGCATGACTATTATAGAAAACTATTTTTAAAATAATTTTTAACATAAAATTTTTTAAAAAAATAAAATAAAGAAAGGATAGAAAGTGCAAAACAAAAATCTAAATCCTTATAAAAGTGCATTTTATCTCTCTATAGTTTATTTTATATTTGCTACAATCTGGATAGTTTTATCAGATTATTCTATTATATTAATGATAGAACATTTAGATGAAATCACGATGCTGCAAACATATAAAGGTATTTTTTTTGTTTTTGTAACTACAGTCATTTTGTTTTTTGTAACTTATAAATTTTTTTACACTATGCGATTGCAATATAATAAAAATTTAGAATATCTTATGAAAAAGCAAAAGTTAAGAGAGAGTTTAAAAGATTCTCATGAAGAACTCTCAAAATATGATACGCTCTTAAATATGATAATCAACAACTCTCCTGATGCAATTTATGCAAAAGATAGAGATGGAAGATATATACTTTTTAACGATGCAGCGGCAAAAATGGTAAATTTAGATGCACAAAATATTTTGGGCAAGGGCGATGAAGTGATCTTTACATCTGAGGACGCTGAAAAAATAAAAGCTGAAGATAAAGAGATTGTTCAAAACGGCAAAATAATCAAAAAAGATGAAAGGCATATATTAACCGGCGGAATAGAGAAAGTATTTTCAACAACCAAGGGCGCTCTTATAGATAAACAAAAGAGAATTTTTGGAACATTCGCAATATCCAGAGATATAACTGAGCATAAAGAGCACGAGCGTTTTTTAATAGAAACAAAAGATAAATTTTATAAGCTCTCACATCAAGACAAAGTGACTTCCTTGCCCAATAGACTCCATATCAGTGAATTTTTAATCAATAAGTGTTCTCAACATATTTCATTTTCTCTTATACTGCTTGATCTTGATGAGTTTAAAATAGTAAATGATTCATACGGTCACCGTTTTGGAGACAAGCTTCTCATTGAAATATCAAAAGTTCTTAAAAAGGTCTTTGATTCCACCGCCTTTATCGCTCGTATGGGCGGTGATGAGTTTGGAATCGTTGTGGATTTAAATGATAAAAAAGAGATAGAAATTTTGATGCAAAAACTGTACAATGAGTTTAATAATCCTTTTATAATTGATTTAATAGATGTTTATATTACGGCAAGTTCGGGTATTTGTATCTATCCAGATGATGCAAAAACCATGCTAGAGATGTATCAGGCGGCAGATGCCGCAATGTACAATGCTAAAAAAACAACTCAAAACAGTTACAGTTTTTATGATCTGCAATTTAAAAAAGATGCTGTCTATTATGCGGAAACAGTCTCAAACTTAAAACAGGCAATTGAAAAGGGGGAGTTTGAACTCTACTTCCAGCCTCAAAACAACGCACAAACAGGCACTATAGTCGGCATGGAAGTTCTTTTACGGTGGAATCATAAAGGGAAGATGATACCTCCGGATCTTTTTATACCGGTAGCAGAAAAAAGCGGTTTGATAGTTGAGATAGGAAATTTTGCATTGAGAAAAGGCTTTAAAACTGCTAAAAAATGGCATGACGAAAAAATAGCAAAAGGAAGAGTGTCTATTAATATATCTGCACGCCAACTTACACATCTTGACTTTATAAACACTCTAAAAAGTATGCTTCAAGAGAGCGGATGTGAAGCATCCTGGATAGAACTTGAGATTACTGAGAGTTCTGTTTTGGAAAATCCGGATCTTGTTATCAATCTGCTTCAAAAAATAAAAGCGCTTGGGTTTTATATCTCAATGGATGATTTTGGTACCGGTTATTCCTCCCTATCTTATCTGAAAAATCTTCCGATTGATAAGCTTAAAATTGATAGATCTTTTATTATGAGTATTCAAACCGAACCAAAAAATCAAATTATTGTAAAAACAACTATTTTTTTAGGAAATGAGCTTGGCATACATGTACTTGCAGAGGGTGTGGAGACAGAAGAGGAGCATAGCTTTTTGTTAGAGAACAAAATAGATTCCATTCAAGGCTACTACTACTCAAAACCGCTGCCTTTGAATAAGGTTGAGATATTATTGCAAGCGTAGTTGTTTTATCTATGATAAAATTTCTTTATGAAATTATCACATCTTAAACAAATCGTTGCTTATTTACAGAAATTTTTGAAAATTTCCGCAATTTACAGAGTAAGCGATACTATTATCAAAGTGGCTTTTGACAGAGATGACGAGCTCTATTTTGAGATGCAGCGCTCAAATTCCAGGATATTTAAGTGCGCTTCTTACCCTCGTTCAAAAGTTTACAACGCTCCTTTTGATGTTCTTTTGGCAAAGCGGTTTAATCGTGCAAATATTTTAAATATAGAACTTTTAAATAACGACAAGATTATACGCTTTAAAACCTCCGTTGCTTCTGCTTATAAAGAGGAGATTACCTATCTGCAATTTGAATTTACCGGAAAATATACAAATGTAATTATCTTAGATGAAGAGAATATTGTTCTTGAAGCGCTTCGTCATGTAGATATCTTTTCATCGTTTCGTGAAGTAAGAGTCGGTCAAAAACTTTTAGATGTTCCTGCTGCCCCCTTTGTTGCAAAAGAGTATCCTATTGATGATGTAGAGCAGTTTTTATATAATGAGTACGAAAAAGAGATGGAGGATAAACTCTCCTCTTTAAAGAAACAAAAAATAGCACTCTTAAATAAAAAACTAAAAAAATTAGAGAAGCTATATAGTTTGTTAGATGATGAAAAAGAGCTTGAAACTGAGGCGGCAAAATATAACTATTTTGGAAATCTGCTTTTGGCAAATATGCATAAAGTAAAGCCGTATCAAAGAGTTATAGAGTTAGAAGATTATGATGGAAATAGAGTTGAGATAGAGCTTCATAAAGAGTTCTCTTCCGTTTCTATGATGGCAAATTCACTCTTTAGCAGAAGTAAAAAAGCAAAACAGAGAGCCTCTCATCTGCATATAGAAAAGAGTTCTCTTCTTTCAAAAATAGAGCATATAAAACTTTTTATCCATACGGTCCAAGAAGCAAAAGATGTTGCAAAAATAGCACTTCTTTTTCCAAAAAACATACAAGCTAAAAAGGTAAAAACCAATGATTCCATTGAGACTTTTTGGATAGAGGGTTATAAAGTGAGTCTTGGGAAAAATGAAAAAGGCAATATAGAACTGCTTCAAAAAGCACGCGCAAGAGATATCTGGCTTCATATGAAAGAGAGACCATCCGCTCATGTAATTATTACAACTGATAAACAAAATGTTCCTTTAAGTGTTATAGAGAGAGCGGCTAGATTGTGCGTAGACTTTACAATGTTTCAAAAAGACAGATACTTGGTTGACTATACTCCACGAAGAGAAGTAACTATACAAAACGGTGCTAATGTGCTTTACAACAAATATAAGACCATAGAGGTTGATACTAGGGAGTAGATATAGTAATTTTTATATATATACCAGATATTAAAGTGTGATTGGTTATAATAATTTTACTATTTTATTAGGAATTTTAATGAGTATATTTACAAGTTCTAAAGAGAGAATCACAACCGGAGTGGCGCTTGTTGCCGGAGTGCTTATTATAGGTTTTATAGACAACTTCCTGCTTATGTGGCTTTTTCTGGGAGCTGTTTATCTTTTGGCATTTAATGAAGCAATGAAATTGTTTGATATAAAAAACAGCAGTTTGATATATTTTGCTGCGGGGATTTGGCTGTTAGCCGGAATATATCCTTACAGTGATGACCTTTTTGTTTTGGCAGGTGTGGCGTACGCGAGTGCTGTTGCATTTAACAGAGATATAACTTGGAAAAACTTTTTTCCTTTTATCTATCCGACTGCAGGAATGCTTTTTATTTTGACAATGTATCAAGAGTATGGCGTAATCTCTCTTTTATGGCTTTTAGTAGTCGTTGCTATGACTGATGTTGGAGCGTATGCAGTTGGCAAAAGTATAGGAAAGACTCCTTTTAGCAAGACCTCTCCAAATAAAACGATGGAGGGTGTTGTCGGCGGCATAGTGGTTGCAACAATCGGCGGTATGTTTGTGGGCTTGTCTGTAGTAAGTTTGGGTATTGCGTTTATTATCTCTTTTATGGTTGCAGTGAGTTCGATTTTTGGAGATCTGTTTGAGAGCTCGCTAAAAAGAGCTGCCGGTGTTAAAGACAGCGGAACTATTTTACCGGGTCACGGCGGAATGCTTGACCGCATAGATGGTTATCTTTTTGGCGCTATCGTAATGCTTGTGCTTTTAAGAGGACTTGTTTGATAGTTCTTGGTTCAACAGGTTCTATCGGAGTCAATACTCTAGAAGTTGCCAAAAAATTTTCAATCGATATTGAGGTTTTGGTTGCCGGCAATAATATAGAGTTATTAAACAAACAGATACAAGAGCACAACCCAAAAACGGTTGTTATCGCAAACAAAGATGATCTTTTTAAAGTAAAACACCCAAATGTTTTGTGCGGAGAAGAGGCTATTTTAAAGATTATAGAAGATTCAAAGAGTGATTTGGTTGTAAACGCGCTTGTTGGCTTTTTGGGACTTCGACCAACACTTACAGCTCTTAAATGCAACAAAAGAGTGGCTCTTGCAAACAAAGAGTCTCTAGTAGCATGCGGAGCATTTATAGATACAGCCAAAATCCAGCCTATAGACAGCGAACATTTTGGGCTTTGGTATCTGTTGCAAAACAGGCCGGTTGAGAAAATGATTATTACGGCAAGCGGCGGGGCATTTCGAGACTGGGATATAAAGAAGCTTCAAAGGGCTACTTTGGCAGATACTCAAAAACACCCAAATTGGTCGATGGGACAGAAAATTACTATAGACAGTGCAACTATGGTAAATAAAATGTTTGAACTTTTAGAGGCACGATGGCTCTTTGGAGAGGGTAAATATGATGCGATTATCGAAACAAAATCTCTTATTCATGCACTTATCGACTTTAAAGACGGTTCAACAACTGCACATTTTGCTGATGCAAATATGCAGCTCCCTATCGCTTTCGCACTTGATTCTAAGATGCAAGAAAACATACTCTCACATGTGGATCTGTTAAAAGTAGGCTCTTTGGAGTTTCGTGAAATAACAGTAGAGAGATATCCTGTATGGGAGATAAAAGAGGAACTTTTGCAAAATCCTTCTCGAGGAGTAGTTGTAAATGCCGCAAATGAAGTTGCTATAGAGAAGTTTATAGCTAAAGAGATAGGTTTTATGGATATAGCAAAAAATATCATAAAAGCGTATGAGAAATTTGATGCACAGCCAAAAAATGTAGATGATGTGTTTGCTATAGATAAAGAAGTTCGAAATTTTGTGAGGGTAGAATGATTTTAAGCATAGAGAGCTCGTGTGATGACAGTGCGATAGCGATAACAGAGATAGCTACAAAAAAACTCATTTTTCATAAAAAGATATCCCAAGAGATAGAACACTCGGTTTACGGCGGGGTTGTCCCAGAGCTTGCAGCCAGACTTCATGCAGAGGCTCTTCCTAAAATTTTAGAAGATTGCAAGCCCTATTTTAAAACTTTAAAAGCGGTTGCCGTCACCTCTTCGCCCGGACTCACGGTTACCCTTATTGAAGGTGTGGTTATGGCAAAAGCCATCTCCATAGCGCTTAATATTCCGATAATCGGAGTAAATCACCTTGTGGGGCATATCTACTCTCTGTTTATTGAAAAAGAGGCGATTTTTCCCTTGACGGTTCTTTTGGTCTCAGGCGGGCATACGCAGGTTATGGAGGTGAAATCTTTGGATAATATCAAAACAGTTGCAAAAAGCATGGATGATAGTTTCGGTGAGAGTTTTGATAAAGTAGCTAAAATGATGCATCTTGGTTATCCTGGAGGTCCGTTAATACAAGAGTTGGCGAAAGATGGAGATAGAAAAAAATACAATTTCACCGTTCCGCTTCACCAATCTCCACTTATCGCCTTTTCATATTCAGGATTAAAAAATTCTGTCAGACTTGCTGTTGAAAAAGCAGAGGAGAGTGACTATAAAGATATAGCCGCTTCTTTTGAGCATATTGCCACGGCACATATTATTCAAAAGTTGAAAAGGTATTTTAAAGAAGCTACTCCAAAAAACTTTGCTATCGTAGGCGGAGCAAGTGCAAATCTCTACCTGCGCGAGCAAATAGAGAAGCTTTTAGCGCTCTATGGGGCAAAACTGCTCTTAAGTGAACTCAAATACTGTTCTGATAACGCGGCAATGATAGGAAGAGTTGCACTTGAGATGTATAAAAAAGAGATGTTTAGTTCGCTTGATGAGTTAAAAGTTTGTCCCAAAAGTGTCATTTAACTTAATAATTACTTAGCATAATGCTCTTTTTTTCTAATTAAGAGCAAAATTATTCTATTTCAAATATACTACTTCATATAAATATTAAAAATAAAAAGGAGCCAGGATGGCAACTACAAAATTTAAAGGTACAGAAGTAGAGTTATTAGGAAATCAAGTAAATGTTGGTGATAAGGCACCAGAAGTAAAAGTTGTAAACTCAGAAGGTTTAGGTGATGTGGTAGTTGGTGGCGCGCAAGGCGTGAAGCAGTTAGTAATCGTTGTTCCTTCACTAGACACTGGCGTATGTGCTACCGAGACTCGTAACTTCAATGCAAAAGCAGCTTCATTAGAGGGTGTTAAAACTACTGTTGTCTCAATGGACTTGCCATTTGCATCAGGAAGATTTTGTGCTGCAGAGGGAATTGACAAACTAACTGTTGCATCTGACTTTAGAAACAAAGATTTTGCTAACGCTTATGGTGTACTTCTTGGCGGTTCTGTTCTTGCAGGTGTTACTTGTAGAGCAATCTTTGTAATTGATGAAAACGGTATTGTAACTTATAAAGAGATCGTTCCAGAAATTACGGAAGAGCCAAACTACGACGCTGCAATCGCTGCTGTAAAATAATAATATTTCTCCTTTTTCCTTAAATATAGGGCTTTTGCCCTATATCAATCAAGTAAAATTTTGATACAATAATCCTATTTTACAAATAAGGATTTACTATATGAAAAAAGTTTTATATACTTTTGCATGTGGGGCTGTTTTGGCTTCCGGCGCTATGGCTGATTTTGCAAGGGTTGAAGTGGGTGCGGGAGCTTGGATGCAAACTCCTGAAGGGAAAGTAACATATACCGAGAACGGGGCAGATGGTATTTATACTTCAAAAGAGGGGGATAGCACAGAGCTATATTTTTGGGTTAATATAAAACATCCTGTTCCTGTTTTGCCAAATCTTAGACTTGAATATGTAACGCTAGAGGACAGTGGTACTGCAAGCGGAGCATTTAAAGATTTTAGCATCGGTTCAGATTTAACCTCATTATCATATGATATGAAACAGTACGATATTATTCCATACTACAATATTTTAGACAATACTGCTTGGATTACACTTGATTTGGGTCTTGATATTAAAATTATGGATGTCTCCTATTCAGTTGCTCCAGTTGGTTTATTTACCGGCTATAGCGATGATTTTATTTTGCCTGTTCCTCTTTTATATGCAAGAGGAAGATTTGAGATTCCATCTACAGATATCGGTCTTGAAGCAGATGTAAAGTACATCACTACAGGTGATTCTACTGTCTATGATATAAGAGCAAAAGTTGATTATACTTTAGATGTTTTTCCTGTTATTCAACCCGCTTTAGAGGTTGGTTATAGAGCACAAAAGATAGATATTGACGAGAGTGATGCAGATGCAAAACTTGATATTGATTATTCAGGTTTTTATGCAGGTGTAATGCTTCGTTTCTAAATTTCAATCCATCCATTTACGGGAGTCGTAGCCGTCACTTGGTCTTACGACTCTCTCTTTTGGCAGCTCTTTTATCATAATTACAACTTCACTTCCATCAACTGGACTCTTGCTAAAAGAGTTTTCAACCTCTACAAACCCATGCTTTTTAAAAAAACTGAGTGCTTTTCCACTCTTTAAAACACTAACGCTCATGTACTCAAAAAGTGCACCTGCTTCTAAAAAGAGCTGTTCAAGCATTGCGGAACCTATGCCTATAGCTCTAAATTCCGGTTTTATCCCGATTGTAAGAACAGGCGTTTTTTCATCTATAAAACCGTTTGCATTGTCATCTTCCCTTAGCAACCGTAGCCATGCAGCGCCTGCAATTTTGTGTTCACTCAAAGCGTAAAGCCCTAAATCTTTGGAGGATAATCCGTAAAATTTGCTGTAAGTTTCCAGTTCCATGACATCTTTGAGCGTTTTGCCGACTTCATCAAGACGGTAGGCGTAGTGGAGCATATCGGTTGCGATTTTTTGCTCCGAAGATCTTAGAAAGTATAGTGTTGGTTTCATTGTGTTTTATATCAGACTAAGTCCGACTTTTCCTTCATCTATTGATACAACCTCGATTTGAGGCAGGTATTGATTTAGTGATAGCACTTCAAGCGGATGAGAAATTTTTGTTACGCTCATTTTTGAGATGTGAATCATGCCGTCATTTTTCAGTCCAATGTCCACAAATGCCCCAAAATCAGCAATATTTCTAACAACCCCTGAGACAAAACTTCCTACACTCAGCATTTTAATATCCGTTATGCCCTCTTTAAATGGGATAGGCGGCAACTCTTCTCTTGGGTCAAAACCGGGTTTTTGCAGCTCTTTTATAATGTCTTTTAGCGTCTCTTCCCCGACATGCAGCTGGGCAGCTTTGTCTTTAACATTAACAGTTGCGAGATCCAAACCGAGAAGTTTTTTAGCAACTTCGTAACTCTCAGGGTGGATTCCGCTGTTGTCAAAAATGTTTTTACTATTTTTGATGCGGATAAATCCCACAGCCTGCTCGTACGCTTTTTTACCTAAACCCTTTACTTTTAAGAGTTGCTCTTTTGTCTCAAATGGACCGTTTTCTTCTCTAAAAGCGATAATGTTTTGGGCTACTTTTGCACTCACACCTGCTACATAAGAGAGAAGCGAGAGAGATGCGGAGTTTATATCAACACCTACGCGGTTTACAAGATCCTGCGTAACATCGCTAAGTTTCTTCTCTAAAAGTTTTTGATCAACATCATGCTGATACTGCCCGATGCCTAGAGATTTCGGGTCTATTTTAACAAGAGCTGCCATCGGGTCTTGGAGCCTTTGAGCTATGGAGATTGCTCCTCTTATAGTCACATCAAGGTTTGGATACTCCTGCGAAGCTATCTTTGAAGCGGAGTAGACTGAGGCTCCGGCCTCGGAGACAACCGTATAGTTTAGTTTTGCATTCTCATCTCTGTTTAGCCTTGCAAAAAACTCCTGCGTCTCTCTTGAACCTGTTCCGTTTCCGATAGCCGCGCCCGTGATGGTATACTTGTTTGTTAGGAGAAGTACTTTCTTTTTGGAGTTTTCATAATCCCTCTGTGGTTCGGTCGGATAGATAACGCATGACTCAAGATAATTGCCGTTTTCATCAATAACAGCCAGTTTGCACCCTGTTCTAAAAGCGGGGTCTACTCCTAGTATTACTCTTTTTGTGACAGGTGGAGTCATTAAAAGCTGGTTTAGATTTTTTCCAAAGACCGAAATTGCGGCTATGTCGGCTCTCTCTTTTAGCTCGGCTTGAACTTCTCGCTCAATGGATGGAAGCAGAAGCCTCTTTAGTCCGTCTCTGTAGGCTTCAAAAAGCAGCTCTTTCGAGCTTGAAGCATTGCGCGGTATCTTGTACTGCTTTATATTTGCTTCTATGTAGTCGGTATCGATCGTTATCTTTACGCTCAGCTCTTTTTCTTTAACCCCGCGCATTACGGCAAGATAGCGATGAGACGGTATGTAAGCTACTTTTTCGCTTTTTTGCGCAAAGTTTTTAAAGAGTCCGTTTTCATCAAAACTTTTTGTTTTTTTAATTTCTAAAACTCCATGACGCAGCATATTGTTTCTTATTGCTTCACGCTCTCTTGGCATATCTGCATATCGCTCTGCCAAAATATCCTGCGCTCCTTGCACTGCTTCATCTACAGATGTAATAGCGCTTCTTACAAACTCTTTGGCTTTTGTTTTGAACTCGGCTTCGCTAAGCCGCGCTTTTTCTAAAATATCCGCAAGAGGAGAGAGACCATTTTCTATGGCAGTTGCCGCACGGGAATTTTTCTTCTCTTTGTAGGGACGGTAGATATCCTCTAAGACTCTTAAGCTCTGAGCCTCTTCTATGCTCTTTTTGACGGCTTCGGTTAAGGTCGCTCTTTCGCTAATAAGCCTTAAAACTTCATCTTTTCGCTCAAGTAGTTTTTTGGCACTTATGTAGATAGTCTCAAACTCACGAAGCACTTCATCATCAGCTCCGCCCGTCATCTCTTTGCGGTAACGGGCAATAAAAGGGATGGTTGAACCCTCCTCAAGAAGCTTTAAAATATTTTCTATATGCTCTCGTTTAAGAGCAGTTTTTTTGGTTAGCAGATTGATTAAATTATTAATATTTTTTTCCTAAGCACTCTATAAAATCTTTTTCGCTCAAGTCTTCTATAAGTGTTTTAAAATTTTTTAGAGCAAATAGTTTAACATCTTCGCCCTTTAAGGCTTTTAGCTCATTTGAAAAACCGCCTTTGGAGACAATAAAATAGATGTTAGGCGTTAGTTCAGCTTGGCGGCACTGCTCTTGAAGTTTGCCGAGCTCACTCTTTTTTGCTTTTTGGTTGGAGTATTTGCATATTCCTGCAATGACTTTTCCAGACTTTGTTTTTGCCAAGATATCGATTTGTGTATTTCTATCCCAGTAGCTTCCTATCTCTATAATCGGGTCATCTTTTAAGCTTTTTTTGATGAGCTCATGGGAGAATTTTTTAAAAGTAAGTTCGTAAAATTCGCTCTTGCGGTTTGCAAACGATTCCATCGCCTCTTTAAAGTCTCCATCTTTGATAGTTTTAAAATATGGAGAGACAAAAGCAAACCAAAAACGCATAAAAGGGGTGCTAAAGTTTAGTTTTTCATCTACCTTTTCATCCTCATTTGGCGGAGACTCAAGCGAATATTCACGCTTTAGGATATTTTTAGCGCAAAGCGCATCAATCGCCTCTTCGCCTTCAGCTCTTGAGATGCGTGCTCTCTTTAGCGCGGAATGAACTCGTCCGTCACCCGTTGCAGCCGCGCTTAAAAGTGCGTGGCTTGTTTTGTCGCTGCGAGTGATTTTTGTAATATCACCGTGGATATAGGTGTAATTTTTTAAAATTTTGTTCTCTATTAACTCATCAAGACTCTTTGACATGTCAACACTCCAGCTCGTTCCGCCAAATACAGAGAAGTACTCTATTGCCTGCTCTAGCTCTTGTGGAGTGTTTTGAAAACAAAAAGAGCGGAACTGTTCTAAGAGTGATGGATGTTTTGCCATAAGAAAGCCTTTAATCTGTTTTTGAAATTATACAGGAATAAAAACTATCTCTAAAGAAAAATCTGAAAATAAAAATATCAATGCTTATGGATATATAAAAATTTACTCATATCGCAATGCATCGATAGGATTTAACTGTGCCGCTTTGCGTGCCGGAAAGTAACCAAAAACAACTCCTACGCATGTAGAGAAAAGAAATGCAATGATAATAATAAAGGTATTGAAAATCAAAGGAAGATCAAAAAAAAGAGTGATGCCCACGCCGACACTTACTCCCAGGATGATACCGATGATTCCTCCTAGAGATGCAAGAACAACGGCTTCGACTAAAAACTGCAGCAAAACCTCCCGCTCCATTGCACCTATTGCAAGCCGTATCCCTATTTCACGGGTCCGCTCTGTTACGGAGACAAGCATAATATTCATAATTCCTATGCCGCCCACTAGCAGACTGATTGCTGCAATGGCTCCAAGTAAGATGGTGAGCATCTTTGTTGTCGAAGAGAGAGTTTGAACCATTTCACGCATATCATGTACATTGAAATCATTCTCCTCTCCCGCCTGTATACGACGACGCTCCTGCATAAGCAGAGTGATAGAGGATTTAACATCTTCGATAGCCGATGCCGCACTTGCTGAAATCATAATTCGAGAGATATCCTGATTTCCGCTGATACGCCTTTGAAACATCCGAATCGGAACAACGACAATATCATCTTGATCCATTCCAAACATTGCCGCACCTTTAGACTCAAGTTCTCCAATCACTTCACATGAAAAATTTTCGAGTCGCAAAGCAGCTCCAATGGGATCTTGATCATCAAAAAGCTCTCTTTTAACTGTTGCCCCAATTACACATACCGCTTTTCCTCCTCTGAGTTCACTCTCGTTAAAGTTTCTACCCGAAGCAAAAACCCAATCCTTAACGATAAAGTAGTCATTATTGCTCCCCTCGACGGTTGTTGAGTAGTTTTTATTGCCATATACTGCTTGGATTGTACTTGATCCCACAGGCGCTACTCCGCGTACTTCAGCAATCTCTCTTTTTAATGCTTCAACATCGTTATGCGTAAATTTTTTGGCTGTAAGATCACTGCTGGGAGGTCCTTTACGCTCTTGCCCAGGTATCACCATAAGCATATTTGTGCCCAGTTTTGAGATGCTTTGCGTTACATATGCGGTTGTCGCATCGCCCAGCATGACCATGGTAATAACCGATGCTATGCCTATAACAACTCCTAGTATTGTAAGCGTTGAGCGCATAACACTTCTGCGGATTTCGCGCAAAGCAAGTAAAAAAGCGTTCCAAATCATAAAATTTCCTTTATGCCGTTTGCGTCATCAATTTTTCCATCGCGAAAATGAATTGTTCGCGAGGCATATTTCGCCATCTCATTTTCATGTGTTACCATGATAATGGTTATTCCCTTCTCTTTATTGAATGATTGCAAGAGATTCATAATCTCTATACTTTTGACGGTATCGAGATTCCCTGTCGGTTCATCAGCTAAAAGAATCAGCGGATCGGTTACAATCGCTCTTGCAATTGCTACGCGTTGCTGTTGTCCGCCTGAGAGTTCTCCCGGAGTGTGATGGGCTACATGTTCGAGTCCCACACTTTGCAGAGCTTTCATTGCCAAGATATGTCTTTTTTTGGCAGGCAGACCGCGGTATAGCAGCGGGAGTTCCACATTTTCAATTGCAGATGTTTTTCCTAGCAGATTAAATCCCTGAAAAATAAAACCTATATAATTTCGCCGCAATAGTGTACGCTGATTACGAGAAAGCATTCCGACCTCAACCCCGTTAAAGAGATAGTTGCCACTACTAGAAGTATCAAGACAGCCGATAATATTCATAGCGGTTGATTTTCCAGAGCCGCTAGGACCCATAATGGCAACAAACTCTCCTTGTTCTATTTTAAGGTCTACTCCTCTAAGAGCATAAGTCGTTGCTTCTCCTTTTCCGTAGGATTTGACAGTTTGGCGAAGTTCAATGATAGGTTTTTTTTGCTTTATCATTGTTTTTCTATCCCGATAAGTACGCTGTCATTCGTTGTTAAAGATGTATCTGTAATATATGTTGAAGTGCCGTCGCTTTTGCCGGTTTTTACCTCTACTTTAAGTGGTTCGTTTTGACGAAGTATCCACACGCTTTGTGTTTTTGAGCGGATACTTTTGTTACCGATTTTTTGTTCGGCTGCAGGAGTGAAGCGAAGTGCCGCATTTGGCACGCTCAATACACTATCTAAAATAGCGGTAGTAATAGAAGCTGAAACAGTCATGCCGGGATGCAGCAGAAGATCACTGTTATCTACTTCAACAACAGTGTTGTAGGTAACTACTCCGTTAATAATTTCAGAATTGAGGCGAATCTGAGTGATAATACCGTGAAATTTTTTTTCAGGATAGGCATCGACATTAAATTCAACTTTTTGTCCCTCTTTTACCTCGCCTATGTCCGCTTCATCTACACTTAAAATGACTTTCATCTTTGTTAAATCTTTTGCCATTGTAAAAAGAATGGGTGTTTCCATGGAGGCAACAACAGTTTGCCCGGGCTCTATCTTACGATCCAGTACAATTCCATCTATCGGAGAGACAACAATTGCTTTGCGCAGATCATCTTCATTGGATGCAAGTTCGGCGGATGCCTGTCTGGTTTGAGCCAGCGCGGCATCATGGACAGCTTTTGCTTTTTGCAGTGAAGCATATGCTTCGTCAACCTCTTTTTTTGAGGGATAGTTGCCTTTTGTCGCCGTGTACATTTTATCAACTCTCTCCCACTCATTTTGTGCATATACAAGAGATGCCTTTGCTTCGGCGGCATTTGCTTTGTATCGCAAAAGAGCCGCTTTTGAACTCTCAACCGCCGAAGCAAGTTTTGTAGTGTCAAGACGCGCCATAATCTCTCCAACCTTTACACGACTGTTGTAATCCACCAAAACCTCTTTAATGGTTCCTGATACTTCAATTCCTACATCAACGCTGTTTGTAGGCTCAAGGTTTCCGGTTGCCAAGACGGTTGTAGTGATTGTTTTTAGCTCTACAGGCGCGCTTTTATAAACCACTTCATTACCGGAATCAGTATAAAATTTGTAAAAAAAGATGCCAATAAAGAGAAGTATAAAAAAAGAGATTATCCAAATATATTTTTTATATGATTTTTTAGAGTCTTGAGTAAGACCAAGTGTTTTTTCTATCTCATCTGTTGAAGGATTCATTTTATCTCCCTGTTTGTGTTGAGGGCAAAGTGAAGTTTTGCCAGTTCAAGTTGTATATTGATCTCATTTATTTTTATAGTGTACTCTTCGATTGCTTTGGTGTTTTTAAGCGTCTGAAGATCATATCCGGTTTTTGAGCCGGCATCCACTCCCGCTTTTGTTGTCTCTATTAACTCATCATAAAGCACTATGTTTTTTAAACTGATGTCAATATAGCGGCGATAGCTCTCAATAAGCTCAAGAGATTGAGCATAGGATGCTTTTGCATTGCGTGCCCTATCTGCCGCATCCGCACTCTGTTTTAGATAGAGTGCTTTTGCCTCCTCTTTTGCGGCTGAAGCATTATAGGTAAGCGGAATATTTATTGAAACTCCTGCTGTGTAAAAATTGCCGTCATACCCCTCATAAAGCTCTTTTGGGTCATATTTAAGATATCCCGCATCGGCATTAACGGCAACGGCAGGAAGATAGCTGCTCTTTGTTACATTATACTGCTCTTCATATGTTTGGCTCTGCGCACGGGCATAGCGCACTTCAAAATTGTTTTGAAGATATGCATCCTCCTGAACCAAATCAAAAGAGTAAAGAGGAAAATTATCTGGATCTATATCACTTAGTTTTGCAATTTCAAGCCGCTCTTTAGCTATTTCATACTCCAATGAGGCATATGTTTTTTGTTCGCCGCTTTTATCCATCAGTGCATTATTAAGCTCAGTTATATCAGCTTTTCCCACATCATAAAGCTGGCGTTTGATAAAGATTTCAATATCGTAGTTATCAAGTTTTTTGCCGCTTTGCTTTAGCTCGTATCTGCTTTTTTTATAATTGAGCAGTGCACTAAAGAGCTCTTCATTGAGATTTGCAATCTCTTGTTTTAATTCAATCGCATCGGCTCTTTTTTTTGCATCGGCATAACTGATTTGATAGATAATTCCCCCTGAGCGAAATATATCTTGATTTATGGATGCAGAAACTTTTTTGGTGTCGCTGTGATTGCCGTTTGCGCTTTTGTCGTAACTGTAAGAAGCACCCAGATTAAGCGGTGCAATCCAGTTGTTTCTTAGTTTTTCATTTTCAGCTTCGTACTTATTTTGCTGCTGATGCAAAATATCCTGTTTTTGCGGGGATAATAGTTCCACATCCTGCGCGTCTGCTATTGTTAAAGAGAAAAAAATTGCGATTAGATAAATTTTAATTTTTGTTTTCATATTTTATTATAATTTCCTCTTCTAATAGATGCTGGTAAAATTATATATCAGTGATGTTAACGATAATTTAATTTCATATTAATGATTTATTAACGATTGGTTATATCTACGCCTTTTTCTTTAAGTTTGTTTCCAATTTCTACTATTTTGTTTTTATATTTTTCAGTTTTCATAAAACCTTCATATGCATCCAGCTCTTTTTTTTGGACCTTTGCTGCGATATCATCTATCTTTGCAAGTGTTTCTTCGAGCTCTTCTTCTAAATCTTCAATCATCTGCATATATTTTTCCTTTTTTTTGCAAATTATATAATAATTGCGATTTAATCCTCAAGTGCTCTTACTATATGTTCGGGCAAACTTTTGCTGGTAGCGGCACCAAGTTTTTCCAACTTTTGAAACTGGCTTGTTACACTTCCTGCTCCCGTGTGCATTTTTGAAAATATCTCATCATATGTTTTTTGTGCAGTTCCTATCTGTTTTCCGAGCTTCTCAAAACTCTCAACGAAGCTTGAAAATTTATCAAATAAAAGTCCGGCTCTTTTTGCTATCTCCTGTGCATTTCTTTGTTGATTCTCATATTTCCATGTATTTTCAACGGCGCGAAGAGAGACCATTAAGGTAGTCGGTCCAACCAAAATAACATTTTTCTTAAAGGCTTGGTCAAATAGCGAACCGTCATACTCCATAGCCATCAGCAGCGCACTTTCAATCGGTACGAACATAAAGATAAAATCAAGTGTTTGGATACCCTTTAGGTTTGTATAATCCTTTTCGCTAAGCTCTTTTATATGTTTTTTTATAGAAGCGACATGATGATTGGCAAAGAGCTCTTTTTGTTCTTCATTTTCAGAGGATGTATACTCCTCGTAAGCTTTAAGTGAAGTTTTTGCATCAATAATAATATCTCTGTTGTCTGGAAGATGCACTACAACATCGGGGCGGTATCTGCTGCCGTCGCTGTTATGTTCAAGAGTGACTTCTCGTTCGTACTCAATACCGAGTCTAAGGCCTGAGTGTTCAAGTACGCTCTCTAAAACCATCTCACCCCAAACACCCTGTTTTTTGCTCTCGCCTTTTAATGCTTTGGTAAGATTTTTGGCATCTTTGCTCATCTGATGATTTATCTCTTTGATGCTTTTTATCTCCGCTTGAAGCATGGAGCGATCTTTTGCCTCTTTTATATAGACATCATCTATCTGTTTTTTAAATTCGTTAAACTGCTCTTTTATCGGATTTATCACTCTGCTGATACTTTCTTGATTTTGAAGAGAGAATTTTTGGGAGTTGGATTCGAATATCTTATCTGCAAGCTCTTTAAACTCAAGCTTCATCTGCTCTTTGTTCTTTTCTAGCAGCTCTATCTTTTCCTGATTTTTCTCATTTATACCGTTTATACGCTCTTTTAAAACCGCATTTTCATTCATCAAAGTGTTTGATTTTATGGTTTCACTCTCAAGCTGAGTTTTTAAATTGCTAACAGTTGTAATCCAAACAGCGATGGCGCCAAATAGCAGACCTATTATTACATAGAGGGCTTCAAACATCTTTTATATTCTCCAAATTATTGCTGTATTGTAGCATAACGCATAAAATAGATATAATTGCATATATAAAACAGAGGATACTCCTATGGACGGTACAAAAAGAGCAGATATAAAAAGTGGCATGAGCGTAGCGATTGTACTTAAACAAGATCAAGAGAGCGGCCGCTTAACAGATGGAGTAGTGCGCGATATTTTAACAAAATCCCCATCTCATCCCCACGGTATCAAAGTTCGTCTTATGAGCCGTGAAGTCGGACGAGTAAAAAAGATATATTAATGAATAAAAAAGATTTTTCAAACCTTCCTCTATCAAAAGAGATGCTTAGTAACCTAAATGAGATTGGTTACAAAGAGATGACACCGATTCAAGCGCAAAGTCTGCCATATATTTTAGAGGGCAGAGATGTAATAGCTCAGGCAAAAACAGGAAGCGGCAAAACAGCGGCTTTTGGCATAGGTTTGCTTCATAAGCTGCAGGTGAAAAAGTTTAGAGTTCAGTCTCTTATACTCTGCCCAACGCGTGAACTGGCAGATCAGGTTGCAAAAGAGCTTAGAATGCTTGCTAGATTTAAGCATAATATAAAGATTTTGACTCTGTGCGGAGGAAGTGCTTTTGGACCACAGCTAGGTTCTCTTAGACATGGAGCGCATATTGTTGTAGGAACTCCGGGAAGAGTTTTAAAACATTTAAAAAAAGAGACACTTTCGCTTGAAGATCTTGATACACTCATTCTTGATGAAGCAGACAGAATGCTGGATATGGGTTTTAGCGAAGAGATAAACGAGGTTTTAAGCTTTGTTCCAAAACAGAGGCAAACGCTTCTTTTCTCTGCCACCTACACAGATGAGATTTTAGATATCAGTGCATCTATTCAAAAAGATGCTCTAAATATAAAGACAGTTTCAACAGAGGTTGCTAACAAAATAATAGAGCGTTTTTATGAGCTGCAAAGCTCTCAAAAGCTAGACACTCTTATAAATATACTCGGTAATTTCAAACCTGAAAATGTTATAGTGTTTGCAAACACAAAAGCAGAAGTGCAGGAGATCGCAGATACTTTGCAAAAAAACAAAATCGACGCTCTTGCAATTCACGGCGATTTGGAACAGTATGAGAGAAATGATGTGTTAGTACAGTTTGCTAACAAAAGCACTCCGGTGTTAGTAGCAACCGATGTTGCTGCGCGCGGACTTGATATCAAAGAGCTCTCTATGGTTATAAACTATGACTTGCCCCATAGCCAAGAGATATACACGCATCGCATCGGCAGAACGGCGCGAGCCGGAGCGGAAGGCTTGGCTTTTACCTTTATAAGCCCTTATGAAGCGGATAAAGCAGATGAGTACAGAGATGAGAATCGTCTCTTTGAAGATGCAAACCTGTTAAAACCCGTGCAAAGTTTTGAGATGAAGCCTCAAAATATAACACTTGTTATAGAGGGCGGAAAAAAAGATAAAGTCCGTGCAGGCGATATTTTGGGTGCACTCACCGGTGAAGCCGGACTTAGCGGCGACTCTATTGGAAAGATAGATATTTACGACAGACAGAGTTATGTTGCTATTGAAGCCGGGAAAATAGATGAGGCACATGAGAAGCTCAAAAATGGAAAAATCAAAGGGAAGAAATTTTCAGTTTGGATTCTCTAAAGTATATAAATCACTACTCAGAAACAACAAAAAAACAGGTGTTAGAACTTATAAAGCAAGAGAAGTTAGGGCAGTACCTTAAAAAAAAGTACGCGAACTCTCATGCCATAAAAACAGACAAGGCGCTTTTTGCTTATGTAAATGAACTTAAAAATGCCCATATGAAAAAGGTTGCGCCTCTTAGCAAAGTTCTTTATGATGGAAAGATTAATATTATTCACAATGCGCTTGGAACCCATCATTTTATCTCAAGAGTGCAGGGCTCAAAGCTAAAAAGCAAAAATGAGATTCGTATAGCTACAATGTTTAAAAACACTCCGTTAGAGTTTTTGGAGATGATAGTTGTACATGAGCTTGCACACTTTAAAGAGAAAGAGCACAATAAAGCGTTTTACTCTTTGTGTGAGTATATGCAGCCCTCTTATCATCAGGTAGAGTTTGATTTGAGACTCTATTTGACGCATATGGATATAAAAGGCAAGATTGAGAAGTGGGGTTAATCCTCAATTTCTGCTATCTTCTCTTCATACTTTTGTGTAATTGCGTCTAGTTCATTTTGGGCGCTCTCCAGCTGTTCAAACAGCTCTTCAACTTCACTCTCCTGAGAAGAGACAAGCTTTGAGAGTTCCATAAGTTTAGAACTTTCACCGCTGTTTGAGGCCTCTATAAGTTTTTCATGATTTGCCTCTAAAAGCTCCTCTGTTTTCATAATAGAGCTCTCCAATTTTTCAACTCTTTTTCTCAGAGGCAAGATTTCCATATTTCTTTGTCGGATAAGCTCTGCTCTTATCTTTTTGTTCTCTTTGTTGTTTGTTTTTGGTTTCTGCTTTGGTTTTTGAAGCTCATCCTCCTCTTCATCCCAGCCTATTTTTTCCAAAAAGAGATCATATCCGCCCTCAAAATACTCTGCACCCTCTTTTTTAAAGATGATAAGTCTGTCGCAGACGCGGCGAAGCAGCTCCTCTGAGTGGGTAACAAGAATAACCGAGCCTTGAAAATTTTGAATCGCTTTTGTAAGCGCTTCTATAGAGTCCATATCTAAATGGTTTGTAGGTTCATCGAGAAATAGAAGATTTACATCGCGGGCTAAAATCTGACCAAGCATTACACGGCTTTTTTCTCCTCCTGAGAGAAGAGATACTTTTTTATCGGCGCTGTCTCCGCTAAACATCATAGCTCCGCAGATGCTTCTGATAACCTGAGTCGAGAGTTTTGTATTTGCCGAGTGAATCTCATCCGTTACCGTGCTATCTGGGTGAAGTCGAGCGATATTTGTCTGCCCAAAGTGTGCAAAGGTTGTACTTGGGTGCATATGAATCTCTCCGCTTAGCGGTTTTAATTCTCCTGCCATAGTATTTAAAAGGGTTGATTTTCCTTTGCCGTTTTTTCCGATAATACCAAGACGCTCGCCTTTTTGAAGAGAAAATGAGATGTTTTTAAACAAAATATTATCATTTGTATATCCAAAGCTGAGATCTTTTACATCAAGCAGAACTTTTGCAGGTGTCTCTTTGTAGTTAAAATCAAATTTTAGTGTTGCATCATATCCCAGATCTTCAAGCCGATCCATCTTCTCGAGCTGTTTCACTTTTGATTGTGCAAGAGCTGCCGTAGAGGCGCGGGCTTTGTTTCTTGCTATAAAATCTTCAAGCTCTTTTACCTTCTTATCTTGAGAAATTTTTTGTTTTTCATAGAGCTCCTCATCGGCTTGAAGCTGTTCATAGAACTTATGGGTATCGCCTTGGATAACATTTAATTTTTTTCTGATAATTCCCATTGTATGAGTTGTGATGGAGTCCATAAAATCTCGGTCGTGCGTGATAAGAATCACCTCTCCCTCAAAAGAGCGCAGAAAGTTTTTAAGCCATCTTAGAGAGAGGATATCGAGATAGTTTGTCGGCTCGTCTAAGAGCAGAAGGTTTGGTTCTGTAACTAGGAGCTTTGCAAGATTGATGCGGATCTGATAGCCGCCTGAGAATGAGAGTGGGTCTTTTTCCAGATCCTCCTGCGTAAAACCCAAGCCAAAGAGAATCTTCTCTACTCTGTAGAGATCATACTTCATCTCCTCTTCAAGTGCAAGCGCCGCTTCTTCTCTAAGGGAGTTTTCGCTAAATTTCAAATGCTGTTTTAGCGCGCCTATCTTATACCCTTTTGGAATAATCACTTCCCCGCTGTCGGGAAGCTCTTCACCTAAAATGATTTTAAAGAGTGTTGATTTACCGCTTCCGTTGCGTCCTACCAAACCGACTTTATTGCCTGAGTTTAGTTTAAAGTTTAGATTGGAAAAAAGCTCCTGTGAAGCAAAACTTTTTGAGATATTTATAAGTTGTATCATTAATCTCTTTTATTTGGACAAATTTTTAATTTTTTGCAGTATCCACGGCCATTCACCGTAACTGCTTGAAGCATTTATGTGCCCTGCATTTTCTAAAACTTCTATAGGTATATTTAGTCTTTTTTGAAGTTCTTGTGCCTCTTCTTGCGTTATGTAAGGATCATTTGTTGATGTGATAAGAAGAGACTCTTTTGCGTAGAGATTTGCAGGAATTTTGCAAGGGTAAAAACTCTCTATCTCTTTGATATCGCATGTCAGACTCGGCGGAGCAACGAGAAAAAGATTTTCCAGCTCTTTGGGTTTTGTTTCATTGCAGATGTGAAACCATAGTATATTTGCAACAGAGTGGCAGATAACAATATTCGGATTAAATGCATCGAGCTCTTTGGTTAACTCCTCTTTCCATCTGTTTTTATCGGGAAAATCTGGATCGCTGAATTTTAAAAAACTTACACACCCGTAATCTTTTGCAATCTCTCCTGCCAGCCAGCTCTGCCAGTGAGGGAAATCGCTTCCGCCCCAGCCATGCAAAATTAAAACTCTTTTTTTCACTTTTTGCTCCTATTGGAAATAATAAAAGTATATCAAGTTATTTATTTTCATATGCAACATGATTTCTACCGTTTTCTTTTGCTCTATATAACATTTTGTCCGCAGCTGCTATAAGCTCCTCTTTCTCCTTGCAGGCATGAGGATAGAGTGTTGCCAATCCTATACTTGCCGTTAATGTCGGCATTACCGAAGAATCTTTATTTGGGATTTTTAATTGACGGATGGCATCTAGCAGACTATTCATCAAGGTTAGTGAATTTTTAAGGGTTGTATCGCCTAAGATTACTGCGAACTCCTCTCCGCCGTATCTCGCACAAAGATCAGCCGGTCTTTTTGCAAATGTTTTAAGTACAGACCCCACTTTTTTTAAACACTCATCCCCCGCTTGATGTCCATAGGTGTCATTGAGCAGTTTAAAGTGGTCAAGGTCAATAATGGCAAGAGAGAGCGGCATCTTTAAGCGTACGCAGCGTCTCCACTCATTTTCTAAAAAATCATCAAAATATCTGCGATTTGCAATATCTGTCAGTCCATCAATTCGAGAGAGGTTAAGTACCTTCTCTTCAGCTAATTTTCTCTCTGTTATTATTTCATGTGAAATAACATAATACTCTTTTTCTTCAAGTTTAAACGGAGTAACTCTCATCATAAACCATCTCTTCTCATTCGGGCTGTGGCATGGATACTCAAGATAGTAAAAATCTTTCACTTTGTTGATAACATCTCTTATCCCTTTGGCTGCCATAATCGCGTCTTTATCCCCTTTTAATGCGGATTTGTCGCACTCTTGAAGATAGTTAATCTTATCCCAGCCTTTATGTATAGAGGAGCTATTGTTCTCTCCAAATGTAATCCAGCTTCTATTGACATAGATAATGTTGCCATTTTTATCAATTGCGCAAATATGCTGAGTTATGGTATCAAGAATTGATTTTAAAAGTTTGTCTGAACCCATCATAACGCTTTCTCCAAAAAAATATAATTATCGGTGAGCTTCTACTGCTTTGTATATCCTTAAAAGCGTTTCATCTCTGCCTATAATAGCCATAATACTGTCCAACCCGGGACCAGACATCTTTCCTAAGAGTGCTATGCGAAGCGGCTGACCTATTTTCCCAAAACCTATCTCCATCTCATCCACTACTTCCTGCATTAGATGATGATAATCGCTTGGGAGATGAAGCTCTTTTGCTGCGCTTACTTTTTCGCTAAATGCTTCTAAAATCTCTATAGCATTGTCTTTAAATGATTTTTTTGCGGCTTTTTCATCATAATAGGTCGGAGTTGTAATAATCTCATAGACAAGATTAGACATCTCTTTAAGAGTTTTGGCACGCTCTTTTATGGCATCGAGCAAAATTTCTTTTTTATCATGCGAAGCAAGCAGCAAACCGTACTGTTCAAGGAGTTTTGCCAACTCACTGTTTGGAGTGTTTTTGATATAGTGAGAGTTAAGCCAGTCGAGCTTTTCTGTATTGTAGATAGATGCTGATTTATTGATGTTCTTTGGATCAAAAAGCTCTTTCATCTCATTCATGGAAAATATCTCTTGATCTTTGTAGCTCCAACCAAGACGAACCAAAAAGTTTAAGAGTGCCTCAGGAGTGTATCCCATCTCTTTATAAGCCATAACATCGGTAGCACCGTCTCTTTTAGAGAGCTTTTTGCCCTCTGAATTATGGATCATAGGCACATGATAAAAACTTGGCACATCAAAGCCCAGCGCTTCATAGATAACTATCTGTTTTGGTGTATTTGAGAGGTGATCATCACCACGAATAATCTCATTTACTCCCATTAAATGGTCATCAATTGCCACAACAAAGTTATATGTCGGTGAACCGTCTGCTCTGGCAATAATAAAATCATCTAAAATATCTTCAGCTTTAAAAATGACATTGCCTTTGACGCCATCTTTAACAACAATATCTCCGCTAAGAGGTGCTTTTATGCGGATAACAGGTTGAACACCATCAGGCGGAGTGCCTTTAAAATCACGATATTTGCCATTATATTTGGTTCTCTCTTTGTTTGCCATTTGAGCTTCACGAAGTTCCGCCAGCTCCTCTTTTGACATGTAGCATTTGTAAGCTTTGCCTTCATCAAGGAGTTTGTTGATATATTTTGCATATATATCATCTCTTTGTGATTGATAGACTATTTCACCGTCATGTTCAAGATTTAACCACTCAAAAGCTTTTAAAATTGCATCTGCCGCTTCTTGTGAATTTCTCGCTTTATCTGTATCTTCAATTCGAAGAAGAAATTTACCGCCGTTTTTTCTTGCCCAAAGATAAGAAAAAAGTGCTGTTCTTAAACCGCCAATATGTAAATAACCTGTAGGACTTGGAGCAAAACGAGTAACAACCATAAAAAACCTTTTGTTTTAGTTGCGCAATTTTAGGCTATTATTTGTTAAAATCGGGTAAAATGCCATTTTAAATTTATAGGATAGTTAATGATATATAAAATATTTGTATTTCTTTTTTTTAGTACATTTTTGAGTGCTGAATTGATCAACGGTGTAAGTGTTGTCGTAAAGGGAGAGCCGATTACTCTTTATGATATTAAAGAAGAGATGAGCATACTTAATGTTGATGCTGCCCAGGCAACTGACATTTTGATAAGAAAAAAGCTTGAAGAAGCAGAAATAAACGAGAGAAAAATAAGTGTAAGCAGTTCTGAAGTTTATGATGATATTAAAAAAATAGCATCTATGAATAAAATGAGTATCGATGAATTTTATGATGTTGTTAGAAATTCAAACGGGCTCACCTCTACAGAGCTCAAAGAAAAAACAAAAGAGAAGCTTCTCTCCCAAAAACTATATGCATCAATAGCCTACTCTTCTCTAGATGTTCCAGGGGAAGAGGAGATAAAAGAGTATTATGAGCTTCACAAAGAGCAGTTCATGCACCCAAGTGCTTTTGATGTTGTTATATACAGTTCTCAAAATAGAGATGCTCTGCAAAAAAAGAGAACTACTCCTCTGTATCACTCTGATGAGATAAGAATCGATGAACAGACACTTCCATATGACAGGCTTCCACCTGAATTGCTTCAGATGCTTAAAAATACAAAAGAGAAGAGTTTTACTCCTATTTTTCAGGATACAAATGCTCTTTATACAAGTTTTTATCTCAAAGAGATACAAAGCTCCAAAGAGACAAGTTATGAGAGTGTAAAAGAGCAGATAATCAATATGATAATGAGCCAAAAAAGAGAGCAAGTTTTAGGTGATTATTTTGCAAGATTGAGAAATAATGCAGATATTCAAATTATTAGAGAAGTAAAAGAGTAAATGTTAAGTGATAAAAATTTTATAAAAATTGCACAGGAGATAGCAACTGCTTCAAAGTGCGTATCTAAACAGGTAGGCGCTGTTATAGTTAAAGATGGAAGAATCTTGAGTACGGGCTATAACGGTACTCCTGCAGGATATATAAACTGCTGTGAGCATTGGGATGATGAGTATACGCCTGAACATCATGACTGGTCAAAAACTTATGAGATACATGCGGAGATGAATGCCATTATTTGGGCGGCAAGAAAAGGGATCTGTATAGAAGATGCTACAATTTATGTAACATTAGAGCCGTGCAGTGAATGCAGTAAAAACATTATAGCCAGCGGGATTAA
Organism: Sulfurimonas xiamenensis; assembly: GCF_009258045.1. Lineage (NCBI taxonomy): Bacteria > Pseudomonadati > Campylobacterota > Epsilonproteobacteria > Campylobacterales > Sulfurimonadaceae > Sulfurimonas > Sulfurimonas xiamenensis. Next base: position 129,463 of record NZ_CP041166.1, read on the forward strand.
AAGAATTGTATATTTAAAACCGTATGAGCATACGCACTCTGAGGTAATCTCAAAATTTATTAAAGACAATGGAGTAAGCATTGAAAAACTTAATTATGAGGATTGAATTATGAATGAAGAAAAAGAGTTAAAAGCTGAGATAGGCAAACACCTTATGCAGCCTGAAAACTATGGAAAACTTGAGGATGCCAACTGCGTGGGTGTAGGAATGGATCATGCTACAAAAAGTTATGTAATAATGTATATTAAAAGAGATGAAAATAAAATTCTCGATATTATGTTTGCTACAAACGGTACACAAGACACTACAACGCTAGGTTCGATTTTTACTGAAATGATAAAAGGCGAAACGGTAGAGAATGCGCTTGAAATAGCTTCAAATTTGGAAAAAGAGCTTCAAGAGAGTTATGCATCTATTCCTGCTCCCAAAGTTGATTTATCAAAACCCGAAGGAGAGCAGGTTGAGCGTGTTGCAACAGAGTCCCAAGACAGTGCAAATATGGTTCTTACCGCTTTTGGTGCAGCGATACGCCATTATGAGCGTAAAGAAGCCGGCATAGAAGAGGAGAGATTTGAGAGAAGCATATCAAAATCATGCCTCTATTCAGGCACAGAGTGCCACTATGTTCCAAAAGAGCCTAAAGAGTCTTAACTTCTCTCTTTAGTCCCTCTAACACAAATTTATCCCACTTTTTAATTTTTTTCAACTTTTTTTACTCGATTGAATTATAGTCAAAAATTTCATATTAGCAGTTTGAAATTTTAAAATAATTGTGATTTTACAAAATAAGTTTTTATTTTTCCAAATAATTGTACAAATAAAAGTTATTTTAGTATAATTGTTCAAAAAAATATCGGGTTGTAAATATGAAACAGACATTAATGGGAAATGATGCAATTGCATGGGGGCTTATTCACGCAAATGTGGATATGGTCAGTGGATATCCTGGAACTCCTTCGAGTGAAATATTAACCGGCGTTCAAAAAATAAAACATCAATTAAAGCTTGACACATATGCGGAGTGGGGAGCAAATGAAAAAGTCGGCTTTGAGGTGGCTTATGCGGGTGCAATTGCCGGCAAGAGAACATGTGCGACAATGAAGCAGGTGGGACTCAATGTAGCAAGTGATGCTTTAATGAGTGCTGCATATATTGGAAATTTAGGCGGGATGCTTCTAGTTAGTGCCGATGATCCCGGTTTTTACTCTTCGCAAACAGAGCAGGACAGTCGCGTATTTGCAAAGTTTGCAAGGATTCCTGTTCTTGATCCTGCAACACCGCAGGATGCTTATGATTTTACAAAAATGGGCGTTGAACTCTCAGAAAAATTTCAAATTCCAGTTATGCTTCGTCCGGTTATGAGAGTGTGTCATGCCAGAGAAATTATAGAGATGGACGATACAACAGACTACCAGCCAAATAAGGGCGAGTTTGTAAGGGATGTTCCTAGATGGGGCGCGGTGCCTAGAGATGGAAGATTTGTTCAAGGTTTGGATCAGCTAAAGAGAGTTGAGATTATCGCACAATATAACTGGGAGAATTTTTTAAAACCTCAGTTTGAAGCTTGCAAGGGCGGAAAATTGCTTATTATTACAAGCGGCACCGGTCACGGTTTTACTCTTGAGACTTTAAAAGATCTGGGGCTTGAGACAGATGTTGTAAAGGTTATAATGCCTTATCCTCTTCCTGTAAAAGAGATTCAGGAGCAGTTTGAAAAATATGAAAAAGTGCTTGTGGTGGAGGAGCCTTATCCATGTATAGAGGAGCAGATTGCGCATCCTAAAGTGTATGGGAAAAATACAAACACTACCCATGCAATAGATGAGATGAAAAAAGAGGAGGTGCTAAAGGCATTTCAAAAAATAGGATTTTATAGCGGTGCAAATATTTATGAAGCACCCAAGATAGATTTGGGCTTTGATGTTCCTGCCCGCCCGCCCGCACTTTGCCCTGGATGTCCGCACAGAGATGTCTACTATGCAATTATGAAGGTCTTTAAAAAGAAAAAATCGATCTATCCGTCTGATATTGGATGTTATACTTTGGGTATCGCCCAGGGTGCGATTGATTCTCTTTTGTGTATGGGTGCTTCTGTGGCAATGGCAAGCGGCTACTCTTTGGCTGATCCGAGCAAAGATGTTGTCGCAACAATCGGTGATGGCACATTTTTTCACTCAGGAATTCCGCCGCTTTTAAATGCGATATACCAAGGGCATAGATTTGTGCTTGTGATTTTGGATAATTCAACAATTGCTATGACTGGAAGACAGGTGACTCCGGGCAGAGTCCATAAACAAATAGATATTAAAAAAATTGTAGAAGGCATGGGGATAGAGTGCCTGGAGCATCATTACAGTTACAAGATGCATGAGAATATTGATTTTTTCAAAAAAGTAAAAGATGTTTATGATGCAAGCACAGAAGGGCCGACAGTTGTTGTGGTAAGAGAGTTTTGTATTTTGGATGCCCAGAGGGCACCTGACTTTGTTCCAAATATTTTTGTAAAAGTGGATGAAGATTTGTGTGTGGCGTGTGATCAATGTACAACCGTCTATAAGTGTCCTCCTATGAGTTACAATGCCGATGGCAAAATAGAGATAGATCCATTTTTGTGTGCAGGGTGTGCTGGATGTCTTGAAGTTGTATGTCCGACAGATGCATTTATAGTAGATGAAAACTATCTCAAAAAAGGAAACTAGTATGAAGTATCAGATTGTTATTGCCGGATTTGGCGGGCAGGGCGTTGTTTTTTTGGTAAAAGTTCTTGCAATTTGCGCAGGAAACAGAGATATACCATTTTTGGGAACTGAAAATCATGGAATGAGCCAAAGAGGCGGCGCTGTAAGCTGTGATATTAAAATAGGGGATTTTACAAATCCCGTTATCGATAAAAATCAGGCAAATTTGATTATAGGACTTGATGCAAACGAGAGTTTAAGAAATATAGCATTTTTAAGAGCAGACGGTGCAATGGTGACAAATGCAAAAGAGGATTACCCATCGATACCTTTTAAACTTGCAAGAGTTGATGCAAATGCCAAAGCTTTAAATAAAGAGTTTCCTATTCAAGGGCTTAATGTTTATATGCTTGGAGTGGCTTTGGCTTGTGTAGAAGACTTTCCTTTTAGTGTTGATGAGGTAAAGAGAGCCATAACTCAAATGAATGCAAAAGTAGCTGAGCAAAATATTAAGATATTAGATATGGCTATAAAAAATTATATATCATAGAGATTGGAGCAAGTATGATTTGGAACAAGATTGAGAGCAGTCGCAGAGAAGATTTAGAAAATATTCAACTCTCAAGACTAAAAGAGACTTTGCAAAGAGTGTATGCACTTACCCCTTTTTACAGAGAAAAATTTCAAGAAATGGGTATAACTCCTGATGATATTATATCTCTAAAGGATATAAGAAAACTCCCCTTTACAACAAAGAAAGATCTAAGAGCACACTACCCTTTTGGACTCTTTACGGTTCCCATGAGTGAGGTGGTAAGAGTTCACAGCTCAAGTGGAACGACGGGCAAACCAACAGTAGTGGGATATACAAAATCAGATATGGATGTCTGGGATGAGGTAATGGCAAGGGTCTTTACTATGGCAGGGGCAACGGCTGAGGATATCGTTCATAACGGATATGGATATGGTCTTTTTACCGGCGGACTGGGCATGCATAACGGTGCAGAAAAAGTAGGTGCTACTATTGTTCCTGCAAGCGGGGGATTTACTGAGAGACAGCTTCTTCTTATGAAAGATTTTGGAGCCACAATCATGGCGCTTACTCCCTCTTTTGCGCTGCATATGGCAGAAGTTGCCAAAAAAGCGGGAGCGGATTATCTAAAAGATTATAAACTAAAAGCCGGTATATTTGGTGCAGAGCCAACCTCTAAAGGACTTAAACAAGAGGTGAGAGAAGCGTGGGGGATAGATTATCATGAAGTTTACGGATTAAGTGAAATAATAGGTCCCGGCGTTGCATGCAGCTGTAAAAAATCTGAACTTTTACATGTTTTTGAAGATCACTTCTTTGTTGAGATTATTGATCCTATAACGGGAGAAGAGATGCCTGAGGGCGAGAGAGGCGAGTTGGTTATAACACCGCTTACCAAACAGGCACTCCCGCTATTAAGATATAGAACCGGAGATATCACCTCTATAACCAAAGAGCCATGCAAGTGCGGAAGAACGATGCTTAGAATGGAGTCGATTGTAGGACGCGCTGATGATATGCTTATCATTAGCGGTGTTAATGTATATCCTTCACAGATTGAGCATGTTATAGCAAATGCTTACGGTGTCACGCTTAATTATCAGATTGTTGCGGATAAAAAAGGGCATTTGGATAAGCTTGAGATTCATATTGAAGTTAGTGATGAGATTATGAGCGACAATATATCAGAGATGGAAAAAATCAAAAAAAATATACAAAGTGCACTTTTAAACAATCTTTATATCAATGCCATAGTAAAGCTTGTAGAGCCAAGAAGCATTGAGAGAAGCCTGGGTAAAGCGGTAAGAATTATTGATAAAAGGAGAGAAAATGAGCAGAATTAAACAGCTCTCTATTTTTGTGGAAAATAAAAAAGGGGAGTTGACGGATGTTACAACGCTTCTTTCAAAGAATAATATATCCATAAAGTCTATTAACCTTGTTGATTCTGAAGATTTTGGAATTTTAAAACTTATCGTTGATGATGAGAAAAAAGCAAAAGAGATTTTGGATGAGGCAGGATTTTCTCTCAAAATTACAGATGTTTTTGCTGTTGCAATAGATGACCATGTGGGAAGTTTTAATGATGTCGTTTCTGCTCTTTTTCAAAATGATATCAATATAGAGTATACCTACACGGTAAGCAATGCGCAAAATGGCGCGTTTATCTTTAAAGTAGATATCAATGATTTTCAAAAAGCGCTGCAGGTATTAAGTAAAGCGGATGTAGAATTACTTGAAAAAATATAAAGGTATATGTATTGAACAAAGATGAGGTCTGCAAAGAGGACATAGATTTTTTAGAGTATATCGGAGGAGAGCTTTTGGATTTGAGCAACGGCTATGCCGAAGTTGCTTTTGAGATAAAGCCTTATCATAAGCAGCATCACGGGACTGTCCACGGCGGAGCAATAGCAACTTTGGCTGATCATACCGGCTGGTATGCTGTAATCTCTGAAATCAAAAGCGGTTACAGCAGCGTGACTATTGAGCTAAAAGTAAACTATCTCAAACCTGCCGGAGGCGATATACTAAGAGCGCAGGCAAAAGTGATAAACAGAACAAAAAGAACAGCTTTTACAACTATAGAGATTTTTGCAAAAGATATACTCATCGCCTATGCGACAGCAACTTATGCAATTTTTCAAGAGAGAGAAAATGTTAACGCCTAAAGAGATAAGCAATATATTTGAAGTACAGATAAATACGCTGTATAACTGGCAAAAAACAAAGCCCAAGCTTTATAGATATCTGCAAAATGCAGATTACAATATACAGCAAAACGATGAGATAAATCTGCTTTTGCAGGAGTACTCTTCAATCATAAAACTTAATTTTACTTTTGAAGAGATTCTTTATATTATAGATTCACCCATGCAGCTTTTGTCTATGGAGGATGTAAAAGAGTTTCAAAAAGTTTTTATAACCGTTGAGTATAAAAATATTCCCAAAAATCAAATTATTCTTTCTATATATGACAAGATTTTAGATTTAAATATTATAGAGAAATATATTTTATATAAAAAAATTTACAAATATAGACAATTTTGTGATTTGGATATTAATGAATATTTTAAGGAGTTTATCGCATGAGCTTCTCTTTTGTAGAGGGTTTTTTGTTGGGACTGGGAGCGGCTGTTCCTCTTGGGCCTATAAATATTTTGATAATGAATGAAGCCATTAAAAAGTACAAAAACGGTGTGATGATAGGAGTTGGCGCAATGAGCGCAGATGTAACCTATCTGATTTTTATCACTTTGGGAATTCTGGCGTATATAAATCAACCTTTTATTTTAAATGCTTTATCGCTTTTAGGCGGTTTTTTCCTGCTCTATCTGGCATACAATATTTTTATAAGTAGAAAGAACAAACTTGCAGAGATCTCTACAGATATTGTACAAAAGAGTAGTTTCAAGCTTTTTGCAAAAGGCTATTTTTTAACACTTTTAAACCCCTATACCATTGCTTTTTGGCTAAGCGCTGCCGGATATATAGCGGGAAAAAATTTAGATTTTTCAATCACACTTGCAGGTCTTTTTAGCGCTATTTTTTTGTGGATTGTTATAATGCCATATTTTATACATAAAACAAAACATAAGATTTCGCAAAATCTCTCTAGTATGATAAACCTTCTCTCTTCGCTTATTCTCTTTGGTTTTGGCGCGATGATGCTTTTTAATTTTGTTACAACTTTGTTTGAATAGACTATAATTTCATAAGAGAAAAATTTAAAAAGGCATGAAAATGGTTTATGAGTTATCAAATCCGGTTACAAAAACATTGATTACGCACCTAAGAGACCAAAGCAGCGATGCTCTTCGTTTTAGACATACGGTCGGCGAACTTACAAAACAGTTGATGTATGAAGCGCTTAAAGAGCCTGCCTTAGTTCAAAAAAGCATAACAACATGGAGAGGCAAAGAGAGCTATGAAGTTATAGATGAGGACAATATTGTTGTAGCTACTGTTCTTAGAGCGGGCATGCCGATGCTTGATAGCGCTATAGATCTTCTTCCTGGAGTATCGGCAGGTTTTTTGGCAATGAAGAGAGACGAGAGTACTCACAAAAGCGTTCTTTACTATGACAGGCTTCCTGAGTGCAAGGGAAAAACCGTTATTTTGGTTGACCCGATGGTTGCAACGGGCGGCTCTATGATGGATGCTCTGGAACTTATCAAAAGCAGAGAACCTCTTAAGATAATTACACTAAATATTATCGGCTCTCCTGAAGGTTTACAGAGGATAACAAAAGCTTATCCTGAAGTAGATATCTATATTGCCCAGATTGATGAGCGTCTAAACAGCGACAAATTTATCATTCCAGGACTTGGAGATGCGGGTGACCGCTCTTACAATACTGTTAAATAACTAAATGTTTATTGATTTAAAAAATAAAACCTCAACGCAGATAATTGAAATTTTTGAAGCTTTAGATGCAAAAGAGGGCGAAGTTATTGAAGCAGAAGTTTTAGAATCGGATATAGAGCGTTTTGGATATAAAGCTTTTGTTGATCTGGCACAACTATTTTTTATGAAGATGCTCACACCTGTTAAAAAAGATGAAAAGAGTGTTGTGCTTAAATTTTATAAACTCAAAAAAGAGCTCTCTTTTCATAAAAGCAAAGAAAATAGTACTGAAAAGTATGGTGTAGAGAGTCAGTTTTTTCAAATAGACAAAACTTTGCAATTTAGTTTTTTATATCATTACCGCCAAGCACTTAATTTTGCAGATATTAAAAATAGAAAAAGAGTTCTCAATATTGGAATAAACAGAGGCGATGAGTTTAAAACCATTAAAGAGATGCTTCCATATGAAGTGTTTAAAAATAAAGAGTTTGTGGGGATTGACTACTCCTCTTCAGCCATAGATTATGCAAAGAGAGATTTTTCAGACTCAAATGTAGAGTTTATATGTCATGATGTAAATGAGTTAAAGCAGTTAAATCTGGGCAGATTTGATCTTATTATCTCCATAGGAACACTTCAAAGCTCAAGCATAAATTTTAATGAAACATTTATGAAAATTTATCAAGAGTATTTGAACAAGGGTGGTACAATGGTACTTGGCTTTCCAAACTGCAGATGGATAGACGGTGAGATGATCTATGGTGCAAAACCCGCAAATTATAACTTTAGTGAACTTGGCGTAGTTTTACAAGATATAATTTTTTGTAAAAAATATCTTCAGCAAAAAAAGTACAGGGTTATTGTAAGCGGAAAAGATTATATATTTTTAAGTGCTAAAAAAATAATTACAAAATAAAAAAGGTTAAAAAATGAAAGATTTTGGACTTATATTTGGGAATGCAGCGTTTAAGAAAAACTACTATAAAACACATGAAAAAAAGTTTTTAGAGCTAGCTGAAAACGGACAAAACCCTAAAGCTTTGTTTATTGGCTGTTCAGACTCCAGAGTTATACCAAATCTTATGACAAAAAGTGCTCCCGGTGAGCTTTTTGTTATAAGAAATGTAGGCAATTTTGTTGCACCTTTTAGTCCTGATGAGGATTTTCACTCCACGGCATCTGCTATTGAGTACGCGGTAACTGTTTTAGAGGTAAAAAATATAATTGTTTGCGGTCATACAAAATGCGGGGCAATAGAGGCGATATTTGAGCAGGAGAAATTAGATGATCCTGAATTGATTCACACAAGAAAGTGGCTCACTTTGGGCGAACCGGCAAAAAAACAAGCCATTTTAGCTCTTGGAAAAGATGCAAAAAAAGAGAATCTTTTGCGTCTAACAGAAAAACTCTCCATTATTATCCAGATAGAGAATCTGCTTACATACCCTTCTGTAAAAAAAAGATTTGACAGCGGAGAGCTTATGATTCACGGCTGGTATTATGATATAAAAACAGGGGATATAAGTTACTATGATCCTGAAATATCACAGTTTGAACCGATCAGTTCGCTGATTTCATAAAAAGCTGGCTAAAAGAACTGTCTTTTTAGCCATACGCTCAGCACATAAAGCCCCCATATATGCTGCTTAAAGCCTCCTGATGAAGTTTTTTGTATATATGCATCCAACGCCTCTTTTTTAAACAGAGCACTCTTCTGGTTTACCTCTTTTATGAGAGAGATTCTTTTGCTCTGTACAAGATACTCCATATAAGGGTTTGAAAAACCTTTTTTTCTTCGTAAAATTATTTTTTCACTTATATGCGGTGCTACGATTGATTTGAGCAGTGATTTTGTGACTCCATCTTTATAGCGCAGCTTTGGATCAATGCTAAAGATGGCAGATGCCAGTTTATGGTCCAAAAAAGGGGTGCGCGACTCAATAGAGTGTGCCATACTTACACGGTCGAGTTTTGTTAAAAAATGCTCTGCTTGAAAAAGGTTTAGATCTATATAGCTGTACCATATGCTCTCGTCAGTATGTAAAGAGTTTTCAAATCTCTCTCTATAACTTTTTAAATAGTGCAGAGAGTGATTGTCTTTAATGTTTCTTTTTAACAAAAGATTTTTTTGAAGGTCGGTAAAATTTTCGCCGGATGTGCGAAAGAGCAGGGTATCGTCAAAGATGCGTTTATAGTATTCCCACTCTCTGTTTATAGAAAAATTTGAGTGAAAATATCTCTTAAGCCAGTTTTTGTTTTTAAGTTTTGAAAAGCTTTGGATATCTAAAAACTCAAAGTATTGTCTATATCCTAGAAAAAGCTCATCGCTCCCTTCCCCGCTTAAAACTACTTTGATGCCATCTTTCTTAATATTTTCAAAGAGCAGATAAAGAGGAACAGCTGCAGGGTCATTTAGAGGTTCATCTAGCGTTTGCAATACTCTGTCGCTTGCATCTAAAAAATCATTTTGTGAGATTGAAATCTCTTTGTTTTCTACCCCGAGAAGTTTTGCGCTCTCTTTGGCGTTCTTCCTCTCATCATATTTTGCATACTCTTTGTATCCCAGAGTATATGTTTGCAGATTTATTCCATTTTTAAGTGCATAAGCATTTAATGTTGCGCTGTCTATCCCTCCTGAGAGCAGTGAAGCTGTCGGCACATCTGCATTTAGTCTGATTTTTATAGATTCATCAAGCAGATTTTCTAGTATATAAACTGCTTCATCTTTATCTGTAATAAGGTTTGGTGTGGAATCAAGCAGGTCAAAATAGCGCTTCACTTCAATATGATTGTTTTTAAAAGTCAGATACTCGCCGGCAGCCAATTTTTTTATATCTTTAAAGAAAGTAAAGGGCGGAGTCGGTGCCAAAAATGAGAGATAACTTAAAAGCGCATCCTCATCCATCTCAACTTTTTGCAAAAAAGGTATAAGTGCTTTTATCTCAGAAGCAAATATAAAAGCTTTGTTATGCAGGTAAAAGAGCGGCTTTTTGCCGAGTCTGTCGCGAAAAAGGTAGAGCGTTTCGTTATCTAAAAGAGCGATTGCAAACATGCCGCGCAGATGATTTACAAAATCGACTCCCCACTTTAAATAGGCTGCAATGATAACTTCGCCGTCGCTTTGCGTTTTAAAATTAAACTCATCTTTTAATTCATCTTTTAGCTCTTTGAAGTTGTATATCTCTCCATTAAAAGAGAGTAGAGTTTTTTCGTGAAAGAGCGGCTGGTTTGAGCGGGAGTGCATATCTATAATACTTAGTCTTTGGTGTGCAAAAAAGAGATCTTTTTTTTGTACAATTCCGCAAAAATCAGGACCTCTGTGAGCAAGCAAAGCAAGAGCTTTTTTTGCCATATATTCGTTGTACTCTCCTAAAATTCCAAAGACGGCACACACTAGATACTCTCTTTAAAAAAAGCGACGGTTATATCGTCTTGCATATAGTCATCCCTGAGAATAATTTTTTTAACGCCCAAATCTCTTGCCATCTGTTCTATTTGCTTTGTTGTGAGGTAGTTGTATGTTTCGCTTTTTTTCTCTCCATGAAGCACATTAAATATAAAAGCGACTCTGCATGCGCTAAAGCAGTTGCGCACAAAAAGAGGTGTTTCAAACTCCTCTAAAACATTCATAGCACCGCTGCATGTGTAAAAATCGGCAGGCGGAAGCGCGTCTGCGTCATGACCATAAGGAGAAAATGCCTTTGGAGTGCAAATATCTGCAATAAGTATCTCACATCCGGTTCTCTCGCTTGCTATGGAGTACATATCTACCAAAGAGTCTATGCCGATATACTTTTTTGGAGCTCTTTTTTTCTTTAACATATAGAGGTACAAATCGCCAAATCCACATCCGGCATCGGCGATACTATAAGAGCTTAGATCACTCGGGAGCATCTCCAAGAGAATATCAAATCGCAGTTTTTGAGACTCTTTTGAGTGCCAGTTTACCCCTTTCGCCGTGATGCCGTATTTCTCTATTGCAGTCGAGTAAAATGTTTTGTTATCGATACGAGGCATAATTAAAAAAGTTCATAATGAGATTTTCCAAAAAAAGAGATTTAATTTTGGAATTATAGTATAAAAGATATTTATATTATTTTTTAATTGTGATAAAATAGCTTCAATCAGAAAAAAGGATTCATTATGAGCCATATGTACAATCTTGCAATTATTGGTGCCGGTCCAGCCGGAATTGCTACAGCTGTAGAGGGGTATTTGCAAGGAATTAGAGATATAGTTTTACTTGAAAAAGATGAAAATCACAACTCTACGATACGAAAATATTATAAAGACAACAAAAGAGTAGATAAAGACTGGAAGGGACAAAAGATTGAGCTTGATGGCAGAATCTATTTTGTGGATGGAACAAAAGAGACAACTCTTGATTTTTTTGATGAGATTTTGGCATACCATTCTGTGGAGCTTCAAACACATGTAGAAGTGCAAAATATAAAAAAGATGGATGGCTATTTTGAAATTTTTATGCCTGGAAAAAGCATAACTGCCAAATATGTGGTTGTTACTATCGGCAGAATGGGCAGACCGAACAAACCTCAATACAAGATACCTCCGGCAATTAAAAACAGAGTGGGATTTACACTTGATGGCTGTGGGGAAGGTGAAAATATTTTAGTTGTCGGCGGAGGAGACAGCGCTATTGAGTACGCGGTTGATTTAAGTGCTGAAAATAAGGTTACTATTTGTTATAGAAGAGAGACTTTCAGACGGGCAAATCCAACAAATCAAAGCGATATAACAAATGCAATACTGCATAAAGAGATAGAGGCGATGCTTGGAGTGGATATTGACCATCTAGAAGATGAAAATGGAAAAGTAAAAGTGATTTTTAATGATCTTGAACCGCAAATATTTGATAGAGTGATTTACGCAATAGGCGGAACAACTCCAAGCGCATTTTTAGCAAATTCGGGTATAAAAGAGCAAGATGGCAAACCGGTGCATGATGATAATTATGAGACAAATATCAAAGGTCTTTTTGTGGCGGGGGATATAACACAAGAGTCAGGCGGAAGCATAGCTCTTGGGCTAAATCATGGCTATGCGATCGCTTGTTATATTCAACAAAACCGTTGAGTTTTAAGGGCTTACTCCATCTGTTTTAAGACTTCTAAAAACTCTATCTTATTTACAAATCCCACTCTTTCGTAGTAAGATTTTTCCTCTTTTGTGTCTATAAAGTAGGTGGTAGGAACTATGGGAGTATTGAGGTAGGACGGGAATCCTCCCTCCTCTTTATTTATGATAAGGGGAATATACTTTGCTTTGATGCTTTCATCTATTTTTTTGTCTGAGAGCGTCTTTTTTTCAAATTTAGAACACCATGGACAGTAGTTTGTAACCATTAAAACCATAAGGTCTTTCTTCTCTTTTTTTGCTTTTGCCAGAGCAGTCTCATATTTTGTTTCATAACCCATCTCTTTGGCAAACTCTTTATACTCCTGTGCAGACGCTGTAAAAAATATAAGCAAAAGTGTTAACACTGTTTTCATAAGTTATCTTCCTTGTATTGGTTTGCAAAATTCTCAAGCATGCTTTGGGCATTGTCGATAAGATCATCTTCATCTTCTGGAACAAAAATGCGCCCGCTCATATATGATATGACAAAAACCTTATCTTTGGTATCAAGCCTCATCATAGTCTCTCCAAGAAGCAGCTCCAGTTTTAAAGCAAGCATATCGTCTACGCTTATATAGCTTACTAAAAAAGCCAAAGATCTAGATGAGAAGTTCTCCGTATTTATGCCAATCTCTTTTGATGTCTCTTTTATCATATCTAGTAATATATTTTTATATTTGGTATCAACACGATTAGTACTTATCTCTACTACCGGATAGTAGCTTTTTATACCTCCAAGATCAAAAGGTGTCTGCGCATAAGCCAATTGAGCCAACATTGCAAAGGCTATAATATTTTTAAACAACTTCATTTTCTCATCCTTTTATATATTTTTTAAAATTTTTATAAGAGAATTTTCAAAAATATCTTGCTCTCTTTTTGTAAGAGCAAAAAAACTTCCTATTGAATTTTATATGCAGCTTCAAAAAGGTTTTTGTGCAATTGTAGGACAATATATATTAACCATAAATAAATATATCTTATTAGTAAAATATTATTAATACTTGTTTTCTGCAATTAATGATGAAAAAGTAGCTCTATTAAAACTTCAAGAGAGTGGAGTTTCACTGGATAAAAAAGAGTCTATTGATGCTATTGCAAAATATAATAACAGATCACCATTTGAAATTGTCAGTATCATGATAAATCAATAGTTTTACTCTCTTTAGCTGTATTTTTAATTTTATAGTTATTTATCAACTTGATAATAACCATTATAATTATTACTTGGAAAAGTGAAGCTAAAATAAGTGCATAGTAGTGAAGCTCATCTATACTTTTTGCATTAAAAGCCAGTGTCGCCATAGCGATAAGAAGTGTAAGCGGCATAGAGTGGGATAGTCCCATAAGTATAGAGTCTGTGAGCTTTAAATCTTTTATAAACACAAGAGAAGCTATAACTCTCATGATTGTCATAGCAAGTGTTATAAAGAGCGCTTTTGCTATAAGTCCGTCCATAAAGAGCATCTCTAAATTAAAAGAGCTGCCTATGTGAATAAAAAATATAGGTATTAAAAAGCCAAAACCAAAAGAGGCGAGTTTTTCGGGAAGTTCATGTTTATGTTCAAAAAATGTAGGGATAAACATTCCGGCTATAAAGACTCCAAAAGCGAGTTCTAGATCCAGATAGAGCATCGCCCCGACAAGTAGAAAGAATATTCCCATAGAGAGTCTTATATCTTGTTCTTTGTTGTCGTTATGCGGCATAAGCGAAGTTGAGACTTCCGGAAACCACCAAAAAAGAAGCTCCATGGCACGAAAGAGCAAAAACATAAAAAATAAAAAGAGTGCTAAAGCAAAAAGTGTTTTTATCAGCCCAAACCCAATTCCTGAATGAAGTGCGGCAGATGTAAGTGTAAGAAATCCTATACTTACAACCTCACCTACTGCTCCGGCGGTCATTGAGAGTTTAAGCCATGGAGTTCTTCCATACTCTTTTGAGAGTGTTGCGATAAGCCCTACAGAGATAAGAGGCATTAAAACCATAAATACTTTTCCAAGATCCAGGTAGAGAGAGAGCGCAATGGAAAAAGCGTATAAAATAACAAGATAGAGAATGATTTTATTCATCAGCTCTCTAGGTGTTTTTAACATGCTTTTTAGATTTATCTCTGTTCCGGCAATAAATATCAGATATAAAAATCCAAACTCTGCTACGACATCAAAAAGATGCTCTTCATGCAAAAATCCAACATAACCAAAAACAGCTCCAAAAATAATCTCAATAGGAGTAACCGGGAGCTTTAAAAGTTTTGCAAAAAATGGAGAAAAAATAATTATAAGTGAAATTGTTATTATAAGTATTACATTTTCGCTCATACAAATTCTCCTTTTATTTTATTTATCCCTTTGCAGGGCACTTTGTCTATTTTACGGATTTTGCAACTTCAAGGTTTAAGGAGTGCAGCATCTCCAAATCTTTATTAACGGCTCTTCCGCTTGTAGTGAGGTAGTTTCCTACAACAATAGAGTTTGCTCCATAAGAAAAAATTTCACTCTGTCTATCTTTAAACATCAGCTCACGACCGCCTGCAACCATAATCCTGTCTGCATCCACAATCATATCTCTTGTTAGCTGTATAAGTTTTAATGCTTCATCTGTCGTAAGCGGATTTGGGTTTAATTCTAAAGCTTCATTATGATGGTAGAAGTTTACAGGAACCGATGCCGGATTCAGTGATTTTAACGCTTTTAGCATTGAGATTCTATCTTTATGGCTCTCGCCCAGACCGAAAATACCACCGCTTATAAGAACTAAACCGGCTTTGTTTATATTTTGGCAAGTCTCATATCTCTCATCCCAGGAGTGTGTTGTACAGATTTGAGGATAGAACTCTTTTGAAGTCTCCAGATTATGATTATAGGCTTTTATGCCCGCTTCTTTAAGAATTAACAGCTGTTCTAGAGTTGCTGTTCCATTACATGCGATAAGTCTGAGCTGCGGAAGCTCTTTTGTTAAAATTTTAGCGATGGAACAGACAAACTCAAGAGTTTTACTGCTTAGTCCTTTTTCTGAGGTAACAAGACAAAAACCCAATGCCCCATTTGCATATGCGGCTTTTGCCTCTTGTAAAATCAGCTCCATGTTTTTTTGTTTATAGCGTTCTATATCTGCTTTATAGCGAACGCTTTGAGAACAAAATTTGCAATCCTCATTGCATGTACCGCTGTTTATATTGCAAATGGAACATAAAAATATTTTTTTACTCATTGCTCTCTCTTATATACTTAAAATTCTCTTTTTTTATCTCTTTTTTCTTCTCTTTTGTATATCTCGTTACTATAAATTCACTCTCTTTTATCTCCAGCATTGCCCACTCAGAAAGAGGTTTGTTTCTAGCACAAACCTCTCCGGGGTTTAAAAAGAGCGTATTGTTTGTAAACTCAAAAGCGGCTTTATGCGTGTGGCCAAATATAACAACATCCGCATCGGGCGACATATAAAAAGGGATATGCATAAGTTTAAACTTTGTATCTGCAACTTTAAAGTAGTACGGCTCTTGAACCAGATTAAATCTATTGTGAAAGCTTACCAAATGTGCATCATTATTTCCGTAAACAGCTATATATTTAAGACCGCTGTTATGAAGAAGTTCAAGAGTTTCAACTTCAACTATATCACCGGCATGAACTATAAATTCTGCACCCTCTTTTACTAAAGTATCAATTGCCCGCTGAGCTTTTTTAATTTTAGTGTGGGTATCAGATATAATGCCTATTTTCATGATTCTGCTTACTCTATCTCTTCTGCCGGTGTTCTTTTTTTACACTTGATACACTCGTAAACTTCTTTGCCTCTGTAAACTCTTTTTGCCAAAGCGCCGTCACATCCATCTTCTTTGCATTTTATGGTTGTCGGTTCAAATTTAGAGATAAATTTACAATCAGGGTAGTTTTCACATCCCCAAAAAGGGCCGCGTCTAGAGTTCTTAAGGCTTAGTTTGCCGCCGCACTCCGGACATGGAGTTTCGCTTACTTTTTCTTCAACGCTTATGCTTTTTGTGTTTTTACATTCAGGATAACCGCTGCATGCTAAAAACGGACCGTTTCTTCCGCTTTTTACAACCATCTCTTTGCCGCATTTATCACATATTTCATTGCTTGATTCTGACTCTTTTTTCTCTTTATCCTCTTTTTCGCTTTCAACCTGTTCGGTATATTTACACTTTGGAAAGCCGCTGCATGCGATAAACTCTCCAAATCTTCCAGAGCGAAGCAGCAGCTCCTCTCCGCATTTAGGACAAGCTCTTCCGAGAGGTTTGGCAACTTTTAGCGAGACTATCTTATCTTTGCCCTCTTTTACTTTTTCGATAAAAGGAAAGTAGAAGTCGCTTAAAAGCTTTTGCCAATCATTTTCTCCCTCTGCTACTTTATCAAGCTCCTCTTCCATGTCTGCCGTAAAAGAGACATCTACTATATCTGCAAAGTTTTTTTCCAAAATATCTGTTACGGTAAAAGCCATCTCTGTGGGGATAATCTGCTTTTTTTCGATAGTTACATAGGTTCTGTTGCTAAGAGTTGCAATAGTAGGCGCATAAGTTGATGGGCGTCCGATTCCTTCGCTCTCTAGTTTTTTGATAAGCGCAGCTTCCGAGTAGCGAGCAGGAGGCTCTGTAAAGTGCTGCTCAGGCTTAATGCTTTGCAGCTGTGCAGCGTCTCCCTCTTTGAGAGCCGGTAAAAGCTTATCCTTGTCCTCTGTTCCTAAAAGTGCATAAAAACCATCAAAGATAAGTTTTCTTCCGCTTGCTCTGTACTCATTCTCTTTGCCGCTAAAGATAATGCTCTGCTGTTCAAAAACAGCATCATTCATTTGACATGCCATAAATCTTTCATAAATCAGACGGTAGAGTTTAATCTCATCGGGCTTTAAAAAGCTCTGTGCAGCTTCGGGGGTAAACTCGAGCATAGTAGGGCGAATGGCTTCGTGAGCCTCTTGTGCGCCTTTTGCTTTTTTAGTGTAAACCTTTGGAGTTTTTGGCAGATACTTTTCTCCAAATCTGCTTTTAATTACATCACGAACCGCACTCACTGCTTCAGATGCCAGGTTAAGTGAATCGGTTCTCATATAGGTAATAACACCTGAAGTTCCATCTGGAGTTTTAACACCTTCATAAAGAGCTTGAGCGACCATCATTGTTTTTTTCGGAGTAAATCCGAGTTTGCTTGAAGCAACTTGTTGAAGAGTTGAGGTCATAAATGGCGGAGGAGTCGAACTTTTTCTCTCTTTTGTTTCTATTTTAGAGATTACAAAAGAGTCATTCTTTACACTTTTTACGATAGCATCTGCTCTCTCTTTGTTTGTTATTGATAGTTTTGAGAGCTTTTCTTCATTGTGTGATATAAGATTTGCTTCTATATCTTTTTTAAACAGAGTATCAATTGTCCAGTACTCTTGAGGAACAAAAGCTTTAATCTCTCTTTCGCGGTCAACCACAATCTTAAGTGCTGAGGATTGAACACGACCTGCCGAGAGACCTTTTTGGATTTTGGAACTTAAAAGAGGAGAGAGTTTGTAACCGACCACACGGTCAAGCAGACGGCGCGCCTGCTGTGCATTTACCATATTCATATCAATTTTTCTTGCATTTTGAAGCGCATTGTTGATTGCAGTTTTTGTTATCTCATGAAATACTATTCTAGGAAGTTCTTCGGGGTCCTTTTTTATAGCATGCGCTATATGCCATCCAATAGCTTCTCCCTCGCGGTCCTCATCGGTTGCGATATATATCGTATCACTTTTTTTGGCTAAATCTTTTATCTGTTTTACGGTAGGCATATTCTCTTTTGCAACACTGTAAGCCGGTATAAGATTGTTCTCTTCATCTACGGTAATCCCAAAACGAGACTTTGGAAGATCTCGTATATGACCCTTAGATGCAATAACCTCATAATCTTTGCCTAAAAAGTTTTTTATGGTTTTAGCTTTAGCTGGTGATTCGACAATAATTAAGTTCAATAGTTTTCCTATGCGCTATACATTATATATAGTATTGTGTATTTTAAGTTTGGAAGTTTAGCAAAAAAAGTATAAATAGTGGAAATAAACTCAAAGAGCAGAGAAACTCTTAAGCAAAAAAGTTAAATATCTATTTATAATTTCTTTTTTGAAATCCCAAAATTAAGGCTTCTAATGGTGTATTCGCTTACAACCGCGCCTTTTCTCATAGTAAGTATATGCTCAAGCGCATCAGCTATATCCAGAGTGAGCAGTCTCTCATTCTCTTGAGTGCTGGTCTCAAATCTAAGCTCACTGTAAAAGTTACTTTGAGTCATATCCGGATTTATATTTGTAACACTTAGAGCGCTTTTTCTCGTCTCCTCAAAAAGAGCATCCCCAAATGCTTTTAGCCCGCTTTTTGTGGCACTGTAGAGCGCTGCAAATTTTGAAGAGCGAAGTGCTTCTATGGAGTTGATGTTTATAAGATAGCCGCTGTTTTTTTTCAAATCACGAAGCAGGGCATTTGTAAGGAGCATAGGCGCGGTAAGATTTAGAAAAACCATATCCGTAATGGTTGTGGGGTTTAACTCTTCATGTGGTTCAAACCTCCCAAATCCAGCACAGTTTACCAGTATGGATATATTCTCTTTTGAGAGTTTTTCGCAAATTTGAATTGTTGCAGCCTCATTTGATAAATCTGCTTGAAGAGGAGTGAAATATTCATTTTTAAAATCCTCTTTTTTTATATTTCTGCTTATCCCGATGACTCTGTATCCCAGATGCAGCAATCTTTGTGTTATCTCTTTTCCGATGCCGCTGCTTGCTCCCGTTACAACAACTTTTTTCAAGCTTTCTCCTCTTTAATGATTTTATCGATTATGTCAAAAATCAATTTTTTTGTACCCTCTTTTGTAACTCTGTTTGGCTCAAAATGATCACTTACCACTTTGTAGATATAACGATTTTTTATCTCTTTTGTAGCCGTATAAAAGCCAAATGACTCCATATCCGCTATATCGCAGATATTTTCACTTACTTCTATCTCTTTGCATGTAATAGTATGCGAGATATTTTCATCAAACATATACTTTTTCTCTTTATATACAATGGAGCCTATCTCTAAAAGTTCGCCTATTTTATAGCGTTTGTCCGCACCGCAGATCCCGATATTTATAAAAGTGTCATTATTCGCAGGGGCAAATTTTTCTATAAGTGTTCTTACAGCATTTTTTGTATTTTCAATACCGATTCCACTTACAATAACCTTTAAATTTTCACCGCTAAAAAGTGTGAAATTATCACACTTTGTTTTGCTTAAACGGTATTTATCGACAAATGCCTGTGCTTCAGGTTTTAGCGCGGTTACAATATACAACATGCAATATTGTATCAAAATTTTGCTATTTTAATTTTTTTAGATATAATTCCGTTGCTTCTCTTTAGACCTGTGCAATAGTGTTTTGAGATACTGTGTCAGGGTAGGAATACAGCAGCACACCTTGATTCATTATGTGCCGCAGGTATCTGGGGGGAAGTACTTCAAGCAGACTCCCCAAACTTAACTTTATTTCGCTTTGTAATATTTAAAACTATTTATCGTCTCTGTATTTGGAAATTCCGCATGCCTGATTCAATTTTGGCGGATTGTTTTTTAAATAGTTTAAATCTTCGAGAGTCTGTTTTAAAACTCTTTTTTGTTGCAGCAGCGGCAGCATACGATTGTCTTTCTCATTCATAGGCAGACTCATGTCGGCAAGTATGGCTTCAACCTCTTTGTCTAAATCGTTTAAAGCGTTTGTGATATGTTTTATAGAATTCATAACAGTATCATAACAAAATTTAAAAATATTTGGGTATAATTTCGCTCTCAAAGTACATTTCGTGCTGCAAGAGAATTTTACAAAGGAGTTATCGATGCCAAAGATGAAATCGGTTAAAGGCGCAGTAAAGCGTTTTAAAGTTAAGAAAAATGGCACAATCAAGCGTGGAACAGCGTTTCGCAGCCATATCTTAACAAAACAAGATGCTGATACTCGCCGTAAGCAAAACTCGCCAAAAGTTGTTGCTAAAGTAGATGAGAAAAATATTAAGGCTATGATTAACTAATAACGGTTGATTATTAAATCTCCAGAATTATAATCTGGGCAAGACCACCTAAGATGTGGCACCTTGAACACAAGATAGTGTCTGGGTAAAGAAAAAAAGGAATTAAAATGCCAAGAGTAAAAACAGGTGTTGTTCGTAGAAGAAGACACAAAAAAATATTAAAACTTGCAAAAGGTTTTTATAGCGGTCGTCGTAAACACTTCCGTAAAGCAAAAGAGCAGTTAGAGCGCTCAATGATGTATTCATTCCGTGACCGCAAGCAGAAAAAGCGTGATTTCCGTAAACTATGGATTATCCGTATCAATGCAGCATGTCGTCTTAACGGTATGAATTATTCATCATTTATGAATGGTATCAAAAAATCTGGCATCGAGCTTGATCGTAAAATTCTTGCTGATATGGCTATGAATGACGCAGCAGCATTTAGTGCAGTTGTAGAGTCAGCAAAGTCAGCATTAAACAAATAAGTTTGAAAGTGTAACTTTTGTTACACTTCATTCTTCCTCTTTATCAATTTTATCAAAATCAGAAATATTGCGTAACCACTCTTTAATCTTTTTCTCATAACCTATATCTTTTAATTTAACAAAATTAAGTGCTCGAGAGAGATATTTTTGTTTTACATATCCGCCAAAGTCATGAGGATAGAGATACCCCTCATTTTGCTGAGTTATATTTTTTGGAATATCCAAAATCACCCCGTTTTTTACAGCATTTAGCGCTTCATTTATCGCCAAATAAGCGGAGTTTGATTTTGGTGAAGATGCCAGATAGATAACGCATTGCGCCAATATTATTCTTGCTTCGGGATAGCCTATCTTTGAGACGCTTGTCATGGCAGAAGTAGCAAGAGTGAGTGCTTGGGGATTTGCATTTCCTATATCTTCGCTTGCAAGTATTACAAGGCGTCTTGCAATAAAATCGGCACTCTCTCCCCCTTCAATTAAGCGAGCCAGATAGTAGATGGCGGCATTCATGTCTGAACCTCTTATCGACTTAATCATCGCACTTGCGAGGTCATAGTGCACACCAGCTTCACTGCTTCCGGCACTCAGCGCATTTGGTCGGAGAGATTTTAAGATACCCAGTGTTATATGCGAGTCTATATTTGAAGCAAATTCCAGAAGTTT
Organism: Sulfurimonas xiamenensis; assembly: GCF_009258045.1. Classification (NCBI taxonomy): domain Bacteria; kingdom Pseudomonadati; phylum Campylobacterota; class Epsilonproteobacteria; order Campylobacterales; family Sulfurimonadaceae; genus Sulfurimonas; species Sulfurimonas xiamenensis. The sequence continues at coordinate 150,830 of NZ_CP041166.1, forward strand.
TAACATCGCTCTTGCATCGCCGCCGCTGCTTTTTACCAAGTACTCCGCCGCATCTTCGTCGCATAGTAGAGAAGCGCCTGAGATTGCTTTTTGCAGCAGTTCCTCAAGTGCTTTGTTGGTTATATGGTAGAGTTCAAAGAGCATTGAACGGGAGCGGATTGCAGAGGTAAGCGAAAAGAATGGATTTTCTGTAGAAGCACCGATAATCAAAACAGAGTTATTCTCCATAACCGGAAGCAGAACTTCCTGCTGATTTTTGGCTAAGCGGTGCACTTCGTCTATAAAAAGAAGAGGTTTTTGCAGCGTGTTTTTATACTGCTCGAAAATCTTTCTTAACTGCTCGATTTTTATGCTTGTTGCATTAAATTCATAGAATGGAAGCTCCATTTTTTTGGCAATAATTCTTGCAATAGAGGTTTTTCCGCATCCTGCAGGTCCAAAAAAGAAGCTGTGTCCAAGAACATTTTTTTCACACAGTACTCTTAAAGGCGCATTTTTAGCGCTTAAGTGCTCCTGACCGACTATATCATCGAAAAATTGCGGGCGTAAAAGATGCGTAAAATCAGCCAATTTTATCTCTTCTTTTGAGCGGGTTTATTCTCTTTAAAAGTTGTTTTTTTTTCACTTTTGAAACTTCTCTTTTCGTTATTCTCTTTTAGTGCTGATTTTTTCTCATCTTTTAGAAATTTTGCTAAAGCGGAGTATTCGCTGCGGCTTAAAAATCGTACTTTGCCTTCAGGGAGATTGTTGAGTTCAATCTCTGCAAAACTGATTCTTTTAAGATCGACTATTTCTGCTCCAAAGTGTGCAAAAAATCTTCTGAGTTCACGGTTTTTTCCCTCACTGAGTGCCACTTTTAAAATGGAGTAGTTCGGCTGATTTTTTTGGACTTTATAGCCTATAAAAGGTTTGAACTCCATCTCTTTTATTTTTGAGTGGGAGTGACCGCCCGCAGATGCATCATCAAGTGTCATTCCCTTAAGCATAGCATCTTCCATATCCGGAGTCACTTCGCCTTTTATCTTAATCTTGTAGATCCTCTCCAGATTTGACTCCATAAGAGCAGATGCAACCCTTGAGGCATCGGTTAGAAGCAGTAAACCCTCAGATGCATAATCAAGTCTTCCTACGGGGACATAATGTTTATACTCTTTGCTTAAAGTGTCATATATGGTTCTTCTGCCTTTAGGGTCGCTCTTTGTTACAAGTTCACCTTTGGGTTTGTTGTAAACAATAACAGTATATTTGTCTCTTGGGCTGACCTGTTTGCCGCTTATATAAACGATATTGACACCTTCTTGGATTTGGGTTGCAGGGTTGGTTTGAATCTCTCCGTCAACTCTGACATAACCGTCTTGTATTGCTTTGTCGGCTTCTCTTCTTGAGTAGCTTGAGTGGTGTGCGATGTATTTGTTTAATCTCACGATATACCTTTTTCTATCAAAGTATGGATATGAAGCACGCCAGTTACTTTCTTCTCTTTATCTGTTACAACTAAAAGCTGTATCTTCATCTCTTCTATTATTACAAGTGCTTCGCTTGCAAGCATATTTTCATTATCTATTGCTTTTGGATTGAGGGTGGCATATTTTAAAACATTGTCTTCGAGTGAAAAGTTATTACTCATCAATGCTCTTCGAATATCGCCGTCACTTACAAGAGCTAAAAGTCTGCCAAGCTCATCTGTAATCAAAACCGTTCCGATTCTGCCCTCGCTAATCTTTACAATCGCATCTTTTACTTTTGTATCTGCACTGATGATTGGCAGATCTTTTGTTCGCATAAGGTCTTTGACTTTTACAAACAGCTGTTTTCCCAAAGCTCCGCCGGGGTGAAAAGAAGCAAAATCACTTTTTTTAAAATCTCTTGCTTTCATAAGACAAACTGCAAGAGCATCGCCGAGTGCGAGAGTAAGCGTTGTTGAACTTGTAGGCGCTATATTTAAGGGACATGCCTCTTTTTCCACTACAACATCTATAACCAAATCGCTGTATTTGCCAAGTGTAGAATTTCTGTCTCTTGTCATGCCTATAAGCGGAGTGTCAAATCTTTTGATGTGCGGAAGTATGGAGCTTAACTCCTCACTTTCGCCGCTGTAACTGATGGCGATAACAACATCATTTTGACTTATCATTCCCAAATCACCGTGAAGCGCTTCTGTGGGGTGCAGAAAAAAGCTCGGAGTTCCTGTAGAAGCAAAGGTTGCAGCCATTTTTGCTCCGATAAGTCCCGATTTGCCAACTCCCGTGACAATAAGTTTGCCCTTGCATGCAAGGATAACTTCAACTGCTTTGTCAAAAACATCATCTATGTTTTGAGCGCTGTTTAAGAGCGTTTGGGCTTCAATTTGTAAAGTTTCTTGTGCTATTTGTTTGTAATTCATAATGCAATTATACCCTTTTTGGGTATAAATTGCATGAGAGATTTAGTTAATGTCAGGCTTTGGAGTTTTAGAAGTTGAAACCGGTAGTTGAGGTAGAACTACATCAGCTTTTCTGCCGTCAAGTGCTTTTAAGAACTCTTCGATTGAAGCAGCCTCTTTGTCATTGATAGAAGCACCAAGCTGGATACGCCCCATCTCGATGATAGCATCTTTTAAATCCCAAATTTGACCATTGTGATAGTATGGAGCAGTTTGCGTGATATTTCTGAGAGTAGGCACTTTTACCATACCGTTTGCATCACCTTTAAAGTCACCAACATTTTGGTATTTATACTCTCCTGTAATATTAAAAGCATTCATTTCACCGCCAAGAGCGATACCGTTGTGACATGTAGCACACCCTTTGTCTATAAATGTTTTAAGACCATCTTTCTGAGCTTTTGTCAGAGCATTTTCATCTCCGTTTAAGTAGTCATCAAATGCAGAAGGGGTAACAAGTGTTCTCTCAAAAGTTGCGATTGTATCAGCTACTTTTTCAAATGTTATTTTTACATCTTTGCCATACGCGCCTTTAAACTCTGCCACATATTCAGGCATTGAAGCAACTACCGCTTCGACATGTTCCGGCAGTGCAGCCATCTCTGGAGCAGCCTGCATAGGACCTTGAGCCTGTGCCTCTAGGTGAGGATCGCGTCCATCCCAAAACTGAGAGCTAAAAAAGACAGAGTTGTAAACAGTCGGTGAATTTAAATGGTGCGGATTTGCTGTCCATTTGTGACCTATTGCAGCAGGGATTCCATCATCTCCGCCTTCGCTGAGGTTATGACAGCTGTTGCAGCTTATAAAACCGCTTTTTGAGAGTCTAGGATCAAAATATAGTTTTTTTCCAAGTTCAATTTTTTCAGCTGTTATAGGATTTTTTGGATTGTCAGTTAACTTTAAGAGCTCTTGTTTGTCAGTAGGAATGGGTATTAGACCAGCATTTTTTGCATCAGTCATCAAGCTAGAAGCTAAGAGTGATGAAGCCGTGAAAGCTAAAGTCAAAATAGTTTTAGTATACATAATATGTCCTTTTTAAAAATTGTCACAAATCTTACTTTCTTTTAACTTAATGCAATATTATTTATTTGCACTTTATGTAGCATATCCAAATAAACTTATTTTATTTATTAGAGATAAGTTATAATAGTCACAAAAACTTTACTGGGGGAACAAAATGAGAGATAAATTAGGAAAATATGTAAGCAGTATAAACACATTGAAGATGGAAGAGAGAGTGATGTATTTCAATACGCTTATTTTAGCAGAAGAGGGTGCCGGTAAAACCAATCTCGCATGTAGAATAAGAAACTATATCATTGATAGCAATGTCGCAACTCTCTATCTTGATTTTTCCAACTCTGATATAGATGATATAGAATTAAGATATAAAGATGAGTATTTTAACTATATACGATTTGATGAAAGCGATGCATTTTTAGAAGAGTTCAATAAGCTTATAGATGAAAAAAAACATATATATATGGCAGTTGATCCGGCTTACTTTTCAAATAAAAGAGATATAAAAAGCAAGTTGACTGAAACGCTTCAAATACAAGGGCTTTTGGATAACTACTACTACTTTTTTCATGATATTGAAAATTTAAATGGTTTTTATACAAAATTTGAGGATTTTTTACTCTATATGCTTAACTTTTTAAATATGAAAAAGTATGGATTGACTTTCCTGGCACAGCCTCACTGCACTTTTGAAAATCCGCAAATAAAACTGCTCTTTACATTTCTTTATCTTGGAAAATGCTCTAATTTTGAGTATTTCAATACTGCAAATTTAAAAAAATTGCCAAAAAACAGATTTTTTTATCAGTATAGAACAGACTACCGTACTCTTTTATTTAATGATATAAAAAGCAATATAGTCGAAATAGATGAGTATATGATTGAAGAGTAATTATGCAAAAACTTTTTGATGAAGTGGCATCTCTGGACAGGAGATGCTATGAGGAATTTTTTTTAAGCGAAGATATATTGATGGAACATGCGGCAAGTGGCATGGCTGAGTATATTCGTAACAATTTTGCAAAAAATTCAAAAATTATTGTTGTATGCGGAAGCGGCAATAATGGAGCTGACGGGATTGCCCTTGCAAGGCTTTTGCATGGAGATTTTGACACTTCTCTTTTTTATGCAAAAGAGCCATCTTCAAAAATGGCGCTTCTACAGGCAAAGCGCGCGCAAAGCGTAGGAGTAAAAGAGTCTAAAGAGCTTAAAGATTGTGATGTTTTAGTAGATGCAATAGTCGGAACTGGTTTTAGCGGAGAGTTTAGCGAAGAGCTGAAAAATCTTATAAACAAAATGAACTCTTTAGTTGCTTTTAAAATTGCATGTGATGTTCCTTCTGGTTATAAATTTATTGCAGATGTGACTTTGACAATGGGTGCTTTAAAAAAGAGAATGTTTTTGGATGAGGTAAAAGAGAGCGTCGGGGAGATAAAAGTTTTAGATCTGGGCATCAGTAGAGATATATATGAAAAAGAGAGTAACTGGAGTGTGCTCGATTTGGATGATTTAAAACTCCCAAACAGAGTAAAAAAAGATTCTCACAAAGGCTCTTACGGTCATTTGGCGGTAGTCTCGGGAGAAATGTGCGGAGCCGGCATAATGAGTGCTCTCTCTGCTCTTAGATTTGGAAGCGGACTTGTAACGCTTGTCGGATTTGAAAAAATAGAGATACCTCACTGTTTGATGTATTCGCATAAACTGCCGAAAAATGCAACAGCTTTGGCGATAGGAATGGGACTGGGAGCTGAGTTTAGTACTTTGGAGCTGGAGAAGTTTCTGCATAACACACTGCCAGTTATCGCAGATGCGGATATTTTTTATATGCAGACAATTTTAGAAATTTTAAAAAGAGAAAGAGTAGTGCTTACTCCACATGCCAAAGAGTTTGTTTCACTCTTAAAAATAACTAATCTTGCAGATATAACAATACAAGAGGTACAAAAAAATCGTTTTAAATATGTTGAAGAATTTTGTAAAATGTTTCCAAATGTAACACTTCTTTTAAAAGGTGCAAATGTCATAATAGCAAAAGGGAGTGAGTTTTATATAAATCCGCATGGAACTTCTGCTTTGGCAAAGGGTGGAAGCGGTGATGTGCTTAGCGGTCTTATAGGTGCACTTTTGGCTCAAGGCTATCAACCGCTTGATGCTGCCATAAATGCCTCTTTAGCGCATACAAAGACAGCATTGAATTACAGGGGAGCTGATTTTTCACTTACTCCTGATGATTTGATAGATGGCATATGCAGATTATAAGATTGCTTATGATATAAATAACAAAATAAAATAATTAGGAAAATATTTATGCAAGATATACTAAAAATCGGAAAATATGAACTTGGCTCGCGCCTTATCGTTGGAAGTGGAAAATATAAGGATTTTCAAACCACAAAAGAGGCGACAATTGCAAGCGGAAGCGAACTTATAACTGTTGCTGTTCGTCGTTTAAACATCACAGATCCGGATAAAGAGAATCTTCGTGATACATTTGCCGGAACCAATGTAAGGTTTCTTCCAAACTCTGCCGGATGTGTAACTGCTGAAGAGGCTATTACCACCTTTAGGCTTACTCGTGAAGCAACCGGGATAGATCTGATAAAATTAGAGGTTATCGGCGATACACAAAAAACACTTTATCCTGATGTTTTAGAGACTATAAAAGCGTGCGAAATTCTCTCAAAAGAGGGCTTTACCATTATGGCGTATACTTCAGATGATCCGATTATGGCAAAGAGACTTGAAGATGCTGGCGCTCATGCTATTATGCCTCTTGCCGCGCCAATCGGAAGCGGACTTGGGATTCAAAACCCATACAATGTTGTTTTTATCCGTGATGCAGTAAATGTTCCCGTAATAGTTGACGCAGGAATAGGGTGTGCAAGCGATGCTGCTTATGCTATGGAGCTTGGCGCTGACGGAGTATTGACAAATACTGCAATAGCGCAGGCACAAAACCCTATGATAATGGCTGAAGCGATGAAGCATGCTGTAATTGCAGGGCGCATGAGCTATCTTGCAGGAAGAATCCCTAAACGCCCTTATGCTACTGCATCTTCACCGGTTGATGGGATGATACAGTTTTAGTATTTTGAAAAAGGAATTTTTTCCTTTTTCTTTTACCTTATAGCCTCTCTGTCAAGTTCACCGCTTTTAAGTTTTTCCATATAAACATTCAGCTCTTTTTTAACATCTCCTCCAAGGATAAATAGCCCTAAAATATTTGGCAGTGCCATAGCCAGAAGAAGCATAAAACTAAAATCAACCAACAGTCCCGTGCTTACAACTGTTCCTATCACAGTTAGAGAAAGAAATAGAATTTTATAGACTATAGAAAATTTTGAACCAAAAAGATAGACCCATGCGCGCTCGCCGTAGTATGACCACGATATCATGGTTGAAAAAGCAAAAAGGGTTATACTTACCGATAGTATGGCAGGAAACCAGTCAATGACAGTTCCATATGCCACGCTTGTAAGAGCCGCACCCTGTTTTGCCTCTATGAGATCAACATAGGCTCCATCATGAGCATAAACACCTGTTATAACGATAACAAGCGCGGTCATGGTACAGATGACGATAGTATCTATAAACGGCTCATAAAGAGCTACCAGTCCTTGTCTGACAGGATATTTTGTTTTAACGGGAGCATGTGCAACCGGAGAAGAGCCGATGCCCGCTTCACTTGAGAAAACGGCTCTTTGAAAACCTTGGATAAGTGACCCTATGATACCACCATAAATCGCACTTGTTGAAAAAGCTTCTGTAAAAATAATACTAAAAGCATCAACTATCTTCTCAGAGTGGTGCCCCAAGATCCATAAAGAAGCGCTTATATATATGATTGCCATTAGAGGAACAAGTGCTTCAGTGATATGTGCTATTCTCGTAACACCGCCTATAATAACAAAGCCGACAAGAGTAGCGATAATAATTCCAAAGATTATAGGATAATTTCCAAAAAATGGAACCTCTTGAGAGATAGCGCTTAGTGCCTGTGAGACTTGAAAAGTATTTCCGCCGCCGATAGCTCCGCCGATCATAAAAACAGCAAAAACAACAGCAAGAACTTTACCGAATTTTGCATACCCTTTTTTTGCCAAACCCTTTGAGAGATACTCCATTGCACCGCCCATAATAGTCCCGTCTTTTAAAAACTCTCTGTATTGCAGAGAGAGTGTTACTTCTGTAAACTTAAGACTCATTCCCAAAAAACCGGCGACTATCATCCAAAAAGTTGCTCCGGGACCTCCGATAGCGATGGCAAGAGCAACACCGGCGATGTTTCCAAGTCCGACTGTAGCACTTAATGCAGTTGTTAATGCACCAAAAGAGGAGATTTGCCCAGTATCGTCTGCAGTATTGTATTTGCCTCTTATGATATTAAAAGAGTGGCCAAACGCTCTTAGGTTTATAAAGTTGTGTAAAAATGTAAGATATATACCTCCAGCAATAAGCCACACAACTAAAAACGGCAAGGTGACCCCATCTACCGTTCCAAAAAGAATGTCAAAAAATAGAAGTGTCTCTAAAAAAGAGTTTATATTACTAAATACTTCACCCAAAATTAACCTTTCAAAACCATATAGATGTTATTGTAACAAACTAATCTTAATCTCTTTTTGTATTGATTTTGAATTTTTTTGATAATATGCAAGAAAACTATTGACATTTTAAAAGTAATTAACTATAATTTCGCCTCATTAATCAGCTACTAGGTTGTTTTAATGTTATAGGTCGGGGTGTAGCTCAGTATGGTTAGAGTACCTGGTTTGGGACCAGGGGGCCGAAGGTTCGAGTCCTTTCACCCCGACCACCCTTTTATATTTAAAAAATATGGTGAGATTAGCTCAGCTGGTTAGAGCACTGGTTTGTGGTGCCGGGGGTCACGGGTTCGAATCCCGCATCTCACCCCATAAATCTTAAATATAAAAAAACTTAATAATAATAAACTTTGTGGCGTCCGTGGCTCAACTGGATAGAGTTTCGGACTTCGGATCCGACGGTTATAGGTTCGAATCCTATCGGGCGCACCATTTTTTATAAATGTATGCGTCCTTAGCTCAGCTGGATAGAGCAATGCCCTTCTAAGGCATCGGTCACACGTTCGAATCGTGTAGGGCGTACCACCTTTACACTGTTAAACAATCACATGCGGATGTGGTGAAATTGGTATACACGCCAGACTTAGGATCTGGTGCCGCAAGGCGTGGAGGTTCAAGTCCTCTCATCCGCACCACCCCTAAAATAGGGAATTTCAAGAGATTTCACTCTCACTTTAAGAAAATTTCAAAATCAACTTTTTATTTACCACCTGCTGGTTTTAGTGCCATTACTTATCCCTATGTTTGAGACTATTTTCAAAAATAGTATATTTAGCTTCCGAACCTTCCTTTATAGACCACTCTTTTATTGATTGAAGATCATATTCATTTTGTTGGGCAACCCATATAGCTTGTTGCAATGATTGCTCATCATCCCAATGGTAGTATGCAGCAAGTCTATCTTTGATGCAGTCTGTTGGAGTTAAAAGTCTTAGTACACCTGCTTCTGTATCAATTTCAGCGATATTTTCAACAGGTGCATCACCAACACCTAATGGACCAGAAGGAAACTCTATAAAAAATTTTGTATCGTCATGCACAAAATATTTATTGTGTTCTTTAAATCCAAGTTCCTTCATTACCGCATGGATCTTTTTAAATTGTTCATTGTATTGGTTGATTAGATCTAAATCCCAAGATGTATATTCACCTCTACTATAAATTTCTACACATGAACCACCAGAGAGAACAACATGTATATCTTTAGCGATAAGAGCATCACATATCAGTCCTCCTAGTTCTTTTAAATCCATATCTTTAATTTGTTTTTTCATAAAGGTTTTCCTACTCTTCTTGGTCGTTTTCTTTGCATATCTAGTTTTTCTTTTAACTCTGGTTTGTAATATAGTCTCGCTTTATCAAGTAATGTAGTAAGCTCAGGAAGAAATGCGTATCTTGGATTAAAAAAATAGATTTTAGTTCGACCAGACATTTTACTTAGTGCCAAACCATTCTCTTCAAAATGTTTCAGTTGGTTTTGAATAGATGGCAAAGATACATCAAAATATTTAGCTATCTCCCGTGCATAACCTTCTTTGAATACAAGAAGATACTGTAAGGTTAATTCTCGGTTTTTGGTACCCAAAAGTGCTTCTAACATGCTTGCTCCTAATAATGATATAAATATTATATCATTTGACATAAATATTATATCATAAAATAGATTGATTAATAAAATTTAGTTAGATGCCAAATTGTACTTGAAAAATCATTTTTTTACTACAGTTTTTACTACAAAATTTGAAAAACAATGAAAATGGATGATGTAGAATGAAAGTTTAAAACCTTTTATAAAGTCCTAAATATAGGAGTTTTGAAAGAAAATGAAACTGTTTAAGAAAAGATGAAAAGAGTTAAAAAATAGACTTAGGATCTGGTGCCGCAAGGCGTGGAGGTTCAACTCCTCTCATCCGCACCAGCAAAATAATCTTCAATATTTAGCTTTTTCTCAACACGCCCATTCAACAATCAAGTGTGTCAATCTTTTAGTTTGTAGATGTCATCTCCGGCGTGAAATACACAAAATATAGTATTGTATGCTTTTGCTTGTTCGTGCATTATTTTGTTTTCTATACTGGATTCATTACAAAAGTTTTTGATTTTGGATATAGCTTCTTGTTGTCCGGAAAATGAGATGATATAGTCACCCTTATAACCGATTTTTGTACACATGTTTACTATATCAAGTTCTATTGCAAACTTTACCAACTCTTTCATCTCTTTTATAAACACTTTGTTTCTCGTTTAGTTTTTTATTATTGTAATGATTGACAAAGTATATCTAAAAAAAGTATAAAATGATAAAAGAATCTGAAGTTTGAATTTGGTAAAATTCAACAATTGAATTTTCATGCAACAAAAGGGTAAAATGTTGATAAATGAAGAGGCTGAGGGACTTATGAACTCAAACTTAAAATATAAAGGCAGTAGATGAAGATAGCAATAGCAGGTACGGGATATGTGGGACTAAGCAACGGGATTTTACTAGCGCAGCATAACGAAGTGGTCGCACTGGATATCATTCCTGAAAAGGTGGAGATGATAAACAAAGGTATCTCGCCGATAGAAGATAAAGATATACAAGAGTATCTAACAACACTAATCACTAACCCCCAAAAACTAAACCCTGATAATAAAGGAAGCTTCCGCGCCACTTTAGATAAAAACGAAGCATACGAAAATGCTGAGTATGTTATTGTAGCGACGCCGACCGACTATGACCCGGATACAAACTACTTTAACACCAAAAGCATAGAGTATGTTATAGACAATGTGCTTAGTATCAACCCGCATGCTGTCATAGTTATAAAATCCACAATCCCGGTAGGCTATACAAAAAGCTTAAAAGAGAAGTTTAAAGTGGACAACATTATCTTCTCTCCTGAGTTTTTAAGAGAGGGTTTGGCGCTTCATGACAACCTCTACCCAAGCCGCATTATAGTAGGTGAAAAGAGCAAGAGAGCGGAAGTATTTGCAAATCTTTTGGCTGAGGGTGCCATCAAAAAAGATATCCCGATTCTCTTTACCGATGCAACGGAAGCTGAGGCGATAAAACTTTTTGCCAATACTTATCTAGCTATGAGAGTTGCCTACTTTAACGAGCTTGACTCTTACGCGCAGACTCATGGACTAAACACAAAGCAGATCATAGAGGGAGTAGGGCTTGACCCGCGCATCGGCACACACTACAACAACCCATCATTCGGCTACGGCGGATACTGCCTGCCAAAAGACACAAAACAGCTCCTTGCAAACTATGCAGATGTTCCATCAAATATGATAGAGGCGATTGTAAAATCAAACAGCACAAGAAAAGATTTCATAGCAGATTCAATCATAAAGAAGCTATCAACTATCAACTATCAACAATCAACTCCAACTGGCACAGTTGGAATCTACAGACTTGTAATGAAATCAGGCTCAGATAACTTTAGAAGCTCCGCCATCCAAGGAATCATGAAGCGCATCAAAGCAAAAGGCATCGAAGTCGTTATCTATGAACCAGCCTATGAAGAGGATGACTTTTTCAACTCAAGAGTCATAAAAGATCTGAACGAGTTTAAAAAGATAAGCGATGTTATTGTTGCAAATAGACTCAGCGATAGCATTATGGATGTAAAAGATAAGGTCTATACTAGAGATATATTTAATTCAGATTCCTGAATTGGTTGATGGCGGATGGTTTATAGTTGATGGTTAAAAACAGGGGTTTTAAAATGAGTGATTATAAAGATTTAAATATTTGGAAAGAGTCAATGGATTTGGTAGAAAATGTTTACAGGCTGGTAAAACTGTTTCCAAAAGAAGAGATATACGCTTTAACTGATCAGCTCAAAAGAGCTGTAGTTTCAGTACCATCAAATATAGCAGAAGGTCAAAATAGAAATACAGATAAAGAGTTTGTGCAGTTTTTGTATATTGCTTTGGGCTCGGCATCAGAGGTTGAAACACAACTTCTCATTGCCAAAAGACTTAACTATTTACAAAAATAAGAAAAATGACAAATGCACTGATAAATTCAATTAGAAGGAAAACCAACTAATGCCATCAACACCAAACAAACCATCAACAATCAACTATTCGCCATCAACACCAAAATCTAAAAAGATTTTGGTAACTGGAACAGCAGGCTTCATCGGTTTTCACCTTGCAAAAAAACTACTTGAGCGTGGCGATGAGGTAGTTGGTCTTGACAATATAAACGACTATTATGATGTAAATCTAAAGTATGCAAGATTGGCAGAATTAGGAATCCAAAAAAAATCCCTAATCCCTAATCACTATACCCTAAGCACTAAATTCCCACTGCACAAGTTTTACAAAGTAGACTTAGAGGACACAAAAGCTATCAATCATATCTTTGAAACTGAGCAATTTGACGCAGTGGTGAATTTAGCTGCTCAAGCGGGTGTGCGGTACTCCATAGAAAATCCGCATGCTTACATCCAGAGCAATGTTGTAGGATTTTTAAATATTTTGGAGGCTTGCAGAAACTACGGTGTAAAAAATCTCTCATACGCAAGCAGCTCATCCGTGTATGGGCTCAATGAATCACAGCCATTTAAAACTACGGATAAAACGGACACCCCTATAAGTCTTTATGCTGCTACCAAAAAATCAAACGAGCTTATGGCTCATACATATAGCCATCTATACGGCATACAGACTACCGGCCTGAGATTTTTTACGGTTTACGGACCATGGGGCAGACCCGATATGGCGCCGATGCTTTTTGCCGACGCCATATCAAATGACAGAGCCATAAAAGTATTTAACCACGGCAAAATGAGCAGAGACTTTACATACATTGATGACATAGTAGACGGTGTTATCAAGGTTATAGACAATCCTTCTGATTATAGTGTGTACAACATAGGCAATAATGCTCCAGTAAGTTTGATGGAGTTTATAGAGACGCTTGAAGACGCACTTGGCAAAAAAGCAGAGAAAAACTTTATGGATATGCAGCCCGGCGATGTAGAATCAACCTACGCCGATACACAAGATCTGATGAATGATTTTGGATACAAACCCGATACAAAACTTGTCGATGGAATAGGCGAGTTTGTGAAGTGGTATAAAGGGTTTTATAAATCTGAAGAGTAAGCCTTTCCCGTCATCTTGAGTCCTCGTCATTCTGAACGAAGTGAAGAATCTCGCTTGAACTTCAACATAGACTCTTCCCTCGCTACGCTCATTCAGAGTGACGAGTTTTCCGTCATTCTGAACGAAGTGAAGAATCTCTCTCTAACTTCAACATAGACTCTTCCCTCACTACGCTCACTCAGAGTGACGAGTTTTCCGTCATTCTGAACGAAGTGAAGAATCTCGCTTGAACTGCGACATAGACTCTTCCCTCGCTACGCTCATTCAGAGTGACGGTGGAAGACAGAGACTCTTCACTCGCTACGCTCACTCAGAGTGACGGTGAGTAGTCATCCTGAGCACCCATTTCCGTCATCCTGAGCGAAGTGAAGGATCTCCCTCATAAACTCAAGTCAAAATTTTGTTATAATTTACAAAACTCAAAAAGGCAAACACTTGCAAAAACAACCTGCTGTCTACATACTTACCAACAAGTCAAATAATGTTTTGTATGTAGGCGTTACATCTGATTTGATCAAAAGAATTTATGAGCATAAAAATCATGTCATGGAAGGCTTTACTGCAAAATACAATGTAACAAAGTTAGTATATTTTGAGCTTTGTGACGAGATGGAAACAGCAATCACAAGAGAAAAAGTTCTCAAAGGATGGAAAAGAAGCAAAAAAGTAAGCCTCATTGAGAAAGAAAATGCAACTTGGCAAGATTTGTATGAGGATTTGATATAACAGACAGAGACTCTTCCCTCGCTATGCCCACTCAGAGTGACGAGTGTCCGTCATCCTGAGCACCCTTTCCCGTCATTCTGAACGAAGTGAAGAATCTCGCTCGAACTTCAACAGAGACTCTTAACTCGCTACGCTCACTCAGAGTGACGGGTGTCCGTCATCCTGAGCACCCCTTCCCGTCATTCTGAACGAAGTGAAGAATCTCTCTCCCTCGAACTTTATCCCAGATTATTCACATGCCAAAAAAGTAAAAACAAAGCATAAACCATGTACAATTCATATTTTGAATTAGAGCATAAAATTTATTAGGATTAAACATTGACAAACGAAGAGTTAGAACTTTCTATTTTACGAAGCTTGGGAAGAGTGACTACCCAAAAAACTTTGGCGGATGAGCTTGGTTATAGCGTGGGCAAAATCAACTATGTCTTAAAAGCACTCGGCGCAAAAGGGCTTCTTAAAGTAGAGAATTTTTACAACAACCAGAACAAAAAACAGTACCGCTACCTTCTGACTCCAAAAGGGTTGGAGGAGAAAATCTCGCTTACGCAAAAGTTTATCAAAAGAAAAAAAGAGGAGTATGAGATGCTCCAGAGGGAGCTTGCAGCAATGAAATTAAAAGGAGTAAGTAAATGAAAGGCATAATCTTAGCAGGGGGAAGCGGGACACGACTTTATCCGATTACAAGAGGGGTTTCAAAACAACTAACTCCTATCTATGATAAACCGATGATTTATTACCCTTTGTCTGTTCTTATGTTAGCAGGCATTAAAGAAGTGCTTATCATTACAACTCCGCAAGATCAATCGTCCTTTCAAAATCTTTTAGGTGATGGAAGTGATTTAGGTATGAGATTTGAGTATGTTGTTCAACCATCTCCGGACGGTCTTGCACAAGCATTTATCTTAGGCGAAGAGTTTTTAAATGGCGATGATGCTTGTCTGGTTTTGGGTGACAATATCTTCTATGGTCATGGACTAACCGAGCTTTTAGCACAATCAGTAAAAAATGTACAAGATGAAAACAAAGCAACTGTGTTTGGTTACTATGTAAGCGACCCAGAGCGTTACGGCGTGGCAGAGTTTAATGACAACGGCGATGTGATAAGCCTAGAAGAGAAACCAAAAAATCCAAAATCAAATTACGCTGTAGTAGGACTGTACTTTTACCCAAATGATGTCGTACAAAAGGCCAAAGAGGTAAAGCCATCAGATAGAGGTGAGCTTGAGATCACAACACTCAATGAGATATACCTCAAAGAAGAGAGACTTAAAGTAGAACTTATGGGAAGAGGTTACGCTTGGCTTGATACCGGAACTCATGAGAGTTTACTAGAAGCAAGTCAATTTATCCAAACTATTGAAAATCGTCAGTCACTTAAAGTGGCATGCCTTGAAGAGATAGCTTATGAGATGGGATATATCTCAAAAGAAAAGTTACTAGAACTTGCAGAGCCTCTAAAGAAAAACCAATACGGTCAGTACCTTATAAGCAGAGCCAACCAACCAAGAAGGATGGTTTAATTATGAATGTTGAATGTTTAATTTTGAATTGGGATATCAAATGCAATTTATAAGAACAGATATAGAAGATGTAGTAATTATTGAACCAACTGTTCATGGAGATAGCAGAGGATATTTTGTAGAAACATTTAGAGCTGATAAACTAGAAGAGTTTTTAGGTTATAAAATAAACTTCTGCCAAGATAATGAAAGTAAATCTAGCAAAGGTGTTTTAAGAGGACTTCACTATCAGCTTCACCCCGCAGCTCAAACAAAACTTGTAAGAGTAATCCAAGGAAGAGTTCTTGATGTAGCAGTTGATATAAGAAAAAACTCTCCTACATTTGGACAGCATGTAGCAGTAGAACTAAGCAGTGAAAACAAAAAACAACTGCTAGTACCAAGAGGTTTTGCCCATGGCTTTGTAGTGCTTGAAGATGATACTATATTTGCTTATAAAGTAGACAACTACTACTCTCCAGAGAATGATAGAGGCATAGCATTTGATGATGCTAGCTTAAACATCGACTGGATTTTAAACCACGATGAACTAAAACTTTCCCCTAAAGATACCAAACAGCCAAAGTTGAGTGAAACCAATGATCTGTTTGAGTATGGAGTAGACTACTACAATGTTTAATTTTGAATGCTTAATTTTTAATTGGGGAATAAGATGAATGTATTAGTTACTGGAAGCAATGGTCAAGTTGGAAGTGAAATTAAAGAATTAATTCAACATTCAACACTCAACATTCAAAATTATGATTTTTATTTCACTACTTCACAAGATTTAGATATTACAGATTTTGATTTAGTTAAAAAACATATAATAGATAATCAAATAAAAATCATTATAAATTGTGCAGCATATACGGCGGTAGACAGAGCAGAGAGCGAGCAAGAACTAGCAGACAAGATAAACCATCTTGCAGTAAAAAATCTCGCTCAGTTATCCAGTGAGTTTGGCATCAAACTTATCCATATATCAACTGATTATGTTTTTGACGGAACAAACTACAAACCATACACAGAAGATGATGCAACTAGTCCACAAAGTGTCTATGGAAAAACCAAACTAGATGGGGAACGAGCAATACAAGAGATAAGTCCTGCAAATTCTATCATTATCAGAACTTCTTGGGTATATAGCTACTACGGAGCAAACTTTGTAAAAACTATGCTTCGTCTCGGAAAAGAAAAAGAATCTTTAGGAGTTATCTTTGACCAAGTTGGTACACCAACCTATGCAAAAGACTTAGCAAAAGCCATCTTGGAAATAATCCCAAAAATTCAAAATTCAAAATTAAGCATTTATCATTATAGCAACGAAGGTGCTATTAGTTGGTACGACTTTGCAAAAGAGATAATGAAGATGGCAAAAATTCCTTGCCAAATCAACCCAATAGAAACTTTCCAATATCCAACACCAGCTTCAAGACCTCATTACTCTATATTAAATAAAGCAAAAATAAAAAAAGAGTTTAATATAGAAATACCATACTGGAAAGATGGTTTAGATGATTGTTTAAAAAGATTAGGAGAAAGAAAATAATGAAATCAATTTTATTAACAGGAACAGCAGGATTTATAGGCTCAAACTTTGTGCCATATTTCCTTGAAAAATATCCAAACTACAACCTAGTAAACTTAGACCTGCTTACATACGCAGGAGACTTACAAAACTTAAAAGAGTGTGAAAATCATCCAAGATACAAGTTTATCAAAGGTGATATCTGTAACCGTGAGCTTGTTGAGTTTATCTTCAATGAATACGATATAAGAGGTGTTATTCATTTTGCAGCTGAAAGCCATGTAGATAACTCCATCAAAAACCCAGGTGTGTTTGTACAAACAAATGTAACAGGTACTTTTACTTTAGTAGATGTAGCATATAAGTATTGGATGGAGAAGCCATTCGTGTATAAAGAGCGATTTCTAGTAGATTCTTCACATTCGTTCAGAATGACGGATAGTAGTCACTCTGAGCCAAATCATCGTCATCCTGAGCCTTCTTCCCGTCATCCTGAGCCTTCTTCCCGTCATCCTGAGCGAAGCGAAGGATCTAACCTACCCCGTTTCCATCATATCTCAACTGACGAAGTATACGGAACACTAAACGAAACCGATCTGTTCACAGAAAAAACCCCATATGCGCCAAACTCTCCATACTCAGCTTCAAAAGCTTCAAGCGATATGATCATAAGAGCTTACAATGAAACATATGGTTTAAACACAGTCATCACAAACTGCTCAAACAACTACGGACCCAAACAGCATGATGAAAAACTAATCCCTACAATTATAAGAAATGCCCTAAAAGGAAACCCAATCCCAATCTACGGAGACGGAAAAAACATAAGAGACTGGCTTTATGTACTTGACCACTGCAAAGGAATTGACTTAGTCTACCATAACGGCAAAAAAGGTGAAACATACAACATCGGCGGAAGAAACGAAAGAACAAACCTTCAAATAGTAGATAAGATTTGTGAAATATTGGATGAAAAAGTGCCTTTAATCCGTCATTCTGAGCAAAGCGAAGAATCTCTTCGAACTTCAACAGAGACTCTTCACTCGCTACGCTCACTCAGAGTGACGAACCTTTGTCATCCTGAGCAAAGCGAAGGATCTAGCTACAAAGATTTAATAACTTTCGTAGAAGATAGAGCAGGACATGATAGAAGATATGCGATAGACGCTACAAAACTTGAAAACGAGCTTGGTTGGAAAGCAGATGAGAATTTTGATACAGGGATTGTTAAGACTATTGAGTGGTATTTAAACAAATATGGAATAACTAAATGATAAATGTTACAAAAACATATCTACCAAACAAAGAAAAGTACAAAAAATATATAGATGAAATCTATGAAAATGGTTGGCTTACAAACAATGGTCCACTTGTACAAAGACTTGAAAAAAGACTTGCAGAATATTTAGGAGTAAAAAATATAGTGTTGGTTTCAAATGGTACAGTAGCACTTGAGATAGCTTATAGAACTTTAGGATTAAAAGGTTTTGTGATAACGACACCTTTTAGTTTTGTAGCGACTACAAGCTCACTTGTGACAAATCAGCTATTGCCGATTTTTGCAGATATTGACCAAAATTCATTTAATCTTGACCCTAGAAATATAGAAAAACTTATTACACCAAATACATCAGCGATACTTCCTGTTCATGTATTTGGAAATGCTTGTGAAGTAGAAGATATAGAGCAAATTGCAAAGAAGCACGACCTTAAAGTGATTTACGATGCAGCCCATGCTTTTGATGTGAAGTATAAAGACCAAAGTGTACTAAACTATGGAGATATATCGACTCTTAGTTTTCATTCAACTAAACTTTTTCACAGTATAGAAGGTGGAGCTTTGATTATCAATGATGATGAACTTGTACAAAAAGCAAGATATCTCATAAATTTTGGTATAAAAAATGCCGAAGAGATACCGCATCTCGGTACAAATGCTAAAATGAATGAATTTGAAGCAGCGATGGGGCTTTGTGTGCTTGATGATATAGAAGAGATAAAACAAAAACGAAAAGTAATAGTAGAAAATTATTCAAAAGAATTAAAAGGTTTAGTTCAATTTCAAGAGCAAAATGAAAATGCCACAGAAAACTATAGTTATTTTCCTGTAGTTTGTGATAGTGAAGAACAGCTTTTAAAGGTACAAAAAGCACTGGGTGAAAAAGATATTTTCCCACGAAGATATTTTTATCCATCGCTTGATACTTTAGAATATATCGAACCTAAACAAGAGTGTAAAATTTCAAGAGATATAAGTAAAAAAATACTTTGTTTGCCAATTTATGCAGAGTTGGAAAAAAATATTCAAGAAGAAATTATAAAAATAATCAAGGATACCATTTGAAAAATATACTTTTATGCGATGCTAATTTTTGTGTTTTACCTATTGTTCAATCAATTATGTCAAAAAATCATATTTTAAGTGTTGTTGGCTCACTTTTGAGTGATCCAGCTCATCATGTAGCAGATAAATCAGTTCCTATTAATTATGCTGATGTAGATTTGTTACACAAGCATATTATTGAAAATAAGTATGATTTTATTGTCCCAGGATGTAATGATAGGTCATATCTTTCTTTGGCGGAAATAGCTGAAAAATTAAATTATTCAGGTTTTGATAAATACGAAACAGTTTTGACTGTTCATCATAAAGATAAATTTCGAGCTTTTGCAGAAACGAAAAATTATCCAGTACCAAAAGCTGTGAATGATATCTCAAAAGTTAATACTCTGAATTTTCCAATCATTATAAAACCAGTTGATTCATTTAGTGGCAAAGGTACAAATAGAGTAGAAACTTTGCAAGATGTAGAAAAATATTGGAATGAAGCAAAAGAGTTTTCAAAAACAGGTGCAGTTGTAGCTGAAGAGTTTGTAGAAGGAAAACTTTATAGTCATTCGGCATTTATCAAAAATAAGAAAATAGTTGTTGACTTTTTTGTCAATGAATACTGCACGGTGTATCCTTATCAAGTTAATAGTTCAAATGTAGCTTCTGAACTTAACCAAAAAATTCAAGATGGACTTCGAGAATGGACAGAGCAATTCGCACAAGATTTAGACTTAGTGGATGGTTTAGTTCATACTCAATTTATTTCAGATAATAAAACTTTTTCACTTATAGAGATAGCTAGAAGATGTCCAGGAGATTTATATAGCCAATTAATAGAAAAAAGTACTGGTGTGAACTATGCTGAACTTTATGCTATTCCATTTATTGGTGAGGAACTTCCAGATATTGTAGAAAAAAAAGAAAATAAATTTATGTCACGACATACGGTTAGTGTAGATAAAGAGTGTATTTTTATAAGTTCAGGTGTCAATCTTGATAATAAAAATATTCAAAATGTTCAGCTTAAATACAGTGGACAAAAAATGAAACCAGCACCATTTGATAAGTCTGGAATATATTTTATAGAACACAATAGCACTAAAGAGATGGAAGATAAAACAGAAAAATTAAAAGACTATATTGTCATTGAGACTTTAGATATTTCAAAAAAGGATGATAATGCAAAATTATAAAGAACCTTTGAAACTAGCTTTTATAGGTGGTGGAATCGATTCAGCAATAGGATACACTCACTATATAGCTTCACAAATGGATCATCTTTTTAGCGTAAGTGCTGGATGTTTTAGTAGAAAAGAAGACATTAATCAAAAAACTGCTTTAACTTGGGGTGTTGAAGAAAATCATCTTTATTCAAATTGGGAAGCACTTTTAGAAAATGAAGTTAAAAATGTAGATGCCATCGTCATATTAACCCCTACACCAAATCACTATGAAATGATTATGAAAGCTCTTGATTTGGGTTACTCTGTTATCTCAGAAAAAGCACTTGCTACAACCTATCAAGAAGGACTAGAAATAACCAAAAAAGTGGATGAGAAAAAAGCTTTTTTCGCAGTTACTCATAATTATACTGGTTATCCAATGCTTCGTGAACTTCAAAATATGATTCAAAATGATAAACTTGGAAAAATCACAAATATAAATATAGAGATGCCACAAGAGAGTTTTTCACGACTTGTCAATGGCAATAAACCAACACCTCAAAGTTGGAGACTTACCGATGGCAAAATCCCTGCTGTTTCACTTGATTTGGGTGCTCATTTACAGCATATGGTTTATTTTTTAACAAATCAAAATCCAACTGAATTGGTAGCAGACGAGACAAGTTTTGGATGGTTTCCACAAGTGGTAGATAATGTCTCTTGTATAGCAAGATATGAAAGTGGAATGAGATGTCAAATGTGGTTTGGAAAATCTGCGATTGGTCATAGAAATGGTCTAAGAGTTAGAATTTATGGTACAAAAGGAAGTGCTGAGTGGTTTCAAATGAATCCTGAAGAGTTATTATTTCAAACTATAGATGGTGGTAGAATGATAATAGATAGAGCTTCATCAAACATTTGTATATCCAATCTACCAAGATATACAAGATTTAAAGCAGGTCATCCCGCTGGTTTTGTAGAAGCATTTGGAAATCTTTATTTTGATATAGCGGAAAAGTTAAGACAGTATAAAATAGATGCTAATCATAAAATTAATTGGTCTTATGATGCTATGCAGGCAACGATTGGTTTGGAAGTGTTTGAAGCAATTCAAGCATCTTCAAAAGAAAACAGATGGGTAAAATTATATTTTATGGATAAAATAGTTTGACAAAACAAATAAGCCTCAAAAAAAACACCATAGCTAACTACATAGGGCAGTTTTATACTATGTTCATAGGTATCTTTATGCTTCCTTTTTATTTGGAGTATTTGGGTGCTGAGGCTTATGGATTGGTTGGTTTTTTTACGATGATTATGTCATGGATGGCATTGCTTGATTTGGGACTTTCTACGACCTTAGCGAGAGAAACGGCAAAGCTAAAAGATAAAGTAACTGGTCTTTTTGAACTTAAAAAAATCACACTGAGTGTAGAAGTTTTTTTCATGGCTATATCTGTTGTGATTTTTAGTGCTATATTTTTTGGTAGTGGATGGATATCTACTCATTGGCTAGATGTAAAAGAGCTTTCTTATGAAACAGTAGAGAGTACTATAAAAATCATGGCTTTTATGATAGTTTTGCGATGGTTTGTAGGATTGTATCAAGGAAGTATTATAGGCTTTGAGCAACAAGTTTGGCTAAATATTTATAAAGTAAGCATTGCCACATTAAAATTTTTGGGAGCATTTTTACTGATAGTTTATGTGAGTGATGATATTGTTGATTTTTTCTATTATCAGTTAGTTGTAGCAATCATTGAGTTTGTCATCATTAAACTAAAAATAAATAGCTATATGAAAGTATCACAAAAAGTATCTCCATCTTTTGTGACACTTAAACAGATAGCTCCTTTTGCTCTAAGCATTGCTTATACATCGAGTATTTGGGTTTTTATCACACAACTTGATAAGCTTATGTTGTCACACTATTTACCGCTTCATGAGTACGGTTTTTTTACCTTGGTGGTCGTGGTGGCTAATGCCATCTTGCAACTTTTTCAGCCTATAGGACAAGCAATCCTCCCACGAATGACATCACTGCTATCAAATGGGAAAGAAAAAGAGATGATAGAGCTTTATCATAAAGCAACACAGATTGTAAGCATTATAGTGCTTGCAGTAAGTGGAATGGTAGCCGTCTTTTCGTATGAGCTGTTGTACTCTTGGAGTGGAAATATCGAAGCTTCTACATGGGCAGCACCGATACTGTTTTGGTATGCTCTAGGAAACGGTGCGGTGGCATTACTCTCTTTTCAGTACTATATGCAATACGCTCATGGCAACCTAAAATACCATGTCAAAGGCAATACCTATTTTGGATTTGTCCAAATCATCATCGTTGCATTGGCAGTTCATTTTTATGGAGCTTTGGGAGCTGGAATAGCTTGGTTTGGGCTTCAGACATTTTTTTTACTATGGTGGCCTGGGTATATTCATAGCAAATTTGCTCCAGGGATTCATAAAGACTGGATACTTAAAGATATATTGCCTATTTTAGCAATGAGTATGGTTTATTTGGTGATTGTAAAAAATAGTGCTATTAGTTTTAGCGAAGACAGACTGACACTATTTCTGACATTAATTGGTTTGGGAGTTGTTTTGTTGGTTTTAAATACAGTTGCATCACAAGAAGGAAGAAAAGTTATGAATAGAATTATTTTGAGAAGAGGTGTTTGATGGAGTATAAAAAATTAAAATTTATAGTATATGCTCCACCTTTCAATGAAAATAGTGGCGGAGTTATGGCTTTGCATAAGCTTTGTGATTTATTAAATGAATCTGAAGAAACAGCGTACTTATATCTTGAATTTAGAAAGCCATTGATTACAGATCATGAAAGTTTATTAATGAAGATATTATACCCATTGAGATTATTTAAATATTATTTTTTGAAATTTGTTCCCACTTCTTATGGTAAAAATTTATTTTTAAATACACCAAGAATTATTTATGGTATAAAAAAAAATATTGATAATACGGTAGTTATTTATCCTGAGATAGTATCAGGCAATCCACTTGAAGTTAAAAATGTAGTAAGATGGCTATTACATAAGCCAGGATTTCATACAGGAGAAATAAATTATGGTAAAAGTGATATTTACTTCTTTTATCAAGTCATTTTTAATGATCCAACCATTAATCCATACGATGATCATTTACTATCAGTATTATGGGTAAGGGATGACATATATAAAAAAACAAATTTTGGTGAACGAAAAGGTATTTGCTATATGCTTCGCAAAGGCAAAAATAGAAAAATAACTCATGATACTGAAAATTCAATTTTATTAGATGGAAAATCTCATGGTGAAGTTGCAAAGGTTATGAATGAATGTGAGTATTTTATATCATACGATATGGAAACTATGTATTCACAATATGCAGTTCTTTGTGGTTGTAAGTCAATTGTTATTCCTGAAAAAGGTGTTTCAAAAGATGAATGGCAACCTAAAAAAGAGTTTCAATATGGAATAGCTTATGGATTTGATGATATTGAAGAAGCTGAAAAAACAAAACATTTAGTTTATGATGTTTTAAAAAAAATAGAAGATGAATCTAATCAGTCAGTTAGTAAATTTGTAAATAGAATATATACATTAGTAGGTAAAAATTAAATGCAAAATAAACTTGTCTCAATAGCTATGATAACAAATAATGGTGAAAAAATATGAAAATTTATGGCGTAGTTGTTTTGTATAATCCTGATGAATCTATAATAAAAAATATAAATTCGTATCTTAATAGTTTAAAAAAAATTTATATAGTTGATAATTCTGAAGAAAAAAATATTGATTTAATAAATAGAATAAAAGAAATATCTTACAAGTGTGAATACATAGATAATTATGGCAATAAAGGAATAGCTCATGCTTTGAATGTTGGAGCAAAATTAGCTATAAAGAATGGAGCTGATTGGTTGTTAACAATGGATCAAGATACATCATTTAATAATAATGATTTAGAAAAAACGACAGTAGAGTTATTTGAAATAGATATAAATAAAATAGCAGTAGTAGCACCCAGTCACTACATAGGAGATGATACAAAACCTTTTTACAATGAAATAGTAATGACTTCTGGAAATTTATTAAATTTACATCTATTTCAAAAAATAGGTGAATTTGATGAAAAGTTATTTATAGATTCTGTGGATACAGAATACTGCTTAAGAATATATAGTATGGGATATAAAATAAAAAGAATTTCATCTATTATATTAAAACATAATCTTGGGGATATTAAAAAATACAAAATATGTGGTATAAAATTTCGACCTACTAATCATACATTCATTCGTAGATATTATATTGTTAGGAATAGATTTTATACATGGGATAAGTATAAAAATTTATATCCAGCTTTTGTTAAATGGGAAAAAATAGCAACATTTAAACAATTAATAAAAATTATTTTGTTCGAAAAAGATAAATTAAAAAAGATTATATTTTCATTTAGAGGTTATTTTGATTATAGGAAAGGCAGATTTGGTAAATATGAAAAATAGTGTATATTTAATTTGTGATTTTTTTTCTAAAGTCAAAGATAAAATCAAAATAACTATTAAAAGGTTTGTGTATTGATAGCAAGCAAAAACTTAACTATTTCTCATGAAACAGTTATTTTAATTTTTATGGGAATTATATTGATTTTAATTGCTGGACTTAGGCCATTAGAATATTTTGCAGACGCATCTAACTATCTTAATAAAATTTATAATAATGGTGGCATTTTTGACACGGAACCAACCTTTTGGTTGATTAATCAGTTTAATCAACTTTTACTGGGTGGTAAAGAACAAATATTCTTTTTGATATATGCTGCCTTAGGTGTTTCTATTAAAATATTAGCAATTAAAAAACTATCCTTAGTTCCTTTATTAAGTATTTATTTATATATTTGTTTATATTTTTTATTACACGAAATGGCACAAATTAGAGTCGGGGTTGCAAGTGCAGTTTTTTTATTAGCAATACCTGATATTGTAAATAAGAATTTTAAAAGTTATTTATTGAAAACTGTCATTGCAATAGCTTTTCATTATTCGGCATTAATAATGATTGTTTTTTATTTTATCAGTTTTAAAAAAATCAATAAAAATATATATTATTCATTACCTATACTTGGTTTAATTCTGGCACTTGCTCCTAACTTTATTTTCAGTATTCTTACTTTTTCTGCGTCTATACTGCCTTCAATGTTATCTAATAAAATAATTATGTATTTAAATTTTTCAAAAGATGGCATCCATAGTGACATTCATATCTTTAATATTTACATAGTGTCGTTATTAATTATTTATTATTTTAGTCTTTTTAATCTCAAAAAATTTGAATCAAAGTTAAATACTCTTTTGGTTAAATTTTTAGGATTGCAACTTTTTATTTTCTTTGCTTTTTCTTGTATGCCGGTATTTGCATGGAGACTATCAGAATTTATAGGTATTTCTTTAGTGATTTTAATCCCTCATTTGATTTTTATTTTTAAACAAAAGATTTTTCCTATTATGTTTATTATTGTGTGGGGCGGGGTTTATTTTTGGTATGTCAATGTAAATTTAAATTTAATAGTAAAATTTTAAAAAGGAAACAACTTGCTCAAAACATTTGATATAGTAACAGTAAATTGGAACTCAGGAGAGCAATTAAAAGATTGTGTAGAGTCTATACAAGAAGCGGAGTTTAGCAATTGTATTTTAAACAAAGTCGTGGTTGTTGATAATGATTCAAAAGACAACTCTTTAGAACTTATAGAAGCCTTAAACTACGAAAAATTAGAAATTATAAAAAATCAAGACAATTTAGGTTTTGGAAAAGCCTGTAATATTGGAGCCAAAAACTCTCAAAGTGATTTTATACTTTTTTTAAATCCGGATGCGATGGTGTATGAAGATACATTTAAAAAACTGTTTGAGTATATAAAGCACAACGATACAAAAGATGTGGCAGTTTATGGTGTGCAGCTCATCGGTGATGATGATAAAGTGCAGAGAAATTGTGCAAGGGTTCCATCGCTTAGTAGTTTTATAAATCGCTCTTTAGGCTTAAATAAACTAAATCCAAAGCTATTTCCATCTTATACTATGCAAGAGTGGAATCATTTGAACACTAGAGAAGTCGATCAAGTGATGGGTGCTTTTTTTATGATCAAAAAAGATATTTTTGAAAAATTAAATGGATTTGATGAAAGGTTTTTTGTCTATTATGAAGAGTTAGAGCTGTCAAAACGAATTAAAGATGCTGGTTATAAAACAGTTTTTGTGTCAGAAGCACAAGCCTACCATAAAGGTGGAGGAACTTCTGAGCAAGTGAAAGCGAAAAGACTGTTTTACAACACAAGAAGCCGCCTTATTTATGGGTTTAAACACTTTGGTTTTTTTAGAGGTCTTTTTTTGATGATTTTTACTTTTTTATTTGAGCCTTTGACAAGAACGGCTTTTTCACTTATAAAAGGCAAATACAGTGAGATTTTGGAAAATTTTAAAGGATTTTATATGCTTTACCTAGATAGCTTTAGTATTGTAAAACAAGGGCTAAAAAAGTGAATGAAGAGATAAAAGTTTTAGTTTTAACAAAGTATGATGCAAAAGGGGCTAGCAGCAGGCTTAGAAGTATTCAGTATTTTGATGGATTGGAAGCAAATGGTATAAGCATAGAGCATTCTCCTTTGTTTGATGACATCTATTTAGAAAATCTATATAGTGATAAAAAGATAAGCAAGGCATATGTTTTTAAGCGATATTTTAAAAGGATGATCAAGCTTTTTAGTTCTAAGGGTTATGATCTGCTTTGGATAGAAAAAGAGCTGTTTCCTTGGATTCCTTTTAATGTTGAGGGGTTATTGAAAGTGCTTGGCATAAAATATATCGTTGATTATGATGATGCTATATTTCATAACTATGATCAACATAGATTAGGTGTTGTAAGATTTTTACTATCTTGTAAAATACCAAATGTGATGAAAAATGCTGCTTTAGTAACTGTTTGCAATAGCTATTTAAAGCAAAAAGCTATAGACTCAGGAGCTAAAAGAGTTGAGCTGATGCCGACGGTAGTTGACTTAGATAGATACAAGGCTGTTAGTGAAGCGGATAATGACATTTTAACCATTGGGTGGATCGGCACTCCAAAGACTGAAATGTATATTATGGAACTATGTGATGTATTTGAAAAAGTTTCTCAAACGATTGATATCAAAGTTGTAGTCATAGGCGGTAAAAATTTCCATTCTGATAAGTTTAGCTATGAGATACTGCCTTGGTCTGAAGAGAGAGAAATTGAGTATCTACAGCAAATCGATGTGGGCATTATGCCGTTGTCAGATACGAACTGGGAAAAGGGCAAATGTGGTTATAAGCTTATACAGTATATGGCTTGTGGAAAGCCTGTCGTTGCTTCTGCTATTGGTATGAATTGCGAAATAGTGGAAGAAAATAAAAATGGATATTTGGCATCAACAAGTCAAGAATGGATAGATGCATTTATAAAATTATCAGACAGTAAATTAAGAGTTGAACTTGGCAAAAAAGCTAGAAAAGATGTTGAAGAAAAATATTCTTTGCAAAATACTTTGGCTAAGAGAGTGAAATTTATAAAAGATTCTTTTGAAAGGTAGTGATATTGAGTAAGAAAATAGCAATAGTGTCAAACACCTCTTGGAGTTTATTTAATTTTAGATTTAATCTAGCAAAAGAATTAAAAAAAAATGGATATGATGTAATTTTGGTTGCACCGTATGATAACTATAGCGATAGATTAAAAGAAGAGTTTGAGTACCATGGTATTTGGATGAATAACAAAGGAACAAATCCAAAAGAAGATATAAAGACGATACTACAGTTTTATAAACTATATAAAACAATAAAACCTGATTTAGTGTTGCACTTTACTATAAAACCAAATATTTACGGCACTATAGCAGCGAATATGTTAGGAATCAAAACTATAAACAATATTGCTGGATTGGGTACTCTTTTTATCAAGCAAAATTTTATTACAAAGATAGCTAAATGGTTATATAAATATTCACAATCCAAAGCAGATAAGATATTTTTTCAAAATAGTGATGACTATAAGATGTTTATTGATGAAAAACTGGTTGATAAAAACAAATGTGATATATTGCCAGGAAGCGGAGTGGATACAAATAAATTTGTCCCTGTAGATTATAAAAAGGTTGATGCTGCTTTTAGGTTTTTACTTATAGCTAGAATGCTGTGGGATAAAGGTGTGGGGGAGTATGTTGAAGCTGCCAAGATCATAAAACAAAAATATAAAAATGTAGAGTTTCAACTTTTAGGTTTTTTGGATGTTGAAAACAACAGTGCTATATCAAAAGAACAAATGCAAAAATGGGTAGATGCTGAGCTTGTAAATTATTTGGGTGTGAGTGATAATGTAACAGAAATTATACTAAAAGCTGATTGCATAGTGTTGCCGTCTTTTTATAGAGAAGGAACGCCCAGAACACTTCTTGAAAGTGCTAGTATGGCTAAACCAATCATCACGACTGATAATGTAGGCTGCCGTGATGTAGTAGATGATGGAGTAAATGGATATCTGTGCGAAGTGAAAAACATAAAAGATTTGGCTGATAAGATAGAGATGATGCTAAATCTAACGAATGAGCAAAGAAAAGAAATGGGTAAGGCTGGAAGAAAAAAAATCTTGCAAGAGTTTGATGAAAAGGTAGTGATAGATAAATATTTGGATGCCATAAAGGATATTTTGAAATGAAATTTTTACTTACAGACGCCATTGGTCTTAATATAAAGATAAATACAACATTCAAAAGTTTAGTTTTTTGAGAGTCTGTCATTCTGAATGAAGTCCGTCATTCTGAACGAAGTGAAGAATCTAGTTTGAAAGCTCCAAAGAGACCCTTCGCTCCGCTCAGGGTGACGGGAGGGGATGCTCAGGGTGACGGGATGGGAAGCTCAGGGTGACGGGAGGGGAAGCTCAGGGTGACGGGAGAGTTCGTCATTCTGAACAAAGTGAAGAATCTAGTTTGAAAGTCCCAATGAGACCCTTCGCTTCACTCAGGGTGACGGGAAGAAGGCTCAGGGTGACGGGAGAGTTCGTCATTCTGAACAAAACTCCGTCATTCTGAACAGAGTGAAGAATCTAGTTTGAAAGCCCCAATGAGACCCTTCACTCCGCTCAGGGTGACGGGAGGGGGAGGTTCATGGTGACGGGAGAGTTCGTCATTCTGAACAAAACTCCGTCATTCTGAACAGAGTGAAGAATCTAGTTTGAAAGTCCCAATGAGACCCTTCGCTCCGTTCAGAGGGACGAGGAGAAATATGCTTAATATTTATTTAAGTTTTTATAAATTGATTTTGTGTATAATGTGCAATAAAAGAAATACAGAAATAGGAGGATTTGATGACAAAAGCTTTTTTAGAACCATTGATACTAAAGACAGAAAATGAAAAATTTATCCGTAAAGCGTTTTCTAAAAGCAATATGGATAGAGTTAAAAAATTTAATTCTGTAAAAAGACCAAAACTTAAAAAAACTAAAGATAGAAAATTATCTGTCAGTGACCTTTTTTAGGCTTCATTAGTACTTATGACCCGTAAGCAATTTGATGAAGCTTTTTCATGTTTCCAATTATCTGAAATAATCTCTCAATCCCCATCTAAACGAAAAACCAAACAAGTTCTTAAAACTTTTTCTTGCTCTAGAAATTTGGATCTTCAAGATTTTTTACATAATAAAGCTTTAACTTTTGAGCAGCATCTTCGTTCACGAACCTATCTTTATATCGATAACGAAACAAAAGAAGTGGCAGCTTATTATACTATTGCAATAAGTGTATTTTTTACAGATGGTATATCTAAAGAGATTATCAAACTTTTAGATGGCTACAAAGATAATATTAAAACAATACCTTGCTTTTTAATAGGACAGCTTGGAAAATCAGATAAATGCGAAAAATCTAAAACAGGTGAGTATATGCTTGCCGATGCCTTGGACATAATCGACAACTCTCACAAAAATTTGGGAGGTAGATTTATTCTTATCGATTCTGTAAATAATCCCAAAGTCTTATCTTTCTATGAAGAAAACTCCTTTTTAGCTATTGAGAGTGATGAAAAATCAGAAAGTATTAAAATGATCAAACCATATTTTGAAGAGTTGGAATAATAGCAAGTCAGAGGTTTGCTTTTTCGAGTCTGTCATTCTGAACACAGAGACCCTTCGCTTTGCTCAGGGTGACGGGAGAGTTTGTCATTCTGAACAAAGTGAAGAATCTCCCCTGTCCGTCATTCTGAACGAAGTGAAGAATCTAGTTTGAAAGCTCCAAAGAGACCCTTCCCTCCGCTCAGGGTGACGGGAGGGGAAAAAGTTAATGTTAAATAATGTAAACAAATTTACGATAAAATAAAGAAAATTCAAGCCAAAGGAGTTTGAGATGCATACGATTAAATTGAATGTTGGTGATGGGATTTATGCTCATTTGATGTTTTTGTTGAAAAACCTCAAAACAAACGAACTAGAGATTGTCGAAGATGAAGAAAAAGAAGTAGTTCAAAAACAAGAATGTATAGACTTTTCTCAGTTTCAAATTGATGCTTTTAAGGATATAAAAGATCCACTGCAATGGCAAAAAGATATAAGAAGTGAGTGGGATAGACAATGAAAAAATATCTTCTTGATACTAACACTATTATTTATGCACTCAACAAAGGCTTTAAGTTTCCTAACAATGAGTACTTAGTATCTATTATTACGGAAATTGAGCTATTTTCTTATAGTAATCTTACTAAAAAAGATGAAGAGAGTTTGGAGCTTGCACTCAGTAAGTTTCAATCCATAGAACTAACTTCTAATATCAAAGAAGAGACAATAAAAACAAGACGAAAATCAAAAATAAAACTACCCGATAGTATAATAGTAGCTACAGCAATAGTTCAAAATGCTACACTGGTTACCTCTGATAAACAACTGATAAATTCACAAATTGTTGAGACCATATCACTAGAACAATTATAATCTACAAAAATTAATAAGCATAAATAAACGAATTTTTTTAAGTGCTGGATTGCCGCGCTTCTGTTTAGTGTGGAAGAGGGTGTTGGGTTGATGATAGATGGTGAGAAGTTGAGAGGAGACCCTTCACTCCGTTCAGGATGACGGGAAGGGAAGTTCAGGATGACATGCGAGTCCGTCATTCTGAACAAAACTCCGTCATTCTGAACAAAACTCCGTCATTCTGAACAAAGTGAAGAATCTAGTTTGACAAATGTATGATATAATACTGTATTACAAAATACAAAAGGATAAATTATGGTAGCAACTGTTCGTCTTGATGATGTTTTGGAAAATAAACTCAATACTCTGGCAAATACATTGCACAAGAAAAAAAGCGATGTAATACGCGAGGCGATAGAGTACTATGCCAAAAATGTTGAAAAAAGTAAAAAAAGCAGAATACTCAAAGCTGTAGAAAAAACAAAAAATGCAGATAAAGATGAGTATAAAAACTTTGAAGGAACTTTAAACGATGGTTTGTAGAGGAGAAATTTGGCTTGCCAATCTTAATCCCGTCAAAAAGAACAATGAAATGGGCAAGATTCGCCCTGTACTTATTTTTCAAAATGATGAATTAAATCATAGCGAGTACCCGACAACCATAGTAATCCCACTTACTACTTCACTAATAGATGATGCAGAACCTATCCGCATGAGAGTTAAAAAAAGAGAAAAGTTACTACAAGATTCTGATTTGGTAATTACACAAATTCGTTCTATTGATAATAATAGATTTGTGGAAAAACTAGCATCTTTAAAAACAGATGAGATGAAAAAAGTCAAAGAACTTTTTGATGAGATAGCGCAGTAGCGGGTCAGAGGTTTAGTTTTTTGGTTTGCTGTGTGACATGCGATCCCGTCATTCTGAACGAAGTGAAGAATCTAGTTTGAAAGCCCCAAATAGACCCTTCGCTCCGCTCAGGGTGACGAAAGGAGAAGCTCAGGGTGACGGGAGGAGTACAGGGTTAATGTTAAATGGTGAAGTGGATATGTATATGATTTAAACTATATTTAATTTAAAATACACATAAAATATGAATTTAACAGATTTTTTATTAGTATTAAGATTAAATATATATTAATCTTAATATAATTTGCTTATGGATACATTAGATATAAGAAATACGATTAAGTTAAATGTCTTCACTGTTGATATGCTCAAAAGTGTACTCAAAAAAGAATATTCCCAGCCGATTCAAAAGATAAACTATATGGTAAAAAATGGTGATTTGATTAGTCTTAAAAGAGGTATATATGCTTTTAGTGACAAGTATAGAGTATCGAAGCTCAATTATATAGCGACTGCCAATATGATTCATCAGCCCTCATATGTCTCTTTTGAGTATGCTTTGTCATATCATGGACTGATTCCAGAGCGAGTATATACAATCACTTCAGCGACGCTATCAAAATCAGTAGAGTATGCAACACAGCTAGGAAACTTTAGTTATCAAAAAATTCCAACAAAAGCTTACTCTTTGGGCATAGACTGGAAATATAATGATCTAGATGGAGGATACTTTATAGCCACACCTGAAAAAGCACTTTGTGATAAAATCTATTTCGACAAAAGAGCAAAAAATCTCAAAGATGATGAAATATTGGACTATTTGGAAGAGGATTTACGGATAGATTATGAGGAGCTTTTGAAACTTGATAGCAAACTTTTTTGGTATATCGCTATGGCATATAGTTCAAAAGTTTTATTGCTTGTTGCAAATAGATTAAAAAGGATTCAAAATGGCTAAAATCCACCCACATATAGAAGCGATGTTAAATCAACATGATTTAAATAAAGATAACCCTTTTGAGGTTTTAAGGGAGATTTTGCAAGAGATAGTTTTGTATGCTTTATATGATGCAGGCTTTTTTAAATATGCAGTTTTTTATGGAGGCACGGCACTTCGGATACTTCATAAGTTGCCAAGATATTCTGAGGATTTGGATTTTTCTCTGATTGAGCCTGATAATTCATTTGATTTATCAAAATACGAAAAAAATATCTTAGTACATCTAAAAAACTATGGATTTGAAGGTGTTGTAGAAACAAAAATCAAAGACAATAGTGCTGTGCAATCTGCTTTTGTCAAAGGCAATACAGTGAAGCATCTCATAGCGATAAATGCCCCAGAAGATATAGTGGCAAAATATCCATCTACTAAAAAGTTAAAAATAAAATTTGAAGTCGATACAAAACCTCCTTTAAATTTTGAAGAAGAAGAGAGATTGCATTTGACACCAATACCATTTCAAATAAGAACTATGAGTATATCTTCACTTTTTGCTGGAAAGATGCATGCTGTTTTGTGTAGAGGTTGGCAAAATAGACCAAAGGGACGAGATTGGTATGATTTGGTTTGGTATGCAAAAAATGGGTACGAGTTAGATATATTGCATCTTTCTACAAGGTTGAAACAGAGTTGTAAAGCATTTGATGATAATGTAGGCGATATTTCAAAAGATTCTATATTGGAGTTATTGAATCAGAGAATTGATGATTTAGATATTTTGATGGCAAAAGAAGATGTGAGTAGATTTATATATGATCAAAGAGAGCTTGATCTTTGGAGCAAAGATTTTTTTAGGTCTATTGCTATCATGATAAAATTTAAAGAGTAGCAGGGTCCGAGGTTTACTTTTTCAAGCCCGTCATTCTGAACAAAGTGAAGAATCTCTCCTTCGTCATTCTGAACAAAGTGAAGAATCTAGCTTGAAAGCCCCAATGGGAAGTACTTAGAATGTTGGAGTTTTTAAAAGATGAAAAATAGTGGATATCCTTTTGTTTATAGATAATTTAATTCTCTTTTATATACAATGTTTTACTTAAAATGAAAAGAGACGATTCGATGCTTGTGCTGGGTAGAAAATACAAATTTACAGAGCTTGAACTTAAAAGACTTCAAAAGAGATTTAAAAACATTAGCATTGTTAATTATACGGATCAGGACCAAAACGAAGTGCTTTGGGAACTCGAGGAGTCGCTAAAGTCGAGTGCGTACGATCTCTTGGTTTTAAATACCAAGTTGAGTGTAGGCGATGAGATCATCAAGTACTTGACAAATCTGCAGTTTGAAAAAAGAAAAAAACCTCTCAAAGTGATGAGCATAGAGCATTTTATGGAGAAGTATCTTCATAAGTGCTATATCCCTGAAGACAATTCGGACCTAGATTTTTTAGAAGAGATACAGCCTTACTCTAAGTTTGAGTATTTTCAAAAAAGAGCGCTTGACTACTTTGTCGCATTGACATTTTTTATGACTGCATGGCCTTTGATCTACATAGTAAAGTACAAAATGTTCAAAGAATCTCCGGGAAAACTTTACTTTAAACAGGAGCGTGTCGGAGAGCTGAAAAAAACTTTTCAGTGCAGAAAGTTTCGCACCATGCATGAAAACTCCTATCATGATCCATATACAAGAGAAAATGATAATCGTATCTACCCCTTTGGGGCGCTTATGAGAAAAACAAGGATAGACGAACTTCCGCAGATGCTCAATGTTCTCAGAGGTGAGATGCACATCATAGGACCAAGAGCCGAGTGGAGTATCCTGGTAGAAGAGTATGAAAAAAAGCTTCCCTATTATCATGAGAGACACCTTGTAAAGCCAGGCATCACGGGATGGGCCCAAGTGATGTACCCATACGGCGCCAACCTCGAAGATACAAGACAGAAGCTGATGTATGACCTCTACTACATCAAAAACTGGAATCTTTTGCTTGAGCTTAAAATCATCTACAAAACAATTTTAGTGGTTTTGGGAAAAAAAGGGATGTAAGGCTTTACTTTTTAGAGACCCTTCGCTCTGCTCAGGGTGACATGCGACTCCGTCATTCTGAACAAAGTGAAGAATCTAGTTCAAACCAATGAGACCCTTCGCTTCACTCAGGGTGACGGGAAGGGGAGGCTCAGGGTGACGGGAGGGGATTAGGTTGATGTTAAATAATGTAAACAAATTTACGATAAAATAGAGAAAATTCAAGCCAAAGGAGTTTGAGATGCATACGATAAAATTAGAAATGGGTGATACAGTTTATTCTCATATTATGTTTTTATTGAAAAACCTTAACTCAAAAGAGTTGAAAATTATAGAAGAGCCTGAAGTCAAATCCAAAAAATCAGTTTCTGCTGATGAGCTAGAGACGAAAATGTTTTCTAATCATACAGTAAATACGATAGAGGACTGGAAGGATTCTACAGAGGATGAGATATGGAAATAGCTCAAGGGGATATAGTCTTATGTGAGTTTTATTTTAGTGACTTGCAAGCATCAAAAAAGAGACCCGTGCTCATTTTAAAAGATAATCTTCCTTTTAATGACTTTGTGGCTATTCCAATAAGCAGTAAAGTCGAAAAACTACACGATGATGAGGTTATCATAGATGATTTTGATTTTGAAAATGGCAATATACCTAAAAAATCAAAAGTGATGATTCGCAAGACTTTTGTGGTGTCAAAAAGTGTGGTGTTAAAAAAATATGGAGTCCTTAGTAAAAAGAGTTTTGAAAAATTTCATCAAAGTTTTTGTATGTACTTTAAATGCTCCAAACTATAATAAGCGTTGAAGAATCTCCCCCGTCCCTCATTCTGAACAAAGTCCGTCATTCTGAACAAAGTGAAGAATCTAGTTCAAAACACAGAGACCCTTCGCTTCACTCAGGGTGACGGGAGAGTTCGTCATTCTGAACAAAGTGAAGAATCTAGGTGTGTGGCACATTATATGTATTGCATTACATATAATATTTTGATATAATTGGATTATAAAACATTCAAAGGTTATATTATGTTAGAAGAACTTTTTGTTAAGAGTAGAGATTTTATCAGCATCAATAACCAAGAGTACAAAAGATACTTTATTAAAACAAAAAAACTAGAGCATAGATTATCTATCATAATCGGTTCAAGGGGTATCGGTAAAACTACTACAGTCGCACAATATATCAATGAGAACTACAAAGCAAACGAAGCATTATATGTCAACCTTGACGATATACAAATCTCTTCAAAATACACAATGACAACTATTGCCGAGGAGTTTGTACTCAATGGCGGTAAACTTCTTTGTTTTGATGAGATACACAAATATTCGAACTGGTCGGCGGAACTTAAAAACATCTATGATAGGTTTGATAAGTTAAAGATAATCGCAACCGGTAGTTCAGCTCTGCAAATAAATCAAGGGAGTCATGATTTAAGCAGAAGAGCTATTGTTTACAATATGGTAGGCATGAGTTTTAGGGAGTTTTTAGAGCTTCACTATAAATATAAGTTTGAAGCAGTTACTTTAGAAGATGCTGTATCAAACCATATAGACATAGCAACCAATATCAAAAATACAATAGAACAAAATGACCAAAAGATAATTCCTCTCTTTAAAGAGTATTTAAAACACGGTTACTACCCATATTTTTTGTCTATGCCAAATGAAGTGATGTTTTTGCAAACACTGCAACAAAATATCAATGTATCAATCGAGAGTGATTTACTGAGTATCTACCCAAAACTAAATGGTAATAGTGTAAAGAAAATCAAAATGCTTCTCTCTGTCATAATTAAAAGTGTACCGTTTGAGCCAAAAATAAGTGAACTCAAAATTGCTGCCGATATAAAAGATGACAGAACACTAAAAGATTATCTAGCAAAACTTGATGATGCAGGTCTAATCAAACTTTTAATGCAAAATTCACTCAGCATGAAAGCATTTGACAAACCTGAAAAAATCTTTTTAGCTAATCCAAATTTGATGTACACAAAAGAGCCAAATATTGGAAATTTAAGAGAAACATTCTTTGTAAATCAATTGGATAATTACTACAAGAACAAACAATCACTCAGCGACGAAGGTATTTTTGCAAGTAACAACGGTGATTTTTATTGCCAAGAGAAATATACATTTGAAGTTGGCGGCAAAAGTAAAGGATTTAACCAAATCAAAGATATACCAAACTCTTATGTTGCTAGTGATGATTTAGAAGTTGGCATTGGCAATAAAATCCCACTTTGGCTTTTTGGGTTTTTGTATTAAATAGCAGAATCAGAGCCCGTCATTTTGACATGCAAGTCCGTCATTCTGAACGAAGTGAAGAATCTAGTTCAAAACACAGAGACCCTTCGCTTCGCTCAGGGTGACGGGAGGGTTCGTGATTCTGAACAAAGTGAAGAATCTAGTTCGAAGGTTGGAATCTCCTCTATAAAGTAGACAACATTTTGATACAATAATACAAAAAACAAAAAACAGGAGTGTCAAAAATGTCCATAATCAAAATTACAGATGAAGAGGCGCTCTCTTACCATCAGTATCCTCGTCCGGGGAAGATCTCAGTAGAGACCACAAAACCAGTCGATACATTGAAAGATTTGAGCATGGCATATACGCCCGGAGTGGCAGTGCCGTGTCTGGCGATAGAAAAAAATCCGCAGGATGCGTATCTCTACACTGCCAAGAGCAACCTTGTTGCTGTTATCTCCAACGGTACGGCGGTTTTAGGGCTTGGCAACATAGGCGCTCTTGCTTCCAAGCCTGTTATGGAGGGAAAGGGCGTTTTGTTTAAAAAATTCTCCGGCATTGACTGCTATGACATAGAGGTAGATACGCAGAGTATCGATAGATTCTGCTCTGTTGTGAGTGCAATTGCACCTACTTTTGGAGGAATCAATCTCGAAGATATAAAAGCTCCCGAGTGTTTTGAGATAGAGAGACGCCTGACAGAAGAGCTTGATATCCCAGTAATGCATGATGATCAGCACGGTACAGCGGTTATCTCCGCCGCCGCTATATTAAATGCATGCGAGCTTACTCACAAAAAGCTGCAAAATCTTAAAATTGTTGTAGTTGGGGCAGGAGCTGCGGCTATCTCATGCGCACGGTTATACCGTCACATGGGGGCGGAGAAAATTATTATGCTTGATTCCCGCGGTGTGGTGCATAATGGGCGTAGCGATCTCAATGAGTACAAAAGAGAGTTTGCTTCATCTGAGTATCTTACACACTCTCAGGCTTTTGAGTGTGCGGATGTGGTAGTAGGACTCTCCAAGCCCGGAAGTTTTACTATAGAGGATATTATGCGCATGGATAACGATCCGATTATCTTTGCTCTTGCAAACCCAACGCCCGAGATATTTCCAAAGGATATCAAAAAAGCGCGTCCAGATGCCATAGTGGCAACAGGCAGAAGCGACTTTGCAAACCAGGTAAACAATGTTTTAGGCTTTCCTTTTATCTTCCGCGGGGCTTTGGATGTAAGGGCAAAAAAGATAAATATAGAGATGAAAGTAGCAGCTGCAAAGGCTTTGGCAGAGCTTGCCAAGCAAAAAGTTCCAGACTATCTGCATAAGCTTTACGATACAAAGTTAAAATTTGGCAGGGAGTACATCATCCCAAAACCTTTTGACAAAAGGCTTATAGTTGAGGTCTCAAGCGCGGTAGCTCAAGCGGCGATAGAGAGCGGATCGTCAATGATGAAAAATTTTGATATACAGGCCTATAGAGAGGAGCTTAAAAGAAGAATCAACGAGTAGTTGAAACTTTTGGAATCTCTTTGTAAAATTTGGCGAGACCTTTTTTCGCTTTTGTATCGAGTCTGTATGAGATATAATTGAGATAGCTTAGTATCTCTTTTTCGCCGATTCCCGTTCTCTCAGCAGCCTCTTGAAGGATGTAGCGTGGAATCTTTACTCTTCGTTTGAGAAAGTGCTGCTCAATCTTTTTGTAAAGTTTTTTATCTTTGTGGTAGCACAGCAGCGCAAATACAAAAGGGAGATTGTGCTTTTTATGCCACATCTTTGCCAGATCGGTATGAGGCTTGTTTTGCAGATAGTACTTTAGCGCTTTGTCCCCTATAAGTACTTCGCCTTGTACTTTTAGTATCTTTGCAAGCATGTTTGAAGTCTCCGACTCCACATCGCTTATGTTGTCACTTCCCGGAGCAACCAAAACACTCAAAACCTCTTTTCTTGCGATAATTCCCAGATTTACATATTTTTGGTTTTTTGCTCTAATGCTTGAGATAAAAGCGGCGTCCACTTTTCTAGAGATAAATTTTTTGTTTGTTTTTGCCGGAACGCCTTTGTAGTAGTTCATGCTCATGCTCTGCTGAGAGCTTTTGGTAAATCGTTTCATAAAAACATGAAATGGCAAAAGATTTAGATACTCGATTTTTCCAAAAATCATTTATTCCTCCACTCTGTTATAAATCAAATTATACATCTCTTAACTTATAAAAAAGATGAGTTTGCTATAATCTCAGCAGTAAAAAAAGTTTATGGAGCAATCTTTTGGTAAGAGTAGAATTTTTAGGACCGATACAAAAAGAGCCTTTGGATTTGGAGATAACAAATCTCAATGAGCTGGCAAAAATACTGCAAAATGATGCACAGATGCAGGAGTGGCTACAGAATTCTGCCGTTGCTGTAAATGACACGCTTGTAAGCAGCAGAGACATAGAGCTAAAAGATGGTGACAGAGTTGTGCTTCTGCCGCCGGTCTGCGGGGGGTGAGAAGTGT
Source organism: Sulfurimonas xiamenensis (assembly GCF_009258045.1). NCBI lineage: Bacteria > Pseudomonadati > Campylobacterota > Epsilonproteobacteria > Campylobacterales > Sulfurimonadaceae > Sulfurimonas > Sulfurimonas xiamenensis. Next base: position 190,773 of record NZ_CP041166.1, read on the forward strand.
TGTCCCTCTATAACGGCCCTTTGAATGTTGCTGAAATCTTAAAAGAGTGGTATGAGCAGGAAGCCAAAAGCAACTATGGCGCATATATCTCTTTTGTCGGAACCGTCAGAAGTGAAAACAGTATCGACGGCTTGAGCTTTGATATCTATGAGCCGATTCTTCAAAGCTGGTTTGAAGCATGGCAGGCAAAAGCCAAAGAGAGAGGTGCCATTATCAAAATGGCGCATGCGCGCGGCGATGTTATGCTTCACGAATCCTCCTATATATCTGCTGTCTTTTCTCCAAAACGCCGTGTCGCTTTGGATCTTATAGATGAGTTTGTAGAGGATTTTAAAGCATCTGCTCCTATCTGGAAGTATGATTTAAGAAGCGGTGACAGAGTTTATGCGCTTGACCGCTCAACAGCCATAAAGGGTAGCGGGTTATTATCTTAGAATAAGAACTTTTAGGAACAAAGCCCTAAACTGAACTAATAAAATTAAGGATTTTTAAAATGAGTCTGTTGCCTTATGAAATAAGTCAAAAAATGCTTGATATGCTGCATGTAAATGCATCAAGAAACGAAAATGTGCCGCTTAGCTGCTCTTTGGGAAGAGTTTTGGCGGAGGATATCGTAGCAGAGCACAGTGACCCGCAGTTTCCGACTGCTTCTATGGATGGATATGCCGTAATGCACAGTGATTTGGACGGCAGAAGCATAACCATACTTGGAGACAATCCTGCCGGCAGCTATGAACAGCGTACCATCAACAGCGGAGAGTGCATCAAAACCTTTACGGGTTCTAAAATGCCCGGAGGTGCCGATACGCTTATCCAGATAGAAAATGTTACGGTGGAAGATGGGAAGATTATCATAAATGAGAGTGTTCCCAAAGGTTCATCCGTTCGTCCGATAGGAGAGGGATATAGAGCCGGAGATGTGCTTATAAAAAAAGGCACAAAGATAGGTTTTGCGCAGATAGGTGTTATGGCAGCGCTTAATCATGTAATGGTAAAAGTCGCGCTTAAACCTCGTGTCGCAGTTATATCTACAGGAAGCGAGATACTTGATCTTGGTGCAAACAGCAGCAATCCCGCACAAATCAGAAGCTCAAACAACTACACTTTGGCGGCTCTTTTTGAGCAATCAGGCGCAGAAGTTATACAGCTTGGAACAGTAGGCGACGATAGAGACTCTATCATGCATATATTTCAAAATGCACTCAGTTGTGCCGATATAGTAGTGAGCACCGGCGGTGTAAGCGTGGGGGATTATGACTTTGTAAAAGATGTTATTCCGGGTCTTGGAGCCGAGGTTGTCTTTAAAGGTGTGGCAATTAAGCCGGGCAGACATGTTTTAGTGGCAAAAAAAGAGCAGAAGTTTGTTTTGGGGCTCCCCGGATTTGCTTACTCATCAACCGTAACGGGGATTTTATATGCCCTGCCACTTATTGCAAAGATGCTTGGCAGAGAGAGAGCATACAATATTGTTGAAGCGGAGCTGAGCGAAGATTTTAAAAAAAGAAGCTCTTTTACTGAGTTTACTGCCTGCAATGTTGAGATAGTAAAGGGCAGATACTTTGTAAATTTCAAAGATAAAAAAGTTGGAAGCTCGGCAATACTTACAAATATGCTAGATTCAAGCGCACTGATGATTACAGGCGAAGAAGATGGCAACCTTCTAAAAGAGACGCGCGTTAATGTGATTTTGCTGGAAAACTTTTAAAACAATAAATAATCTGCTACATTTATGGCAAGCTTTTCTAAAGAAACTTCGTTTTGCGCCATAGCGGCCAGCGAAAACTATATGGGCTTTTGCTTATATAGTGATTAAAATAGTGTAGGCATAAGCGCTTTTAGCTTGTAGCTTCTTCTGTGGATATCGCAGTAGCCATGTTTTTTGATTAGCTCTATATGTCTGGCAGTTCCATACCCTTTATGTTTTTCAAACTCATAAAGCGGGTATCTTTTTGCATCTTTTATGATATTTCTGTCATGCGTCACTTTTGCCAAAATCGAAGCCGCACTCACCTCCGGCACTTTTCCATCCGCTTTTACCATGGTTTGAAGCCCGTTTACTCCAAAAGTGGAGTTTCCGTCAAAAAGGTACTCGCTGCATTTTAGAGTATTTATAATCTCCAAAAGAGCTTTTTTCATGCAGGATGAGATGCCGTGATCATCAATCTCTTTGGAAGAAAACTGCACTATATGGTATGCAGAGTTTTTGATTATCGTCTCATACAGAATCTCTCTTTTTTTCTCATTCAGTTTTTTTGAATCACACAACTCCTCAATCGGAGAGTGCAAAATACATCCTGCTATCACCAAATCACCCGCAATCGGTCCACGGCCCGCTTCATCTATGCCGCATAACATATAACAATCCTTTATTTTATTTATAATCTTAATCTCCTAACGCCCAAATATCAAAGGGAACCATCTCAATGCGTGAAAACGGATGGTTTACACTCCCTTCTTTGCTCATAGTGACAGCGGTTATCTTTTTAACTTGGTATCTAATGATAAATGCTTCTATGGCTTCTATCTTTTTAAAAAGTGCTCTCTCATCTGCAAAAGGCGTTGCTAAAATTACCTCGCTGTTTTGCGGAAGGTAAAAATCAATGCCGTCGTCATAAAAGGATTCTCTGTTTGATTTTAAAATCTCTAAATATATCATATTTTCAAAGATTCTGCCAAAATGTTTGTCAATTGTAAGGGCAGATTTGAGTGATATGTCGCAGAGATAAATTTTTGCTATGGCTTTTGGATGGTTTGTTTTTTGAAGCTGATGCAGATACCCTTTTTTACAGAGCATATCAAAAGAGCTGTAGAGTTTGTCTTTGGAAATTTTCCGTGTCTGTTTTAGTCTTTCATATATAGAGTAGGGAGAAATTTTTTGTGTCATTGTTTTTGTGCAAAAAACTAAAATATCAAGCTCTGTTTCGCTTAATGCGCTTTTTAGTACTTTTTGCAGATAGATAATTTTTTCATCACTGTTTATTTTATGCATAAAAGGAAAACCGCCAAGCTGAAAAAAATGGTTGAGCGCGGTTGAGTCGTACTTATGTTCGTAAGCCAAAAACTCTTCATAGTCAAGCGGATAGAGCCGCAGAGTTTTTAAAGAGTTTATTTCATAATGTACTTCGCTGCAAATAATCAACTGCTTTACATTTACAAAGTGCAAAGCAGGTATATAGTTGTCAAAAACAACTGTTTCAATCTTATTGTCGCTGCAAAATTTCGGCATCAGCGCGTTAAAGAGATCTGCTTCTATGCGCAAATCATTGCAATCCACATAAAGATAGCTGCTTTTTTTAAGCCCTAAGAGGTAGTTTTTTACCAGTTTTGTTTTTCCGCTTTGCGTTATGCCGTTTATCTGATAGCTTATATTTTCCAAAAACAGTTTTCTAAAGTGAAATTTATCAACAATTATGTCGGTTTTATATAGCTCTTCTAGTAATATTTCCATATTGTAATTTTACTGTTTCCTTATTAAAAGGAAATAAATTTATGTAAATTCCAACTTTTAGCCCATAATTTCTTGAATATTTGAAGCAGTTTAGGTACAATTCCGCTCCCTTAAATAGTTAGGCAAGACCTGACGAGTTCTTTAGAAGGAAAAACATGGAAAAAATTCGTTTAAAATTGAAAGCTTATGATCATCGTGTACTTGATAGATCTGTAGCATCAATCGTAGAGGCTGTTAAGCGTACAGGAGCTGCTATTCGTGGTCCGATACCTTTACCAACAAAGATTCGTAAATACACTGTATTGAAATCTCCGCATATCAATAAAAGCTCTCGTGAACAGTTCGAAATTCGTACACACGCTAGAGTAATAGATATTGTTTCTGCAACGCCGGAAACTGTAGATTCATTAATGAAACTAGATCTTGCACCTGAAGTGGACGTTGAAGTTCGCTCTATGGATAACTAGGAGGTCATGATGGAATATATTGTTGAGAAAATCGGTATGAGCCGTACTATCACAGTACCTAGTAAGCCTGTTACTCTTTTAAGAGTGTTGGATGCTAAAGTATGTGAAGTTAATGAAAATGGCGCAATTGTAGCTTACAATAGCGGTAAAAAAATGAATAAGTCAATTGAAGGTCAGCAAAAAAAATACAGCCTTTCATCTGAGTTTAACCGTTTTGTTACTTTAGAGGTAGCAAATACTGAAGCTGGTGATTTAGATTTAACTCCTTTGGCAGAAGCTAAAGTTTTAAAATCTTCTTTTACTACTAAAGGTCGCGGTTTTTCTGGTGCGATGAAGCGTTGGAACTTTTCTGGTGGTCCTGCATCTCACGGTCATAGATTTGGTCGTAGAACAGGTTCTATCGGTAATGCAGAGTGGCCAGGTCGTGTAATGAAAGGGCGTAAAATGCCTGGACAATACGGAAATACACAAAATAGTGTTAAGAATGAGATAGTTTCTTATGATGCTGAAAACAAAATCATTGCGGTTTTAGGTTCAGTTTCTGGAGCTAACGGTTCTTTAGGTCGTGTAAAGGTAGCTAAATAATGAGCGCAATAGTTCTAAATGAAAAAATGGAAAAAGCTTCTGAGTTAGCTTTACCGGAGAGTTTTTCCGGGATTAATCCTCATAACTTATACCTGTATGTAAAGTCTGCACAGGCAGCTCAAAGAGCTAACAGTGCAACAGCGCTTACTCGTGCACAAGTTAGAGGCGGTGGTAAGAAGCCATGGGCTCAAAAAGGCGGCGGTCGTGCTCGTGCCGGCTCTCGTCGTTCACCTGTATTTGTTGGCGGTGGTAAAGCATTTGGTCCTAGCAACAACCGTAACTATGACCTTAAAGTGAATAAAAAGCAGAAAAAACTTGCTCTTAACTTCGCTTTAGCAGAACACGCACAAAATGGTAGTCTATTCATCGTAGACAGCATTGAGATAGCATCTGGTAAAACAAAAGATGCTGCAGCAATGTTTAAAGCGTTAAACCAAAGAGATACTCTTTTTGTAAAAACGATTTTAGATGAAAAAACTTATTTAGCATTTGAAAATATCTCAAGCACATATGTGATTGAAGAGAATGAATTAAATGCTTATTTAGCTGCAAATTATCGTTCAGTAGTGATCGAGAAAGCGGTATGGGAAAATCTTGTAGGTGAGGCTAAATAATGGCAGATATTACAGATATTAAATCTATACTATATACAGAGAAGACTCTTGGCATGCAAGAAGAGGGGATAGTTGTTGTTCAAACTTCTCCTCGTATGACTAAGACAGGTCTTAAAGAGGTTTTTCGTGAGTACTTTGGAGTAATTCCTTCAAGAGTCAACTCACTTAATCAAAGCGGAAAAACAAAAAGATTCCGTGGTGTACAAGGTAAACAAAACGACTTTAAAAAGTTTTATGTGAAGTTACCTGAGGGTGCACAAATAGAAAGTTTGGCGGTTTAACATGGCAATTAAAACTTATAGACCGATAACTCCGTCTCGTCGTTTTTATACGAATGTTGAAAATAGTGATATCACTGCTAAGGCTAGTGTTCGTTCATTGCTTGTAAAACTTCCTGCTCATGCTGGTCGTAACAACAACGGACGCATTACATCTCGCCATAAAGAAGCTGGTGCAAAAAAACTTTACCGTATCATCGATTTTAAAAGAAATAAATTCGGTATTCCTGGTACAGTAACTACAGTTGAGTATGATCCATACCGTAACTGTCGTATTGCACTTGTTACTTATGCAGATGGTGATAAAAGATATATCCTTTTACCAAAAGGTTTAAATGTAGGCGATAATGTAATGTCTGCAGAGTCTGGACTGGATGTAAAACCTGGTAATGCAATGAAACTTATGAATATACCTGTCGGTACGGTAGTTCATAATATTGAGCTAAAAGTAGGTAAGGGTGGACAGATGGTTCGTTCTGCTGGAACTTCAGCTCAAATTATGGGTCGTGACGGCAAGTATGTTTCACTTCGTATGCCTTCTTCTGAGATGCGTTTAGTGCTTGGTGAGTGTATGGCTACTGTGGGAACTGTTGGAAATGAAGAGTATATCAACATTGTAATAGCAAAAGCAGGTCGTAGTCGTCATATGGGTATTCGTCCTCAAACTCGTGGTTCTGCTATGAACCCAATCGATCACCCGCATGGTGGTGGTGAAGGTAAAACGAATTCAGGTCGTCATCCAGTTACTCCATGGGGTAAACCAACGAAGGGTTCAAAAACTCGTCGTAAAAAAGCAAGTGATAAACTTATTATTACTCGCCGTAAATCTAATCCGAAGAGGTAGTTAAATGGCAAGAAGTGTAAAAAAAGGTCCATTTGTTGATGATCATTTAATGAAAAAAGTGGCTGCAGCCAAATCTGAAGGAAATAAAAAACCTATCAAAACATGGTCTCGCAGAAGTATGGTTCTGCCTGATATGGTTGGCTTAACTCTTAATGTTCATAATGGGCGTCAATTTGTTCCGGTATTTGTAACAGAAAACCATATTGGTTATAAACTAGGTGAATTCGCACCAACTCGTACATTCAAGGGCCATAAGGGCTCTGTACAGAAGAAAGGTTAATCATGGCTAGAGCATTATTAAAATTTATCCGTGTTTCACCGATTAAATCTCGTCTTATTGCAAGAGAGATTCAAGGTATGAACGCTGAAGAAGCATTGGCAGCTTTAGAGTTTACACCAAACAAAGCAGCAAAAATTATCTACAAAGTACTTGCGTCAGCAGTTGCAAACAGTGGTAATGAAGCTAGTGATTGTACAGTAACATCATGTCGTGTTGATAATGGTCCGGTACTAAAGAGATTTCGTCCGAGAGCTCGTGGTATGGCATCAGGCATCAGAAAACCGACAGCGCATATATTAGTAGAAGTAGAGGGTAAATAATATGGGTCAAAAAGTTAATCCTATTGGTTTACGTCTTGGTATCAACCGTAACTGGGAGAGCCGTTGGTTTCCTAACTTTAAAACTGCACCAGCAGCTTTAGGTGAAGATCACAAAATTCGTACATATTTGAAAAAAGAGCTTTACTATGCTGGTGTTTCTAACATTATCATAGAGAGAACTGTTAAGAGACTTCGTGTAACTATCGTTGCTGCTCGTCCTGGTATTATTATCGGGAAAAAGGGTGCAGATATTGAGAAGTTAAAAACAACTCTTCAAGATCTTGTTGGTAAACCTATTTCGGTTAACATCAAAGAAGAGAAGAAAGCTCAAATTTCTGCTCAGTTAGTTGCTGAAAATGTAGCTACTCAACTAGAGCGCCGTGTTGCATTTAGAAGAGCTATGAAAAAAGTTATGCAAAATGCACAAAGAGGCGGAGCTAAAGGTATCAAGATATCTGTAAGCGGTCGTCTTGGCGGAGCTGAAATGGCTCGTACAGAGTGGTATTTAGAGGGACGCGTTCCACTTCATACACTTCGTGCAAAGATAGACTACGGTTTTGCTGAAGCACATACTACATACGGTTGTATCGGTGTTAAAGTATGGATATTCAAAGGTGAAGTACTTACTAAAGGTATCCCGGCTGAAGTAAAAGAAGAGAAACAAGAGCGTGCTCGTAAGCGTGCTCCAAAACGCGAAAATAGCGGAAAGGCGGAATAATCATGTTGATGCCTAAGAGAACTAAATATCGTAAAGTAATGAAGGGCCGTAACCGTGGTTACGCTCGCTCGGGTTATACATTGGCATTTGGTGATATAGCTATAAAAGCTGTAGAAGCAGGTCGTATTAACTCTCGTCAAATTGAGTCAGCTCGTATTTCAGCTACTCGTCATATTAAAAGAAATGGTAAGATCTGGATTCGTGTATTCCCTGCTAAGCCACTGACTGCTAAGCCTCTTGAAACTCGTATGGGTAAAGGTAAAGGTTCAGTTGATCAATGGGTTATGAATATTAAGCCGGGTCGTATCATTTTTGAAATGGCTGGTGTTCCAGAAGAGCTTGCTCGTGAAGCATTAACTCTTGCTATGCATAAATTGCCTTTCAAAACAAAAATAATTACTGCGGAGATGAGCAATGAAATATTCTGATTTAGCAGATAAAAGCACAGCAGAACTTCAAGCAATGCTTAAAGAGAAAAAAACTGAGCTTTTTACTTTAAAAATAAAAAAACAGATGATGCAACTACAAAACACTAGCGAACTTCGTATCGCTAAAAAAGATGTTGCTAGAATCAACACTGCACTTAGTGCAGCGAAATAGGGGCCGGCAATGACACATAAGCGTGAAATTCAAGGTAATGTAGTTAAAATTGCAGGTGACAAAACAGCGACAATCGTTGTTGAGCGCCGTGTAATGCACCCTCGTTACCACAAAGTTGTGAAGCGTTTCAAAAAGTACTTGGTACACGATGAGCGCAATGAGTTAAAAGTTGGTGATGAGATTGTTGCAATCGAGTGTCGCCCGCTTTCTAAGACTAAATCTTTTAGACTTAAAACAGTAGTATCAGGAGCAGAGTAATGATTCAAGCTTTTACTCGTCTAAATGTAGCTGATAATACAGGTGCAAAAGAGGTTATGTGTATTAAGGTACTTGGCGGTTCCAAGCGTCGTTATGCAAAAGTAGGCGATGTTATCATTGCTTCTGTAAAAAAAGCGACTCCTACTGCTAAAGTTAAAAAAGGTAAAGTTGTAAAAGCTGTTGTTGTTAGAACTGCTAAAGAGATTCACCGTGAAAACGGCTCTTTAATCCGTTTTGATGATAATGCAGCTGTTATACTTGATGACAAGAGAGAACCAATCGGTACTCGTATTTTCGGACCGATTGCTCGTGAAGTTCGTTATGGCGGCTTTATGAAGATCGTATCTCTTGCACCGGAGGTTGTTTAATGGCAAAGTTTAAATTCAAAAAAGGCGATACTGTAGAGATCATCGCCGGTGACGATCGCGGAACAAAAGCTACTGTACTTGAAGTATTACCGAAGAAAAACAAGGTAATAGTTGAGGGTTGTAAAATAGCTAAAAAAGCAATCAAACCAACAGAAGAGAACACTAAAGGCGGACATATCAACAAAGAGATGCCTATAGATGTTTCAAATGTTCGTAAAGTGGAGGCATAAGTAAATGACTCGTATGAAAGAAAAATATTTAGGTTTAAAATCTGAACTTCAAGCTGACCTTGGGATAAAAAATCCAATGCAGACTCCTGCATTAGAGAAAATCGTTATCTCTGTAGGTGCAGGTTTTGCAATGAAAGATAATAAACTTATTCAAAATATTGAAGATACTATTACTGCAATTGCAGGGCAAAAAGCAAGTACTGTAATAGCTAAGAAATCTGTTGCTGGATTTAAAGTTCGTGAAGGTATGCCTGTAGGTGTTCGTGTAACACTTCGCGGTGAAAAAATGTACGGATTTCTTGATCGTCTTGTTTCTATAGCTCTTCCGCGTGTAAAAGACTTCCGTGGAGTTCCAAGAAACGGTTTTGATGGTCGTGGTAATTACAACTTTGGTTTGCAAGAACAATTGATTTTCCCGGAAATTAGTTATGATTCTATTATGCAAATCCATGGTATGAACATCACAGTTGTTACAACAGCTGAATCAGACAAGGCAGGATTTGCTCTTTTAGAGAAATTGGGTATGCCTTTTACTAAAGGGAGCAACTAATGGCTAAGAAATCGATGATTGCTAAAGCAGCAAGAGAGCCAAAGTTTAAAGTTCGTGGTTATACAAGATGTCAGATTTGTGGTCGTCCACACTCTGTACTTCGTGACTTCGGTATCTGTCGTGTATGTTTTAGAAAAATGGCAAATGAGGGATTAATCCCAGGCGTTAGAAAGTCAAGCTGGTAAGCAAAAGCTTATCTTTGAAACTTCTAATGATTAGCAAAGGAAAATAAATGATAAATGATTTAGTATCGGATGCGTTAACTCGTATTCGTAATGCTGGTATGAGAAGATTGGATGTTACTACGCTTGTTCACTCTAAGAGTGTTGAAGCGTTAGCAAACATTTTAGTTGAAAAAGGTTATATTGAGAGTTGTAATGTTGTTGAAGACGGCGTTAAAAAAACTATTAATGTTGTACTAAAGTATGATGAAAATGGTAAAACTGTTATCAATGAAATGAAAAGAGTATCTAAACCTGGCCGTCGTGTATACAAAGGCAAAGAAGATATTAAACGATTCAAAAATGGTTACGGAACTATTATTGTTAGTACATCACACGGCGTTTTACCAAACGATAAAGCTTACGAGCTTGGTATCGGCGGTGAAGTAATGTGTACGGTTTGGTAGGGAGATAGCATGTCAAGAATTGGTAAATTACCTGTAGAATTTGCATCAGATATTACTGTAAATGCAAATGGAAATGTTATAACTTTTGCTAAAGGCAAAAATAGTGTTGATTTAGATACAAAAGGAAATGTTGCTTTCAATATCGACGGCAATGTATTGACTTTTGCTACTCTTTCAGATTCTCGTGAGCATAGAGCTTTCTGGGGAACATATCGTGCATTGGCTCAAAACATCGTTACTGGTTTAACAACTGGCTATACAAAACAGTTAGAGATCAATGGTGTTGGTTACCGTGCTGCAGTAAACGGCAGAGTGCTTAACCTACAACTTGGATTTTCTCACGATATCAACTATGAGTTGCCAGATAGTATCGAAGCAAGCGTTGAAAAGAATGTTATTACTTTAAAGAGCCATGACAAGCAAGCGCTTGGTCAAGTTGCTGCAGAAGTAAGAGGATTCCGTCCACCAGAGCCGTATAAAGGCAAAGGTGTTAAATATGTTGAAGAGCATATCGTGCGTAAAGCCGGTAAAACTTCTAAGAAATAAGGGAGGAGTATAGATGAAAGCAAAAGTACTAAAAAGCAAAATTGCTAATCGCTTAAAAAGAAAGCGTCGTATTCGTGCAAAAATATCTGGTTGTGCTTCACTTCCTCGTGTTTCTGTGTTTCGTTCAAATCGTTATTTGAGTGTTCAAGCTATTGATGATGCAACAGCAACAACATTGGCTGCTCTTAACTCAAAAGCAATAGGTCAAAAAGCAAACAAAGATGGTGCAGCTGCACTTGGTGCGGCATTTGCTGCTACGCTAAAAACAGCTAACATCACTTCGATTGTATTTGATCGTAATGGTTACCAATACCACGGTGTTATAGCTGCATTTGGTGACGCACTTCGTGCAAACGAAATTAAGTTCTAGGGGTTAAAATGGAAATCAATAGAGAAGATTTTGAAGAATCAATTGTAAATATAGGTCGTGTTACAAAAGTTGTAAAAGGTGGGCGTCGTTTTCGTTTTACAGCACTTGTAGTTGTTGGTGATAAAAAAGGTACTATCGGTTTTGGTGCTGGAAAAGCGAAAGAAGTTCCAGATGCTATCAAAAAAGCTGTAGATAATGCGTTTAAAAACCTAAGTAAAGTAAGTATCAAAGGTACTACAATTGCACATGACATTGAACATAAGTACAATGCAAGTCGTGTTCTTTTAAAGCCGGCATCAGAAGGTACAGGGGTAATCGCGGGTGGTGCTACTCGTCCTGTTCTTGAGCTTGCAGGTATTCAAGACATACTTACAAAGTCAATAGGTTCAAACAATCCAAATACACTAGTGCGCGCAACAGTTGAAGCACTAGGTCGTTTAAAAGGATAGATGATGGGTATTGAAAATTTAACGCCGGCAGAGGGTTCTGTAAAGAATCGTAAAAGAGTCGGTCGCGGACAAGGTTCGGGAACAGGTAAAACTGCTGCTCGCGGATCTAAAGGTCAAAAAGCTCGTACTGGTTACAAGAGAAAAAGAAACTTTGAGGGTGGACAGCAGCCACTAGCAAGAAGACTTCCAAAAATCGGATTTACTTCTCGTGTAATCAAGCCGTATGTAATCAATGTAGAGAAAATAAAAGCAGTTGCTGAACTTTCTGAAATTACTATGGAGAGTATCCGTAGTGTTCATAAAATAGCTGCTTGTGTTACTAAAGTTAAGTTGGTTGGTGCATCTGCAAAAGATTTAGCATCAAAAATTAAAGACGACAGCGTTACTACTACAGGTAAATAGTCGTGAATAAAAATCTAGTAAATAAGATACTTATTACTATCGGGTTTTTATTTATTTATCGCCTACTGGCATATGTGCCAGTTCCAGGCGTAGATGCTTCTGTTATCGCTTCATTCTTCGACTCACATCAATCAGATGCCCTTGGACTTTTTAATATGTTTAGCGGTAATGCTGTTGAGAGAATGTCAATCATAGCTCTTGGAATTATGCCTTATATTACTGCTTCTATCATTATGGAGCTTTTAGCAGCTACATTTGCCCCTCTTGGACAGATGAAAAAAGAGCGTGACGGAATGGTTAAGTATATGCAAATTATCCGCTATGCGACAATTGTAATTACAATCATTCAAGCAATAGGTATCAGTGTCGGACTTCAGAGTCTTACAGGACCAAATGGTAACAGTGCAATATTGGTTGATCATAACACATTTATAATGCTTTCTGCTGTTTCTATGGTAGCAGGTACCATGCTTCTTATGTGGATAGGCGAGCAGATCACACAAAACGGTATCGGCAATGGTATCTCTTTGATTATCTTTGCGGGAATCGTATCAGCTATCCCAAGTGCAATCGGTCAAACGATTACAATGGTAAATACAGGTGCAATGAGTTTTCTAACTGTGCTTGCAATTCTTGCTTTGATACTTGGAACTGTCGGTGTAATTATTTATGTTGAACTTGGCGAGCGCCGTGTACCTGTTACATACGCTAAAAAAGTTATAATGCAAAACCAAAATAAAAGAGTTATGAACTATATCCCTATCAAAGTAAATTTATCGGGTGTTATTCCGGTTATCTTTGCGAGTGCGATACTTATGTTTCCTATGACTGTTTTATCAAGCAGTACAAACCCTACTGTTATGGCAATTGCAGATCATCTAAACCCGAATAGTTATTTCTTTAACTTTTTGACATTTGTTTTTGTTGTTTTCTTTGCATTTTTTTATGCATCGATTACTTTTAACTCAAAAGATATTGCAGAAAATCTGAAAAAACAGGGTGGATTTATTCCTGGTATTCGTACCGGTAATGCAACTAGTGAATTTTTAAATACAACAGCAAGTAATCTTACTTTTACAGGTGCACTCTATCTTGGTTTAGTTGCAACGCTGCCGTTTATGATTATAAAAGGGATGGGTGTTCCATTTTTCTTTGGCGGTACTGCGGTGTTGATTGTTGTTCAAGTCGCGCTTGATACAATGAGAAAAATCGAGGCTCAGGTTTACATGAGTAAATATGAGACACTAAGTGCAGTTGGTCTATAAATAATGTCAATTGCGCTTAGAAAACCTGCAGAAATTGAGAAATTAAGAGCTGCCAATAAAATTGTTGGCGGTGCTTTAGAGTTGTTAAGACAAAATACAAAACCTGGAATCTCTTTAAAAGAGCTTGATGCAATGGCAGAGGATTTTATCCGCTCTCACGGCGCAAGACCCTCTTTTAAAGGGCTTTACGGCTTCCCAAATGCAGTTTGTACTTCACTTAATCAAGTTATTATTCACGGTATTCCTACTGATTACAAACTTCAAGAGGGTGATATTATCGGTTATGATATTGGAACAGAACTTGAGGGATGGTACGGAGATGCAGCAATAACTGCGCCGGTAGGTAAAATAAGCGCAAAAGATGAAGCGCTTATTGCATGTGCTAAAGATTCTCTTTATGAAGCGATAGAATCTATAAAAGAGGGTATGAGATTTAAAGAACTCTCAGCTGTTTTAGAAAATGCTATCCGATCAAGAGGCTTTATCCCGCTTCACAGTTTTTGTGGACACGGTATCGGTAGAAAACCTCATGAAGAGCCTGAAATACCAAACTATCTTGAAGGGAAAAACGCAAAAGCGGGACCTAAGATTAAAAATGGAATGGTTTTTTGTTTGGAACCGATGATTTGTCAAAAGGATTCAAAACCGCTTATTTTAGAAAATAAGTGGGATGTTGTTAGTGCCGATGGTTTAAACGGTTCACACTATGAGCATACTGTTGCAGTTATCAATGGTAAAGCTGAAATTTTATCTCTGGCTTGAGAAAAAAAGGATTAAAATGGCTAAATCAGATGTTATCGAAGTTGATGGCAAGATTATAGAGGCTTTGCCAAATGCAACATTTCGTGTTGAGTTAGAAAACGGACATATTATTTTATGTCATATTGCAGGTAAAATGCGTATGCACTATATTAAAATACTTCCGGGTGACAAAGTAAAACTTGAATTAACTCCATACTCACTTGATAAAGGTCGTATCACTTACAGATACAAATAAAAAGAGGTTTTAAATCCTCTTTTTATATTAAAATATTTGTGTATTTCTAAATTCTGATATCTCAGTTTCAACCATCTCGTTGATCATGATTTTAAAAAGATCAGAAATCATATTTGGAGATACATTTTCTTGAATTGCTAAATTACGAACTCTTTGCAGAATAAAATCTATTCTATCATCAGCCTTAACCTCTTCAATACTGTTTTTAAACAATACAGCTTGACGCACAAGATGACTTCTTTGAGATATAAGTTTAACAATTAACTCATCTATCTTGTCAATCTCTTCTCTGACCTCTTCTAATGAATTACATTTTTTTACACTCGACATATAATTTCTCCATTTGGTATAAGAAATATTATCCTAAAAGAGATAATAATTGAGCTTTAAAATATATCTCTATATTGCTATATTAGCTCTTTAGGTATATCCCGCTCTCTTTAATCTCAATAGCTCCGCTCTCTTGCAAAGCTGTAAGCGATCTTTTATAAGCTTTTTTGCTTAATCCAAATACATTTTTAATCAACTCCGGATCGCTTTTATAGTTATAAGGCATAATTCCGCCGTTTTGTTTTAAAAGAGAGAGGATTTTTTCGTTTGAGGCATCTTTTTGTTTTGCCCCGCCGGCTTGAAGGCTTAAGTCGATGCAGCCATCTTTTCTAACATTTTTTACAAATGCTTTTCTTTCGCTTCCAATCTCTATCTTTTCAAAGATCTCATTGTGATAAATCAAACCCTCATATTTATCTTCCACAATACATTTAAATCCAAGAGGTGTTTTTGCAATAATAAGTATCTTAACCTCTTTGTTTGGAGCGAGTCCTTTCGGTCTTTTATCAAAAAAGTTACCTAGCTTCTCGGTGCCTACAAGACGATGAGTCTTTTCATCATAAACGACTTTTAAAAATCTTTTGTCACCTATCTTAAATTTCTCTTTTTGAAACATATTTGGGACGAATAGATCTTTGGCAAGCCCCCAGTTTACAAATGCCCCAAAAGGCGCTACATCAACGACTTCAAAAAGAGCATATTCATCAAGCATAGCTTTTGGCTTAAGAGTAGTGGCAATAAGTCTGTCCTCTGAGTCGGTATATAAAAATACCTCCAAAAGAGTATCTTCTTGCATTGCATCAGTTACATATGCTTGAGGCAAAAGCACATCTTTTTCATCAACTGCTTTTAAAAATATACCGTGAGGTGTGTGTCTGTCAACTAGCAGGCAGTTTATGCGCCCGAGTTCTAAATGTTGGTTTTGTTGCAAAATATTTCCTTGTAATTCCGTCTATCTCAATTTTTGAGAATATAATTCGACATTATACCTCTTTTAAAGAGAAGAAGGTAAAGAGAAATTTGCTCTCTTTTTACATTAAAGAGAGCAGAACTGCTAAAAGAACCGGCGGTGTAACGATAAGTCCAAATTTTGTGTATGATAAAAAATCTATTTTTACACCTTTTTTATTGAGCGTATGAAGCCACAGAAGAGTTGCAAGTGAGCCAAAAGGAGTCATTTTTGGTCCAAGGTTACAACCGATAATATTTGCATAAATCATCGCTTCATTAGCGATATCCTTAAGCGCTATATCCATAATCATAATAGTCGGCATATTGTTCATAAGCGCAGAGAGGGCTGCAGCTAAAAATCCTGTTCCGACAATGGCTACAACCTCATTTTGCGCATTGAGGTGCAGCAGTATCTCTGTTAAGTAGTCAGTCAGCCCTTCATTTTTAAGACCATAAACAACAACATACAACCCAAGCGAGAACCATACAACCTGCCATGGTGCATTTTTAATAATATGTTTGGGCTCAACTGTTTTTGTAAAGCCGGCAATTGCCAAAAAGATGATGCCGCCGCCAAGAGCAAATACCGAAACAGGGATGCCGTATGCATCGCCAATAAAATAGCCGCTTAATAAAAGAGCTAAAAAGAGCCAGCTAAAGTTGAAGAGTGCTCTGTTTTTTATAACTTCTTCTGGTTTTTTAAGTAGATTTATATCAACATGCCCAGGAATATCTTTTCTTAAAAGCAGCCAAAGAACAAGCATGCTTATTGTGGTACTTACAAAATAGGGCATAATCATATTTGAAAAAAATGCGCCAAAACCGATGTCGAAGTAGTTTGCTGTTACGATATTTGTAAGATTTGAAAATACAAAAGGCAAAGAGGCACTGTCGCTGATAAATCCTCCTGCGAGTAAAAATGCAAGAATTGTTTTTGCATTGAGTCGCAAAATATGCATTTTAGCAAGTAAAATTGGAGTTAAAATTAGCGCTGCTCCGTCATTTGCAAAAACCGCCGAAACTACTGCGCCAAGAAGGATAGAGTAAAAAAACATTCTCTTGCCGCTCCCTTTTGAGAGCTTTGCCATCTTAAGTGCCGCCCACTCAAAAAAACCTATCTCATCCAGGACCATTGAGAGGATAATAATCCCTATAAATGCCAGTGTCGCATCCCATATAATATCAAAAACTGCTACGACATCATTGAAATTAACAACACCCGCAATAAGGGCAACAACGGCTCCGATAACGGCAGTGGTGCCAATTTGGAGTCCACGCGGCTGCCAGATAACAAAGATAAGAGTTATAAGAAAAATGCTAAAAGAGAACAACATATTAAAAGAGCTCGGTTTTTACTACTGGAAGCAGAGCAGTTTTAATAGCGTCAAAAGTTTTAACAAACTCTTCGTACTCTTTTCCATCAGGATCAGCAAAGCCCACATGTACTACTTTTGCTTTATTTGGAAAAAGAGGACAGCTCTCTTTGGCATTGTCACAGACCGTAACGACGAGGTCAAACTCTATATCTAAAACTTCATCAAGAGTTTTTGAGTGATAGCTCTCTCTCCATGCACCGTTTTCTTTTAAGACTCTTTTTGCATTAGGATTTACTTTGTTGGTTGCCTTAACACCGGCGCTATATGCCTCTACACTTTCGATATTTTGATTTATCAATGCTTCTGCAATTATTGAGCGGCAGCTGTTTCCTGTACATAATACCAAAACTTTTTTACTCACTTTTACATCCTCTTTTTAAAATCGGCAATACAATTCCTAAAGAGTTTATCTCTTTTAAAATCGATTGTCTAAACTCATCTAATGGTGTTCTAATGCTGTAGTGTGCCCATCTGCCGCGTCTCTCTACTTTTAAAAAACCTGCATCTTTTAAGATTTTTAGATGTCTTGATATACGCGACTGGATCATATCAAAAGAGTTTTCTATATCGCAGACACAAACTTCTTTGTATTTATCTATAAAGTGCAAAATTTCAACTCTTGTCTTGTCGTTTACAGCGCCTATCGTATTTAAAAAAATATCCATAAAAAGAGCCTCCTTTTTTAACGAGAAAATTGTAGCTAAAAATAATTAATATATCAAGATATGTTGATATATTAATTAAAAACATTTTAAAAATTTTAAAATGCTTCTTATCTGTCGTAGAGATAAAATTTATTGTATCTGATGATTTCGCTTAAGTTTTCTGCATATTTTTCGCCTATTTCAGAGTAGCTGTCCAATTTTTCTATTAATATATATGGATCATCAGTCTGCATCTTTAGCTCTCTAAAATCTTTATATGCGTAAGAGCGGGCAAGTGTTTTGTAGTAATCTCTTATCGAATCTTTAATATCGGAATATTTTTTAAGCCAAATTGTTCTGCTGCCTCTTTGCTGTACTGCTGCAATTCTTGGCTCGTTTTTGTTAAAAGACCAGATGCCGTACAGATTATTTGCTTCTACAAAAAATCTTGATTTTGCCCAGGCGCTCTCCATGGCAGCTTGAGCGATAGAAATGCTTACAGGATGGGGTTTAAGTGCCATAAGCAGCTCTTCATCACTCTCTACTCCATAATACTCTTTTAGCTCTGAAATTTTTTCTTTGTATTCATCATTTTCTAAATTTTGAGCAATCTCTTCATATTGCGTTTGAAGTTCATTATGTACCGAATTTATTGCAGGTATTATCAAGGTGTTAAATTGCTTCTTTTTCTGTTCTACGCTTGCTGCTTTGTTTGCGGATTTTTTCTTCTCTTTCTTGATTTTTTCAGCTTTTTCAATTTGTTTTATTTTTTCAATTTGTTTTATTTTTTCAACTTCTTCAATTTTAGATTGTGAAAAAAAAGTGCTTAAAAAGAAAAGAAGCAGCATTACTAAAAAAATTAAAAGTGTGTTTTCATATAAAAATTTCAAATTAAAAACTCCATATTTAATTTTTTAGCATAGGCTCCCAGCATGGCTCTTTCAAAATCATTGTTGGTTGCATATTGGTAACCAAATGTTTCCTTCCACATTTCATGCTCTTCCATGCAGAGATAGAAAAATACCTCTTTATGCCATGGCGCAAAACTGTTATAAGCATGTTTAAACATCTCTACTTTTATGTCATACGGGTAGGAGCTTTTGCCACTTGCATCCTCAAAAGGCATTTGGGTGATTTTGCTTCTAAACTCTCTATTTCTTAGCTGCTTAATCACAGGTTTTATAAATGTCAGCGTACCAAAACTAACAAGTGCGACTTCATAAGCCTGAAACTCTTTGAGTAATCGTTTATAGATCTCTTCGTATTCACTTAAATAGTTCTCATATTCAACAATCGGATGAAAATGAAAACCTACTTTCACCCCTTTGTCTGCTACTTTTCTGGCAGCATTGATGCGTTTATCAAGCGAAGCCGTCAAATGCTCCTCGTTTTGTATAATAGTAGGCGTGTTAAGTGACCAGGTGCATAAAATATTTTTTGGCACTTCATTTTCCAGAAGATAGCTTATGTTGTCTGATTTTGTTTTAAACTCTAAAATTACATTTTTGTTTTCTCTTGCAAATTCAAACAAAGCATCTAAAATGCCCTCTCTGTTTCCCCACATAAGCGAATCAGAAGCCTGTCCTGTTCCAATGTGATATGTTCTGTTTTTTTCAAGATTTAAATTTTTTAGTTTTGCTGCAAAACTGCTGTCAAAAGTTATGGTGTTTTGATTGTAAAAAGATTGTATAGAGCAGTAGGAACAGTCAAATCCGCAGCTCTCAACAGCGTCAAGAGTCAAAAGGTTGCAGCATCTTGTTTTTTCGCTGGCCACCGGACAGAGTCCTAGACCAAAACCCTCTTTTTTCTCAGTTTTAAAATGAAACTTCTGCTCTTTTGCACTGTTTTTAAGTTTAAAATTTTTATAAGAGTTAGGTTTTTCTCTTAATGCATTATATGCTTTTATAAGTCTTGAAAAAACAACTTTTTTTTGAGTGTGATCCGGAAAAAACTCTATAATACTTTTTTCATTCCACATCTCTAAGTCTCTAGCAATGTCAATAATCTGTTTAATTTCAGAAAATGAAAATTTTAGCTCAAGTGATTTTAGTTTTATAAAATCTTGCTCATTTGAGGTAAGTTTATAAAAAACTGTATTTTTTATAGCCTCATTAAATTTATCTAAATATGAATTCATGATGGAATTTTAGCAAAAAAATGAAACATTTTGTTATTTTGTTATTTTTATTGATACATTTGTACCTATATTAACTTTACTTTTAACTTCAATATTGTAATGGTGGATATCTAAAATCATTTTAACAATCGCAAGACCCAGGCCGCTTCCTCCCTCTTTTCGCGAACGAATTTTGTCGGCTTTGTAAAACTTCTCAAAAATATGCGGCAAATCTTTTTCTTCTATTCCATAACCGTTGTCTTTGATTTTTAAGATGTATTCATTATCATTTTCATCCATGTAGATATCTATTTTAGAGTTTTTTGGACTGTAGATAACCGCGTTTTTAAGTATGTTGCTAATAGCAATTTTTAAGAGAGTTTCGTTTGCGTAGATTGTTGCGGGGATAATTTTTTTAGCTTCAATAGCTATGTTTTTTGTCAGGGCAAATTTTTTTATCTGCAATATAGTATCCATGATTACTTCATCTAAATATAGTTCTTTAAAATCGTTTTTTAATTCGCTTGTATTCTTTTTAGCAAGAAATAGCAGCTGATTGATTATTTTTTCTATAGCAATGCTCTCTTCTAATATATCTTTTAAAATCTCTTTATACTCTTGAGGTTCTCTCTCATGTTTAAGAGCAACTTCAATTTCCCCGCGGATAACGGTTAGCGGGGTTTTGAGTTCATGGGAGGCGTTATTGCTAAAATCTGTTACTTTATTAAAAGAGTCTTCGAGATTGTTTAAAAGCTGGTTGAAAGTAGAAATAAGATCTTTAATTTCGCTTGGGATATTATTTGTACTTACTCGTTTTGATAAATTTTGCGCTGATATAGATTTAACCGAAGTTATAACCTCTTTAACAGGAGAGAGTATTCTGCTTATTAGTATGTTTGCAATAATTGAAAATATAATCAAAACAATAGGAGTTGCAATAATAAGACCGAGCAGAAGCTGTTTTAGATAGGGAGATTCAATATCCTTTTTCATGGCAAGCTGAATAAAAACTTTGGTATCTTCTTTTTCAAAAATAAGCATAGAGCTTGTGCGATAAGAGTTTTTATCAAAATAGTATATACTCCCCACATGTCCAATCTCATTTAGAGGTATATCAAAGAGCCAGCTGTGAATTTTTGAAGAGAGTGTTTCATGCTCTATTTTTTTGCTTTTTTTGTTGTAATAGATAATTTTTACAAAAAGAGGCTCTATAGAAAACTCTTCTATAAGTTCGTTTGCCATGTTAGAAGCATCATCATAACCCTCTTTTTTAAAATCGGGTATAACATCGATAGAGATCATCTTTAACTGGGTGTCCGTGGTATTTAAAACACCTTTTTTTGCCGTATTATAGATAAAAGCGCCGTAAACAAATAGAACAATTACATTTGTAATAAAAAAATAAAAAAGCAGTTTTAATCTTAGACTTTTAGACATCTTGATCGCTTAGCATGTAGCCTAAACCTCGTACGGTATGTATAAGTTTCAGGTCAAAATCTTTGTCTATTTTGTTTCTCAGCCTGTAGATGTAAACATTTATAATATTGCTCATACTCTCCTGTTCCATGTCGCTTAGATTCTCTTTTATAACTGTTTCACTTAAGAGCTTTTTGCTGTTTCTTGCCAAAAACTCCAATAATGCATACTCTTTTGCAGTCAATTTTATCTTTTTATCTGCCCGCTTGACCTCATGGTGTGTGGTGTCTATTGTTAAATCTGCAACCGTTATGATATTTGAAGTAGTTGAGGGGTTTCGTAGTTTTGCCCGGATACGAGCCAGGAGCTCTTCAAAGGCAAACGGTTTTGTCAGGTAATCATCCGCGCCGCTGTCAAGACCGTCTATCTTATCTTCTACTTTGTCTCTTGCCGTTAACATGATAACAGGGGTAGCTATATTTTTGCTTCTTATATTTTTGCATACATCAATGCCGTTTAAACCGTGAATCATTAAATCGAGCAAAATAACATCATAAGAGTTTGTCTCTATAAGATAAACAGCTTCATATCCGTTGTCTGTAACATCGACGCTGTAAGACTCTTCTTGAAGCCCTTTTTTTATAAAAGAGGCTATTTTTTCATCATCTTCAACAACTAGAATGCGCATAACTATCCTTTACAAAAATTCAGCCAGTACTATCGCCCATGTAACAATAAATACAAAAATACTTAAAAAAACTATAGTGCTCCCCACATCCTTTGCACGGCCCGCCATATGATGATGCTCAAGCGTAACCAAATCAACTACTCTCTCAATCGCACTATTGACGGCTTCAGCTATAAGCATTCCGCTTAGTGATATAAACATTAAAGCCTTTTGTGTTAAGTTTATATCTATAAATATAATTATAGGCATTAGAATTATAGCTGCTATAACTTCTATTTTAAAAGATGTTTCGTTTTGAATCAAGTCTTTTAAACCTTTTAGAGCGTAATTTGTATTTTTAAAAAAGTTATATTTTGGCTGGTTTCTCAATTTTTTTCCTTTATCTATAGAGTTTTTTATTGTACATGTAATCAAGTGCTACTACAAAAGCCAAAGCATCTTTTTCCAGTTTTTCATCATGATCGCTCAAGGTTAGATGATTGCTTTTATCAAGATATGTTTTTGGGTCCTTGTATAAAAATGTGAGCGGTTTTTGCCCGGGTCTGACAATCACTACTTTATCATCTGCTCTTAGAGCGTATGATGAGTGAAACTGCATCAATGAGATATTTTGTTTTTTATCACTAAATATTGAGTGCCCCATTATAGGATATTTTAGATCAATACCTATTAAATCAAGTGCCGTTGCCAATACATCAGGTTGAGAAGCAATTTTATCATAAATCATAGGTTGAATGCCACCGCCTAAAATAATACCGGGGATATGAAACATATTGACTGGTACCATATCGTCTCCGTAGACCCGCACATTATGATCTGCGATTACTACAAAAACCGTGTCTTTATAATAAGACTCTTTTTTTGCCAGTTCAAAAAAGCGACCTATCGCATGGTCTGCATATTTAACGGCATTTTTTACACTGTTTTGTGGAACATCTTTTAAAAGTTCGATCTTCTCACACGGGAACTCAAAGGGAGAGTGGTTTGATTGTGAAAACATAATCGTTGCAAATTTTTGCCCTTTTGCATGTAGCTTTTTAAACTCTTCATTCGCTTTAACTACCAAATCCTCATCACAAACTCCCCAAGGAGCTACAAATGTGGGGTTTTCAAATTTGGGCTGATCTATTATCTCATCAAATCCGTTACCGCTGTACCATCCACGCATATTATCAAATCTGCTCTCTCCGCCGTAAATAAACGAAGTGTGATATCCAAACGGTTTAAGAGCCGAAGCTATAGTAAAAAAATCTTTTTGAGATTTGTTTCTTTTTACTACTCCCACACCAGGAACTGCCAAATTTCCGGCACTTACTGCGGCAAGTCCTCTCACGCTTCTTGTCCCATTCGAGTAGAGATCCTTAAATAGTATTGCCTCTTTGCTTAATCTGTTAAAGTTTGGCGTTATCCCATCTTCTCCTCCGGCGGCATGTACGAACTGATAACCGAAGCTCTCTTGTACGAATATAACTAGATTTTTAGGCTTATCACTCTTAAAATGACTTTTTTCAATTCTTGAAAAAATGGATTTCTTGTCGTCTGACTCAATAGAGAGTCTTTTTTTAACTCGTGCCAAAGCTTCTTTTATATCCATTTTTCCATACTGTTTTACCTCACCGCCTTCATGTACGGCATTGCTGTAGATGGCATAACCTATACTATGAAGCGAGTTTTTTGTTATCTCGTTTACCATTCTGTTTGTCGAAAACATGGCATCGGATATATTAGCCCCTCTATGTCCAAATGATGAGCGAACACCCATAAAGAGCAGTGCCAAGATAGGTAAAAACATAGCGGCTCTTTTTATATAATGAGTCTCAAAAACATTTAAAAAATCATCTTTTGCATGTTTTTGATAAAAGTATATAAACACTCCTATCATCATAAAAGTTATAAGCAGTTCTGCTTTATAGTCTGCAAATATCATTGCAAAAACCTCTTTAGGGTATATCAAATACTCTACAAAAAGGTAATTGGGTCTTACATCGTATTGCGCTACGAACGGAAACGTCGCATTTTCTATATAAATTACAAGCGAAAATATCACTAAAAGGTAATATTTTAAAAAACCGTTTGCAATATCTTTGAATTTTACTGGGGTAAAAGAGAGAATTGTAAGAGGAATAACCAAGAGGATAGATGCCGTAATGGTATCCATTCTCAACCCGTAGATAAATGTCAGCCAGTAATCAACACCACTGTTTTTAAAATTGTCGAAATAGAGGACAAATAAAAATAGTCTCCCTATAAAAAATATGGTTATCAAAAGTAAGTAGTACTTAAATAGTTTTTTTAACATGTATGTTCTGCCTTTGTCTGTTTTAACGTAAAAGAATATACTTTTTTGATTACATCAATATGAACATAGTATGAATTTTTGTTCATACTTCTTATGAAAAAAAATTCATCTTTTTTTCATCAACATTTCATCTCTTTTTTCTACTCTTTTACAATTTATTTTAAGGATGTTTGATGCAAAAATATATGCGAAGCAGATGTGCGATTATCGGTTTGTTTTTTTTATTGTTTTTGAGTGTTTCTGCTGTTACTAGAAGCGTTCTTTTGTTTAAATCTATAAATATGATAGATTTATCTTTTTTAGAGTTGTTGAAAATATATGGTGTTGGAGCATTTTATGATTTTATAAGTGTTGGCTATTTGGCATCACTTTTTGTTCTTTATCTGCTGTTTTTACCGCAGAAATTTCTTAATCATAAAATCCATCGCTATATCACATATATATTTGTTTATATTTTTCTGTTTGGTATAGTCTTTTTAGCATTTAGCGAATGGTTTTTCTGGGATGAGTTTAATGTTAGATTTAATTTTATAGCAGTTGATTATTTAATCTATACAAAAGAGGTTATCGGCAATATTAACGAATCTTACCCAATGGGTATTTTAATTACTGTTATCTCTTTTATATCCGCACTACTTTTTTATGCGGTTTATAAATTGCAATATATTGAAAATTTTTTAAAAAGCCAAAGCCTCTTTAAAGAGCGTTTTAAATCATCGCTTATATATCTTTTGATTCCCGCTCTCTCTTTTGCATCTGTAACCGGCGATCTCTCAAAGATATCCAGCAATCAATACGATAACGAACTCAGCAAATCTGGCCTGTACTCTTTGTTTGAGGCATTTAGAAACAATACACTCGATTATGATATGTTTTATGTAACGCAAAATAGTGAAAAAGTTCTTTCAACTTTAAAAAATTCTATAGATTCAAATCCTTCTGTTTTTACGGATACAGAGGATATAACCAGAAATATAATAAAATCCGGCGAAGAGAAAGATTACAATATTATGATGATAGTTGTTGAGAGCTTAAGCGGTAAGTTTATCGAGTCGCTTGGCGGAGAAAAAAATCTTACTCCAAATCTGGACTCTTTGATAAAAGAGAGCCTCTTTTTTAATAATTTTTATGCAACCGGTACTAGAACTGTAAGGGGCATGGAGGCGATTACTCTCTCAGTGCCGCCTACGCCGGGGCGCTCAATTGTAAAAAGACCTGATAATCACAATATGTACTCAAGCGGATTTATCTTTAAAAACAAGGGGTATGAAACCAAGTTTATATATGGCGGACACGGTTATTTTGACAATATGAATGAATTTTTTTCAAATAACGGGTTTGGCATTGTAGATAGAGTAGATTTTAGCGATGAAGAGGATACTTTTCACACGGTATGGGGAGTTTGTGATGAGGATCTGTTAAACAAGAGTTTAAAAGAGGCTGATCTCTCCTATAAAGCACACAAACCTTTTATGAGTTTTATCATGACAACATCAAACCACAGACCTTATGATTATCCGAATGGGCGCATAGATATTCCTTCGCACACCGGAAGAGAGGGCGCTGTTAAATATACTGATTATGCGATAGGAGAGTTTATAAAAAAGGCCAAAGAGAAGCCGTGGTTTAAAAATACAATTTTTGTAATAGTAGCTGATCACTGCTCGACAAGTGCGGGTAAAATTGAGCTTCCTCTGGATAAATATCATATTCCTTTGATTGTCTATGCTCCGGAGATTATAAAACCTATGGTTGTCGATAAAGTTTCTAGTCAAATAGATATTATGCCGACGCTCTTTGGTATGCTGAATTGGTCATATAAAAGTAAATTTTACGGCAATGATATATTGAGTCCATCTTTTCAGGAGAGAGCATTGATAGGAACATATCAAAAACTTGGACTTTACAAAAGCAATAAGCTGACTGTTTTATCTGCGGGCAAAAAGATAAAAAGTTACGAGGTACTTGAGCAAGATGTCTTTAGTACAAAATATAAAGATATTCAGACAGATACGGAATCTAAAAATAATATTGTAAGTTATTATCAAGGGGCAAGTTCTCTTCATAAAAAGGGGCTGGATAGATATGACGACTAAAAGAGAGATAATAGTCGCATTAGCATCTCTTGCAGCTATTTTCTTTCTTTTTGAGTTTACAAATATCGATATATTTGTGCAAAATTACTTTTATGATGAGGTTACACAAAAATGGCTTTTGTTGCATCAGAAAGGAACTCTGCTAGATATGCTTTTTTATACCGGCATTAAAAAAGCAATTATAATTTTTGGAGTTTTTATTCTATCTTTGTATTTATACTCTTTTAAAGATTCTGCACAGAGATTAAAAGAGTATAGAAGTGGATTGCTGATAGTTTGGCTGAGCATAGCTATGGTTCCGCTTATTGTCGGTGCTATAAAAGCTGTTTCAAATGTACCTTGCCCATACGATTGTAAATATTTTGGGGGAGAGTATCCATATATAAGAGTTTTTGATAGTATGCCCCAGGAGATAGTAAAAAAATTCAAATGCTATCCAGCCGGCCATGCAAGCGGCGGTTTTGCACTAATGTCGCTATTTTTTCTATTTAAGGAGCGAAAAAACAGATTTATTGCTCTAGGAGTTGCAGTGCTGATTGGCTGGAGCATGGGGTTGTATAAGATGCTGATAGGGCATCATTACTTAGGCCATACTGTGATAACTATGATTCTGGCATGGTTTTTAATCCTGGTAATTTATAAAATCGTAAAATAAATATTGCATTTTGAAATATTATTTGGCAACAAACATTTTTTTCATTACCATAGTATTTAAAAAAGGCATAATATGATTTTAGGAAAATGCCCATACTGCAGTGACGGACACATTGAAGTAAGAGACAAAGAGATAAGCGGTAAAAAAGTTAAACTTTATGCTTGTTCAAATGCGCACTGGAAAACAGAGGATGGAGAGATGTTTGAACTAAGAGAGGATGCTACATGTGATTTTAAAATTTGGCAGAATAGCCTTGCTAGATATGGGAAGTGGCTTACATATAAAGAAGTGAGGGAACTTTTAGAAAATGAAACGATAGAGGTAGAGCTGCTTAGTAAAAAATATGGCAAAAAGATCTACTATAATAAATATATAGTTTTAAATCCTGAGTATGGAGTGAGTGTTTTATGGGATTAGGCTGTAGTAAAAAAGAATGAAAGCAGTTAATATTATACAAAACATAATGCTTTAATAAATCTTTTACATTTATTTGTGTATAATCCACATCCGCTTTGTTGTTTTGACATTAAGCTAGAGTATTTTTATCTATATAGGGATGTATAGATAAAAGTATTGGCATGCAAACAGAGATGCTTGCCTAAATGCAGCAAAGATTGGGTACCAAAGACAAATAGTGAAGCTTATAAGAGGCTTGTCCCTCTCACCTTTAGGTGTGGCTTTAGTGACTAATACAAAAGGCTGAGAGTTATCTTAGTTTTTTTGTGAGATAAAATAGTATAAGGACTTTCAATGAAAGTAAGAGCTTCAGTTAAGAAGATGTGTGATGATTGTAAAGTTATCAAAAGAAAAGGCATTGTAAGAGTAATCTGCAAAGTTAAAAAACATAAACAGAGACAAGGATAATCATGGCTCGTATTTCTGGTGTTGATTTACCTAAAAAGAAAAGAGTAGAGTATGGACTAACATACATCTATGGAATTGGTTTACATGCTTCTCGCAAGATTTTAGATGCGAGTGGAATAGACTATAACAAAAGAGTTTACGAACTGAGCGAAGATGATGTTGCAGCGATCACAAAAGAGATTCGTGCAAATCATATCGTAGAAGGTGATCTTCGTAAGCAAGTAGCAATGGACATTAAAGCACTTATGGATTTAGGTTCATACAGAGGTCTTCGTCACCGTCGTGGTCTTCCATGTCGTGGTCAAAAAACTAAGACAAATGCGCGTACTCGTAAGGGCAAGCGTAAAACTGTCGGCGCAGCGTAAGGATTATACAGATGGCAAAAAGAAAAGCTGTTAGAAAAAAAGTAGTAAAGAAAAATATTGCACGCGGTATATGTCATATCTCTGCATCATTTAACAATACTCTTGTAACTATCACAGATGAAATGGGAAATATGATCGCATGGAGTTCAGCTGGTAGTCTTGGTTTTAAAGGTAGCAAAAAATCTACTCCGTTTGCAGCACAAGCAGCTGTTGAAGCAGCAGTAGAGAAAGCTCAAGTGCATGGAATTAAAGAACTTGGTATTAAAGTTCAAGGTCCAGGTTCAGGTCGTGAAACTGCAACAAAAGCAGTTGGTTCTATCGAAGGAATTCGTGTTACATTTATGAAAGATGTTACACCACTACCACACAATGGTTGTCGCGCACCTAAGCGCCGTAGAGTTTAAGGAGATTACTGATGGCAAGATATAGAGGTCCAGTAGAAAAAATCGAAAGAAGATTTGGAGTTAGCCTTAACCTAAAAGGGGAGCGCCGTTTAGCAGGCAAATCTGCATTAGAAAAACGCCCATATGCTCCAGGTCAACATGGTCAGCGTCGTAAAAAAGTATCTGAGTACGGTTTACAGTTAAATGAAAAGCAAAAAGCAAAATTTATGTATGGTGTTTCTGAGAAGCAGTTCCGCGCACTATTCGTTGAAGCTAAAAGAAGAGAAGGAAACACGGGTACAAACCTTGTTACTTTGATCGAGCAGAGACTAGACAATGTTGTTTACAGAATGGGATTTGCAACAACTCGTCGTTTTGCACGCCAGCTTGTAACACACGGTCACATTTTGGTAGATGGAAAGAAACTTGATATTCCCTCATACCGTGTAAAACCGGGACAAAAAGTTGAAGTTCGCCAGAGCAGCAAAAACAACTCTCAAATTGTTCGTGCCCTAGAGCTTACAAATCAAACTGGCTTGGCTCCATGGGTTGATATCGATGCTGATAAAAAATTCGGTATTTTTACTCGTTTACCTGAGCGTGAAGAAGTTGTTATACCTGTAGAAGAGCGTTTAATCGTCGAGCTTTACTCGAAATAATAGTTAAAAATATAAAAGGCGTAAGAGACATGAAAAAGATTAAAACTACTCCACTTGCTCCTCAAGAGTTTGAGGTAGAGCAGATTAGTGAGAATGAAGCCAATATAATGGCGTATCCGTTTGAGACTGGGTATGCTATCTCTTTGGCTCATCCACTTCGCCGTTTTTTGTTAAGTAGCTCAGTTGGTTATGCTCCAATAGCTATTAAGATTGAAGGTGCTAAACACGAGTTTGATTCAGTACGCGGTATGCTTGAAGATATTTCAGATTTTATTTTAAATCTTAAAGAGATTCGCTTTAAGCTGCTTAATGATGTTACAGAAGCAGAAATTAGCTACAGTTTTGCTGGTCCTTGTACTATTAAAGGAAGTGACCTTACAAATAACGAAGTTGAAGTAGTAACGCCAGAGGCTCACCTTGCTACTTTAAACGAAGACTCTTCACTTAATTTTAGTATTAGAATGGCGAAGGGAATTGGTTATGTAGCTAGTGAAGACACTTATGATGTACTTGAAGAGGGTTATATTGCACTTGATGCTTATTTTACTCCTGTTCGCAGTGCAACTTATAAGATTGAGAATGTGCTTGTAGAAGATAATCCTAACTTTGAGAGAGTAATTTTAAACATAAGAACAGATGGACAGATCACTCCACTTGACGCGTTTAGAAATTCACTTGAAGTTATGTATGCACAATTAGCAGTATTTAACAGTGAAATAAGTGTTAAATCTCCGGCTACTATAGAAAGAGCTGAAGAGAGTCCTGATCTTAAAAAACTAACTATGCATATCGATAACTTAGGTTTAAGTGCGAGAAGTTTTAACTGTCTGGATCGTTCAAATATTAAACTAATAGGTGAGATAGCATTGATGAGCACAAATGATCTTAAAAATGTTAAAAACCTAGGTAAAAAATCATATGATGAGATTGTTGAAAAACTTCAAGAGTTCGGTTATGAAGTTGGCGGCGATCTTTCAGATGATATCGTTAGTGGATTAAAAAAGAAAATAGAAGCTTTATAAGCTGTTAAAAGAGGAATTATAGATGAGACATCGTCATGGATACCGTAAACTAGGTCGTACAAGCTCACACCGTGCAGCTTTACTTAAAAACCTAAGTATTTCGTTAATTGAACATGGTAAAATTGAAACTACTGTTATTAAAGCAAAAGAACTTCGTTCTTATGTTGAAAAACTTATCACTATTGCTGGTAAGGGTGATTCTAATGCTCACAAAGCAGTATTTGCGGCGCTTCAAAGTAAAGAAGCAACAAAAACTCTAGTAAATGAGATAGCTCCTAAGTATGTTGATCGTGCAGGTGGTTACACAAGAATTACTAGAACTCGTATTCGCCGTGGTGACGCTACGACTATGGCATTTATTGAATTAGTATAATTTATACAAAACAAGCGTTCAAGACCTCTCGGTCTTGTCGCTACTCCTCAATATTTCCACATCCCAAACTACTTAAATTATAAAAGTGAGACATTATGAGTAATTTTGCATTTGGAACTTATAGAATAAGTGATATAAATCCGCAACATATTCAAGCCCTAAAAGAGGCTATAGAATCCGGTATAACAATGATAGACACATCTTCAAACTATATGGATGGCGGAGCAGAACGCGCAATTGCAACTGCTTTTAGAGAGTTAGATGAAGATAAAAGAGATGAGATAGAGGTTGTTAGCAAATTCGGCTATATACAAGGAGCAAATCTTAAAGCCTATAAAGAGAATCCTTCAACAATTAGAAATAGTGATGAAATTGTAAAGTATAGTGAGGAGTGCTATCACTCTATATCAAAATCTTTTATGCGTGATGAGTTAAAAGCTTCTCTAGAGCGTTTAGAGATGCAGAAGATTGATTGCTATTTGATTCACAATCCGGAGTACTATATTTTTGATGCAATCAACAGAGGCATTAGCAAAGATGAAAGACTCGATGAGATGTATAGAAGAGTTCAGAATGCTTTTGTAGGGCTTGAAGAAGAGGTTAAAAGCGGAACAATCGGCTCTTACGGGATAAGCTCTAACAGTTTTTCACTTGAACAATCAGATGATGAATTTTTGCCGTATGAAGATCTTATTACATTGGCAGAGAATGCAGCAGAGATAGCCGGAAATAAAACACACAGCTTTACAACCATAGAACTTCCTATCAATATTTTAGAAAGAGAAGGGCTTAAATGCGCATCTTGGGCGAAAAAGAGTGGATTAAGGGTTTTGGCAAACAGACCTCTTAATGCAAAGTATAACAATATGATGTTTCGTTTAGCCGATTATGATGAGAGCAGGGACTATTACCATCATCTTAATGAGTTGATGGAAGTCTGCGATAATGAAAAATTAAGACCTTTGTATAATCTTTTAGAACAACTTGATGCTACTAAACACAAGTATGGATGGATTGGAGATTATGATGTTTTTTTATTTACTCAGATAATACCTCATTTGAAAAAAACTTTAGAAAAGGTTGATGAAGAAAATAGCGAGACAATGCTTATTTTTATTGATCTGTTTCTTACAGAATATAGAAAAATGGTTGCATTTGAGTGCTCAAAAAAGACAAGAGAGCAGTTAAAAGAGTTTTTTAAAGAGTGTAACAGTACAATGCAAGAGTGTGCGATTAGGTTTTTAATGCAGCAGGAGAGTATTGATTATATATTGGTAGGGATGAGAAGACCTACATATATCCATGAAATTCTTTCGTTAAAAAAATAAATAATCTTTTTTATTACTTGTTAAGCAATATTTGCATATCTTATGAATACAATAATATAAATATAACTTTAAAGGATGGATATGATTCCATTTACAGATGAAGAGCTAATGGCTCCGGTGAAAAATGCAATAGAAAAAATTCGTCCATCCCTTGCTTTGGATGGTGGAGATATAAAATTTTTAACTGTTAGAAATTCAAAAGTATATGTACAGCTTAGAGGGGCATGTGTAGGATGTGCCAGTAGCGGAACAACTCTAAAATACGGTGTGGAGAGACAACTTAAAATTGAAATTCATCCGGAAATAACAGTTATAAATGTACCAATTGGTATGGAAAATGAGATAGATAAATTATAAAGAAGTATAAAAATGGGAATAAGTAAATATAAAACATTATCACAGGCTAAAGAAAGTTTCTCTAAATCAGATTATAAAAATGCATTAGAGAAATTTGCCGCGGTTTTGCAAAACTTTCCTAACTCAAAAGAGGCTTACAACGGTGTTATACTGGCAGAGATGGCGCTAAGCGGAGAAGGCGGAGCAGAAGCTCTTTTTGACTATTATGAGATTTTAAAAGAGGAAGACAAAGAGCAGGCGGACACTATTATGAGTGATATTTTGCAAAACATGGACGGCTCAATGGAAAAGTTAAGAGAAGTTTTTGCAGAGCCTATCCGTGATAAAATAGAACTTGAAGATGGAATTCTTTATAAAGATTTTAAAGCTTTAATTGATAGCAATGAGAGTTTTAAAGAGACTTTTGAAAATATTATGTTCTCAACAAAAGTGATTATTACGGAAAAAGAGGATTTTATTGATTTTTTGGAAAATCTTATAGAGCACGGTTTTGCTGAAATGGCACTCTCATATCTTGAAAATGCTTTAAGTGTTTATCCGAGTGACACACTTCTTAGAAAACTGCTTAAAAAACTAGCAGAGGAAAAAACAATTGAAAATTGAGCTTAGCGATGAAGCGTTTAGATATATAACAGAAAATTCAAAAGAGTGCGATAAAGAGACAGCTTTTGTGCTGAGTGCCCAAAACGAAAAATATCTCCAAGATGCAAAAGATAATGGAGCACATTCGATTATAAGTATAAAAGATGTTGCAAACTTATTTGGAATCGATAAGATAAAAATCGTCGGAATAACCGGAACAAACGGTAAAACGACAACGGCGAGCGCGATTTACTCATTTTTGCTTGATTTAGGTTATAAAACAGCCATGCAGGGAACTCGCGGCTTTTTTATGAATGACAAAATAGTAGAAGGTAAGAGTCTTACAACGCCATCAGTGCTCAATACCTACAAACATATTTATCAGGCTGTTGCGGCAGGGTGTGAATTTTTTATAATGGAAGTAAGCTCACATGCTATTGCTCAAAAAAGGATAGAAGGTCTTAATTTTGAGTTGAAAATTTTAACAAATATTACGCAAGACCATTTAGACTATCATAAAACAATAGGTGAATATATAGCTGTAAAAAACAGTTTTTTTGAAGATGAAGGCAAAAAGCTTATAAATAAAGATGAAAAAAAAGCAGCATTTAATTTTAAAAATGCCTTTACTTACGGCATAGAAAACCCTTCGACATATAGACTTATGGCATATTCTCTTAATAATGCGACAAGCGGGATAATACAACATTTTCAAGAGGTTGTTCCTTTTACGGCATCTCTGCACGGATTTTTTAATCTTTACAATCTTATGGCAGCTATTGCGGCAACACATATCCTAACCGGAAAAAAACTTGAAGAGATCGCTGAGGTTGTTGATAATTTTGCCGGAGTAAGCGGTCGAATGGAGCAGGTAAGTGAAGAACCAAATGTTATAGTTGATTTTGCACATACGCCTGACGGAATACAACAGGTGCTTAATGCGCTTAAAGAGAAAGAGCTTTTAGTGGTTTTTGGAGCAGGCGGGGATAGGGACAGAACAAAACGCCCTATAATGGGAAAAGTTGCTGCAAGTTTGGCAAAAAAACTCTATATTACAAGCGATAACCCAAGAAATGAAGATCCTCAAAATATAGTAGATGATATTTTAGAGGGTATTGAAGATAGAAGTATCGTAAATGTTGAACTCAACAGAAAAAAGGCTATTGAGATGGCGCTTAATGAACAAAAAGATGATGAAGTAGTTGTTATACTTGGAAAAGGTGATGAAACATATCAGATTATATATGATAAGCAGTTTCCCTTTGATGACAGAGAAGTGGTTAGGGAACTGCTGAAACAAAAAGATACTTCCAAGGTAATTTAATACTTAAATATAGAGATTAATTATGCGTATAATGAATTCTATGTTTATTTTTGCTATAATTTCGAAAAATATTAAGGATAATAGTTATGGGTATTCCTCAACCGGCATTTTATATATTTAAGTGTGAACAATCAGCTCCTCCTGGTATGCCGAAACCTTCATGTGTGACGCCAGAAACTCAGGATCTTTTTCAGCATTTGGCTCAAAAATTGATGAAAGAGGGCATTATGGGGACAGTACAGCCAATTCGTACTTCATGCTTAAATCGCTGTCTAGCAGGTCCTGTAATGTTGGTAGAGCCTGGGCATTTTATGTATGCAGCTCTTACAAAAGAGAAGATTGACAGAATTGTAGAAGAGCATATTATCGGTGGAAAAGTTGTTGAAGAATTTCTTATAGGTGCTGATATGTGGGATGCACCGATCTCTCCATGTGAGATGAAAAAACAGATGGGAATGTAAAATGACAATAGAGATGTTGTATAGTAAAATTCATCGTGCTACGGTAACAGATGCCAACTTAAATTATGTAGGTTCTATTACTATAGATGAGGAGCTTTTAGAAGCTTCAAAGATGAGAGTCGGACAAAAAGTTGAAATACTCAACATAAATAACGGTGAGAGATTTTCAACTTATGTTATTTTAGGTGAACGCGGCAAAAGAGACATCTGCTTAAACGGTGCAGCTGCTAGAAAAGTTCATAAAGGCGATAAAGTAATCATAGTTGCTTACGCTACATATGATGAAAAAGAGCTAGAAACATACAAGCCAAGAGTTGTTTTAGTTGATGAAAACAACGATATCGAAGAAATTTTGGAAGAGATTTAAATGTTTGAAAATATGGGCGATATGGGCAAGATGCTTGAAGGAATGCAGGAGAACGCTAAAAAACTTCAAGCTGAACTTGAGTCTAAAACCTTTAAAGTAAAAAGCGGCGGCGGCATGGTTGAGGTTGCTATTAATGGCAAGGGTGAAGTAACTGATATTAATATTGATGATTCACTTTTAGAAGATAAAGATTCACTACAGATTTTGCTTATCGGTGCTATCAATGATGCTTATAAAATGGTTGAGCAAAACAGACAAAAAAGCGCTTTGGGTATGTTTGGCGGTATGAATCCGTTCGAGAGCAAATAGGTGTTTATTTTATCTTTGCTGCACAACTTCTCTTTTTTAAACCAAACACTTAAAATACTACCTTTTTATCGCAATAAAAAAGCACTGAATCTTCTTTATAAAAAAGAAGAATTTCAGTTTTTTGTGAAAGTTAATTAGATAAAATTTCGCATGCAAAACTTTGAAAATTTTTTATTAAATCATCTGCCGATATCAAAAAGTATTCACCCTACATATGAAAAAGCATTACAAAAGATGCTTCTTGCCGGAGGGAAAAGATTTCGTCCCGCACTGCTGCTTGGTGTTGTAAATGCATACAATCCTCTTTTGATTGAGGGAGCGTATCATGCCGCATATGCCATTGAACTATTGCATACATACTCATTGATTCATGATGATCTTCCTGCAATGGACAATTCACCTCTTCGCAGAGGAGAGCCGACTCTGCATATAACATTTGATGAAGCAACTGCAATTCTCGTTGGGGATGCGCTAAATACATACTCCTTTGAAGTTTTAAGCAATGCCCCATTTTCGGATTATACAAGAGTCGGTTTAATTAGAGAGCTGGCGAATAACGGCGGTCTTAATGGTATGGTTTTGGGTCAAGCGATTGACTGCTATTTTGAAAATAGACCACTTGGTTTAGATGATGTAAAAATGCTGCATATAAACAAAACAGCAAAATTGATTGCAGCGTCGCTTAAAATGGGTGCACTTATTGTTGACCGCGAAGAGGTGGGCGATAAAATATATGATTTTGGCATAAAACTTGGACTTTTGTTTCAGATTCAAGATGATATTTTAGATGTTACACAAAGCTCAGATGAGGCAGGAAAACTTACAAACAATGATGAAGCAAAAAACAGTTTTGTAACACTGCTTGGGCTTGAAGAAGCGCTAAAAGAAGCTGATACATTGGCAGATGAGTTGATTTTAGAGTTGAAGAGTTTTGATGAGAGTTTAAAAAATGAGCTTTCATCACTTTTGATAGAGTATATAAATAGGCATAAAAGTTAAATTTGATATAAAAATCAAGTTTGTAAAGATCCTCTTGAAGGCATAAAATAAAAACAAGGAATTAATATGAGTGATCAAATGCGTCAGAAAATGGCAAACACTATTAGATTTTTAGCAGCAGATATGGTTCAAGCAGCCAATTCAGGTCATCCGGGCGCACCAATGGGTCTTGCAGATATTGCAGTTGTTTTGAGTGAGCATTTAAATCACAATCCTAAAAATCCATCATGGCTAAATCGCGACAGATTGGTGTTTTCAGGCGGTCATGCGACAGGACTTATTTATTCACTTTATTACCTTTGGGGGTATGGATTAACGATTGAAGACTTGAAAAATTTTCGTCAGCTGGACTCAAAAACTCCAGGACATCCGGAATTTGGCCATACAGAAGGTATTGAAATTACTACGGGTCCTTTAGGGCAGGGAGTTGCAAATGCCGTTGGTTTTGCTATGGCTTCAAAGTTTATGGGTGCGCAGGTAAACTCTGATACTGCAAAAGTTATTGATCATAATGTTTACTGTTTATGTGGTGACGGAGATTTGGAAGAGGGTGTGAGTTATGAGGCGTGCTCGATCGCTGGACACAACAAGCTTGATAACCTGATTCTTATCTATGACTCTAATCGCATTACAATTGAGGGTTCAACTGATTTAAGTATAAGTGAAAATATTCGTCTTCGTTTTGAATCGCAAGGCTGGGATGTTTTAGAGTGTGACGGTCATAATTATGGTGAGATAGAGAGTGCAATAACAGCTGCAAAAGGCAATAAAAAACCGACAATTATCATTGCAAATACAACTATTGCAAAAGGGGGTGGAAAACTTGAAGGTTCTCACCACTCTCACGGCGCTCCTCTTGGCGTTGATGTAATAGCTGAAGCAAAAAAAGCAGCAGGATTTGATGCACAAAAAAGTTTTCATGTAGATGAAGATGTAATGGCTCGTTTTAGATGCGCGATTGAAAAGGGCGATTTGGCAGAAAGAGAGTGGATTCACTCTCTTAAGACGCTTCCTTTAATGGAGCAAAATGAGACTTTAGAAGCTTTGCAAAATCCTGATTTTTCAAAGATTGTGTGGCCGACTTTTGATAAAGCGGATGCTACAAGAAGTACAAATGGAAAAGTTTTAAATGCAATTGCAAAAGCTCTTCCGTGCTTTTTGGGAGGCTCAGCAGATTTAAGTCCATCAAACAAAACAGAACTTGTTGACATGGGTACTTATCCAAAGGGAAGAAATATCTATTTTGGTATTCGTGAACATGCAATGGCTTCTATCGTAAATGCAATGGCGCTTTACGGACCGCTAATGCCGTTTTCAGCTACATTTTTCGTCTTTTCTGATTATCTAAAACCTGCAGCTCGTATCGCAGCTCTTACTGGAATACAGCACTTCTTTATCTGGACGCATGACAGTATCGGTGTTGGTGAAGATGGACCGACACATCAGCCGATTGAGCACTTAAGCCAGTTTCGTGCACTGCCAAACTTCTATGTTTGGAGACCTGCAGACGGCGCTGAGAATGTTGAAGCTTGGAAAGTAGCATTAGAGATGAAAAAATCTCCGTCTGCTTTTGTCTGCTCCCGTCAAAATCTATCTGTTCTTCCTGCAGCTGTAAAAGGGAGTGCTTCAAAAGGCGGTTATCTGCTAGCAAGTGATGCAGATGCAACTTTGACATTAATGGCTTCTGGTTCAGAGGTAGAACTTGCTCTTAAGGTAAAAGAGGCGCTTAATGCAAATGGTGTAAAAGCAGATGTAGTTTCTGTTCCATGTTATGATCTCTTTATTGAGCAGGATAAAGAGTATATCGATTCAATCATCAATCCCAATACTAAAAAAATAGCAATCGAAGCTGCTCGCGGGTTAGAGTGGTACAGACTTGCCGATGAGGTGATAGGAATGGATAGATTCGGTGCCTCTGCTCCTGCTGATAAACTTTTTGAAAAATTTGGGTTTTCAGTAGAGAGTATTATCTCAAAAATCCAATAATCTTCTTGCAGGCTATAAAAATAGCCTGCAAAAATAAAAACTTTCCCTTTTTTATCTCTAAAATCTTTTATAAATTAATTCATTATGTTGTAAAAAAATAATAAATATAAAATATTTTGTTATATTTTGTTAAAATTAATGTTTTCTTTATATTTAAACAAGTAAAATTTAACAGTTTTCGTTAAAAGGAGTTAGAAATGAAGTTATTGTCACTACTGATTATTGGAGCTGCTCTATGTTTTGGAGCGGTAGATATTAACAAAGCAGATAAAGATGAGCTGATGAACATAAACGGTGTCGGTGAAGCAAAAGCAAGCGCTATTATAGAGTACAGAAAAAAGCATAACTGTTTTAGCAGTATTGAAGAGCTAAAAGAGGTCAAAGGCTTTGGCGATAAAATGTTAGAGAAAAACAGAAACAATATCACTGCAAGCAAGTGTAAAAAATAGTAATTTTTAAAGCTGCATGCATTTTTTGCTGCAGTTTTATAAAAATTTCTTTTTTAAGAAACATTCTTCTCCATACGGTTTTTTTGAATAAAATTTTTTACCGTGTTCTACAATAAGCGCATGAAACTCCTGATATATTATAATCAGCTCTTTTTTATCTTTTACACTCTCTTTTAGTGAGTTTTGCATCATAGTTTTTATCTCGCTGTATTTTGTTTTTTCATCAATCAGACCGAGTTCAAGAAGGATTCTTTTTGTATAAGCATCCACTTTAAATTCTAGTTGGTTGTAGCCATATAGAAGCATTGAATCAGCCGTCTCTTCACCGATACCTATGACATTTAAAAGAGCGTCTCTTGTCGGAACTGCTCCATTTAAACTTTTATAAAACTTGCTAAATTCCAAAATGTATCTCGCTTTTTGGTTGAAATAGCCAGAGGGTTTTATGTCTTCTTTTAGCTCATTAATATCCATAGACTCTATAGCGTCAATATTTAGAGCATTTTTTAGATGCAGATTTTCTAGTGATCTTACTACTGATGTAAATGTCGTGTTTTGGGTTAGGATGGAGCCTAAACACACCTCAAATATCTCATCGCTGTTTCTTGGAAAACTATAATCTTTTTTATGATATCCATATCCCGTAATCGGCCACCACCCTTGCGGGCCGTAAGTATTATAGAGCAGTTTGTAGATGTTGTATATTTTATTCATAGATATGTTAAAACCTTTACACCCGCAAAAATAGCACCTAGAAAAAGTATTGAGGAGATAAAAACAAGAGCGGTAACAACTTTTGGTTTACAGTCATAGAGTGAAGCAAAGTTTACATTTGCAATGGCGAGAGGCACCATAAGTTCTATAAAAATAATCCCTTTTATCATAGAGTCCAGCTCAATAAAAGAGAGAATTAAAAATGCAGCGGCTGGCAAAAAGATAAATTTTAGGCTTATAACCCATAGCGTCAATCTTTTGCTTATCTGTGTTATCTTTGTGCCATAAAGATAGATTCCAAATAAAAAGAGCTGCATAACGATAGAAGCGTAAGCCCCCATCATAAGCACTTTCATAATCTCTTCGTTTGGTTTGTAATCGTTAACGCTAAGTATAATAGCTGCAGCAGCAGCCCAGAGAATAGGAATTTTTACTATGTTTTTCAGTGAAGTTTTAACATCAAAACTTCCTCTTGAATAGTAATAAACTCCAAGAGTATAGACTACAAAAACATTCATAAGATTTATAACGGTTGTATAAGGGATAGACTCTTCGCCAAATATAGCTATATTGAGAGGTATGCCTAGATTTCCGGTATTTCCGACTATCGCTGCAACAGTTGCTATGGAGTACTCTTTTTTATCTTCAAAAATTTTTTTTGCAACAAAAGCTGAAATAATTAAAACTAAAATAACTATAAAAAGATAGATAGAGGGTGCAAAAAACAGGTTTGCATCCACAGGGCGGATAAGAAGCCCCCAAAATGTTAAAAAGATTTGTAAAAAATATACATTTATCAGTGTTACCGTTTTGTCGTCAATTCTCTCCTTAAAGCTCATCTTTGCGACAAAGCCGATAACAATAAAGATATAAATAGCTAAAATTGAAAATAGTATTGAACTCATGGAGCGATTAT
This sequence comes from Sulfurimonas xiamenensis, assembly GCF_009258045.1. Classification (NCBI taxonomy): domain Bacteria; kingdom Pseudomonadati; phylum Campylobacterota; class Epsilonproteobacteria; order Campylobacterales; family Sulfurimonadaceae; genus Sulfurimonas; species Sulfurimonas xiamenensis. The sequence continues at coordinate 231,019 of NZ_CP041166.1, forward strand.
AGCAAATAGTGTATAATTTCCCACAAAAAAAGGCACTAATATATGCAGACAATAGAAGATATACAAAAAACTCTAAAAGAGAGTCCAGCCGTTATGCTCTATTTTTCAGCCCCGACATGCAATGTTTGCCACGCACTAAAACCAAAACTTTTAGATGCAATCCAAAGTAATTTCGGTGACTTCAAAATTATAAGTATAGATACTTCACTGGATCAGGAAGCCGCTGCTTATTTTAGAGTTTTTGCCATCCCTACCGTTTTGGTTTTTCTAGAGGGCAGAGAGTTTTTAAGAAAATCACGCCATATGAGTGTCGATGAGGTTGTTCGGGAGATAAAACGCCCTTATGAGATTATGATGAGCTAGGCTAGCGCATAAAAGCGATAAGCGAAGCGGTAACTGCGACATTTAAAGATTCTATGCCTCTATTCATTGGGATGCTGATAGAGTCATTACAGAATTTTTCAATCTCTTTTGAGACGCCTTCGCTCTCGTTTCCTAAAACAAATATGGATTTCTCATTTTTTTTCAAATCATAGATACTGTTTTTGGCATGTGAAGAGAGCAGGTAGATTTTTGCATCATGCAACTCTTTTAAAATTTCATCAAGCGTGTTGCAGTAGTAGATTGGAAGTTTAAAAAGTGTTCCCGCACTCGCTTTTATAACAAGCGGAGAGATTTTTGCACTGCTTTTTTTAGGAAGAATTATTCCATCAACATATCCGGCAGCGCATGAGCGGATAATCATCCCTAGGTTTTGAGGATTTTGGATGCCGTCAAGTGCTAAGAGTTTGAAACTTTTTAAATTTTTTATCTCATTTGCACTTTGGTATGAGGAAGCAATAATGTCAATCGCCACACCTTGGTCCTGTTTTGCATTTTTGCTGATTCTGCTGAGCGCATTTTTATCGTGATAAACTACCTCAATGCCTCTTTTTTTTGCAAGTTTTAGGATGGTTTCTACTGCGCCGTCTGGTTTATTGGAATTTGACATGTGAAGTTTGTGAATAGTGATAGTTTCATCTTGAAGAATCTCTATGACGACATTTCTGCCATAAAGCGTGATTATCTTCTCAAAATATGCTTTTTTGTTTTTGTACTCTTGTGAATCTTCCAAAATTTGCCTTTTGTTTATATTGATGCAATTTTACACTATTTATCTGTTTTATTCTCTTCATCAGAATTGTCACTCTTCTGGTGATAAAAATCTTTTGCGTTTTTTGAGAACTCCTCAAGACGAGCCATTACCATACCGTTTACGCTGGATGACGGATAGATGCCGTTTTCATCGGCTTTTCCTGCTTCTACGCCGGTTAAAATCTCTATTCCCTCATTGATAGTTTTTACTGCGTAGATCGCAAAGTTTTCTTTTTCTACTGCTTCAAGAACTTCAGTTTTAAGCATTAGATGCTTGATATTTGCTTCTGGAATAATAACGCCGTAAAATCCATTTTTGTCTCTGCGCATACAGATGTCAAAAAAGCCTTCTATCTTCTCGTTTACACCGCCTATGGGCTGGATTTCGCCAAATTGATTAACAGAACCCGTAACTGCGATGTTTTGTTTTATAGGCAGGTTTGAAAGTGATGAAAGAATAGCGTAGAGCTCTGTTGAAGATGCGCTGTCTCCATCAACTCTGCCGTAGGATTGCTCAAATACAAGTGAAGAAGATAGGCTTAAGGGTATATTTTTAGCGTATGTTGAGCCAAGATACGAACTAAGAATCATAACTCCTTTTGAGTGAAGAGGTCCGCCCAGTTCAACCTCTCGCTCAATATCTATAATCTCGCCTTTGCCGATGCGCGTTCTCGCGGTAATGCGAGATGCTATACCAAAATCGTATCCACCCATTGATATAAAACTTAGTGCATTAATCTTGCCGACTGCGCTGCCGGTTACACTAATCATTATGGTGCCTTCATCGATCTGCTCATATAGTTTTCTTTGAATACGATTAAGCCGTTCAATGCGAGTTTGAAGCACTTTATTAATATCATCTATATCTACTACAGAGCGATTCTCTTTTTTCGCCCAATAATCAGCCTCTTTTAACAGATCCGAGAGAGTTCTTAGATGTGTAGAAAATTTTGCAGAGTGTGAAACCTCTTTGGAACTCTGTTCTATAATTCTTGCAACAGCCTTAGAAGTAAGTGGAAGCAGATTATGCTTTTTTGCAATAGTTCCAATCATCCGAGCGTAGAGATAGATATTATCATTATTTCGTACAATATCATCTTCAAAATCTGCTGTTACTTTAAAAAGTTCTTGAAAATCCGGGTCATAATGATGTAAAAGATAGTATAAAATTCTCTCGCCGATAAGTACTACTTTAACATCAATAGGAATAGGTTCAGGCTCTAATGAGGTAGTGCTTATAAAAGAATACTGTTGCGCCAATGATTCAATGCGTATCTCTTTTGAACGAAGAGCACGCTTAAGCTCCTCATATGCAAAAGGCTGCATTAAAAGGTTTCTTGCATCAAGAACAAGATAACCGCCATTTGCTCTATGAAGAGCTCCCGGTTTAATCATGCTAAAATCGGTTACCAATGTACCGACCTGAGATAAATGTTCAATCTTTCCTATAAGATTTTGATGAATAGGATTGTCTTCATAAACGACTGCAGATGTAGCGTTTTCTTCATGGGTAATAAAAAGATTTACTCTATAACGAGAAAAAGATGGAGTGTATAAATCTTTCATAAAAGGCATAACCGGCATCTCATCAGGTTTTACGAGAAAATCTTGTACATGTCGAATAACATCATTTTGTAAAGCATCAAGATACTCAATGATTTTTTTAGAGTAACTGTATTTAGAACGCATTTCATCAATAAGAGATTCTACGGACTCTTGTGTTATTTTTTTCTCAAGAGATTTAAGCTCTTTTCTTTGGGCTTTGTTAAGCTCATTGACTTTATTCAATCCCTCTTTTACAATTTTTTCAAATTCATTGACTTTTTGATCAATCTTCTCTTTTTCTTCTCCCTCTATAGCGTTATATTCTGCTGCAGTAATAACCTTTCCATCTACAACAGGCGCAAAAGTGACTCTGTTTCTAGAAGAAGCGTTCATTGAGATATCATGTTTTTTTGCTTCATCCTGAAGATTTTTAAAAATTTCAGACTCTGCATCAATATACTTTTGATTAATAATTTCAAATTCATTACGATAGGCATTTCCTTCAAAAGCGGCAGGAAGTATCTCTTTTAGAAGTTCAATGAGTTCATACATATCATCTTTAAATTTTATTGCCTGACCACATGGAAATTCTATAGCGATTGGTTTTCTCGGATCTTTGAAATTATTGACATAGCACCAATCGCTGGGAGCTTTTTCTTTTATCGCTTTTTTTTGTAAAAAACTCATAACTGTTGAGTGTTTGCCGCTTCCTGAGGCTCCCATTGCAAACAAGTTGTATCCGTCTTGTTTAATATTGGCAGCAAAATCGATTGCCTCTAAAGCATTCTTTTGTCCAATGGGATCTTCTAATGGTTCAAGTTCTTCTGTAGTAGTGAATGAAAAGAGTGAAAAATCACATTTGTGATATAGCTGTGAAACAGCTAAAATAGGTGTCATAATAATTGCCTTTAAATAAGTTTGGTAAATAAAATTCTTTTAAAAAGAATCAATGTTAAATTAAACAAGCTTATTTCATGGTTAAACTAGAGTATATTAACTAAATTGATAAAAGAATACTGCTATACTATAAAAAAGAAAACTGGAGCATTTGATGGATAACAGGATTGAAGAGATCGCAGCACAGATAAAAAGCCTTGAAGATGAGCTTATGGAGGAGCTTAGAAAAAAACAAGATGAGTTTTTTTATACGCTTGAAGATAAGAAGGTAAAATTTCAAGAGAGTGTTATAAAAGAGGGAAGATCAAAAATTATAAGTTCCATAAAATACCTCTCCTCTTTTCCTGTTTTGGCAATTTTTACCATCCCCTTTATCTGGTCTATGATGATACCGGCACTTCTTGTCGATGTGTTTGTTAGCATCTTTCAAATAGTCTGTTTTCCTATATACAAAATACCTAAAGTTAAAAGAAGCGATTATGTTGTTATAGACAGATACAATCTTTTTTACTTAGACAGAGTTGAGAAGATAAATTGTTTGTATTGTGAATACTTTAACGGTGTAATAGGCTACACAAGAGAGATAGCAGCCAGAACTGAGCAGTTTTGGTGTCCCATAAAACACTCAAAACCGCAAATAGATATGCACTCCAGATATGAGAAATTTTTTGATTTTGGAGATTTTGATACATACAGAAAAGAGTTAAATAAGAGAAGATCTGATTTTAAAGATTTAGAAGAAGAGACAGAGGTGACTCAATCTTAATTAAATAAGGATGGCGGTGATATGAAGATTAGTTTTAATAGAGAATCCAGTCAGTTAAAAGACCCTGTTTGTGGTATGGATGTGTCTCGTGATTCCAGATACTATTATAATTACTCGGGGAAAGATTACTATTTTTGCAGTGAGCAGTGTCTTTTGAAGTTTAAACAAAATCCGCAAAACTATTTAAAAGAGAGTGAGTCTATCTGTAATGATAAGCAATCCTGCTCTATAGGTACTCAAATAACTCATAAAAAAGATTCTCAAGCCACTCAGTATACATGCCCCATGCATCCAGAAATAGTTCAAGATTATCCCGGAAGCTGTCCAAGATGCGGTATGGCACTTGAACCGGTTGTCGCAAAAGCAGTAGAAGAAAAAAATGAAGAACTTATAGATATGAGCCGTCGTTTTTGGGTTAGTGCCGTTCTCTCTGTTCCCGTGTTTATCTTAGCTATGAGTGTAGATATGATGCCATCACTGTTGCCTGATGGAATGAGTATGAAGATGGTTCAATGGATAGAATTTTTGCTTGCTACTCCTGTTGTTGTTTGGGGAGGTTGGCCATTTTTTGTACGAGGTTACAAATCTTTGCAAACTATGAATTTAAACATGTTTACGCTTATTGCAATTGGTATCTTTGTTGCATGGGCTTACAGTGTTGTTGCTCTGATAATGCCGCATATTTTTCCGCCTATGATGCAGATGAACGATGGTCTGGTACATCTATATTTTGAAGCGGCAGCGGTAATCACAACGCTTGTTCTTTTGGGGCAGGTTCTTGAACTTCGCGCCCGTTCACAAACAAACGCAGCAATCAGACTTTTGTTAGAGCTTGCTCCAAACAGTGCACGGATAGTTAGAGATGACGGCAATGAAGAAGATATAGCACTGGAGATGGTTCAAGTCGGAGATATTTTGCGTGTCCGCCCGGGAGAGAAAGTTCCGGTAGACGGAGTGGTTATAGATGGTCAAAGCAGTGTAGATGAATCAATGGTTACCGGTGAGCCGGTTGCCGTTAAAAAGTTTGCAGGCGAGAAACTCATAGGCGCTACAATTAACTCAAGCGGCACTCTGCTTATGAGAACCCAAAAAATCGGCGCAGACACTCTGCTCTCACAAATCATAGATATGGTCTCAAAGGCACAGCGCTCTCGTGCGCCCATACAAAAACTGGCTGATGTCGTCTCTTCCTATTTTGTTCCTGCCGTTATCGGCATAAGCCTGATAACCTTTTTTATTTGGTGGATATGGGGAAGTGAACCTCGTTTGGCTTATGCCATCGTTAGCGCTGTTTCAGTGCTTATTATTGCATGTCCATGCGCACTCGGTCTTGCTACGCCTATCTCTATAATGGTAGCAACGGGACGCGGTGCCACAAGCGGGGTATTAATTAAAAATGCCGAAGCTTTGGAAATAATGCAAAAGGTTGATACTCTGGTAGTTGATAAAACAGGAACGCTAACGGAGGGAAAACCTAAACTGGTAAATTTACATGCAGAAGATGGATTTAGTGAAGAGGAACTTTTGCGTTTGGTCGCTAGTTTGGAGAGAGCGAGTGAGCATCCGCTCTCAGAAGCTATTGTAAATGGTGCTAAAGAGAGAGATGTAGAGTTGGTTAAAGTTGAGAGCTTTAACTCTTTAAGCGGTATGGGAATTACAGGCGAAGTTGACGGACAGAGAGTTGCCGTGGGTAATCTAAAGCTGTTTGAGAGTTTAAATATTAATGCCCTTGAACTATCAAAAAAAGCAGATATAGAACGCTTTGAGGGCAAAATTGTTATGTTGGTTGCCGTTGACTCAACGGCAGCCGGTTTTATAGCCATTACCGACCCTATCAAAGAGAGCACAAAAGAAGCTATTCATAATTTGCATGCGCAAGGCATAAAAGTAGTAATGCTGACAGGAGATAGCCGAACCACAGCAGAAATTGTCGCGAAAAAACTTGGCATAGATGAAGTACACGCTGAGGTGCTGCCTGAGCAAAAAGCAGAGATTATTAAAAAGCTTCAGGCAAAAGGGCACATCGTTGCAATGGCAGGTGATGGCATAAACGATGCACCGGCACTTGCTCTTGCACATGTAGGCATTGCCATGGGAACGGGAGCTGATATTGCCATGGAGAGTGCCGGTATTACCTTGGTAAAGGGTGATTTAAGAGGCATAGTCAGAGCAAGAGTTCTAAGCAGAGCAACAATGCGAAATATCAGACAAAATCTATTTTTTGCCTTCTTTTACAACTCTGTAGGAATTCCAATTGCTGCGGGAGTGCTTTACCCATTCTTTGGGATACTGCTCTCACCGATGATAGCGGCGGCAGCAATGAGTTTTAGCTCAGTTTCTGTAATTACAAACTCACTTAGACTTAAAGGAATAAAATTATAATTTTATTCCATAATATTGTAGATAATTTCTGTTTTGGCTTTTATAACTCTAATCTCTGCAATACTTAAACCTTCTATCTCAAGAGCCATAAACTCTTTTATAGAGTTTATATTGTTTTGTGCAACTGCTCTTAAAACTAAACCTCTATATGCTTTTGCCCAGTGACTTACACTCTTGCCGCCTTTTAAAAATTTTAGAGTAGTGTATGGCTTTTTGATCTCATAGAACTTATCGTAGTGCCCTGCGCGCAGATCCAGTATCTCACAGTTTGCAAGATAGAGGTCGAGCTGATACGAGAATCTATCCTTGTAAAATTTATCCGGTATAAAACTGCCTATATTGTTTCCCTGTTTTACTTTGTAGTTTGCTATTGCGTCTCCTCCAAGCAGCGGCCCGTAAAGATTTGAGAAGATAATAGTGTTTAATTTGAGATACTCTTTTGCTTCTGGCTCAAGTGAATCAAAATCCAGATACTCATAAGCAACACCGTTGTATCTCTCAATGGCATGCATAAGAGGCGCATCAAAAATATTATTTATGTATGGTTTGCAGTCGCTTAATCTTTTAAACCCAAAAAGCTCTTTTATAGTATCTTCATTACCGCTATTGACAATATTGACATATTCGTTGAGTATGCCTTCTCTTGCGCCACTGGAGCCAAAAAGCTCTTTTTTTGACTCTTCGCCTCCTATTTTTTTGCTCTCAGCAGGTGAAAAAAGTATCTTTAGCATTTAAATAAAACCTTTGTGAATGTAAAAAAGTAGTAAAATATAGGCAAATAATAGCTACTTTTACCTAAAATTTAAAATTTATAAAATTTTAGCTAAAAACTCTTGACATTGAAAATATATTGCACTATAATTCTGGCTCAAATTCGATGCCGACATAGCTCAGTTGGCTAGAGCAGCTGATTTGTAATCAGCAGGCCCGGGGTTCAAATCCTCGTGTCGGCACCATTGAATTCGAGAATATTAGAAACAGTGTTAGACCGGATAAATCTGGTGAGATAGTCAAGTGGCCAACGACGGCGGACTGTAAATCCGCTCCCTACGGGTTCAGAGGTTCGACTCCTCTTCTCACCACCATTTCAATGGCACATGCGGGCGTAGCTCAGTTGGCTAGAGCGTCAGCCTTCCAAGCTGAGGGTCGAGGGTTCGAGTCCCTTCACCCGCTCCATTGAACATTCTGGAAGCTGAAGTACAAATTCAACCTACTTCTTAATATGTTTATGATTTATATTAATATATAAATATCTTCATAGCTGTCTACACAAAAATTTACTAATATTTAAGATATTTTAAAAAATTATGCAATTATTGCTTTTTTTATTGCTGATTATTTATTTTTACTATGCTCTCGTGGCTCAGGGGTAGAGCACTTCCTTGGTAAGGAAGAGGTCGGCGGTTCAAATCCGCTCGTGAGCTCCATAAGATAAAGTATAGATAAAATTTAAGCAATAATTGAATAATTTTTGGGTATAATTCCATTTCTATTCACAAATTAAGTCGGAGGACACTATGGCAAAAGAAAAGTTTGAGCGTAATAAACCGCATGTAAACATTGGTACTATTGGTCACGTAGATCACGGTAAAACAACACTGACAGCAGCTATTACTGCAGTTTTAGCAGTAACAAACGGTGCAAAAATGATGGATTATGATGCAATCGACAATGCTCCTGAAGAGCGTGAGCGTGGTATCACAATCGCAACTTCACATGTAGAGTATGAAACAAATAATCGTCACTATGCGCATGTTGACTGCCCGGGTCACGCGGATTATGTTAAAAACATGATTACAGGTGCTGCACAAATGGATGGCGCTATTCTTGTTGTTTCAGCAGCTGATGGTCCAATGCCGCAAACTCGTGAGCACATTCTTCTTTCTAAGCAAGTTGGTGTTCCTTATATCGTTGTTTTTATGAACAAAGAAGATATGGTTGATGATGAAGAGTTATTAGAGCTAGTTGAGATGGAGATTCGTGAACTTCTTGACACTTATGATTTCCCAGGTGATGATACTCCAATCGTAGCTGGTTCAGCACTAAAAGCTTTAGAAGAGGCAAAAAGTGGTACTCTTGGACCATGGTCAGAAAAAATTCAAAAACTAATGGCTGAGGTTGATGCATATATCCCAGAGCCTACTCGTGAAACTGACAAAGATTTCTTAATGCCAGTTGAAGATGTTTTCTCAATTTCTGGTCGTGGTACTGTTGTAACAGGTCGTATTGAGCGTGGTCTTGTAAAAATCGGTGATACAATCGAAATCGTTGGTATCCGTGATACTCAAAAAACAACTGTTACAGGTATCGAAATGTTCCGTAAAGAGATGGATCAAGGTGAAGCAGGCGATAACTGTGGTATTCTTGTTCGTGGTATCGGTAAAGATGATGTTGAGCGTGGTCAAGTTCTTTGTAAGCCGGGTTCAATCACTCCGCATACAAAATTTACAGCTGAGATCTATGTACTAAGCAAAGAAGAGGGTGGTCGTCATACTCCATTCTTTACTAACTACCGTCCACAGTTCTATGTTCGTACTACGGATGTTACAGGTGCAATTACACTACCAGAAGGTACTGAAATGGTTATGCCTGGTGACAATGTAAGTATTACTGTTGAATTAATTCACCCAATTGCTATGGAAAAAGGTACTAAGTTCGCTATCCGTGAGGGTGGAAGAACTGTTGGTGCCGGTGTTGTAGCTGAGATTCTTGCATAATTCGCCTTGTGCGAATATGCAAAATCCTTTAAAAGGTTAATAACATGAGAGAAGCAATACATTTAGGTTGTGAGAAGTGTACTCGTCGTAACTATCACACTACTAAAAATAAAAAAACACATACTGAAAAATTTTCGGTAAAAAAATATTGTAAGTTTTGTCGTGAGCACACTGTTCATAAAGAGATGAAACTATAGTTGCAATTTAAGCTATAGTCTTTTGACTTAGCTTTATTGTCTATTTAGGCGTATAGCTCCAATGGTAGAGCACCGGATTCCAAATCCGGGTGTTGGGAGTTCGAGTCTCTCTACGCCTGCCACATTAATTATTTGTAAAGCTTTAGAGCTTTATCGATAATTAATGACTACTAGGAAAGTTTGAATGAATTTAGGTACACATATTAAAAATGCAAAGCTAGAGTTAAGTAAAGTTATTTTTCCTACAAAAGGTCAGGTAAAACAAGCTTATATATCAGTTCTAATTGTTGTTGCTGTTATAACTGCTTTTTTAGCTTTAGTTGACTTGGCAATGTCATCAATTATGTCAGTAATCTTAGGATAAGGAGTAGCAGTGGAGGAAAAAAAAAGTAATCATCAGTGGTACTCTATACAGACATATGGAAATGAGAGAACAGTTCGTCAAGCAATTCTAAATATGATAGAAGAGATGGGATTGCAAGATGCTATAACAGATGTTGTAGTTCCAACAGAAGATGTTATTGAGGTAAAAGAGGGTAAGAAAAAAATATCTGAAAGATCACTCTATTCAGGATATGTTTTTGCAAGAATAGATCTCAACAAAGAAATACAACATCTTATCCAGACCATTCCAAAAGTGTCTGGATTTATTGGCGAAGCAAATACGCCTACGCCACTAAGCGAGCATGATATCAATGTAATTCTTGATCGTGTTCAAAATCGCGCGGCACCAAAACCAAAAGTATTTTTTGACAGAGGTGAAACTGTTCGTATTATTGAAGGTCCGTTTGCAAACTTTACGGCAACTGTGGATGAGTATGATTTAGAGCATGGAACTCTAAAACTTAATGTTTCAATTTTCGGTAGAGCAACTCCGGTTGATATCTCTTACACGCAAGTTGAAAAGATAATTTAAATTTTAAAAAGGAAAAAAGATGGCAAAGAAAATATTAGGCTACATCAAGTTGCAAATTGAAGCTGGAAAAGCAACACCTGCACCTCCAGTTGGACCTGCTTTAGGACAGCGTGGTGTTAATATCATGGAATTTACTAAAGCATTTAATGAAAAAACAAAAGATAAAATGGGATTTAAAGTTCCTGTTATTATTACTGTTTATACAGATAAAAGCTTTACTTTTATTACAAAACAACCACCGGCATCTGCTCTTTTAATGAATGCTGCAGGACTTAAAAAAGGTTCTGATAATGCACTCAAAAATAAAGTTGCAAAGATTACTCGTGCGCAACTGATGGAAGTAGTAGATAGAAAAATCGAAGATTTAAATACTGATGATAAAGATATGGCAGCTAATATTATTGCCGGTTCTGCTCGTTCAATCGGTATAGAAGTAGTAGACTAGAAACAAATATCATCGACCACAATGATATAAAATTTTGTGGCAGAATTTCATAGGAGAATTTGAGAATGAGTAAAAGATATAAACAATTAATAGAAAAAGTTGATACTACAAAAATATATAGCGTAGAAGAAGCTTCATCAGTTGTAAAAAACTTAGTAAGTGCAAAATTTGATGAGACTGTTGAAGTAGCACTAAATCTGAATGTAGACCCAAGACACGCGGATCAGATGATTCGTGGTGCAATTGTTCTTCCACATGGTACAGGTAAAACTGTTCGTGTTGCAGTTTTTGCTAAAGGTGTTAAAGCTGATGAAGCAAAAGCAGCTGGTGCTGATATTGTAGGTACTGATGATTTAGTACAACAAATTAAAGATGGTATCTTTAACTTTGACATCGTTGTTGCTGCGCCTGACTGTATGGGTCTTGTTGGTCAAATTGGTCGTATTCTAGGGCCAAAAGGTATGATGCCTAACCCTAAAACAGGTACTGTAACTCCAGATGTTGCGACTGCTGTTAAAAATGTTAAGGGCGGTCAGGTAAATTTCCGTGTTGATAAAAAAGGAAATATACATGCAGGTATCGGTAAAGCAAGTTTTGATGCAGATAAAATAGCTGAAAATTTAACATCTTTGATTAAAGCTATCAATAAGCATAAGCCTGCTTCAGCTAAAGGTCGCTATATTAAGAACGGTGCACTTAGTTTAACTATGAGTCCTGCTATTAAACTTGATATTATGCAACTGGCTGATATTAAATAAAAGAGTGATTTTAAGTGCTTTATTCGTAAAGCACTACTAAGTTACTACTTTGGTAACTGCATTTTATGGACTGAAGATAATAGGTGCGAAAGCTTAATTGCCTATTTGAAGTATTGTCTGGAAAGGAGATATTCTATGACAAAAACACAAAAAGCTGAAATTATTGAAGTACTTTCAAATGAATTCAAAGATGCTCAAAGTGTGATCTTTTGTGATTACAAAGGATTGAGTGTTTCAAATCTTGAGAGTTTAAGAAAAGCTGCTCGTGCAAAAGACGCAAAAGTTCAAGTTGTTAAAAATACTTTAGCAACAATTGCACTAAGCAATGCTGAACTAACAGGTGTTGAATTAAAAGATACTAACATTTTAGTATGGGGTTCTGACTCGGTTGCTACTTCTAAAATAGCTGCTGATTTTGCTAAAGATAATGAAAAATTTGTAATTAAGTCTGCTTATGTTGATCGTGAACCTGCTGATGCTGCTAAAGTTGAAGCTTTTGCTAAACTTCCTGGTCGTGAAGAGCTTCTTGCTATGCTTGCTGCTACTTGGATGGCACCAATTACATGTTTCACAATCGGACTTGATGCGTTAAGACAACAAAAAGAAGAGGCGTAGATAGCAGAACTATTTCTGATATCGTTAAAAATAGATGAAGGTAATTCTTCATTTTTATAAAATAAAAAATTAAGGAGCTATATTATGGCTATAACTAAAGAAGATGTATTAGAGTTTATTTCAGGACTTTCTGTATTAGAACTTGCTGAATTGGTAAAAGAATTTGAAGAAAAATTTGGTGTATCTGCTCAGCCTGTTGCTGTAGCTGGTGGTGCTGTAGCTGGCGGTGCTGCTGCTGAAGAGCAAACTGAATTTAATGTAATTATTACTGATGCTGGTGCTAAAAAAATCGGTGTAATTAAAGTTGTTCGTGCTCTTACAGGTCTAGGACTAAAAGAGGCTAAAGATGCAACTGAAAACTTGCCATCAACAATCAAAGAAGGTGTTGATAAAGAGACTGCTGAAGATGCTAAAAAGCAACTTGAAGAAGCAGGTGCAGTAGTAGAAATTAAATAATTTCTTTTATCTGCTCGTGACACAGAAAAATATTTTTTTCTGTGTATTCACGCATTATTGGGCGCTTTTACGAATGGATTTTTATCTCTTCGTAAAAGTGCCCTTATGTCGTTTATAAGCACTATTTAAAAAAGCTCTTATTTTTTGAGCTAAAAATCATCTAGGGACGCCTAGATCCGATACTCTTAATCCTAAAGATTAAGTCTTAAAAACAACTCATCGAGGTAGCCAATGTTAAACACTTTATATTCCGGAAACCGTCTTCGTGTAGACTTCTCTAAAACTCCTCAACAGATAGAAGTACCAAACTTACTGCAACTGCAACAAAGTTCATACAACAAATTTTTGATGCTTGATGAAAAAGATAGAGCGCAAAGCGGTGTTGAAACAGTATTCCAATCAGTTTTTCCTATTCATGACGCTCAAAACAGACTTACAGTTGAGTATATCGGCAGTGAAGTAGGCAAGCCTAAATACACAGTTAGAGAGTGTATGGAGCGTGGTCTTACTTATGCAGTTAGCCTAAGAATGAAAACTCGTCTTGTTCTTTGGGACAGAGATGAAAATACTAAAGAGAAGTTAGGAGTTAAAGATATTAAAGAGCAGAGTATATTTGTTCGTGATATCCCGCTTATGACTGAGAGAACTTCTTTTATTATCAATGGTGTTGAGAGAGTTGTTGTTAATCAGCTTCACCGCTCACCGGGTGTAATCTTTAAAGAAGAGGAGTCAACAACTTCTGGCAATAAGCTTATCTATACAGGTCAGATTATACCTGATCGCGGTTCATGGTTATATTTTGAGTATGACCCTAAAGATATTCTTTATATGAGAATTAATAAGCGCCGTAAAGTTCCTGTAACTATTATGTTTAGAGCACTTGGTTATTCTAAACAAGATATTTTAAAACTATTTTATCCTATTCAGCAAATCAATATAGTTGACAATAAATATTTAATGAAATTTAATCCAAACGATTACTCATCAAGACTGACATATGATTTGATTGATAAAGAGGGAAATGTTATTTTAGCGTCTGGAAAAAGACTCTCCAGCAAAAAAGCACAAAAATTTCTTGAAGATGGTATTAAAGAAGTTGAATATCCTCTTGAAGTGTTGTTAGACCGCTATTTGGCAAAGCCTATTATTGATCCTGAAACGGGTGAAATTCTTTTTGACACTATGACTCATATTGATGAAGTAAAACTTAAAAAAATGGTTGAAGTCGGTGTAACAAACTTTAGTATCGCAAATGATTTGGCTGAGGGTGTGGATAGCTCGATTATCAATGCATTTAATGCTGATTCAGACTCACTAAAATTATTAAAGCAGACAGAAGATATCGAAGATGAAAATGATTTGGCGGCAATTCGTATTTATAAAGTTATGAGACCGGGTGAGCCTGTAACAAAAGATGCTGCAAAAGTATTTGTAAATCAACTCTTTTTTGATCCTGAAAGATATGATTTGACAAAAGTCGGTCGTATGAAGATGAATCATAAATTAAGTCTTAATATACCTGAATATATAACTGTTTTAACGCATGAAGATATTATCGAATCTGTAAAATATGTTATTAAAGTTAAAAATGGTCAAGGTCATATTGATGATAGAGATCACTTAGGTAATCGTCGTATCCGTTCTATCGGTGAGCTTTTAGGAAATGAGTTACATAACGGTCTTATCAAGATGCAAAAAGCGATTCGTGACAAACTCTCAACTATGAGTGGACCGATGAATGAGCTTATGCCTCACGATTTAATAAACTCAAAGATGATTACTTCAACTATTATGGAATTCTTCTCGGGCGGTCAATTGTCTCAATTTATGGATCAAACAAATCCACTTTCAGAAGTAACGCATAAGCGTCGTCTATCTGCTCTTGGTGAGGGCGGTTTAGTAAAAGAGCGTGCTGGCTTTGAGGTGCGTGATGTTCACCCGACTCACTATGGAAGAATCTGTCCTATTGAGACACCGGAGGGACAAAATATTGGTCTTATCAATACTCTTGCAACATATGCTAAAGTAAATGAGCATGGATTTATTGAAGCTCCGTATAAAGTAATGAAAGATGGGAAAATTCTTAATGAGGTTGTTTATCTTACCGCAACACAGGAAGAGGGCAAAAGAATAGCGGCTGCATCTAACAAACTGGACGAAAACGGTCAATTTATAGATAAATTGGTTGTTACAAGAATGGATGGAGAGATTCTTCACCGCCCTGTATCCGAGTGTGAATATGCCGACTTATCATCTCATATGGTTGTTGGTGTTGCAGCTTCCCTGATTCCTTTCTTGGAACATGACGATGCAAACCGTGCGCTTATGGGTTCAAACATGCAACGACAAGCAGTACCTCTTTTAAAACCTGACGCTCCTATGGTGGGAACTGGTGTTGAAAAGCTTGTTGCTCGTGACTCTTGGGAGTGTGTAAAAGCAAAACGCTCAGGTGTTGTAGAGAAAGTTGATGGTAAACATATCTATGTTATGGGAGAAGATGATGGGGAGATATATATAGATTATTATCCTTTACAAAAAAATCTTCGTACAAACCAAAACACTTCATTTGCTCAAAAGCCAATTGTAAAACTGGGTCAAAGAGTAGAAAAGGGTCAGATAATTGCCGACGGTCCAAATATGGATCAGGGTGAATTGGCACTAGGTATTAATGCAATGGTTGCTTTTATGCCTTGGAATGGCTATAACTTTGAGGATGCTATTGTAATATCAGAGAGATTAATCCGTAAAGATGCATTTACATCTGTTCATATTTATGAAAAAGAGGCTGAAGCAAGAGAGTTAAAGCATGGCGTTGAAGAGATTACTCGTGATATTCCAAATGTAAGAGATGATGAGCTTGCTCATTTAGATGAGAGCGGTATTGTAAAAATAGGTACAACTGTCAGAGGCGGAATGATTCTTGTTGGTAAAGTGTCTCCAAAAGGTGAAGTTAAACCGACTCCTGAAGAGAGACTTCTTCGTGCTATTTTTGGTGAAAAAGCTGGACATGTAACAAATAAATCTCTTTATTGTCCTCCAAGTATGGAAGGTGTTGTTGTTGATGTAAAGATTTTTACAAAAAAAGGTTATGACAAAGATGCGCGTGCACTCGAACTTGAAAAAGAGGAGCGTGATTATTTGGAGCGTGAACACTACGACAGACTTCTTATGATAGATAAAGAGGAGATGTTGAGAGTTACAAAACTTCTTACAAAAGAGCCTCTTATAGCTGATATTAAAATCGGTGATACAGAGTATAAAGCCGGAGATATAATCGATGGTAAAGACTTGGTTGAAGTAAACCGTTTTGCTATGAATGCGATTGTAAAATCATTTAGTGAAGAGATTCAAGCAGAATACAATAAAACGAAAAACTATTTCCAAAAAGAGAAGAGACTCTTCCGCGATGAGCATGAAGAGAAATTAAATATCTTAGAAAAAGATGATATTCTGCCAAACGGTGTAGTGAAGTATGTAAAAGTATACATCGCTACAAAACGCCAGCTGAAAGTCGGTGATAAAATGGCGGGACGCCACGGAAACAAGGGTATTGTTTCTACTATAGTTCCTGAAGTTGATATGCCGTACATGGAAGATGGAAGAAGCGTTGATGTTTGTCTTAATCCACTTGGTGTTCCTTCTCGTATGAATATCGGACAGATATTAGAGATGCACTTAGGTATGGCAGGTCGTGAACTTGGAAATCAAATCTTAGAAGAGTTTAACTCTAAACAAAAAGATTTTATTCAAAATATTCGCGCAAAAATGATTGAGATATCAGATGTTGCAGGTATGATGAATGCAAAAGAAGTTGTTGCAAAAATGAGTGACGATGAACTTCTTCACTATGCTCGTGACTGGTCAAAAGGTGTTAAATTTGCATCTCCTATATTTGAAGGTGTAAATTCTGAAGAGTTTGAAAAGTTGTTTGCTCTTGCAAAGATGGATACAGATGGTAAAACTGTTCTTTATAACGGCAAGACAGGCGAGAAGATTAAAGAGCGTGTAAATGTGGGTTATATGTATATGCTTAAACTTCATCACCTTGTTGATGAGAAGATTCATGCTCGTTCAACTGGACCATACTCACTTGTAACACAACAGCCAGTCGGCGGTAAAGCGCTATTTGGAGGGCAGAGATTTGGTGAGATGGAAGTTTGGGCACTTGAAGCGTATGGTGCAAGTGCTGTTCTTAAAGAGATGTTAACTATCAAATCTGATGATGTTGATGGAAGAGTTCGTGCGTATAAAGCAATTACAAAAGGTGAATTGGTGCCAGAATCCGGTATTCCAGAGACACTCTTTGTATTAACTAAAGAGCTGCAATCATTAGCTCTTGATGTAGAAATATTTGACGAGGTAGAAGACGATGAGTAAATTAGTAGCTATTGAAGTGACTGAAGAGAAAAGACCGACTGATATAAAACAGATACAGTTTCGTTTAGCTTCTCCTGAAAAGGTGTTATCTTGGAGTCATGGTGAAGTAAAAAAACCTGAAACTATCAACTACCGTACACTTAAACCTGAACGCGACGGTCTATTTTGTGCTAAGATTTTTGGTCCTGTAAGGGATTATGAGTGTCTTTGCGGTAAATACAAAAAAATGCGCTATAAAGGTGTTGTTTGTGAGAAGTGTGGTGTTGAAGTAACAAGCAGTAAAGTCCGCCGTGTTCGTATGGGTCATATTGATCTTGTAACTCCGGTTGCGCACATCTGGTATGTTAGTTCACTACCTTCTCGTATTGGTACTCTTTTAGGTATCAAGATGAAAGATTTAGAGCGTGTACTATACTATGAGGCATATATTGTAGAAGAGGGTGGCGAAGCATATTATGATGCTGAAGCAAAAACTCCTGTTTTAAAATATGATGTTTTAAATGAAGAGCAGTACCGTACTTTAGTGTCTAGATTTGGCGAACTAGGTTTTAAAGCTCGCATGGGCGGCGAAGTTGTTCGTGATTTGTTAGATTCAATCGATTTAGTTGATGCATTTACGCAGCTTAAAGAAGAGATTGAGCTTACAAAAAGTGAAGCTAAAAGAAAAACTATTGCAAAAAGACTTAAAGTAATAGAATCTTTCTTAAACTCTGGAAATAATCCTGCATGGATGATGCTGACTGTATTGCCTGTTCTTCCACCTGATCTAAGACCTTTGGTTGCATTAGATGGCGGAAAATTTGCAGTTTCTGATGTTAATGACCTTTATCGTCGTGTAATTAACCGTAATCAAAGACTTAAGCGTCTTGTAGAGCTTGAAGCACCTGAAATCATCGTAAGAAATGAAAAAAGAATGCTTCAAGAGTCTGTTGATGCACTTTTTGATAATGGTCGTCGTGCAAATGCTGTAAAGGGTGCTAACAAGCGTCCACTTAAATCTTTAAGTGAAATTATTAAAGGTAAGCAGGGTCGTTTTAGACAAAATTTGCTTGGTAAGCGTGTTGACTTTTCTGGCCGTTCTGTAATTGTTGTTGGTCCATCTTTATCAATGGATCAATGCGGATTGCCTAAGAAGATGGCACTAGAGCTCTTTAAACCACATTTGATTGCAAAGCTAGAAGATAAAGGGTATGCGACTACTGTTAAAGCTGCTAAGAAAATGATTGAGGACAAAACAAACGAAGTTTGGGAGTGTCTTGCTGAAATCGTTGATGGTTATCCTATTATGCTTAACCGTGCACCGACACTTCATAAGCTCTCAATTCAAGCGTTCCATCCTAAATTGATTGATGGTAAAGCTATTCAGCTTCATCCGTTGGTTTGTGCTGCATTTAATGCCGACTTTGACGGTGACCAGATGGCTGTGCATATTCCTTTAAGTTCAGCTGCTATTGCAGAAGCAAAAGTTCTTATGATGGCATCTATGAATATTCTTCTGCCAGCATCGGGTAAAGCGATAGCTACTCCGTCACAGGATATGGTTCTTGGTATTTACTATATTACTCTAGAGAAAAATGGAGTAAAAGGGTCAAATAAACTTTTTGCAAATGTTGATGAAGTAAGAATCGCTATTGAACATGATGCTCTTGATATTCATGCAAAAGTAAGAACAAGAGACAATGGAAGAATTATTCATACAACCGCAGGGCGTATGCTTCTAAAAGCTGTTTTACCTGATTTTGTTCCATCAGAACTTTGGAACAGAGTTATGAAGAAAAAAGCTATCAATGAGCTTGTAGATTATGTTCAAAAACATGGTGGCATAGGAGTAACGGCAGGTTTCTTGGATAGACTTAAAGATTTAGGTTTTAAACATGCAACTGAGTCTGGAGTATCTATCTCTATTGATGATATTAAAATTCCAGAAACAAAAGCAGCTAAAATTGCTGATTCAAAAAATAGAGTATTTGAGATTCAAAAACAGTATGAAGCGGGTCTTTTAACTGAACAAGAGAGATACAATAAAATTATCGATGTTTGGACAGATACAAACAATACTTTGGCAACTCAGATGATGGAGCTTGTTCAAACTGATAAAAAAGGTTTTAACTCTATCTATATGATGGCAGATTCCGGTGCTCGTGGTTCGGCTGCTCAAATTCGTCAGCTTGCTGGTATGCGTGGTCTTATGGCTAAGCCAAGCGGTGAAATCATCGAAACCCCTATTATCTCTAACTTTAAAGAGGGTCTTAATGTAATCGAGTACTTTATCTCTACGCACGGTGCTAGAAAAGGTCTTGCCGATACTGCTCTTAAAACAGCAAATGCGGGATATTTGACTCGTAAGCTTGTAGATGTTGCACAAAATGTAAAAATTGTAGAGCATGACTGTCATACACATGAGGGTATTGAGATCTCTGATATCAGTGATCAAAATACATTGATTGAATCTCTTGAAGACAGACTAAACGGTAGAGTTTTAGCTGATGATATCATTGATCCTATCAGTAATGAGATTCTTTATGCTGAGGGAACTTTGATTGATGAAGTAAGTGCAAAAGTTATAGCAGAAGCCGGCATTAAAACAGCATATATAAGAACACCTACTACATGTAAAAGTGAAAATGGAATTTGTGCTCTATGTTATGGGGTAAACTTGGCTACTGGCAAGATAGTTCGTAAAGGTGAAGCTGTTGGTATTATTGCCGCTCAGTCAATCGGTGAGCCTGGTACTCAGCTTACTCTTAGAACATTCCATGTGGGTGGTACAGCGAGTTCAACTGCTCAAGAGAGACAAGTTATAGCAGAAAAAGAAGGTTTTATCCGTTACTATAATTTGAAAACATATGCTTCTAAAGAGGGTAAAAATATAGTTGCAAACCGTAGAAATGCTGCCGTACTTTTAGTTGAACCTAAAATTAAAGCGCCATTTGCAGGTAAAATTGAGATTCAAACAATTCATGATGAAGTAATAATTAGTGTTACTTCAAAAACAGAAACAGTTCGTTACTCTATTCGTAAAAATGAAATTGCCAAACCAAATGAATTAGCGGGAATCGGTGGACATATCGAGGGTAAATATTACTTCCCTTATGAAGATGGTTCAGAAGTTAAAGAGTTAGAGTCTATCGTTGAAACTATTAAAGATGGCTGGAATGTACCAAGCCGTATACCGTATGCGTCTGAAGTTTTAGTTCCAAACGGTGCTCCGGTAACGCAAAAGATTTTCGCAAAAGAAGAAGGAGTAGTTAAATACTTCTTGTTAAGAGGCGACTATCTGGAGAGATTTGAAGGTCTTAAACCTGGTTATGAAGTAGTAGAGAAAGGTCTTTTTGCTACTGTCGTAGATTCAAATAATCGTGAAGCTGTAAGACACTATATTGCTCGCGGTTCGGTAATTGTTGCGGATGATGATGCTGTAGTAGATGCTAAATCTGTTATAGCAAAACCAAAAACTGATGAATCAACTGTAATTGCAGAGTGGGATCCATACTCTAATCCGATAATATCTGAAACAAACGGTGTAGTGCATTTTGAAGATATTATTATTGGAACTACTGCGACTGAACAGTATGATGAGCTGACTGGGAAAACTCGTTTAATGATTAACGATCATATTCCTGCTGAATATAAGCCTACAATTGTGCTTGCTAGTGAAGATGGTGAACTTTTAAGATATCAGCTTCAAATAAAAACATCTATTTATGTTAAAAACGGTGCAACGGTTAAAGTAGCGGATATTATTGCTAAAACTCCAAAAGCGCTTCAAAAATCAAGCGATATTACAGGAGGTCTTCCTCGTGTAAGTGAACTTTTTGAAGGTCGTCGTCCAAAAGCAACAGCACTTATCTCTGAAATAGACGGTATTGTAAGTTTTGGTAAACCTCTTCGCGGTAAAATTAGAATTATTGTTGCGTCTGAGAGTGGCATTATAAAAGAGTATTTTGTAGATAAATCTCACTCAGCTGTTGTAAATGCAGGAGATTTTGTGCATGCCGGTGAGAGATTGACATCGGGAATAATCTCTTCGCATGAATTATTGCGTATTATGGGTGTAAAAGCACTTTACAACTATCTTGTAAGTGAAGTACAGCAAGTTTATCGTTCACAAGGGGTTAATATTGCTGATAAACATATTGAAGTAATTTTTACTCAGATGTTAAGACAAATCAAAATTGTTAAATCTGGAGATACGAAGTTTATTGAAGGAGATTTGGTTTCTAAAAATAAATTTGCACAAGAGAATGAAAAAATTATCAAACTTGGCGGTCGTCCGGCAATTGCTGAGCCATTCCTTGTGGGTATTACAAGAGCTTCAGTTTCAGCTGACAGTATTATTTCTGCTGCATCATTCCAAGATACTACTAAAGTATTAACTGAAGCTGCGGTAAGCGCAAAAATAGATGATCTAAACGATCTGAAAGAAAATGTTATTATTGGTCGTACTATTCCTGTAGGAACAGGTATTTATAAAGATCAAGAGGTAGTTTTTAACAGCGATGAAGAAAAATAGTATTTTTTCTTTTTAACTAAAAGTGAGAGAGCACTTCTAAAAGAAGAGCTCTCTCACTTAGTATCAACTCTATTATTTCTCACATAAAATTCTATACATTAATTAATACTTAAAATAAGCTAACTTTAATCACTTTTTATATAATATTACGCGTCTATAACTCTCTAAAAAACAGTGAGTTAAATTCTACTGGAAAAATTAAGTAAAGGAATTGTATGCCTACAATCAATCAATTGATTCGCAATGAGCGTAAAAGAGTGATTAAAAAATCAAAATCACCTGCTCTTGTATCATGTCCACAGCGTCGTGGTGTTTGTACTCGTGTTTACACGACAACACCTAAAAAACCTAACTCAGCTTTAAGAAAAGTTGCAAAGGTTCGTTTAACTTCAGGTTTTGAAGTTATCTCTTATATCGGTGGTGAGGGTCACAACCTTCAAGAGCACTCAATCGTACTAGTTCGTGGCGGTCGTATCAAAGATTTACCTGGTGTTAAGTACCATATCGTTCGTGGTGCATTAGATACTGCAGGTGTTGCTAACCGTACTGTTGCTCGTTCTAAATACGGAACAAAAAGACCAAAAAAATAATCAAAGATTATTTTTTTAGTACTGCTATTTCTATTTAGTACGCCAAATGAGCAAAAGCCCATTTGACTACGCTAACGCTATGTTTTCTTCGGCGCAAAGCCCACGAAACTGGTTTCGTAGAAAATAGTTAAAAATATACAGGCTAAAAGCCAAAATATTCAAGCTAGCTACAGGACACTTTAAGTGTTTTGAGTAAATTTGAAAAAATTGAAGATAAGGAAAATTACAAATGAGAAGAAGAAAAGCTCCCGTTCGTGAAATTATGCCCGATCCAGTTTATGGAAGCAAAGTTTTAACGAAGTTTATAAATAAAATAATGTTAGACGGTAAAAAAAGTACAGCTGAGAAGATTATCTACAGCGCTTTGGATATCGTAAGTTCTCGCGGTGAGAAAACAGGTATCGATACATTTAATGATGCTATTGAAAATATTAAGCCGATTATTGAAGTTAAAAGTCGTCGTGTTGGTGGTGCTACTTATCAAGTTCCAGTAGAAGTGCGTCCGGTGCGTCAATTGTCACTAGCTATTAGATGGTTAGTTGATGCTTCTAGAAAAAGAAATGAGAGAACTATGGCTGAGAGATTGGCAAATGAACTTATGGATGCAGCATCTGACAAAGGCTCTGCATTTAAGAAAAAAGAAGATACTTATCGTATGGCTGAAGCAAATAAAGCATTTGCTCACTATCGTTGGTAATAGGATAAATTATGCCAAGATCACATAAATTAGAAGATGTAAGAAATATCGGTATTGCTGCTCACATTGATGCGGGTAAAACTACTACGACTGAAAGAATTTTATTCTATACAGGTCGTGAGCATAAAATCGGTGAGGTTCATGACGGCGCTGCAACAATGGACTGGATGGAGCAAGAGCAAGAGAGAGGTATTACAATTACTTCTGCTGCAACAACTTGTGAATGGGCAGGAAAACAGATTAACATCATAGACACTCCGGGCCACGTTGACTTTACAATCGAAGTTGAGCGTTCTATGCGTGTACTTGACGGTGCTGTGTCAGTTTTTTGTGCAGTTGGCGGTGTTCAGCCTCAATCTGAAACTGTTTGGAGACAAAGAAACCGTTATGGCGTGCCATCGATTGTATTTGTTAATAAAATGGATAGAACGGGTGCAGATTTTTACCAAGTAGAAACTCAAATACGCGAGCGTCTTAAAGGTAATCCGGTTCCAATTCAGCTTCCAATCGGTCAAGAAGATAACTTCCGCGGTGTAGTTGATTTAGTAACAATGAATGCTGTTCTTTGGGATATAGATGCTGCAATGGGTTCAAACTATCATGTAGAAGAGATTCCTGCTGATATGATTGATAAAGCAAATGAGTATCGTGAAAAGCTTATTGAATCTATTTCTGAAGCAGATGGAAATGAAGAACTTGCTGAGAAATACCTAGAAGGCGAAGAGCTTACTCAAGAAGAGATTATTGCAGGTATTAAAGCTGCAACAATCGGAATGCACATTGTTCCAATGACTGCAGGAACTGCATTTAAAAACAAAGGTGTTCAAACACTTCTTGATGCTGTTGTTGCATATCTTCCATCTCCAACAGAGTGTGCTCCTATTAAGGGTACTATGATGGATGATGAGACAAAAGAAGTTGTTGTTCCATCAACTGACAATGGTGCATTTGCATCTTTAGCATTTAAAATTATGACTGACCCTTTTGTTGGACAGTTAACTTTTATTCGTGTTTATCGCGGTTCATTAGAGTCAGGTTCATATGTGCACAACTCTACAAAAGATAAAAAAGAGAGAATAGGTCGTATTATGAAGATGCACGCGGTTAAGCGTGAAGAAGTAAAAGAGATCTATGCTGGAGAAATCGGGGCTGTTGTAGGACTTAAATTTACTACAACCGGTGATACTCTTTGTGATGCTGCAGATCCTGTTGTATTAGAGCGTATGGATTTCCCTGAGCCGGTTATCTCTGTTGCGGTTGAACCAAAAACAAAAGCAGATCAAGAAAAGATGGGACTAGCACTTGCTAAACTTGCTGCTGAAGATCCATCTTTTAGAGTTCATACAGATGAAGAGACTGGTCAGACTATTATTTCAGGAATGGGTGAGTTACACCTTGAAATTCTTGTAGATAGAATGAAAAGAGAGTTCAAAGTAGAAGCTGAAGTTGGTGCTCCTCAAGTTTCATACCGTGAAACAATTAGAAAAGAAGTTTCTCAAGAGTACAAATATGCGAAACAATCAGGTGGGCGTGGACAATTTGGACATGTATTCCTTAAAATTAAGCCGGGTGAAGCTGGTACAGGCTTTATTTTCCATAACGAAATCAAGGGTGGGGTAATTCCAAAAGAGTATATTCCTGCAGTTGAAAAAGGTTGTGCTGAAACTATGGCTAACGGTGTTCTTGCAGGTTATCCTGTAGAAGACATTGAAGTAACACTTTATGATGGTTCATACCACGAAGTCGACTCAAATGAGATGGCATTTAAACTTGCTGCATCAATGGGCTTTAAAGAGGGTTGTAGAAAAGCAAATCCTGCGATACTAGAGCCGATTATGAAAGTTGAAGTTGAAGTTCCAGAAGATTATATGGGTGATGTTATCGGTGACCTTAACCGTCGTCGCGGACAAATCAATGCAATGGGTGACAGAGCAGGAAACAAAATTGTTGATGCTTTCGTTCCTCTAGCTGAGATGTTTGGTTACTCAACAGATCTTCGTTCTGCTACTCAAGGTAGAGCAACATATGCTATGGAATTTGATCACTATGAAGAAGTTCCAAAAAATGTATCTGAAGAGATCATTAAAAAGAGAAACGGCTAAGCCAATCTCAAAATAGCTCCCTTTTGGGAGATATTTTATCCTCCCTATCATTTCAAAATAAAACTTCAAATAAAATTTATCAAAATATAAAATTCACAAATAATTCACATTGAGTGTTTATAATAATAAAAAAAGGAGTCTCCTATGAGAAATATTATTATAAGCGTTTTGTTAATAGCGAATCTATTCGCAGTTGATTACTCTAGTATGTCGTTGCAAGAGTTGAAAAACCAAAGAGGGGGTGTCGCACCTGAAGATAAAGAAGCATTTAAAGCAGCAATAAAAGCTAAAATGCAATCATTATCACCTGAGCAAAGAGAAAAAGAAAAAGCAGAGATGTTGGCATTTAAAGCGTCTGTATTCTCTACCACACCGAAAAAGATTGAAGAATTTGAAATGAAAATGAAGTCTCTTGCTCCAGAGAAGAAAGATGCATTAATGTCAAAAATGGATTCTTTGAGTATGGAAGAAAAATTTGCATTTAAAACAAAATTGTTTGCAATGTCAACAGAAGAGTTGTCTGCAATGAGTGCAGAAGAGATGATTCATTTAAGTGATAAGTAAATAAATAAAATCATTGTAAAATAGTTACATATAGATGGTATTGCAGCAGAATGTCATCTTTATACAAAATATTTTCACAATAAACAATTTATTTTATCAATTCCACACTAAATTAATACTTCTTTGCAATAATAATTAAATTTTTATTATAAAAAGGGGTTAAATTGAATATTAAAATAAAATTTATATTTATTTTATTTTTGTCTTCTATGCTATATGCAAATGAAGCATATGATTTAAATGAAATTGTTGTTTCTAGTACTAAAACAAAAAGTACATTAGCTGATTTGCCGATGCAGGTAACGGTAATTACGCAAGATGAAATTGAAAACAGCGGGGCAACAAATATCTCCGATATATTAACAGGCAGTGGAGAAGTTGCTACAAAAGCGTCTGGTGCAAATGAGCAGCAGGTTAGTATACGAGGGATGAATCCAGATGATACACTTTATCTGATAGATGGAAAAAGAATAAACGGGACTTTTACAGATGCAGGAAGAATTCCCGCTAGCATGGTAGAGAGAATAGAGATAGTCAAGGGGAGCTCCGGTTTGCTTTACGGAAGTGATTCTATGGGGGGAATCATAAATATCATTACTAAAAAAAGTGATGATGATTTTGCCGGAGATATACAGGTTACACATGCAAAAAACAAAAATAGTGCAGATATAAATATATTTGGTAAAAAAGAAAATACCTCATTTAGACTCTTTTCAAGCTATATAAAAAGAGACACCTATTCAAAAGACAAAACAACAGATGTAATTATTAAACAGGGAAGTAATTCATACTCGCCGTCTACTCTCCCGGCTTCACTAAAAACTTCAACAAATTTAGATAACTTAAATGATACATATGATTTTCAAGAGGATTATGAAGATGAGATGGAGACTAAAAGTATAAGCGGAGGGATGACACATAGATTTAGTGATCATTTTAAGATAGATATAGATATGAGTTATCTCAAAGAGAATATAGAGGGCAATTTTATAAGTGCACTATATACAACAAACTATGATAAAATCGTAGTAAACAACCTCTCTGCAGAGCAGTATGATGAAAATAGAAGAGTTACTGCAAGCTCAGGATTTACATATACTCCTTCGGATGCTTTAGAGTTTATGTATAGTCTTTCATATTCAAAATATGAAAAAGACAAAAAAATATACACAAATTTTTGGGAAGAGCTGGGGTATGATTCAAAAGAGGATTCAGTATCTGGTATAGATGATTCTACCACAAGATATGTTAATCATGATTTCTTAAGCACATATGAATTTTCACAGGATAATAGAGTATTAATCGGAGGAGAGTATAGAGTTGTAAATAGAGATGCAACCGGATATAGCATAGATGACAGAACATATTCAGGAATTTTTTTGCAACACGAGTATAGACCGATTAAGAGATTAAATCTTGTATATGGTGCCAGATATGATAAAGACTCTGAAGCAAAAAGCGAAACTTCTCTTAGTTTTGGCGCTGTTTATGATATATATGAAAACACAAAAGTTAAAGCAAACTACTCTGAAGGCTTTAAAAGTGCCACTGATGAAGAGCTGTATACAAACACTACAACAGCTGCAGGAAAAAATCTTTTAGGTTCTATGATTATAGAAGGATCAAAAACACAGAGTTGGGATTTGACACCGGAAACAAGTGAAACTATAGAGATTGGGATAAGCAATAAAGGAGATGTATATGATTTTGAAGTCTCTGTTTTTGATACTAAAATAGATAATAGAATAAGCAAGGTTATACTAGATGCTACTACAACGAGTTATAAAAATATAAGTGAGAGCGAGATAAAAGGGGTTGAGACTAATATTGCATTTTATCCGGTAGATGAACTGATTGTAAAATTTTATTACAGCTATATAGATGCAAAAAACAAAACAGACGATACTGCCTTGATTGGGATTCCTGAGGAGCTTGCAAGCATGACAATCAGTTACTTTCCTATGCCAAAACTTGAATTAAGAAGTGTTACAAAATATACAGGAGAACAGATAGATATAGACGGAGAAGTCGGAGGTTACAGCATAACAAATATAAAGGTAATGCAAAAAGATAGTTTTAAAAACATAGACCTCTTTGCCGGCATCGACAATGTGTTTGATAAAAAAATACCCGAACAGCTAGGGTATATACAAAAATCAAACTATTATATAGGTGCCAAATATAAATTCTAGCGTGCGCTAAGCATGCTAGAGTTGCTATTTTGCTTTATTTTTAAGATAAAGCACATATTTTACTATCAATCTTATAAGACCTATGACTGCATAAACTGCAAATGCCCAAAGCAAAGGATGAAGATAGTTTCCCTGCTCTACCATTGCATCAACTCTCTCAATAGGAGAGTGCAACAAATCCGAATGCTGCAAAACAGCTAAAACCAAAAGTATCACTGTAAAGTAAATTAGTTCAATTTTTATTTTTTTAATCATTTTACAATTATATCTAGTATAATTAAAAAAATAAAAACAATAAAGGTGAAATTATGAAAAAAATGATAATTATATCTCTTTTTGCAACACTTTTGCTTGCTCAAAATCCTCGTGTATACTCCTCTCTTGGAGACGGCATCTATGATAATGCGCCCTCAATAGAAAAATTAAAAGAGATAAAAGAGTTTTCAGAGTTTGAAGATAAGATAGCTACGCATATAAAAGAGGTTGAAAAAACAAAAAAAGATGGTTTTGCTATTGAGTCCGGAGATAGTAGTGTAGATAAGCGCGAATATCTAAGGAAATTAAGAGAGTTGTCTAAACAAGACAGCTATTTTGCCAGAATTTCTCAAAAAAAGTTTAAAGAGTCTATGAAGCAAAATAATCATGAACTCTTTACAGAGTTAGTCAACTCCGGCATGATTGATACAAAAAAGTATAAAAAAAAGATTTTAGACTATTATGATTTAAACAAAAATGAGATAGTTTTATCCGGTGAATTAAAGATGCTTGTAGAGAGTGAGCGCTCAAAGCAAAAGAGTAAGGCAGATTTGAAAAAATCTGTTAAAAAACAGGATAAAGCTTCACAAAGAATAGAACATATTAAAAAAAGAGATAAAGAAAAAGAGCAGGAGAGGGAAGAGATGCTTGAAGAAGAGCTTCTCCAAAAAAAGAGAGAGATTCGCCAATATCAGAAAAAAGAGCTGATAAATCACTAAAACCATAAAGGCTGCTCATATATAGCAGGTCTTCCATCAAGTGTCAGGTATGGCTTATAGTGAGATTTATAGGAAAGAGAGGGGCACTCTTTGACATAGTAGCCCAGATATATCCACTTTTTTTGAGATCTTTTTGCGAAAGTTATCTGATTGTACATAGAGAGTTTACCGAGTGAGTATTTCATATAGTCGGGGTCATAGTAAAAGTATATGGAAGATACTCCATCATCTAAAATATCAATTAAATCTACCCCGATAAGCGTATCGTCCAAATAGTACAAAACTTCATATCCAAAACTATTATGCCCATCCACAAAAGAGTTGTAGTAATTTTGAGCACTTACGGGAGTATAGTCCCATCCCTTTTTCTCTTTCATAAAAAGATGATACTTTTCAAAAAGTTCCAGATGCTTTTTGCTGATGGAGGGTCTTTGAATATAGCTTTTGATATTTGAGGCTTTTTTTAAAACTCTTCTTTGCGATGCTGAAAATTCAAAATTATCTACATCTATTTTTATGCTTTTGCACTCATCGCATGCGGGGCAGATGGGTCTAAAATACATTTTGCCAAATCTTCTGTAACCGCGCTCTATAAGCTCCTGGCAGTCAGCAGCAGAGCACTCACTGATTATTTTATAGTGCGTTGTCTGATTTTTACCCGGCAGATAAGAGCATTTGTCACTTGCTCTAAACTCTTTTAGTATATCCATGCTTTTTTATTAAGAAATTTTGTTTTGAGAAATAAGCACATCTTCAATCATTTTATCAATATCACCGTCAAGTATTGCGCTTACATTTGAGTATGCTTGATTGCTTCTTGTGTCTTTCACCTGCTGATAGGGCTGCATAACATAAGAGCGGATTTGATGTCCCCAGCCTATTTCACTTTTTGCAATACCATCACTTTGTGCTTTTTGCGCTTCGAGCTCCAGCTCATAGAGTCTTGATTTAAGCATTTTCATGGCAGTCGCTCTGTTTTTATGCTGGCTTCTGTCGTTTTGGCACTGAACAACCACACCTGTTGCTATATGGGTGATTCTGATGGCTGACTCCGTCTTATTTACATGCTGTCCGCCGGCGCCGCTTGAGCGGTATGTATCAACGCGGATATCTTTGTCTTCTATCTCTATATTGATATTCTCATCTACTTCCGGGGAAACCATTACAGAGCTGAATGATGTATGTCTTTTAGCGTTGGAGTCAAAAGGCGAGATGCGAACAAGCCGGTGGATGCCGTTTTCAACTTTTAGATATCCATAGGCATTTTCACCCTTTATAAGCAGTGAGACATCTTTTATGCCCGCTTCATCGCCCGCCTGATAATCGAGTACCTCAATACTCCATCCCCGTCTCTCAGCAAATCTTTTATACATGCGAAGAAGCATTGAAGCCCAGTCCTGTGACTCTGTACCGCCTGCACCTGGATGAATGGAAAGAATGGCATTGTTGGCGTCCATCTCTTCGCTTAAAAGAACCTCAATCTCCATGGCTCGTATAAGCTTTTCAAGCTTTTGGGCTCCCTCAAAACACTCGGCAATGGCATCTTCGTCGTTTTCATCTTTAGCCATGTCGTATAGTTCTTTGGCATCTTCGAGAGCATCTTTTGCAACAGCATGCTTTTGAAGTTTTCTTTCGCACTGTGTTTTCTCTTTTTGAATCTTTGCCGCATATGCAGCATCATTCCAAAAATCCTGCGAATTTTCCAACTCCGCTATTTCATCTAAACGCGCTTGGAGTTTGTCCGGCTCAACGACACCGCTAATGTTATTCATCTTTTTTGAAAGATTTTTTAAAAGTTCTGTATATTCATAATTATCCATAAAACCGATCCAATAGTGTATAATTGCGATTATATTAAATTGAGGCTTAAAATGAAGATTATTTCTAGTCCCTTAGAGTTAAAAGAGCAGCTAAAAGAGGTGCATAAAACAGTAGGTTTTATTCCTACAATGGGTGCTTTGCATGAGGGACACATCTCTCTTATAAAAAAGGCAAAAGAGCAAAATGAGTTTGTTGTCGTCTCGGTGTTTTTAAATCCTACACAGTTTTTAAAAGATGAAGATTTGGATAAATATCCAAAAAAAGATGAAGCTGATAAAAAGATATGCGAGCTAAGCGGTGTCGATATTCTTTTTCTGCCAAGTGCCGATGTTATGTATGGCGAAGATGAGGTAGCTCTTCTTGCGCCAAAAGTCAGAGGCTATGTTTTGGAAGGTTTTAGCCGGCCGTCTCATTTTAACGGTGTTTTAACTGTTGTAATGAAGTTGTTAAACATAGTAAATCCGACAAGAGCATACTTTGGTAAAAAGGATGCGCAGCAGTTAAATCTTATATCGCTGATGGTAAAACAGCTCTTTATGGATGTAGAGATAGTTCCCGTTGATACAGTTCGTGAAAAAGATGGGCTGGCACTAAGCAGCAGAAATGCCTATTTGACTCCGTCGCACAGAGAAGAAGCGCTTAAGATACCATCTTCTCTTCGCACTGCAAGTGCAATGGTCTCTAAAGGAGTGCTTGACTCAAAAGAGATAACATCAAAAATGAGAGAGGTGTTGGCTCCTCTGGAGATTTTTTATGTGGAGATACTGGACCGTGAATTTAACCAAATTTCACATGTAGAGATAGGAAATACAGTGATTTTGGTTGAGGTAAAAGTGGGAACGACGAGACTACTCGACAATATCTGGCTTTAAATAATCCTCTTCGACTAAAATATCAACCGTCTTTTTAAAAACGGGTACGGCTGTTTGGGATGCAAACTGGCTCTTTTTAGGTCTTATAACAATAACGCCTATAATGTATTTGCTCTTTTTGTCATTTGCAAAGCCTACAAAAGCAGTGTTGTACTCGTTTACATACTTTTTGCCCTCGACTATATGCGCCGTTCCCGTTTTGCCACCAATCTCCAAACCATCTGTTTTTGTTTTTGTACCGGTTCCCTCGTTTACTGTTTTTATCAATATTTTTTTCATTCTTTGCGCGGTTGTGCTTTTTATAACCTGAATCTGCTCTGCATAGGGAATTGGAATCTCTTTTTTGCCCTTGTCTATAAAACACTTTACTATTTTTGGCGTAATAATTCTTCCGTTGTTGTTAAAAGCGCTATAGGCGCGTATAAGCTGCATCAGATTTGCGTGCATACCATAACCGTAAGAACATGTTGCTTTATAGATCTCATTTTCTAGCTGCAAAATATGCGGAACAGAGCCGACTTTTTCATAAACAAGATCCGGAGTGGATTTTGATGCAAAACCAAAATCTATAAGCCCCTGATAAAACTCTGCTCCTGAGAGTTTTTGAGCAAGCTGTGCTATACCTATGTTTGATGAGTGCACTATAACATTTTCAGCACTTAGCCAGTCAAATTTATGCTCATCAGTTATAATCTTTCTGCCTATTTTATAGCGTCCGTTATGGCCGTTTACCAAATCATATGGATTTACAAGCCCCTTATCCAAAAGAAGAGAAAATGTGATGGGTTTTATAACGCTTCCCGGCTCAAAACTGTACTCTATCATGCCGCTGTTAAGAGATGGGTAGTCGCTTCTTTTTATCGATTTTGGCAGATATCTGTTGGAGCTTGCCATAGTAAGAACATCGCCGCTTTTTGAATCCATAACGGCAGCTATAATATGCTGGGCTCTTAGCTCTTCTCTCATCTCTTCGAGCATTCTTTCAATTCGTATTTGCAGAGCCACCGGAATAAAGAGCTTTATATCCAGACCGTTGATCTCCGGTTTTGTAAAACTCTCCCCGTTTAATATAATATAACCGTTTACATCCCTTGGACCCTGGCTTAGCTCATCCTGTTTTGCTTGAAGTTCGTTTTCAAACTTTTTTTCCAGCCCTTTTACCCCTTTTACATAGGTATACCCCTCATCTTCATATTTGTGAGGATAGCCGATGATGGGCGTTAAAAGTTTATCGTAGGGATACTCTCTGCTCTCTCCGCTCTCAACGACGCTTAGACCGTGAAGCGTTGTTTTGCCTGTAAGAGGATTTTTTCTCTCTATAAAAACATTTAGTCTTAAAAGCTCATATGAGAGCTGTTTAAGATACTGCGCCTGTTTTTGAGGGATGTTGTAGCTTAGTACCACCACACCATCTCTTTTGGCAAGCCTCTTTTTAATCTCTTTGGCGTCGATGCCTGAGTAGATGCTAAAGAGCTCAACAAAAAGCTCCTTTTTTTTTGGGTCGATATAGTGCGTGTTTACAACGGCTTTGTAGAGTTTTATCGTGGTCGCTATATGAAAATCATCGGCACTGATGATGGAGCCTCTTATTGCTTTTGAACTCTCTTTTGTATAGAGAGAGGGCAAATCGCGGGATTTTAGGGTTGTAAGAAGCATCACGCCTAAAAATATGATAAAACCAACCACAATCAGAGAGTAGAGAATAAATATTTTTTTGCTTTTGTTTTGATTGTTCATTATGTTATATATCTTGATTTTTAAAAAGATTATAACATTAAACTTCTTGCAAAAAAGAGAAATTTACACAAGAAGCGCTAACGCAACAGCAACTTAAAAGATATTGCCTCTTTTTGATGATATTAAGCAGAGATTAATCATAAGTGCTTCATAATCACAGCAAGGTTATTGGTGTAACCCAATTTATACAACAAAAAGGAGTTCTTATGAAAAGAGCTGGTTTTACTATGATCGAATTGATCTTTGTTATCGTTATATTAGGTATTTTAGCGGCTGTTGCTATCCCGAGACTTGCTGCGACGAGAGATGATGCGAAAATCTCAACATTGGCGGCAAATGCTAATACAATTGTTACTGATTTAGTTGCTCATTATACTTCACAAGGTGATTTAAATATTTCAACTGAAGCACAATGGTATGAAGTGACAAATGTGCGTTCTCCAGAAATTGATTTTAGTGTTGCAGATACAGCATCAATTTATAATAATGCAGATCAAGATACAGAGTGTACATCAATTGTGTATGACTCTACTAGTGGACTAGTAACAACAACTGCAGAAGAAGTAACCAATCCTATATGTATAGGAATTAATGAAATTTTAGGCTTTGATACAGTTGATCAAAATAAAAGTATACCTGTTAGTGGTATTAATGTTGTTCGTTAATTAGTTAGTTTTTTTATTCCCAAGCTTTTGCTTGGGAACACATATATAGAGTAATAATTTTCAAGTTATTTTTAAATAATTTTAAAATTAATACTGAGGGTTTTTTATGAAATTTTCTCGCGCTTTTACTATGATAGAGCTTATTTTTGTTATCGTTGTTCTGGGCATTTTGGCTTCTGTGGCTTTTCCAAGACTCGCGGCTACAAGGACAGATGCAGAGATAACAAAAGGGCGCGCTGATGTAGCTACCATCCGCTCCGCCATAGTGAGTGAGAGACAGACACAGCTTATCAAAGGCGAAAACAGTTATATACCAAAACTAAGTTCAGACACCACCACTCTTTTTACAGGCGATACAGACAGCAACAGAACTCTTCTGATGTACGGCATAAAAGCAGGAAGCGGCTCCGGGCACTGGAGCGGAACAGATCCAAACTATACATACAAAATTGGAGAAACTTCTGTTCCTTTTACATATACTCCTGCTGATGGAAAATTCGTATGTGATACAGCTCATGCAACAACAGGCGCTATGTGTTCAAAACTTGTTGACTAGCTGATTTTTATTTTTCTAAAGAATAGGACTACCTAAAAAATTTTGCACTACTACGATATAGCACTTCTTAGCTCTCCCCTTGAGCCTTTTACCTATCAAAGCGAAAGTGCCATAGATATCGGCACAAAAGTAAAAGTGAAGATGAGAAACAGAGAGGTTTTCGGGGTGGCGGTTTCGACTTCTGATGAGCCCTCATTTAAAACAAGCGAAATCTTAGAGATTTGCGGCTCCATCTATACATCAAAACAGCTAGAACTTGCCCGGTTTATCTCCACTTACTATTTTTGCTCACTTGGCGAAGCGCTTGGAGTTATGCTGCCCTATGAGTCTGGTATGCACTCGCAAGCGGAAAATGGCAACGAGATGGGTGAAAGCACTCTGTTGCCTCAAATAACTCTCTCAGCCAAGCAAAACGAAGCGCTGGAGTTTTTAAAAAAGCATAAAACGGCACTCCTCTTTGGCGATACAGGCAGCGGAAAAACAGAGATATATATGAAATACTTTGAAGAGATTATAGAGCAAAATAAGTGCTCCATATTTCTTATGCCGGAGATCTCTCTTACTCCTCAGATGAGCCAGAGACTCCATAAGCATTTTGGAGATGCGGTTGTTATGTGGCACTCAAAGCTGACCCCTTTACAAAAGAAAAAAGCACTTGCAAAGATTTATGAGGGAAGTGCAAAGATAGTGGCAGGTCCGCGTTCGGCTCTCTTTTTGCCCATAAAAGATATCGGGCTTATCGTGGTAGATGAAGAGCATGATGAGAGCTATAAGTCATCGTCCAGACCCCGTTACAATGCAAGAGATATAGCTATATATATGGGAAAACTCTACGGCGTAAATGTTGTTTTGGGAAGTGCCACGCCAAGCCTTACAACCTATGTAAAATTCCCTCATATTAGGCTTAGAGGCGGTTATTTTAGTTCTAAAAAAGAGTTTGTTTATGAGAAAAGCGTCGAGACTCTATCTCCTTTGATTTTAAATAGTCTAAAAGAGAGTTTAGAAAAAAAAGAGCAGAGCATCCTGTTTCTTCCGACACGCGCAAATTTTAAGTATCTTATCTGTGCGGACTGCGGACACATCTATAAGTGTGTTTTTTGCAGTGTTGGCATGAGTGTTCATCAAAAAACAAGAGCGCTTAAGTGCCACTACTGCAACTTTACTCAGGCGATTCCGCAGAGCTGCTCAGAGTGCGGAAGCCCAAATCTTGTCAGTTCAAGACTTGGAACCGCCGAAGCTGCAAAAGAGCTGCAAAATGAGTTTGAGCACTCAGTCGTTGAACAGTTTGACAGAGATGCGATAACAACTGCAAAAAAATTAAAATCGGCGCTTAAAAGATTTAACGACAAAGAGATAGATATACTTGTCGGAACGCAGATGATAAGCAAAGGACATGATTATCATGGAGTTACTTTGGCGGTGGTATTGGGGCTTGACAATATGCTGGGTATGAGTGACTACAGGGCCAGAGAAAAGGCCCTCTCCTCCCTTATACAGGTAGCAGGAAGAAGCGGCAGAAAAGAGAGTGCCAAAGTTTTGGTTCAAACCTTTAATGAAGAATTTTTCAAAGCATACATAGATAGATATGATGAATTTTTAGAGGATGAAAAGGAGTACCGTAAAGAGCTCTATCCTCCCTATAAAAAACTTTGCCGTATTTTGTTTTCGCATAAAAATGGTATAAAAGCAGCAGACTCTATGAATCAGATGCTCTTATGTCTGCAAAAACAATCAGCCGTAGAGGTGGTTGGATTTGGAAAATGTGCCATTGAGAGAGTGGCTGATAAGTATAGGTTTGAGATACTGCTGCGAGCAGACAAAAGCACCGATATCATAAAAGCGGTCTCTATATGCAGGGTTGATTTGGCTGAGGTAGATATGGACCCTATTGAGTTTGGTTAAAAAATAAAAGTTTTTTTAAAGAGAGTGTTGAGTGTCAAAAAACCAGTAAAACGACATTAAAACACCGGTTGTTTTTTGATAGTTCTCATCAAACATAAATTCTCTTGCTTTTTGAAGAGGAATATAGACAACTTCTATATCCTCATCATCCAAACCTCCCCCCTCATTTACTTTCATAGAGTCATCGCACTCTGCATAGTAGATGGTTTGATGTGTTCCGGATATTCCCACGCTTGTGTAAAAAGAGCTGATTTTTTTCAGATTTTGCACAGGAATGTCATAGCCGCACTCTTCTAAAATCTCCTCTTTGGCTATTTGCGCATTCTCTTTGTCTTTGTCTATGATTCCCGCACAAAGTTCATACATCATTCCGTTATCGGGGTTTTTGTTAAGCACTGTTGCACGGAGCTGTTTTACAAGAACAAAAGCATTTTTGTCTCTATGCCAAAGAAGCACTGCAACGCTGTCATGAGTTGCAACGGCTTCCCATTTTCTCTGAATGGACTTATATGTATAGTTGATAAGTATGGGTTTTATAAAGTTTGACTCTTTAAGAGGCTGGATTGAGTTTATCTTGTACACAATTTTCTCCGTTGTAGAAGTAGCAAACCGTCTCAGTTGTCGAAGCTTTTGCATATCTTGTTTCATTTGCTATATGCATACTTATGCTTGAGTCATACTCCGATTTTAGTTTTAAAAATGCAGATTTTTGTGCACCTTTTAGCTTTTTTGTAGCTACCTGAACAACCCTGAGAGGATCGATAGCTCTGCCATTTTTGTAGAGTCCAAAGTGTAGATGGGGACCGGTTGAGAGACCTGTACTTCCTACATACCCTATAATTTGTCCTTTTTTAACGAAAGAGCCGTTTCTTATGCCTTTTCTAAAAGATTTTTGATGCGCATAAAGAGTGAGATAACCATCGCTGTGTCGTATCTTTATCACTTTGCCGTAACCTCTGGTAGTTCCCATAAAAACAACTCTGCCGTCTCCCGCTGCTGCGATAGGCGTACCGCGTGAAGCTGCATAGTCAACACCTAAATGCGCACGATATTTTTTTAAGATAGGGTGAAATCTTCTTTTTGTAAATCTTGATGATATTCTGGCTCCTCTTACCGGATTTGCAAGTAAAAATCCCTCTATCTCTTTTGCGTCCTCGTTGTAGTATCTGCCATCTTCATTTAGATAGATATAGTGCTTTTTACCTCTCATCTCTATCATAGCCGCTTTGAGTGTCGGCATAGAAAACGGTTTGCCAAGACGATATTTCTGCTCATATATCATAGCGAGCGTATCACCCTTTCTAAGATCTCTTTTAAAGTTGAGCGAGTGTTTAAAGCTTGTAACAAAAATTTGGGCAAGTTTTGCCGAACCTGTCTCTTTAACAATATCCAAGTATGGCGAGTGCTCTATTTTAAGAGTAAAAGCTTCTGTTCTTGTATCGCTTATAATAGGAATGGTTTCGAAAAAGTACTCTTGATTGCGTTTATATATGTGAATCTGCAGTTCATCATTTAGGGGTATGAAAATCTGCGAAATTTCCCCATTTTTATCTTTTGACATTTCATAAGTAACGCCGGATATAATCTCTTCCGTAAGCTGCTGCTCATCTTTGTCGAGGTTGTAGTAGAGAGGTTTTAAAGGAAGATTTTTTTCTTCTAAAAACATTAAATATGTTTTGCCTTCACTCCAGCGAAAGCTTTCAACTTGGGACGCAAACAGATATGTAGTAAATAAAAAAAGTAGTAAGAATCGTATCATTATAATTAACCGTAAACATAAAATTTTCAAAATAATCTTAAAACTCTAACAAAATTTGCCTTAGTATGAGATTTGTTTGCTATAATCGCACTATATTTTTTATAAAGTGAATGAAATGAAGTATATTTTTCTCCTTATTATTATAACCTTGGAGCTTTTTGGAGTTGTTTTAAAATCTCCAATTGTAGCTGTAAATGAAGATGAAACTGAAGTTTCGATAAATATTGAAAGTATTGATGTCGGAGTGAGCGGTTTTGTGGTTCATGAAATAGACAAAGGGCATACAGCCATTTTGAAAAATGCGACGGTGAGCAGTTTTGATGAGAAGAACAAAATTGCAAAAGTAGCCATAAGCGAATTTAACGGATTTAGCAACAGCGCTCTGCCTGATGGCAAATGGAGCGTTAAAGTCGGAGACAGTGTTATTTTGGCTTTTGGATATACAAGAGGTCTTTTGATAGCTCCAAATGAAGAGATATATTACAGAGTGACAAAAAATTCAAAATTGCAGTGGGTGCATCCTGATATTTTTGCTACGATTTTATCTTTTAACGGACATCCAACGCCTCTTAGAAGCGATTTTAGCGAGATGAGCTCCAGCACTTCTGTGGGTTTGGTTTTTATATATCTTGATAAAAAAGTCTATACGCTTGATGCAAAAAGTTTTAAAATCCTAGCTATTACAGATGCCGAGTTGGAAGATAGTGAGGTAAATCTGCCTTTTTACACAAGAGTACCGGAGATAGATGCTGCATGGTGGGGAGAGGGAAGCGAAGAGCTTGATGCATATGAGCCACATTACTATAAACTTATAATAGAAGCAAATCCAGATAGTAGAGAACTTTACGATATCATCAAAAACGGTGATAAAAAATTAGAGAATTTACTTGAAGATTTTGATATAAAAGGGTAGAAGATGATAGAGAGCAGACACTTAAACTATTTTACCGATATAGTCGGTTCTGAAAATATATACAGCGATAAAGCGCACCTAATAGCTTATTCATATGATGCGACAAGAGAGCATTTTGAGCCAGATGCAGTGGTTTTTCCAAGAGATGAAGAGGATATAAGCAAGATTTTAAAGTACTGCAATGAGCATAAAATCGTTATAGTTCCCCGTGGTGCCGGAAGCGGATTTACCGGCGGGGCACTTCCAAGCAGCGGCGGAATTGTGCTGGCTATGGAAAAACATATGAATAAAATCTTAGAGATTGATATGAAAAACATGGTAGCCGTAGTGCAGCCGGGTGTTATCAATATGGATCTTCAGCGAGCAGTTGAAGAGGTGGGACTCTTCTATCCCCCAGACCCTGCAAGTCAGGACTACTCAAGTATAGGTGGAAATGTAAGCGAAAATGCTGGTGGAATGCGTGCTGCAAAGTATGGAATCACAAAAGATTATGTAATGGCGACGCGTGCTGTTTTGCCAAACGGCGATATTATCAAAGCCGGAAAGAGAACTATTAAAGATGTTGCCGGATATAACATCAGCGGTATTTTAATAGCCAGCGAGGGAACACTGGCAGTTTTAACAGAGATCACTCTAAGACTTATCCCAAAACCAAAACTTACAAAAACTGCTATGGGTGTCTTTGAGAGTGTTCATGATGCCATGAATGCGGTATATAAAACTATGGCAAGCGGGATTACTCCGGTTGCAATGGAGTTTTTAGACAACTTGACTATCCGTGCGGTTGAGCGCACTTTTAGCAAAGGTCTTCCTGTTGATGCAGGCGCACTTCTTATAACGGATGTGGATGGAAACTTAGAAGAGGATCTTGATTTTCAACTCTCTCAAATCGAGAAGGTATTTAAAGCCAACGGTTGCTATAAGTTTAAGATAGCACAGGATAAAAAAGAGGCTTCAGATATTTGGTTTGCAAGACGCAACGCTTCCCCTGCGCTTAGTGTTTATGGAAGCAAAAAATTAAATGAGGATGTAACGGTTCCACGCTCTGCATTGCCTGAACTGTTAGAGAAATTTTATGCAATAGCAGATAAATATGATGTTAAAATCCCATGTTTCGGGCATACTGGAGATGGAAATGTACATACTAATGTTATGGTTGATGGAAGTGATCCTAAACAGGTTGAGATTGCCTATAAAGCCATAGAAGAGGTTTTTCAAGCAACAATAGACTTGGGCGGAACGCTCAGCGGTGAACATGGCATAGGTCTTGCAAAAGCGCCTTATATGAAAATGGCGTTTACTCCTGAAGAGATGGCTCTTTTTAAATCAATTAAGATGGCGTTTGATCCAAACAATATTTTAAATCCTTTTAAAATGGGGTTGAAATAAAATAAAATGCCAACTATAAAAAGTAAGATAAGCAGACTTTATCGACATATAAAGTTTTTTGCAACAATTTTTGTAGATAAAGATCTTACTTTTTATGCGGCAAGTCTTAGTTTTTACACTATTTTTACACTTATTCCTCTTCTTTTGATAGTTCTTACTCTATTTACTTCATTGCCAAGTTTTTCGGAGCATTATGAAAAGATTGAGGAGTTTATATTTTCAAATCTGATGCCTGTAAATTCTGAAACTCTGATGAGCCATATCAACTCTTTTTTAGAAAATTCTGTTGAGATGAGTATGATAAGTTTTGTTATAGTTATCATCTCATCGCTTCTCTTTTTTCAAAATTTTGAGTATATTGCAAATAAGATTTTTCATGCAAAAAAAAGAGGTTTTTGGGATAGCGTTACAACATTTTGGACGCTTTTGACGCTGACTCCTATCGGACTTGGAGCTTCATTTTATATAACCGGCTATGTCGCCTCTTTGATGGCAAGCACGGAGTATATATCTGATATAAATATTCTTCCTTATGTTCCTTATGTTATTATTTGGGCGCTATTTTTTCTAATATTTCAAATTGTTGCAAATACAAAAGTGAATGTAAAAGCTGCTCTTATCAGCTCATTTATCACCTCTGCTGTTTTTAGTATTGCAAAAAACAGTTTTATCTATTATGTTTTTTATAACAAATCATATGCAACAATATATGGCTCGTTTTCTATTGTTATGTTTCTGTTTTTGTGGATTTATGTTTCGTGGATAGTGTTTGTTTACGGTTTGAAACTATGCTACATGATACATAGAGTATATGAAAAGAGTGCAGCAAAACAGCAGCAAAAACCAGATGAGAATTCTGTAGAATATAGCTCCAACTGAGATAGCAAGATAAGATAAAAACAAAAATAGATCCAGTTTTATTAAAATACCCTCTTTGTTTAGTTTTAAAAGCCAAATAAGCGCAGGGTCAAAAAAATCTCCAAAACCAACTATATGAAGCAGGATACTCAGCGGATAAAAGAGCGTAAAAAGTATTGTCCAGAGGATTGAGAGCGGATGATAGAGACTGAAGTTTCCAAAGATGGCTAGTGAAAAAGGCAGCATTAATAGATAGACCCAGAGGGGCAGAAGTATAAATTGCCATATTTTGTTTAAATTTTTAAAGTGAATTAAAAAGAGAAATATATAAAAAACTCCGCTTGCTGAGAGCCAAAAACCAAGAGAAAAACAGAGACGCGGGAAAAAAGCCAAAAGTAGTAAAAGTGTTAAAAACAGCGTCTGCATCGAAACTATTTTAATCCCTCTGTCATAAAGAATAAACCCTGCCAAAAGCATCCCAAAAGCACGGATAAGCGAGGGCGGCGAATCTAAAAAGAGCATATATGCAAAAAGCAGTATGGCTGTAATAAAAAAGATATCTCGTTTTGCATTTGTATATGGAAAAAATCTATCTTGAGCAAAAGCATAAACAGGACGGATGAAAAAAAAGAGCAGAGCGCTCAATACCCCAAGATGAAAACCGCTGATAGCCAGCAGATGCGAAACACCAAGATAAGAGAATGTTTTTTGCAGCTCCCACTCCAAAGGGGTTGCAGTATAGAGAGCATGATAGATATTTGCAATATTTGCATCTTTATGTGAAGAGGAGATGTGTGCGTTTAGTTTCTGTTTTATACTCTTTTTATTTTCTATCTTTATAATTTTACTAGGAGCGTAAAATGTCGTAAGGTATTTGTAGAAATTTAAATCCTTTGGCCATATTTCAAGCTCTATTTCGTTGTTTTTTATATTATGAAGCGATTTTTTGGCAGTTGTATAAAAAGTAAGACCATCTTCGTTTTTAAGTTTTAACACTTGATAGGTTCTGCCGTTTTTTGCTTTGAGGTATTGTTTTAAAACAGTCGCTTTTACAAGCGCTGAGTCAAATATAGTAAACTCTTTATAGTTTTTATATTCTAGCAGAAGTGAAAAAAGAAAAATGGCAAAAGAGATTAGGAAGAAGATGAAAAAGTCTCTTTTCTTGTTAAAAAGCGAGACTCTTTCTATCATTTAGAACACTTTAAAGCGGCGGCATTGAAATAGTATCGTTTCCGACATCAATATTTGCAGAGCGGGTATCTACATTTTCATAAACGGTTTCTATAGCTTTTGCATAACCAGGAGAATCAACAAA
Organism: Sulfurimonas xiamenensis; assembly: GCF_009258045.1. NCBI lineage: Bacteria > Pseudomonadati > Campylobacterota > Epsilonproteobacteria > Campylobacterales > Sulfurimonadaceae > Sulfurimonas > Sulfurimonas xiamenensis. The sequence goes on from NZ_CP041166.1 coordinate 273,643, forward strand.
ACGGGTGAGTTTTTTCTGAAAAACCAGTTTTACATGTCCAGTCGGACCATTTCTCTGCTTGCCAATAATGATTTCAGCGTCCTCTTCCTCTTTTTCAATATAAGTTGGAGTAAACTCTTTTCCTTCGGCTTTAGCAGCTTTTTCTCGCTCTTTTTCTTCTTTGTAAAGATAGACATCGTCGCGGTATACAAAGAGGATAATATCGGCATCTTGTTCAATCGAGCCAGATTCACGGATGTCGCTAAGCATCGGTCTTTTATCGTTTCTGGATTCAAGTCCGCGGTTTAGCTGAGAGAGCGCAACAATCGGCATATTTAACTCTCTGGCGAGCATTTTGAGTCCGCGGGAGATATCTGAGACTTGAAGGTGTCTATCCTGATTTCCAATACCCTGCATAATCTGGAGGTAGTCGATGACCGCTATCTCTATCTCGGGATGCTGATTTTTGAGTTTTCGCAGTTTTGAGCGGAGCTGGTTTATGTTTATGCTTCCTTGATCATCTACAAAAAGTTTTGCATTGTTCATTTTGTCTATGGCACCGTTGAGCGAACTCCACTGATCATCACTCATATCTCCTACACGAAGCTTTTGAAGAGGAATGGATGTTTGAATGGATAAAAGACGCAGCATAAGCTGTTCTGCAGGCATCTCAAGTGAAAAAAACGCGACACCTTTTCCCTTTGTAATAAGGCTGTTTACAGTGTTTAGTATAAAAGAAGTTTTTCCCATCGCTGGCCTAGCCGCCACGATAACCAAGTCCCCTTTTCCAAAGCCTGTTGTCATTTTGTTAAGTTCATGAAATCCGGTATCAACGCCGACTAAGACATTGTTGCCGCGAGCTTTCATCTCTTTTATATACTCCATAGTGTCAAAGGTTATTTTTGGGGAGTCTTTGAAGTCATTTGTTTGATTGTCCCGTGTTATTTCATATAGCTTCTTCTCAACTATGTCTATAACCTCGGCACTTGGTAGTTCCTCTTCTACTGTGACTCTTTTGATTTCTGTTGTAAGCGTTAAAAGATGGCGTTTTAGCGATTTGTCTTTTATCTCATCCACATAGGCTTTTGTGTTTGAGATGGGGTTAGCTGAGAGAATCTCAAGCATAACGCTTTCGTCAAATTTTTTTATTCTGATAAGCTCTTTTTTTATAAACTCTTCATCTATTGGTTGATCTTTTTGTAAAAGAAGCAGCATAACGCCAAATATATCTTGGTGTGCGGGAAGATAAAAATCATCCTTTTTTAACACGACGCTAAGCTCATCAAACTGGCTTGGTTCAAAAACTATTGAACTTAAGATGCTTCGCTCAAAAGCTAAATTATATAAATTTTCCTGCATTACTGAAATTCACTTGCCATTTTTTCTACTTCGGCTACAAATCTGTCCACAAGTTCGCTCTCATCAAGGTTTGCAACCACTTCGCCTTTTACCATAATAAGCCCTTTGCCTTTACCGTAAGCAATAGCTACATCGGCATGCGCAGCTTCGCCTATGGCATTAACGACACATCCCATTACAGAAACATTTAAAGGCGCTTTGATGTGTGCAGTTCTTTCCTCTATCTCACCGACGGCGCTTACCAGATCCGCTTCTATGCGTCCGCATGTCGGGCATGAGATGATATTTAAGCCATCTTTTGCTGCTCCGCTGTCTTTTAAAATGGCACGCGCAACTTTGATCTCCTCTTCAAGCTCTCCTGTGATACTTACTCTCATGGTATCGCCGATGCCATCAAGCAGAAGTGAACCAAGTCCGATAGCACTTTTAACGGTTGCATGAAAAAGCGTTCCGGCTTCTGTGACTCCAAGATGAAACGGGTAGTTGTTTTTTGGGCGGAGCATTCTGTATGCATCAACCGTTCTCTCAACATCGCTTGCTTTAAGAGAGATTTTGATCTCATTAAATCCTAAATCTTCAAGATATTTTATGTTGTACTCAGCTGAAGCCACCATTGCCTCTGCAGTCTGTCCGTATCTGTTTAAAAACTCTTTTTCCAAACTTCCCGAGTTTACGCCTATGCGGATAGGAATATTGCGCGCCTGACACGCTTTTACCACCTCTTTTACACGCTCTTTGGAGCCGATATTGCCAGGATTTATACGGATACACTCTACAACTTCCGCTGCTACAAGGGCAAGACGATGGTTAAAGTGAATATCTGCTACAAGCGGAAGCGAAATCTGCTCTTTGATGGATTTAAGCGCAAGAGCATCTTCCATTTGCGGAACTGCCACACGAACGATATCACACCCTGCAAAGTGCAAGCGTTTTATCTGCTCAACCGTAGATGTAACATCAGAAGTTTTTGAAAATGTCATTGACTGCACAGAGATAGGTGCATCACCGCCTACTGCTACACTGCCGACATATATTTTTTTGGTTGGATATCTTTTTATCATAAAAGAGATTTTATCTTGTTTGGACTAAAAAGGTGCTTTATTTTCACATGTAAGTTACATGTGAAAATAAGAAAGGGTTAAAATTTAAAAGTGAGGTTTGTGTAGATATATCTTCCAGGTTCGTTAAGAAGCATTGTATCTGTTGAGCCAGTAGTAAGAAGAATTAAATCTGCATATGTGTTTGAGAGAGCATATGTTTCATCAAAAAGATTGTTTACGCCCAGTGTAAAATCAAAGTTTTTGTTTACTGCATGTTTTACCTTTAGGTTTACAATCGCCCATGAATCAAGCTCTTGCTCGCCGCTGTCTGCATCAAAATCATCCCATTTGTCAGAAGCTTGTACTTCAAGCGTAGCTACAGAGTTTGTCATATACTCATAGTTTAGAGCAATATCTCCTCTTAGAGGTGCGATATCTGCCAAGTCCTCATCTGCACCAGGTGCCACATCATCTTTTTCACCGACTTTATATGATGCTTTCATATCAACAGTAAGTGCATCTGTAGCATAGATGGATGTGCTTAACTCTGCTCCATATACAGTTGCATCGATATTATTGAAAGTGTTTGCAGTTTTATTAAAATAGATATAGTCTTCCAACATAGAGTAGAATGCTTTGACTTTAAAGTTCATCATATTGTTATTTAGCTCATATCCTAAATCTACTTCTGTGTTTGTTGTTTGCTCTAAGTCTTCATTTCCTGAAGGACTTACAAGATAAAGCTCTCTTGGATCCGGAACACGACTTGCCTGACCAACACCTAAGAAGATTTTATTTGTTTCATTGAGGTTATATGTAGTGAGTAGATTTGCACTAATTGCATCATAGTCTCTTTTTCTTTTTGACACATCATCAGGTGTAATCTCCGTATCATCAAGTCTTGCACCGGCTTCAATATCAAAATCACCGAATGTTTTTTCAACTTTTGCAAAAGCAGCCATATTTTCAGTTTCAGTATGTGTTAAACTAGTTGAAATTGATGCTGGAATAACAGCTCCAGTTGCCACAGTAGTATTGTAATACTTCCCTTCCCATGTTCTTCTGCTTCCATCAAGTCCAAATAGAAGATTGTATCCATATACATCGAAGCTGTTTTTTAGTTTTAGCCCCTGCATAGTTGTTTTTAAGTGGTTTGTTCTGTACCAGCCATTAGTAGCAGCTGTATTTCTGTATCTTGTATCCATAGGATGGTCAACATCTGAGTAGTAGTATTTTAGATTGAGATTTTTGTAAATATCGCTGATGTTTTGTACATCGTAAGCTATACTGTAGATATTTGAGTAGTCATATGCAGCATCCATTTTAGAGTTTGGATAGAGTACATCATCACTTCTATTGTTTGTCATGCTTAAACGGAGTTCCTGATCATCAGTAACAGTTATATATGCTTTTGCCATAAGAGATTTTTTCTTATACGCTTCCATATCTTCATATTGACTTTGGTACTTAAAAGGCGTAGTAGCTTTTAAGTTTGTTTGTTCTGCCAAAGTATTTCCGTCACCATCTTCATACTGATCGCTTGATTCGCTTGACCCGCTTATTAAAACTCTGATAAAGTCATTTCCGCCGCTAACAGTAGCGCCTACTTTTCTGTAGTTCCAGCTTCCAACACCAAATGTAACCTCACCGCTTAAATCTTTTGTAGGCTCTTTTGTTGTTATTTTAAGTCCGCCGCTAAGTGTTCCAAAGTTTTCAACATCATAAGGCCCTTCAATAACCTCAATATCCTCAATCTGACTTGTTACGATATGAGATGTCGGTGGGTCCATTCTGTTTGGACATGCACCAAAAATTTTTGTGCCGTCAACATCAACAGAGATATTGTCTCTTTTTTGACCGCGGATGTATATATCGTTCGCGATTCCGCTACGACGGTTCATATCGATGCTTGGTACACTTGAACTTAGCGCTTGTGCTAAATCAGCAGATAGTTGAGCTTCCTGGCTAACCTCTGTTATTGTTGTTGATTCTATACTGATTTTAGGGAGTTGTATCTCACTTGCATTTAAAACAGCAACAACAGTTAATGATAATGGAATTATTTTTTTATACATGTTATAACCTACCTTTATTTTCTAAATTACTCCATTGTATAATTAAAGTGTTAAAATAGTGTTAAGTCAAAGAGAAAATAATATGATAAAATTGCATTATGAGTAAAATAGAAAAGATAAAAAGAGTTATTTTAATAATTTTAGGTTTAAGCCTTTCGGCTTATTTAATGTATAGCGGCTTTGCTATTTTAAATCAAGAGAGCTCGTCAGCAAGCCAGAGTAACTCCGCTAGCGAAGTTCATAGTAACACAGTGAAGTGAGCCATGCTGTTTTATAAGAGTGAAGCAGTCAACTCCGACTATCTCTTTTGTCGGAAAAGTTTTTTTAAAAATTTCTAGTGCTTCTGCATCCTGTTTCACTCCGTAAATCGGAACTAAAACAGCGCGGTTTACAAATAGAAAGTTTGCATAAGTAGCCGGCAGTCTCTCCCCCTCAAAATAACAAGCATCGCTCATTGGAAGTGCGATAAGTTTAAAATTATACTCACGAGCGTACGCTTTTAGCTCATCTTCCATAAGTTTTAACTCTTTGAAATGTTCATCGCTCTTATCTTCACATTTAACATACATAATCGTTTTTTCATCTACAAATCTTGCCAAAGTATCAATGTGTGAATCGGTATCATCCCCTGCCAGATAGCCATGGTTAAGATATAAAATTTTGCTCATTCCAAACAGCTTTTGAAGTTTTTGCGTCATCAGCTCTTTTGAGAGAGCTGCATTTCTGTTTTTATTTAACATGCACTCAGATGTCGTAAGGATAGTATCAACTCCGTTACTCTCAACGCCGCCGCCCTCTAAAATCAGATCTGCCTTTACGACCTCTTTATCGTAGCACTCTTTTAAACTCTGAGTCATCGCATTGTCTTTAGAAGCTTCAAATTTGCCGCCCCAGCCTGTAAAGGTAAAGTCAAGAAGTTTTATGTCTGAGCCGTCTTGAACACAAAGAGCAGAGCAGTCTCTTGCCCATGTGTCATTTGTTTCATACTCTGTAAAGTAGAGGTTTGCATTGGGAGAAAATCTTTTTTTTACACTCTCTATATTATCGCAAACCACAAGACATTTTTGATACTTGATAATTGCATTGATGATATTTATAAAAGTATTCTGAGCTTCCTCCAGATACTCTGCCCAATCACTCTTTGCATGTGGAAATATTATTTGTGTAAAACTCTGCTCTTCAAACTCTGCAATTAGTCGTCTCATCTGATATAATTCCTTTATGGCTTACATAACTTTAAATAAAAACAATTTTTTTAATAATCTCGACATTATTGCAAATCGTACCAAAAGTGTAGATAAAATTGCTCTTGTTTTAAAAGACAACGCATATGGGCATGGCATTTTGGAGACAGCTTCCATGGCACAAGAGTATGGTATCAAAAAAGCAGTTGTTTGTTCATGCAAAGAGGCACAAAGTGTAGAGAGGTTTTTTGATTATATCTTGGTTTTAGGCGAAATACCAACTTTTAAAAGTGATAAAGTAAGATATACAATCAATGATATAAACAGCATAGAGAAGTTTCCTCAAGGTACGAAAGTGGAGTTGAAAATTGATTCGGGAATGCACCGAAACGGCATAGCTATAGATGAGATAGAGAGTGCATTTTTAAAAATCAAAGAGGCAAAACTTTTTTTGGAGGCTCTCTTTACACATCACAGAAGTGCGGATGAGCTTACAAGCGAATGGTTTTGGCAAAAAGAGAATTTTAAAATAGCAAAGCAAAAAGCTGCCTTATTGGCAAAAGAGTTTGGTTTTGATGCACTTCGGTTTCACTCATCAAACTCTGCCGCACTCTTTAGGGAATCGGATTTTGATGAAGATATGGCAAGAGTGGGCATTGCTGCTTATGGATGTATGGAACTTCCAAAAGCTCTTCATGTTGAGGGCTTTAAGCCTATTTTGTCTCTTTTTGCAAAAAAAATCTCATCAAGAAAGTTAAACAGGGGTGATAGAGTCGGTTACGGCGGTGACGGAGAGATTGTAAAAGAGTGTGTTGTTGGTAACTATGATGTTGGTTACGGTGACGGATTTTTAAGAGTTTGTGCAGAAAATGGTTATAAAACTCCACAGGGTATAGAACTCCTCGGCAGAATCTCTATGGATAACAGCTCATTTTTAAGCAATGAGAAGACTATTTTGGTTTTTGACGATGCCAGAGTTGCGTCAAAGTATGCCAAAACTATAAGTTATGAACTTTTAGCATCTCTAAAACCCTCTATTAAAAGAGAGGTGCTATAGCAGCTTTTTGTAAAATTAAGAGCTTATTTTTACAACTGCAGCTGAAAAAATAACGCCGTCAATACCCAGAATCGCGAGCTCTTCTATTTCATTCTCCTCTTCGATAAGAGTCAAAATCTTTGCATCAAAAAGATAGTTCTCTGCTAAGTTTTGCGCACTCTTGGCAAGCTTTTTATCAACAATAATATATGATGCGCCCAGAGATGAAGCATATAAAATCTCTGTAATGTTTTTTACATACAAAGCAACTTTAACAGAGTTTGAAATCGCATGATTTATGATATCTAGATTTTTTTCATTAAACTCTATAAAGAGGGTTGAAGATGGCGGAGTGTTTGATATGGAGGCAATATCAGACACATGATAAAAATTTTCATTTTTTAAAAATCTATGACCGAAAAATATCATTTTGCTTTCTCTATGCACTCTTTTGAACAGTAATACTTTCCATTGCTCAAAATTGCATCATCAATTTCACAGTAGATGCCACATGTAGAGCACTCTACCATGTCGCTACTATCAATCTCATCTCTCTTTTTCTCTTTGTTGGAGTTTTGTACAGCCGGCTTTTTCTTTATAAACATAAAATAGATAATAGCAATAACACCCGCTACCAATAAAATTTTTAGTATCATATATCTTCTCCAATAAGCAAATAGTGTCTATTTTTAGTTTTTATAACTTTGTGTTTCAATCCCGGTGTAACTTCATCGTAAACTCTCTCTCCCTTATAAAAAAGAAGTTTTGAGTGCTTGTCTCTAAAATTTTCGCTTAATTTTAAAAGCATATCTGTTTCAGTTACGGCTCTGGATGTAACAAGCTCAAAAATTTCGCTCTGCATCTCTTCAACGCGCATTTTTACAACTTTTACATTATCCAGCTCTAAATCAGCTTTTATAAACTGTAAAAAGCTTGCCCTTTTTGCAATCGGCTCAACAAGTGTTACCTGTGTCTCAGGAAGCCCCATTGCTAAAATTAGACCTGGAAATCCCGCACCTGTACCGATATCTAAAAGATTTTTACATTTTGGCAGAAAGCTTATAGGGAAAACAGCATCGTAAATAAATTCATCTACGGTTTTTTCATCTTTTGCACCTGTTAAATTGTGGATTTTATTCCATTTAAAAAGATGCTCTTTATATTTTTGAATATTATGAAAAAAATCATCAGGCAGCTTTAACTTCTCTTCAAGAAGCTCAGTTTTTAAGTTCAAGTATATATCCTTTTTTAAAGCAGGTGCCCCATCTCATCTTTTTTAACATTTAAATAAGCTTCATTATGCGGATTTGATTTCATAATAATAGGAATGCGCTCTACAATTTCAATCCCCTCTAAAGACTCTATCTTTCTTGGGTTGTTTGTAAGAAGTTTTATCTTGTTTATATTGAAGTGATTAAGTATAAAAATCACAATCTCATATGTTCTCTCATCTGCTGCAAATCCAAGCTGGTGATTTGCTTCTACTGTGTTAAAACCTTTGTCTTGAAGAGCATATGCGTTTATCTTGTTAAGCAAACCTATGTTTCTGCCCTCTTGCCTTAAGTATATAACCATGCCGTTTGTTTTAGATGCCAATTTTAACGCATGCTCTAACTGATCTCTGCAGTCACACTTTAAGCTTCCTATTGCATCACCTGTCAGACACTCTGAATGGACTCTGACTATCGGAGTTTCATCTAAATTTTTTTTAAATATGACCAGATGCTCTTTGCACCCTTCTTTAAAAGCTTTGACTTTGAAATCGCCAAATCTTGATGGTAAATTTGCTATTTCAGAAATTTCTATGTTCAATTATTTTTCCTAACTTTAACTTTAAAAAGGTAAAATATTTTTTAAAATTATAGCTAAAAAGGTTTAACAATGTTTCAAAGATTTCGTAGAACTCGCTTAAATGCCCATCTTCGCTCACTTGTCCGTGAGACAAAAGTAGGTGTAGAAGATTTTATATATCCTCTTTTTGTACGCTCCGGAGAGGGAATTAAAACAGAAGTAGCATCAATGCCGGGTGTTTTTCAGATGAGTATAGATGAGGTGATAAAAGAGTGTGAAGAGCTTAAAAAACTCGGTATTTATGCAATTATACTTTTTGGAATTCCTGATGTAAAAGACTCTATAGGCTCAGACTCTTTGTGCGAACACGGCATAATTGCCAAAGCAATTCGTGCTATAAAAGAGGCGCATCCGGATATGTTCGTAGTAACGGATCTCTGTTTTTGTGAATATACTGATCATGGACACTGTGGAATTATTGATGAAGAGCATCAAACTGTAGACAATGACGCCACACTTAAAATATCTGCTAAACAAGCCATAGTTCATGCAAAGGCGGGAGCAGATATGATAGCACCTTCAGGCATGATGGATGGGATAATTGAAACATTAAGAGATGCGCTTGATGGTGCAGGATATGTCAATCTTCCTATTATGAGCTACTCAACAAAATTTGCTTCAGGATACTATGGACCGTTTCGTGATGTGGCAGAGTCAACACCGAGTTTTGGCGACAGAGCATCATACCAAATGGACCCTGCAAACAGAAGAGAAGCTATTGCTGAGAGCATTTCTGATGAACTTCAGGGTGCTGATATTTTAATGGTAAAACCGGCTCTTGCATATCTTGATATTGTCAGAGAGATAAAGGAGAACACTTCGCTTCCAATGGCGGTATATAATGTAAGCGGCGAGTATGCAATGCTTAAGATGGCAGGGATGAATAATCTAATCGATTATGATAGAGTTGTAATGGAGACAATGATTGCTTTTAAAAGAGCAGGTGCGGATATTATTATCTCTTACCATGCAAAAGAGGTTGCAAAAATGTTACAAAAGTAATCTTTTGCGTTTGTTAAGATGCTGATAAAAGCTCTTAGAAGCAATCTAAAAGAAAATTTAGTATAAACTAAGAGCTTATTTGAATTTTTGGGGAAAATTTTGAGACACTTTTTAACACTGAAAGATTTTACAAAAGAAGAAATTTTAGAGATTATTGACACCGGACTTAGCATTAAAAAGAATTTAAAAGCAAATATTTACAATCAAGAGTTAAAAAACCAAACGCTTGCGATGATATTTGAAAAGAGCTCGACAAGAACGCGTGTTAGTTTTGAGACTGGAATGTTTCAACTTGGAGGACATGCTCTTTTTCTCTCAAATCGTGATATTCATCTGGGTCGCGGAGAGCCTGTAAAAGATACTGCCCGCGTGATTTCAAGTATGTGCGATATGGTTATGATACGAACATTTGAGCACTCTATGATAGAGGAGTTTGCCTCTTACTCGAGAGTTCCGGTAATCAACGGACTTACAGATTCATATCATCCGGTTCAGCTTTTGGCGGATTATATGACTTTGGTTGAACACGGTATGGATAAAAATATTATTGCAGCTTATGTGGGGGATGGCAATAATATGACGCATTCATGGATGATGCTTGCTGCAAAACTTGGTTTTGAGCTTCGTATTGCTACTCCAAAAGGGTATGAAGTTGATGCAAAGATACTTGATGATGCGCAAAAAATTGCAAAAGAGAGCAAAGCAGTTATAAAAATTATGAATGATCCAAAAGAAGCGGTAAAAGGCGCTAGTGTTGTAACAACTGATACATGGGTTTCTATGGGGCAGGAGGATGAAAAAGAGGAGCGTATAAAAACTTTTAAAGGCTTTATGGTTGATGATGAGATGATGTCACTGGCTCAAAAAGATGCGAAATTTTTACACTGTCTGCCAGCTTATAGAGGTTTGGAAGTTAGCGAAGAGCTTTTTGAAAAACACTCTGATATCATCTTTAGTGAGGCAGAAAACAGACTTCATGCCCAAAAAGGGCTGATGGTCTGGCTAAAGAAACAAAATTTTAATAGCTGATTCCGCTTACGCTTCTTATCTTTTCAATGGTCGGCATTGCAATCTCTCTTGCTTTGTCTGCTCCATTTTTTAAAATTTCTCTTACCTCATTTTGGTGCTTTTCGAAATACTCTCTTTTCTCTCTATATTCTCTAAAATACTCCCACATAACTTCCGCAAGATAGATCTTAAAGTGTCCGTGTCCCTCACCGCCTCTTCTATATCTCTCTTGAAGTGCTTTTAGATTGTCACCCTCTAAAAAAAGTTTTGCCATATTGTAAACATTGCATGTTTCGTACTCTTTTGGCTCTTCTACGGAAACATTTTCAGTTACAATTTTTTTGATTGTCTTTAGCTGACTCTTCTCATCTCCAAAAATATTGACGATATTTCCGTAACTCTTAGACATTTTTTGTCCGTCTATTCCCGGAACTGTTGCAACCTCTTCTTGAACTTTAAATTCAGGAATCGTTAAAATATCTCCATATTGGTTGTTAAATTTGATGGCGATATCTCTTGCAATTTCTACATGTTGAATCTGATCTTTTCCTACAGGGACGACATTGGAGTTAAAAAGCAAAATGTCAGCCGCCATTAAAACAGGATATGAAAAAAGAGAGTGGTTTGTTGCAAATCCTTTGGCGGTTTTGTCTTTGTAGCTGTGAGCACGCTCTAAAAGTCCCATAGGTGTAAATGATGATAAAGTCCAGTAGAGTTCAAGAACCTCTTTTACATCTGACTGTACCCAGAAAACTGATTTCTCAGGATCAATTCCAAGCGCTAAAAAGTCTGTAGCACACTGCATGGTAAGTTCACCAAGGCGTTTGCCGTCATTGACACTTGTCATGGCATGATAGTTTGCAATAAAAGCAAAAGTTTGATTTTGTGACTGTGCTTCTACCATCTGTTTTATTGAGCCGAAATAGTTTCCGATATGTAAATCTCCAGATGGCTGAATACCTGTTAAAACTCTCATTTATATAACTCCAAAAATTTCTAAATTTTAGTTATGACATTATACATTCTTTAACTTTATTTCGCTATGATTTAACTTATTATAGAGGTATAAAAGGATTTATTATGAATGTACAAATTCATGCAAAAGATATAACATTACATGAAAGCAGAAGAGCTCATATTGAAGCAGCTATTGATAGTTTTAAAAAATATGCATTAGATATTACAAGTGTAAATGTTTATGTTAGAGCGGAAAAAAAAGGTGTTTCAGTTGAATTTGATATTCATGTGGCGCATGCACAACCTGTAGTTATAAGCCAGAGTGATGATGATTTGGATGCTGCTATAGATTTAGCTATTGACAGAGCTACAAAAGCGCTTCGTCGTCTTCATGACAAAATTGTTTCTCATAAAGCGGCTTCTATAAAAGATATGGAAATAGTAGAAGAGTAGTTATGTATAACTGGATAATTTGGTTTCATATCCTCTCTTTTATCTCATGGTATGCGGTTCTCTTTTATATGCCGCGACTTTTTGTATATCATGCAGAAAATGCTGAGAATGAGGGATTTGTAAAAGTTGTAAAAGTTATGGAGATGAAAATATATAAATATATCGGTATTCCTGCAATGTGGGCAACTGTTATAAGCGGTGTTGCAATGATATTTTTATCTACTTCGCATTATGGCGGAGTAAATATTATGTCAACAGGCGGTTGGATGCATGCTAAGATACTTTTTGTTCTTATTTTAATCGCATATTTTTTCTCTTTGGGATATTTTAGAATAAAGTTTTTAAATGATGAATGTAAGAAGAGCGGAAAGTTTTTTAGGGCTTACAATGAAGTTCCAACGCTTCTTCTTCTTGTGATAGTTGCAATGGTAATTATTAAACCGTTTTAATTATAGAGTGTCAAACGGAGTTAATTCCGTTTGATTTTTACTTCTCTCCGCGTTTTTTCGCTTTAAAAAGAACAGGTGTTCCTGTAAAGTTGAAAGCTTCTCTTAGTTTATTTGTCAAATATCTTCTATATGTAAAATGCAAACCTCTTGGTTTATTCATAACGATAGCGATCTTTGGCGGTCTTGTTTCATATTGTGTTGCATAGTATATTTTAATAATTTGACCGTGCATGGATGGAAGATGGTGTTTTCTCATGGCTTTTTCCAAAACTTCGTTAAGTTTTGATGTCGGTATACGCTGAGAGTAGTTTTCATTGATCTCTAAAATCATATCATAGAGCTTATCAACTCTTTTATGTGATTTTGCAGAGAGTGTAATTATAGGCGCATAAGCTAAAAATTTAAATCTGTCTCTTACTTCCTCTATAATTTTGTCATAATCTTCTCTTTTAGCGATGTCCCATTTGTTTAAAACAATGATGCAGGCAAGACGGTTGCTGTCAACAAGACCTGCAATTTTCTCATCTAAATCTAAAAAAGGCTCACTTGCATCAAGAACTACAAGCGCCATATTTGAGTTTTCAAGCATCTCTTTTGTTCTCATAAGAGCAAACTTTTCAATTCCGAGAATTTTACCGCGTCTTCTTAATCCGGCAGTATCGACAAAGGTAAGCTGCTTTCCTTTGTACTCAATACTCTCATCAATAGGATCAATTGTAGTTCCTGCCACACTGCTTACAACTGAGCGCTCTTCACCTAGAAGAGCATTTAGGAGTGAGCTTTTTCCAACATTTGTACGACCGATAATAGAGATCTTTATATGATTTATATCATTTTCATCAAACTCTTTTATCTTGTCGTTTTGAGCAAATATGGAGTCATCTTCAAACTCCTCTTCATTTACATCTGTGTAAAAGAAATTGTCATCCTCCTCTTCTTCGTTTTGTTCGTTAAAATCGAACTCGTCTTCATCATCCTCTTCGATAATATTTACATCATCTTCATCTTTTATAGTGTCAGAATCAGGAATTTTTTCATATACCCAGTCAAGAAGCGCAACTATACTTCTGTTATGTGCCACAGATATGCCAAAGATAGCATCTGTTCCAAATTCATAGTAATCCCAAAGATTCTCTTTCATTTTGTCATTGTCAATTTTATTTACAACCAGAGCTACATCTTTTCCTAATGTTTGAAGTTCATAAAAAAGTTTTTTATCTTCCTCTTCAGGAATGCTTTTTCCATCAACCATATATAGGATAATATCTGCTTTTTTTGCAGCTTCAAGGGATTTCTCTTTTATCTTGTCAAAAAGTTCACACCCTTTGTCAAGTCCGCCTGTATCTAATAATAGCGCCTGTTTGTTTATGATAGTAACATGCCGTCTTTTTACATCTCTTGTTGTCCCTGCCTGCTCAGATGTAATAGCATCTCTCTTTTTAACTAATCTGTTAAAGAGTGAACTCTTTCCAACATTTGGACGACCGATAATGGCGATTTTTTTCATATTTGTAGCCTAAATAAAATTTGTAGTTTGTTTGGAATTATATCGAAATAAGAGGTGATTATAAATTGTTTAAAGAAATTCTCTCAAAAGAGAGAGTTGAAATAAAAAAAAGTTTTATTCAGTCAAAAACTCTTTTTCAAGATCTTCTAAAGCATTTTTAGCTTTAAACTGCTGCCAAAGAGCCTGATCATTTTTAAAACTTGTTTTTATATTGTTTTGAATCTGCTCATTTGCAGCTTTTTGTGAAACGGCTACTAGAACATAAATAGCACCTGATGGAGCAGTCCACATATCAATGGCTTTAGAACCTATTAAATTAACTTTTGCAACCTGTTTGGTTATAGTTTCTATCGCCTTATCAACTGTTTCGCTTTCGTTTGCACCTGTAGTCCCAGTATAGATAGTGATTTTATCTTTAACTTGAGACTCTATCTGATGTGCTAAATCAGAACGGCCGTTGGCAAGAGCTACTCTTCTCATATGATCCATTCCCGCAACACTTTTTTCAGCTATACCTACACCTGCATATGAACCCTCCGCTTCGGGAACACAAGTCCACGAAGGTGCAGACACATTCTCTTGTATACAAGCATAATCTACACTGCGTTTTTCTACTTTAGCATCTTTGCTGCTGCAGCCTGTAATTGCAACAAAAAATATTCCTGCCATTATAATTGATGAAATGGTTTTGATCATGTCAGATCTCCTTTTTTTTCTAAAATCATTGTAGCGACTTTCATCTTAAATGATATTTACTGAAAAAAAATAATTTAATAGAAATTAAAAAGTTTTAAATTGTATAATAAAGCTATGAAATATTATAGTTATGAAAATTTTAGAATTGATACACTCACTCTTATAGAAAAAGTAAGAGATTTACAATTTGAAGCCATAGTAGCAGTCGCAAGAGGTGGTTTAACTCTTTCACATGCCATCTCAGAAGGCTTGGCAATACGCCATGTACAAAGCATAAGAACAGAGCTTTATGATAAAACTTTAAAAAGAGAACAGTTAAATATTTTTGCCACATGTGAATTTAGAGATGTAAAAAAGGTTTTGGTTGTAGATGATATATCTGACAGCGGTGATACACTTAAGGCTGTTATGCACTATTTGGAAAATAAACATAAGAATATAGAGTTTAAATCAGCAACTCTTTTTTATAAAAAAACATCTGTATATGAACCGCACTTTTGGATCAATGAAGCAGATGACTGGATTGATTTTTTTTGGGAGAGGGATTTTATAAAAAAAACTTAATCCCTCCAGTATTCAACATCTTTTTTTGTAAAATCAGTCTCATATATATACTCGCAAATGATTTTTAACATCTCTTTGTCAAATCCAAGTTCAGGCATAAGTTCATGTTTTTCAATTGCATCATGCATAAGAGAAGTTTCTGCTTTTGGATGCTCTACCCATGTCGCCATATAGGAGACAAACTCATCTTTGTCTCTAAATGCGTTCATATATCTCTCTTTAAATTCTACTACTGCCGGAGCAGAGATTGTTTTTGTAGGATGGTGGCAGGTTATGCAGTTTCCGTTAAACAGAAGTGAACCCATCTCGCGCGCGTATAAGAGAGAAAAGAGTGATAGTATAATCGCTAAAAATATCGGCTTCATATCATTACTTTCTATGTGCTTTTATCATCTCGTAAGCTTGATTTATCTCCTGCGTTTTAGCAGTTGCTTCTTGCATGTAGGCATCATCTTTTCCTTGAGATTTTATGATATCGGGATGATACTCTCTAATGAGTTTTCTATACGCTTTTTTGATTGTATTCATATCGTCGCTTTCATTTACGCCTAGAATTTTATATGCATCATTTATATTTGCTTTTGGTTTAATGTTGTGTACCATTTTTTCAAATTTGTCAAATATGGCGTGATAAGCGTTAGGGTCAAATCTCAATGCTTCTGCGATAGAGGCTAAAACCTCCTCTTCGCTTTTGCTGACTTCGCCATCAATAAATGCAAGCTGGATTAAAAAGCCCATAAATTGATGCTGTTTGTTTTTATCTCTTTTTATTGTATTGCCCAATGTCAAGGCAATTTCTCTTAAGTCGTGAGATCTATTTTTATGCTCATTAAAGATCTCTTTTAGTATATCTTTTGTTTTGTGCGGCTCAGGAAAAACCGCTGAGATATCATCAAACATTATTCCTACGAGCTCTGCTTCTAAAGCATCGACTCTTCCGTCAGCTTTTGCAACCTTTGCTACAAGCGCAATAAAAAGACCGAGCTCACTTTTTTGAAGAGACTCTTTGGACACTGAAAAATTTTTAAAAGCCTCTTTTGAATAAGTTGTATATTTTGCGTAGCTTTTAAATATCCAGTAAAAAAATGCGCCTATAGCGGCAAGAAGTAGTAAATTTCCCATATATATCCTTTGTTAATTTTGTAATTATAGAAGAGAGTAGTTAATAGCGAAACACTTAGTTGCATGCAACCTTATGATAAACTCTTTTTGCCGTAATCTTTCCGACCCAAAATATTTCACCAAGCAGAGCCTCTTTTAAAAATCCGTCATTATCAAATGCAACAAGAACATCGACGACGCTCTCATCTTTATCTAGCGGAGCTACATGTAAATTGTATATATTTGCAATGCCCTCAGAAAAGTTTGCTACTGCACTCTCTCTTTCTAAATCCTCCAGATAAGATACTAAAACATCATTTTTATCGTTATGCGCGCCCACGGCAAACAGTTTATATGTTTTTTGTTTGGCATTACAGTTGTTTTTTGTATTTAGATAAGAGCTTAGTACATCATTCTCTTTGTATTTATCAAGAGTAGTCTCTTTTTTTGATTTTTTTTCTACCTCTTTTGAAGTGACTTTAAAAGTTGCAGGGTCAAAATTCATTTCGTTTACCAATTTTGTTTTCTCTTCTATTAGTTTAATCTCTTTTTTTTCATGGTCAAAATAGTATGTTTGAACTCTTGTTTTTTTTATTGTCTCTTTTGTTTTTATAAAAATATCCGGAATGTATCTGCCACCTATAATTTTTCCTTTGCTTGTAAAGGTTTCAACTCTATTTTGCAGAAGTGTTGCTGCAACTCCTACTGTAGTTGCCACAAGCTTGATTTCATAGTTTTTGTCATCTTCTTTAAGTGTTATATCAGCATAACCAACATTGCCAAAGAGACTTACATCAACATCGTAACGAGTTGATAGACTTTGTGCAAATAAAGAACTTATTGATATAAGCAGTATTAAAAAATATTTCAATATATACCTCTTTTTTAATAAACATTATATCTAAATTTGTATTTAATTATAATATGAGATTATAGTAAAATCGATTTTTTTTATATTTTTTTAAATATTTCCAAAATAAAAATCAAAATATAGACTAAATATATAGTTTGGTTCATAATCATACTCTCTATGAAAACTGATACCCGGTCTAATTTCATAAGAGATCCATTTACGATAAATATTTTGACGCCAAGATATAAAACTTGAGTAGTTGCTTATGCCGTTAAATGGTTCCGGTGCAGCATCGCAAACATATTTGGAGTTGCCCCAAAACTGCTGTGTAAAATTAAATCCTTTTCTTTTAGAGAGTGTTAAATAGTAAGAGAATGCAACTGAATAGTCAAAACCCTCTATATGAGCTTGCGTTTTTCGGTGCAGTCTTGTTCTAAAGAGAGAATTTTCTGTTAATATTCTGTCAATATAGAGTTCGGTTTCTTCGCTCCAGTCATATTTTGTTGAATATTTAAACTCCTGAGAAGGCTGAATCAGCCATTTTCCTGCTGTATAGTCTTTGCTGTATCTAGCTCTTGCATAAAGTGATAAACTTCTAATGCCTACGGAGTATTTTGATTTAATATCTTTATACAAAGGTGCAAAATAATTAACTCCCACATAAGTGTTTTTTTCACTCTCTTGTTTTGTATAAGCGGTATCATCAAAATAGTTTTTTTCAATATCATTAACAAAAAGTTGAAAGTTTTTTTTGCTTTTGCTTAGAGGTATTTGTGCTCTTATCCTGTACTTAAAATCAGTTGACTCTTTTGATTGATAATTAGAACCTAGACGAATACGAAGATAACTCTCTTCAGTCTCTTGTATAAATTTTTCATCTTTAAAAAATTTATCAATTGAATCTTTTGTTCCATTTTCTGAGGTAGTGTTTACATCTGGAGTATCAACCCATTCACTTATACTCTGATCTACACTTTTAAATAATTCAACAATATATTTTGAAAAATTTTTGTGTTTTTCATCAATATATTGAGAAAAAGTTTGAGTAGTCGTGTTAGTATCTGCAGCTGCATTTAGTGCGCAAAATAGATAAAATAAAAGAGTAATAACACGAAATGACATAATACACCCTCCGCTTATGTTGTTGATTATAGCTTCTTTTAATTTAAAAGAAGATGTGTATACTTTCGTTTATGAAATGGATAAAAGAATTAAACAGCGGTGTAAAATATATGCTTTTAGCATCATTTTTATTCGCAATTATGGGTGCATTTGTAAAACTTGCAAGTGAGAGTATAAGCTCTTTGGAGATTGTATTTTTTAGAAATATTTTCGGTGTTGTTTTAATAGGCTATACCTTATACAAAACCCCTATGAAACATAAAGGCGGAAAACCTTTATTGCTTTTTTTTAGAGGTTTGATGGGTTTTTTGGCACTTCTTGCTTATTTTTACAATATTGCCAATATTCCGCTTGGAGATGCTGTTACATTCTCAAAGACGGCACCTATTTTTACAGCCATTTTTGCATGGGCTTTTTTAAAAGAAAAACTCTCTTTAAGTGCATGGATTGCCGTATTTATCGGTTTTGGAGGGATTTTGCTTATAACACAGCCAAGCGGAATTGCATTTACAAAGTATGATCTGCTTGGAATTTTTAGCGGAGTCGGAGCCGCACTTGCTTACACTTCGGTAAGAGAACTTAGAAACTACTATGATACAAGGGCGATAGTCCTCTCTTTTACTTTTGTGGGAACGATTGGTCCGATTATCCTTTTTATCCTGTCAAAATATTTTTATCTTCCAGAGCTAGATTTTATGATGGGAGAATTTATTGTTCCGGATAAAATTACCTGGATTTATGTGGTGGGAATAGGTGTTTTGGGAACACTCTCTCAGTACTATATGACAAAAGCTTACGGTGAAACAAAAGCGGGAATTGTGGGGGCTGTAAGTTACACAAATATAGTTTTTGCTATTTTGGTAGGTACTTTGCTTGGTGATTCTCTTCCGGGTTTTATGACGACATGTGGAATAGTGTTGATTGTAAGTGCCGGTATAATGGTCGCTAAGGCAAAGTAACTGAAATTTTTGTTGTGTGTTTGTTAACTTCGTATTTAAAAGCATTATGCTATAATCACTACCTATTTTTCAAAAGGTAAATATATGAAACTACTCGCCGGACCTTGTGTTATAGAGAGTGAAGCAAATATTTTTAAAATCGCTAAAGCTTTAGAAGTGTATCAAAACGACAATACTATTGATTTTTATTTCAAATCCAGTTTTGATAAAGCAAACAGAACATCACTTGATAGTTTTCGCGGACTTGGGATGCAAGAGGGGCTTAGAATCTTGCAAAAAGTGAAAGAAGATTTTGGATATAAAGTCGTAACGGATGTTCATGAATCATATCAAGTTCCCACAGCTGCCGAAGTTGTGGATATGCTTCAGATTCCCGCATTTTTGTGCCGTCAAACCGACCTTTTGGTTGCATGCGCAAAAACAGACAAAGAGATAAATATCAAAAAAGGGCAGTTTATCAATCCGCCGGACATGAAATACTCTGTTGCCAAAGTGCTTAAAACGCGTGGTTGTGATGAGGTGAGTTATGAAGCTTCTAAAAAGCACGGCGTTTATCTTTGTGAAAGAGGCTCATCTTTTGGTTATGGAAATATTGTTGTAGATATGCGCTCATTGGTTATTATGAGAGAGTTCGCACCGACTATTTTTGACGCTACGCACTCTGTTCAAGCTCCGGGTGCACTCGGCGGAAAAACGGGCGGAGACAGAACGATGGTGCCCTACTTGGCAAGTGCGGCGGCAGCAGTCGGTGTGGACGGTTTCTTTTTTGAGACACACTTTGACCCCTCAATTGCTCTAAGTGACGGACCAAATATGATAAAGTTAGATGAGTTAGAAGCTCTAATAAATAAAATTAAAAAGATAGAGGAAATAAATAGATGAATTTAATCGAAGGCAAATTAAAAGTAGTCAACGGCAAAAAAATAGCAATAGTAAGTACGAGATGGAATCACTTTATAGTAGATAGACTTGTAGAGGGTGCAAAGGATGCTTTTGCAAGACATGGCGGAGATGACGCCGACCTTACGCATGTTTTAGCTCCGGGAGCATTTGAGCTTCCAATGGTAATTGATCAATTGCTCTCAAGCGGAAAGTATGATGCCGTATGTGCTTTGGGTGCAGTAATCCGCGGTTCAACTCCTCACTTTGATTATGTTTCAGCTGAGGCTACAAAAGGGATAGCGACTGTGAGTTTAAAACATAAAAAACCGGTCTCATTTGGACTTTTAACAACCGATACGATTGAGCAGGCCATAGAGAGAGCAGGCACAAAAGCCGGCAATAAAGGTTTTGAAGCGATGACGGTTGTTATTGAAATGATTGATCTTTACGAGAACCTTTAATCATGGCCACTAGACATCAAGCCAGAATGGCGGTTGTAAGCCTGTTGTACGCATTTGATTTGGGTAACGGAAATATTGCAGAACATACGGATGAGATTTTAGAAGAGAAAAAAATCCGCAATAAACAAAAAGATTTTGCATTGACTCTTTATGAAGGTGTTATGAGCAATATTGCTTCAGTTGATGAAGCGATAGTCAAACATCTTAAAGATTGGGATTTTGAGAGACTTGGAGCTATCGAGAGAGCAACTCTTAGACTTGCAACCTATGAGATACTTTATGGAGATCTTGATTCCGCCGTGGTCATAAACGAAGCGGTTGAAATCACAAAAGCATTTGGAACGGAGCAGTCTCCTAAGTTTATAAACGGTGTGTTAGACGCAATTTCTAAAGATAAATAAAAAATGAAAAGATTAACAAAAGAAGAAGCGCTTTACCTTATAAAAAATGCAGATTTAAAAGAGCTTGGACGGATGGCGACGGCTCGTAAAAAAGAGCTGCATCCGGATAATGTCACTACATTTGTAGTTGATAGAAACATAAACTATACCAATATATGCTGGGTAGATTGCAAGTTTTGTGCATTTTACAGACATGAAAAAGATGCGGATGCTTATGTGCTCACTTTTGACGAGATAGATGCGAAGATAGACGAGCTGCTTGAAATCGGCGGAACACAGATACTTTTTCAAGGCGGCGTGCATCCAAAACTAAAGATCGAGTGGTACGAAGATTTGGTAGAGCATATCCATACAAAATATCCCACAATTACCATCCACGGCTTTAGCTCCATCGAGATTGATTATATCGCCAAAGTTTCACGCATTAGTGTTGAAGAGGTGTTAGAGAGACTTCATGCAAAAGGTTTGGCTTCTATTCCCGGAGCAGGGGCGGAGATACTATCTGATAAGGTAAGAGATATTATCGCTCCCAAAAAAATCGACTCTGATGTATGGATAGATATCCACAGAAAAGCGCATAAACTCGGCATAATGTCGACGGCTACCATGATGTACGGAACTATTGAGAGCGATGAAGATATTGTGGAACATTTTGACATGATACGAAAGCTTCAGGATGAGACGGGCGGTTTTCGCGCTTTTATAATGTGGAGTTTTCAAAGTGAAAATACAGAACTTCTTAGACTTTTTCCAGATATGCAAAAGCCTTCATCAAACCGTTACTTAAGGCTTCTAGCTGTGGCAAGACTCTATTTGGATAATGTGCCAAATATTCAAAGTTCATGGGTGACGCAGGGACCATACATTGGTCAGATGGCTTTAATGTTTGGTGCAAATGATTTGGGTTCTACCATGATGGAAGAGAATGTTGTAAGCAGCGCGGGAGCGGCTTACAAAATGGCGAAAGAAGAGATGGTGCATCTTATAAGAGATGTAGGTGAAATCCCGGCTGTGCGAAATACAGCATACGAAATTTTAGAGAAATTTGCATAAAATGATAAAAAAAACAATTTTATTATTATTAATTTTAGGAAATATAATGATGGCAGCGACGGTAGAAGAGTTAAAAATAAAAGATATAAACATACCTATTGTTTTTGAAGAGGACAAAAGATTGCCTCTGGTGACGATGCAGTTTATTTTTCAAAACAGCGGAAGTATTGCTGATACTACAAAAGCAGGTTTGGCTAAATTTAGTGCAAAAATCATGAACGAAGGAACCAAAGAACTTGGTTCAAGTGCGTTTGCCGAGAAGTTAGAGAGCAGAGCCATTCATATATCGGCTTCAACAGGAAGAGAGACATTTGTAATAGAGCTTGGATGTTTAAAAGAGGAGTTTGATGAGGGTTTGAAATATTTTGAACTGCTTTTAAAAGATCCAAACCTTACGCAAGAAGCAGTTCAAAAAGTAAAAACAACTACTCTTGGCAATCTTGCGAGAAAAGAGAATGATTTTGATTATGTCGCTTCAAATGAGTTAAAAGCACTTCTTTTTGAAGGAAGTGTACTTGCAAATCCTTCATCTGGAACTATAGATAGTGTAAAGAGTATCGATTTAAATGATGTTCAAGAGTTCTTGGATAAAAACCTGGTAAGCTCAAAACTTATTGTTGCTGTTGGCGGCGATGTAGATATAAAAGAGCTTAAAGATAAAATTTCAAAAATCATAGCATCAATGCCAAAAGGTGAAGCAAGTAGTGTAAAAAAGTATGAAGTTTCTAAAGAAGTAAAAGAGAAAATTGTAAAAAAAGAGACACAGCAAGCGTATATATACTTTGGTTCACCATATAACATAAGTGTAAATTCCGAGGATTATTACAAAGCAAGAGTTGCTACTTTTATCCTGGGTGCAGGCGGTTTTGGCTCAAGACTTATGGAAGAGATCAGAGTGAAAAAAGGGCTTGCTTATTCAGCATATGCAAGGCTTCAGGTAAGCAAATCAAGCTCTTATATGAGCGGATATCTTCAAACAAAGTTAGAGTCTCTTGAAGATGCCAAAGCAACAGTGAAAAAGATTGTTGCAGATTTTGTAAAAGAGGGTGTAACAGAAGAAGAACTTGAGCAGACTAAAAAGTTTTTGCTTGGAAGCGAGCCTCTAAGAGTGGAGACAATGAGTCAAAGACTTCATAGAACATTTATGGAGTTTTACAATGGACAAGAGCTTGGAAACTCTCTTAAAGAGTTAGAAAAAATAAAAAAACTAAAACTAGATGATCTAAACGAGTTTATCAAATTTCATAAAGAGATCTTAGATATGAGTTTTGCAATCGTTACAAAGCGCTAGCTTCTTTAGAAAGCGCTAGTTTTTTTCAAAAAACGAAATTTTTATAAAAAATATTGCATTTTGCAATATTTCACCACAAAGTTCATAAAAACAGATAGTATTAAATACTAAGGACTTAAAATGGACATAACTAAAGAGCAGGAAGAGAAGTTTAAAAAATTGGGTATCGGCAGCTACTCTGAGCTTACTCTTATTGTTCCCTCTGCTTATGAGGACTTGAGGCTTCATAACAAACTTCAAACACATGTTATGCAGTTAATCGATGCCACTGTCGAGTCCGTTTACAAATCTCCGAACTCTCTTCAGATTACATTTTATGCCCATAATTTCGGACATACCATAACAGGTGTGCTTTTTCGTCCAAAACCCTATATGATTCATCAGTTTAATGTAGGAGAGAGGGATTACTACTATGGAATGATTGAGTGCAAAAGTGGTTTTTGCAGTA
Organism: Sulfurimonas xiamenensis; assembly: GCF_009258045.1. NCBI lineage: Bacteria > Pseudomonadati > Campylobacterota > Epsilonproteobacteria > Campylobacterales > Sulfurimonadaceae > Sulfurimonas > Sulfurimonas xiamenensis. The sequence continues at coordinate 297,374 of NZ_CP041166.1, forward strand.
TGAGTATGCCCAAAAAAGTTACAAATGTAGGCAAAATAACGCCAAGATACAAAACGCAGCTTAGAACAGATGTTATGCTTCGTCTTGTTCAAATGTTTATAACAAAAGAAAATTTACTTTCAGAGGGTTTAAAAGAGGAGGTGGCTGAAGAGCTCTTAAAGATCCATTTTCCAGCTCAAGAGCCAGTAAATCTGAAAAAATTAGAATCTAAAACACTCAATGCTCTTAAGTATGTAGAACTCTTCACCTACATGAAACAGCTCTCTCACAAAAGAAGATACTTTAAGTCCATAACCTCTACATGTCAAGATTATAAGAAGTGGGCAGAAAGATTGCCGTTTAAACTAACATATGAGCAGATAAATGCTATAGAGGATATAAAAAAAGATCTCTTAAGTAATATATCAGCGAAAAGAATGATAGTAGGAGATGTCGGGAGCGGAAAAACAATGGTGATACTTGCCTCTTGTGTTATGATGCTTCCACAGCGCTCTATTCTTATGGCACCGACAACAATTTTGGCAAATCAGCTTTACAATGAAGCGGTTAAATACCTCCCGGATGTAAAAATAGCTTTGGTTACAAACAAAAGTAAAAAAATAAGTTTGGATGCGTATGATTTTATTATAGGTACGCATGCTCTGCTTTACAGAGAACTTCCCCAAGCTTCACTTGTTATGGTGGATGAACAGCATCGCTTTGGAACGGCTCAGAGAAATATGTTGGAAAAATTGGTAAATATAGGAGATAAAAAACCGCATTTTTTGCAGTTTTCTGCAACGCCCATACCCAGAACGCAGGCGATGATAGAGACTGCTCATATAGATGTTTCACTTATAACTTCCACACCTTTTAAAAAAGATATCACTAGCAAGGTTATACATAAAAAAGATTTTAAAGAGCTTTTAGAACATATAAAGAGCGAGATAGATTACGGGAATCAAATCTTGCTTGTCTATCCGCTTGTTGAACAGAGTGAGGTTTTAGAGTATCAAAGCATAGATGAAGCAAGAGGGTACTGGGAAAATAGATTTGAAAATGTTTATGTTACCCATGGAAAAGACAGAGATAAAGAGGAAGTTTTGCTAGAATTTAGCAAAAAAGGTGATATTTTGATAGCTACAACTGTGGTTGAGGTTGGCATCTCTTTGCCGCGACTCAGCACAGTGGTCGTTGTCGGTGCAGAGAGATTGGGACTCTCCACGCTGCATCAGTTGCGAGGTCGTGTCAGCCGTACGGGTCTTAAAGGCTACTGTTTTTTATATACGAACAAGAGTGAATCTGAACGATTGGAGAGGTTTACGAAAACAATAAGCGGATTTGATATCGCAAATCTTGATTTGAAGTATAGAAAAAGCGGCGATCTGCTAAAAGGGCACAATCAAAGCGGAAGTCAGTTTAAGTGGATTGATCTGGCAGAAGATGAAGATATAGTAAAAAGCGTAAAAAAAGATTGTTTTTTAAGTTAAATAACTTTGTAGGATTTTCAGCACGGATAAAAATCCGTGCTAGAAGAAAAAAGTCTATTAATATAAACCGAATCTTCCATCGCTTCTTTTGTAGAGAACGCGTGTTTTATTTTCGTTGTCCAAAAAGATTTCGAACATTTTGTTGCTATCTTTGAGATCATTTAAAACATCTTCGACTTCTCTTGGTTTATAAAGAGTAAGCTCAACGGGGATGATTTCATCCTCCATCGCTTCGTCCGCCTCATGCAGATCTACACTTTTAAAGGCTTCATTCTTTGCTTCATTTATACCATCTTTATGATGTGTGTTTTCTTTATCATGTATACGGCGCATCGCTTTTTGTGCTCTCTCTGCAGCCAAATCGATAGCAGCATAAAGATCTTGGTCACTCTGCTTTATGACTATGGAGTTTTTATGTGCCAGGTTGATAACAAACTCTACAACAGAGAGAGGTTTGCCCTTTTTTGTCTGGCTTGATGCAATAAGATTTACAGAGATAATGTCCATATTGTATTTGCTAAGAGTGTTAATAGATGTATTCATATAGGCTTTAATAGGCTCTGTAAGCTCTACATGTCTTCCGGTTAATGATATATTCATGGTAAATCCTTTAGTTTCTAAATAACGATTATTATAGCATTAAATCGTTTACAATAATTCATTATTTAGAGTTTTTGGATTGTTCTTCTAAAGTAGCGGATAGGTTCGGTGCTAAGGTTTTGATCTGCTCTAGGGCTTACCGTTACATCCATAAGTACAGAACCGTTTTGTTCGGGAGTAACAACACTAATATAATCATTTGTGGCTGATGCACATGGGGAAGGATTTGTATAGATATATTTTAGAGTTATATTTACATCATATAGACCATCGTCAAAAGTGTAGTTTCTTGCTGTTATAGTGCAGGGTGCAGCTTGCGCGATGTCCAAAAGTGCCAACTCTGTAGCACTCTTTGCATGGAGTGCGGTTTGCTCGTAAAGATATAAATCGACAGTTCTTTTACTTGTTTCTGTTGTAAGTGCCAAAGAGAGCGCCATAATAGTCGCTATGATAATTATAACCGCTATAGCCATTATCATAGCAAAGCCTGAACGCTTCTTATGAGGATTGGGTTTTAAAAAATAGTTTTTTCTTTGCATAACGAATAATCCTCCACTAACTCAGAATTGACACACACTTGAATTTTAACAATTGAGCCGACTGCTTTAAATCTAAAAGTATCTACATTTTCCATGATTACAGCTTTTTTTGTATTGGCATCACTATATTTATCTCCTTGCCACGGTTGATAATCATAATAGAGAGTTAAATTTCCATCATCAGGAGTATGTACAACAGCATAAGCAGTCCAAGCAAGCTGATAATATTCGTAAACATTAACATCTCTAAAATCGTCCCCAGTTATGCCAGACACAAATTCATTTACACTTCCTCCATTATTTATGGGATGCATAACACTTGTATTATGGTCTGTTAAAGCGACTCCATCCCATCCATAGCCGGTTTTGATATCACTATCAGATCCTACAAAATAGAGAGCAGCATCATTTATGGTAGTTCCACTGCCATGTGATAAAACACCAATTAATGTATTTAAAGCGCCGGTATCGGTTCCGGGAGATACTAAATTAGTAGCATTTGTATTTGGATCTTTTAAATCAATTATTCCGCTCCAGTGAGGCAGAAAATTTCCGCCAGCATTAGGAGTATTTCCGCGAAATCCCTCTATATCTGTTCCTACCCATTCTAGTATTGTTGCGTTTTCCTCGTAAGGAGAATAAGCTAAAGCTTCAAAATCAGTAGCACTCTTTCTAGCGATTACAGAGTCTTTGATGCGGTATTGAAGCCTTGAACCTATTGTCTCAACTGCAGCTGCAGTTTGGGATTGGAGTCTGTTGTTGATACTTGAAAATATAAAGCTTTTATAAGCCTGAGAGAGTAGCTCAACACCATATTTTGCAAGAATTCCCATGATTACTATAACAAAGATAAGTTCTAGAAGAGTAAAAGCGCCTCTACGCATTAAAATCTCCTCTTGTAGTAGTCAATCTCGCCGATGTTGGCAGAGTAGGTATTTAGTTTTATAATCGTTTCACCTTTTGAATTTGTGATTGTAGTAGTTATTTTTTTAATATTATTGTTTGTTGCACCCGTTTCATCAACATATGCTACATTGATTGAACTAGTGTAGATGTCTTTATAACCGGAAGCTTCTGTTACATTGATATCAAAAATTTCTCCACCTGTAAAATTGTTTATATTTGGAAAGTCGGTGCTTGGGTTGCCGTCTATGCCAACGGTTTTGTCATTCAAGCATCTTCTATGATACGGTTGAGCGATATGACCGTCTCTTAGTCTATATCTCGGGCTTGAAGCATTATCTTCACAGTCATTGTCTACATCTATAACTCTTGATAGGCGGCTTGTTTCATTATCTTCCATTGAGTTTGCATCCCAATAGTAAGATGTTGCTCCCATCAGTTCTGCAGAGGCTGCAAAGATAGCTTCCTGAACTATATTGCTCTCAATCCCTTTGGATGTAATCTGAATCATTGTAGGGAGCGATATAACTGCAATAGATACAATAACAATAGCAAATATAAGCTCTATCATTGTAAAAGCGGCTCTGCCAAAAGAGGTTTCTCTTCTTACCACATGATTCTCCTATTTGTTTTTACCCCGCCGGTGCTTTTTGTTGTCGTGTCTGTTTCATGCTCGCCGGTCCAGTCACCTAACTTATCAAACTCAACTTGAAACTCGTTTCTTGTAGCCGTCGGATCATCTTCATTATAGATTAGCCAACGAGATGCATTGTTATGCATAGTTGTTTTGTATGGATATCCTTTGCTTTCATCATACTCAAGATCAGCCTTAGATGGATTAGTAGTGTTATCTTGTGCTGTAACATCTACAATATCATCAGATGAGTCAATAGGAGTAGCATCTTTTTGTTGCACTATGCCTATATTACCATGATTAGTTGTATTATGATCTGCATTTATAAACCATCTTAAATCATCTACATTTATTGAAGTAACTCCGTTTGGAAGCAGGTTTTTGTTGCAAGGTCTACCTACACTGTCTGTTTCAAAACAGTATGCTTCAAAGTAGATATTTGCTGTTCCAGTTGGACCTTCGTATCTTTGTCTTGAAGCATGTGTACGGCCGTATATAAATGTCGCATTACCATCTTCTAAGCCATCTTTAGAGCCTGTTATATTTGCATCTGAATCATATCCGGTTACCGGGGTCTGAGTATAGTATGATTCTGTTGATATATTGATATCTGAAACATTAATGTCAAACGGATTGATTGCAACATTTACTTGACGAGGAAAATTAAATCGTAAAACTTTTGATAGATTGTCTTCTTCAAAAGTTATGGTCTTTGTCCCGTTGTCATCACCATCAGTTCCAAAGCCAAGTAGCAGATTAACTATTTTTGTAGTGTTTGCATCCCCTTGATTAGGTTCTGTTGCAGTGAAATTAACTGATATAGGATTTTCATAATATGCAGCACCGTCTCTAAAGTTTATTGTTGTTCCATTTGATTCATTTTGCGCAATAATTTTTATTTTGACTTTAGCGGCCATATCAAATGTTGATTGATTTGCATCGTCTAAATTTGATATATATGTAAAATTATCTGTTGTTATGTAGTTTGATACATTTCCATCAGAGAATCCAAAATGATGAGGTATAAATGTAACATTTATATCACCACATACATAAGCACCCTCGCTGCTACAGTCATGAGGAGTTGGATCATTTACATTATTTATATCTACACTTGCCCACTCTTTGTCTTTTAGTGTTAAATTGACTTTTCCTACATCATTAAAATTAATAGCAACAACTTCTGAGTTTGCACCATTTGTTGATATGCCATTGCTCATATTAAAGTCATTTAGGCCAAAATTTACAATCCCGTTTAAAATAGCTGCACTGCCATCTTTTGCAAAGACTATTGATTCATTAATGTCAAGATTTGCTTTTGTTTGGTTATACCCTTGAGAATTAACATCTATATGCCCGACAGAATCATAATCAAATGCATTGACTGTTGTATTGTAATCAGAACCTGAGCGCAAAAGATTCTGCATATGCGGATTTGTTGAAGTTATTTCAAATCTATCTGGGCGAATTGCAAAATTGTCACTTGAACAATCTGGAAAAGCATTTAGAGTACACATCAAACAGCCAAGCTCGTTGTCATATAGAGGATTGTATCCAGGTTCGTTTGGATCAGATGCTCCATTATTAGAAGATTCACACGGTCTTCCATTCATAGTTTGACAACGCTCATATGCACTAAGTCCAAAAGCATCATAATATTTGTTTGCCGAGTTGACACACTGTCCAAGACCTGCAAGATTTCCAGTTGTTGAACTGCTATAAACACATTTTATACCAGAATCTATGTATAACTGATCCAAATCAAGATATGAAACTGAAAGACGCGCATTTTTTAACGCATGAGCAGGTATGTTCACATTTCTTGTATCTATTACATTATTATTTGTAATTTCAAAAACTACGGGACGCCCAGTGTCTGCATCATAAAGAGGTTCCTGTGTTGAACATATTCCATTACTAAGATAAGGTATAACTAAAAATGAGAGTTCATTGTCTAAAGGTGTAAAGACTGATGCATTTTGACTACCGTCAAGATGCACTGCAGTAAGCTGTACACTTGTTTGCGCGGAGATTTTTGTTTTTAAAACTTTACTTGTTCCTGCGTTGTAAGTATCAATGTTTGTCCACATATCTGTATCAATTACATCTGCATGATCAGGCGGTGGAGTGAAGATAATTTCTCCCCCGCTTCCATCTTCACTGCTTACGATAATTGATGCATCTGATTTTGTTATTGTTCCGTCAATGATCGCTTCATTTTTGAGTAAAGCAGGTTCAGGAGATAACGGTGTTGTGATTTCATATATTATTCTTGCTAAACCAGGTACACCACTGTTACCTGTACGCTTTGGAATATCTCCTGTGCATGTAAAGTTGGTAGCAGTTGGATCAACACTTCCACAGTTAAGTGATCCAGAATCGATAATATTTAAGTTGAAATTTAAACCGCTGACTTCATCTCCTGCTGTACCATTAATAAAATCATAATGGAAAGCTTGTAAAGTGTCTGTTATGCTTACATCAGACATCGGCGTACTAGTTTCATTGGCAATTGTAATCATGTATGTAACTGTTTGATTTAAATCAGCATAATAAGTTGAAGGGGTTTTAATTATAAGTAAATCTGACTCTTCACCTAGGGGAGAAACAGTTATTGTAAATTCATCAGTATTGGAATCTTCATTTTCTCCATCGGTCGCATAAGCGCCTAGGCTGTATGTTCCATCAACCGTAGGCGTACCGCTAATCACACCACTGGTTTCGTTAAAATCCAAACCTGTCGGTAGCGTGCCGGTTAATGTATATGACTCAATTGCACTGTCTGTTGCTTGTGCGTAGTCTGCAATATTAAGCGTGTATGGTATGCCGTTAGATATATCTTGGTCTGGAATGTCTCCCATTACCGGAGGTCCAGAAGAAACCGGTTCAGAGCTCAATGTGAAGCTATCACTGTTTGATGTGCCATCTTTGTCTTGCGCCGTTACGCTTAAAGTAAATGTACCACTTTCTGTGGGAGTGCCGCTGAGAATACCGGTTGTTGTATTAAAGCTCAAGCCCGCTGGAAGCGTTCCGGATAAAGCATAAGAGATAATAGGGTCACTGTCAGTAAGTGTGACATAGGTCGAAATATTTAAAGAAAAAGGTGTACCCACTATAATAAGCTGGTCAGGAACATCACCCATAATCGGCGGAGTTGGTAAAGGTATAAATGTTACTGTTAATGTATGACTTTCATCATTTGAAGCAAAAACGGCAACATTTACATCAAAAGCACCATTACTCTCATATATCAGCAAAGTCTTTTTTGAGGCTTCTCCCGAGGGACAGCTGTCTCCTGAACCATTTAGGTGAATTTTATTGTTACTATTATCTGTAGCAATTGTTAATGTTCCGGCAGCATTTGTTTGAATATAATAATATATAGTGTCATTTTTAGACATAGAAGCACTATGTGTTTGAATTGGAGATGATGCGGACATGCTATAAGAATAGTCACTTGAGCATGCATCAGCACCTTTTAAATAGGCAGGAGATAGCAAAATAACCATAAGAACCAAAAAAGAGTGAAATAAATTCATCGAATCCTCCAACTAAAAGTGCAAAACTTCACTTTTTAATACTACATTATACTATCAAACATACTTAATAAGTGCTTAACATCTTTTTTTTATAAAAAAGAGCTGATTTAATGAGTGTTATATATCTTTTGGATAAAATAACATCTTATTTAAAATTTAGGAATTTATTTTATGAAATTAAAGATTTATTTTTTAGCGGCTTTGGTGCTTTTTTCGCTTTTGTTTTCAGGATGTTCAAAAGAGGTTGAGGAGTATAACAAGTCTGCTATATACTGGTACTCAAAAATAGTGCAGAGTGTTTCTAACGGAGATCTGGAGAGAGCTGACAGCTACTACAGTTCACTTCAGGGCGAGCACATCGGCTCTCCTCTGCTCCCAGAGGCTACGATGATACTCGCACTTGCGCATATGTATCATGAGGAGTATCTTTTAAGCGAGCATTTTTTAAATGAGTATATTAAAAGATATGCAACTCCAAATGAAAAAGAGGAAGCAGAATTTTTAAAAATAAAAGCAAAATATATGGCTCTACCAAATCCAAGACGAGATCAGGGGTTGATAACCGAGGCGATAGAAGAGGGCGAAGCGTTTAAGAGAATATATCCAAACTCAATGTATCTAGAGATCATAAACACGATGCTTACCAGACTTTATCTTGCCGAGTTTACGCTCAACGAGAGCATAGCCGGGCTTTATGACAGGTTAGACAAACCAAAAAGTGCCGCATATTACAGATCTATAAATCCGCAACCCTGGATTGTCTCAGAAGAGGTAAACAGAGCTGTTGCTCCATGGTATCGTTCATGGTTTGAAGGAGACGGTACTTCAAGCTGGTATGATTTTATGATACCGGACACGCAAAGTGTTGTTTCTAGAAGCTCTGTAAAAGATGAAGATGTAGGAGAGAGCGATGAAACTAAGTGATTATAAAGCATTTCCGGCTGATATACCCGTTATAGCGGAGGATGAACTCTTTTTATATCCGTTTATGATCTCTCCGCTTTTTTTAAGCGATGAGAAAAACATAAAAGCGGCTACAAAGGCTATTGAAGATGGATCTTTGGTTATTGTTTGCCCTACAAAACCTTCTTATGAGGGCGAAAGAGAGTTTGAATCACTTTATAACGCAGGTGTAGTAGGTTCTATCATGCGAAAAGTCTCACTTCCCGACGGAAGAGTAAAAGTGCTTTTTCAAGGTCTAGCACGGGCTAAAGTTATAAAAAAAGTTCAAGACGATCCTCTTATTGCACATGTAGATATCATAAATGCTACAAATGTAAGCTCTTTAAAGATAGATGCCATACTTGAGATAGTTCGTGAAAAGGTTAGAGCGCTTGCTGCCGTGAGCAGCTATTTTCCTCCGGATCTGTTAAAAACTATAGAAGAGAATCATGACCATAACCGCATAATCGATCTTATATGCAGTAGTGTTAAGCTCAAAAAAGAGCAGGCTTACAATCTTTTTGTAGAGACTGATACTGAAAAAAGATTTTTGGATCTTATAGAGTATCTTATCGATGAGATTGAGGCAAATAAGCTGCAAAAAGAGATTCGTTCAAAAGTGCATACACATATAGAAAAAATCAATAAAGAGTATTTCTTAAAAGAGCAGCTAAAGCAGATTCAAAAAGAGCTTGGAAGCGATACTTCAAGAGATGAAGAGATAGAAGAGTACCGAAACAAACTCAAAGCGAAAAAAGAGAAAATGAGCGAAGAGGCTTATAAAGAGATACATAAACAGATAGAGAGATTTTCGCGAATGCATCCTGACTCTTCAGATGCATCTATGACACAAACTTATCTAGAGTGGGCTTTAGAGATCCCTTTTGGGGAGGAGAGTAAAAAGAAGCTTAAAATCAGTGAAGTAGAAAATCAACTGGATAAAGACCACTTCTCTTTAGAAAAACCAAAAGAGAGAATTATTGAGTTTTTTGCGGTAAAAGAGTTGATGGAGCTTAGAGGAGTAAAGGGAAATTCAGGAGCGATTATCTGTTTTTCAGGACCTCCGGGCGTGGGTAAAACATCTTTGGCAAATTCTATAGCAGAGGCGTTAAAAAGACCGTTAATCAGGATAGCGCTTGGCGGTTTAGAAGATGTAAATGAGTTAAGAGGACATAGAAGAACCTATGTCGGCGCGATGCCTGGGCGTATAACCCAGGGACTGATTGATGCTAAAAAAATGAATCCTGTAGTAGTCCTTGATGAGATAGACAAAGTTGCAAAAACCGGCAGAGGCGACCCGACAGCAGCACTTTTAGAGATACTGGACCCGGAGCAGAACAAAGAGTTTCGTGATTATTATCTTAACTTTAATCTTGATCTCTCAAAAGTTATCTTTATAGCAACTGCAAATGATGTCGGAACTATTCCTGCTCCGCTTCGTGACAGAATGGAGTTTATTAGCATAAGCTCTTATACTCCTCAGGAGAAGTATGAGATTGCATCTAGATATCTTATTCCGCAAGAGCTTAAAAAACATGGTTTAAGAAAATCAGAAGTTGCTATCTCAAAACCTGCACTTAAAGAGCTTATCCATAGCTACACCCGTGAAGCGGGAGTGCGCAATCTTCGCCGCCGCCTTGCAAATATGTCAAGAAAAGTTGCTCGTGAACTACTTGAACATCCGGAAATCAGCAGAGTTTCACTGACTCTGAAAAATCTTAAAGACTATTTTGACAAAACGGTATTTGAGATTGAAAAGACGACAAAAGTTCCTGTTGTTGGAGTTGTAAACGGTCTGGCATGGACAGCGGTCGGCGGAGATGTTTTAAAAATAGAGAGTATCCGCATAAAAGGCAAGGGAAGCATGCAGCTTACGGGCAGTTTAGGCGATATTATGAAAGAGTCGGCACTTATTGCATACAGTGTGGTAAAAACACTTATAGATACAAAAAAATTGAAAATAGACCCTCAAAACATTCCTCTTTCAATCAAAGAAAAAGAGGAAAAAACGGCAGTAGATTTAAGCGAAGTCTATAAACGATATGATCTGCATATACATGTTCCAGACGGTGCAACTCCAAAAGATGGACCAAGTGCAGGTATTGCGATGGTAAGCGTTATATCTTCAATACTGAGTTCAAGAAAAATTCGTTCAGAAATCGCAATGACGGGTGAAGTTTCTCTAAGCGGAGATGTACTGCCGATAGGCGGACTGAGAGAGAAACTTATAGCGGCACATAAAGCTGATATGAGCAAAGTACTTATTCCGCTAAAGAATTATGAGAGAGATCTGGATGATATTCCACAAGAGGTAAAAGATTCGTTAGAAATTGTTCCGGTTAGTAAAGTTGAAGAGGTTTTAAAACAAGTTTTAGTTTAAAGCCTCCTCTTTGCTTGTAAACTTTAAAGAGTAATTGACTCTATCTTTTGAGTTAATTCACCGTTTCTTATCGGTTTCATTAAAAAACCGTTTGCGCCGAGTTCAAGGGCTTCTGTTTTTTTTGTTTCATCAGTCGTAAGTACGATAATGGGAATCTGCTTAATATTTTCATCAGAATTTACAACTTTAAGAACTTCTAAACCATCCATCACAGGCATAATGATATCTAAAAGAATAAGATTAATATCTTCTCTCTCTTTTATCTGATTGATAGCATCAATCCCGTTTCTTGCTTCAATAACTTCTTTTACATCGGGGTTTTTCATAAGCATTGATTTTAGAAGTTTAAGGTTTATCATATCGTCATCTACTGTTAGCACTATTAATTCTTTTGAAATCATCTCTTTATCCTTTAGATATATTTTATAAACAGCGACTTTAATAAATCTCTGTTTATAACATTTTTGATCACTTCATCTACATATTTTTTATATGTCAGAGTCTCTTTTTGGTTTGATTCATCGATAAGAACAATAATAGAATCAAGACCGTTTGAAGCACTTCTTTTTTTGATGACTGAAGATATTGTTTCTATATCCAAAGTGTCATACTCCTTGTCAAAAAGCACTATTTTGTAAGAGTAGTTCTCTATTAATTCTTTAAAATTTACCGGCGAAGAGGCAACTTCATATGTTATACCCTCTATTGTTTCTACTATTTTAGTGTATAGTTTTGTTTCAAAATCACTTTTCTTAGCTATTAGTACATCTGCTTTGTATTTAGGTTTAATATGAAGTTTGACAGATTTATTTGGCAGATTTGTATCTCTTACTATATGATCAGCTAAAAATTTATTTAGTATAGATACTATTTCTAGCCGAATAAGAGGTTTTGTGGTGTACTCATCGAGCCCTGCTGAGAGGAACTTTTCTCTATCTCCTTTTAAGGCATTTGCTGTTAATGCCACAATAGGCACATGTGCTTGTTTATAATCCTCTTCCCACTTTAAAATTTCTGTTGTTGCTTCAATGCCGTCAAGAACCGGCATCTGAATATCCATAAAAATTATATCAAAATCTTCATCTTTTCTTTTTTGAAATGCTTCAAGTCCGTTATTTGCAACAGTAACATTTAGACCTAAATCTTCAAGTGTTCGTTTAATAAGTTTTTGATTTATTATATTGTCTTCGGCGACAAGAACATTTGCTGCAAATTTTGGTTTAGATAAAGCAAAATTTTTACCGGATTGTTTTTTACTATCTTGTGTAGATTTATTTAATGAGATATAGTTTAGTAATATCTGTTTTATTTTTGAAGAGTGCAGCGGTTCATATAAGATTTTAAAGATATCAAAGCCAAAAGTATCTATTTGCTTCATAATATTTGATTTTGTTAAAACAACAAGTTTTGGCGCAAGAGTCGCTATTTTTGCAAGCGTTTCTTTGTCTATATAGTCATAATCTACAAATAAGAGATCATAGTTTTTATTTTCTAAAAGTGATTTGATTTTATGCATCTCTTTTACTACGGTATACTTAACTCCAAAATAATCAAGATATTCTTTTAGATAGTTATCTTGATTTTTAGTTTTGTGTGAACTCTCTAAGATAATCGCATTTAGGTCATTAAATCTATCTTGGAAACTTTTAGAAAGTGTTTCAATCTCTTCAAAGTCAAGAGTAAAAAAGAAAGTAGTACCCTTTTCTGGCTTACTCTCTAGGTCAAGCTTTCCGCTCATCAGGTCTATAAAGCTGCTAGAAATGGTAAGCCCAAGACCTGTTCCGCCATATTTACGAGTAATGGAAGTGTCTGCTTGGGAAAATGCTTCAAAAATTCTACTTTTTTGTTCATCTGCTATGCCGATACCGCTATCTTGAATCTCAAACTTAACTCTTGTTTTATCAGCCTCATCAGATTTGATTTTTCTGATATTAATATTGATAAATCCATTATTGTTTGTAAATTTTATGGCATTTGAGAGAAGGTTGATAAGAACTTCTTTAAGTTTTGTAGGATCACCTTTGAGAGGAGACTCAAGCCTTGGATCGATAAAGCAGCCAAGGTCTATATTTTTTTCGCTGGCACGAACAGCATAAACTTCAACCGCATTTTCAAACTCTACTATCGGATCAAAGGCAATATTTTCAATTTCAAGTTTATTGCTCTCTATTTTAGATAAATCAAGAATATTATTGATAATCTCAAGAAGATTTTCAGAACTTTTTTCAATAATATCAACAAACTCTTTTTGCTCTTCGCCTAAGCCTGAATCTTTTAAAAGCTCAGTAAATCCGACGATACCGTTAAGAGGAGTGCGAATCTCATGTGACATATTTGCCAAGAACATTGATTTTGCTTCACTCGCTTCCTGAGCAGAAACTTTATCCCTTTTTGTCTGTTCAATAATCTCTTCAAGAAGTTCGTAAGCTAAGTTTGTTCCTTGAGATGTGTGAAGATTGATTTTTTTATCTTGCGTGTTATAGTCATGTGCAACTTTTTTTAGTACATTTTCAAGTTTTTTGATATTTTTAGTTATTTCATTTGCGAGCAGATAGCCGAGAATTGCCAATATAATAGCAATAATCCATATAGTAAAAGTTATAATCAGTACTTGTAAGGAGCTGTTTTGTATCTCATACGCTTTATTGTCTATAGTATTTAACAATAAAATTTCCGCTTTTGAAATTAGATTGATTTTTTCTGATAACATAGTAAACCAGATTCCTGAGTCAATGTCATATTTACCGCTCTTGGCAGCAGTTATAATGGCTGTTCTTTCACTGTTGATATCTGCAAACAACTCTTTGCTCTCTTTGGTTTTAAATATGGCATCAATTTTTTTTACCAACTCTTTGTTTTGTATTTTCTCATAAGTAATAGCATCAGCTTTACTAATAATAGAAATCCATCTATTTAAATCATCAGGCGAAAGTACTCTTGAGCGCGAAATAATGTGGGATATATATCCCCTCTCAATCCCTGAAGCTTCTCGTGTATAAATTAATGAGGTATACAAAAAGTAGAGTTCATTGATCTCTTTGTCAATATCTTTGTTTGCAATATAATTGAGTTGTTGGATAAGTTTTTCCTGTGCTTTGCTGTATATATCTACAAACATTTCAGAAAATTCAATTTCGTTACTGTTTACAAGAGCTCTTACAGATTTTATTTTAGATAGCATTAAAGGGATCTCGCTTGATACTTTTTCTTGCTGTAGATGTTTAATGTATAGTGCTATTTTTTCATCAACGATTTTTCTTTGTTCATTAAGAGATTTTAAAATATTCTCAGTTTGGTTTCCGAGATACATGGCACTCATACCACGCTCACGCGCAAGATTTCTGATTAAATCATTGAGAATCTTGTTTTGATCCAACCTGTTTTGCAACTCTTTTGCTGCTTTGTACTCAAAAAAAGAGTTATAAAAGTAGTAACTTGTCATTGAAAAAAGTATGATAATGGGCAAAAGACTTATAAGTTTTAGTCTGTTTTTTAATCCAAATTGCATTATTTATTTTCTATGTCTAAAATTTTATTGAGTGTTGCTATAATGTTTTTGCCAGCTTTATCAATCGTATCTATGTCATTGGCGTTCATAATCACACTTAAGTCCTGATCAAAATTAGGAACTCTCATATTTTGGCTCATTCCTTTTATTTTAAGGACTGCACTTTTGCACCCGTTTATATCACTCTTTTGAATTGATTCAAACATATGATTTGAGAGCTTTTTCATCTCGTTTAAATAATCTTTAAAGAGTTCATTAAAACTTTTTATATCCAAACCGATATCATCTGCTATCTGTTTTTTATCATAATTAAAAACAGTATCAGAGCTCTTTTTAGGCAGTTTTTCTTGAAATATATAATCATAATTATCAAAAATAGATAAATCTTCATCAGCTATTTTATCTTGATTTATAGTAATCTTTGGTTTTAAAAATTCATCGTCTGCTAGTTCAGTTATCTCTATAAAATCAGGAACTTGAGAGTCATTTATCTGCAGATTTGAGAGATCTTCGTTTTTGACATCTTCTTTAAATGATAAAATAATTGTATCATCGTTATCAAGTTTAGCTTTCTCAGTAGGCTTTTCTTCAGCCGGTTCTTCTTTATGGGAGAGCTTATCAATGATTTTATAGAATTTTTCAAGATTGGTTTTAATTTCGTTGTCATCGTTTGATGTATTGATTGTTATTAAAGTATTCAAAGCATTTTCTATTCTCAGGTTTGCGGCAACACCTTTGAGTTTATGAGAAAGTACTCTTAGATGATTTAAATCTTGGGTGTTTGCTGCTTCATAGAGATCATTTTTAAAGCTCTCTGCCTGAGCAATAAAATCTTGAATAAACTCTTCTATAAGATCAATCGGTAAACCAAGCTCTTCAGAAGCTATTTGTGGATTGTACACATACTCTGCAAAAGAGTTCTTCTCCTCTTTTTGTTCTACATTAACTAGTTGTTTATGCACAGACTCGTTATCTTCTTCTTTTATTTTATTTGTAGAATCTTTGTGTAAATCCTGTTTTGCCGTAATGGTTGTTTCACTGGAGTTTTTATCATTTTTAGCAGGAGCATCTTTGGGTATTATGGCTCTGTCATATAATTCGCTAGATTGAAAGTTTTCTCTTGTAGCAGGTTTTTGCATCATAGGAGTAGAGATTTTTTCATCTTGCGCATCTGATAAAAGCTTGATTTTACGAAGATTGACACCATATGCTTTTTTAGATGGGTTGTCTATAAGGTAGATTGTTTTTATCTTTATATGTGCCGCATAATTTTTATCTTTGATACGAAGAATGACTTTTGAATCTATATTGTTACATGTGATGTAATCAATCCAGTGCATATGTTTAAAATTATGAATAAAGCCGGGTTTTTTTACAAAAAGATCTGCAAAATCTGCTGCTTGATCTTGAAGCTCTTCAATGCTTGAGAGGCCGAGAGCTTTTAAATCATCCTCATCAATTCCCCAAAACTCTTTTTTGTGATTATAGATTAGCATCTGAGCCTTTTATGTAATATAAATAGTATTAAATGTAGCACAAATAGTTTAAAAAAAAACTTATTTATAAATACTTTTTATTATATTTGCATCTTTTATGTTTAAAACAGAACCAATCTCCTCAACACTTAGGTTCTTAAGCGCTTCAAATGTTCCAAAATGGTTTATTAGTTTAACTATTTTTGCCTGTGATATCCCTTTTAGGCTTAAGAGTTTGCTCTCTTTATCAAGTTTTAGTTTTGTTTTTTTATGAAAGTTTATTGCGCTTCTATGTGCTTCATCTCTTAATTTTTGCATCCATTGAAGTCTTTTATCGCTGTCTTTAAGCCTAAAAACATCCTCTTTTGTATGAATTATGTCCTTTGCTTTTCCTTTTGCTCGATGTGCTTTTGCATCTATCTTCTCTTTTGATATTGCGATGACATCCAAAAAAACTCCATTTGATTCTAAAATTTCAAAAGCAAGTTTTAAGAGTGTGCCTCCTCCATCAATAATCCATAAATCTGGAGGAGAGTTTTTGGAAAAGCTCTCTACTCTTTTTGTAAGTGTCTCTCTCATTTGAGAGTACTCGTCTTTTGCCTGCAGATGATAGGTTCTGTAACTTTTTTTATCAAAACCTCCTTTATCATATACCGCCATAGCTCCGACTGTTGCAACTCCTGACATATGAGAGTTGTCAAAAATCTCTACGCGCTTAGGAATTTTTTCTAAAGAAAACAACTCTTTTACTTCACTTAAGATCGCATCGCTGTTTTGTTTGCCCTCTTTTCTTAAAAGTTCCTGCGCATTTATCAAAGCCAAATCAATAAGTTTCTTTTTATCCCCCTTTTTAGGTACTTTTATAAGCGCTTTTTTCTCAAAGAGAGTAGTAAGATACTCTTCTATGATATTTTTATTTTCAAATTCAGTAGCAATCAGTATCGGCGCTATAATCGGAGGTTTTCCATTTGAGTAAAAATCCATTAGAGCTCTTTGGTAGAGTTCATCTTCATCATATCCTTCATTGAGCTGGATATAATCATGCGAAGATGAGATGATTTTGCCTCCTCTCATAAATATTCTTACTATTACTGCTCTGTTTTCAGCATTTTTTAGAACAAAAATATCGTAATTTTCATCACTGGCAAAATCAATTTCACTCTTTATCTCTGAACGGCTTATTCTTTGATATCTGTCTCTAATTTCACCTGCCTCTTCAAATCGAAGATTTTGGGCATAAAAGTGCATCTTTTCTTCTAGTTTTGCCAGAAGTGTTTTCTTGTTTTTTATCAGTTCTGTAGCCAAATCAAGCTCTTTTTTATACTCTTCATATGGAACATTTAATTCACACGGTCCAAGACATTTGCCTATTTGATAGTAAAGGCAGAGTTTTTTTGATTTTAGAGATCCTTTTTTTTGTACAAGACGGCATATATCATAAATTGAGTCTAAGATATCTCTTGCACCGACGGAAAAGGGACCATAATATGTAACATTTGAAGATTGTATGATTTTTCTTGTTATTTCAAATCTTGGATACTCTTTTGCGTTGTCTATGTAAATATAGGGGTAAGTTTTGTCATCTCTTAGTAAAATATTATATTTGGGATTAAGCTGCTTGATAAGTGAATTTTCTAAAATTAAAGCGTCATGCTCTGAATTTACAACTATGTAGTTCATAGAAACTGCTTGAGAAATCATCTTTTTGATTCTGCTTGAGAGATTTGTATTTGGTTTTAGAGAAGGGGTGAAAATAAAATAACTTTTTACTCTTTTTGCTAAACTTTTTGCTTTGCCTACATAAAGAAGATGTCCCTCTTTATCAAAATATTGGTATATTCCGGCACAATCGGGCAGTTGTTTTATAGTTTCCTCAAGATTCATTATTCATCTTTTTTATAATTTTTTGAATATCATGAACAAGTGCATTTAGTTTTTCATCATCTATATTGATTTCAAAATTTCCGGTTGAACGCTCTTTGTAAACCTGTTTTGTTTCTTTAATCTCTTCTTTGTTTTTTTTGGGAGTGTGTGTTACAAAAGCTTTTATATCATCAAATAAATTTTCATCACACTCTTTACACTCTTGGGGCATATGATATTTTAAAGCACTTTTAATGCTTTGTATATTATTATCAAACTCTTGTTTCCCAACGGGGTGATTAAATACAAAAAACAGAGTTTTGTTTTTGATGTAAGTAAAGTTGATCATTTTTTGTATAGGCGGTGTAAACATAGATTGTACTATCTTAATACATTTATAATAAGATAGCTGAGAGAATTGAGGTCTGGTTTGAATAGAATTTATAATTTGACTAGCGTTTTTCATTTAATAATTATAGCAATATTTTTATTAAGTATAAGTGGATGTGGTTATAAAGCAGATCCATATTATTTAGAAGATGCGCCGCAAAGTGATGAAAATATAGAATTTATTATTAAAAAAAGTAATAATAATGAAAGCAGCGGTGAAAATAGATGAAGTATGATGTAATAATTGTGGGTGCCGGTGCAGCAGGGTTATATGCTGCTATGTATCTTCCTCGTGATAAAAAAGTTCTTATTATAAATAAAAGAGAAACTTTTAAATGTAACAGTTTTTATGCTCAGGGCGGAATAGCTTTGGCGATAGATAAAGAGGATGTGCCTTTGCATATAAAAGATACTCTTGATGCGGGAGCCGGTCTTTGTGATGAAGAGGCTGTAAAAGTGTTAAGCGAAAGTTCAAGAGCTATTATAGATGATTTGATAGCTCGTGGATTTGAATTTGACAGAGATAAAGAGGGAAAATTACTTTATACAAAAGAGGCAGCCCATTCCAAAGAGCGTATACTTCATGCCGGCGGAGACGCAACCGGCAGATATATGCACTATTTTTTATTAAAACAAAATCCTCATCCTATGTTAACAGATGCCAGAGTTGTGGATCTACTTATAAAAGATGGCGAATGCTACGGTGTGACTGTCCTTGATCATAGAGAGTGCAGAAATATTTATGCAGATAATGTCATAATTGCCAGCGGCGGAGTGGGTTCTCTTTATGAGTACCACACAAATGCGCCTTGTATAAGCGCAGATATGCAGGGTCTTTGTGTTATGAAAGGCATAGAGTTGGCTGATATGGAGATGATGCAGTTTCATCCAACGGTATATGTCGGCAATAATGCAGCTCAAAAATTACTTCTTACGGAAGCATTAAGAGGTGAGGGGGCTACTATTGAAGATGAAAAAGGAAAAAGATTTTTATTTGATTATGATGAGAGAGGTGAACTTGCTTCAAGAGATATAGTAAGCAAGGCAATATATGATTATAATAAAAAAACAGGCATGCAGACATATCTCTCATTTAAAAATTTTGATCATGTCTATTTTACAAAAAGATTTCCAAATATATATAAAAATCTTCAACTTTTAGGTTTTGATGTACCAAAGCAGAGAGTTCCGATATCACCCGCTTTTCATTATGCTATAGGTGGAATAAAAACAGATGTAAATGGTGCAATTCCAAATGTCAAATCTCTTTATGCCATAGGTGAAGTCGCATCTACAAAAGTTCATGGCGCAAATAGACTTGCATCAAATTCTCTTTTAGAAGGGCTTGTTTTTGGAAAAAGAGCTGTTGAGGATATTTTAAAAAAAGAGCATGTTAAAAAAGAGGTTGTTTTTGAAGTTACTGATGAGGTAATGAGTTTTAAAGAGGATAAAGCCAAAAAAAATCTGCTTCGCAAAATTATGTGGCAAAATGTATCGATAGTCAGAACAAAAAGTGGCTTAAACAGTGCATTGAGCCAAATTAATGCTCTTTTAAATGAGAAAATCGGCAGACTTCTTAAATTTCGTTTATTGACAGCCAGAGAAATTGTTATTGCAGCATTAGCCAGAGATGAGTCAATCGGGGTACATTTTATACAAAAAGAAGAGAGCTGATAAGCTCTTTTGCTTCAGAGTCTCTTTTTTTTCTTGGCGACTCTTGAACTATATCGAAAATTAATCTTAATTATTGTATCCTTTTACTATCAAAAGGGTATATTCCCTGTAAAAAAACCATTTTTGGTACTTCAAAACACTCTTATTAAAGGCATTTAAATGACAAATGTTAGCATTATCGTTTTAGATTTTGGTTCTCAGTATACGCAACTTATTGCTCGTCGTCTTCGTGAAGATAAAGTTTATTGTGAAATTCTTCCTTATCATACAAAGATAGAAGATATTAAAGCAAAAAATCCAAGAGGAATTATTCTTAGCGGTGGACCGTCGTCTGTTTACAGCAAAGATGCATATACGGTAGATAAAGAGATCTATGCAATGGGAATACCTGTTCTTGGTATTTGTTATGGTATGCAAAGAATTGCAGTTGACTTTGGTGGAAGTGTAATCAGAGCTGACCATCATGAATATGGAAAAGCAGAACTCAATATAATAAACGCAGGGGAAGGGTGTTCGCCATTATTGAAAGATTGTGATAATGAGAGAATTGTTTGGATGAGCCATACAGACAGAGTTGATGTTCTTCCGGAAGGATTTGAGCCTATAGCTACATCTGCTAATTCTCCTTATGCGGCCATTGCAAATGAAGAAAAGCGTGTATATGCAATGCAGTTTCATCCGGAGGTTCAACATTCGGAAGAGGGTTATTTGATGCTTCGCAATTTTGCACGAACTATCTGTGGTATTAGTGAAAAATGGAAAATGGAGCACTTTTTAAAAGAGCAGATTAAAAATATAAGAGAAAAAGTGGGAGATGGAAAAGTTCTTTGCGGACTTAGCGGCGGGGTTGACAGCTCTGTTGTAGCTGCTATGCTTTATGAAGCGATTGGTGATCAGCTTATTCCTGTTTTTGTTGACAACGGTCTTTTGCGTAAAGGTGAAAGAGAGCAGGTTGAGGAGGTTTTTAAAATCAATTTAAAAGTGCCATTGGTTGTAGTAGATGCAAGAGAGAATTTTTTAGGCAAGCTTGCAGGAGTGAGTGATCCTGAGAAAAAGCGTCAAATAATCGGGCATACATTTATAGAAGAGTTTGAAAAAGAGGCTAAAAAGCATAAGGGCATCAAATTTTTGGCTCAAGGTACTCTCTACCCGGATGTTATAGAGTCTGTAAGCGTAAACGGTCCATCTGAGGTTATAAAATCGCATCACAATGTAGGCGGACTTCCTGATTGGATGGATTTTGAGTTGATTGAGCCTTTGCGTGAGCTCTTTAAAGACGAGGTGAGAAAAATTGGTCTAGAACTTGGTCTTCCAGAATCTATGATCAACCGCCACCCTTTTCCTGGACCGGGACTTGCTATTAGAATTATGGGTGATGTAAATGAAGCTGATTTGACTCTGCTTAGAGAAGCTGATGTTATACTGCTTGATGAGTTAAAAGCTAGTGGATATTATTATAAAACATGGCAGGCATTTGCGGTTTTACTTAATGTTAAATCTGTGGGCGTAATGGGTGACAATAGAACATATGACAATACTGTTTGTGTTAGAGTTGTTGAAGCAGTTGACGGTATGACGGCAACATTCGCTCATCTTCCTCATGATTTGCTAGAGAGAATAAGCAGAAGAATTATCAATGAAGTTGATGGAATTAATCGTGTAGTTTATGATATATCATCCAAACCGCCGGCAACAATTGAGTGGGAATAAATAGTTTTTATATGCCAAAAAAAATCTACCTTTTTGCAACTTCCAAGAGTGAGCATGCAATCAATGTAAAATCCCTAGATGTCAGGTACTTGAAGCCTGATATCGATTTTTCCAAATATGATTATCTTATTATTACATCCAAGCAGACCATTAAAGCTTTAAATCAGTATGATAAAAAAGATTTTATAAATATACCTGCATTGTGTGTATCCCCAAAAACAGCAGATGCCTATATAAAATTTGGCGCTAAGGTGTTGGCGGTCGGCGATGGCTACGGCGACAATCTTACAAAAAATATAAATGAGTTTTCAAAAGATACAAAGTGGCTCTATCTGCGGGCAGAAGTTATAGCTTCGGATTTTGTGAAAAAGTGTAAAGAAGAAGGATATCAAATAGATGAAAAGATTCTTTATGTAAGTGAATGTTCTCAAGAGATTATGGATGTAAGAGTTGATAGTCCCTCTGTTTTGATTTTTACATCTCCTTCATCAATAGAGTGTTTTTTGAAAAATAACTCTATTACTTCTGAGGATAAAGTTATAGTAATTGGTACAACAACAGCGAATTTTTTACCGGATGCAACAGAGTATATAATGAGCCAAAATACATCAATACAGAGCTGTATAGAGCTGGCTCTGCAAATAAAATAACAATTTAAGAAGAAAATCAAGATTTTTTTTTGTATAATTATATTAATAGTCTGGGTAGTTCGATAAATCGCACTAATGAGGGTTCTACATTTTCAAATAGCGAACTAGTAGAATTTCTGTGTGTCGGTGTTATCGTTTGAGACATGTTAGCTCTGTCGAGATAATGCCGCCGATAGGAGATTCTCTCTTCGCCCAAATTCGGCTTTTAGAACCAAGCCAAATGCGAGACGGCTATCTGGGCTATTTTTACTACGATAGTATAAAATCTTTTTATTAAAACCTTCTCTTTATCAATAATCTATCTAAACACAGTTGAGTTTTTTAAAATATTGCAATTAATAGACAATGTGCTATAATTAGCTTAATTAGACTGTTTGTAAAGATATGTATGGAGTGTTGATGAAAATTTTAATTTTAGGCAGTGGTGGCAGGGAGTATTCAATTGCTCGTGCAATTTCAAAAGAAAAAGAGGGGCATGAACTTTTTTTTATGCCTGGAAATGGTGCGACAAACTCTTTAGGAACAAATGTAGATATTAAAGATTATAATGAGTTGGCCAAATTTGCTAAAAACAATGGAATTGATTTAACAATTGTAGGACCTGAGGCTCCGCTTGTTGATGGTGTTGTCGATATTTTTAAAGAGCATGGTCTTACTATTTTTGGACCTAGTAAAAAAGCTGCTCAGCTTGAGGGTTCAAAAGTTTATATGAAAAACTTTTTGGCAAAGTATAACATTCCTACAGCCCGCTATATTGAGACGGCATCCATAGAGGATGCTTTTAGATTTGCAGATACGCTAAGTGCTCCTATTGTCGTCAAAGCAGATGGACTATGTGGAGGAAAAGGCGTTATTATCGCGCAAAATCATAATGAGGCTAAAGTTGCAATTTCTGAAATGTTAAGCGGAAAGAGTTTTGGCGATGCAGGAAAAAAAGTCATTGTTGAGGAGTTTTTAGACGGTTATGAGCTCTCTATGTTTGCAGTTTGTGACGGAGATGATTATATTCTGCTTCCGGCTGCGCAGGATCATAAAAGACTTAAAGATAATGACGAGGGACCAAATACAGGCGGAATGGGTGCTTATGCTCCGACTCCTCTTGTTAATGAAGAGCTTTACCAAAAAGTAAAAGATAGAATTATTCGTCCGACGCTTGATGGCATGAAAAAAGAGGGAGCACCTTTTGAAGGAGTTCTTTTTATCGGCATAATGGTTGTAAAGGGCGAGCCGATTACGCTGGAGTTTAATGTCCGTTTTGG
Source organism: Sulfurimonas xiamenensis (assembly GCF_009258045.1). Classification (NCBI taxonomy): domain Bacteria; kingdom Pseudomonadati; phylum Campylobacterota; class Epsilonproteobacteria; order Campylobacterales; family Sulfurimonadaceae; genus Sulfurimonas; species Sulfurimonas xiamenensis. The sequence goes on from NZ_CP041166.1 coordinate 320,909, forward strand.
AGATCCTGAGTGTGAGATACTTATGCCGCTTATGGTTTCAAGTGTAAGCGATATGTTTTACAAAGCTGCTACAAACAGACTCGGTGAGATAAAAGTAGAGTTTTCAAAACAATATGCAGTAGGCGTGGTAATGGCAAGTTCAAATTATCCATACTCAAGCTCTACACCTGCAGAGATAATAGTGGACAATGTGCATCATGAAGATATAGAAAAATATACACACATCTCTTATGCCGGTGTAAGCATGGTTGATGGCGTGCTTTACGCCGACGGCGGCAGGGTTTTAATCTGTGTTGGTTTGGGAGACACTATAAAAGAAGCAAGAGACAGAGCATACTTGAGATGCGGGCAAGTTCATTTTGCAGGTAAAAAACTTCGAACAGACATAGCTTATCAAGCTTTGTAAAAAAAGAAACAAAGTGAACGAAGAGATTCAAGATATCCTTCATCGTGAAGGAATGACTTTATCAAATATTAGAAAAAGGGCTGTGGCTTTTTTTATAGATGAGATGCTACTCTCATTTTTACTTATTATATCACTGGGTGACTCTTTTTTTGAAGCTCAAACAATGGAAGAGATGGTTCTTATAACAAATGCTTATGTCTTTGAGTATATGGCTATGAAAATAATTTACCAAGCTTTTTTTGTTATGCAGTATGGTGCTACTTTAGGTAAAATTGCTATGAAAATAAGAGTGATAGAGATCTCTACTATGCAAAAACCAAATGTTATAGTTGCTCTTAATCGTTCAATTGTTCGTGTGTTAAGCGAAATGCTTTTTTACCTTGGATTTTTATGGGCAGCAATGGATCCTGCAAGACAAACATGGCATGATAAAACTGCTAAAACTTTGGTTGTAGATGTTTAAATTATTTGTATATTTAGTATTATTTGCCGCATATGCAATAAGTAGTGATAAAGTTGAAGTGTATGCAACTACTATAGATACAAAAGATAATATTATAAAAGCTGAAGGTGAAGTTGTCGTTATCTATAAAGATTATTATTTAAGTGCTCAAAGAGCTGTTTATGATAGAAATAGTTCAGAACTGGAACTGTTTGAGAATATTCGTGCAACTCAGGGGGAAAATATTAAGCTGCTCGGAGAGTATGCCAAATTAAATATAGCTAACAAAGAGCGCACATTTATGCCGTTTTATATGTTTGAAGATAAATCAAATGTTTGGCTTAGCGGAGCTAAAAGTTATTCAAAAGAGCCAAATGTAGATATAAAATCAGGAATAACAAGTGGATGTGATCCCAACAATCCTTTTTGGAAAATGGAGTTTTCATCAGCTGATTACAATACAGAAACAATGTGGCTAAACTTATATAATGCCAGAATTTACATATATGACATTCCCGTTTTTTATACGCCATACTTTGGATACTCTTTAGATACAACAAGAAGAACAGGAGTTTTGCCTCCTATGGTCGGGTATTCGGATAAAGAAGGTTTCTACTATGAACAGGCGCTCTTTATAGCTGAGCAAAATTGGTGGGATTTGGAATTAAAACCTCAAATAAGAACAAATCGAGGTTCAGGCTTATATTCTACATTTAGATTTGTAGACAGCAGAGTTTCAAAAGGTTCATTGACTGCCGGCTATTTTAAAGAAAAGGAAGAGTATTTTCTTGAAAATGAGTTGGCAAATAAAAAGCATTATGGATTTAATTTTTTATATGAAAACAGCGATGTAATAAATCAGTGGTTCGGTACAAATTTTAAAGGTCAGTCAGCTCTTTATATGGATATAGTCAATATGAATGATGTTGATTATATTAATCTCTCTACAAATGATACAACAGAAAATGCTACGACTACTCAGCTGCTTTCAAAAATAAATCTTTTTTATAATATGAATGATAATTATATAGGAGCATATTTTAAATACTATAAAGATTTAAATTTAGATACAAACGAAGAGACTCTTCAAAATCTTCCGGCACTTCATTATCATAGATATATTGATACACTTTTAAAAGATCATTTTTTATACAGTTTAGATGTAAAAAGCAATAATTATTACAGAGAAGTTGGAAAGAGTGCTATTCAGACAGATATAAATATTCCCTTGACACTTCAAACATCTCTTTTTGATGAGTTTATGCATCTATCCTACGGATCAAATATTTACGCACAACATACAAATTTTAGGGGTGATGTAAAGGATTTGTCAATAGATGAGTATAACAATGGCTTTTTTGCAAGGCATGATCATCTAATAACAGCATCATCACAGCTTACTCGCGCTTTTGATGAGATAACACACACTATTGATTTTGGAGCACAGTATCAATTGGCGGGTTCTGAATTTGAAGATGGCTATTATGAAGAGCAAAAAGACTACTGTTCTATAAAAGAGAACAGAACGGAAGATATATGTGAATTTTACAATATATCAGATGTTAAGGAAAATCTTCAACTCTATTTTTCACACTATCTTTATGATATTTCCGGAAAACAGGTTTTTTACCATAGGCTTTCACAAAACATCTCTTATGAGGATGTTGAAGGCGGGGCAGAAGAGCTTGAAAATGAGCTAGATTATCAAATAACCGATAATATAAATTTTTACAATAATATGTTTTATAATTATGATGAGAATGATTTTTCTAAAAATTTCAATAAAATATCTTATGTAAACAGCAGTTTTAATCTTGGTTTGTCGCATATGTATAAAAATTCATTTGATATAACTGACCCAGAATCAGAAATCAGCTATATAACATCAAGTTTAAAGTATAAATACGATAAACACTATTCATATAATTTCAAACTCGATTATGATTTGCAAAGAAGTGAGAAAAAGAGTTTTGAGGTTGGTTTTTTATATCAAAAAAGATGTTGGGATTTTGGTTTAACATATCTTGAAAATAACAGACCGATTCTTAACCAGTATGGAGAGTCTGATTCAGTATATGACAGATATATTTATGTAACAATTAGACTTAAACCAATCATGAAACCTGATGGAGGATTATCAGGTTTTATGTTTAGACTTCCTGATAAGTCGGAGACAAATTAAAATAATGAAGAGATATAAAAATATATTCAAAAACAGAGAAGATGCGGCGAAAAGACTTTATGATGTTATACCTATGCAAAAGCTTAAAGAAGAAAACTGGAAAATAGTTGCAGTTTCAAGAGGCGGTTTGGATCTTGCCTATTATTTAAGGGGAAAATATAAAAACAGTATTGATTTTCTTTTTTCAGAAGGAGTTATGGCTCCAAATAATAGTGAATGTGAAATAGCCAGAGTTTGCGAAAGTGAAGAGATAGTGATAAACGAAAATCTTGTCTCCGCTTTTGGGATCAAATATGACTATATTTACGGCGAGGCGCATAGAAAACATGAAGAGAAGATATTGAGTTATATGTATCAATACAGGAAGGGTAGGCCTTTTGCATCAATGCACAAACAAATAGTTTTGTTGGTTGATGAAGGAAGTGAGACAGGGTTAAAGTTTTTAACTGCTCTTAAAATGATTTTGTCGATGAAACCCAAAGCAGTTTATATAGCTGTTCCGATTGTACCGAGTGATGTTTTAGAGTCTTTAGAACCGTTTGCGGATGATGTATTTTTTCTTTACAGTATAGATGATTATGTTGAAACATCACTATATTACGAAGAGTTAGAGAAAATAGATGAAGATAGAATAGAAAAAATACTAGGAGAAAAGAATGAAATATAATGTTAAAATAGATTTAGAAAATAGAAGTGAAGAGTACTCTTTTACCGAAGTTGCAAGACAGGCAAATGGTTCAGCATGGGTAAAAAGCGGTAATACAGTTATTCTTGCAACGGTTGTAATAGACGAGACGGAAATAGTAAAAGATGATTTTCTTCCTCTTACAGTTCAATATATTGAAAAAACATATGCAGCAGGTAAAATCCCAGGCGGATTTTTCAAGCGTGAGACAAAACCAAGTGATTTTGAAACTTTAACATCCCGTATAGTGGATCGTTCACTTCGCCCGCTTTTTCCTAAAGGTTTTGGACATCCTACGCAAATTACAATTATGACTTTTAGTGTAGATGCAGAGGCAGATTTACAAATTTTAGCGTTAAATGCCGCATCGGCTGCTTTGTTTGTCAGTGATATTGATATTAACAAGTCAGTTTCTGCTGTAAGAGCTGCAAAAATTGATGGAGAGTTGATACTTAATCCAACGCTTTCTCAACTTAATGAATCTACACTCGACCTTTACTTATCTGGAACAAAAGATGAACTTTTGATGATTGAGATGAGAAGTATCGGTGGAGAAAGAGTAAATAGTACTTTATCAGTAGACCCTTTAATGGATCCGACAATGAGCGCTCCTATCATAACAACACATATATCAAATGCAGTAAACGAAGATGAGCTAATAAGTGTTTTAGAAGAGGCAGAGAAGCTACTTTTTGCAAATAATGTTAAGTATGAAGATTCATTCCAAGAGTTCAAAAAAGAGACATTGGAGATAGAGTACAAAGCACATGTAATCAATGAAGAGATGGTGGATTATGTAAGAAAACATCATTTTTCGGATATAAAATCTGCAATGAATCAGATGGCAAAATCAGAACGCTCAACAGCTCTAAGAGCGCTTAGAAAAAAAATTATTATTACGCAAGAGCATTGGGATGAGGTAGAGCTAAAAGATGCGATTGAGAAAGTAAAAAGAGAGCAGGTAAGAGCTCAGATACTTGAGGAAAGAGTTCGCGCTGATGGCAGAGCTTTAAATGAGATTAGACCAATATCCATTAGTACAAATCTGCTTCCTCGTGCGCACTCATCATGTCTTTTTACTCGTGGACAAACTCAAGCGCTTGTTGTTCTTACAATTGGAGGAGCAAAAGATGCGCAAATGTTTGAAACCTTGACTGATGAAAGTGCGCAAAATGAAAATTTTATGGTTCACTATAACTTTCCCGGATTTAGTGTAGGTGAGGCTTCTCCTATAATGGGAACAAAAAGAAGAGAGCTTGGACATGGAAATTTAGCAAAAAGAGCACTAGAGCCGATAGTTGATCTTGATGGTCAGACGATTCGTCTGGTTTCTGAAATTTTAGAATCAAACGGTTCCTCTTCAATGGCAACCGTTTGCGGGGGCTATATGGCACTTCGCGCAGCAGATATTGAGACAAGTGACACAATTGCCGGAATCGCAATGGGTATGGTAAGCGAGGGTGATAAATATGCAATTTTATCAGATATTATGGGACTTGAAGATCATGACGGGGATATGGATTTTAAGGTAACAGGTTCGAAAGAGGGAATAACTGCTATGCAGATGGATATAAAACTCGGCGGTATAAGCTTAGATATCCTAAAAGAGGCACTCTACCAGGCAAAAGAGGGAAGAAGCCATATTATAGATATTATGCAAGAAGCTGAAAAAGAGATAGAGTTTAATGAGGGAGTTTTGCCAAGTACAGATTTTTTTCATATTCATCCAAGTTTTATAGGTGATATTATCGGTCAAGCCGGGAAAACAATTCGTGAAATTATTGAGAAATTTGAAGTTGCTATTGATATAGATAAAAAAGTGGGAAAAGTTAAAGTAACAGGCAAAAGCAAAAGCGGTGTAAAAGCTGCAAGAGAGCATATAGAAGGAATTGTCAATGCTCCAAAGGTTGCAAAAATTGAGTATAAAGTAGGCGAAAAATATAAAGGTATTGTTAAAAAAATAGTTGATTTTGGTGCATTTATAGAACTTCCAGATGGAACGGATGGGCTTATCCATATCTCAAAAATATCTGATCAAAGAGTAGATAAAGTTAGTGATGTTCTTAAAGAGGGTGATGAAATAGATGTAGAAATTTTGGAGTTTAAAGGCAATAAAATTTCTTTAGGCCGTGCGTAATAGTTTTAATATATAAAATTTATAAAACTTAAACTCTTTTTTAGAACTAATTTTATATAATCGCAAATCAAATTTTAGTAGGGAAATCCTTGCATTTATGTTTGGGTTGCTATATCTTTGTGGGTATGGTTACGCTAGCCGAAAAAGTTTGTAATAATTTTAATGGAGAAACTATGAAAAAAGTTCTATTTTTAATGTTAGCTCTTGCTACTGCTGCATTTGCTGCTGATGGTGATGTTGCTAACCAAACTCTTAAAGCGTACTCAATGATCGCTGCAGGTCTTGGTCTTGGTCTTGCTGCTCTTGGTGGAGCTATCGGTATGGGTCATACTGCTGCTGCTACAATCGCTGGTACTGCAAGAAACCCAGGTTTAGGTGCTAAACTAATGACAACTATGTTTATCGCTCTTGCGATGATCGAAGCTCAAGTTATCTATGCACTTGTAATTGCTCTAATTGCACTTTACGCAAACCCTTACTTAGGTTAATCAACCAAAGTAACCCTTGCTGACCCTCTAGGGTCAGCAATTTTAAATTTTCTTTATGCGATCGTGGTGGAACGGTAGACACGCTACCTTGAGGGGGTAGTGCCTTACGGGTGTGAGAGTTCAAATCTCTCCGATCGCACCATAAAAAATATAAAACTTCTCAACGCGAAAACAAAAATCCAAATCCAATTCTATTTTGATGATTATTATAATCTACCAAACTTGCTCCATATCCGTTAAACAGTTTAAGATACCAGAAGTTGTTTTTTGAATTTCCTGTAGGGTATGACCACTCTACTTCAATAGAACCTCGATTTTCACCGTTAAAACGAAGATTGTTGCGCCATGTTAAGTCAAACTGATGTTTTTTAAGAAAATAGTTTAATTTTAAATGTCCATATCCCAGATAAGAGGTTATATCCTTATTGTCGTCTCCTGCATCTGCTACCCATACTCTAAGGCTTGTCATAAGATTTCTGCTGTAAAAAAAAGACTCTAGATAGATTTGATTCCACTCTCTAGAGAGTGGTGCTCCCATTCCATTTGACTCATGCCAAAAGCCAATTTTAACAGCTTTAAATCCAAATTCTGAAAACTCTTTATCTTGAATAGGTAAAGTAAGCCATACTTCAGGTCTGTAGTTTGTTTCACGAAATGGAGCGGAATCTGAATAAAATTGCCACCATACCTCTTGCGTGTATCCCAAACTTATTATCTCATTGAGACCAAATAGATTGTAGCTTATATCTTTTTTTAAACTTATTTGAAATTCTGCTTCAATATTTTTGTCAAATTGTTCATAGCCTGGGTAGGCGATAGGGTCTCTTTGTTCATAATTTTTTGTTGTATATGCAAAAGGAATTAAAAAATTTTTTTCATACGGAAGCAACCCGAAGTTACTAAAAATTTTTGTTACCATTGCCTCTCTTCCATCTGAATCTTTTGGCATATCAAGATGTTGGAAAAGAAAAAGTTTTTTTGCTTCATCTTCACTTGTTACACTATCCGTGGTTTCTTTGTTGCTGTTTATTTCATTAGCAATAAGAGAAGAGCCGGCTATAAAAAGCAAAGTAACAAAAAGTGTTTTATTTAATAAGAGTAATACAGTCTTCACTATTTGGAACCAAACATAAAAAGCTGTATGCTTCTTCACCAAGAGTTTTATAACTGTGAGAAACACCTGCTGGTATCAGCAAAATATCACCTGCTTTAGCCTCTATAATTTCATCTTCTATCTGAACGGAAGCACGACCTGAAAGCACATATTGTTCATGCTCAACACTATTTGTGTGAAGCGGCATATATCCACCTGCTTCTATTATGAAGTTTCTCATTGCAAAATTTGGCGATTCATCAGGAGATAAAAGCATCTTCATAGATACACCTTTTCCCGCTTTTTGAGGCACCGCCTCAATGGAATTGATCTCTTTGTGTAGGTACATTATAGCCTCCTATAATAATATTTTTGGTAGCATATCATAAATTGTGTTTGATTTATATGGAGATTATTTATGAAAATTGCAAAAAATATAACAGAGCTTGTAGGAAACACCCCTTTGGTTAGATTAAATAAACCGTCTAAACTTACAGGTGCTAATATAATTGCAAAATGTGAATTTATGAATCCAACAAGCTCGGTAAAAGATAGAATAGGTTTTAACATGATAAAGCGAGCGATGGAAGCAGGAGAGATAACAGAGGGGACTACTGTAATTGAACCTACAAGCGGCAATACTGGAATAGCGCTTGCGGCAAACTGTGCAGCACTCAATTTAAAGCTGATTCTAACTATGCCTGAGTCGATGAGTCTGGAGAGAAGAAAACTGCTAAAAGCATTTGGAGCCAAGCTGATTTTAACGCCTGCGCATTTAGGTATGAGCGGTGCAATTGTTAAAGCAGATGAACTTCAAAAAGAGATATCAAATTCAATAGTTTTACAGCAGTTTAAAAATCCGTCAAACCCTGAAGTTCATATGTTGACAACTGCAAAAGAAATCTTGAGCGATACAGATAAAAAACTTGATGCATTTATTGCTGCTGTTGGAACAGGCGGAACGCTGAGTGGAACTGGAAAGGTTTTAAAAAAGGAGATACCTCATATTGCAATATTTGCAGTAGAACCTGCAGCATCTGCAGTTCTCTCTGGAGAGTGCGCTGGAGTGCATGCCATTCAAGGAACTGGAGCCGGATTTATTCCAGACACACTGGATGTTTCTGTTTATGGCGAAGTGATAAAAGTGAGTAACGAAGATGCGATAAAAACAGCAAAAATGCTTGCAAAAGATGAGGGCTTGCTTGTGGGCATATCTGCGGGGGCAAATGTATATGCGACGATGCAGATTGCTTCAAGAGAGGAGTTTAAAGGCAAAACGCTTTTGACTGTTCTTTGCGATACCGGCGAGAGGTATCTAAGTACAGAACTTTTTGATGAATAAAATTTTTTTAGAAACAATTAAAGCAGTTGATGGAGAAGTTTTTAATCTCTCTTTTCATCAAAAGAGATATGAGAGCGTTTTAAAAAAATTTGATATTTTAGATGCACAAAATTTGCAGAAGTATCTAAACCCTCCAAAAATTGGAATTTACAGATGCCGTTTAACATATGACTTGTCACAAGCATCTCATTTGATAAAAGTAACATATCATCCATACAAAAAAAGAGATACAAAATCATTAAAACTTGTTTATAATGATAAGATTGAGTATTCATTGAAATCTGTATACAGAGATGAGTTAGATGCTTTGTATGAGTTAAGAGGTGAGTGTGATGATGTTTTGATAGTAAAAAATTCTTTTATTACCGATACTACGATAGCAAATATAGCTTTTTTTGATTCAAAAAGATGGATTACGCCTGCATTACCGCTCTTAAAGGGTACGACTAGAGAGAGACTTTTAAAAGAGAGCAAAATATTTGAAGAAGAGATACATGTAAAAGATTTGAAAAATTTCAGCAGAGTAGCTCTTATGAATGCCATGATAAATTTTGATATAATTGCAAAAAACACAAAGGATTTTTTGTGCTAGATAATTTGATAAATGATAATGATTTTGCAAAAATAATGCAAAAAAATATGGAAAATATAATATTTTTTTTATTTGAGAAAGATCAAAACTTCGGTATTCTTTGTAAAATAGAGAGCATATCTTTTGATCCGCCTCTTCCTGAAGATATAAGTGCAGAATTTAGACAAATGACACTTTTCTTCTTAGCTGGATATACATTTGAGACGGCTAGCATTGTTGAAAACAGTTTAGTTTTTGAAGCAGGCTTTGGAGCGGAGAACTTTGGCAGTGTCGTTAGTGTTCCTCTTTTAAGTATAATGCAGATAATTGTTGATGAAACTCCACTGCTTATAAATTTGGCAAACTACAAAAAAGAGAAAAAAGAAGTTAAAGAAATAGATAATGGAGGAGTTGAAAGTTCAATGGCCTCTTTTCTATCAAATCCTGAGAATTCAAAATTTATAAAAAAGTAGATTTTGTTGCAACTTGTAGAGTTGTTCTACAAGTTTATTGAAATTTATACTTTATTTAAAGAGAGCAGATAATTAACTACACTGTCAATAAAAGCATCATGCTTCTTATCTTTTGAATATGCTATATAGAAATTTCTTTCCATTTTATAGTTTTTAATTCTAGCTTCAAATAGTCTGCCTTCAGCTACTTCACTAGCTACAACATGTTTTGACATAATAGATACAATAGGTCTTTCACTATGAGGATCTGCATGTAAAATAGACTCTTTTATTGCTGTTGGACTTTCTAAGACACCAAGTACATTAAGATTGTTGCACTGAACACCAATTTCGTCAAGAACTTCGCTTGTTAATTTTCTTGTATGAGAAGCTTCATCTCTGCATATCCAGTCAAATCCATTTAAATCTTCAGCTGTCAGGTGTTTTTTTAAAGGTTGATTTGAAAAAACAACCAACTCATCTAAAACCCACTCTCTATATATAATATCGTTTCTAAAAACTGGAGATTCAATAAGAGCCAGGTCTATTTTTTTATCTTCAAGCTGATCTATAATTTCGCAAGATTTTGCAACATTCATATATACATTGTTGTTTATTCTCTTTTTTATTTCAGCAAGATAGTTTGGTAATACATAGTTTCCAATAGCGTTTGAAGAGCCGATAACAAAAGTAAAATCTTTATGTATTATTTTTAAAAGCTCTTTTTCACAGCTTGCTATTGTTTTTTCAAGTCTAGTTGCGATTCTAAAAAGGTCTTCACCCTCTTTTGTCAGTAAAATACCATTCTTTTTTCTATCTACTATTTTAGTATCAAGATACTCTTCTATAAATTTTATCTGCTGTGTAACAGCAGGCTGTGAAATACCAAGTTTTGCCGATGCTTTAGAAAAACTTTTTTCCTTTATGACCATCAAAAAAGTTTGTAGTTTTGCAAAATCTTTTAACATAATAATTCCTATAAGTTTAAATAATAGATAAAATTATAACTCATTATTATAATTAATGCAATAGTTTTGTAATAATTTACCTCTTTTTGGCTATAATAATTTAAATCAATATGAATAGTGGCATAAGTATGAAAAAAATATTTGAAAAATTAAACGATTCGCAGGCAAGTGCTGTAAAGCAAACAGAGGGTCCTGTGTTGATTTTAGCCGGCGCAGGAAGCGGAAAAACGACTACTGTCGTTTCTCGTTTGGCTTATCTTATAAAAGGGATTGGAATTCCTGCTTCAAATACTTTAACACTTACATTTACAAATAAAGCTGCCAAAGAGATGAGAGAGCGTGCTTCTGCTATGATGGATAATCTAGCTTATCCACCGCTATTGTGTACTTTTCATAAATTTGGATTACTTTTTTTAAAATTTAATATTCATCTTTTAAAAAGAGAAAATAATTTTGTAGTTATTGATACCGATGATAAAAAACGAATTATTAAAAAAATAAACAGTGAAATTCCAACATCACTTATTGCAAGTGAAATATCAAGATATAAGAGTTCGCTTCTAACTCCGGATGACGCTTATAAGCAGGCAGAAATATTTAATTATCAACAGATAGCAAAAGTTTATGAAGAGTATGAAAATTATCTGTTAGAAAATAATTTGGTAGATTTTGATGATTTGATAGCACTTACATATAAACTTTTAGATGAAAATGAGGAGCTTGCCCGAGCTACTTCTGAAAAATATCGCTATATAATGATAGATGAGTATCAAGATACAAATGAACTGCAGCTTAAACTTTTACAAAAACTTTGCACTGTGCATAAAAATATATGTGTAGTCGGTGATGATGATCAAAGCATTTATGGCTGGCGCGGTGCACATATAAGAAACATTATAGAGTTTGATAAAGATTTTGAAGGTACTGCTATTTTTAAACTTGAAGAGAATTATCGCTCAAAAGAGCCGATTCTTAAAGTTGCAAATTCGCTAATAGAACACAATAGATCAAGACTTGGCAAAAAACTTATCCCCACTCGCGGGAGCGGTGAAGATGTGACTGTTTTAAATTCTGCCGATGAGAATGAAGAGGCAAGAAAAATTGCTTCAAAGATTGCAAAGCTTTTAGATTCAGGTGTAAAAGCGCAAAATATAGCGGTGCTGTATCGCGTCAATGTCTTAAGCCGTTCAATTGAGGAAGGGCTAAATCGTGCCGGTATTGCATATAAGCTTGTCGGAGGTCTGAGATTTTATGATAGAGCAGAGGTAAAAGATCTTATAAGCTATATTAGAGTTATTACAAATTTTCATGATGACTTTTCATTTAAACGAATAGTAAATAAGCCAAAAAGAGGCTTGGGAAAAGCAAGCGTAGATAAAATAGAGTTGGCTGCACATAAGAATGAAATTTCAATATTTGAATATATCACAAAAGTTTCTCTCGCAGATTTAGAGTCTTTGGTTAAAAAGAAAAACGCTAAAACGCTTAAAAAATTTGTAAAAGATATTCAAAGTGTAGCAAAAGAGGCGACGGAATCTACTTATAACTTTATAGATATTTTAGAAGATACTTTCCATCTTAAAGATATCTATAAAGGTATGCCTGACGAAGTAGAAAGAGTTTTAAATATGGATGAGTTTTATGGTCTCTTTAGAGATTTTGTAAAAAATTCTCCAGAATCTTCGCTTGATGAGTTTTTAAATGAGCTTACACTTCAAAGTGAGCAGGATCAGGTAGAGGGAGAGAGTATTTATATGATGAGTATTCATGCTTCCAAAGGTTTGGAGTTTGACCATATTTTTATTATAGGGTTAGAAGAGGGGTTTTTGCCTCTTGTGGGTGATGGAAGTGATCTTGAAGAGGAGAGACGGCTTGGCTATGTTTCTTTTACAAGAGCAAAAGAGACATTGACCCTTTCTCATGTAGATAGCAGATTTTACAAGGGGCGAAGAAGCGATTTGCAAAAGAGCAGATTTTTTAATGAAGCGGGACTTTGTGAAGGTTCTTTGATAGTCGAGAAAAACACGGCTTTTAAAAAAGGTGATTTGGTACGCCATAAAATCTTTGGGACAGGAAGAGTAATAGGAGTAAGTAAATCCGGGCGGGAATTTAAACTAAACATTAACTTTGCAGGCACAAAAAGAGATATCTTAGCCTCCTTTGTTGAGAGACTATGAATAGACTTTTTGTTGCATACAAACCTACAGGCATAAGTTCAAATTTTTTTTTAACAAAATTAAAAAGAAAATATAAAACAAAGAAAGCTGGTTTTTCGGGAACGCTTGATCCATTTGCAAAAGGAGTTCTCTTAATAGGAATGGGAAGCTATACAAAATTGTTTCGTTTTTTAGACAAAACCCCAAAAACATATAGAGCAACTCTTTGGCTTGGTGCAAAATCTGAGAGTTTAGATACTGAGATGATAGAGCAGGTTGATATATTAAAAGAGTTTAATGAATCTGAGGTTTTAAAGGTTTTAAAATCTTTAGAGGGTGAGCTTGAATATGAACCGCCTATTTTTAGTGCAAAACGAATAGATGGTCAAAGAGCTTATGATTTAGCTCGCGCCGGCAAAGAGTTTACGCTCAATAAAATACATTCAACCATTTACAAGATTGTTCTTGTGCATTATTGCCATCCATTTATAACATTTGAAGCAACTGTTTCGGAGGGAACATATATTCGTTCACTTGGTCGGATAATTGCAAATAGACTCGGTGTAAAATTTGGCAGTCTTAGTGCTTTGGAGAGATTAAGTGAGGGACAGTTTAGGTATAATAATGAAAAACCTCTGGATATTAAAAAATCTTTAAATATAAAGCAAAACTTTTATCTTGGAGAGAGTGATAATTTAAAGTATGGCAGAGTCCTTGCATTAAAAGATTTAAAAATACAAGAAGATGGTTATTATTGGCTTGAGAGTGGCAGTTTTATTTCGATTATAAATATAAAAGATACAGAAGTAAATTATGAACTAGGCAGGATTGAATGTTAGTGTTGCTAAAAAATAAGAGATAAATAGATGAAGCTATATAAAGCTTATGCGAAAGTAAATATATTTTTAAAAATTACCGGAGCTAGAGGTAATTATCATGAAATCATATCAAGGTTTATGAGAGTTGATTCTCTTTATGATGAGCTCTCTTTTGTTGCCAAAAACAGAGATGATGCTTTTAAAATTATAGGCGAGTTCTCATGTAAGACAGAACAAAATACTATTTATAAAGCATATATTGCACTTTTGGATAGTTTAGATGAGACACCGGCTAAATCACTAAAAAACTTAATGGATAAATATGCTGTTGAAGTGAAAAAAAATATTCCTGCTTTTGCGGGGCTTGGCGGCGGAAGCAGTGATGCTGCTACTTTTTTAAAAATGTGTAATGAAGTTTTAGACCTTGGGCTTAGCCAGAATGAATTAGCGCTTATCGGCTTAAAAGTCGGTGCTGACATTCCATTTTTTATTTACGGGTATGATAGTGCAAATGTTGGCGGGATAGGTGAAGTTGTTGAAGAGTTTAAAGAGGAGTTGCTTGATTTTGAAATTTTCACACCTAAAATAGAGATAAGTACACCCAAAGTCTATAGAGCTTATAGAGAAAATTTTTACAATCCGATAGATGGATTTAAAGTAGAGAAGTTGAAAAAAACCCCATCATTGGATATACTAAAAAAAATGAGTGCAGATGAAGCAAACGATCTTTTTAAACCAGCACTTCAAGAATACAAAGAGTTGAAAAATTATTATAAATATGGATACTATTTTAGTGGAAGCGGAAGCAGTTTTTTTAGAGTCAAAGAGAGGAAACAGTAAGTAATGGGCGAAACAGTAGCAAAAAATAAAAAAGCCTATTTTGATTATTTTTTAGAGGAAAAATTTGAAGCAGGTGTAGTTCTTAAAGGGAGCGAGATAAAAGCGATACGAGCTGGACGCGTCAATCTAAAAGACAGTTTTATTCGTTTTGTAAGTGGTGAGGCATTTTTGTTTAATGCTCATATAGGGAGGCTTGAGACGACACATCACTACTATTCGCATGAAGAGAGAGGAAGCAGAAAGCTTCTTTTACATAAAAAACAGATAGCAAAGATGATAAAAGCAGTAGAGAAAGAGGGTTATACGGTTGTTCCTCTGCAGCTCTATTTTAATGATAGAAATATTATAAAAATTCAAATTGCAATAGCAAAAGGAAAACAGCTTCATGATAAAAGAAACGATTTAAAAGAGAAGGATATGAAGCGTGATATTGAGCGCTCTATGAAAGATTATTGATGAGGTTGTTTTTTTTATATCTTTTTTTTGCAACTGCTGTTTTTGGTATAAATGTAGAAATGGCAGACGAGACGATTACAAACGGAAGAACCGCTCTTTTAGAGTTTAAAAAAGAGAAAAATATCGAATATAAAAGAGTCGTTACAGATAAGAAGAGTTATAAAATTTTTAAAAATCCTCTAGATGATGAAAAATTTTATGTACTGTTTCCTATTGGTTATTATGAAAAGCCGGCGGATAAAAAGATAGAAGTTTTTTATGTTGAGCAAGGCAAAGAGAGAAGCAAAACTCTATTTTTTAAAGTAGAGAATGCGAACTATGAAAAGGAGACGCTTAGTGTTGACAGCTCAAAAGTAACTTTAAGCGAAGAGGACCAAAAAAGAGCTTCAAAAGAGTATACCGAAGCAATGCAGATCTATAAAAAAACAACTATCCAAAGCTATGTCTCATCCGAGTTTATTATTCCTATGGAGAGTAAAATAACAAGTGATTTTGGAAAAGCCAGAGTTTATAATGGATCATTAAAGAGTTATCACGGAGGAGTGGATTTTAGAGCTAGTGAAGGCACACCTCTTATAGCGACTAACAGCGGAAAAGTAGTTCTAGCAAAAGATAGATTTTACTCAGGAGGTTCAGTAGTTATAGATCATGGGCAAGGTATATACTCATGCTACTTTCACATGAGCAAACTTGATGTCAAAGAGGGAGCTATAGTAAAAAAGGGAGAAACAATTGGTCTCTCCGGAAGCAGTGGCAGAGTGACGGGTCCGCATCTTCATTTTGGAATCAGGATTGCTTCCCAGCAGGTTGATCCCCTTCAGTTTATTGAGCTGATAAATAAAAATATATTTACACAAAAAAATTAAGGAATTATAAAATGACACTGTTTCAAATTATCATGCTTGGTGCTTCGGCATTTTTCGCATTTAAAGTTTATGAACATATACAGACTCTTCAAGATCCTGCACCAAAAAGAGAAGATACTCCACCATCTTCTTTTGATCCAGAATCATTAATCATTAAGGCTGATGAGGCATTTGAAAGTGGTGATTTGCAAAAAGCTTTGGCGCTATTTACGGAAGCAAATGCAAAAAAGTCGCAAAACTCCGATGTTTTATTTAAAATGGGTTATATTTTGCAGCAGTTAGATAAAAAAGATGAAGCATTAAACTACTATAAAGAGGCTCTTGAAATGGACAAGGATAATGAGTATATCCATAACTCAATAGCAAGCGTATATAGATCAAAAGAGGAGTTCGTATCAGCTAGAATGCACTTGAGTGCATCTTTGGATATCAACGATAAAAATCCGATAACATACTATAATTATGGAAATCTTTTGGTTGATATGAAACATATAGATGAAGCCAAAGAGATGTATAAAAAGGCACTTGAGATAAATCCGGAATTTAAAGAAGCACGAGAAGAGCTGCAAAAACTTAGTTAGGAGTTGAAATGAAAATATCAAAGATATATGAATTTTTGGATAATTTATCACCTTTTGAGCTTCAAGAATCATGGGATAACTCAGGGTTAATAATAGGGGATTTTAATCAAGATGTACAAAAAATAGTATTAAGTATAGATATTGATGAAATGCTTATAGATTCAATGGATGAAAATACTCTTTTGATAACACATCACCCTCTTATTTTTAGCGGGCTTAAACAATTAGAATTTAATAAATATCCAGCAAATTTGATTCACAAAATGATACAAAAAAATATTTCAAATATCTCAATGCACACAAATTTTGATCAAACACATCTAAACGAATATGTTGCAACTGAAATTTTAGGATATAAAATAGAAAAAAAAGATGGATTTGTTCTTTATTTGGATATAGATGAAGATTTTGATGCTTTTGCACAAAAAATTGCCGCTACATTTTCACTGCCATATGCAAAATGTGTAAAAAGTTCTCAGAGGGTAAAAAAAGTTGCTTTAACAACCGGTTCGGGATGCTCTTTGATTAAATATATAGAGGCTGATTGTTTTTTAACTGGAGATATAAAATATCACGATGCGATGGAGGCAAAGAGCATAAATTTGTCGCTTATTGATATAGGACATTTTGAAAGTGAGCACTTTTTTGCAGAGATTTTGCTTAAACATTTGAAAAATTTAGGTTTAGAAGCTATAATTTCATCATCTAAAAACCCTTTTACTTACATTTAAGAAATCGGTACAACTATTTAATCCAAAAGGAGATTAATGAACTTACACCTAAAACAGCTGATTGACCTATCACAAGTAGACAAAGAGATAGATGCTTTTGAACCACAGATAGAAGAAGCAAATTATAAGCTAGAAGCAGCACAGGCAAAAAAACAGAGTATAGATTCGGATATTGAAAACCTAACAAAAGAGATCAAAGATGAAGAGGTTAAAAAGAAAAAAAATGAACTTCATCTGCAAGAACTTTCTCAAAAATTAGAAGACAACTCTAGAAAAAGTGCTGAAGTTAAAACTGAGCGAGAGATGAAATCTCTTCAACTTGAAGAGGAGATTGCAAAAGAGCAGGTAACTTTTGCAAACGAAGAGATTGAAAGACTTGAGAGAGTTATTGCTTCAAAAACTGAGCAGGTAGAAGCTGCAAAAAAATCTCTCGAAGAGTTAGAATCTAGTCTTGCAACAATAAAAGCTGAAGTTGAAGGAAAACTAGAAGTTATCAATCAATCTCGTCAAGAAGTTTTTATTAAAAAAGAGAAATTAATCTCAGAGATGAACCAAAAAGGTCTTGCGTTTTATCAGAAAATTCGCAGATGGGCTAAAAACACAACTGTAGTTCCTGTTGTAGATCAAGCTTGTATGGGTTGTCATATGTTGATTAATGATAAAATTTATGCAGATGTAATTAAAGGTGAAGAGATTACAACATGTCCACATTGTGGCCGTATTCTCTATATGGAAACTGATAAAGAATAGGCTTGAAGCCGTTTACACTTCTGTACTTTATCTTAAGCGTAGTGCTCTATTTGGTAGCACTGCCGCTTTTGATTTATCTCTCATTTAAACATAAATACAAAGAGTCGATTCCGGCTCGTTTTTTTCTTTTTAAAAATCCAAGATTTAAAAGTAGTGACGGGGTTTGGTTTCATGTATGCTCTTTGGGCGAGGCAAGAGCGCTGAAGCCCATCTTAGACCTTCTAAAAGATTGTGATATAAAGATAACAACGATAACACATACGGGACAAGCACATGCCAGAAGATATGATGCAGAGGTAAGATATCTGCCTTATGAGATGTTTTTGCCGTTTTGGGCAAAAAAACAGAGAGTACTTGTAGTTTTAGAAGCGGAATTTTGGTTTATGCTCTTTAGTGTTATGAGAGCAAAAGGGACAAGAGTTATACTTTTAAATGCTCGTATATCAGAAAAAAGCGTTAAAAAATATCTTCGATTTTCTTGGTTTTATAAAAAACTACTCTCAAATGTAGAGATAATTTATGCGCAGAGCGAAGCTGATAAAAACCGTTTTTTAGATTTAGGTGCGAAAAATATTGAGATTATCGGAAATATTAAATTAGCAGCTGAGATAAAAAAAACCAAAGAGTATAAAAAACCCAGGGGTGAGTTAATAGTCGCAGGAAGTACCCATGAGGGCGAAGAAGAGAGTATCTTAAAATCATTTGTAGAGTATAAAAAACAGAGTGATTCAAAACTCGCCGTAGTTCCAAGACATCCTGAGAGATTTGAGGCAGTTTATGAGCTTATGAAAAGGTATGCTGACAAAAACTCTTTGACCCTAAGTCGGTTTTCGCAAGATAGTGAGTTTGACTCAGATTTGATTCTAGTTGATGCGATGGGCGAGTTAAACAATATATACGCAATCAGTGACATTGCAATTTTAGGCGGTGCATTCAGGGATGATGTAGGCGGACATAATCCGCTTGAACCAGCTTATTTTGGATGTAAAATCATTACTGGAAAACACTTTTTTCATCAAAGGGAGCTTTTTAAGTATGTTCATCATGTTCAGTATGTTGAGTCTGATGAAATTTATAAAGCGTTGATGAAATGCAAAGAGTTGCCGCCAAGTATGGTTGAAGAGAAAATAGATTTAAAACCTGTAATAGAGAGAATAGTAAAAAATTAAATCTATCCCGCATGGGTTAGCTTCAGTGTCCGAGCGGTCAGTGAAGCCAAAGGGACGAGTTCCTTTGGCGTACAAATAAATGAAGACTATTCTTCATTTTATGAAATAAAATTAAGGAAATAATTTAATGGCATTAGAAAAAGCGTATAAACTTTTAGCAGCACAAGAAGGGATTTCAAATTCTCAAGCGAAGTCTATGATAGATAGAGGTTTGGTTTATGTAGGCAATAAAAAAGTAATGATTGCTCGTGGAGATATTGATTCAAAAACAGTATTTAGAGTAGAAAAAGTTGAGAAGATAAAACCTATTTTTGAAAATGATGATTTGATTGTTGTGGATAAACCTGCACATATTAATTCAGATGAGATAGAGAGACAGTTTAAGCCTGCACAGCTTTTGCATAGACTCGATCGTGAGACAAGCGGTGTTTTAATGCTTGTAAAAAATGAAGAGTTTAGACAAAAAGCGATACAAGAGTTTAAAAAAGACAGAGTTTATAAAGAGTATATCGCATGGATAGAGGGGATTTTAAGTGAGCCGATTGATATTGATAAACCAATTTTGACTACCAAAAAAAACAATCGTGCAACTTCAAATGTTTCAAGCAAAGGAAAACCTGCAAGAACAGAAGTTTTCCCTGATATTGTTAGCGGCAATAAAACAAAAGTTAAGTGTATTATTCATAACGGAAGAACACATCAGATAAGAACTCATTTAAGATATATTGAACATCCAATAGTCGGTGATGAACAGTACGGCGGAAGACGGGCAAAACGGGTAATGCTGCATGCTTACAAAGTAAGACTTTTCGATATGGAATTTACAGCACCTGAACCAAAGACATTTGTTCACTTTGAATAGTCGTGAGAGTTTATGGAGCGTCTATATGCTAAGGTGCAGCGATGGGACTCTCTACACCGGAATAACTACAGATCTAGCTAGAAGAGTCGAGGAGCATAACAGCTCTTTCAAAGGTGCTAAATATACATGTCCAAGAAGACCTGTCGCATTAGTTTACACTGAGTTTTGTGAAGATAAAAGCAGTGCAACCATAAGAGAGCTAGAGATAAAAAAACTACCAAGAGAAAAAAAATTGGAGCTTATAAAGTGATACGAATCTTTGTTGATGGCGATGCTTTTCCAAATCTTTTAAAACCGATTCTATTTCGTTCGATAGAAAGATTGAAATTAGAGACTTTTGTTATCTCTAACAAACCAATAACCATAGGAAAATCAAAACTGATTAGTTACATTATAGTTGAGCAGGGTGCAGATGAAGCGGATCATCATATAGTAGAACTTGCAAAAGAGGGTGATCTAGTTATAACTGCTGATATCCCGTTGGCAGATAGAGTAATAACCAAAGCCGCGCATGCAATTGATCATAGAGGTGAGTTATATACTGTTGACAATATTAAGCAATACTTGGCTATGAGAAATTTAATGGAAAAAATTCGTGAAAGTGGTGAAATAACAAAAGGACCAAAACCTTTTGACAAAAAAGATGCACATCAATTTGCAAATCAGCTTCATAAATTTTTGAGTAAGTATTGTAAAATATAAAGCAGAGTTAAAGTAATTTTCAGCTAAAATTCGCCACTTTTTACATTCTAAGATAATTTAAAAAACAGGAGGGACCCATGTTTGATGTATTAACAGATTCATTTACAAATGCTATTAAAAAAATTCGTTTTCATGATGACGAAAGGGCTCTCTCAAAGGCTCTCGATGAGCTTAAAAAATCTCTTTTAAAAGCGGATGTAAACCATAAAGTTGTTAAAGAGCTTATATTTAAAGTTCAGATAGAGACGAAAAAAAATGGGATTGGTAAAGATCAATTTTTAGCGGCTCTAAGAGAAACACTTTATGAACTTTTAGAAGTTGGCGGAAACAGAGGTTTTATATTTGCTTCAAAACCTCCTACCGTTATACTGATGACAGGGCTTCAGGGTTCTGGAAAAACTACTACAACTGGGAAATTGGCGCTTTATTTAAAAAACAAGCAAAAAAAAGTTCTTGTAGTCGCAGCCGACTTGCAGCGTTTAGCGGCAGTTGAGCAGCTGCGTCAAATTACAGCAAAAATCGATGTTGAACTTTATGAAGACGAGAGCACGAAAAATCCTGTTGAAGTCGTAACTGCAGCACTCAAAAAAGCAAATAGCAACATATATGATGTTGTTCTTATAGATACTGCTGGTCGTTTGGCGATAGACGATGAGCTTATGAAGGAGCTTGAAGCTGTTAAAAAAGCTGCAAATCCAAGCGAGATTTTTTATGTTGCAGACTCTTTGACGGGTCAGGATGCTGTTAAGACGGCTGCTACTTTTAAAGAGAAAATCGGAATTGACGGCGTCATTTTAAGCAAATACGACGGTGATTCAAAAGGCGGTGTGGCTCTGGGACTCTCATCTCAAGTCCAAGTACCTCTGCGCTTTATAGGTAGTGGCGAAAAGATGGAAGATTTGGAAGTTTTCTTGCCAGATCGTGTCGTAAACCGTCTTATGGGTTTTGGAGATATTGAGGGTTTAGCTGAGAAAACTTCATCGGTTATTGATGAAAAACAGGCTAAGAAGCTTACTTCAAAAATTAAAAAAGGGCAGTTCAACTTCAATGACTTTTTAGAGCAGATGGAAAGTATGAAGAAAATGGGAAGTATGAAGTCTTTAATGGGTATGATTCCGGGCATGGGAAATATGTCTAAGGCACTCAAAGATTTCGATCTTGAAAGTTCAGGTGAGCTTAAAAATATCAAAGCCATGGTTTCCTCCATGACTATGAAAGAGAGAGAGAACCCAGATCTTTTAAACAACTCGCGCAAATTAAGAATTGCTAAGGGTTGCGGACTTACTCAAGTTGAGATTAACCGCATGATAAAACAGTTCAAAAATGCAGGTAAAATGGCTAAAAAGCTCTCAGGTAAAGGCGGCATGAAAGATCTGCAAGCTATGATGGGACAGATGGGCGGCGCAGGAGCTCTTAGAAGATAGCTTGGCGCTAAAGTGAATATAGAAGGTAAATTTATAGACTTTTAGAAGTTTATAGATTTGCATTCAGAATGCAAAATTTAACATATACAGCAAGTTGAAATATGACTTGCGCAGAGAAGGACAAAACATGGCAACAGTAATTCGCCTCACTAGAATGGGAAGAAAAAAACAACCTTTTTACCGTATCGCGGTAACAGATTCACGCAAAAGAAGAGACGGTGGCTGGATAGAGTTAATCGGACATCACAATCCGATGGTAGCAGAGAAAACAACAGTTGTTGATAATGAGAGATTAGATTACTGGTTAAGCGTTGGCGCTAAAATGAGTGATCGCGTTAAAAAGATAACAGGTCGTTAAGATGATAGCTGATTTTGTCGCACAATTTGCAAGACTTATAGCATCATATCCTGATGATATAAGAGTTGAAGTAAAAGAGAGCGATGAAACAACTGAAATTTTACTATATGCCAATCAAGCCGATATTGGGAAGCTTATCGGTAAAGAGGGTAAGATGATAGGTGCTATAAAAACTGTCATCTCAGGCTGCAAAGCTAAAAACGGTATGAGTTATCGTATTAATGTCGAAGCAATTTAATAAACTTCTTCATATTGCTACAATCGGCAAGTCTGTCGGTTTAAAAGGTGATATGAAACTTCATATAAAGAGTGATTTTCCAGAGCAGTTTAAAAAAGGTGCCTCTTTTTTTATAAATGAAAAAGAGAGTCTTACTATAAGTGATATAAATCACGAAAGAGCTCTTGTAAGGTTTCTTGGCTACTCTTCGCCTGAAGATGCTAAAAAATTTACAAACAAACATCTCTATACTACAATAGAGAGAACAAGAGATGAGTGTCATCTGGAAGATGGCGAGTATTTTTGGTTCGATATTGAAGGCTGTACGGTAGTTGAAGATGGAGAAGTTTTAGGTGTTGTTGAGGAGATTGATAGAATCTCAATTACTAATTACTTAAGTGTTAAAACTGATGAAAAATTAGTAAATAAGGGCTTTGCAAAGAGTTTCCTTATACCTTTTAATAAACCCTTTCGAGTACATACGGATATTGATAAAAAAGTAATAACCGTTAGTGGCGGCATGGATATTCTAGAAGCTTCATAATGAAATTTACTTTTGTTACTCTTTTTCAAAATATAGTTGAGGGTTATTTTGAAGATTCTATTTTGAAAAGAGCAATTCAAAAAAATATTTTATGTATAGAGTACATAAATCCAAGAGATTTTAGCAGCTCAAAACATAATAAAGTTGATGATACTGCAGTCGGTGGTGGAGCTGGAATGGTGATGAATCCACAACCTTTGTATGATGTATTAAATGAATTAAAAACTAAAGATAAAGATGTACATCTTATTTTTTTAACTCCAGTTGCAAAACCTTTTAGACAAAATGATGCTAAAAGATTAGCAAAAAAAAACCATATAGCTTTTGTGAGTGGAAGATATGAGGGAATAGATGAGAGAGTTATTGAAAAATATGCAGATGAAGTTTTTAGCATCGGTGATTATATTTTAACCGGTGGAGAATTGGCTTCTTTGGTTATTTGTGATGCCGTTTCTAGGAATGTAAGCGGTGTTCTTGGTAATAGTGATTCTTTAAGTATTGAAAGTTTTGAAAATGAGCTTTTAGAAGCGCCATCTTTTTCTAAGCCGAAAAATTATGAAAACAATTGTGTTCCATCAGAATACTTAAAGGGAAATCACAGTAAAATTCGCTCACTAAAATTAGCTCTATCTGAGTGTAAGACTAAATTCTTCAGGCCAGAGCAGCTTTTAAAGCATAGAACAAGGAAATCTTATGAGAAATAAGTACATAGAAAACTTTGAAAAAGCACAAGTGTCTGAGAAAAATATTCCAGACTTTCGTGCTGGTGACACTGTTCGTTTAGCAGTAACAATTCAAGAAGGTGACAAAACTCGTGTACAAAATTACGAGGGTGTTTGTATTGCAAAAAGAGGTCAAGGAACTGGTCAAACTATTACAGTTCGTAAAATCGGTGCCAATAGTGTAGGTATTGAGAGAATATTTCCGATTTACAGTGACTCAATTAATGAAATATCAGTTATTCGTCGCGGTCGTGTTCGTCGTGCGAAACTATTTTATTTGCGTGATCTTGCTGGTAAAAAAGCTCGTATCAAAGAACTTAGAAGAAAATAATCTTCTAAGTTATCTATATTATATTTCCAAACTTTATCATAAAAACTTCTATTCATAAAAACTTCACGATTTTAATAAATTTTAAATAAATATCTACCAATCTTAACATTAATTACAATTTTACATAAAATCAACTAAGTAGTATTTTGTTCACTTTACTAAAAAAGATTTTATTTCGTCTTAATTTTCTGCTTATTATTGAAAGATGAGTCGATAGTTCTTTTGTTATTTGTTTTTAAAACTGCTGACATATTAATCTTAATTCTATTAATACTACACTTTTTTTTGTATAAAAATAAGAAAAATAAAATTTCTTCAAAAACTCTTTCACAGATTAAGAAGCCATTAAGAATCATTTCTCTATAATTCCCCTCCACAAACAGAGAGACCTAAAGTTTAGGATTAAAAATCTAGGTTTGAGATCATTGAAAACTAAGCAAGTAAATAGACTTTAATAACTAGAAATAGTTAGATTGGTCATTAATAAGTTTACTTAGAAATAACTAAAATAACAACAACCGTCTATTCTATTTGGTCTCTATTTATTTAGAGATACCCAATAGTATAGATACTATACAAAGTCTATCAGATGTTCACGCACTGATAGCAACATAAAGCCAATGATTTAATAATCTTGGGCAAAGATTAAACAACTTCAATTATGGAGAGTTTGATCCTGGCTCAGAGTGAACGCTGGCGGCGTGCTTAACACATGCAAGTCGAACGGTAACGCAAAGTGCTTGCACTTTGGCGACGAGTGGCGCACGGGTGAGTAATATATAGTTAATGTACCTTCAAGACTGGGATAGCCACTGGAAACGGTGATTAATACTAGATACACCTTCATATCACAAGGTATGAAGGGAAATGTTTTTTCGCTTGAAGATCAGACTATATCCTATCAGTTAGTTGGTGAGGTAAGAGCTCACCAAGACAATGACGGGTAGCGGGTTTGAGAGGATGATCCGCCACACTGGTACTGAGACACGGACCAGACTCCTACGGGAGGCAGCAGTGAGGAATATTGCACAATGGAGGAAACTCTGATGCAGCAACGCCGCGTGGAGGATGACGCATTTCGGTGTGTAAACTCCTTTTATATGTCAAGAAAATGACGGTAGCATATGAATAAGCACCGGCTAACTCCGTGCCAGCAGCCGCGGTAATACGGAGGGTGCAAGCGTTACTCGGAATCACTGGGCGTAAAGGACGCGTAGGCGGGATATCAAGTCAGGTGTGAAATCCTACAGCTTAACTGTAGAACTGCACTTGAAACTGGTAACCTAGAGTATGGGAGGGGGAGATGGAATTAGTGGTGTAGGGGTAAAATCCGTAGATATCACTAGGAATACCTAAAGCGAAGGCGATCTCCTGGAACATAACTGACGCTAAGGCGTGAAAGCGTGGGGAGCAAACAGGATTAGATACCCTGGTAGTCCACGCCCTAAACGATGAACACTAGTCGTCGTGATGCTTGTCATTGCGGTGATGCACTTAACAGATTAAGTGTTCCGCCTGGGGAGTACGGTCGCAAGATTAAAACTCAAAGGAATAGACGGGGACCCGCACAAGTGGTGGAGCATGTGGTTTAATTCGAAGATACGCGAAGAACCTTACCTGGCCTTGACATTGATAGAATACTGTAGAGATACGGTAGTGCCCTTCGGGGAGCTTGAAAACAGGTGCTGCACGGCTGTCGTCAGCTCGTGTCGTGAGATGTTGGGTTAAGTCCCGCAACGAGCGCAACCCTCGTCCTTAGTTGCCAGCAGGTTAAGCTGGGCACTCTAAGGAGACTGCCTTCGCAAGGAGGAGGAAGGTGAGGACGACGTCAAGTCATCATGGCCCTTACGGCCAGGGCTACACACGTGCTACAATGGGGCGTACAGAGAGTTGCAATACCGCGAGGTGGAGCCAATCTCATAAAGCGTCTCTCAGTTCGGATTGGAGTCTGCAACTCGACTCCATGAAGCTGGAATCACTAGTAATCGTAGATCAGCAATGCTACGGTGAATACGTTCCCGGGTCTTGTACTCACCGCCCGTCACACCATGGGAGTTGATTTCACCCGAAATTGGGAAGCTAACCTTCGGGAGGCTACCACTTACGGTGGAATTAGCGACTGGGGTGAAGTCGTAACAAGGTAACCGTAGGAGAACCTGCGGTTGGATCACCTCCTTTCTAGAGTAAAGAGAAAACATTCGTTTGTTTATCTCATACAAAGAAAATCTCACAAGAGAAATAGTTATTTTAGTCTTTTACTTGCTTAGTTTTCAGTGATCTGTGTTCATTGATTTGTATATTTTGAAAAGATTTTTGTTTTAATCGAAGCGGGTTCTTGAATGAGTGAGAGGTTCTAACGAAGAATAAAATAAAAAGAGTTCAAAAGAAAATGGGGAATTAGCTCAGCTGGGAGAGCGCCTGCCTTGCACGCAGGAGGTCAGCGGTTCGATCCCGCTATTCTCCACCATTTTTTGGAAATTTGCACTTGATAAATTTGCTCACATACATTTAGTATGCTTCGCAACCTTATCAAGCACAACTTTCTCAAAAAACCAAATATAAGTCTTTAATTGAAAAGATTTATATTTGGTTTTATACCAAAAGTTCATTAAATTATCATTGTTAAAGTCAATAAAATATAGTTATAAGAGATAACTAGAGATAAGAAGAGCGATCTTTGTATTTTCTATGTGAATCAAATTATAAATATATCAACTAAATAACTACAATTAAACAGGCACTGTCTTACATTAAGTAAGGTAGTGAACGCAACATAGAATAAAAAAGATATTAAGGGCCATAGGTGGATGCCTTGGCTAGTAGAGGCGATGAAAGACGTACTAGGCTGCGAAAAGCCTCGGGGAGCTGCCAAGAAGCTTTGATCCGGGGATTTCTGAATGGGGCGACCCAGCATGGCGCGAGTCATGTTACCCTACGGGGGGCGAACTCAGGGAAGTGAAACATCTCAGTACCTGAAGGAAAAGAAATCAAACGAGATTCCCATAGTAGCGGCGAGCGAAAAGGGATTAGGGCACTTAGTGATAATATATTTGTTAGCTGAACACTTTGGAAAGAGTGAACATAGAGGGTGATATTCCCGTAAGCGAAAACATTTGTATGGTACTAGACTAAGGAATGAGTAGGTCGGGACACGTGTTATCTTGACTGAATATGGGGGGACCACCCTCCAACCCTAAATACTACTACTAGACCGATAGCGAACAAGTACCGTGAGGGAAAGGTGAAAAGGACTGCGGTGAGCAGAGTGAAATAGAACCTGAAACCTATGGCTTACAATCATTCGGAGCACTATTATATATAAGTGTGACGGACTGCCTTTTGCATAATGAGCCTGCGAGTTGTGGTATCTGGCAAGGTTAATCGAACGAGAAGCCGTAGCGAAAGCGAGTCTTAATAGGGCGAATTAGTCAGATGCTGCAGACCCGAAACTGAGTGATCTATCCATGAGCAGGTTGAAGCTGGTGTAAGAGCCAGTGGAGGACCGAACCCGCTGGCGTTGAAAAGTCTTGGGATGACTTGTGGATAGGGGTGAAAGGCCAATCAAACTCAGTGATAGCTGGTTCTCTCCGAAATATATTTAGGTATAGCCTCGAGCATTAGCATGAAGGGGTAGAGCACTGACAGGGCTAGGGCTGCTTACCGCGGTACCAAACCCTATCAAACTCCGAATACTTCATGTGTAACCTCGGGAGTCAGGCGGTGGGTGATAAAATCCATCGTCAAGAGGGGAACAACCCAGACTAGCAGCTAAGGTCCCAAAGTCTTGTCTAAGTGGAAAAGGATGTGAAGTTGCTGTGACAACCAGGAGGTTGGCTTAGAAGCAGCCACCCTTTAAAGAAAGCGTAACAGCTCACTGGTCTAGCGATTTTGCGCCGAAAATATAACGGGGCTAAGACAAGCACCGAAGCTCTAGGTTGTAGTACATCATTAAGTTCTCAGAGAAGAGATATTCAAAGAGTTATATTTAAAACTTTACGGAGTGAAGTTTTAAAATGCCTCAGGGGATAAGAGAGATACTTAGGATTTAATGATGTACTACAGCGGTAGGAGAGCGTTCCAGTCAGCGTAGAAGCCATACCGGCAAGGAGTGGTGGAGCGGCTGGAAGTGAGCATGCAGGCATGAGTAGCGAGAAAAGAAGTGAGAATCTTCTTCGCCGTAAACCCAAGGTTTCCTACGCGATGCTCGTCATCGTAGGGTTAGTCGGGACCTAAGTCGAGTCCGAGAGGGGTAGACGATGGCAAATCGGTTAATATTCCGATACCGACTGTTGTTCGCTTGAGTGATGGGGGGACGCATAGAGTTAATTGAGCTCACTGATGGAATAGTGGGTCGAAGGATGTAGGTTGTATCATAGGCAAATCCGTGATACATTAGACCGAGATCTTACAGGCAGAGCAATCTCTTCGGAGAGCGCTTTGAATCAATGATACTGTCGTGCCGAGAAAAGCCTCTAAACGAGAACAGCAGTTGCCCGTACCGTAAACCGACACAGGTGGGTGAGATGAGTATTCTAAGGCGCGTGGATGAACCCTGGTTAAGGAACTCTGCAAACTAGCACCGTATCTTCGGTATAAGGTGTGCCCTATTTGTAAATGGACTTGCTCCATGAAGCATTGACGGGTCGCAGCAAAGTGTCCCTCCCGACTGTTTACCAAAAACACAGCACTCTGCTAACTCGTAAGAGGATGTATAGGGTGTGACGCCTGCCCGGTGCTTGAATGTTAAATGGATTGCTTAGCTCACGCGAAGGCTTGAAATGAAGCACAAGTAAACGGCGGCCGTAACTATAACGGTCCTAAGGTAGCGAAATTCCTTGTCGGTTAAATACCGACCTGCATGAATGGCGTAACGAGATGGGAGCTGTCTCAACCAGGGATCCAGTGAAATTGTAGTGGAGGTGAAAATTCCTCCTACCCGCGGAAAGACGGAAAGACCCCGTGCACCTTTACTATAGCTTGACATTGCTATTGGGATATTCATGTGCAGGATAGGTGGGAGCCGTTGAATCTATGACGCCAGTTGTAGATGAGGCATCCTTGAGATACCACCCTTGAATATTCTGATAGCTAACTCGGTACGATTATCTCGTGCGAGGACAATGTCTGGTGGGTAGTTTGACTGGGGCGGTCGCCTCCTAAAAAGTAACGGAGGCTTACAAAGGTTCGTTCAGAAGGGTTGGAAATCCTTCGTAGAGTATAATGGCATAAACGAGCCTGACTGTGAGAGAGACAACTCGAGCAGAGTCGAAAGACGGTCATAGTGATCCGGTGGTTCTGTGTGGAAGGGCCATCGCTCAAAGGATAAAAGGTACGCCGGGGATAACAGGCTGATCTCCCCCAAGAGCTCACATCGACGGGGAGGTTTGGCACCTCGATGTCGGCTCATCGCATCCTGGGGCTGGAGCAGGTCCCAAGGGTATGGCTGTTCGCCATTTAAAGCGGTACGCGAGCTGGGTTCAGAACGTCGTGAGACAGTTCGGTCCCTATCTTCCGTGGGCGTAGGAGAGTTGAGGAGAGCTGACCCTAGTACGAGAGGACCGGGTTGGACATGCCACTGGTGCACCAGTTGTTCTGCCAAGAGCATCGCTGGGTAGCTACGCATGGATGAGATAACCGCTGAAAGCATCTAAGCGGGAAGCCAACTCCAAGATGAACTCTCCCTGAAGTACGCTTGAAGACTACAAGCTTGATAGGCTGGATGTGTACGCAGAGTAATCTGTTTAGCTGACCAGTACTAATAGTACGTTTGTCTTTTTTACATATCGTTCACTACCTTACTTAGTGTATAGGTGTCTGAAGTAGTTATTTAGTGATTAGTGATTAGTCGGCGGTTTTACCTAACCCCTAACATCTAAACCCTAAACCCTGAAATGTTGACTTTAACAATGAAAATCTTCTCTAAACCAAGAGCAATCATTTTTAAGTACACACAATAAAGTGTATTTAAATGTGATTGTCTAGGTGGCTATAGAGAGAGGGAAACGCCTGGCCCCATTCCGAACCCAGAAGCTAAGCCTCTCATCGCTGATAATACTGCATCTTTCAGGTGTGGAAATGTAGGTCGCTGCCTAGTTGATCATTTCTTCTTTTATTGACAATCGATTAAAATTATTAAATTACAATCACAAAGTTAATCACTTTATTAATGACTTTTCAATATCCCATCTATTCTCAATATCGTGCATATTTACTCTATATAATCTATCTAAAAAGTACTCTTTTGTTACCTCTTTTGCACCTAAACTTTTTAGATGATCTGTCGGTACTTGACAATCTATAAAATCATATCCCCAAAATTTTAGATGTTTTACCAAAACTGCATAAGCAGATTTTGATGCATCGCTTATTAGAGAGAACATGGACTCTCCGCAAAAAACTTTTCCTATAACAACTCCATAAAGCCCACCAACAAGTTCCCCATCTTTATAACTCTCAGCGCTATGTGCAACTCCCATATCATAAAGTACGCTATAAGCTTCTATAATATCATCTTGTATCCAAGTGCCGTTTTGATTTTCTCTTTTTATGCTGCTGCACTGTTTTATAACTTCTGTAAAATTAGTATCAAATTTATACTTAAATTTTTTCATGCTTTTTTTTAGAGAACGGCTAAGTTTAAAATCATCCAATTCCATAATAAGCCTGGGGTCGGTTGACCACCAAATAATGGGGTCATCTTTGCCGTACCAAGGGAATATACCGTTTTGATAGGCACGAATAAGCCTAGAGGGGTTTAAGTCGCCTCCCCAAGCGACTATTCCATCTTCGTTTGCACTGTTTGGATCTGGAAAGAGCAGGTCATATTTTGATAATTTGGGTATATTCAAATGTCGGACTCTTTAAATTTTAAAATCAACTTTTTACTAAAAGAAACATTTACACTTCCGCCGTTTTTCAGTTTACCAAAGAGTATCTCATCACTGAGTTTATTTGTTATATTGTCATGAATATATCTTTTGATCGGTCTTGCACCCATTTCAGGAGAGTAGGCGCTTTGGGCGATAAACTCTACGGCTTTTGGGGATAGTGTTACGGTTATTTTTTTCTTTTTTAGATCACTGTTTAGCTCTTCTATAAATTTCTCTACAATGCCTTTGACAACTTCACTCTCTAGTTGAGAAAATTCTATAACTGCATCGAGTCTGTTTCGAAATTCCGGGGTAAAAAAGAGTTTCAGCTCCTCATTTTTTGATAGAGAACTGTCTTTGTTAAAACCCATTACGCTTCTGGCAGTTGCACCGATATTTGATGTCATAATGAGAATTACATTTTGAAAATTAGTCTTGTATCCGTTATTGTCGGTAAGGGTTGCATTATCCATGATCTGAAGTAAAATATTTACAAGATCAGGATGTGCTTTTTCGATCTCATCTAGGAGTAAAACAGTATATGGGTGTCTTTTTATAGCTTCTGTCAAAAGCCCGCCCTGCTCATATCCTACATAGCCCGGAGGCGCTCCTACCAGACGGCTTAGAGCATGTTTTTCCATATATTCGCTCATATCAAATCTCTCAAAATGTATGCCTAGCGTTTGACTAAGAGAGAGTGCGAGTTCCGTTTTGCCGACTCCAGTAGGACCGGAGAATAGAAATGATGCGATAGGTTTGTTTTGCGGAGTAAGACCTGCTTTAGATATTTTTATAGCTTTTGCGACTTCTGCAACTGCCTTATCTTGACCAATTACTTTTTTGCGTAAATTTTCTTCTAGGTTAGCAAGAGAGAGTGTCTCGTCATGTGTCACTTTTGAGCTTGACATGCCTACTATTTTAGAGATAGTATTTTCAATATCTGCTGCGCCTACTACTCTTTTTTTTCTATTTTTAAGATGAAAAGATGCGGCAGTCTCATCTATAAGGTCGATCGCTTTGTCGGGTAAAAATTTATCAGTAATATATCTTTTTGACAAGTCTATAGCGGCTTTTAGAGCTTTATCTGTAAATGTTACGCCATGATGTTCTTCGTATTTGCTCTTTAAGCCTTTTAATATCTTGTATGTTGTTTTAGCAGACGGCTCGTTGATATCTACTTTAGAGAATCTTCTGCTAAGCGCCTTGTCTTTTTCAAAACCGTTTCTGTACTCCGCAAATGTAGTCGCGCCCATGCATTTTAGTTCGCCTGATGCAAGGGCAGGTTTTAGCTGATTTGCCGCGTCCATTGTTCCACTTGTCGCACCGGCACCAATAAGAGTGTGGATCTCATCTATAAAAAGAATGGCATTTGGAATGGATTTAAGTTCATCCATAACGCCTTTTAAGCGCTTTTCAAAATCTCCTCTATATTTTGTGCCTGCAAGCATTGCGCCAAGATCAAGAGCATAAAGCTCAGTGTTTTGTATAATGGAAGGAACTTTGAGAGCGACAATGTTTAGTGCTAAGCCTTCCGCGATAGCAGTTTTTCCGACACCCGCCTCTCCTACTAAAATAGGGTTATTTTTCTTTCTGCGGCATAAAATTTGTGTGACTCTTTGTATCTCGTCATCTCTGCCGATTACCGGATCGATTTTTCCTTCTTTTGCTTTTTGAAGCAGGTTAATAGCGTATTTTTTCAAATAAGACTCTTTCTCTTTTAAAGCCTCTTTTTCATTGGTGTGTGAAATAATCTCTAAGATATCAAGCCTTGAAATTTGATACTCATTTAACAAAATATAAGCAAAAGAGTTCACTTCATCATAGATAGCAACAAGTAGATCCCCGATATCAGCGCTTTGTTGTCCTGAACCTTGAATATGTTTTATCATTCTGTCAATTAGTCTTGAGAGAGCGACACTTTCAAAAGGCTCTTCGTCTATATTTTGCGGCAATGCATTTATATTTGAATCTATATAATCTTTTAAAAGCGCTTTCATTTTTTCAACATCTCCGCCGCATGCAAATATAATTTTAGCACCCTCGCTAGAGTTTAGTATCTGATAGAAAACATGTTCAATAGTAATATACTCATGTCTGAATTTTTTTGCATAAGTTATAGATTTTTGAAAAACCTCGTTTAAAGTATAACTTATCATTACTCTTCCTCCATCTCAGCTCTTAATGGAAAGCCGTTTTCTCTGGCTTTTTTATGTACTTGCATTATTTTAGTTTCTGCAATTTCATGAGTATAAACCCCACATACCCCTTTGTCTTTTTTATGCACCTCAAGCATTATATTTTCTGCTTCTTCATAACTTTTATGAAATATATTTATTAAAACATCTACAACAAATTCCATAGAAGTATAATCATCATTTAAGATTAATACTTTATATTTTTTAGGATATTTTAGTGATATTTCGTTAATAATTTCCAAGTCTGTATTTGTTGCCATATTTTTCCTATAATAGATTTAAATATTATAAGATTATAACAAAATTGAGATAACTATGGCGAAACGAATTTTTGTGAGTGCTACAAATACTGATATTGGAAAAACATATACCACAAAATTATTATTAAAAGAGTTTGCTTCCAGAGGTTTTAGAGTCGGTGTTTTTAAACCGATAGAAACAGGAGTGGAAAAGGTTGCACATGATGCTTTAGAGTTACTTGCATATGTAAAAGAGGTAAATTATGAGTTTAAAGAGATAGACATTGAAGATATAGCACCTATTACCTACAGGCTTCCGGCTGCACCTTATGTGGCATCTAATAATGAAGAGATAGATTTTAAAAAAATAGATAGTGCATTAGAGAAATTAGAAAAGTTGTGTGATATTCTTATTATAGAA
Organism: Sulfurimonas xiamenensis; assembly: GCF_009258045.1. Classification (NCBI taxonomy): domain Bacteria; kingdom Pseudomonadati; phylum Campylobacterota; class Epsilonproteobacteria; order Campylobacterales; family Sulfurimonadaceae; genus Sulfurimonas; species Sulfurimonas xiamenensis. The sequence continues at coordinate 354,926 of NZ_CP041166.1, forward strand.
GGTGCCGGTGGACTCTATGTGCCAATCGATGATAAATATATGATGATAGATTTGATTTCATACTTTAAAGCTTATGCACTTTTAGTTACTCACTGCTCTCTTGGCTGTATTAATGATACACTTTTAAGTAAAAAAGCTCTTGAGGATAAAAAGTTGCCATATACAATTGTCTTTAACTGCAAAGAGAGAGAAGATAATAGCTTTTCTCAAGTATCAGAGCCGTACTTTACAAAGAATAATTTTGAAGTATTAAAAGTAAGTGAAAATATTGACACTATTTGTGATGTTCTGTATAATTATAAATAATCAATACACATTAAAAGAGTAGCATGAAGCACTTAATTGCAACAAATGATTTAACGCTCCAAGAGATAGAAGCTATATTAGAAGATGCTGAAGTTTTTAGCGATGGCCGATTTGAAAAAATACTTAAAAACAAGATAATTGTCACCTTGTTTTTTGAAAACTCAACAAGAACAAGAAGCTCTTTTGAAATAGCTGCAAAAAGACTTGGTGCTGAGATTGTTCATCTTGATGTTGCGCGCAGTTCTACAAAAAAAGGTGAAACATTGGTAGATACTGCCATGAATTTAGATGCTATGGGACCACATGCTATTATTGTCCGACATGAAAATTCGGGTGTTCCTAAAATACTTTCAAACTATACAAAAGCTTCTATTGTAAATGCAGGCGATGGAGCACATGCTCATCCGACACAAGCCCTGTTAGACCTTTTTACTTTAAAAAAACATTTTGGTGATGTAAGCGGTAAAAAAATAGCTATAGTCGGAGATATTAAAAACTCAAGAGTTGCAAACTCAAATATTGATCTTTTAGGAAGATTCGGGATGGAAATTATTTTAGTTGCTCCTCCTCAATTTTTGCCAAAAACCAACTTGAGAACAACTCACTTTTTAGATGAGATTATTGACGAAGTTGATGTCATTATGAGTCTTAGAACACAGACAGAGAGACACTCATCACAAACTTATGCATCACTTAAAGACTATGCCAGTGATTTTTGCATAACAACTGAACTTATCGGTGACAGAGATATAGTTTTGCTTCACCCCGGGCCTGTTCATAGAAATATTGATATCTGCGATGCACTTTTAGCAGATAAAAGATGCAAAGTTTTAGAGCAAGTTTCAAACGGTGTGATAATTAGAATGGCAGTACTTAAAAAACTTATTTATGACATTTGATGCTATAAATTCTTTTGGCAAAAAAAGAGAGCCATTTTTATTTATATCTGATTTTAAACTCCAAAATTTAAAAGTTATTCTTCTGGATGAGTTAGAAGCAAATGATATTGAATTTTGCATAGATGAAAACTACATACCTAGATCTCACCTATACTCTTTAGAAAAAAAGGCACTCTCTTTTAGTAAATATAAAAAAAAGTTTGATTTTGTTTTAGAGAAAATAAAAGCTGGAGAAACCTATCTTTTAAATCTGACACAACCTACACCAATCAAAACAGCACTTACATTAAAAGAGATATTTGAGTGTGCTAATGCACACTATAAGTTAAGATACAAGGATAAGTTCGTCTGTTTTTCACCTGAAAAATTTATTCAAATTCAAGATTCAAAAATCTCTACATATCCCATGAAGGGTACAATTGATGCGTCTATCCCAAATGCAAAAGAGACTATTTTAAACAATCAAAAAGAGATGGCCGAGCATGTTATGGTTGTAGATCTTTTAAGAAATGATCTCTCTATTGTTGCAAAAAATGTAAAAGTTGAAAAGTTTAGATATATCACCGAGATTGAAGCAGGCAAAAAAAAACTTTTACATGTAAGTTCACACATAAGCGGAAATATCGGAGATGATTGGCATGAAAAAATAGGTGATATTTTAAAAGCACTTTTACCCGCAGGAAGTATAAGCGGTGCACCAAAAAAGAGTACATTAGATATAATTAATGAAGTTGAAGGGTATGAGCGCGGATATTTTAGCGGAGTTTTTGGTATATATAACGGAAAAACATTAGACAGCGCAGTTATGATAAGATTTATCGAAAAAACAGAAAGTGGATTTATATATAAAAGTGGCGGTGGCATAACCATAGATAGTGATGTTGAAAGTGAATATGATGAACTTCTAGATAAAGTTTATATACCATAAAAAGGTTGTCAAACATGTTTAAATTAGATGGTTTTTTTACAAGTGGATGGACATTTAATGAGGTAGAGTGTGATTTGAAAAATAGATATCAGATGGTAAATATTGCTATCTTACTCTCTGCCGGCGGTTTGATTTATGGAATAATTGGAAACTATATAAGAGATATTCAAGGTTTTATACCTATTGAAACTGCTCTTTTATTTATGAATTTTATAATGTTTTTTGCTTTAAGAAAAACGCGTCAATTTTTTGAAATTTTTGCAATAATTATTACTCTTCAATATACTTTTTTATTTTTATTTCTTATTTATAACGGTGAACCAAATGATTTAAAGCATCTTTGGATATTTACTTATCCCATAATACTTCTCTATTTTCAAAAGACTATTCATGCGATATATTGGCTTGCATTTGTTTTTTTTATGCTTATAATCGCCCCTTTGCAAAATTTTGTAGAGATAAATTACACTATGTATCAAATGACATATATATCTTTTGTTTTAATTATAATTAGTGTAATTATCTATTTCTATCAAAGAAAAATAGATGAAGCAAGAACTATTATTTTAGAACAGCGAAATATGTTGCGAAATTTTAATCAAGAGCTTGAAAAACAGATAAAAGATAAAACAACTGAACTTATTAAACTCAATGAATCTTTAGAGTTGAAAGTTGAGCAAAAACTTGAAGAGTTAAGAAGTAAAGATCAAATACTTCAAGCACAATCAAAACAGGCTGTAATGGGTGAAATGATAAGTATGATTGCTCATCAGTGGAGACAGCCGCTCTCTACTATTACCCTTCAAATAGCAGATTTACAGCTTAAGCAGTTACTTGGCAAAGAGAGAGATTGTGAAGATATCGACAGAGCATTAAATAATATCAGTGATACCATTATTTATCTTTCTGACACTATTGATGATTTTCAAACTTATTTTCGTCCAAATAGAGAAGTAGTTGAGATTGAAATTCATGAATTACTTCAAAAGGCACTGAACTTTGTCAAATCAAGATTAAGTGATAATAAAATAAAAATAACAATTAATAAAGAGGCTGATATATATATAAAAACATATGTAAACGAACTTGTTCAAGTGGTGTTAAATATTTTAAATAATGCAATTGATGCACATAATGATGTTAGAGTTCAAAATCCTTTTATTGTTTTACATACCAAAGCATCAGAAGAGAAAGTTTTTGTTATTATAGAAGATAATGCAGGCGGGATAACTGATGAAAATTTTTCACATCTATTTGAGCCTTACTTCAGCACTAAAGATAAAAATGGAACCGGACTCGGTCTTTATATGAGCCAGATGATTATTCAAAAGCAGTTTGGCGGTGAAATTGATGTTGAAACCTCTAAAAAAGGATCTGTTTTTATTATAAAAATTCCTAAAAATATAACATAGCGTGATAAAATTATTTTTTTCTATAAAGTTTAAAAAAAATTGAGAACTTTTGAGATATAATTTATTAAAATGAAAAAGGTTTATATATGTATTTAAAGGATTTAAAGTTCTCTTTATGGGCAGATTTTATCGAAAGAGACTATTTAGATAATGAATTTAAGGAGTTAGTAGAGGAGGGGATTGTTAATGGAGCAACTTCAAATCCTGCAATATTTAAAAATGCAATACTAAATTCAAATGCATATAAGGATCAGTTATCCAGACTCTCCTCTTTAACTCCTAAAGAGAAGTATGAAGCTGTTGCTATTTATGATATACAAAAAGCGGCAGATATATTAAAACCGCTTTATGAAAGGGGTGATGACGGATATGTTAGCATAGAAGTTGATCCGTATCTTTGTGATGATGCTAATGCTACAATAAAAGAGGGGGAGCGACTTTTTAGACAAATAGATCGTAATAATGTTATGATAAAAGTTCCTGCTACAGAGGCTGGATATATAGCTATGAGAGAACTTTGCAGCCAGGGAATTCCTGTAAATGCGACACTTATATTTAAAAAAGAGCAGGCTCTATCATGTGCGAATGCTTTTAGAGAGGGTCTGGCAAAAAGCGAAACAGAGGTTGATACCGTTATAAGTGTTTTTGTAAGCAGAATTGACAGAGCTTTGGATCAAGAGCTAACTAAGCATGGGGTAGCTGCTTCTTTAAGCGGAATATACAATAGTGCGGATATTTATGCAGAAGTTGAAAAGATGGGAGTTAAGGGGTGCAGAGTGCTTTTTGCAAGTACCGGAGTAAAAGATGATTCTTTGGCGCCTCACTACTATATAGAGAAACTTTTGGCGTACAATAGTGTAAATACAGCACCGGTAGAGACTATAAAAGCTTTTCATTTAAATGGAAATAAGGAGAGCGCTTTACCAATTTCACCTCAAATAATAGGGGAACATTTTGAAAAAATCAAAGAAATAGGCATAGATTTTAATACTGTGTTAGATAAACAGATAGATGATGGATTAAAATCTTTCAAAGATGCATTTAAAGATATATTGGAGTCGTTATGAGTGGTAATAAAAATGAAGTAGATATAAGTCAGTTGACATTTGATCAATTAAAAAAGATTCGAGAATATCTTAAAAAATTGATTGAAAGCGGCGGCAGTGATTTACATGTAAAATCGAATGGTTTAATAAGAGCTAGAATTAATGGAACAATTGTTCCATTTTCTGAGAATAAATTTTCTTATGAAGATGCTATGATTCTCTCTAAAGAGATTCTTAGAGGAAGATATGCGGAGCTTATTGAAAATAAAGAAGTTGACTTGGTCTATCAGTTTGATGAATCTAACCGTTTTCGTGTAAATATTTTCTTTCAGATGGATGGTCCTTCATTTGTATTTCGTGTTATTCCTATGCAGATACCGACAATTGAGCAGATGAAATATCCTGAAGCCATAAAAAATTTTACAAAAGAAGAGCGCGGACTGGTTCTAGTTACCGGAACTACAGGGAGTGGTAAATCAACAACACTCGCAGCAATGGTAAATGAAATAAATACAACATATAAAAAACATATTATAACCATTGAAGATCCTATTGAATTTGTGCATAAAGATAGAGGATGTATCATAAATCAACGCTCGTTAGGACAAGATACTCTCTCTTTTGATAGAGCTCTAAGAGCTGCTCTTCGTGAAGATCCTGATATTATACTTGTAGGTGAGATGAGAGACCGTGAAACTATAGAGTTGGCTCTTCATGCTGCAGATACGGGACATTTGGTTTTTTCAACATTGCATACACTCGATGCGAAGGAGACAATTAATCGAATTATAGGTATGTTTCCTTATGAAGAACAAAATCGTGTTCGCCTCTCTCTTGCAGGAGTTTTAAAAGGAGTTATCTCTCAAAGGTTGATCCCTACAAAAGAAAATAAACGAATAGCGGCAATGGAGATACTTGTAAAAACTCCTACTATTGAGAAACTTATTTTAGAAAATCGTGATTATGAGATTCGTGATACCATAGAAAAAGGACGAGAATATTATAAATCACAAAGTTTTGATCAGCATATTTTTGATATATATAATGAAGGCATTATTACAAAAGAAAAAGCAAAAGAGTACGCAACAAGCGCTTCTGATTTAGAGATGAAAATGAGCGGGTTTAACAGCGGTAAAGCTTCTGATCTTATTAATAAATCTGAAAAAAATAGTAAAAATGAAGCAGTAGATGAGGATGTATTTGATTTAAAATAATCTTTAACTGTATTTAAAGCTTAGAGATGTATAATTGCGAACATTTTTATTAAGGATTTAATATGTTAGAAGGCATTATTAGAGAGAGTATTGGCAAAAGAAGCACAAAGGCGCTTCGCCGTGATGGTTATCTAATTGCAAACATATACGGAAAAGGGCTTGAAAATATTCATGCTGCATTCAAAGAGAATGAGTATATCCGTACTGTGCGCAACAAAGATACTTTATCGTTCCCAATCAGCGTTGGCGGAAATGAGATGAATGTTGTTGTTCAATCCTATGAAACACATCCTGTAACAGCAAAGCTTTTGCATGTAGATTTAATGGTGGCACAACCTGGTGTTGTTACTCACTATCATGTTCCTGTTTTCGCACAAGGTGAAGCAATTGGACTAAAAAACAAAGGTTTAGTACATATTTCAAAACCTCGTTTAAGAGTAAAAGCTGCAATCGAAAATGTTCCAAACAGTATTAATGTTGATGTAACAAAAATGGATGTAGGTGATGCTAAAATGTTGCGTGATCTTGAAAAAATTCCAAATGTTACATTCACAGATGCTGATCGTGTATCTGTACTAAGTGTAATTAAAGCTAAGTAATCATGCTGATAGTCGGTCTGGGAAATCCTGGTCCGAAGTATGAGTTAACTCGTCATAACATAGGTTTTATGGTTATTGACGAGCTTATCAAAAGAAATAGCGCTCAAAAATTATCTTCTTCATCTTTTAACGGTGAACTTTTTAAACTCTCAAGTCATTTTTTATTAAAACCGCTTACTTTTATGAATCTATCGGGTATTTCTATTGCCGCTGTAAAAAAATTTTATAAAATTGAAGAAGTTGTTGTAATACATGATGATTTGGATCTTCCTTTTGGTGCTCTTCGTTTTAAAAAAGGTGGCGGCCACGGTGGACATAACGGACTTAAATCCACAGATGAAAATATCTCCAAAGAGTACATAAGAGTAAGAATGGGTATAGGCAAACCTGAGCATAAAGGTGAGACTGCCTCTTATGTTTTAAGTGATTTTAACAAAGAGGAGCAGCAATATCTAAGCGAGTGGATATCATACGCATGTGAAGCTGTTGAATTTTTGTTAGAAAACTCCTTAGAAGATGTTAGTTCTAAATATACAATTAAAAAATTTCAGCTAAAATAGCACTAAACTTTTAATTGGATTTTTAATATATGCTGGCTTTTAAATATATCTCTTTTCATTATATTAAATACTTCATTGTTATTTTATCAGCACTTGTTCTTTTTTTAGTTGGTTTTGATTATATGGGAAGTGCTGATAAGTTGGATATATCAGCCAATCTGCTTTTAATATATTTAGTTTATAAAACTTTTTTTGCTATAGATATGCTTTTGCCTCTTTCTCTTATTTTTGCAATGATAAGTACAAAAATATTTTTGATTCGTTCAAATGCATTGGTCTCTTTTTATTCTCTTGGATATTCAAGAGTTGATATTTTAAAGCCTTTTGTTGTTGTTTCTACTGTAGTTATTATAGCTTTTATCGGAGTTCACTCAATTTCGAATTTTGCAAGAGCAGATGAAATGGCTAAAAATATTCGTAAAAATGCCCAATATCTAAGCCCAACAAGAGATCTTTTTTTTACATATAAAGATAAATTTGTATATTTTTCAAAAATGCTTCCTTTGCAAGAGAGTGCTGAAGATATAAGAGTGTTTAGTTTTAAAGAGAACTCTTTAAAAGAGGTTTTAATAGCTTCTAAAGCAAGATATAGAGATGAAGCGTGGCATATAGACAGTGCTGATATTATTACTAAACCTGATGAAATTAATTTCAATTCGCTTGGCATAAAGGTAAATGAGAAAAATAATTTAGAAATTCTTCAAGATTTTAGACCAAAAATGTTAGATCAGGTTTATGAGGGCAAAGTTAATTTTACTATAAAAGATGCGATAGATGCATATACATTATTAAAAGCCCAAAATATCAATACAGATATTGTAAAAAGTTCACTCTATAAGATATTTGTTTATCCTTTTTTTGTGCCAAGTATGATTGTTATTATTTTCTTTTTTGTTCCTGTAAGTGTGAGATTTTTAAATGTATCACTCTTTAGTTTTGCAGCTATTATTTCCTCTCTTATGATATGGGCACTTCTTTTTGCACTTATTGAACTCTCAAGTCATAAGACTGTGCCAAGTGAAATTGGTATTGTAGCTCCTGTTTTCATTCTTTTCTTAATTGCTTTTAGGCAGTGGAGAAAATATCGATTAGCCACTTAAAAATTTTCAATTTATTTGATGGCGAAGTGCTGCAATCGTATAAATTTTATAACTAAAGTATAAGTACTTTTTGGATAAAATTGTTTAAAAAATATTTGGGACTTTTATGATTAATTTTAAAGAACTTGCATCCACATACAAAACCCCGCTTTACATATATGATTTAGACTATATGAGTGCGCAATATAAAGAGTTAAAAGAGGCATTTAAAGGCAGAAAATCAATTATGGCATATGCTATAAAATCCAATTCTAATCTTAGTGTTATTAAACACTTTGCAGAGTTGGGAAGCGGTGCTGACTGTGTCTCCATCGGCGAAGTGCGTCGTGCCTTTTTGGCAGGTATTCCAAGTTACAAGATTATTTTTTCAGGTGTTGGAAAGAGTGATGATGAGATACGCGAAGCAATACAAAAAGATATTTTATATATTAATGTAGAGAGTGAAGCCGAACTCGGCCGTGTTGAACTTATAGCAAAAGAGTTAAATAGCGTATGTAGAATCAGTATAAGGGTAAATCCAAATATTGATCCGCTTACACATCCCTATATCTCGACAGGACTTCATGATAATAAATTTGGAGTGGAAATTGATGCTGCAAAAAGAATGTATATCCGTGCAAATAACTCAGAGTATCTGGATCCTGTAGGCATTCATTTTCATATAGGTTCTCAACTTACAGAGTTAGAACCCATATATGAGTCTGCTGCAATAGTAGCAGATATGGTGCGTTCGCTTCAAAGCATAAAAATAGAGTTGAAATTTTTTGATGTAGGCGGAGGACTCGGTGTTAAGTACAATAATGAAACAACTATAAAGCCGTATGATTATGCACAGGCAATATTTTCAACTTTAAAAGGACTGGATTTAACAATTATTTGTGAACCGGGAAGATTTTTAACAGCAAATGCAGGTTATTTTTTAACAAAAGTTTTATATGAGAAACAAAATGGTTCAAAAAGATTTGTTGTAGTTGATGGTGCTATGAATGACCTTTTGCGTCCGAGTCTTTATAAAGCTTACCATAAAATCGAGCCTATAACGGAGAGTAAAAGCGAACTAAGTCAAGCAGATGTAGTAGGACCGGTTTGTGAAAGCGGTGATTTTTTTGCAAAGGAGTGTATGTTGCCGACTCTGGAACATAATGATCTGCTTGTAGTCCACAGTGCCGGAGCATATGGTTTTGGCATGGGAAGCAACTACAACACAAGAGGCAGAAGTGCCGAAGTGGCATTAAAAGGCGGAAAGGCAAAACTTATCCGAAGACGCGAAGAGTTTGAAGATTTAATAGCACTAGAGAAAGAGTTTTTAGAGTAAGTGCTTATAAAACTTTTTCTGTTGTATAGCTGAGAGGTTGAAAAAAATAGAATATTTTGGAGGTGTTTAATTGTATTTCATTGATGTTCAAGGTACTTTAATTAGTGATGCGGATAAATCTCCATTGCGTGGAAGCATAGAGTTTATCGAAAAATTAAATGAAGAAAAAATTCCATATATGGTTATTACTAACAATACTAAAAAAGCTTCAAAAGATTTTTATAGTTATCTTCAATCAATAGGTTTTCATTTTGAATTTACAAAATATCTTGATCCGCTTATGCTTTTAGAATCTTCTTTAGAAAAAGAAGCTGTTGCGGCCTATGGAGCAGAAGAATTTTTGAGCGTTTTAAAAAAAATGGGGTATATTTTAAATTATAAAAATCCCAAAACAGTTTTAGTTGCGATAAAAGAGAATTTTTCTGCCGAGGAGTATGCGCAGATGATAGATTTTTTGCTTAATGGCGCATCTTTGGTGGGTATGCATGAAACATCAATATATGCAAAAAACAACAAAAGGTATCCCGGTGTCGGAGCAATTTTAAAGATGCTTGAATTTGCAACATCTTCCTCTTATGATGTTGTTGGAAAACCAAGTGTTTCTTTTTACAATGAGGCTTTAAAAATGTTGCAATTACAAGAAAAAAGTGCTAAATTTAGTGATATAACTATTATTAGTGATGATGTAAAGGGTGATTTGGGCGGAGCTAAAGAGATGGGAATGAAAACGATTTTTGTTACAAGCGGAAAATATAAAAGTGCTCAAGAGATAGTGCCTTTTTTAAAACCTGAATTAAAACCAGATTTTATTTATGCTGATATGCAGGAGATTTTGGAGGATAGATGGAAACTTTAGAAGATTGTAGAGTTGCAATTGATGCTATTGATGATGAGGTGCTAAAACTTCTTAATAAAAGAATGGAAATTGTTAAGCGGGTGGGCGAAATCAAAAAAGATAGTGATAGCGCAATATATAGACCGGAGAGAGAAAAAGCAATTATTCAAAGATTGACTCAAAATAGTATGGATCAGCAGGGGCTCTTAAATAAAAATGCCATCGAAGCTATATTTTTAGAAATTTTTGCAGTTTCAAGAAACTTGGAGCTTCCGGAGCGTATAGCTTATCTCGGTCCTGAGGGAAGTTTTACTCATCAAGCGGCAGAGAGTCGTTTTGGGGCGATGAGCGACTACCTTTCTTTAAGCTCTATTCACTCTGTTTTTAAAACACTTGAAGCAAAAAGAGCTAAATTTGGAATTGTTCCGATAGAAAACTCAAGAGACGGAGTAGTAGGTGAAACACTTGATCTTTTGGCAAAAAGTTCTGTAAAAATTGTGGCAGAACTATATATGCCTATTCATATGTCATTTGTTACAAAAGCAAAGAAAATATCGCAAATAACTAAGATTTATTCAAAAGACAAAGGTTTTGGGCAGTGTAAAGAGTTTCTTCAGGAGTATAACCTTGTTAATGTGGAACAAATTCCGGTTGAGTCGACTGCAAAAGCAGCAATTTTGGCTTCAAAAGATCCAAATGCTGCTGCTCTTTGTAGTCATATTGCAGCAAAATTGTATCGTGTGCCGACAATGTTTGACCGCATCGAAGATGATATAGGCTCTTTGACAAGATTTATAATTCTTAGTGATTTTAAAAATGCTAAGAGTCAAGATGACAAAACTTCTATTTTAGTGAGACTCAAAGACTCTGTGAAAGCGGGATCGCTTGTTCATTTTTTACAAGATTTTAATGAACAAAATATAAATCTTTCAAAAATAGAGTCACGACCTTCAAAAAACAAGGGCGGATTTGATTACTGGTTTTTTATAGATTTTTACGGGCATATTGATGATGAAAAGTTTCAAAAGGTACTACAAAAACATAAAGGGGAAGTAACTTGGTTAGGAAGTTATGTAAAAGGTGAAGAGATTGAAGTTTAATAAAAATTTAGAAAATATAAAAACATATGAGACTGGAAAACCGATAGAGTTGGTTGTAAGAGAGTTTGGTATAGAGCCAAAAGATATTATAAAGCTTGCATCAAATGAGAACCCTTACGGAACTTCTCCTAAAGCTGTGGCTGCTGTTAGTGATATTGTGACTAAAATGGCTCTTTATCCTGATGATTCTATGATAAAGCTGAAAAATGGATTAAGTAAAAGATTTGATGTTGAAAATGAAAATATAATTATTGGTTCAGGCAGTGATCAGGTTATAGAGTTTTTAATTCATGCAAAAGCCTCTTCATCTTCAAAAATCTTGATGAACAGTATAACATTTGCGATGTATGAAATATATGCTAAACATGTAGGAGCAAATATTATTAAAACGGCTTCACAAGAGCATGATCTTGATGAATTTTATGCACTTTACAAAGAAGAGAAACCAGAAATCATATTTATATGTACGCCAAATAATCCAACAGGGGATGCGCTTGATGCTCAAAAAATATATGATTTTTTAAAGAAGATAGACAGTGATACACTTGTGGTTATAGACGGTGCTTATATGGAGTATGCTATTGCTAAAGATAGTTCAAAAGAGATAGCTGTAAAAAAACTTATAGAAGAGTTTGATAATGTTGTTTATCTTGGTACATTTTCTAAAGCTTACGGGCTTGGCGGGATGAGAGTCGGATATGGCGTGGCTGATCACAATATAATAAAAGAGCTATACAAACTTAGACCTCCTTTTAATATTACCACTTTGTCTCTTGAAGCTGCAAGTGTAGCGCTTAGTGATGAAGAGTTTGTAAAAAAGAGTGTAACTCTTAATCTTGAGCAGATGAAACGCTACGAACAATTTGCAAAAGAGCAAAAAATAGATATAATAAATAGTTATACTAATTTTATTACATTTTGTTTAAATTCAAATCAAGATTCTACAAAGATATCAAATTCTCTTTTGAAAAAAGGTATGATAGTAAGAGATTTGAGCAGTTATAATATGAATGCAATTAGAGTTACAATAGGGACAGAAGAGCAAAATAGTCGTTTTTTTGAATTAGTAAAACAATTTTTATAATTTAAAAATAGGAAATTGATGAATTCTAAAGTACTTTTTTCGCAACTTTTTGTTCTAAAAAATAGGCTAAGTAAAAAACAAAAGCTTATTATTGGTTCTGCTGTTGCGGCTATTATCATATTTTTAATTTTTTTGAGTGTTTATACGGCTGAAAAAAATATAAATAGTAGATATGAAGTGCTTTTTGGCTCTTTGGCTTCAGCAGATGCTGCCAAAGTTATCGAAGAGTTAGAAAAAAAAAGTATCTCTTATGAATTGCTGGATAATAATATTATAAAAATTCCTAGAAATATTTTATATAAAGAGCGCATTGCAATTGCTTCTTTGGGAATTGTAAAAAAAGGTTCAGTAAGTTTAAGTGCAGAAGATTTTAAGCAAAATGAAAAATATTTTCAAGCACTAGAAGATGAACTCTCCCGCACGATTAATGCACTTTCAGCGGTTGAAAATGTCAGTGTTCGTTTGACTTTAGAAAAAAATGCAACAGCTTTGGTTCTGCTTCAATTGACCAAAGGAAGAGAGCTCTCTTTAAAACAAATAAGAGGGATTGAAAATCTTGTTGCAGCAGCGGTACCAAACCTTTCTCCATCGGATGTTGTTCTTATAGATAATAATACAGAAATTATCGCTAGTATAGATGAGATGGAGCAGTTGACTGCTCTCTCAATTATGCAGCAAAATTTTAAAGCAAATGAAGAGAAAAAAAAAGAGAGAAAAATTATAGAGGCTATTTCTCCTTATATCGGTAAAGAGAAAAAAATTGCCGCACAGGTTAACATCGATTTTGATTTTTCTGTTAAAGAACCTCTTTCTGATACATATAATTCCGAGTTTGCACAAATTAAAAAGATTATGGTCACCGTTATTGTGGATGGAAATTATAAATATAAATCTGATGCAGATGGCAATCCTACAAATGAGCTGGAGTATGAGCCGTTATCAGAGAATGATTTAAAAACTTTATCTTTATTGGTTAGCCGTTTAATCGGCATAAACAAGGAGAGAGGTGACCAGATAAGTGTTAAAAATGCGCAGTTTAAAATAGCTGAGGTTAATGCACTAAAAAATAAAACAGATGTGTCGTTTTTTGAATTTTTGAAATATTTATTTGTATTTATATTTCTTTTTATTGTCTATATAAAATTGATTGCTCCATTTGCAAAAAAAGCATTTAAAGTTTCTAAAAAAGAGCAGAAATCAAGTGAAATATTTTTAGATTCTGATGTTGAAAAAAATTTTTATAAAGATGAGGATAAATATACTATTTCTCTTGATAAAATGAAAATTATGATTGACAAATCACCCGAAGCTGCCGCAAATATTTTTCAAGCTTTAATTGCAGAAGATGCTCAAGAAGCTATAATGCACAGGAGAAGATAGATGAATCTAAATCCCGCACAGCAAGCAAAATTTGATAAAATGAGTAGAGCGGAAAAAATAGCAGTTCTATTAATGCTTATGGGTGAAGATACAACAGCTTCTGTATTTTCAAATATGAGTGTTGATGCAATAACAGAAGTTTCAAAATATATAGCTAGCAACAAAAGTGTAGAAAAAGCTGTTGCGGTAGCTGTGCTTAAAGAATTTTATGCAATTTTTCAATCGCAGCAGTTTATTATCGGCAGAGGTATAAAATATACCAAAGAGCTTCTTTACAGAGCACTTGATGTTGAAGATGCAGATAAGATTTTAGAAAAACTCTCAAAAACATTACAAGAGGATCAATACTTTTCATATTTGTCAAAAATCAAGCCTCAGCAGCTCTCAAAGCTTCTTGTTGATGAACATCCTCAAACAGCAGCGCTTATTTTAGCTCACATGGATGCAGTTGAAGCAGCCGATACATTGCACTATTTTTCAGATGATTTAAGAAGTGAGGTTTTGATAAGAATTGCTAAACTGGGGGATATCTCCTCATCTGTAATAAAAAGAGTTTCCGATGTTCTTAAATCCAAACTGGAACTCTCTTCATCAAAAGAGTTTAAAATCGGCGGTCTTCGTGCAGTTGCTGCTATTTTAAACTCTTTTGATGAAAAAATTTCCAAAGAGACATTTGTTAAAATATGTGAGCAGGATAAAGAGATATCAACTCTTATTAAAGATATGATGTTTTCTTTTGAAGATATAAAAACACTTGAAAAAAAAGCAATTATAGAGATACTTAACAGTGTAGATAAGCATGATTTAATGCTTGCGTTAAAAAGTGCCTCTCCAGAGCTTAGAGATGCTTTTTTTAGTGTTATGAGTGAAAAAGGCAAAAAAGTTTTTGAAGAAGAGGGTCAGTTTTTGGGTGTAGTAAAGATGAGAGATATTAAAGATGCGCAAAGAAGAGTCATTAAGAGAGTTGAAAGCCTTGTTGAAGATGAAATAATTCAATTAGATTTAGGAAAAAAAGAGGCGGTAAAGTAGTTTGTCAAGTATAATAAGCAGTGAAAATATTAAAAAACACAATATTGATAAGTATGAATTTAAGATATTAAATATTAATTTAGAATCCAAAAAAAAGGTTAAAGAATCTTTAGCAAATCAAGAAAAAAATATTGTTAAAAATCAGAAACATATACAAAAGAGAGAAACTGATATAATAACATCTGATATTATAAAGCTTCAAATTAAATTGCAGAAAATGAAACATAAGCATAAAAAAAAGCTTAAAAAAATAAAAGAGAAATCTTATGCCAAAGGCATTAAAGATGGTGAAGCAAAAGCTCTTAGACAATATAAAAAAAGCAATATTAAGTGAGTAAAATAGATTTATGAATATAAAAACAAGCACAATTAAAGAATTAGAAAATCTTTGTAAAGAGATACGAGAAGAAATTTTAAGAGTGGTCAGTAAAAATGGCGGACATTTAAGTTCTACTTTGGGAGCTACTGAGCTTATAGTAGCTATGCATAAGGTATTTGACAGTAAAAAAGATCCTTTTATTTTTGATGTATCGCACCAGTCTTACGCACATAAACTTTTAACAGGAAGATGGAAAGAGTTTGATACACTAAGGCAGTTTAACGGTCTATCTGGCTATACAAAACCAAGTGAGAGTGAACATGACTACTTTGTGGCGGGACACAGCTCTACTTCAATATCTTTGGGTGTTGGTGCTGCTAAAGCAATTGCTCTTAAAGGTGAGCAAAATGAAAGAGTTCCTGTAGTTATGATTGGCGATGGGTCTATGACTGCAGGGATGGTTTATGAAGCTCTTAATGAACTAGGCGATAGAAAATATCCGATGATTATTATACTTAATGATAACGAGATGAGCATATCTAAGCCCATTGGAGCACTAAGCAGAATGCTTAGTTCAGCCATGGCATCACCATTTTATCAAAACTTTAAAAAGCATACTGAAAATTTTGTAGATAATTTTGGAGAGAGTGCGCACTATATTGCAAAAAGAATGGAAGAGTCTCTAAAGCTTATAACTCCGGGTATTATGTTTGAAGAGATGGGAATTGATTATATAGGGCCCATTGACGGACATAATCTTCCTTCGCTTATAGAGATACTTCAAAAAGCTAAAGAGCTTAAAAAACCTGTTATTGTTCATGCTCAGACGATTAAAGGAAAAGGTTATGAAAAGGCTGAGGGACAGGAAGAAAAATGGCATGGAGTTGGACCTTTTGATATAGATAGTGGAAATTCATCTAACAAGAGCACGCTTAAGAGTGCAACTAAAATATATGCAGAAGCTCTTTTGCACTTGTGTGAGGAGAATGAAAAAATTGTTGGTGCAACGGCTGCTATGCCTAGTGGAACGGGTTTAAGCGAATTAATTCAAAAGTATCCAAATAGATTTTGGGATGTGGCAATTGCAGAACAGCATGCTGTTACTTCAATGGCGGCTTTAGCAAAAGAGGGATTTAAACCATTTTGTACAATCTACTCTACATTTTTACAACGAGGGTATGATCAAATAATACATGATACATGCCTAATGGATCTGCCGGTTGTTTTTGCACTTGATCGTGCCGGAATAGTCGGCGAAGATGGCGAAACGCATCAAGGAGTTTTTGATATCAGCTTTTTAAGAGCTATACCAAATATGACTCTTTTTGCTCCTAGAGATGAAAAATCTTTTCATCAAGCTCTTGCTTTTGCAGCCAGTTATCAGCACACATGTTCTCTGCGTTATCCGCGAGGCTCATTTATAGAGACTGATCTGCCGGAATCTCAGCCCTTTGAATTGGCAAAATCACAACTGCTTCGTTCAAATAGCAGTGATATTTTGTTTATAGGCTATGGAAATGGTGTCGGTCGTGCTTATCAGACAGCTGAGTTATTAAATGATGAAGTTAGCATTTTAGATTTGCGATTTGTAAAGCCTCTTGATAATGAAATGCTTCGTGAAATGGCTGCAAAACATAAAAAGTGGTTCGTATTTAGTGACAGCGCAAAGATGGGCGGAGTCGGCAGTGCTATTTTAGAGTTTTTGTCAAAAGAGAAGATTTTAGATGTAGAAGTGGTGAGTTTTGAGTATGAAGATAATTTTATTACTCATGGAAATACGAAACAGGTGGAGGAGTCTTTGGGACTTTTGCCTTTACAGTTGGCAAAAAAGGTTATGGAGTTAGTTGAATAACTCCCGCAAACCTTCCTGTTTTTGCTTTAGCTCTGTATGAGAAATATTTATGAGTATTGCAGCATGTGCACTCATCGCAAAACTCAATATTTTCTCTTTTTATGCCGCAAGATAAAAGTTGTTTTTTTAAAATTGCAGCTACATCAAGATAGAAGTTCTCGTTCCTTTTTTGAACAGCATACTCTAAAGATAGTGCTTTTGCCTCTTCGTAAATCTCACTTCCAACTTTATAACAGCAGACACCAATGCTCGCACCAGCGCTTACATATATGTCTTTTGGATCTGAGTCAAATTCCGTTTGCATCTTCTTAATTACATTTTTTACTATATTTTTAAATGCGCCTGCTCTTCCTGCATGAACAGCAGCGATAACCTTTTTTTTATCATCGTATAAAAGCAAAGGAGAACAATCAGCTACCATAACCATAAGCGGAGTGTTTTTTCTGTTTGTTATAAGCGCATCGCAAGTTGGCGGAGTTTGAAAGTCTTCATCTCTTACCATATATACGATATCGGAGTGAATCTGTTTCATGTGCACGAGCGAGTTTTTTTTATACCCTAGCTCTTTTGCTAAGAGTTCATGATTTTTCTGCACCTCTGTTTCGTTACCTCCGACATGAAATGCCAAGTTTCCACACTCTTTTGTTGTAAAAGCGTGCAAGAGGTTTGTAAATGAGTCTAGTTTTTTACTATAATAAAATTTCATAGAAAAATTATATCCAAAAGGGAATATTTTGAGTAAGTTTAGTTTATATCCGGTTACTTTGGATGGTTTAGATATAGAGGCAAAAAGAGAAGAGATAAGAGCATATTTTCACAATACTTACGATATTTTTGAGAAGATTTTTGAAGTACTAAAGAGCGATGAGATTTTTTATCAAAAATCTGAACCGACTCGTCATCCGATGATATTTTATTTTGGACATACGGCAACTTTTTTTATAAACAAACTAGTTTATATGAAGATAATTAAAGAGCGTATAAACTCTGAGTTTGAGTCTATCTTTGCCGTGGGTGTGGATGAGATGGAGTGGGATGACTTAGAGAGCAGCCGTTACAAATGGCCTAAAGTGGAGGATGTAAGAGAGTACCGCAAAAAGGTTAGAAGTCTTGTTGATGGGCTTATAAGTTCACTTCCTCTAACTCTGCCAATCACACAGGAATCGCCTATATGGATAATTTTAATGGGTATAGAGCATGAGCGCATTCATATAGAAACCTCTTTGGTTCTGCACCGTCAGATGCCGCTTAAAAATGTTAAAGAGGTAAGAGAGTTCAACATCTGTCCGCATAGTTCGGAGGCTGTAAAAAATGAGATGATAAAAATAGAGGGTGCCAATGTTGTTTTAGGTAAAGATAAATCACATAATCTCTACGGATGGGATAACGAATACGGTAAATATTCGCAATATGTGGATGATTTTAAGACTTCAAAATATTTGGTAAGCAATGGCGAGTTTATGGAATTTGTAAAAGATGGCGGATATGAAAATGAAGAGTTTTGGGATGATGAGGGGAGAAAGTTTTTAAAAATCAGCGGTGCGAAACACCCAACTTTTTGGGTTTTTGAAAATGGCAAATTTAGATACAGAACGCTTTGTAAGCTCATAGATATGCCGCTTGACTGGCCGGTTGATGTTAACGCACTTGAAGCAGAGGCGTTTTGTCGTTACAAAAGTAAAAAGGATGGAGTATTTTATTCTTTGCCGAGTGAGGCGGAGTATAGACTGATATATGATTATGCAGGTTTGCGTGATATTCCTGATTTTCATGAGAGCAGAGCAAATCTAAACTTCTATCACTACTTTAGTTCATGCCCTGTAAATGAGTTTGGCTTTAACGGCATATATGATGTTGTCGGGAATGTCTGGCAGTGGAGTAGAACGCCGATATTTGGTTTTGAGGGTTTTGAAGTGCATCCGGCATATGATGATTTTTCTGTACCTACATTTGACAATAGACATGCGCTTATTTTAGGCTCATCGTGGGCAAGTAGCGGAAATTTAATTATGAAACACTCCCGCTACGCATTTCGCAAACACTTCCCTCAAAATGCCGGTTTTAGATATGTAGTATCAAACAGTGACATAAAGATAGAACAAGATGTTTACGAGAGCGATGAATTGGTGTCACAGTATTGTGAATTCCAGTATGGAGATGCATACTTAGGCGTAAAAAACTTTGCAATTGAGTGCGCAAAAATAGCCTCTAAATTTGTAAAAAATTATACAAAAGCACTTGATATGGGATGTGCAACGGGAAGAACAACATTTGAGCTTGCCAAGAGTTTTAACAAAGTTGAAGGGATTGACTTTTCCGCTAGATTTATAGGCGTGGGCGTAAAGCTCAAAAATGAGGGATACATAGCATTTTCTTCAAAAACTGAGGGCGATTTGGTGCAAAAAAAGAGGGTAAGTATAGAAGAGCTCGGTTATGAGAAAGTAAAAGAAAAAGTCTCATTCTGGCAGGGTGACGCATGCAACTTAAAACCAAATTTTAATTCTTATGACTTAATACTCGCTACAAACCTCATAGACAGGCTCTACAACCCTAAACTATTTTTAGAGAGTGTGCATAATAGACTAAACAACGAAGGTGTATTGATTTTAACATCACCATACACATGGCAGGAGAGTTCAACCAAAAAAGAGTTCTGGCTGGGCGGATATAGAGATGAGAGTGGCAAAGAGGTTAAAACCATAGATACGCTCAAAGCGATACTTGGCAAAAATTTTGAACTTTTACATGTAGAGGATAGAGAGTTTGTTATAAAAGAGACAGCAAGAAAGTTTCAGCACAGTGTTGCAGAGGTAAGTGTTTGGAGAAAGAAGTGAGATACGACTTTTCAACTTCTGTACCAAGAGAAGACACAAATTCGGAGAAGTATGTTTTAAGAGAGAAGCTATTTGGAACTAAGGGTGTGGAGCCTTTGTGGGTGGCAGATATGGATATTGATACACCTGATTTTGTGTTAAATGCTGTAAAAAAGAGATTAGAACATCCGGTTATAGGATATGAAGAGGTGCCATCTAGTATGTTTGACGCTCAAATAGAGTGGATGAAGAGGGAGCATAATGTAGAGTTTGTGCTTGAAGATATGCTCTATTCGCACTCTGTGGTTGCAAGCATGAATGTTGCGATAGAAGCATTTACACAAAAGGGTGATAAAGTGATAGTGCAAACACCTGTCTATTCACCTTTTTTTCACAGTGTGATAGAGCATGAGAGAGATATTTTGAAGAACCCTCTCAAACAAAAAGATGATGGAAGCTACACTTTTGATATAGAGGATTTAAAATCAAAAATTGATGAAAAGACAAAGCTTTTGCTTCTTTGTTCGCCGCATAATCCGGTTGGAAGGGTTTGGAAAAGAGAAGAATTGGAAGAGATTTTAAAAGTTTGTCTTAAACACAATATTGTCGTATTTAGCGATGAGATACATTGTGATTTGGTTTATGCTCCAAGCAAACATACTCCTTTTGTCTCGCTCTCTCAAGAAGCCAGAAATATAACGGTTACGGCCATAGGAGTTGGAAAAACATTTAATATGGCGGGATTTGCTATAAGCAGCGTGGCAATACCAAACAGAGATTTAAGAGAGAAATTTTTAAAAGTTTATAACCGTATCCATTTTGCAAATGGAAGCTCTCTTTCGCATGCAGCTTTTGAAACTGCTTACAAAGATGGTAGAGAGTGGCTTGAAGCCTTAAAAGAGCATCTTTTGAAAAACTACAATATGTTGCAGAAGGTATGTGAAAAATTCCCGCATCTTATAAAAGTAACACCTATAGAAGGAACCTATCTCGCATGGCTCGATTGCAGAGGGATGAAACTTCGAGATAAAGAGTTGAGAGATTTTTTTGTAAAAGAGGCAAAATTAGGTCTTAGTGCCGGGCTTGGTTTTGGCAGAGAGGGAAGTGGTTTTATGAGATTGAATTTTGCAGTTTGCTTTGTTAAAATGCTTCAAATAGTTAGTTCACTAGAAAAAGTATTATTAGAGTATAAAAAAATTGATTGATATAAATAGAAAGAAGTTGTAATGAGCAGTGATTTAGAAAAAATAGATAAGTTTTTATCAAAACATCATGTTTTAACTCTTGCTACATCAAATGAAAAAGAGCTTAGTGCATGCAGCCTTTTTTATGTTTTTGATAAAGTAAAGAACTCTTTTGTCGTGGCAAGCAGCGAAGCTACTACGCATATACAAAATATTTTGAAAAATCCTTTTGTTGCAGGAGCAGTTGTTTTAGAGACTAAAATAGTAGGTAAAATAGAAGGAGTTCAATTTAGGGGAGAATTTTTGCTTTTAGAAGATGAGACTTTAAAAAAATTATATTTTAAAAAGTTTCCCTATGCTCTTGCTATGAATCCCAAACTTTGGCAGATAAAAATAAACTATTTTAAAATGACGGATAATACTTTGGGATTTGGTAAAAAAATTATTTGGCAGAAATCTTGAAAGAGCATGGCAGATTTTTATGCAGCATTAAAGGTTTTAAGTAAGCTGTTTTAGCTTATTTGGTACAATGGTATAACTAAATTTTAAAGAGAAAAACAGATGGATAAAATATTACTTATGCTGCAGCTTCAAGCAGATTTAAACGAGGCTACAAACGGAGAAAAATGGACAAGCGGAATAACAAAAAACTCTAAAGTAATAAACTGGAAAAGATGTATCTACATGGAGTGTGCGGAAATGATTGAGAGTTTTACATGGAAGCACTGGAAAAATATAGATAAAGAGGCAGATTGGGATAATTTACAAGTTGAAGTTGTTGATGTTTGGCATTTTATAATGAGTTTGGCTATAGAAAACTACTCTCAAACACTAAGAGGTCAAATTGAAGATTTAGCGATAAATATTTCAGAATTAGAAAGTTTTAATAAAATAAATACTCAAAATACGACATTTGCACAGCAAGATGATATTATAGAAAAGATAGAATCGATTATGCTAGATACTCTCTCTAAAGAGCCTTTAAATCTTGAAAAATTGATATCAGACTTTTTTGATTTAGTTGTAATGAGTGGTCTTGATTTGGAGAGCTTGTATAAGCTTTATGTAGGAAAAAATATTTTAAATCAGTTTAGACAGGATCACGGCTATAAAGAGGGAAATTATATAAAAATTTGGGCCGGTGAAGAGGATAATGTAATAATGAAAAGAATTTTGGAAGAAAATAGTGACATAAAACCAGATGAGTTATATAAAAAACTTACAAAACTCTATTTAGCTTTAAACAAGAGTTGAGATTTGAGTAATATATTAGAAGTTGAAAATCTTTCTTTTGGATATAAAAAAGATTTCTTGCTTTTTAATAATTTGACATTTTCATTAAAAAAAGGGGAAATTAAAGCGATTGTCGGTGCAAGTGGAGCTGGTAAAAGTACTCTTTTTGAGTTGATACTAAAAAATTTAAAACCAATATCTGGTTCAATTAAAAGTTCTTTTTGTTCAGAAGTTTTTCAAGACCCTTATAGCTCATTTCATCCAAGTTATAAACTTTTGAATCAGATAAAAGATGTAGCAAAACTTGATGAGCTTGATAAATATTTAGAAAATATAAAGTTAGATTATGAAATCTTGCTTAAGCTTCCATATGAACTCTCCGGAGGGCAGCTTCAGCGTGCTTCGATTCTTCGTGCAATGCTTATGAAACCGGATCTGCTTCTGCTAGATGAGCCTACATCTGCGCTTGATAATGTAATTCAGTTGGAAGTTATGAGTATGCTTGTAAAGCATCTTGACAGGATGGGGATGCTGCTTATAACGCATGATTTGGATTTGGCAAAGTGGTGTGCCGACGAAATAATTATGATTTAAGAAAATACTTCATTAAATAAAAACCGCTTCCAGCCGTAAAAATAGTTCCAAATGCATTAAGAGAGATATTTGCAGCTGCCAGGAGTATATGCCCGCTGTTTAACAAAAAAAAGCTCTCAATGGCAAAAGTAGAGTAGGTAGTTAGTGCACCTAAAATCCCAGTAGACAAAAATGATTTTGCATGTACTGAAAAGAGTGTTGTAGACATAAAATAGGCTATAAGCAACCCCATTATAAAACTGCCGATTAAGTTTACTCCCAAAGTCCCATATGGAAGATCATGCGGAAATTTATGAGAGATTAAACCGTTTAGGTAAGCTCTTAAAACAGCACCTATAAAACCGCCGCTACCTATGGCTAGGATTGTTTGCCAGCTCATTATCATACACCTTTTGCATTTTTTCTCTTAAGTCTTTTAGCCAGTTTTCATCATTTTTATCAGCTACAAATGATTCCATATAGATCGCTTTTATGCGCCCTGGTTTATAGTAGAAGTTTTTTATATTATAGTATTTTGAAGTTTGTATTAGTACAACGGGCTGAACACGAAGTCTGTTTGCATCAGCTACAATTTTTGCTCCTGATTTAAATGGAAGCATTTTGTCTTTTGTGGAGCGTGTTCCTTCAGGAAACATGGTTATTACTCTATTTGTTTTAAGGACGCGCTTTGCATCTTTTAAAAGTTTTATAAGAGATGTTTTACTCTCTCTCTCAACTGCTATATCCTGCGGCAACTTAAGAATTAAACCGAAAAAAGGCATATCAAAGAGCTCTTTTTTTGCAACCCAAGTAAGATCCCTTGAAGTGATTGTTTCCATTACAACTATATCTAAATCACTTTGATGATTTAAAAGAAACATTTGAGCTTTTGGATCTTCTTTGCCTTTTACTTCAACTGTAAAAAATATACTGATTCTAATAAGCCAGGCTGAGAGTTTTCTGCTATATGGTCTAGGGAGAATATAAAAAGTCAATATCATTATAGTAAGTGATACTGCTATTATTATGGTTGCAAATAACCAACTAATGTGAGCAAATATCTTCATTTTTTACCCAACCTATTTTTTTATTTTTTAACTGCACTTTTACCCACCCTTTTACTTCATCCTCTTTTTTCAGATAGTATTTACCTGGGGTTGTTTCAAATATTGTTCCATTTGCTATAGGAAGAAGATAAATTTTTGAATCCTTTTTTATACATATCTCTTTTGATGGAATACCGGTATACGCAATATATGCAAGAGGAATGAGAATAAAAACTAAATAAATATACTTTTTTTTCAATAAAATGATAAAAAAAAGTATAATAGCTATAGCTGCAGCAAAAGCAATTTTTAACATTTCGTGAGATTGATCTTTTGGCTTTAAATCACTTTGTGTAGTTACGCTGTCATCTATTAAAACTATTGGTATATTGATCGGTACAAATTCATTTTTATTTAGATTAAAATAGGAAAATGATAAATTTTCTATTTTTTTATCTATGATTGCATAGTATGTAATTTTGGAATCAAAATAAGATTCTACAATAGATTCTGTACCTTGTTTATACACATCATTTAGTTTTAAAGCAGAGATATCGCAATTTTTTGCAGTTGCTACAAACACAACAATGTTGTGTGTATCGTTGTAGTTAGTAGTTTTATATTCAATAATTTCAAATATATCTGCAATAATATTTGAAAAATCTTTTTTAGGATTTAATGAGATAACATTTAAATTTTGACCCGATAAAGTTGTAGTTTTGTATTGGACATCGCTATTATTACTTAATAATATGGCTCTAAAGTCCGGAAGTTTTACAGTAGTTGATGTTGCTAAAAAATAAAAAGTATCATAATAATATTTAGAATCTTCCTCTCTTAAAGGGAAATCGTTTAAAAGCTTCAATCCTTTTGAATTTGAAAGATCGTAAGTTATGTCTAAAAAGTCTTTTACTGTAGAGAGAACTTTAAGGGTTACTTTAAAAATCTCTCCTTTTAAAACTCTTGATGGAACTTCTTGATAGTTTAGGTAAATAACTTTTGAAGAGTTGTTGTGATGAGTGCTTTTTTCAATATTAGTAAAGTTGTCTGAATTTGATGCATCAAATGTATTCGCAAATATAGAGATGCATAAAAAAAACGATACTAATAGTAAACTCCTCACGCTGTTAAAAATCCCTCTAACATTTTAACTCCATCATCACTTCCAAGAAGAGACTCCATTGCTCTTTCAGGATGAGGCATTAATCCAAAAATATTTTTTTCTTTATTGCAAATACCAGCAATTGAGTCTACACTTCCATTTGGATTTTTATCTTCTGCATTTTCATCACAATATTTCAAAAGAATCTGATTATTGTCGTTGAGCTCTTTTAATCCAGCTTCATCTATGTAATAGTTACCATCATGATGTGCAATAGGAATATTGAGAATATCACCAACATTAAATTTTTTTAAAAATATATTATCATTGTTTATCACTTTTAGATGATGATGTTTTGAGATAAAGTGCAGGTTTTCGTTTCTCTTAAGTGCACCAGGAAGAAGACCCGCTTCTGTAAGTACTTGAAATCCATTACAGATTCCCAATACTTTTCCGCCATTATCTGCATATTTAGTTACTGCCTTCATAACAGGACTAAATTTTGCAATTGCACCGCTTCTTAAGTAGTCGCCATAGCTAAAACCGCCCGCAATTACTAAAAGATCCGTATCAGAAGGAATTGTTTCAGATTTATGCCATAAAATCTCTGTTTGCGCTCCTAATGACTCAAAGGCATGTTGCGTGTCATACTCGCAGTTCGTACCCGGAAATTGTAAAATTGCTACTTTCATTTTATCAGCTCAATTTGATAATCTTCAATAACGGTATTAGCAAGAAGCTCTTCACACATTTTTGTAACATCTGCCATAGCTTTTGTTTCATCAGCTTCATCAAGATTTAAAACTATCTGTTTTCCAATTCGCACATCATTTACATTACTAAAGTGCAAAGATTCTAATGCATGATGCACCGCCTTGCCTTGAGAATCTAAAACACCTGTTTTTAAAGATACATTTACAATTGCTTTCATCTGTTATTTCCCTAAAATTCTATTTAAAACTTGTTCATAGGCTATTGTTAAATCACCTAAACCTTGACGAAATCTATCTTTATCCATTTTTTCACCGCTTGTCATATCCCAAAAACGGCAATTATCAGGGCTAATTTCATCTATTAATATAATATTACCGCTTTTATCTTTTCCAAATTCTAATTTAAAATCAATAAGATTAAGACCTTTTTCTGCAAAATACGGCTTAAGAATATCATTTACCTGTCTTGCCATGCGACGAAGTTTGTCAAGCTCATCCTGAAAGTCTACAAGTCCTAAAATAAGAGCGTGCTGATCATTGAGTTTAGGATCACGCAAAGCATCATTTTTGTAATCAAATTCAACTAGTGTAAATGGAAGAACTGTTCCCTCTTTGATTCCTAGATTACGGCTTAAGCTTCCTGTTGCAATATTGCGGACAATAACTTCAATAAGAATAACATCTGCTTTTTTATGCAACATATGATTATCATCTAACATTTTAACAAAGTGTGTTTGTATACCTTTAGATTCTAAAAGTTTAAAAAGCTCAGTAGAAATTTTGTTATTAAGTGCACCTTTGCCTGCTTCACTTGATTTTTTTTCGCCATTGAATGCAGTTAAATCATCTTTGAATTCTGAAATAACAAGATTTTCATCATCTGTTAAAAATAACTTTTTTGCTTTTCCCTCATAGAGTAGTTCTTTTTTTTCCATTTTATTTATAATCCTTTTGTAATAATTAATGCTTTTAGAATATCTACACCAACTTTAAGCTGCATGTCTTTGTTTATTGCTTCATCTGTTATGATATATTTTGAGTCTTCTTGAGCCTCATCCTCTTCTATTTTCCCATCCACTTTTTCTAATTCTTCTTCTAAATGTTTTTTTAAGTCAGCCTCTTTTATTGCGAAATCATTTTTGTTTGTTGTAACTTCACCCGGAAAAACTTCTATATCAGGTTTTACTCCAATAGCTTGAATCGTTCTTCCGCTTGGAAGATAATATCTTGCAATTGTGAGCTTGATAGCTTCTTCTTCATTTATAGGAAGTACCACTTGAACGCTTCCTTTTCCAAATGTATTTTGCCCTACTATAATGCCTCTCTTGTGATCTTGAAGTGAACCGCTTACAATTTCACTCGCACTCGCACTTCCACCGTTTATAAGTACAACCAATGGTACTTTTGTTAAAGTATTTTGTGAACTTGCAGTAAAGACTTCATCATCAGCTTTATTTTTTCCTTTTTGAGAAACTATATCACCATTATCGATAAATATATCAACAAGGCCTACTGCTTGATCAAGAAGTCCGCCCGGATTGTTTCTTAGATCAAGGACGATCCCTTTTGTTGTTGCTTTTCTTTTTTTGATAGCTTTTGCAACTTCGTCAATAACTTTTTTGTCAAAGTTCGTTACGCGAATATATTGAATATCATTACCGATAGATTTTGTATAGACTGAATCTATTGTTATTATTCCTCTTACTATATTTATTTTAAGAGGTTTTGGTTCTTCTTCTCTTACAATCGTCAATTCGATTGGAGAACCGACTTTTCCTCTCATAATGGAAACTGCTTCATCAATAGTCATATTTAAAGTAGATTGATTGTCAACTTTCAAAATTATATCACCGGCTTTAATACCTGCTTTGTCTGCCGGAGTTCCTTCGATAGGAGCGATAACAGTAAGGGCACCATCTTTTAATCCGACTGTAATCCCCAAACCGCCGAATTCACCATTTGTTTGAACTTTTAAATTTTTATAATCTTTTTGTGTTAGATAGTTTGAGTGTGCATCAAGGTTGCTCATCATTCCTTGGAGTGCTTTATCCATTAGCTCTTCAATAGTTATGTCATCAACATTATATTGTTCAACAATGCTTATGACTTTTGTAAATTTTGCTAAGGCTTCGAGTCTTGAACTCTCTTTAACCTCTTTTGCAGCTTCAGTATAAGCGAATAAATTTGTAGAAAATAGCAGTGCCAACGAAACTGTTATAGATGCAAAACCAAGAGTAATAAATTTTTTGTTTTTCATTATTTTCCCTGTTGTAATTTAAAAAGATATTATAGTAAAAAGCTGTTTAAATAACAACTTTGAAATAAAATAAAAATTGATAAAAGAAATTTTCTTGATTTATGGTAATTTATATTTAAATAATTTTTAATATAATACGAAAATAACAATAATAGTAAGGCAAAAATAATGAGTACAATAAGAGAGTATTTAACAGCAGATCATGGTCATTGTGATGAGCTGTTTGCAAATATGGAAGATGCGGTAGTTAAATCAATAGAGAGTGCAAAAGATGCATATGAAGAGTTTGCAAAAGAAGCAGAAAAACACTTCCAAATGGAAGAGAGAATAATGTTTTTGGAGTTTGAAGAAAAAACTGGAATGACTCAGGGTCCAACCGCCATTATGAGACATGAACATGCTCAAATGAGAAATTTAATAGCAGAGATGGGCAAGGCACTGGAAGCTAAAGATAAAGATAAGTTTTTTGGAAACAGTGAAACTTTAATGATACTTATGCAGCAGCACAATATGAAAGAGGAGCAGATGCTCTACCCAATGGCGCAGCAACATTTAAGCGCAGAATCTGATCGTATAGTAGAAATGATGCAGTCAATCATTGTTGAATAAAAACAGGAGTTTGACATGAATTTTGATGGGTTGTCAGTAGATCAAGCGCCACCCATATCGGCGCCGTTTAGATTTTTTATAACCGCACCTCTTTTTGCAATTTTAGCAGGAATTTTAATATTTTTTAGTGATGCCGGAATTTTATCCAGCAGATATGCAACTGAGACAATTGTTATTACACATGCTATTACTATCGGATTTTTTAGTTTTGTAATGTTTGGTGCACTTGTTCAAATGCTGCCTGTTTTAGCAGGGGTGAAAATATTTAAAGTTGAATTAGTTTCAAAGAGCGCACACGCTCTTATGGTTCTTGGCACTTTATCAATGATTTTTGGATTATGGTTTGATTTGTCAAAATTGATTTTAATTGCTTCTATTTTTCTTGGAATAGGGTTTTTAGTTATCATTATTTCAATGTTATTTGCATTTAAAAGTGTTGTAAATATAACGGCAAGCATACGCGCAATGATTACCAGTTTGGTTTTTGCTCTTTTAATAACATTGATGGGTATGCATCTTTTGGCATCATATGGTATAGGAAAATTTTCTGATTTGCATTTGCTATTTGCAAATGTTCACAGTGTCTGGGCTATTTTTGGTTTTGCAGGAGTTTTAATTATAGGTGTGGCTTTTCATGTACTGCCGATGTTTTATGTAGCACCGAGATTTAAAAGATTTTGCAAACAAAGAGTTGTATGGTTTATAGTCAGTGGGCTTTTGTTATGGTTAATTTTAAATATTTATATAGATTCATATAGTGCTGTAGCAAAAATTTGGATTGCACTATTTTTTTGGGCATTTTCAACAACTGTTTATCTTAAGCTTAATGCACGCCGCCGCAAAGTAAGTGATGTGACTATCTGGTACTGGAGAAGTGCGGCTATTTTTATGACCTTGGGTACATTTTCATGGGCGTTTAATGATTTTTTTGATGAAAAGTATATAGTTGTTGTCTCTTTGCTGATAGGCGGAGGATTTATTTTTTCTATTATGATGGGAATGCTATATAAGATAGTTCCATTTTTGGTATGGTTTCATCTTAATGCCAAGGGTTATATGAGTATTCCAACTATGAATGATATGATAAATAAAAAGCTTTCTGCGATTCAATTTATACTTTTTATAATATCTTTAATCGGTTTTATAATTTCTTTTTTTATTCCGGCTGTTTTACCAATATTTGCAATATTGTTTACTCTTAGCATGATAATTTTAGAGTACAATATTATTGTTCCAGTTTTGATATATGCGAAAATAATCAAAACAAAACCTGATTTTGATATGAGTATGTATGTGTAATAATAGTAAAAGAGTAAAAAATAACAAGAACTTAGAGTGGAAAGTGCCATGTGTTAGTACTTCTAAAAGTTTAGTACAGAGGAAGTGTTAAATGCCGAATCGTAAAAATATTATTTTAATAGGTTTTATGGGTGTGGGAAAGGGAAGTGTGGCTCGTGAAGTCATTAAAATTTCTGATTATATGTCTGTTGATACCGATGATTTGATAGAGAGTATGGAAAACAGAACTGTTAAGAAGATATTTGAGAAAGAGGGCGAAGCTTACTTTAGAAATTTAGAAAGAAAAGTTTCTCTTTGGCTGGAAAATTGTGTAGATAATACTCTTATATCTACAGGCGGCGGGTTTTATAAACAGAAAAATCTCAAAAGTATTGGGATTGTTGTCTTTTTAAACTCTCCATTTGATAAAATACTCAAGCGGATAAAGAGTCATTCCAATGCGGCAAAAAAACTTAAGAAAAGACCGTTATTAAATGATTTAAAAAAAGCAAAAGAGCTTTATAAGGAGCGATTGCCTGAATATAAGGCTTTAGCAGATATAGTTATTGATGTAACAGATAAAAGTGCACTAGAGTGCGCTAAAGAACTTTTAAAAAAGGTAGAAGAGCATGCGTAATATTTTTATAATTTTGGTATTTGGTATTGTAGTAAATATCTTTGGATCAGAGATCAATTGGGCAAAAGATTATCATGAAGGTGTTAAAATCGCACAAGAGAGTAAAAAACCTGTGCTATTTGTTTCTTCAAGACACTCGTGCAAGTTTTGTGTTATTTTAGATGAGACTACTTTTGAAGATAAAAGAGTTGCAGAAGAGTTAAATAAAAATTTTGTTTCCATTATTTCTTATAGTGATGAAAATGATTATATGCCTCAAGAGCTGTGGCAGCCTGGTACTCCTGCTATATGGTTTTTAATGCCTGATGGTGAACCGATGTATCAACCGCTTATGGGTGCCATAGATGCAGAAAATTTTTTAAAAGCACTCTCTATAGTTAAAGAAGAGTTTAATAAGGAAAAAAGCAAATAATGATTTTTACAAATTCAAAAAACAGTGGTTTTAAAGCAGAGTTTGAGGAGCTTCTAGGGCGTGGGAAAATGGATATAGCACAGGTAAGTGCTATTGTCGGAAATATTATAAATGAGATAAAAAGCGATAAAAATGAAGCGTTAAAGAGTCATATTGCAAAATTTGACAAATGGACTCCGCAAAGTGATGCAGATCTTAAAATAACCACAGAGTCAATGAGTGCAGCTTACTCAAATCTTGATAAAAAGCTTAAGAGTGCTTTACATTTGTCTTATGAGAGAATTAAGAGTTATCATGAAAAACAAAAACCTAAATCTTGGTTTGATACAGAAGAAAACGGAACTATTTTAGGTCAAAAAGTAACTCCGGTTGATAGTGCAGGGCTTTATATACCTGGTGGAAAGGCAGCTTATCCATCTTCTCTTTTAATGAATGTTATTCCGGCACAGGTTGCTGGGGTTCAAAAAATAGTAGTTTGTACGCCAACACCAGAAAATGAGCCAAATGAGCTTCTTCTTGCAGCATGTCATTTGTGTGGAGTAAGTGAAGTTTATAAAGTGGGAGGAGCAAGTGCAATTGCAGCAATGGCATATGGAACTCAGACCATACCAAAAGTTGATGTAATTACAGGACCTGGAAATATTTTTGTTGCAACAGCTAAAAAAATGGTTTTTGGAGATGTAAATATTGATATGATTGCAGGACCTAGTGAAATAGGAATACTTGCAGATGACAGTGCAAACCCTTCACATATGGCTATTGATATGCTCTCTCAGGCAGAGCATGATGAGATGGCAAGTTCTATTTTAATCACTCCTTCACAAAAATTAGCTGATGCAGTAAAGATAGAGTTGGAAAATTGGCTTCAAAAACTTCCAAGACATGAGATTGCAAGAAAATCAATTCAAGAGCGCGGAGCAATTATTGTAACAGATGATATGCAAGAAGCCATTGAGTTGATGAATCAAATAGCGCCGGAACATTTAGAGGTGGCAACACTCTCTCCTTTTGAACTGCTTTCATATATTAAACATGCAGGAGCTATTTTTCTAGGGCACAATACTCCTGAGGCGGTTGGTGACTATATGGCTGGACCAAACCATACACTTCCAACAGGAGGAACAGCAAAATTTTATTCTCCTCTTGGAGTAGAAAATTTTATGAAAAAATCTTCTATAATCTCTTTTAGTTCTAATGCAATAAATGAGATAGGCAAAGAGTGCGCGCTTATAGCAAGCACAGAAGGTTTGACAGCGCACGAAGAGTCAGTTAAAGTTAGACTTAAAAAATAGTATAAAATATTTTACACTCATCAAAACTATCATTTAAAGTTGATAGTTTTGTTGAGATTTTTTTTAAAATCACCACTTTTCTCTACATACAACTATTTAGCACCTTTCTTTTTTTTAATACTATATTTCATTTTTTAGTTTTTAATATTTAAAAATAGATGATTTTGGTAACAAATGACATAAAATTATCAAAAAAATTCCCAAAAAGAGGAAATATTGTTAAAATGTGATAATTTTATAATAAATTTTAAGCTTTATATAGGTAAGATTTAATAAATAAGAAATTCCTATATATTAGTATAAGAATTTTTTTTTGATTAGATTAGTTATAGTAATAAATCTTAACATTAGTCTGTTAAAAGAGTATAAGGAGAATATATGCAATTAGGCTTCCTGGTTGATTTACATTTGTGTATGGGGTGCAAAGGGTGTGAGATCGCATGTAAGGTGGAAAATGAAGTTCCGCTAAGTACATGGAGACTTCGTGTTAAATATGTTGATGTTGGAACATTTCCTGAAACAAAAAGAACATTTACTCCATTGAGGTGTAATCATTGTGAAAATGCTCCATGTGAAAGAATTTGTCCGGTTAGTGCGCTTCATTATCTGGAAAATGGGATTGTAAATATTGATAAAGAACGCTGTATAGGTTGTGCCGGTTGTGTTATGGCATGTCCTTACGGAGCAATTTACATTGATCCTCAAACACAAACTGCAGATAAGTGCACATACTGTGCGCATCGTGTTGCTTCATCTATGATGCCTGCATGTGTTGTAGCTTGTCCTGTTCAGGCAAATATTTTTGGAGATTTGGAAGATCCTGCTTCAAATATCTCTAAATATATTCAAGTCAATCAAGGCGGTGTTCAAGTTCGTAAACCTGAAAAGGGGACAAACCCTCACCACTATTATGTAGGCGGTGGAAATGTAACGCTAAATCCTCTTGCATCACACAGAGTTGACGGACATTCACTCTTTAATGATATTACAACACTTCCAGTAGGGGGGAAACACTAATGGCACATGAAATTTTAGCAGCAACAAACGCTGTAGTTACTTTAGATGTAGCAATACCGGGGATAGTATGGCCTTGGCTGGTTACGGTTAATATGTGGGCTAAAAGTATTGGAACGGGTGTTATCCTAATGCTTTTTATGCTTCTAAGAATGTATCCTGAACAAGCGGGAAAACTTCGAATGCATACTGCAATTGTTGCTTTTGTATTTATTAATATTTTTCTGCTTTTCACACTAGCTGACTTACATCAACCGCTTAGAATGTGGCATATATTTGTTTATTCTCACTGGACTTCTGCAATTACAGTAGGTGCATGGATGGCTACTGTTTTCTTGGGTCTTTTAACACTTCTTATATTTTTTGCATACAACAAAAGTTATGCGACATATGACAAAGTGTTGTTATGGACTACAGTTTTAGCTATTCCTGTAACGCTATATACTGCCGGTTTAATGGCTCAGTGTACGGCAAGGGAATTATGGCAGATGCCGACTGAATCAGCTCAAATGATTTTAGCTGCTCTTCTTTCAGGTTCAGCCTTTATGATTTTGATGGGTGGAAATAAACTAAATGAAGAAGCGAAAAACACTTTAGGTGTAGTTCTTGGACTTAGTGCATTGATGGCGTTTATAATCTATATGGCAGAGTATATATTCGGTCCAATGAAAGCAGAAGAGATAGCAGCTGTTGTTGAATATATTAAAGATGATGGACCGTACACTGTTATGTTCTGGCTGGGTCAATGGATAGCTTATCTTTTACCGATGCTTTTCATTCTCTTAAGCAGAGCCAGCAAAAGTGAAATTATTTTAAAATTTGCAGCTATTTTAGCATTAGTTGGTTTAGCTATAGTAAAACATGTGTGGTTAATTATTCCACAATTATTACCAATGAGTTAGGGAGATATTTAAATGTATTTAGAAAGTAGAAGAACATTTTTAAAAGGCGCCGCATTTACAGTAGCAGGCGCTTCAATTGCAAAGGGTGTGTTTACGGCTGATGCTATTGCCGACTCAGTTAGTGAGAGTAAGTTTACAAACACTCCGGACTCTTTATCGTTCTATCCTCCTATGAGCGAATGGAATGATTTTAAAGAGTTAGACGGAGATGACTGGAAAAGAGGCGGTATAGATCGTCATGGAGTTAGAAGTGAGTCAAATCCTGATGGTATTGAAGTTAATGATTATGCTATTGTTGCTACTGCATGTTCAAACTGTGAGGCGTCTTGTGGGTTAACTGCATGGATTGACAAAAAAACATTTACCGTAAAAAAATATATGGGTAATCCTCTTCACCCTGCTTCTCGCGGTAGAAATTGTGCTAAAGGCTATGCTACTCAGTCACAAATGTATGATCCGGATCGTATAGCATTCCCCCTAAAGCGTGCTCCTGGCTCTGCTCGCGGTGAAGGTAAGTGGATTCGCACAACTTGGGATGAGGCGATGACAACTATCGGCAATAAAATGCATGATGCAATAAAAGGCGATGATGAATTGTCAAAAAAATCATGCATGTTTCATGTCGGTCGTCCTAATGAAAACGGATTTACAGGCAAGGTATGGCAGACAATAGGGCAGGATTGTTTTAATTCGCATACGAACATCTGTTCATCTGGAGGAAGAACGCCTACTATTCAATGGGCAAATGATGACAGAATATCTCCGGACTGGGCAAATGCTAAGCTTATTTTTCTTAACTCTTCGCATGCCGCAGATGCAGGTCACTACTTTCAGCAATCAGCTTCATTTATAGCTGATGCAAGAGCAAAGGGTGCAAAATTAGTAGTTATGGATCCTCGTTTGTCTAACTCTGCAGGTATGTCAGATCTTTGGATAGCAGCATGGCCCGGCACGGAGCCTGTCATCTATCTTTACTTAGCACAAAGAATGTTAAGTGAGAACAAAGTAGATAAAAATTTTGTTAAAAAATGGTTAAACTGGGAAGTATTTTTAGATAATAAAAAATATTTAGAATTTATGGTGAGTAAAGGTTATATCGCTAAAGTTCCATCAGGTGATGATTTTGATACATTTTTAGAAGTTTTAAAAGAGTTGTACTCTCCTTTTACATTAGATTATGCTGTAAAAGAGACACATGTGCCAGCATACAAATTAGAACAGTTGTATGATATGTTTATCTGGGCAGGTACATCTATATCTACATACTTTTGGAGAGCGGCGGCAGCAGGAAACCGCGGTGGGTGGATGAGCGGTCGTACAGGTTATCTTTCTCTCGCTCTTCGTGGAGCTATCGGACCGGAGGGTGGTACATTCTTTCATCACTGGCATGTTATATCTGTAGCAGGAAAAGGTGGAAGTGCAACTGTAGGACAAGGCAAGCGTGGAACTGATGTTCCAAAAATTGATGTTTATAATGAGCTTTCATGGCCGCCAGAGTGGCCGATTTCAACATATGAATTATCATATTTATTGCCGCATCTTCTTGCAGATAAAAAATGGCAGAAAAAGTGGATAGACAGAGGTCTTAATGTTCCTCAAAAGCTAGCAGTTTGGATTCCTCGTATGTATAATCCTGTCTGGATTAATCCGGATGGATTTAGATGGATAGACACGATAAAAGATGAGTCGAAAATGGAGCTTACCTTTAATCTCTCTCCTGTATGGTCTGAGACTAACTGGTATGTGGATTATATCTTACCTGTTGGTTTAGCGGGTGAGAGACACGATCAGCACTCAGAAGCTACAATGCCTGCTCGCTGGACATCTTTCCGTCAGCCGGTTATGCGTGTTGCGCTTGAAAAAGCTGGATGGAAACCTAAAAACCCAAATCGTGCAACATTAGAAGCACATATAAAAGCGGGTCTTGGCGAAGTTTGGGAAGAGAATGAATTTTGGTTTGATATGTGTGTCAATTACATAGACCCAAAAGGTGATATTTTCTTGGATGCTGCAAAAACAAAAACGATTAAATCAATGTGGGAATCAAAAAAGAATCCTGGCAGACCGGTTACAATCGCTGAATGGTACGATGCGGCATTTGGTGACAATTTGCCAAATCTTAAAGTGACTGCAACATCAGATAAGAGATATAAAAATTCTGAATATCCTGTATATGAGTACATGAGAGATCATGGCGCATGGATGGAAGAGAACAATATCTACTCTGCGCAAGAGCGTGAGATTAAAGATGACGGGGAAAACTATATCTCTCATGGGCATAAATATAATAAAGCAGATGTAACAATAGACAAAAGAACTGGTGTTATGAGTGCAGAGTCTCACGGTAAGAAAAAATCTATTGGTATTGAGATTGACGGTAAAAAGATGGAAGGTTTTGCAACGCTTGATAAGAAACTTGACTTCTTTTGTGAGTGGCTTGCTGATGATTGGAAATGGCCTGAATACGCTATTCCGTTTTATCCAAGAGATGAAAAAGAGAAAAAAGAGATGGTTCATATTGTATCGCATGTAAATCACTCTTTTATGAGTGAGAAGAACTCATATGCATTAAATACTGTATTTAGACTGCCGTATAATATTCATACTCGTTCTGCAAACTCTAAGCACTTGATGGAAATTTCGCAGAATCATGATCCTATTTGGATTTCAACAAAAGATGCTAAACGACAAGGCTTTAAGCGTGGAGATGCAATTCGTGTTAGAATTGTAGATAGTTTAACAGGACTGGAATCTGGCTACTTTGTAGCTATGGCAGTTCCTACAGAGGGAGTTTTGCCTGGAACACTAGCATGTTCACATCACGGTGGCCGCTGGAAACTTGTAAACTCTGTAAGCATCCCTAACGGTGTAACGGATGGCAAAGTTGATTCTCAGCCGGTTGCCAGAAATATGAATGATCCTAAATTTATGGCTCACTCACCTCTTAATGCAGGTAAAGAGGGCGGACAGATTAAGATTGAAGATTATAACGGTCATGGCGGAATAAATAGTTTTGGTGTTCCTACGGCTGAACTTCAGATGGACGGTAAAGTTGGTAAATTAAAATATGTAGAGGGAATTAAACCGTTCGTTTCAGAGAGATTTGCAGATTATAACAGAGATAGCGGAAATATCTGGTGGGACGGGCTTAGTGGTTCATGGCAAAATGCAGTAGCTGCTCCGCATCCAGACCCGATTTCAGGTATGCACTGCTGGCACCAAAAAGTTATTTTAGAGCCTGCTCAAGCCGGTGATAAAATTGGTGATATTTATGTAAATTATGACAATAACTTTAAGGTTTATGAAGGATGGAGAGATGAACTTACTCGTGGTTTAGATGAAAATTCTACACTTCGCCGTCCAGAGCACATCAAGCGTCCTTGGGTGCCTCTATCTCACAAAGCATATGCGGTAAAGATAAGTAAGTAATACCATAAAGCCTCTTAAGAGGCTTTATGCTTCTAAATTGCAGCAAAAGTATAAACTTTTATAATCCTGCTATCCACATCCTAAGCCACAATCCAATAGTTGTAGTATAACCTACCTCACTAAAAACTTCACTGCCCTCTTTGTCATAAATAATAGTAGTAGGAAAGACGGAAACGCCATATCTTTGAGTTATTTGTCCGTCACTGTCGTTTACAACTTTAAAGGTTAAATCACGGCTTCTTAGATATTCGCGTATCTCTTCATCGCTACCGGATTTAATAGCAATCGTTAAAACATTAAAACTCTTTGAAATTCTCTCTATATTTTGAGCTTCAACTTTACATGTTGGGCACCATGTAGCCCAAAAATGGATTAAGATTGGTTTGTTTTTCGGTACTTTATAAAGAGTATTATTTAGTAATGAGACAGTTGATATACTCAGTGCTTCTTTATTTAAATCATTGCTTCTATAAAAACTGATAATGTTTGCAGATATTGCTATAGCAACAATAAAAACAATTATCTCTTTTACATATTTAACTATTTTATCTTTCATATTAACCTATTTCGATAGTATAAAAAAGATGAAAATTTTAAAGCGCAGGTACAACTACTTCCAAGAGAGATAAATCTACGCTAAAAACAACAACAAAGATCAAATATTTGATCTTTGTTGTTTAAATCATAATTCCTTTTATTGTAAAAAACAGCAATCCTGCAAGTATAGCCGCAGCCGGTACTGTTATAAGCCATGCCGCTACTATTTTCTTTACTGCATCTCTTCTGACATATTGAATTTTTTTGGCTTTTTTGATACTTTTTTTAGTTGATTTTATTATCTTTTTTTCATTTTCGATTAGTTTGTAAAGTTCTGCAATTCTAACATAGTCATTTTGTAACTTTTCACTTTTGTCTAGTAGCTCTTTTAACTCATATTCGTACGCATCTTTATTTAACCGCTCGTCTTCTATGGTAAGGATATCCTCTTCTATGGTTCGATTCTTTTCATCTTTTATGTGAAGCCACTCTCTTAAAAAACCAACACCAAACACACCGCCTATCGCAATATGCGTTGAACTGACGGGTAAACCAAGTTGTGAAGCAAGGATAACAGTAAGAGATGCTGCCATTGCTATAGAGAACGCTCTTATTTGATCCAAATCGGTTATTTCGCTGCCGACTGTTTTGATAAGTTTAGGGCCGTAAAGTGCAAGACCAAGAGAGATTCCTAATGCCCCAACTCCCATTACCCA
This sequence comes from Sulfurimonas xiamenensis, assembly GCF_009258045.1. NCBI lineage: Bacteria > Pseudomonadati > Campylobacterota > Epsilonproteobacteria > Campylobacterales > Sulfurimonadaceae > Sulfurimonas > Sulfurimonas xiamenensis. Next base: position 393,651 of record NZ_CP041166.1, read on the forward strand.
TAACGGTATAGAAGCATCTGATGTGACTCCTCCATTTACAACGGCATCATTGATTGCAGCCAATGGTCCAATAGCATTTGCAACATCATTTGCGCCATGGGCAAAGCTTAAGAGGGCTGCAGAAAAAATAAGGGGAATTGTAAAAAGAGTGTTTACGGAATCTTTAGTGTTTTCAAGAACGGTAGTGCTTGAATTTATTCTTTTTTTTACAAGTATGTAAACAAAAATGGCTACTATAAATCCAGCTGTCAATGCAACTGCAAATGTTGGTTTTTTAGTTACCTCTAAAGATATCATCGGAAGAGTATTAAGAAATTCTAAAATATTTGGCCAAATGCGTTTAATACCTTTTAGAATTAAATATGTAACAAAAGCTAGGGACATAATTGCAACAAAGATAGGTACATAGGTTTTGGCGGCTTGAACTTTGTCCTCCTTAAATACAATAGATTTTTTAATTGCAAAAAGAAAAAGAGCAGCAATTATACCGCCTAAAACTGGTGAAATTACCCAAGAAGCAGCTATGCTTCCCATTGTTCCCCAATCAACTATATTAAATCCTGCCGCTGCAATTCCTGCTCCCATAACAGCGCCGACAATAGAGTGGGTTGTAGATACAGGAGCTCTCATCATAGTTGCAAAATTTAACCATAATGCAGCGGCAAGAAGAGCAGCCATCATAGCCCAAATAAACTGGTTTGTATCACCTTGAAATGCAGAAATATCAATAATACCGTTTTTTATAGTTTTTACAACTTCTCCACCGGCAATAAGAGCACCGGCGGCTTCGAATGTAGCGGCAATAATAATAGCAGTTGTAAGCGTAAGTGCTTTGGAGCCGACTGCCGGACCAACATTGTTTGCAACATCGTTTGCTCCAATATTCATAGCCATATATGCACCGATAAGCGCTGCTACTGCAAGAAAGAGATTATTAGAAACCCCGCCGTTACTTAAAAAGCTGTATGTTAAAACACCTATCATAAAAAATAGAGCAAAGCCCAATCTTGTAAAATCCGAAGCACTCCTTTTAAGTGCCTGTTTTTGAATTTTGTTTACGGTGTGAAATTCCATTAAATGCCTTTTTAATTGTTGGCGAAATTATATTGTAATATCAATTATAAAATAATTATAAAGTTTAATTTTAGAAAATAACTACTGTTTTTTGATATATGCTTTTATAATCTTTTGTTCTTCTATTGGTCTGTCTGCGCCTGATCTTCCAAGCGTAGGAACATTTTCCAATTTTTTTATTATACTCATAGATTGTGGAGTAGCTTGACCAAAAATAGTATGTCTTCCATTTAACCATGGTGTTGGAGCTGTTGTTATAAAAAATTGACTTCCATTTGTATTTGGTCCCGCATTTGCCATTGCAAGAACTCCTGCTCGCGAAAAAAGCTTATCTTTGAACTCATCTTTAAAAGATCTTTTCCAGATGCTTTCACCTCCTCTTCCTGTTCCAGTCGGATCTCCGCCTTGAATCATAAAATCTTTTATAATACGGTGAAAAATCACTCCGTCATAATAACCGTTTTTTACATGTGTTATAAAATTTTCTACTGCCAAAGGCGCTACTTCTGGAAATAGTTTAAGTTCAATAACCCCTTGTGTTGTTTCCAGCACAACATACGACTCTTCACTTTGAGCATTAAGATTTATAGAAAATATTATTAACAAAGTAAGTAAAATTTTTTTCATTTTGTCTCCTCTTGGTTTTATATGTAATAATTATATTGTACCAATTTTTGTTTAAATTTAAAAATACTTTGGCTTTTTATTTAAATAAAGAAAACAGATTAAGAAAAATTTATAGAGGAAAGATTTATTTTATTGAAGGGATTGCCGCAAAAAATTGCGGCAATATAAGGTTTTATTTACCAGCAGCAACGCGGTCTTTAAGACCTTTGCCAGCTTTAAATTTAGGAACCATCTTGTCTTGAGTAGTATAAGTTTTGTCAGTACCAGGAACTTTACCACTTTTACCTTTTTGAAGTGCTGCTTCAAAGCTTCCAAATCCAACTAAAGAGACACTCTCTTTTTTTACTAAAGCTGATGTAACTGCTTCCGTAAAAGCTTTAATAGCTGCTTCAGCTTCAACTTTAGTTTTATAATTGCCACTTGCTTGTACTAGTTCAACGAATTGAGCTTTATTCATAAATCTACCCTTGAATTTATAAAGATTTTCCGAAACTACTAAAACTCTAAAATAAAATTTTTAAGTTAAGTAATTCAGCTACAGACACTTTATAGTTTATTTGCTTAAAAATTTCTTCTTTTGACCAAAAAATAGTAAAAAACATAATGTTTTCTTCTTTTTTTACAAAAAATATTTTGAAAAAGCATTGTTTATTTTATTTTTTATACTTAGGGTATTACTTGCTTTTATATGAATAAAAACAATTTTATTTACTAATAAGCAAGCAGATCACTATAGTCGTATTTGGAAAAATCTAAATAGAGCTTCCCATCTTTGTGTATTACTCTTATATCATTGTTATAAGCGTTTAAAAAGCGTTTTTTAATAATTTTTTTTTGAAAGGATTTTAAATTTAATGATTTTAAGTACTCTTTTAACTCTACAGTTTTTAAATTTAATGAGGATTTTGTTTCATCTTGATGATTAAAACTTTCTATTTCATGTATAGTTGTTTGTTCTCTCTCAAGTGTCATTTTTCTCTCTACAAGCTCTAAAATATTTTTAAGCTGTGCATCTTTTAAACTGTAAATTTGTTCTATTTTATCTCTTTCTGCGCGAAGCATCTGCTCTTTATCATCTATAAGTTTATCTATTTTGGCTTCTAACTGCGCTACTTTGCTTTTTAAGAAATTATTCTCTTTTTGATAGAGGGCCAATACTGTTGCCACAGTTGTTTTTGGTCTAATAATCTGATTGATTTGTTTAAGCACAACCTTCTCTTTTTCATAATTATTATCATTTTTTTCGTCTAGAAAATTTTTAGTAACTAAAATATAAATTTGGTCGTCTTCTATAATATAGTCTAATTTATTTGCTTTGATTTTAGAGTTAAGTACCTCTTTGGAAATCTTGAAATAGTTACAATATTCATTCGCAGTTAGCCTCATGTGAATTCCCGATTGTTTTTGAATATTTTAGCACAATAAAGTTTTTATAAAAGTTATTAGTCAGATACATTTGGTATAATTACGAATAAATTTCATCAAAAAGAGTTTAATTATGGGTATTTTAGATATTGTGAAGCCGGGTGTATTGTTTGGTGATGATGTGCAAAAAGTTTATCAGTATGCAAAAAAGAGTGGCTTTGCTATTCCTGCGATAAATGTAGTTAGTACTGACTCTATAAATGGCGTATTGGAAGCTGCAGCGAAAGTAAAGTCTCCTGTAATTATCCAATTTAGTAACGGCGGAGCTTCCTATTATGCAGGAAAAGGTTTAAGCAATGAAAATGAAAAGGCAGCGACAATAGGTGCAGTTTCTGGCGCTATACATGTTCATTTAATGGCTGAGAGTTATGGAGTACCGGTTATTCTGCATACAGACCATGCAGCAAAAAAACTTCTTCCATGGATAGATGCTCTTCTTGATGCAGGTGAAGAGTATTATAAAACGCAGGGAAGACCTCTTTACTCTTCTCATATGTTGGATCTCTCTGAGGAACCACTCGAGGAGAATGTTGCAACTTGTAAAAAATATTTACAAAGAATGAGCAAAATTGGCACAAATATAGAGATAGAACTGGGTGTTACAGGTGGTGAAGAGGACGGAGTTGATAATACAAATATAGATAACTCGCTGCTTTATACACAGCCAGAAGATGTCGCTTATGCATATAAAGAGTTAGGTGAAGTTTCTCCAAATTTTACTATTGCAGCATCTTTTGGTAATGTTCACGGTGTTTATAAACCAGGCAATGTTGTTCTTACTCCAAAAATTTTAGATAATTCACAAAAATATATCCAAGAAAAATTCAATACTGCAGATAAACCTGTTAATTTTGTTTTTCACGGCGGTTCAGGTTCTACTCTTGAAGAGATCCGTGAAGCTATCAGCTATGGCGTAATCAAAATGAATGTTGATACAGATACGCAGTGGGCAACATGGATAGGTGTAAAAGAGTATTATGAAAAAAACAGAGAGTATCTTCAATCTCAAATTGGAAATCCTGAGGGAGAAGATAAGCCGAATAAAAGCTACTATGATCCTAGAAAATGGCTAAGAGCAGGGCAGCAAACGCTTATTAAGAGAGTTGAACTTGCATTTTCAGATCTTAATGCAATAGGCAGAAATTAATTAAACAATAATGAATGATAAAGTATTTGCAAAGCCTATAAAAAAGCAGTTCGAATTTGATGAAGAGGTTGCCGCTGTATTTGATGATATGTTGCAAAGAAGCGTCCCTTTTTACAAAGAGTCGCAGAAAATTACGGAGTTTTTTGCATTAAAGCAGCTTCAAGAGGGCGGCGTTGCATATGATTTGGGATGCTCAACCGCAACACTTCTTATAAACATAAGCAGAAAATTAAAAACAGGTGCCACTCTCGTAGGGCTTGACAACTCCGAGGCGATGTTGGAGCAGGCAAGAAAAAAGTGCGAAGCGTTTAAGGCAGATATAGAGCTTGAAAATGCAGATATTTTAGAGTATGATTATAAAGAGGCGGATCTTTTTATAAGTAATTATACTTTACAGTTTATTCGTCCTTTGATTCGTGAAGAGCTTGTGAAAAAAATATCTTCTTCACTTAAAAAAGGCGGGGTATTTATCTTTAGCGAAAAAGTTATAAGTCATCATTCAAAACTAAACAAAGATTTGATTGAGTGCTACTATGCTTTTAAAAAAGAGCAGGGTTATTCAGAGTATGAGATTATGCAAAAAAGAGAAGCATTGGAGAATGTTTTGGTGCCTTATAGCGAAGATGAGAATATAAAAATGGCAAAAAACTGCGGTTTCTCACACTGTGAGGTAGTTTTTCGCTGGGCAAATTTTGCAACATTTATAGCTATAAAGTAAAATTACTTTATTTTAAGCATGTTTAAACTTTAAAACTCTCTTTTGTTTTACAATATTGAGTTAAAAAACACTCATCACACTTTGGATTTTTAGCTTTACAGATATAGCGGCCAAAGAGAACCATTCCTTGATGCAGGGCATTGAGATCTGTTTTAAATTTCTTAACAAGCGTTGCCTCAGTTTTTGCTGCTGTTGTGTCATCGCTGAGACCAAGTCTGTGTGCTACCCTAAATACATGTGTATCGACCGCCATTAAATTTGCACCGGTGTACTCAATCATAACAACATTTGCAGTTTTTTGTCCAACACCAGGAAGTTTAATAAGCTCTTTTTCATGAAGAGGAATCTCTCCGCCGTAAACCTCTACAACTTTTTTTGCCATCTCTATTATATTTTTTGCTTTATTATTAAAAAAAGAGCAGCTTTGAATAAGCGATTTTACTTCATTTATATCTGCTTTGGCCAAAGTTTCGGGATTCGGATATTTTTCAAACAAGGCAGGTGTAATAAGATTGACTCTTTTATCCGTACATTGAGCTGAAAGAACAACAGCTATAACTAATTCATATACATTTTTGTAGTTTAATTCAGTAACAGCATTGCTGTAATTTTCTATAAAAAGTTTATGAATTTCTTTAATTTCTTGTTTTGTGGCTTTTTTCATAATGTAATTATATACAAAATGAAAGTTGTTTAATAATCATTAGTATAAAATTATTAGAATTACCAATAAGTTAAAGGTAATTCTTAAAGGAAACAGATGAGAACAGTAACAAAAATAGTAGCTTCTTTGGCTATTTTATCGACAATAACAATGGCACAAACTTTGGTAACCGTAAATGGTACGGCCATTACTCAAGAAGATGTTGATAAAGAACTTATGGCGGCAACACAAGGTAGATTTAATCAGGTCCCTGCAGAAAAACAGGAAGATTTTAGAAAACAGGTATTAGAGCAGTTGGTTGCTAAAGAGCTGATTTATAATGATGCGAAAAAAGCAGGTCTTTTAAATACAGATGACTTTAAAAAGAGATATGAAGAGGTAACAAACAGAATAAAAAAAGAGATAGCTATTCAACTTTGGCAAGAGCAAGAGTTTAATAAAATAAAAATTTCTGAAAAAGAGAAAAAAGATTATTATGATGCAAATAAAGAGGAGTTTGCTGAAAATGAAAGTGTTAGAGCACGCCATATACTTGTGGAAAAAGAGGCTGATGCAAAAAAAATCATTTCAGAGCTTAAATCTTTAAAAGGCGAAACGCTTAAAAACAAATTCATGGAAGTTGCAAAAGAAAAATCAACATGTACAAGTGCTCCACAAGGTGGTGATTTAGGTTATTTTACTGAAGGTCAAATGGTTCCGGAGTTTAATGACAAAGCTTTCTCAATGAAGGCAAAAGAGATAACTACAGAACCAGTAAAAACTCAATTTGGATATCATGTAATCTATATTGAAGATAAAAAAGCGAAAACAACAAAAAGTTTTCCTGAGGTAAAACCGTTTATCGAACAAAGATTAAAAACAGAAAAAGCAAAAAGTGCAATTATGGCTAAAATGAAAGAGTTAGAAAAAAAAGCTGAAATAAAATAGTTTTTTACCTTTTTTTAATTATCAAAGGGAGTAAAAAAGCTCTCTCTGATATAGCCTCAATTCTTCAAATATAAAAACAATACTATAGAAATAAAATTATCAAAGACATCCAGAAATCTACTGCAATTTCCTTAAAATAATACCACTTAATATTTTTTACATATTTAGATATATAACATATAAAAGTTACTTAAGTATTATTAACTAAAACAACTTGACAGGAATGCACTCAACTTGATATAATCTTTTTACAAGTTTAACTTTCATATAATTTAACTGTAGCGATTTGAAAGTAAAATAGTTGTAATTTATATAAAAAAAGGAAAAAAATAGATGAATAATATTTTTGAAAAATTAACAAATAATATGACAGAGTCAATTGAATCAGCCGTATCACTGGCACTGCACAATAAAAATCAAGAGGTTGAACCTATACACTTTTTATGGGCACAGCTGACAAATTCTAATTCTGTGCTAAATCAGATGCTTAATAAAATGAACATTGACAAGGTTGCAATTGAGCTTGATGTAAAAAGTTTAAGTGAAAAACTTCCTAAGTCTTCAACCGTATCAAAAGAGAGCGTAAGACTCTCTAGAAATTTTGTACAAACATTAGAAAACGGTGTAGGATTGATGACAAAAAATGGAGACTCTTTTTTAGCAGTTGATACCTATCTTTTGGCAAATCTAAAAAATGAACCATTTTTGAGTTTGCTTAAGAAATATATTGATATATCTGAGTTGGCTAAAAATATAGAAGCTTCTCGCGGAGGAGCAAAGATTGAGTCGCAAAGCTCAGACGAGACACTGGAGTCTCTTAAAAAATATGGAATAGATTTGACTGCAGAAGCAAAAGAAGGGAAACTCTCTCCAGTAATCGGACGCGATGAAGAGATTACTCGTATGATGCAAATTCTTATCCGCAAAACAAAAAATAATCCTATGTTACTTGGTGAGCCGGGTGTTGGTAAAACTGCTTTAGTAGAGGGACTGGCTCAAAGAATTAGTGATGGCAAAGTTCCGACATCGCTTCAGAATAAAAGAGTCATTGCTCTTGATATGAGCGCATTAATAGCCGGTGCAAAATATAGAGGTGAGTTTGAAGACAGACTCAAAGCCGTAATTGATGAGGTAAAAAAGAGCGGTAATATTATACTTTTCATAGATGAGATTCATACAATTGTAGGAGCGGGAGCAAGTGAAGGAAGCATGGATGCGGCAAATATCCTCAAACCAGCACTTGCACGCGGAGAGCTTCACACCATAGGAGCGACTACGCTAAAAGAGTATAGAAAATATTTTGAAAAAGATATGGCACTGCAAAGACGCTTCTTGCCAATTAATCTTGATGAGCCCAGTGTCAATCAATCTTTACAGATTTTAAGAGGCATCAAAGAGCGTCTAGAAACGCACCACAATGTAACTATCACGGACAGTGCATTAGTTGCAGCGGCAAAACTCTCTGACAGATATATAGCAGATAGATTTCTTCCTGATAAAGCAATCGACCTTATAGATGAGGCAGCGGCAGAGCTAAAGATGCAGATAGAATCAGAACCGCATGCTCTAAGCAATGCAAAGATTAAGAGCTCTGAGCTGCATGTTGAGCAAGAAGCTCTTAAAATGGAAGATACTCCCGCAAATACAAAGCGTTTAGAGGAGATAAAAAAAGAGCTTGCTGATGTCGAAGAGAGTGTGAGAAGTTTAGAGGCACAGTTTGCTTATGAAAAAGAAGTTTTTGGAAAAATTTCAAGTATAAAAAACGAGATTGAGGCAAAAAGAAGAGAGGCTGCTATTGCTAAAAATGCATCAGAATTCAACAAAGCCGCAGAGATAGAGTATGGTCAAATTCCACAGCTCCAAGCTGAAGAAAAAAAAGTAAGCCAAGAGTGGGAGAGAATGCAAAAAGAGGGAACGCTTCTTAAAAACAGCGTTGATGAGGAATCAATAGCTTCTATTATTTCTAGATGGACAGGCATTCCTGTTAAAAAAATGCTTCAAGCTGATAAAGATAAGATATTAAGCGTTGAAGATGAGTTAAATAAAGAAGTTGTTGGTCAAAATCAAGCTACACATGCCGTTGCTCGTGCAATTAAAAGAAATAAAGCAGGGCTCTCTAGCGCCAATTCTCCAATAGGAAGCTTCCTCTTTCTAGGGCCTACCGGTGTTGGAAAAACACAGACGGCTAAAACTTTGGCAAAATTTTTGTTTGATTCTCCTGATGCTATGGTACGAATTGACATGAGTGAATATATGGAAAAACATTCAGTCTCTCGTCTAGTCGGAGCTGCTCCTGGATATGTTGGTTATGAAGAGGGAGGACAGCTTACTGAAGCAGTAAGAAGAAAACCATACAGCGTTATTTTATTTGATGAGATAGAAAAAGCGCATCCGGATGTATTTAATATTTTACTTCAAGTGTTGGATGATGGAAGATTAACAGATAACAAAGGCGTAACGGTTGATTTTACAAATACTATAATTATCTTAACTTCTAATATTGCAAGTGAAAAGATTATGAACAATCCAGACAGTGAGGAGTTAAGAAGTCTTGTTATGGAAGATTTAAAACAAGCTTTTAAGCCAGAATTCTTAAATCGATTAGATGATATTGTTATTTTTAACGCACTTGGCCGTGAGCAGATAGTAAGCATTGTAGATATTTTCTTAAAAGAGATTACTGATAAAGTTGCATCAAGAGATATAACTTTAACACTAAGTAATAGTGCCAAAGATTATATAGCTGAAGCCGGATTTGATCCTGTATATGGAGCTAGACCGCTTAAGAGAGCTCTTTATGAAATAGTAGAAGACAGACTTGCAGAACTTATACTAGAGGGCAAAGTTACTGAAGGTTCGCATGTAGAGTTTGATATTGAAAATGGTGAGATAAAAGTACAAGTATCATAAATATTATAAATTTAATTGTTACTTAAAGATAGTTTGTTATGGTAAGATACAAATCTTAACCGCACTTTAAGTAACTTTTTTATATCATTTCAAACTTAATTTTAAAGAAGGATATGTCATGAAAAGAACATACCAGCCTCATAATACACCGAGAAAAAGAACTCACGGTTTTAGATCAAGAATGGCAACGAAAAATGGACGTAATGTAATTAATCGCCGTCGTGCAAAAGGTCGTAAAAAATTGTCAGTTTAGCAAATTTTTATATGCTAAAACTCCACAAAGAGTTTCAGTATATATATAGAAAAGGAAAAGATGCTCATTCTAGCAGTGTAGTGCTTTTTTTTCTTCCCGCAAATGAGATTCATAAAGTGGGATTTACAGCTACTAAAAAAATTGGTAACGCTGTAAAAAGAAATAGAGCTAAAAGGAGACTTAGAGCTCTGTTTTGTGAATTCTCCCATTCACTAAAAAATGGTACATATGTATTTGTAGCCAAACAATCAATCAACGAAGCAACTTATCAAGAGCTAAAAAATGACTTTGAAAAAGTTTTAAATCGTTCTAATGCTATTGAGAAAAATTAAATGATTAGAAAATTTTTATTAAAATTATTGTGGTTTTATCAGAAATTTTTTACACTCATTGGATATGGCAGCTGCAGATATTACCCATCTTGCAGTGAATATGCAAAAATTAACTTCGAAAATAACTCCATTTCAAGTGCTTTTTACCACACTTTTACTAGAATACTTCGTTGTAATCAATTGTTTGAGGGTGGGATAGAGTATCCAGTACTTGATAAACTCTCATTAAAACCTGCAAAACTAGGGGTTGATTCTATAAAATATTGGTTGGTTCCAACTAAAAAAAACCGCTTTTTTATAATAAAAAATTTTTCTTTTAAAGGCAGACCGTGTTAGAAAAAATGACACCAAATCAGAGACTTATGATAGCAGTAGTGTTATCAGTTTTATTTTTCGTAGCGTATACGGCAATTTTTCCACCAGAGCAGCTTGAGGGTGTAGATGCTAATCAAGCAAATATTCAAAATACAAAAAATGCACAAAACGGGCAAACTTCCAGTCAAATTAACATTTCAAAAGTAGAAGATGCAGTAAGCCATGAAATTTCAACAAATGAAAAAATAGCTCAAAACGACTTAAGTACAATTGTAACCGTAAAAAGTAATAAATTTACACTTAAGCTAGATACTTTGGGACGCATATCTTCAAAAGAGTTGCTTCAAGATAAATATAATGACGAAGATGATAAACATGCACAATTGATTCCTCCTACAGGGCCGAAACCTCTTTTTATCAGATTTTTAGATTCAAATTTAAATGAAGAAGCTACTAGAGTTCCATATTCGGCAAATGTAGCAGAGATTTCTGTGGAAGATAACTCTCAAAAAGTTACATTAACACAAAAATTGTCAAATTTAACAATTACTAAAGAGATTATATTTTATTCAGATGGACATTATGATGCAAAAATTTCATTATCAGATGACAAAAGATATTTTGTGTATTTGGGACAGAGACCCCGCATAACTGAAAAGATGATGACTGTTTTGGGTGCTATGATTTATACAGATGATGAAATAGTAACTATTATAGAAGATGGTGATGCGGCAGGTCGTAAAACTTTCAGCGGTGTTGAACTTATCTCTGCGTTTGATCAGTACTCTGCTACAATAATGTATGGGTTCGCAAAAGATACAAATATAATTGTTGAAAGGGATAAAGAAGATAATCCTGTAGTATATTTTGAAGCATTGAAAAATATGTCATTTAGCGGTTATATAGGGCAGAAAGAGTATAAAACACTTTATGCAATTAATCCTGTTTTAACTAACGCAATTGAGTATGGCTGGTTTACTTTTGCTTCAAAACCGTTATTTCAACTGCTCTCTTGGTTGCATGGTATCTTTGGTAACTGGGGTTGGTCTATTGTAGCGCTTACGCTTATTATCAGAGTAGTTCTCTATCCTTTGACATACAAAGGTATGGTTTCTATGCAAAAAATGAAAGATATTTCACCTAAAGTAAAAGAGCTTCAGGCTAAATATAAGGGAGATCCGCAGAGAATGAATGCTGCAGTTATGGATCTTTATAAAAAGCACGGAGCAAATCCTCTTGGCGGATGCCTCCCGATGTTGCTTCAGATACCGGTGTTTTTTGCAATATATCGTGTTTTACTTAATGCTGTTGAGCTTCAAGGTGCTTCGTGGATGTTGTGGGTTGATGATTTGTCAAGAATGGATTCTACATTTATCCTTCCTATCCTTATGGGAGCTTCAATGTATTATCAGCAAAAATTAACACCAAATAATTTTACAGATCCTATGCAAGAAAAGATTTTTAAATTTTTACCGATAATATTTACATTTTTCTTTGTAACTTTTCCATCAGGTTTAGTTCTTTACTGGTTTGTTAATAATCTATTTTCTATTGCACAGCAATTTATTGTAAATCAGCAATTTAAAAATGCAAAAGAAGCGGAGATAGCTGCACATAAGCATGCGGAGAAAAAAAATGATTAAAATAGAATCAGTTACTTTAGAGCAGGCATATAAAGATGCAGCAGCTGCTCTAAAGTGTTCTGCCAGCGAATTGATAATAGAGGTTGTTCAAGTACCAAGTAGTGGTTTTATGGGGCTGTTTAAAAAAAATGCAATAATAGTCGCTGCTAAAAAAACACAAAATAATGAAAAATCAGATGCTGTTAATTTGCAAAAAGAAAAACAAAATATTAAAGCAGAAGAAGAAATTAAAGTAGAAGCTAAAAAAAAGCAGCAAGAGGTTAAAAAACCTTCGCAAAATATAATTAATGATACCATAATGCCAGAATCCTTTGTTAGCATGCAGGAAGATGATGATTATTATGATATGGCAGATATCAACTTTACTGCTGATTATGAAGAGGATGAGGAAGAAAAAGCTCAAATAAATGTTAATATTAATGAAATAGCTAAAAAAGTTGAAAAAGAGATCAATGAACTTTTTACTCTTATTTGTTTTAAAATTGATAAAATTGATGTAAGTGTATATGATGAAAATACTCTTCTTATAGAGTTTAAAGGTGAAGATGCAGCACTTCTCATAGGAAAAGAGGGGTATAGATACAAAGCACTCTCATATATGATTTTCAACTGGATTAATACAAAATATCAACTGCAGCTTCGTTTAGAAATAGCCGAATTTTTGAAAAATCAAGAAGAATCAATAATGAGATATTTGATTAATGTTTATGAAAATATAGACAGAGACGGCAGGGCGCAGACGAAAATACTTGACGGTGTTTTGATCCAGATTGCACTCAAAGAGCTTAGAGATAAGTACCCTAATAAATATGTTGCAGTTCGCTCTACACGCGATGGGCTTAAATTTATTATTATAAACGATTACCACAACTAAAAGATGAGTGAAGATACCATAAGTGCCATTGCAACAGCAAACGGCATAGGCTCCATAGCAATCATCCGCATAAGCGGGGATAAAGCTTTGGACATTGCAAAAAAACTTACCCGCAAACAGGATTTTTCCCCAAGATATGCAACTCTAAGCAGTGTTTATGACTTTAAGGGCGAGCTTATAGATGAATCTATACTCATCTATTTTAAAGCGCCTTTTTCATTTACGGCTGAAGATGTAGTGGAAATTCAGTGTCATGGCGGCTTTATAGTTGCGCAAAGCATACTAAAAGCCACACTAGCTCACGGTGCCAGACTTGCAACTGCGGGTGAGTTTTCCAAAAGAGCTTTCTTTAACGGCAGGATAGATCTCAGTGAAGCAGAAGCGATCGCACAGCTCATAGAGGCAAAAAGCGAAGATGCAGCAAAGATACTAGCACAGCAGATGAAGGGTTCGCTTAAAGAGTATATAGAGAATATCCGCGATGAGATCATCCATATACTCGCCTACTCTGAAGTAAGTATTGACTATGCAGAGGAGGATTTGCCTGAGGATTTGGTAGTACAAATTGAGGCAAAACTAAGAGAACTCAAAAAATCACTCTCCTCAACTCTTCTTGCAAGCAGGGCAAGAGAGGGGCTGATGCAGGGGTTTAAAGTAGCAATCATCGGAAAGCCAAATGTCGGCAAAAGCTCACTCCTAAATGCGCTGCTTAGTTACAACCGCGCGATTGTAAGCGATATAGCGGGAACGACAAGAGACACCATAGAAGAGCAGGTTAAGATAGGCACACACCTTATCCGCATAGTAGATACGGCTGGTATTCGCGAGGCAGGAGATGAGATAGAGCGCATAGGCATAGAGCGTTCACTTGAAGCGATAAACGAGAGTGATATAGTGATCGCTCTTTTTGACGCATCAAGGGAAGCTGACGAAGAGGATAAAAAGATAATCTCGTTATTAGAGTCACATGCCAAAGCCAAAGATGTTTTGTATGTCAAAAACAAGATAGATTTAGAGCCGAAGTTTAAATCTTTGGATATAGAGTTTGACATGGAGCTTAACACAAAAGAGAGTGTTGATGAGTTGATTCAGTCTCTTGAAGATATTATGAACAGAGCAAACTCTTCCGATGAGATGATGCTTATATCGCAAAGACAGATATCAGCCGTAGAAAATACGCTCAAAAACATTGACGAAGCATTTGAGCCGCTTGGAGACCAAGAGCTTGAGATATTCTCGTTCCATCTAAATGAAGCCGTAAAAGAGATGGCGTCAATAACGAGACCTTTTGAGAACGATGAGATGCTTGACAAAATGTTTGGCTCTTTTTGTTTGGGAAAATAGTGAAGTATATCGCTATAGATTTGGGCTTAAAAAGAGTAGGTCTGGCATATTCGGCTCATAAAGATCTGGTAACTCCTCTAAAGGCAGTAGAGCGGAAAAACAGAGATCAAGCAGCAAGAGATGTCAAAAAAGTTCTTGACGAATGGGAAGTGAACGCCGTTGTAGTCGGTATACCGATGAGCGGAAGCAGCGAGGATGAGATGAAGCGCCGTATCGCACACTTTATGAATCTTGTCGATTTCAAAGGTGAGATATTTTACCAGGATGAGAGCAACTCTTCAAAAGAGGCGGAAGCGATGATGAAAGGCAAGATAAAGCAGATACGCGACGGGCGCATCGACTCTATCTCTGCTATGATAATCTTGCAGAGGTTTTTAGCTAAAATTAAAACTTCTTCCAAAAGCTAGGTAAAAATATAAGTAAAAATGTAAAGACTTCCAATCTTCCTATAATCATTCCCAGAGATAAAACAACCAAATCCAAGTTGTCGTAAAATCCATAGTTTTGAGCCGGTCCGACTTGAGAAAATCCCGGTCCGATATTTCCCACACATGCAAGTGCGGTAGATAGAGAAGTCATCATATCGTAACCGCTTGCATAGAGATAAAAGGTGATTATCGCATTTGTGATAACAAAAAGTAAAATAAACCCAAAAGTCATTGATATAAGAGAGTTTGAAATCGGGGAGTTATTTATAAACACTTTTATAATTGCATTGGGATGAAGTATCTTTTTAAGTTCTGCAAAGAGAACTTTTATCGATACTACATATCTTATTATCTTCACACCGCCTGCGGTAGAGCCTCCGTTTCCGCTTGCAAGCATCGCTAAAAATGCAATGGAGACCGCCATCTGCCCCCATGCTTCATAGTCAAGTGAAGCAAAACCCGTCGTCGTCATAAGTGCGGCAATATTAAAGCTTGCATGAGTTATAGCCGTAAAAAATGTATCATCACTACTTTGATATCTAAAGAGACCCATGAACAAAGAGAGCAAAATAAATATGATGATATACCACTTTGTCTCTTCATTTTTATAGCCGCTTAGTTCTCCTCTAAAAGCTTTTAAGTGAGCCAAAAAAGTAATACCGGAAATAACCATAAAAAATGTAGTGGTCCATAAGATAAACGGACTCTCAAATGCGCCAAAAGAGCTATTTTTTGTAGAAAAACCTCCTGTAGATATGGTGCTAAATGCATGATTTATAGCATCAAAAGTACTCATGCCGCCTAGTTTTAAAAGTATTGCATCGAAAAAAGTTAAGACTATATAGATTCCCCAAAGCATCATGGCGGTATCTTTTATCTTCGGCGTTGATTTGTCAAGCTTTATACCGCTGGCTTCGGCTTTAAAAAGGGCTAGTGAACCGCTGGGGTTAATCAAAGACAAAAGACCCACACCCAAAACTAAAATCCCCATACCGCCAATCCAGTGCATGAGACTTCTAAGGATTAAAATCATATTAGGCAGACTCTCGATATCCGAGTATATTGTGGCTCCGGTAGTAGTAAAACCGCTAATGGATTCAAAAATAGCCTGCATAAATGTTATATTGCTATAGAGCCATAGGGGAACGGCTCCTGCAAAACCTACTAAAATCCAAATAAGATTAACGCTAAGTATGCCGTCTCTTAAAGAGAGGGTGATATCATGGTTTTTAAGGTATAAAAATATAGTACCGTTTAGTAAAAAAAACAAAATATCAAAGAGTAAAAACAGGAATATATCTTCACCGTAATACCATCCTGTTGCAATAGGAAATAAAAAGAAAAGAGAGAGATAAATCCCAACGCTTCCAAGAAGTTTTGCTAT
This sequence comes from Sulfurimonas xiamenensis, assembly GCF_009258045.1. NCBI lineage: Bacteria > Pseudomonadati > Campylobacterota > Epsilonproteobacteria > Campylobacterales > Sulfurimonadaceae > Sulfurimonas > Sulfurimonas xiamenensis. The sequence continues at coordinate 409,716 of NZ_CP041166.1, forward strand.
GTTTTTTAGAGTTTGTTTATCCACTTTCTTACCTCTTCTCTTTTTTGTGCAAGACAAAAAACTGCTACTATTGCAGGATTTTCAATGGTATGTTTTTTATGAAAGATATCCAATTGGTTGTTTGATACTATATAGGCGATTGCTCCGTTTATATTTAGCGGATTGATTACTCTTTTGTCATCTTTCAACTCTTTAATAAAGCAGATGCCTGAGCCGCCGCAGAAAAGTTTTTCATTGATAACTGAACTTGAGCCGATGGTCTCCATGATAGAGTAAAAAGCGTTGATTTTAGGACCTCTTACTACTATAATGCCGAGTGAATGCATGAGATTGTAGTGTTCGATGTCGTTATTTATCGCGATTACTTTTTGTACTCCCTGCTCTTTTGCTTCAATACACTTAATAATATTTTCTTCATCGTTTGTTGTTGAGGCTATAATCATGTCTGCATTTTTTAAACCTTCGTCGTCGTAAAGCCGAAAATCACCATATTTGCTGTTGATAATCGTAACTCTGTTTTGCAATATTTCAGACGCCGTTTTGCATTTTTGTATATCTTTTTCTATGATTTTTATTACTGCTTTTTGTTCAATCAGGGCTTTTGCTATCTCTATACCTAAAATATCTGCTCCGAAAATGGCAACATTTTTGATTTTTTTAGGCATTGTTTTGTTTAAACTTTTAGAAATCTCTTCAATGGCGTTGTCTTCACCGAAAAGATATATCATATCTCCTTTTTTTAGTCTTTCGTCTCCGTTTGGTATATAAAACCTTTTGCCGCTGTCAATCCCGACAACCTTTGCTTTGTCGTTATCTATTTTAAAAACGGAGAGCTCTTGAATATCGCTCTCTATTTTTACAGAGATAAGCTTGTTTGAGGTTTGAGCGAAACTTTTAACATTGTTTGCCATAGGATAATCAAGAAGCGAAACCAAACTCTTAGCAGTTAAATTGTATGGAAAGACGGCATCTGTTATCCCGATTTTAGCTGCAATGGAGCTTCTTGCAAAAAACTCTTTTTTTAGTCTTATAATCTTTCTTTTTACATCTATTTTTTCCGAAGCTATTATGGATGATATAAGATTTATTTCGTCATTGTCGGTAACTGCAATGAAAATGTCGATACTTCTGTTTTCTAAAGATTTATAACTTTTTGGGTCTTGTACATCTCCGGGTATCGTCAAGACATCTATGCTCTCTTGAAGTTTCTCTAATGCTTGTTCATTTTTGTCCATAATAATGACATTGTTGTTCTCACTTAGCGATTTTGCAAGCCTAAAACCGACTCTCCCGGCTCCTGCAATTATAATATCCATCTGTTTTCCCCTCTATTTTTTAGTTATTGCAGCAAAATCTGTAACCTATGCCAGATTCCGTCTTTATATAGTTTGGTCTTGTGCTGTTTTGTTCTATCTTTTTTCTTAGTGTGTTGACATAAGTTCTAAGGTACTGCATCTCGTTTTGATATCCTATGCCCCAAACCTCTTTTAAAATCTGTTTGTGTGTAAGTGTTTTATTTGGGTTTAGTAAAAAATATTTTAAAAGTTCGTATTCGATTGGTGTGAGTTTTAGCTGCTCACTTTTGTAAAATATATCTCTTGAAGCGATATCCATCTCAAGTTCGCCGCAGATAATTTTGCTGCAGAGGTCTTCATGGCTTATATTTCTTCTGAGATTTGCTCTGATTCTCGCCAAAAGTTCATTTACAGAAAACGGCTTTGTTATGTAGTCGTCTGCTCCCGCATCAAGGGCTGCTACTATCTCTTTTTCGTCATGTCTGGCACTAAGAACCACAATGGGGAGTTTTGATATCTCTCTTACCTGTTTTATAAACTCTTTTCCATCACCATCAGGCAAGCCGAGGTCGACTATAAGCAGATTGGGACTGTAGCTTAAAAACATCATCATCGCATTTTTTTTATTTTCACATGAGACATGATTAAATTCGTACTCTTTAAAAGTAATCTCTAGCAATTTTTTCACAGACGGGTCGTCTTCTACTATTTGGATAAGATAATTTTTCATACTAATTTTGCCTTTTTTATTACGGGTAAAGATACCTCTATAAGTATGCCGTCATTTACACTGCTTGCTTTGATGCTTCCTCCGTGAAGATTTACGATGCTTTTGCAAATAGAGAGTCCTATGCCGCTTCCCGAAATGTCGTTTGTATCTTCAAGACGATAAAACTTGTCAAAAATGTTTTTGAGTTTTGCTTTGTCAATATGGCTGCTTTGGTTAAATATCTCTATTTTTATAACATCGTTAGAGTTTTTTATTTTTAAAACAACTTTTGTATTGTTTATGGAGTATTTAAAGGCGTTGTCTAAAAGGTTTACGATAAGTTGCGTCAGCAACATGTTATCGCCCCAGTACAAAGCAATTTCATCTATTTTTATATCCAGCAGTTCATCATTTTGTTTTTGTGAAAAATCTTCCAAAGCAACACCGATAATATCTTCAAAATCGCACCAGTCAAGCTTTAGATTTATCTCTCCGCTTGAGAGTCTAGCACTGTCGAGCAGATTTGTAATCAATCTTTTCATTCTTAAAGATGCGTAGTTGATATCTTCAAGCAAGTTATTTATGCTGTTTTTATCTAAATTTTGATTTGATAAGATAAGATTTGTCGTGCCATGTATAGTCGAGAGAGGTGTTCTTAGGTCATGTGAGATAATATGCAGTAAACTCTCTCTCAGCTCATTTTGTTTTGTCTGCGTATGTAAATTTTTGGCTTGAACCGTAATAATCCAGCCAACGATTCCAAAAATAATAAAACTCCAAATATAGAGTTCGTTATGAACACTAAAACTGTATAAAGGAGGAATGTAGAGAAAATTAAAAAAGATGACGCTTAAGAGAGTGATAAAAACGGTCGCTTTCATATTACCGTGAATTGCGACTATAACAACAGGGATGATATGGATAAGCCCAATGTTTATAATATCCAGATGTTCGCGAAAAACATGGCTAATGAGGGTTATTACAAAAAGGATTCCGAGTGCTTTAAAGATGTAGCCGTAATTTAAATATTTAAAATTAGAATTTTTCATTACGCATTTGGAAGTTTTATAAGAACTATAACGGTAAGAATTACCAATATGACTATCATTGCGATATCTGCTACTGACATGTTACTATCTTTGTTTTGATTTATCTAAATTATAGTCTAGATATTATCAATAACTTATCAATAATATTTTAAAAATATCAAAATATTATAAAGACGCAGCCGTAGGCAGTATCAAATCTTGTTTATATTTACAAGAATCTTTTTTAAAAGAGTGCCGAAAAGTTCTCTCTCTTTTGGGTCAAAAATTTCAAAATATTTGTTGCACTCTTTTGAGATCTCACTCAGAGCTTTTTTCACAAGCTCTTCACCGCTCTCGCTTAGACAGACAAGCATGCATCTTTTGTCCTTTTTGTCCTCTTCTCTATATACAAGACCTCTCTCTTGAAGCCTTTTTAAAACTTTTGTCATGCCGCCGGATGAGAAGATGGTCAAATCATAAAGCTGTGTGGGGGATAAAACTTTGTTGTGTGTGTATAGTGAAGCTAAAACATCCACTTCAGAGTTTAGCAGGTCAAACTTCTCTTTTAAAAAAACTTCTGCATGCGAAACTATAGTCTTTTGAATCAGTGCGATTGGAAAGGTCATTGTAAAAACTTCAGAAAGTTCTTTAGAATCGACTTTTTCATAGAAGTTTGTGATTAAATTGGCATTTACTCTATTTTTTTTCATAGTGTTATTATAGCAAAAATATATCTTTCTAGCAAGACATATTTAAGAGTTCATATGATATTATTCGACAATTAAGTGGTTATAATAAAATTTCAGTACTTAATAAGTTAAATAAAAGGAGAGCAATTGAGACTTTTTATTTCAATACTATGTTTGCCGATTTTTCTTTACGCATATACTTTAGATGAGTTGATAGAGCTATCACACAAAAACAGAGTTGTAGAGTCTGCTTCGCATCTTTTAATCTCAAAAGAGAAAGCGTATGAGAGTACAAAAAGCTCCTATTTGCCAAATATTGAAGTTGGAGCAACTTATCAAAATGTATATGAAGAGACTGCAATGCTTGCAGAAAATTCATTAAAAATTCAGGCAAGTATAAAATATACTATTTATGACGGCGGTAAAAAAGAGAGTCTATACTCTCAGCTTAAGTCTGATATAGACTCAAGCAAGTTGAATATTCAAGCAATAAAAAATACTCTCTCTCTTGATATATCTCGACTTTACTTTGAATATTTATCTTTAAACTCTGATAAAAAGGCAACAAATCAAGAGATAAAGCAGCTAGAAGCAGAACATGCAAGGTTGCAGCTTTTTTATGAAACAGGTTCTGTAACAAAAGATGAACTGGATAAAATTGATTCAAGATTGAAAAATGCAAATGTATTATTGTATGAGATTGAATTAGAGAGTCAAAAAATTCTCCACGCTTTAGAGTATTATACTACACAAAAGATAGATATTATAAATGAAGGCTCAAGTGTTAAACTGATAGATGAAGAAGAAAAATTTCTTAGAGCAGATATTCAAGTGCTTCAAAGAGATGCGGTATCTGTAATGTATGAAGCTAAGAGTAAAAAAAGTGAAAATTTGCCAAGCATCTATTTTGACAATACTTTGAGTTACAGTGACTACTATTTTGATAATAAAATGTTGGAGAGCGACTATTTAGTTGATACTCAAAATATTGCAATGCTTAATATATCATGGAATATTTTTGATTTTGGCACAACAACTAAAAATTATGAATCAAAATTCGAAGAGTATTTAAGTAAAAAATCTACATTTGAGTATGAAAAACATAAAGCGGATGTAGAGTATAGACTTGCTAAAAAATCGCTTGAAATTTCAAAACTTAAAGTTGATGCAGCAAAGGCAACATTTGATGCAGCTGCATCAACATATGAATTGGTAAAGTTCAAGTACCAAAACGGAACAATTGACAATGTTGCATATCTTGAAGCATTAAGTGAAAAGTATGATGCAAAAAGAGGATATGAGAGAGCGGTTTGGGATATGGAAATCAAAAAAGCAGAAGTTATTTACTATAGTGGAAAAGATATAAAGGAGTTTTTATAGATGAAAAGTTTAGCATTATCGCTTGTAGTGGTCTCACTACTGTTTGTGGGGTGTAGTGATGAGAAGAGTTCTGTTTCAAATCAGCCGCAAAAGGTTCAAATGCCACCTTTGCCTGTAAAAGCTGAAATGGTAAAATATGAAAAAGTTGATTTTGCAAAGAGTTACTCTGCAATTTTAAAACCTTTTGAGGAAGTTGCTATCTTTGCAAGAGTAATCGGGTTTTTAGAAAAAGAGAATTTCACAGAGGGTGCATTTGTGAAAAAGGGCGATGTACTTTATGAGATACAAAAAGAGGAGTATAAAGCAGCACTAGATGAAGCAAAAGCAGCTCTTTTAAAGGCAGAAGCAAATTTTAACAAAACTTTAAAAGATTGGAAAAGAGCGGAATATCTTTTTAAAAATAGCGCAATAAGCGAGCAGCAAAGGGACGAGCTTTTATATGCTTATGATGATGCAAAAGCGGAGGTGAAAAAATCAGAAGCTTTAGTTGCAAAGGCAGAACTAAATTATAGTTATACAACTATAAAAGCGCCTATAAGCGGTATTGTAGGTATTAGCAGCAGTGATGAGGGCAACTATATAGATGCTGATTTGCAAAATTCAAACCTTACGACTATTACTGCATTAGATAGGGTTTATGCAGAGTTCTCTCTTCCAAGCAGTGATGTTTTAATGTATGCTTCACAGATTAAAACAGGTTCAGAGGTGACGCTTAAGGCAGGTACAAAAAGTTTCAGCGGTGTAGTAGATTATATAGCTCCAAAGGTTGATTCGCAGACAGATACTCTTCTGATTAGAGCAACATTTCAAAATCCAAACAGAGAGCTTGTTGTAGGTTCTTATGTTGAGGTTAGTATGAAAGGTTTTAGTTATGATAATGTTGCAAAAATCCCGCAAAATTCACTTATAAGAACTCCAGATGCAACCGTTGTTTATGTTATAGACAAGGGAGCTGTTACTATGCGCCCTGTGAATGTGCTTCATGTGAAAAATGGTGTAGCAATGATTGAAGGCGGTGTAAAAGAGGGTGACATGATTGCTGCAAGCAATATTGCAAAACTTAGACCAAATAGCAAAGTAACCATTATGGAAGGCAAATAAGATGTTTTCTGCTTTTTTTATTAAAAGACCTATTTTTGCATCGGTAATTGCGATTATTATCGTGCTTGCAGGTGTGATTTCTATGCGCTCACTCCCTATTAGTGAGTACCCAAGAGTCATTCCTCCGCAAATCGTAGTTTCTGCTTCTTACCAGGGAGCAAGTGCAGAGACAATTTCCAAAACGGTTGCAGCACCTCTTGAAGAGCAGATCAACGGTGCCAAAGATATGCTTTACATGAGTTCACTTGCGGCAGACAATGGTTCATTAAGTATAAATATCTTTTTTAAAGTTGGAACAAATCCGGATGATGCAAAGATAGATGTAAACAACCGCGTTCAAGCTGCTCTCTCAAAACTTCCTGATCAAGTTCAAAGACAGGGTGTTCGCGTCAATGAGAAGTCGCCCGATATGCTTCAGGTTATCATCCTCAATTCGCCAAAACAGACAAGAGATGTAACATTTCTCTCTAACTATGCGCTTATGAATGTTGTGGATAGTCTTAAGCGGGTAAAAGGTATCGGCGATGTTGTCATTTTTGGTGCAAAAGATTACTCTATGCGCATTTGGATTGACCCTCTGAAGCTCAAAAAATACTCTCTTACAGTCAACGATCTTGTAGTTGCCGTGCGTGAACAAAATGAGCAGTATGCCGCAGGAAAACTCTCTGCAGAGCCTGTCTCTGGAAGTGAGATGTTTACCTATACAATTGAGACTCCCTCAAGATTTAGCGAGCCTTCGGAGTTTTCAGAGATTGTTATCAGAGCGAACGAGGATGGAAGCGCGCTTAAGCTTAAAGATGTAGCGACTATAGAACTGGGTTCTCAGAGTTACGATATGAAAAACAAGCTCAACAACGCTCCCGCAGTTCCTGTTGCTGTTTTTTTGCAGAGTGGAGCAAATGCGATTGAGACCGCTAAAGAGGTAAGAGAGACTATCGCTGCCATTAGCGAGAGTTTTGTGGAAGATGTTGAGTATGTAATTCCATATGATATTACCGATTTTGTTGAGATATCTATTCAAGAAGTGATTAAAACTTTTATAGAAGCGATTATTTTAGTTATTCTTATTATCTATCTCTTTTTGCAAAACTGGAGAGCTACTCTTATACCTATTTTAGCTGTTCCCGTCTCTATTGTCGGAGCATTTGCCGGGATGTATATGCTTGGATTTAGCATCAATCTCCTAACTCTCTTTGGGCTTGTTTTGGCAATCGGGATAGTTGTTGATGATGCAATTATCGTTATAGAAAATGTGGAGAGACATATAAAAGAGGGTCTCTCTCCGCTTGATGCATCACTAAAAGCTATGAAAGAGGTCTCGGGCGCGCTTGTAGCTATCGTTTTGGTTCTTTCTGCCGTATTTATTCCGGTTGCATTTTTAGGAGGATTAAGCGGCGAGATGTACAGACAATTCGCCGTAACCATTGTTATCTCTTTGGCTATTTCGGGGTTTGTTGCACTTACACTCACGCCTTCATTATGTGCGCTTATGTTAAAGTCGACACATAAAGAGCCGAAGTATTTTTTTAAATGGTTTAATAATACATTTGATTTTATGACACGAGGTTATACAAGTGCTGTAAAACTAACAATTAGATATACACTTTTAAGCCTGCTTCTCTTTGGAGGACTTATTTATATAACATACGATATGTTTGCCAATCTCAAAACAGGGCTTGTTCCATCAGAAGATAAAGGAACAGTATTTGTCTTTAGTTATAACCCTCCTGGGTCATCTCTTAGCAGAACAGATGCGCTTACAAAAGAGATTTACAATATCGCTTCGCAAGATAAAGAGAGCATAAAAAATATTGTGCAGTTTGCGGGAATAGACTTTGTGACATTTGCGCAAAGAACAAATGCGGCAGCTACTATCTTAAAATTGCAGCCTTGGGATGAGAGAACAAGACCCGAGCAACATGCAAATCAAATAGCAGCGCAAGTGAGCAGAAATCTTGGTGCGACAAGCGACGGCTTCTCTTTTGGTGTTGTTCCTCCACCTATCATGGGAATGGGAGTTGCAGGCGGATTTGAGATGTATGTGCAAAATAAAACGGGCACAGATATAAAAGAGCTTCAAAAATATGTCAATGAGATTATACAAAAAGCAAATGCAAGACCTGAGCTTGCAGGGGTAAGAACAACTCTTAATACAGGCGTTCCAAAGTATAAAATTAGCGTTGATACCGCAAAAGCCAAAGCAAAAGGGGTAAATGTAGATGAAATTTACCAAACACTCAACGCTACGCTAGGAAGTTTTTATGTCAATGATTTTAATCTCATGGGCAGAACCTATATGGTAAATATGCAAGCAGATGAGTCTTTTAGAAAAAATCCAGAGGATTTGAACAACATTTTTGTGCGAAGCAAAGATGGTGAAATGCTCCCTCTTAGCTCCTTTGTAACGCTCAAGCAGACAACAAGCGCGGATCTGGTTGAGAGATTTAACCTCTTTTTAGCCGCAAAAGTGGCGGGGCAAAACGCTCTTGGGTACAGTTCTGGAGATGCGCTAAAGGCTATAGAAGAGGTTGCAGATGAGGTGTTGCCTGAGGGGTATGCTATCAGTTGGATTGGTACGGCGTATCAAGAGAAGCAGATAAGCAGTGCCGGAAATCTGGCATTTATTTTTGGAATCATCTTTTTGTATCTTATCTTAGCGGCGCAGTATGAGAGATGGTTGATGCCGATTTCAGTCATTTTAGCAGTACCGTTTGGAGTCTTTGGAGCAGTCGTGGCAAATAGCATGAGAGGGCTTGAAAACGATATCTATTTCCAGATAGGTATACTTGTTTTAGCGGGACTTTCGGCTAAAAATGCGATACTTATCGTGGAGTTTGCTATGCAAAAAAGAGAGCAGGGTATGGAGTTGGCGGAAGCAGTTTTAGAAGCAGCAAAGATTCGTCTGCGACCAATCATCATGACATCACTCGCATTCACACTTGGAGTTATCCCTCTTGCAATCAGCAGCGGAGCAGGAGCGGCAAGCAGACATTCCATCGGTACGGGAGTTGTCGGAGGAATGTTAGCCGCAACATTCTTAGCTATCGTGTTTATACCGCTCTTTTATATTCTTGTCTCAAAAATTGGCAAAAAAAAGAGCAACTAAAAAAAGTAGAAGCTAAAGAGCCTTAAAAAACTCTGCGGCTTCAAGTTCATCATCGCTTAGATTATCTGGTGCAAAATCTTCATCTTCGGACATAACTCTTTTAACCTCTTTTTGACAGTAATCAAACATAACATCTTTTGCATGCGTTAAATTATCAACAAAGCCAAGCCCGCTGAATTGATAAGGTTCCTCTTGTTCTATACAGATAAGAGTGCCGTCACATTTCTCTTCAATTACTTCGACTAAAGCTCTGTATTTTATATTAAACTCTGTAGCATGCCATCCTATCTCTTCCATCTCTTTGGTGCTAAACTCATCAACACCGTCTGCAGTCGTATCATCATAGGTAGCTCTGAGTTTATTAAACTCTATAATCTCTTGCCAGTTTGCAAAAGCTTTTATAAGAACTCTCTCGTTATCTTCTAAAACCTGATAGTTTTTGCCAAGAGCAGCTTCTAGAAGAGTGTTTGCTTCAACTCTACCGGCGTAAATCAGTATATCTTGTGCATCAAATGGTTCATAACATATCTTTCCATCGATTCTGATTCCAAATTTTTTGTCTGAGTTTATAGCTTCTTGCAAACTCTTTTTATCTGCAGTTATGATCTCTTTGAAAAGATTAAATTTTTTCATAAATATTCCTCTATTTTTGCCGATATTATAAAAGTTTTTGCTTTATTTTAGTATAATGCGAAAAAATTATTAAGCATTTAAGCTTAATATAACATCAAGGAAAAACAATGGCATTAAATGTTTACTACGACAAAGATTGTAATATCGAACTCATCAAAAGCAAAAAAGTTGCAATGATAGGATTTGGTTCTCAAGGTCACGCGCATGCGGAAAACTTAAGAGACAGTGGTGTTGAAGTAGTTGTTGGTTTGCGTAATGGTGGTTCTTCATGGGCTAAAGCTGAAGCTAAAAATTTTAAAGTAATGAGCGTTGCTGAAGCTTCTGCTTATGCTGATGTTGTAATGATTCTTTTACCTGATGAAAATCAATCAGAGATATACAAAAATGAGATCGAGCCAAACCTAAAGCAGGGCGCGACTATTGCATTTGGACACGGTTTTAACATTCACTATGGAAGAATTCATCCAAGAGCCGACATCAATGTTACTATGATCGCTCCAAAAGCACCGGGTCACACTGTTAGAAGCGAGTTTGTAAGAGGTGGCGGTATTCCGGATTTGATCGCTGTAGGTCAAAACCCGAGCGGAACAACAAAAGAGTTGGCACTTTCATATGCATCAGCTATCGGCGGCGGTAGAACTGCAATCATCGAGACGACTTTTAAAGATGAGACTGAGACTGACCTTTTCGGAGAGCAGGCTGTTCTTTGCGGTGGTGCAGCATCACTTGTTCAAGCAGGTTTTGAAACTCTGACTGAAGCTGGATACGCTCCTGAACTTGCATATTTTGAGTGTCTTCATGAGTTAAAACTTATCGTAGACTTGATGTTTGAGGGTGGAATCGCAGATATGAGATATTCGATTTCAAATACTGCAGAGTACGGCGACTATGTTTCAGGAAAGCGTGTTATCAATGCTGAAAGTAAAGCTGCTATGAAAGAGATACTAAAAGAGATTCAAGATGGTAGATTTGCAAAAGACTTTATCCTTGAGGGTCAAGCAGGCTATCCAAGAATGAACGCTGAGCGTGCAAATGCAAGAGCTTCTTTAATTGAGCAGACAGGTGTTAAGTTAAGAGGCATGATGCCGTGGATATCGAAAAATAAAATAGTAGATACAACTAAAAACTAATCTTTTTAATTTCTAGTACCCCTCTTATGCTTTAGCAACGGGGGTATTGGTATTTAGTGCCAGTCACTCATCTTCGGGTGATGTGCTCGGTCACTTACATATGTAAGCTCTCTCCCACAAACATCCAAATCTAAGCACTATAAATCAAAATCTTTAGTTTTTATTATAGTAATTGTTGTGCTCTAATAAGCGTCGAGAGCAAAACAGCGCCTTTGTCCACATGCGAACTCTTCATTTTCAGTTCGCTTGTCAGAAGCAGTTCATGTAGTTTGTAGTAAGTTTGTGGCTTTATCTTTATCGACATTGATGCTTTTGCATCGACAACAAATTTTGGAGCTGGATATCCAAGTATTTCTAGAGCATTTGGAGCGCCGTTTACTCGTATGTAGATATGAAACATGTAAAGTTGTGTGATATAAGATGTAATGGCTGTTAATATTCTTATTTCATCCTCTCCATGTTCTAACATACTTTCAAGATCTGCTTTAAAATCTTTTTTATTTAGTATCTTGTTTATAAAACTCTCAATATTGACTTCGGCTAACCCAAAAACAAGGTTGTCTACATCTTTTGTTGTTATTGCTCTGTCATAAATTTTTAGCTTATCTATCTCATTGCATGCAAGTGCTACATCCCAGTTGTGGATTGAGAGAAGATGGCTTATGGATTGGTTGTCTATATTTACTTTTTTTTCACGGGCTACCTGTGATACCGTAAAAATAGCTTCACCCTGATTTGGATGGAAAAAGCGCACACACATGGTTTTTGTTTTTGCTGGAGCTTTTGCATATGTTTTATGATCATCCCCATAGTAAGCATATACAAAAATATTTTCTTTGTTTTTTTCACAAGACTCAATGAGCGTTTCAAGCTCTTTTTTTGGTATCTTTTTCTCGCTTTTTATTATGAGAACATTTCTATCGCCAAAGAGAGAAGCTTGTGATAGATGCGCTTTTGCAGGTTTAAAACTATACTCGTCATGGTAAAACTTTGCAACAGAAGCATCGGGCACATTTGTGAGTATTTGAGTATATCTGTCGATTAAAAAAGTGCTCTCTCCAAAAAGTATAAAACTGTTTGAAATGGAGGCGTTTTGAATATGTTTGTCTAGTTCGCTTTTGTACAAATCAGCTTTCTCTCTCTATTCGTTCAATAACGCTTGCATAGATTTTTGCTTTGGCAATATCTGCTTTGTCGATTCTTACTTTTACATCTTCAAATAGTTGCGCATCAAGCCCATGGTTGATAAGAAATCTAGCCCCTTGGATCTCATCATGAAGTTCTGCTTTTAGATACGGGTCTGTAGAGGTTATTCTGGCTTTAAAGACGCTGCCGATATTTTCATTCGCCCAACGGGTGAATTTTCTTGCCATAAACTCATTTTCAACCGTTGAAGCCTCTCTCTCTTTTTCGCTCACGCTCATGCAGAGCGACTCTACATTTCTAAGAACATAGGAGCTCTCCTCTTTATCGCCTCTGGCTATAGCTTTTAATAGCCTGTGAACGATAAGGTCTGAATATCTTCTGATAGGGGAAGTAAAGTGCGTATACTCATCAAAACCGAGTCCGAAATGCCCGACATTAAAGGGTGCATACCTTGCCTGCATCTGAGATTGGATGATAAGCGTATCGACTTCGCTTGAGAGACCCATCTCCTCAGCTTGATTTTGTATCTGTGTAATCGTATCTTTAATGGATGCTTTAATATCTACATATATACCGATTCCAGCAAGTTCTTGATAAAGATTTTGCAGTTTCGCTTGAGTTGGCGGTTCATGTATACGAAAGATCCCTTTTTTAAATCTTTTTGCTGCTTCTTTGTTTGCAAGAAGCATACAATCCTCTATAAGAGCATGTGATGGAGTTTCTTCTGCATAAGTTGTATGTGTAATGTTTGAGTTTTCATCTATAAACATCTCAAGCTCGTTTGAGCGAAAATTGTAACCCACTTCAAGTCTTTTCTCTTTAAGTCTGTCTGTTATGACTTTGAGTTTGGAGATGTACTCAAAAATCATCTTTTCAGACTCATTTTGCGCTTCAAGCCTTCCCTCCAAAAAGTCGTCGATCTCTTCATAGTTAAATCTTCTCTGTGAGTGGATTATCGCTTCGTAAACTTTTGATCTCACTACTTCAAGCGAATCAAGGTTTAGTTTAATCTCAAAAACATAAGCGAGTCTGTCGATATGCGGCTGCAAAGAGCAAAGTGTCTCACTTAGCTGTCTTGGTAGCATTGGGATGGAGCGGTGCGGAAGGTAAATAGAGAAGCTTCTGTAAATCGCCTCGTTGTCAATTGCGCCAAAAGGGGTTACATATTCGCTCACATCTGCTATGGCGACATAAAGCGTGGAGTTCTTGTCATCCCAGTATATTGCATCGTCGAAATCTTTTGCGGTTACAGGGTCGATTGTGCAAAATGGAAGTTCTCTTAAATCTGTTCTTGAAGAGTATTTTAAAGCATCTACCTCTTCAAAAGATGAGGCAAGCTTCAGTACTTCAGGCTCGAATTCGTCATGTTTGTTAAATTGTGCAAGGACGATTTTTTCATCAACAAGCGGGTCTTTAATGTTGCCAAGATGTTCCATAATTGTAAAGTTTTGATTGTCGATTTTAAAAATATCTCCGTAATCATATAAATCTAACTCTTCTTGCGATATTTCAACTCCTGTTGGATATTCAGTTTTTAAATCTACTAAAGATTTTCGCCCATCACTTGAGATGATATATGCGACACTGTAAGTCTGTGCTCTGCCTAAAACTTCAACAACTTTAGCGCTGGGAGTGCCTCTTTTGCCAAGCAGTCTTTGTACGATTACAAGATCTCCCTCTTTTGCATTCGCTAAATCACCTTCACCCATAAAAAGATCGCGAACATACTCTCCTATAACATTGAGATATGCAGTGTCATGTTGAATAATGCCCACTGTTCCTGCGCGGTATTTCGAGTTGAATTTGTATATATTCTCTTTTTTTGTAATATACTTTTTAATTAAAAAATCATTTATATGCTCTTCTTCTTCTGAAGTAACATCTTGCTCACTTAAACCGGTTGTTAGTTTTATTAAAAGGGATTTCATCATAATAGTTAAATATTCTCCACTATTTTATTAAAATTTTTACATCTAAAAATTGTTTTTTTTATTTTATTCTTAATATTTTAAATATATAAATTAAATCGATAATACATATTTGTTCATAAAAAAATACTGAATATTTACAAATAGTTGATATTATTTTCTTATATTTTTAGAAAAAAAGGGAAAAAAATGCAAAAAGAAGCAATGCTTACACAGCTTGGTTATGCACCGAATGATGCTTTAGTTCAACAACTTCAAAGAATTGAAAAAAATACAGTAGGTTATGAGAAAATACAGAAACATATTATGGATTTACATGATCATTTAAAAGTTGATGACTCTTATGTTGCTTTGTCAAATTCAAATGATTTTTTTAAAATAAAAGTTGATTCTCCAAATCCTGAAATGGCACAAGAAGCACACGAAAAAATTAAACATTTTAGTGATAAATATAAAGTAAAAATCAATAAATTAGAAAATAAAAATACCTACTATATAGTAGGATTTGATCAATAGGCACATTAAAATTGCAAGAGCCAATGAGCATTCAAGGATATGATCTTCTCGTGGAAGAGTTTAAGTTTTTACTTGAAGTTGAAAAACCTAAAGTTGCGCAGGAAAAATTAGTTGCCGCAGCTTTAGGAGACAGAAGTGAAAATGCTGATTATCAGGCAGCAAAAGAGAAGCTTCGTCATATTGACAAAAGACTTTTTTATCTAAACAAAATGATAGAAAAGTCTCAAATTATAGATCCCTCAAAACATTCACATGAAAAAGTGACTTTTGGAAGTAGCGTAAAGATTTTAAATATTAAAACTGATGAAGAGGAAACATATACAATTTGCGGTGTTTTAGAATCAGAACCCCAAAATGGTCTTATTTCCATACATTCACCTCTTGCCCGTGCTATGATCGGCAAAAAAGTAGAAGATGAGTTTAAAATACAGCTTCCAAATGAAAAAAAAGAGTATGAGATATTAGAAATTTACTATAAAGACATATTCTCTTTGAAAAAAAATATTCGTACAAAATCTGATTTTTCTTTTCATTAAATTTTTTTCACTAACTATTTTAGATATAATCTCTCTTTAAAAACCAAATTTTTAGGATTTCCAGTGAGCCAACAACTAGAAAATATTGAAAAAGTACTTGCTTCGCATAAACTTTCAAGTGAAGATTACACACATATTAAACAAATTTTAGGGCGTGAACCGAACTTGGTAGAGATAGGGATCTTTTCTGCGATGTGGAGTGAGCACTGCAGTTATAAATCATCAAAAGTTCATTTAAGCGGTTTTCCGACCAAAGCTCCATGGGTTATTCAGGGTCCGGGCGAAAATGCCGGAGTTATAGATATCGGCGATGGTTATGCTGCTGTATTTAAGATGGAGTCACACAACCATCCAAGTTTTATTGAGCCATACCAAGGTGCTGCAACCGGCGTAGGCGGAATTATGCGTGATGTATTTACTATGGGAGCTCGTCCTGTTGCAAATCTTAATGCTCTTAGATTTGGCAATATTTTAAACGATGATGACATCTCTAAACATCAGAGGTATTTGGTTCGCGGTGTAGTTGAAGGAATCGGCGGTTACGGAAACTGTATGGGTGTTCCTACAATTGGCGGAGAAACAAGCTTTGATGAGTGCTATAACGGAAATATTTTAGTAAATGCATTTACTTTAGGTATAGCAAAATCAGATGAGATTTTTTATGGTCGCGCAGACGGCATAGGAAATCCTGTAATGTATGTTGGTGCAAAAACCGGTCGTGATGGGCTTGGCGGAGCCGTAATGAGTTCTGACAGTTTTACCGAGGAGAGTAAATCTCTTCGCCCGACTGTTCAGGTGGGTGATCCTTTTACAGAAAAACTTTTACTTGAAGCGTGTTTAGAGCTTTTTAAAACAGACCATGTCGTAGGTATCCAAGATATGGGAGCGGCTGGGCTTACATCTTCATCTTTTGAGATGGCGGGACGCAGCGGCAGCGGTATGATAATGCATCTTGATCGTGTGCCTGCCCGTGAAGAGGGAATGACTCCTTATGACTTTATGCTAAGTGAATCACAGGAACGAATGCTTCTTTGTGCGAAAAAAGGGAGTGAAGCCGAGATTATTAAAATTTTTGAGAAGTGGGATTTAGATGCAGCGGTAATCGGCGAAGTAACCGGAACTGGCAATATGGAACTTTTCTGGCATGGAGAGAGAGTTGCAGAGGTTCCGGTTAATCCCGTAAGTGAAGAAGCACCTGTTCTTAATCGTCCTATGGTGCGCCCTGCATATTTGGATAAAATCGGCGATGTGACTATTGATGATTTTGAGAGTGTTACAAATCAAGAGGCGTTTGAGAAGCTTATAAAATCTATGGAAGTGGTTGATAAATCGTGGATTTATACGCAGTATGACTCAATGGTGCAGACAAACACTATAAAAAAAGGTGGCATGCTTGACGCTTCTGTTATTCGCGTAAAAGAGAATGGCAAAGCTCTTGCTATGTCAGCTGATTGTAATGTGCGCTACTGCTATATAGACCCAAAAGGCGGAGCAGCTGCGGCTGTAATCGAGAGTGGACGCAATGTTGCAATGAGCGGTGCGAGACCCTTGGCTATTACTGATTGTCTAAACTACGGTAATCCTGAAAATCCTGAAGTTATGTGGCAGTTTAGCGAAGGGTGTTTAGGTATTAAAGAGGCGTGTGCAGAACTTATGACACCAGTAATAGGCGGGAATGTTTCACTCTATAATGAGACAAATGGCGTATCTGTTTTTCCGACTCCATCCATTGCAACTGTTGGTGTAAATGGTAATCAAAATAAAGTTTTGATGTCAAGTTTTCAAAAAGAGGGAAATATTCTTTATTTAATCGGTGAAACTAAAAGTGAATTTGGCGGCTCTCTTTATATGAAAGAGATGTACAAAACGGTTGCAGGTAAACTTCCTGAGATTGATTATGAAAAAGAGTTGGCTCTTTGGGATTTAGTAATAGAGGCAAATAAAAAAGGTATTTTAGAGTGTGCAAAAGATGCAAGCAGCGGGGGTGTTGCTATAGCACTTGCTAAAATGGCGGCTACTAGCGGACTTGGATGCAGCGTTAGAATGTCTGTAAATGATGAAAGAGATATCTTTGCAGAAAGTATGAGTCGTGCTATTATTGAAGTAAAACAGGAAAATTGTGCATCTTTTGAGTCAATGGTTGGAGATTTTGTATATCAAAAGATTGGTGTAGTTGGTGGAGATAAAATCAAAATCAATAATGTTGCAATGGATATGAATCTATTAAAAGACAACTATTTTAATACATTTAAAAAAGTTATAGAAAGGGATTTATAATCTCTGATACTTTTATCTGTCGTATATCGGCAGTCTAAAAGATAAAGAGTAATTAATCTACTTTCATATAATCCAGGCTAAATGTTTTATCTATTCTTTTTAAAATACTTGTTCTGTAAGAGGGTGCAATAGATGAGATGGTTAAAATTTTATCTAGAGTGTCTCTTTTCTCATCAGGATGTGCAAATGCCATATTCGCTTCAAGAATAGATATTTTTGGTTCTTCACTAAAGACGATTTGTATATCATTTCCTGCTTGTATAAACCCTTCTTCAAGGACTCTATAATACCATCCTGTAAGTCCTGATGTATAAATTTCATCTGTAAATTTTTTATTGTTATGTTTTTTTGAGATTTTGTAGCATGGTTTTCTCGGCTGAGATACTTGAAGTAAAGCAGAACCTATTTTATGAATATCGCCTAAACAGACATTGCTTTCGTGAAGTCCGCTAACTGTAAGATTCTCAGCTAAAGCACCAAAAGAAAGATGTTTTACTTTTAAAAATTCAGTCCACTTTTCATAATTTTGGTAGCTGTTTGCAAATATGGCTTTTTCCGCTCCGCCATGATGTACCCTGTCAGCTACTTCATCACCTTTAAAGCCAAGTTTTCCAGCCCAAACCTTATCGTTTACAACCTCTTTAAACGAAGCACTCTCCCAATATTTTTCCAAAAACTCGCTAGACTTTTTATCTCCATATGATTTTACTTTTCCAATTTGGAGTGATATTACTCTGTTTTGCATATAATCACCTTCTTAAATATTTTTTATTTCAATAATTTCATAAGCCACTTCTTCGTACGGATGTGTTTCTTTTAATACTCTTACAGCTTTAAAGAGAAGCTCTTCTTTACAAATCATCTCAACTTTATACTCTTGAACTTTTTCTATTTTCTCAAGAGAGCCAATATATGGATTTGCTTTTTCTATAGGTTTGAATTGTCCAACTCCAAGAGTTTCAAAAGAGCAACACTCATAATTTTTATAGCTGCCAACACCTACAGCAAATAGCGCCTCTTTTACTCTCTCTTTATCTTCAGTAGGAACAAAAAAATTGAGTTTATACATCTAAAATTTCTTTAAATAAGATAGTAGTTTATCATCCAATTGATATTTTTTATTTGCAACTTCATCAATACTTTTGTACTCAAAACCTTTTTTTGTATAACATATTACACTCTCATCTCTGCCTTCAAGCATACCATCAAGAGCGTGATTTACAAACTTATATGCCATAAGTCTGTCATATATTGTCGGGTTTCCACCTCTTTGTGTATGTCCTAAAATGGTTGCGCGTGATTCAAAACCAATCTTTTCTTCAAACCATTTTGCAATCTCGCTTGATTCTTCTTTTATGCCCTCTGAAACAACAGCTATAAAATATCTTCGTCCGTTTTTTATCTGCTTTTTAAAACTCTTTTCATACTCTTTTAAATCATACTCTACTTCAGGGATAAGACAGAGTTCAGCGCCACATGTAAGAGCCGAAACCAATGCCAGATAACCACAGTCTCTTCCCATGGTTTCTATAACAAAAGCTCTTGAGAATGAAGCTGCCGTGTCTCTGATATTGTCTATTGATTCTTTGATGACATTGAGTGCGGTATCTACCCCTAAACAGTATTCTGTGCCGTTTATATCATTATCTATAGTAGAGGGAATACCGCAAAATTTTATTCCTTGTTCTTTGTAAAAGATATCCATTCCCCTAAATGAACCGTCACCGCCAAGAACAACCAACATGTCAATGTTGAGGGCATCAAGATTTTTTTTTGCAACTTCTCTAAACTTTTTTTCCATAAATTTTTTGCTTCTTGCAGAGCCTAAAATAGTTCCGCCTCGGTTGATGATTCCTGCTACATCTTTATGAGTTGCTTTTACTATTTTATTTTCAATAAGCCCCTTAAATCCGTCATAAACAAAGTAAGGCGTTAACTCCTTTTCTAATGCATACTCTACAAAATGTTTAATTGCGGGATTCATACCGCTAACATCTCCGCCTGAACATAAAATGGCTATATTTTTCATCTGCTTTTCTCTGTTTTCATTTTTTTAAGTTTACCATTTTCTAATCTCAAATTAGATAAAATTCCATAATTAATTTTCACAAGGTTATAAATGAAAAGAGCATTGGTAAGCGTTAGCAATAAAACAGGTGTTGTAAATTTTTGCAAATCTTTAGTAAAGAATGGTTTTGAAATTATCTCAACGGGCGGAACATATAAGATACTTCTTGAAAATGGTATAAAGGCTATAGAGATAGATGAAGTAACAAAATTTCCAGAGTGCTTTGAAGGGCGCGTAAAAACTTTAAATCCGTTCGTTCATGGTGGAATTCTGCATCGCCGAGACAAGCAATCTCACTTAGATCAGGCAAAAGAGCTTGGTGTTGAAGCAATTGATTTGGTTTGTGTAAATCTATATCCTTTTAAAGAGACAATAGAAAAAACTGATGATTTTGAAGAGATTATAGAAAACATCGACATCGGTGGACCTGCTATGGTTCGCTCAGCTTCTAAAAACTTTGATAGCGTTATGATTGTAACCGATGTAAATGATTATGTAAAAGTAATAGATGCGATAGAGAACGAGAAAAATACACTCGAGTTTAGAAGAGCTCTTATGATAAAAGCGTTTGAGCATACAGCAGCATATGATTCAATGATTGCAAACTACATGAACAAGCGTTTTAACGGCGGTTTCGGCGAGAAGCAGTTTATAGTTGGGAATAAAGTTATGGATACCCGTTACGGCGAAAATCCTCATCAAAAAGGTGCTCTTTATGAGTTTGACAAACACTACTCAGAGAACTTTAAAACTCTAAAGGGCGAAGCAAGTTTTAACAATCTAAACGACTTAAGCGGTGCTGTTAAAATTGCCTCTGCTTTTGGAGATGAGAATGCTGTCTGCATCACAAAGCATGGAAATCCTTGCGGATTTGCTATCCGTGACAATCTTGTAGATGCTTATACGGAAGCACTAAAATGTGATCCAGTTTCGGCATTTGGCGGTGTTGTGGCTGTTAATGGAGTAGTGACAAAAGAACTTGCACTTAAGATGAATGAGATATTTTTAGAAGTTATTATAGCCGGGCGTATTACGGAGGAAGCTCAAGAAGTATTTGCTTCTAAAAAAAGAATTAAACTATTTGAAATGGGTCATGATAAGCTAGTTCTTGCAAATGACGAAAAAGATTTTAAGCATATTGACGGCGGTTTTGTATATCAAGATGCAGATAAAGTAAATGATGATGAAGTAAAAAATGCAAAACTTATGAGTCAAAGAGAAGCAACTGCCGGTGAGAAAAAAGATATGGAGATAGCTTATAAAGTAGCATCTCTTACAAAATCAAATTGTGTAGTATATGTTAAAAACTCTGCTATGGTAGCTGTTGGTATGGGAATGACCAGCCGTGTAGATGCAAGTCAGTGCGCACTTAAAAAAGCAAAAGAGATGGGACTTGATGTAACTGGGGCTGCACTTGCAAGTGAAGCATTTTTTCCATTTCGTGACAGCATTGATGCTGCCGCTGCGGCAGGTGTTAAGAGTGTAATAGAACCTGGCGGAAGCATAAGGGATGATGAGGTTATAGCAGCTGCAAATGAGTATGGCATGTCGCTTTATTTTTCAGAGGTAAGACACTTTTTACACTAAAATTTTATCACCTTGTCAAGCATTTTGCTTGACATAATCTTTCATTATTTACATTTTTATTAACCTATCATAGATTATAATTTTTTATAAATTTTTTACAAAGAGATAAAAATGTTTAAAAGAGTTGGACTTTTTCTACTTACAAATTTGGCTGTAATAGTTGTAATAAGTATTATTGTTAATATTTTTGGTTTAAACAAGTTTTTAAATGAAAACGGGCTTGATTTAACTTCTCTATTTATTTTCTCACTTGTTATCGGTTTTAGTGGTTCTATAATTTCGCTTTTAATGTCAAAACAGATGGCTAAAATGGCAGTGGGTGCTAGGGTTATAACAAATCCTTTAAATCAAGAAGAATTTTGGCTGCTAGATACAGTGGCAAGACTCTCACATAAAGCTGGTATAAAGATGCCTGAAGTTGCAATATTTGAAGATATGAGCCCAAACGCTTTTGCAACGGGAGCTTTTAAAAATGACGCTTTGGTGGCGGTGAGCCGCGGGCTTTTAAGAAGCATGAATCAAAATGAAGTTGAGGCAGTTTTAGGACATGAGATTGGACATGTTGCAAACGGAGATATGGTGACTCTTACACTTCTTCAAGGCGTTGTAAACACATTTGTTATATTTTTTGCTCGTATTATCGGTTATTTGGTTGACAGAATTATACTTAAAAATATAAGTGAAAATGTAGGTATTGGCTACATGGCAGCAAGCATTTTAGCCGAGATAGTCCTGGGTATTTTAGCAATGATGATTGTAATGGCGTTTTCAAGATACAGGGAATACAGAGCAGATGAGGCAGGTGCATATCTCTCTAGCAGAAAAAATATGATAGCAGCTCTGCAGGCTCTCTCAAGGTCAAAAGAGGAGCCGCATCTACCTGAACAGATAAAGAGTTTTGGAATAAATGGAAAAGGGTTGATGACACTATTTAGCACACATCCATCGCTTGAAGATAGAATAGATAAACTAAAAAAGTCTCTTTAAGGTTGATTGACTTTGACTCAACTCTTATGATATAATTTCACTTAATAAATAATAATATAAATTTTAGGAAAAATAATGAGCAAATCTTTATACGAAACATTAGAAGTCTCTGAAAACGCAAGCGAAGCAGAGATAAAAAAAGCATATAGAAAATTAGCAAGACAGTATCATCCGGATGTAAATAAAGACAAAGACGCAGAAGAGAAGTTTAAAGAGATAAATGCTGCATATGAAATACTTAGCGATAAACAGAAAAAAGCACAGTATGATATGCATGGAGACAATATGTTCGGCGGGCAGAATTTTCATGATTTTTCGCGCTCTTATGGTGGCGGACAAGCCGATTTAGATGAGATTTTAAGAAGTATGTTCTCAGGCGGGGGCTTTGGTGGTTTCGGTGGCGGAGGATTTAGCAGTAGCGGATTTGGCAATTTTGGCGGTGGTGGCTTTCAGCAGCAGCAACAGCCAAATCTTGATATAGAAACAAATGTTACTATTCCTTTTAGCGTCTCTATTTTAGGCGGTTCGCACTCTGTTTCGTTAAATGGAGAGAGATTTGATATCAAAATCCCAGCTGGTGTAAAAAGCGGTGAGAAGATGCGTGTTAAAGGCAAAGGACATAAACAGGGCAGCAGAGCAGGAGATCTTTTTTTAAAAATAAGTGTAGCTCCTAGTCCAGAGTATATTAGAGAAGATGATGATTTAATTAAGAAATTTGATGTACCTCTTTATGCGGCATTATTTGGTGAAAAAATATCTATACAAACCTTGGAAAAAGAGATTAAGCTTAAAATACCTCAAAATACCAAAAACGGACAGAGATTTCGTGTAAAAGAGATGGGTGCAATGAACCGCAAAACAAAAGTTCGCGGAAATCTCTATCTGGAAGCAAATATAGTTTTACCAAAGGTTGAGGATTTGAATGAAAAGTTGGTAGAATTAATGAAAGAAAAACTACCTAAAAATTAAGGAGCAAAGTATGATACACCAATATGATGAGCCGGTTTATTTGATTAGTATTGTTGCAAAGGTTTTAGATATACATCCGCAGACATTAAGGCAGTATGAGAGAGAAAATCTTATTACTCCATCAAGATCAAACGGCAGAATAAGACTCTATTCTCAAAGAGATATAGATAGAATCAAACTAATTTTAAGATTAACTCGCGAACTCGGTGTGAACTTGGCCGGAGTAGATATAATTTTAAGACTCAAAGAGAATGTTGATAGTATGGAACAGGATATTAAAGAGCTCAGAGAAGAAATTTTAAAGGCAAAAAGTTCTCATACAGTTTCACACGACAAAGCATTGGTTACTAAAAAAAGCATATATGAGATGATCATTTTTGAAGATTGATTACTCTTTTAATCTTTTTATCTCTGCACCTACATTTTGCAATTTTTCTTCTAAAGAGTCGTAACCTCTATCAAGATGGTATATACGATGTACATTGGTTATACCCTCTGCTACAAGACCTGCTAAAACTAGTGCACTTGAAGCTCGTAAATCTGTTGCCATAACATCAGTTCCGCTTAATTTTGACTTTCCGTTTATAGTTGCAACATTTCCGTTTAGTGATACATCTGCACCCATTCTTTGAAGCTCACTGACATGCATAAATCTATTTTCAAAAAGTTTCTCTTCAATAATAGAAGTTCCTTTTGCTTGTGTAGCAAGCACTAAAAATTGAGCTTGCATATCAGTAGGAAATGCAGGATATTCCTGAGTGGTTATTTTAGCAGGTTTAAGACTTTTCGCTGGATGAATCGTGATGGTATTATCTGTGATTGTAAATTTATTTCCCATCTCTTCCAATTTTGATAAAACAGCACCAAGATGTTTTGCATTTACATCTGTTAATGTAAGCTTTGATTTGGTTATAGCAGCTGCGCATAGATAGGTTCCTGCTTCTATCCGGTCTGGGATAATAGTAAAATCATCTATATTTAAAAGTTTTCCAGAAGTTCCGTGAATAGTCAATACCGCAGTAGCAATACCCTCTATCTTAACGCCGCTCGCATTTAAGATCTCACAAAGTTGAACTACTTCAGGCTCTCTGGCAGCATTTGTAATGGTTGTGACTCCATCTGCCAAAGCTGCTGCCATAACAATATTTGCGGTACCCGTAACAGTTATTTTATCAAAAATTATATTGCAGCCTTTTAACCCATTTGGGGCAGTAGCATGAATATAACCGGCTTCTATATTTATAACAGCACCCATCTGTTCAAGCGCTTTAAGGTGCAAATCAACAGGTCTTTGTCCTATTGCACAGCCGCCAGGCAAAGATACTTCACAATGTCTAAACCGTGCTAAAATCGGACCTAAAACAAGTATGGAAGCACGCATTGTCCTTACTATATCATATGTTGCTTTTGTTTCACTCAGACAAGAGGTGTCAATAGTTGTAATATTTTCATTCTTTGTCCATGTAGATGAACATTTTGCACCTAAGTTTGATAGTAATTTTAAAAGAGTATTTATATCTACAACATGAGGTAAATTTTTAATAGATACACGATTTTTTGCCAATATACTCATTGCTATTAATGGCAAAGATGCATTTTTGGCACCAGAAATTTTTATTTCTCCATGCAGAGAATCAGCTTTTTTTATTTTTAAGTAGTCCATTTTTTTCTTTTTTTTTAAATGCATAATTATAACTAAAATAGTTTAGCTTTTGGGTATAATCTCTATAAGTAAAGATAGGAATAGTTATGAATTCAGCTTTGGATAGATTAAAAAATTTAACAAATAAAATTTCTAGTTATGAGCGTGCTAGAAAAGAGAATTTAAATTTATTGCAAAATTTATATAAAGAGTTAGGCATAGATCAAAAGGTTGAAGAATTTAGCGAGCTTTTTAATTTTAAAGCTATAAATTTATCAGGAGCATCACTTCTTAGTGAAAATTTGGGTGAGATAAAAAAAGGTAAATATTTACAGATTTTGGCAATCGGTTATGATAAAAATGCTGTTATAAAAAGTAAAAATATATCTTTAGGCTATTTTGGAAAAGCTGAGAATGTAGATACAGATCTAAAAAACAAAATTGTAGAATTTATTATCCGCTTTAGGTTTGAGAAAAGTTTTATAACACTTGAACACTATTATGGAATGTTAGAATCTTTCAAAGATGATGTTTAGATTTTTAAGTATTAAAGATTAAAGTATGTTAATATTTTTGGATTTGGAAACTACAGGGTTAGATAGCAGTGATAAAATCTGTTCTATAGGTTTAATCTCTGTTGATAAAAACAAGGTGGTCTCAAAATATGAACTTGTAAATGAAGGGAAAAAAATCTCTTCGAAAGCTTCAAGTATAAATCATATTACAAATGAGATGATAAAAGGAAAACCACCTTTAAAAGAGAGCGATGCCTGGAAATTTTTACAAGAGCATAACAATGAAAATTCAACAATTATAGCTCACAATGCAAGTTTTGATCTAAAGATGTTAAATGCATGCGGATTTAAATGGTATGGTAAAGTTATTGATACTCTTCGTGCTACAAAACACTTAATTCCGGAGTGTGAGCACTTCTCTTTACAATTTTTAAGGTATGAGTTAAAACTCTATAAAAATGAGAAAAAAGAGGCTTTGAAATGTTCTTTGTCAATGGTTGAAAATGAATTTATTGCGCATAATGCGCTTGCTGATGCGTTATATGTAAAACTTTTATATGATTATCTTTTAGATATGAAAACAGATAATGAGTTACTTGAGCTTAGTTTTAAACATGTGCTGATTGAGAAATTTGATTTTGGTAAATATAGCGGGCGTTATATAGAAGAGATAAGTATGTGCAACAGAGGATATTTGGAGTGGTTATTGGTAAATGTGACTGATATGGATGAAGATTTAAAATATAGTATAAACAAATATTTAGATATTAAATCTTCTTTTTGATGTGTTATACTTCTTTTTAATTAAAAATATTGACAATTTGTAAATCACCGTTGATAGAATGTTTTAAAGGTAGTATGACAGTTTTATGAAAAATAAAGAAATAACTAAAAAAATAATATCTGGGAAGTTTAAAAATAAAAGTTTAAAAATTCCATCAAAAACTACAACAAGAAGTTCAAAAGCTATAGTTTTGGAATCCTTTTTTAATACAATTCAGTTTGAAATAATAGACGCAACTTTTGTAGAACTCTTTTCAGGAAGCGGTTCTATTGGTCTTGAAGCACTTAGCCGCGGCGCAAAACATGTTCTTTTTATGGAGCGTGATCGTGATGCGATAAAAATTTTAAAAGAAAATATCCAGCAGACTGATCCGGCTTTGTGTGAAATTTACAGTGGTGATACATTTATCAACATTCAGAGTGTTGTAAAAACTTTGCAGAGAAAGAGTGAAAAGGCATATTTTTATATAGATCCTCCTTTTAACATAAGAGAAGGGATGGAGGATATATACGATAAAACTATTGATTTGATAGCTTCTTTGCCAAAAGAGTGTGTAAAACTTATAATTATAGAGCATATGAGCGGTTTAGAAATTCCAGATACAATAGGTCCGTTTTATATCATAAAATCAAAAAAATTTGGAAATACAACTTTAACATATTTTAAAAGTAAAGATATAGAATGACTTATATTGTGATATATATTAACTATAGTTCACTGAATTTTACACAAAGAATTTTAAATGCCTAAAGTTAGTATTTTTATACTTGTTTTTGTCTTTATAATATCTTTTTTTGGTTCTAATTTTTACTCGGTTGATGCCTATATGTTAGATAGCAATGCTATTTTAGTTCCGCCTTCATGGGAACATCTTCTTGGCACTGACAGACTTGGCAGGGATATTTTTGCACGACTTATTGAAGGCGGAAAAGTCTCGCTTATTATTGGTGTAGGAAGCGCTTTTATTGCTTCAATAATAGGATTAATTTTGGGTTCTACGGCTGGATATTTTCGAGGAAATATAGATAAGGGTTTTGTTGTTTTAGTGGATCTGTTTTTAACATTTCCGACATTTTTTTTACTTCTAGCTCTTGTTAGTTATGTAAATGCTTCTGCACTGGTTTTAATAGTTATTATATCTACTACAGGATGGATGACTACGGCAAGACTTATTCGCTCAGAGAGTTTTGAAATAACATCGAAACCATATATAAAGATACTAAACATTGCAAAAGTCTCTAAATTAAAAATACTTTTTAAGTACTATGCACCTCTTTTGGCACCAATCTATTTCGTTAGTTTTACCTTTGGGGTAGGTGGAGCTATCCTTGCAGAATCGGGTCTTAGTTTTTTAGGACTTGGAATTGTTGCTCCTCAAATGAGTTGGGGTACAATTCTTAGCAGTGGAAAGGATGTTGTAGAGATTGCATGGTGGGTTAGTTTCTTTCCGGGTCTTATGATATTTTTAGTTACTTTTTCTTTAATCAATATCTCAAATTATCTTCAACACTTAACAAATAAAAAAGAGATTCAGTAAAAATAAGTCAAAAAAAAGAGCAAAAGCGATAAAATGCTATTAATTAAACTTAGGATATATAATGATTTTAATGATTGATAATTACTGTTTCGCTTAGTAACAGTGAATGTCGTCAAAAAAAATCATCACTCGTCAAGACTCTTCTAACCCCTTGAAATAGGGCTTCAAATCCACTACAATTTTTTTAGATAGCAAACCGGTTTCTATCCACAAATTATCATTACTCTTCAAATAAGGGTAGAATTGAGGTAGAAAATGTCTAGAATCAAGTCAAAAAAACATGTTGGGGTATATCAACAATTATTAGTAAATGGTGATGTGTCTTACTACTATAATTACAAAGATATAGATGGTAAAAAAATCTGGGTCAATGTTGGAAAAAAGTCTGACGGATACTCAGAAAGAGATGCTGCTGTTCAAAGAAGAAAAGCTTTGGCAGATATTTCATCTTTGGACGAACCATTGTATATACAGAAAAGGAGACAGCAAGAGGTTGTAAAAGTTAGAGAACTTGCACAAAAATATTTTGATGAAAAAAAGAGCATGAAAAACCATAGAGATGCTTATTTGAAGTATCTGAACAAGATTGATCCTGTCTTTGGCAACAAAAATATCTATAAATTAAAAGTTGAGGATATAAAAAACTTCAAAACATATCTTATTGAAGTGGAAAAATATCGTCCTGCTTCTGTAAATTATTATCTTGCTTTATTGCGAGCAATTATAAATTACGCAATAGATACAGAAACAATTAACATAGAAAAAAATCCTTCTAATGAAGTCAAACTGTTGAAATTAAATAATGAAAGACAGAGAATACTTTCAGAAGATGAACTTGAGTTGTTGCTTGCTTCGTTGGTTCATAATCCAAAAGCATATCTTTTTGTTTTGATTGGAATTTGTACAGGTGCAAGACCACGATCTATTTTACAATTAAAAAGAAAAGATGTAGATGTTGGAAACGATAAAATTTCTTTTCTTCCGATAAAAAATGGCCCACAATACACAATGGCAGTACATGAAAAACTGCAACTAACATTGTATGATTGGGTAAGAAATTTAGCTCCAGAAGAGTTTATATTTTTCAGAGAAAATCCAAAAATTGATAAAACAAATCACATATCATATATAGCTATGAAAAATAGAATACAGCCTTTGATGAATGCTTTATTTAATGAAGGATTAGAGGCAAATGATAGGATTAATAAAGTAAGCCTTTATACATTAAGACACTCTTTTGGATCTTTATTATCCGCTAAAGGTGCCAATGCTTTTGTGATTAAAAAATTGATGAATCATGCAAACATCAAAATGACTGATCGATATATAAAAGTTCCACATGCAGAAGCTAAAAAATATATCGATGCAATTTTTTAGGGAGATGGTATTATGAAAAAAGGAATATCACTTCTTGACATGCATAAGTATTCAAAAAAAGCATTTTATCATCTGTTAGGTAAACTAAGAGATGATAAATTTCAACGACCCTATATCTATCATGAAAAAGCAATAAATGCAGTAACGGGCATTTTATGGGATATTACGCAAGAAAATAAAGAGTTAAAAGATATTATTGAGGAGATGGATAAAATCGATGGCATAAAAGCTCTAAATAGTAAAAGCAGCAATGAAAAAAGAGTAGAAACTTGGCTTAAAAAGGCTTATTATGAGCATCTTTATGGCTCTTTTTCAATTTCACGGAATCATTTATTGGCATTTATGATAACAATCATAAAACCAAGTAGTGATGAGGGAAAGAAAAAGTTAAAATATTCGAGCACTAGGTATTTTGAACAGTACAATGATAAGTTTAAAAAACGGCTAAAGCGTTGTCGAGAAAATGAAAGAGTTTTGGAACTTCAACAGCAATATCCAAAACTTAATATTATAGATGCTTTTGCGTATGGGCAAATTATTGATAAATTCAACACTACAAATGAAGATTTGGAATGGTTTGAAAAAATGGTCAAAATCTTGACAAAGAAAAAAGAGTAAATATTAAATTTACATAAAAAATACAATATTTACATATTATTGTAAATTTAACATTTTTTATGTTATTATAAGTTTATGAAAACGAAAAAAGAGATATTTGAGTATATTCAAAATAATACCAATTGGAAAATTGTATCAAACAATATCACTGTTAATGTACCACTTTATCTAAAATCTGGATATGACCTTTGGGGTGCAAAGATAGAAGATATATGCGTTGTATTTGCAAATGTAAAAGATGAAACAATTGATATTAGGGTTCATCAAAATGCCATCAAGCGTCTTGATGAACTTACTTCTTGTCACACTATTTTAGTGTTTGATAAACTTGATAGTAGAAGCATTGAGAGTTTGATAAAGAAGCATATACCGTTTGTTATTAAGGATAAACAAATCTATATGCCTTTTGCACTATTGCAGCTACAAACACAAAATAAAAAGAATACTCCATTGAGAGAAGTCTCTTTAACTATCGATGCTGATGTGATTTTGATAGGTTATTTAGATAATCAAATACATAGTGGCATGATGATAAAAGAGATAGCACAAGCTATTAGTAGAGAGCTTAGAGCTACATCTCAAGCTTTAAAGGTTTTAGAAGCATTAGGATATGTTCAAATAGAAGCCAGTGGGCGAAGTAGATATATCCATTTTATTTCACCTATGGAAGTGTATGAGCGTTTAAAAGAGGAAGCAAAGTTACTTGTAAAATATAGCTTTTTTGCTAAAGGTTATATAGGGGAAAAACTATATAGCGGATTTACAGCACTATCACATTATTCTACATTGATAGAGCAGAAGATAAAAACAGTTGCTATCTCTCATAAACAGCTTACATCTAAGCAGCTAGAGGCTTTAGAGTGTGATGAGGATGAAGCTGAGTATAAGATTGAAGTATGGGATAGAGAGCCATCTGTTTTTGCTCACAAGGATACGATAAATCCATTATATGTAATAAGATTTTTCAAAAATGATGAAGATGAGAGAGTACAAGAAGCGGTAGAACAACTAGAAACAAGAATAATAGAGAAAATAAGGGATGAAAATGAAAGAGACTGATTACGCAGGCTTGAGTCATTTTCAAGATTACTGTAAAGATTTAGATGAACATTATGTTGTTGTAGGTGGCTTTGCAACGCTTATGCTTCTTGATAGTGAACTTGAAAATCATGGTAAAGCAACATTTGATATTGATTTGGTGCTTTTGACGAGCAATTCAGTAGAGATGACAAAACGAATAAAAGAGTATGTAAAAGAGGGTGGCTATAAAATCCAAACAGGTTCAAAAGATCAGTATCAATATTACAGATTTGTTGAACCGCAAACAGAAAACTTTGCAAAAGAGATTGAACTTTTTGCATCCAATGAAAACAGTTTAGAACTTGAGGATAAACAAAGAATTATCCCTATAGATGCCGAAGAGGGATTGTATTCACTCTCAGCCATTATGCTTGATCCAGAATATTTTGAGATGATAAAAAATAATGTTGATAAAAATCATAGAGCACCCTGTACAAATACACAAGCGACTATTATGCTTAAGATGTCAGCATTTTATGATTTAAAAAATCGTGATGATAAAAAGTGGAAAAAACATCGAAGAGATATACTCAAACTTGCTCTACTTTTAACGGGTAATGAGCAGATAAAATTAGTAGGTAGAATGGTTCAAGATTTTGATGCTTTTATAGAGCATTTAGAACAAGATGTGGATAAAAAAATGCTAAAGTCTATTGTTGATAAATTACCAGTAGAGAAAGAACAAGTGATAGAAATATTGCAAAAAGTCTTTCAAAAATAGATATATTCGTTTTCGAATTATAATAATTAAAAAACGATAAAAAAGAATTGTTTGAGTAAGGAAATTTTTTCTCATATCTCTATAAAACCCTAAGAATAGGGATTGATCGAACTGATTTAAGTAACGATTTTTTTCAAAGTGCGATTTTTTGATGATTTTCCAAATGATTTTTACTAGAATGAGTAACGATTTTTTTTGACAACTCTTCACAAAACCATTAAAATAGGGCTTTTAAAGAGGTGACTTTGTAAGCATTTTTTCTTATAGGGGACAAAATCAAGCAATATAATACAAGTAAATTGTCCCTTTTAGGGGACAGAATCAACCTATATATGAACGACAGTGAATAGTGTCGGACAGAATTATTTTGAGAGTATAAAAAAATCTCTAATATCTACTTGAAGAACATTAGCGATTTTATAGAGTTGTTCTATATTGTAATGCTTGTTTTCGTGACCAGCTTCAATCTTTGCAATTGTACTTACAGTTTTGTGACCGATAGAATGAGCTAAATTTAATTGTGATATATTTTTTTGTTTGCGTATCTTTTTAACATTATCAGCTATTTTGCGGTGCAGTTCTTGTATCTCTTCCTGTGAGATTTCCTGTAAATTTTCTATGTAAAAAGTCCTGTAACATTTTTACTTGATTATATAGAATCACATAAATTAATAAAATTCCCTATAGTGAAATGTTTTTTAAGCTAAATCTTTTTATAATAAATTTATAAAACAAATATATCAGGAGCAAAAAATGGCAGAATATTTTGCAAATGTACTAGCAAGACTGATTGTAAGCTATTTGACTTTATTTGTTATGTCGTTAGCAATTTTGGCAGGCTACTGGATCATCGAAGATTACAATGCCATGGTAGAGTTTATCAAAAGCATAAGTGACAATACTTTTGCACATATAGTTGTCTGGATGCCATTTGTATTTTCTTGGTTCAAACCAGATAAAAGAGGGAATGCTACTGAAATGTTAAATGTTCGTATGTATTATTCTGGCATTTCCTGCTCGATGAGTGGAAAATGGTAGTGTCAAAAAGTAAACTATTTTCACTATTGTTGATATGTTTTTTTGGAATCGATCAGGTATCAGCTTACGAGTTAGGCGATACGATCAATTGTGAAACATCTACAACGACTTTTGAATATGTAAAATGCAAGCCATCAAATAAGATCTTTGAAGTTAAAGACATTTTACAAGATGGTTGGATAGCAGTTAATAATCATTCATTTTATGTGACTTTTAAAAAGGTGAAAAAAAACCAAAAAGTAATGCGATGTCTTGAGTCAAATAGATTTCCAAATTATTTAGGAGCTTGCAAGAGTGATGATTTTGATCAACCAAAAACTTGGTTAAAAGAAGATGCTATTAAAAACGGTTGGAAATTTACATTGGCTATTGGCGATACAGTTTATTATGTGAAGGAATAGTGTTATAATATACCATAATTGATGGGTTTGAGTATTAAATTACTTCGTTTAGGAAACTTATATGCCATTTTTAGCTTTACTCTTTGTACTGTTCATTTTTGCCTTGTATAAAGGGGAGAACAATAGTGCTTTAGTAATATTGATTATGATCATAGCAGCACTTTTTGCAACATATCATAAACCATTCCGAGACTCTTTGAGAGAATTTTTTTAGGAGATATATATGTCACCACTAGAAATTACACTTCTTCCCTTAGTGATTTTAACAATTTTGGTCGGGATAGGGAAATTCAGATATGAAAATGGCTACTCAAAATATAGTCCTTTTTATAAGAATAAATGTTAGAAATTTTAAAAGAAAAAGATTTTAATTCGATTTTTTGGCGAGTATTTGGTGTTAATCAAAAAGTATATGAGCCACTTGATGTATTCAAAGCAAAAAAAGATAAACGAGCAGATTTAAAAAAGAATAATCGATTTATAAATTATTCTGATGTACTAAGCAATAAAGCCTATTTTGAAAATTTATTTCTTGAAGTAAAGAATTTTGATATATTATTTCTTGATTATCTTTTAGGAAATACTGAGCAAAACCGCTTTTATATAGATCAACTTCAAAACATCACACTGAATTATAAGATGTTCACATCCAATAATATGCAAGTGATAAAGCTTTTAAATTTATTCTCATTTCAAATAGCTTTGGTAATTGAGAATATGGCTTTTCAAAAAATCGATACAAAACTCTTTGATCAAGCATTGCAAACAAACTCTATAAAAGCATTTCTTGATAAATGTAAAGAGATAGAGAAGATAAAATCTTTTAAAGATATGGCTGTCAAATTTTCACATACTCATGCATCATTTCAAGAAAAAACCCCAGATAATATTACCATTGAGGAGATTCACCCTGATACATTTCAAAAAGAATTGTCGTTATGGAATAAAGGGAAAACACTTCCATCTTTAATCAAAATGGTTGTTATCGCAAATAGTGCAATAGAAAACAAAACTAAAGAGCAAAAAGCAGGGATTTTTTTACAACTACTGATAGTTCGAGGATTGCTCCACATTCAAAAAGAGTTTAACTTAGACTCAGATACTATAACTGAGTTTACAGAACAACTTGAGGAGTTTAGAACACAAATAAAAGAGTGCTATCTTAAAAATCAAGAAGATGAAATTTTTAAACTCCAAGCAATGCATTTAATTGATTTTTCTACAATTTTTGAATTTGATGATCCAGAAAAAAGCTATCAAGTTTTAAAACCAAAAATAGATGAATTTGCAAAACATAATGATGAAAAAATTGCTATTGGTAAATTGATGCCAGATAGAGAGTTATTGATAAATGAGTTCAATCAATGCGAGAGTAAAGATGATTATATGCAATTGTTGGAGAAAATAAGTTCTGCATTGAACAATAAGCCTTCTCATAATTACACAAACAATGCATACAGCTTTATAAAGTTTATTATTTCAATAAAAATAGAAGATAAAAAGCTATTCAAAGAGCAACTAAAATTTTTAGATAGAAGCTTTGGCGGAGTACTTTCCCTTTATAAGATTGAGCATGATTTGGCTAAATATATAACTTTTCTTGAAAATAGATCTGATTTAGTTGAATGTATAGAGTGCATTGGAAACTATTTTAAAAATTGTCAACAATAGGGAAGTTTTTGTACAAATCTTTTATATAAAATTTTCCTATTCAACAGAAAGTTGGAAAATTTTTTATAAGGAGCCTATTATGGCGAAACAAACACAAATGACAACATCAGCGGCGGCACGAATACAATCAACTACAGCAAAAGCAAACGGTGGAAGTAGTCCTAAAGGAAGTTTTGGGGCAAGAGCACAAAGTGCAGCTGCAAAAAATTCCTCACAAGGTGGAAAATAAGATGGATACTTCAAGTATGAGTCAAGAAGAATTAGATCTTTGGTCAGATATCAATAATCCAAACAATGATGCAGATATGGACGATTGGGCAGATGCACATAATCCAAATAATGATTCATATATTGATGAAGACTAAGAATTGACAAGCGTTTTATCAATCTTTTGAGGTTGTAAATAATTTTTCAGCCTCGCCACTTCAAACCATTCTCTATAGTAGCTTATTTTTTACTTCTTAATGTTCATTAGATATTGTTTCATTTTTACCAATAATAGTACATATAAATAGTAAAAATATAAAACTATTTATGCTATAATTACCTTAATAAGTAAATGAGGCAAAAATGGCAAAAACTATAGGGTATATTCGAGTAAGCACTGACCAACAAGATTTACAAAATCAACAGCACTCTATTTTAAACTATGCAAATAAAAATACTCTTGGTAAAGTAGAGTTTATTGAAGTGAAGATGAGCACTCGCAAAAAAGATGAAGATAGAAAAATAGATGAGCTTTTTGAAACTTTACAAGCTGGTGATCATCTAATAGTATCTGAACTTAGTCGTATAGGAAGAAGTGTCGTAAATGTTGTTACTATTGTAAATCAACTCATAGCACTTGGCGTAAATCTTCATATTCTCAAAGAACAGCTTTTTATAAAACCAAACGAGCAAAACCCTTTCACAGATTTCCAAATAAATATTTTTTCAGCTTTTGCACAACTTGAAAGAGATCTAATAAGCAAAAGAACAAAAGAAGCATTGCAAGCTAGAAAAGCAAAGGGAATAAAACTTGGCAAACCAGTTGGAACTATTCAAGGAAGCATTTACGATAAAGACAAAGAGAAAATCAAAGAGCTTCATAGTCTTGGAGTAACTCTTACAAATATCTCAAAAAAGCATTTAGGCTATGGAACTATTAAAAGCTTGAGTGAATATGTAAAAAACAAACTTGATAAGGAGAAATAGAAATGGAGCAAAAAGTATTTAGTGTGATGTCAGAAGAGTTTACAAAAAACTACAATTTTTACAAAGACTATGATGATATGGTTATCCACAAAGAGACAGAACAAATCTTCAAAACCAACTTCATAAACGGTATGGTTCAGCTAGTACCAGTGAGCAATCATACGGCTATGGAAAAGATCGAGCAAGGGCTTAGTGAGTTTGCGAAAGAGTTGAAGAGGCAAGGGTTTTAAAATAACATGGAAAAAGAACACGATAAGATTGGAACTAGACTAGGACTTATTATTACAAAACTTAACAATGGTGAGAGGTTTACAGCTGAAGAGTTGGCAGATGAATTTAATGTGAATGTGCGAACGATTCAAAGAGACATTAATGAAAGGTTGTCTTACATACCTCTACAAAAAGAACAAAATTACTATTTTTTAAGTCCTCATGCCCTTGGAAAATTAAGTTATAAAGATATACAAAACTTTGCTCAAATAAGTGGAATAAGCGAGTTGTACCCATCATTGGAACATAGTTTTATAAGTGACCTTTTGGAACTTAAATTTAACAGCCTATATATGGTGAAAAATAGTGGCTTTGAGGATATATCAGATAAAAAAGAGTTATTTGAACAACTCTCAGGTGCTATTAGCAGACAATCACCAATTCATTTTCTCTACAATGAAAAGCAACGAAGTGTCAACCCTTATAAACTCATCAATAACAATGGGATATGGTATCTTCTAGCTGATGATAATGCTGAGTTAAAAACATATACATTTTCAAAAATAAAACAACTGAAATGGGATTTTAAAATTCATTTTTCACCTAAAAAAGAGTTTTTAAATCAAATAGAGAAAAACGATGTAAATTGGATTTCAAAAGATTTTATAGAAGTTATCCTAGAAATAGACATTAAGGCAAAAGAGTATTTTTTTAGAAAGGAAACTTTAACAAATAAAAGAATTATAGAAGAGAATGAGAATCATATAATAGTTTCTACAAACATAGCATACGATGATGAGATTATTCATCTTGTAAAATATTGGATTCCCTATATTAAAATCAAATCTCCTCAATATTTACAAGAAAAATTATCAAAAATTTTAAATGAGTACCTTCAAACGACATAACCTGTCGAATACTAATGTTACATTTCTAAAAATAAAACATTAGGAGAACAAGATGGTACCTTTTATTATTGGTGGTATAGCATTAGCAGCTACAGGTTACGGTGTTAAAAAGTATTTAGAAAATGATGACAATAGAGACAAAGTGATTGATAAACTAGACGATGCTTATAATTGGCTTGATAAAACAGAGCAAAAAGGGCTAGAATTTTTTGATAATTTAGAAAAAAAAGTTGACGATCATTTTGACAATGAGAGAAAAAGAAATAAAAACGATATTTTGTATGTAGATCTAAGCGATAATGATGAAAGCTATATTTTACCAGAGCTTAAAGAGTATGTAGAAAAATTTGAAAGTGCCACTAGAAAACTTTATAATAGTAGCTTGTTAGATTTACAAACTGCACTAAATGAAATAAAAGGGCTAGAGAGAGATTTACACTTGCCAAGCTTGTCACTAAGAGGAAAAAAATATAATTTTGTAAGCATAAATGATGATATAAAAGCATCATTTGAGAGCTATACAGCTATACTTTTGAATATAAAAGAACACATCGACATAGAACTTGATAAGCTTGATGAAATACTTTTGAAGTCTAATGATTATAGTTCTTACAGTGATGAAGAGAAATTATTTATTCAAAAGTTAGTAAATATTCAAGTTACTGTAGATACTGCAACTCAATCTAAAATGACTTTAGATAAGGAACATTTTACAAGAGAAGTTAAGAGGGCATTTAAAAAGTTAGAAAATAAATAAAAACAAGGAGATTAGTGATGGAAAGTGTGAATGTTTATATAAAGGATAGAATCAGGGAGGATGTTGAGTACGATATTATGGTTGTACCTAACATACCAGATGACAAACTTAATAATGCTGTTAAAGCTTTTCATTGTGAAGAATTTTATCAATCTATCGTAGCGATATATGATTCAACTAAATTACGAACAGCTAAAGAAGGTTTAGTATTTACTGGTGAAAAGATGATTTATAAAAATCAAGGTAATCATTGGACATTTCCTTATAGCAAAATTGAAAAATTAGATTATCAATCTGACATTACTAAAGGAATGTTTGGAAAAGAAAATTTTGAACAATGGTTAGTAATTACCATGGATGGAGAAGAATATAAACTAGAAAAGTTAGATGGATTATTACCCTCACAATATTTTTCCTTTGAACATTTATCAAGTTTTTTGCAAAAGATAATTGATAATTTTGATGATTTTAAAGAAGAAAATCAGCTTAGAACTATTGCCGAAATGTCAGAAGAATTTAAAATGGCGTATTTGAAAATCATAGTAAATATGACTTATTTAGATGATGAAGAAATTGATGAAAAAGAACTTGCGGAAATTTTGCTTCTTATGACAAGATTAGAATTGAGTAAAGAATCTAGGTTTGAGTTAAGAACATACATAAATGATATTTCTCTCACAAATTCAGTTAGTATTGAGGATTTAATTACAACTATTATAGAAAATTCTGAATCAAGCCATTTTCAATCATTGATGATTTCACTCGCAAAAGATATGATAAATGTTTATTTTAGTACAAAAGATACTATGGATAGAGATTTTAAATTTTTAACAGAAAATCAAGGTTTATTAAATTTATCAGACAAAGAAATTGATTTAGCATTTAGTGCAGTTGAAAATGATTATAAAATGCTCAAAAAAGACTTAGATGATAATGCAATCAAAAAAAATGCACAAGATTTAGCTGCAAAAGCAGCGGCGGCAGGTGCTCCATTAGCAGCTGTTTATATTTCAGGTTCTGTAGTGGGTATGTCCGCAGCAGGTATCACATCAGGATTGGCTACTCTAGGAATGGGCATGGGTATGACAGGTGGTTTAGTTGTAGTAGGTTTGATAGGAATAATGACTTATAAAGGACTAAAGCATCTTACTGGTGCAAATGAGCTAGATAAATATAAAACAAGAGAATTAATGTTGCATGAAGTTATTAAGCAAACACAAAAAACTATATCTTTAATCATCGATGATATTAACTTTATCGTTAAAAAATTAAATGATGTAACTTTAAATCATGTAGAACAAAGTGAAAAAATTAAAAAACTTGTTCAAATGATAGCTAAATATCAAAATGCTATTAAAGCAGTTGACAACAAGGCAAATTATTATCAAAATTCAGCAAATAGATTACAATGTCCAAAAGAATTGGATATATCAAGACTAGAAGCATTAACAGCGGAGCCGACAAAAAAACCTCTATTTGATTTTATTGTTGAAAATTACGAAAAAAGTTCTATTGAAGTTGGTGGAGAACAAAAAAATTCTGTAGTTTTAAAAGACAACATTGATACTGAAATACTTGATAAAATGGGAGAAGTATTTAAGTCATTAGGGTATTTTGAAATGAGTAACATTATGAAAGGAAAAGCTTCAGAAGGAATTGGAAAAATCAAAGGTATGCTTGGATGAACAAAGATTACTTAAAGAACGAGGGAAATGCTTTAAAGATCCAAAAACATCAATTAAACCAATCTGAGAATAAATTAGTAGAAATTGATAATGTTTTATCAAATATACAGTCAAAACAAGAGGAAGATAATGTATCGTTGGATGATATGTTATCTGATATGGAAGCATTACTAGAAGCTACTGATAATAATATAAGCACCTATTCCGACAATGACATTTTGAGCATTGAAAAACAGTTAGAAGTCACAATTAACCCTGAAGAGTTAACAGTTGTTGATGAATTAGATAAAGTTAACTTTGATGATGGTATGTCTTGGGAAGAATATATGTGTTCTATTGAAGAATATGGGTTCAAACATAATCTTGATTTGAAAGATGACCCATTTAAATCATTAATGACAAAGTCACAGCAAGTAGAGCTTCAAAAAAGAATTAAAGATGAATTTACTCTAAAAAATGCACAGTGTGATAAATATGATTATATGATTGCAGGAACTTGCGGTGTAATAGCAGGATTGGTTGATATTTTATTCGTTGGTGCTCCTGGAGATAGTAAGCTTGGTGATATTGCTGATGAACAAGCTAACAAAATTACAGAGAAATTTGCAGGCTTTTTAGGATGGGATAAAGATAAAGCAGTTGAAAAAGGTAGTAATACAACAGCAAGTGCTATTGGATATTTAGAAAAGAAATTTAAAATTAATTATGATCATGCTACAACACATGCAACAGGTGGAGTAGTTAAAAACTTATCTTTAAAAAATCATCATTTAAAAGGATTAGGGCATTCTCCTGACATAATAGGATTAATTTTTTCCGTATTGAATCAGTTTACTAATACTGCGTCGTTTATAAGTAATGGACAAATTATAACTATTGAAACGGAAGAATTTGAATTACAAGGACATAACTTTATAGCTAAAATATTTTGTGGTGTTGCTAATTGGTTTGGACATATTATGTCAGACTGGACAGGTTCATCTGGAACAGTAGGGCAAGGAGGAAGAGGAACAGGAGTACCAATACCTTTTTATAATCTTTTTCAAATGATTAATATTGGTGAATTTGGACAACATAAACAAAGTTTTGCAACTATAACTACAAAGGTTTTTGAAGAGGGTTATGACACTAGACATGCAATGGCTATGGCAGTTCCAGTTTTAATTAATGAGTTACTTATTAGATTTATGTACACAATGAAAGCTAGGTTTTACCATAATAAAGAATGGAAAGATTGTATTCCTAAAGGCAGCGTTCCTGAAGTAAGAAGAATGTTATTGGTAGGACATGGAGTATTATGTATCATAGATGGAGCAGATGCATATATCCGTTCTGGTTCAGGTGCTGATATGGTTGCTTTCTTGTCAAGAACAAATTTGCTTGCATGGACTAGATTTGGACAATTAGCACTCAAAGAAGTTTATGCTTGGTACAATAGTGGACACATTGATGCTGATGCAGTTGATGAATATCTTAATAAAGAGCTAAAAAATATGTTGAAAAATAACATTTAACAGTAATATGACTTTTGTAAAAAAGGTAAGAATTAATGGAAGAAATAAAAATAAATTTAGTCTATGGAGGAATATATGATATTATTAAATGTTATATATTAAATAAAAATAATATAAATCTCAAAGCAAAGCAAGAAGAATTTAAAGATAACCATTCTCTACTTGATAATGTAGCAATATTTCTAAGAGTCTTAGATAAAAACTTATTGGATATTCAAGCTACATATAGTGAAAACTATAACTGTTTACAAGAAACTGAATTAATTATAAATGATAATATTAAACAAATCAGTGATTTGGAACAAAATATAAATCAATTATTAGAACAAAACAATCCAAAAATTGATGGATGGGATTTAAATATTCCAACACTTAGATTTTCTGCCCAGAGTGTATATTTTGTTGAAAAAACAAGTGATTCAAAAACATTAGAAGCTATATTGCATAAAATTGAAAATTTTCAGAGCAAATTATTAACTAATTATGGAAAATATGATGGTTGCATGAAGGAGGATAATTTAGTGATAAAATCTGGTTCGTATTTTGAATATTTTACTCTTAGTGATTCACTATTAGCCCTCACAGCAAAAACATTGAAAAAACTAGAAGAGTATATTAAATACGAAAAAGACCAAGAAAAAAACAATCAAAAACTTTATGAAGTATTAAATAATGTTGTAATTGATATTGGAAAACTCTACAATCTAGATAATAAATTTTTAACAATTATTATTAATGATGTTAGAAAATTTTTAGGTATAGAGAATAAAATAAAAAATACAAAAAAAGAGTTAGAAGCTATTATTTTATAAAATGATAAAAATGAGTGAAGATAATCATATCCAAAAAGCCAAAAAGATTTTAGAAAAAAATAGACACTATGGATTTTTTAAAACTCATCTTTATGACTTTAATGTAATCAACAATTACAAAGGATTTGAAAACTTAGATTCTTTTTTTGATGATGAACTTTATGATAGTAGTAATAAACCACATTTTAATCTCTCTTATACCTGCTGGTTTGTCGTTGTATGTGTTTTGGGTGATTTTGGCGATGATTGGAGTGAATTTGAAAATGATAAAGATGGATTTATTTATGATTATGAGTATATAAAAAAGCATCATCTTTCAAAAGTTTTTTGTGAGTTAAAAGAGTTCTTTTTAGCATATAAAATACTTTGTAAAGACACAGAAGATAATAATAGTTTATGGTATGAAAATGTACCTAAAAACTTGAAGTTTTGATAAGGTATTTATTTAGGAGAATATTTTGCAAAAAGATATCCAAACATTAGATCAATATTCTATAATGTTATGTGATGATACACTTATCAATCATTTTGGATGTCACAGCACACCACGAAAAGATGCTTTATTCCCTCTCAAAGTAAATGATAACGAATGTTTACTTTTACCAGCTCCAGAGTTTTCGGCATTTTTATATCGTGGGCAAAATGAATATTTTGAAGTTTGTAAACCAACACTTTCAAGAAAAA
The DNA here is from genome assembly GCF_009258045.1 of Sulfurimonas xiamenensis. Lineage (NCBI taxonomy): Bacteria > Pseudomonadati > Campylobacterota > Epsilonproteobacteria > Campylobacterales > Sulfurimonadaceae > Sulfurimonas > Sulfurimonas xiamenensis. Next base: position 451,949 of record NZ_CP041166.1, read on the forward strand.
TGGCTGCATCAGACAAGCTAAAATCAATCTTGCAAAAGATAGAGTTTTTATCTACTATTAAAACATACCCTTTGACTAAGATTTTTCAAACGAAATATTTTCTAGAGCGGTACCCTGATGTCCCTAACTATAAACTCAAAATAGACTATGAAGCAATAGCTCAACACTACGAGTTTAAAACAAATCATTTGGATTTTTCAAGAGATAAAGAAGTGGCAATGTTCTTTATGACTTGCAGTTATGATCCTAAAAATAAAAAGTTTACTCCTATAAGTGATGATTCCATGGGCGTGATGTATTCTTATGATTTTAAATTAGGGATTTTACAAAATATACACTCTATAAATCCTATTGGTTTTCAGCCATATTCTAGACCTGATAAACAAAAGGCTTTTTCAATAGTTTTCAACAAAAATCTAAACTTTAACGATTTTGATTTTGTGCAAAAAGAAGAGATAAAACTTACAAAAGAACTTTGTGAAAAATACTATGATATGTTTGAAGGAGGTGCAAAACTTTTCCCAAAAGATGAGATAAGCGAACTAGCCTATGAGATACAAAATAGTAACTTTATCTCAAAAGATACTATTGAATTTTACTCTCAAACTTCAAAAATTTCTAAAAAAATGATAGTGAAATCTTTAGAACAAAATGGTATTTCAATTACTGATAATAAATATCGTTTCAATATCTCAGATATGGAAAAGTTTAATAAAAACTTGCAAAATATTATAAATGATTTGGAAAATAGAATAAGTCCAAGAGGAATAGTATATCCATTATAAAAAGGTTGTCAATAACGGTATTGACAGTCAAAAAGAATTAAAGAAATTTAGATTTTTCAAGACATAAATTTAAGTAAAATCTAAAAAAACATACTTTAAAATTTTGATGTACGTTGCAAGTTTTTGAGGACAAGCGACTACACTTGAAGTAAAAGATTGTTCAAGAAAATGATGAATAAAAGAATAAGAAAGTCGTGCAAGGAGTAAACGGCTTTGTGAATAGATTAAATTAATATAGATAAGCTGAATGCTTACGAAACAACAAAAAATATAATGAATATGAGATAAACAATGCTAGTTGTATCTCATGGAATGTGAAAATGAGAGTAGAGATGAGTCTACCACCAGTTTGCTAGCGACTGTTAAAAGATTGTTTGATAGAGTAACAATCGTGAAATTCATGATTATGAATGAAAAAATATTTCATAGGATAATTAAAATATACTAGTTTAATTATCTCTTCAAATGGATGCAATGAGAGGTAGAAGTACACCTACCTAAAGTTTACTAGTGACTTTGTATATGAAAATCAACAAATGCTTAAATGAAAGAACCGCATCTTTTGCTTCTTAAATTAATTTTTAGGAAAAAATATGCAAAAAGATAACAATTACAAAGTTGATAGTGATATAAAAGTAGAGGTGGTTTCTGATATTGATAAAAATACAACAGAAGAAACTAAACGCGAGGAATATTCTCGAAAACAGGCGGCATACAAGCTCGGAATAAGTATTTCAACTTTAGATAGGTTGATAAAAAAAGGTGATGCAAGATTATTACCTAGGTATTATAAAATAGGTTCACAGTACAGATTTTTGAAGAAGTCGGTGGAAGAATTTAAAGAAAATAATCCCTACTATATTGGGAGAGTTATATGAGTCAGTTACAAAACTGGCTCATAAAAAATCATGAGCCTGAGAGTGATAAGTCTAGCCCAATTTTATCAAAAATACCATCAAATTTAGTAGGTTTGATAGGAGTTGCAGATAAAAAAACTTTTGTTTCTACGGATGTATTAGCTATCACATCATTAAGTGTCTTAGCTCCGCTTTGCAGTGGAATCAAGCTTTTTCGAAATCTTGATGATATAGATGGCGATAGAGTAGTGGTATATGTGGCTTCATTTTTTAGAAGTGGCGGAGGGAAGACAAGTGCTGTAAACCTTTTAAAAGATGCTTTTTTGGGTTGGTTAGATGAATACTATGCTACCAAGTACCACGCAAGTGAAAAGTTAAAAGAAGAGCTTGAAAAAGAGTTAGAAGTTTGTAAAGATACTCAGCAGAAAAGGCTTCTGATCAAAAAACTCAATATTTTGAAAAGTGGTGTAGATGTTTTTATCCCAAATGCTACAGAAGCAGGGCTTAAAGAGAGTTTGAAAAATGGATCTACTCCCTTAATAACTTTGGATAATTTGGGTAAAATGATTGGTATTGCCAAAAGAAATGAGCATGTAGGGCAACTTCTTAAGATGGTTGATGAGATCTTTGATAGTGCAAATTTCTCGACAAATAGAACACTTTCGCAAGGAAGAACTCAAAATATCAAGATAGGTGGATTAGGGCTTTATGCTGCTTCCACCTTAGGTAATTCTGGGCTTTCATCAAAGATGATCTACGAGGGTTTGGAAGATGGTCTGTTAAATCGATTTTTGATTGTATTTCAGCAAGAAATCGAGAAAAATATACCGTTTGAAAAGTATCTGAGTAAAGAAGAGCTAAAAGAGTTTGTAATCTTTGCAAAAAAGTTTTATGTTTATGCTTCTAAACATAATTTACTTCTTAGTGAAGAGGCAAAACTAGAGGCTATAAAGTTCAATGCAAAAATTAGCAAAGAGTTTAGAACAAAATATTCTATAGGGGATGAAACATCTGGATTTAGCTCAAGAAGTATCACGATGCTTTATCGGATCGCTATTATTTTTCATATTACTGAAAAATGTGAAACGGAGTCCTTTGAGAATATCGAAGCACTACTTGACAAAACTGTGAGTTTTGATAGAGAAATGATTTTGCTATCAAAAGAGACAATGTTAAGTGCGATTGACTTTTTTGACTATGTAAAAAAAGAACATACATTTAAAATTTTGGATGTTGCAAATCAAAATAGCAGAAAATCAGCTTCTCAAAAGGTGTTAGAGTCGATCCAACGGTTGTGTGAAAAAAATAAACACTGCACTGTTCGTGAGATTACTCAATCATCAAGGATAGCTCAAAAAGATGGACTTTTACAGATACTTGATGACCTTTTGTTGATTGAAAAGATTAAAAAAGAGGGTGAATTTTACACAGTTTAATTCAACACACAACAAATGCTCAAAAGCCTTGTATCTTGGCTTTTGAGTGTTGTTTGATATGGTTTCAACATTTTCAACAAAAGTGATTGTTGAAGAGCGTTGAATACTCCTTTGCAACACTTTTTCCCCTTATTTACTTGCCTAATGAAAATTGTTGAATGTTGAACACATAGGGTAGATTTAATTCAAAAAACATTCAAGAAAGGGTATAATATACCCTAATTTATCCATAAGGGTAGATTTTGGGTAGAAATCCACTATTTAAGAAAATTTATAAAGTTTGAAAACCCTTTGTTTTAGGGGTTTGTTAGGGAAAAATATAAGATGATTTTAATGATAGATAATTATGACAGCTTTACATATAATATTGTGCAATATTGCAGAGAATTAGGAGCTGATCTTAAGATTATTAGAAATGATGAATTGAGCGTTGAAGAGATAGAAGCTCTAAAACCTGAAAAAATCATTATATCACCAGGTCCTGCAACTCCTGATGATGCGGGTGTTACGCTTCAAGTAATAGAGCATTTTAAAGATAAAGTCCCTATTTTGGGAATTTGTCTCGGTCATCAAAGTATTGCACAGGCTTTTGGAGCAAAAGTTGTTCGTGCCAAAAATATGATGCATGGCAAAACCTCTACCATGAAAAGAACAAAAGAGTGTGAAATATTTAAAAATATTCCAGAAGAGTTTATTGCAACTAGATATCACTCTTTAATAGTAGATAAAAACTCACTTCCGAGTGAGATAGAACCAACAGCGTATAGCACGGATGACAATGAGATAATGGCACTAAAAGTTAAAGGTAAAGAGATATACGGTGTTCAGTTTCATCCTGAATCTATAATGAGCCAATATGGGCATGAAATAATAGGAAATTTTTTAAAAATATGAGTATTAGATACATCTTGTTCTTTATTTTAGGATTAGATGCATTTGTTCTTGTATTTCAGACTAATGAATTGTCCATATCTTATAATGAGGCGCTCTTATTAAGTGGTGATTTTTCGTTTTTGCAACTTTTTATAAATAGCTCAATTATGCTATTTGGGCAGAATGATTTTGCTTTACGCTTGCCTATGATAATTTTGCATCTATTTAGTGCACTGCTTTTGTTTAAAATATCTAAAAACTATATAAAAATTGAAAGAAATAGGATTTGGCTGCTTTTAATTTTTATCCTGTTACCTGGGGTTATAAGCTCAGCTATTATAGTTAATAGTGCTGGCTTGATTTTGTTTGGATTGTTGCTTTTTGTATACTTATATGAAAATTATTCCATAAAATATAGTTATGTTTTACTTTTATTTTATATGTTCATTGATGGCAGTTTTGTAGTTCTTTTTATGGCACTTGCACTTTTTTCTTTGTATAAAAAAGAGAAAACATTTTTTTTATTTAATCTTATATTGCTTTTAACATCACTCTCTATTTACGGCATTGACACACATGGCGCGCCAAAAGGATATTTTTTAGATTCTATCGGAATATACGCAGCAATATTTTCTCCAATCATTTTTATATATCTTTTTTATACACTATACAGAAGATATTTAACTAAAGATTTTGATATATTGTGGTTTATTGCAACTACAGCACTTATTTTATCACTTCTTTTGTCATTTAGGCAGCGTGTTGCCATAGAACATTTTGCACCCTATGTAATACTTGCACTTCCGCTTATTGCACAAACTTTTGAACATTCATATAGGGTTCGTTTAAATATATTTAGAAAAAAATATAGATGGGCATTTGGTGTATCTTTAATATTCTTATTGATAAATAGTTCAGTCGTATTTTTCAATAAATATCTATATCATATAATAGAAGATCCAAAAAAACACTTCTCTTATAAAATGCATGTTGCAAAAGAGTTGGCAGAAGAGCTTAAAAAAAGAGATATATATTGTGTCAAAAGCGATACTAAAATGGCAAAAAGGTTAGAATTTTATGGTGTAACAAATTGCTACAACTATTTAATTCAAGAGAATCCTTTAGATTCTATTCATCCAAACAATGTAACAATTAGTTACAAAAATGTAATTGTTTATTCTGCTAATGTTACGAAAATAAACATAAATTAAATCTATATAGTAGTTAATCTATAGAAATAGCCTTAGATTGATTTTCATGTGATACCATTTTATAAAATATTAAAAACAGGGAGTTGCAATGGCTCAAAAAGCAATTAGGGAATTTGACGCTAAGTCAATTTTAGCTAAGCATTGGGATAAGTATTTTCCAGGTTTTACTTATGCATATGAAACAGTTTTGGTTCAAAATGGATCAGAGCTAAAGAAAGCTGCAAAAGAAAAAACATGGTTAAAAGAAAAAGCATTAGTTGCTAAACCAGATATGCTATTTGGTAAAAGAGGAAAGAATGGTTTGGTTCTGTTTAAAGATGCTAAGCCGGGCGATGTATCTTTAGCAAAAGCATCATCTTGGATTGATGAAAAATCTTCTGAAAAACAATCAGTTTATTTTTCATTTGACGGCGACACTCCAACAGGCGAAGCAAAAGTTGATATGCTTACTCACTTTGTCGTTGAGCCGTTTACTCCACACTCTCAAGAAGAGGAGTACTATATCTCTGCTACATGTGTCGGGGATGATGATGTTCTTTACATGTCTGCTGAGGGCGGTATGGAAGTTGAAGAGAATTGGGATAAAGTTATAGAAGTATCATTTCCAATTACTGCAACTGAAGAAGAGATCGCTGATAAGATTAGAAAAAACATTCCTAAAGATGTTGCAAAAAATGATAAAGAAGCGTTTGCAGAGTTCGCGATAGGCTTCTTTAAAGCTTACAGAGAGTTAAATTTTGCATACCTAGAGATCAACCCGTTTGTTTTACAAGGCAAAAAAGTTGAGCTTTTAGATATGGTTGCAAAACTTGATGATACTGCCGGATTTATGATGAGAGAGCAATGGGGTGATGTTGATTATCCAACTTCATTTGGTATGGAAGAAAAATCTCCTGAAGTTTTAGCTATCGAAGATGCAGACAGCAAATCAGGTGCTTCGCTAAAACTTACGATTCTTAAGCCAGAGGCTAGAATCTGGACAATGGTTGCAGGTGGTGGTGCATCAGTTGTTTACGCTGATACAATTGCTGATTTCGCAGGTATTGAAGATCTTGCAAACTATGGTGAATATTCGGGCGGACCAACTACAGGTGAGACAAAGTTTTATGCTGAGACAATTTTAGATCTTATGACAAGAGAAAAAGATCCAAAAGGCAGAGATAAAGTTCTTATTATCGGTGGTGCGATTGCAAACTTTACAGATGTTGCAAAAACATTTACAGGTATTATACAGGCATTTGAAAATTATGCTGAAAAAATGAAAGAAGTGGGCATAAAAATTTATGTAAGACGCGGTGGACCAAATTATGAAAAAGGTCTTAAAGATATTAAAGAAGCTGCTGACAAATTAGGTCTTTACATAGAAGTTTATGGACCAGAAACACATGTGACAGATATTGTTCGTATGGCACTGGCTAAGTAAGGAGAAAAAATGGCACAATTATTTACAAGAGATACACAGGCAATTTTTTGGAACAACAACAAAACAGCTATTCAAAGAATGCTTGATTATGATTACACAATTAAAAGAGAAAAACCATCAGTAGCAGCAATTGTCGCTCCTACTAGCAGTTCTAAATTTGATAAGTTTTTTTACGGCGGGGATGAAATCATGATCCCACTGTATAAAAGTACTGCAGAAGCAAAAGCTGCGCATCCTCAAGCAGATGTGCTTTTAAACTTTGCTTCTTTTAGAACAGCATATGATGTTACTATGGAAGCTCTTGAAATTGGCGGGTTTAAAACGATAATGATTACGGCAGAAGGTATTCCTGAGAGACTCGCTCGTAAAATGAATGCAACAGCAAGAGAAAAAAATGTAACAGTAATTGGACCGGCGACAGTTGGTGCGATTGCTCCGGGTGCATTTAAAATTGCAAATATCGGCGGAACAATCGAGAATATTATTCAATCTAAGCTTCACCGTGCAGGTTCATGTGGGCTTGTAACTCGTTCAGGCGGTCTTTTTAATGAACTTTCTAACATTATTGCAATTAATGCAGATGGTATTGCAGAGGGTGTAGCGATAGGAGGAGACAGATTTGTAGGCTCAGTTTTCATTGATAATCTTTTAAGAATGGAAGCAAATCCTGAAGTAAAGTATATGCTGCTTTTAGGCGAAGTGGGCGGAACTGAAGAGTATAAAGTGATTGAGGCCGTTAAATCAGGCAAAATCAAAAAGCCTATTATTGCATGGTGTATAGGAACAATTGCTAAATATTATGACAGCGGTGTTCAGTTTGGACATGCAGGTGCATCTGCAAATGCTGATTCTGAAACGGCTGAAGCAAAAAATAGAGCTATGAAAGAGGTTGGGATACATGTTCCTGCATCATTTAATGATCTACCGGAAATTATTAGCGCGGTTTATCATGAACTGCATGCAGCAGGTATTATTAAAGATATCAAAGAGCCTTCTGTAAATGCTTGTCCTAAAGTAAGAAAACCAAAGCAGTTTATCTGTACTATATCTGATGACAGAGGAGAAGAGGCACACTACTGCGGTTATCCAATTAGCTCAGTTGCAACTCCAGACACAGGCTTTACTGTAGGTGATGTTATGAGTATTCTTTGGTTTAAGAAAAGATATCCAAGATGGGCAGTCGATTTCTTAGAAACGGTTCTTAAAACTGTTGCAGATCACGGTCCGGCAGTTTCAGGCGCACATAATGCTAAAGTTACAGCAAGAGCAGGAAAAGATGTTATTAGTTCACTTATTTCAGGACTTTTAACAATCGGACCTCGTTTTGGCGGAGCAATCGATGATGCGGCAAAATATTTTAAATATGCAAAAGACAGCAACCTTACTCCGGCTGAATTTTTAAATCATATGAAAAAAGAGGGAATTCCTATTCCGGGTATAGGACATAGAATCAAATCTCTTAAAAATCCTGATCTTCGTGTAGAAGGGTTAAAAAGATTTGCAGCTGCAAACTTTCCATCAACACCATTGCTTGATTATGCGTTAACTGTTGAACAATTAACAACATCGAAAAAAGAGAATTTAATTCTTAATGTAGATGGAACAATTGGTATTTTAATGGTTGATATGTGGAGAGCACTAGGATATGAAGATGAAGAGATTGATGTGTTTATCAATGCAGGTGCTCTTAATGCATTCTTTATTTTAGGTAGAAGCATCGGATTTATCGGACACATTTTAGATGAAAAAAGACTTGCAATGCCAATGTACAGACATCCAATGGATGACATTCTTTATGATGTTCATAAAGCAGAAGAACTCTAATTTATAATATCAGGGAGAAAATTTCTCCTTGATGCAACTTTTTTAAAACCTCTTATTTAACTTCTTTAAAAAAATTTTACTTTTCTTATCTTTTTGATATACTTATAATAAACCTATTTTTAAGTGAATTACTATGAAAAAAGCATTTAGTATGATAGAACTTATTATTGTTATTGTTGTTATTGGGATTTTAGCTGTGGTTATGATCCCTAGAATTGGTTCAAATAGGGTATATGAAGCAGCTACTCAATTAGCTTCGCATATTAGATATACACAACATTTGGCAATGGTAGATGATAAGTTTGAGTCTACAGATCTTAACTGGTCTAAAAAATTATGGCAAATAAGATTTAATAACGGTTCATACTCAATAGTTAGTGATGGAGCTTATGCGAAGAATCCGATGAATAGAGATAATCTTGATATAAATATTTCGCAAGATTATGGAGTTACTCTTACTTTCAGTAATTGTGGTGATAATGTTATAAGTTTTGATCATGTTGGAAGACCGTTAATAGACGATTTGTCTACAGCTGGTTCAGCTTATGCAAATTTAATGACAAGTGATTGTTTAATTAAATTGAGTGATGATTCAGAAGAAGCAGAAATAACTATTATGAAAGAGAGTGGATATATAAGTTTAAAATAGATATAATCATAAATCACAATTTCTGTTAAAAAAAATTGTAATTTTTTGGTTTAAGGTTTTTGCATGCTAAAGTACCTAATTTATCTATTATGAAAAAAGCATTTAGCATGATAGAACTTGTAATTGCTATTGTTGTTATTGGAATTTTAGCTGTATCTATAATTCCCAGGATATATTCAAACAGATTGCAAGAAGCTGCAGAGCAAGTAATTTCACATATTAGATATACACAACATTTAGCGATGGTGGATGATAAATTTGATGCAAAAAATGCAGATTGGTACAAAGAAAGATGGCAAATCTTTTTTGCAAAAACTGATGCTAGTGATAAAAAATGGGCATACACTGTATTTTCAGATCACGCAGGAGAGAGTACAGGAAATCCAGGTATAAGTGAAATTGCTAAAAATCCTTTAGATATGTCAAAATATTTAACGGCTGGTTATAGTAGTATATTACATAGTGATCCAAAAGTAACTTCAGAGCTAAATATTGGAAAAACATATGGCATAACAGATATTGTTTTTTCTGCTAATTGTAAAAAGTATAGTTTACGTATAGCTTTTGATCATCTTGGTAGACCACTATATGACGGCTCACATTTGTTAGATGATGCTTATAGAAATGGTGCAAATTCGCAATTGATACAAAATGACATATCTGGCAATCCTTGTGTTATAACATTGAGTAGTGAGGAAGGAAGTGTGAAAATAGCTGTTGAACCGGAAACTGGATATGCACATATGATATATTAAAAATGATATTTTTTGTATAAAAATAAGAAAAATAAAATTTCTTCAAAAACTCTTTCACAGATTAAGAAGCCATTAAGAATCATTTCTCTATAATTCCCCTCCACAAACAGAGAGACCTAAAGTTTAGGATTAAAAATCTAGGTTTGAGATCATTGAAAACTAAGCAAGTAAACAGACTTTAATAACTAGAGATAGTTAGATTGGTCATTAATAAGTTTACTTAGAAATAACTAAAATAACAACAACCGTCTATTCTATTTGGTCTCTATTTATTTAGAGATACCCAATAGTATAGATACTATACAAAGTCTATCAGATGTTCACGCACTGATAGCAACATAAAGCCAATGATTTAATAATCTTGGGCAAAGATTAAACAACTTCAATTATGGAGAGTTTGATCCTGGCTCAGAGTGAACGCTGGCGGCGTGCTTAACACATGCAAGTCGAACGGTAACGCAAAGTGCTTGCACTTTGGCGACGAGTGGCGCACGGGTGAGTAATATATAGTTAATGTACCTTCAAGACTGGGATAGCCACTGGAAACGGTGATTAATACTAGATACACCTTCATATCACAAGGTATGAAGGGAAATGTTTTTTCGCTTGAAGATCAGACTATATCCTATCAGTTAGTTGGTGAGGTAAGAGCTCACCAAGACAATGACGGGTAGCGGGTTTGAGAGGATGATCCGCCACACTGGTACTGAGACACGGACCAGACTCCTACGGGAGGCAGCAGTGAGGAATATTGCACAATGGAGGAAACTCTGATGCAGCAACGCCGCGTGGAGGATGACGCATTTCGGTGTGTAAACTCCTTTTATATGTCAAGAAAATGACGGTAGCATATGAATAAGCACCGGCTAACTCCGTGCCAGCAGCCGCGGTAATACGGAGGGTGCAAGCGTTACTCGGAATCACTGGGCGTAAAGGACGCGTAGGCGGGATATCAAGTCAGGTGTGAAATCCTACAGCTTAACTGTAGAACTGCACTTGAAACTGGTAACCTAGAGTATGGGAGGGGGAGATGGAATTAGTGGTGTAGGGGTAAAATCCGTAGATATCACTAGGAATACCTAAAGCGAAGGCGATCTCCTGGAACATAACTGACGCTAAGGCGTGAAAGCGTGGGGAGCAAACAGGATTAGATACCCTGGTAGTCCACGCCCTAAACGATGAACACTAGTCGTCGTGATGCTTGTCATTGCGGTGATGCACTTAACAGATTAAGTGTTCCGCCTGGGGAGTACGGTCGCAAGATTAAAACTCAAAGGAATAGACGGGGACCCGCACAAGTGGTGGAGCATGTGGTTTAATTCGAAGATACGCGAAGAACCTTACCTGGCCTTGACATTATAGAATACTGTAGAGATACGGTAGTGCCCTTCGGGGAGCTTGAAAACAGGTGCTGCACGGCTGTCGTCAGCTCGTGTCGTGAGATGTTGGGTTAAGTCCCGCAACGAGCGCAACCCTCGTCCTTAGTTGCCAGCAGGTTAAGCTGGGCACTCTAAGGAGACTGCCTTCGCAAGGAGGAGGAAGGTGAGGACGACGTCAAGTCATCATGGCCCTTACGGCCAGGGCTACACACGTGCTACAATGGGGCGTACAGAGAGTTGCAATACCGCGAGGTGGAGCCAATCTCATAAAGCGTCTCTCAGTTCGGATTGGAGTCTGCAACTCGACTCCATGAAGCTGGAATCACTAGTAATCGTAGATCAGCAATGCTACGGTGAATACGTTCCCGGGTCTTGTACTCACCGCCCGTCACACCATGGGAGTTGATTTCACCCGAAATTGGGAAGCTAACCTTCGGGGGGCTACCACTTACGGTGGAATTAGCGACTGGGGTGAAGTCGTAACAAGGTAACCGTAGGAGAACCTGCGGTTGGATCACCTCCTTTCTAGAGTAAAGAGAAAACATTCGTTTGTTTATCTCATACAAAGAAAATCTCACAAGAGAAATAGTTATTTTAGTCTTTTGCTTGCTTAGTTTTCAGTGATCTGTGTTCATTTGAAATATTAGATTGTTAAGGGAATATCTCTCAAACATAAGTTTGGGAGGGATTTTAGCTTTAATCAAGGCGGGTTCTTTGCTGAATGAGGAGCATAGTTATACTATGTGACGATTGAAGTAAAGGTTCCAACGAAGAGTAAAGCTAAAAGCACCCCAAAAGGGCCTATAGCTCAGCTGGTTAGAGTGCACCCCTGATAAGGGTGAGGTCCCAGGTTCAAGTCCTGGTAGGCCCACCATTTTTTGGAAATTTGCACTTGATAAGTTTGCTCACATACATTTAGTATGCTTCGCAACCTTATCAAGCACAACTTTCTCAAAAAACCAAATATAAGTCTTTAATTGAAAAGATTTATATTTGGTTTTATACCAAAAGTTCATTAAATTATCATTGTTAAAGTCAATAAAATATAGTTATAAGAGATAACTAGAGATAAGAAGAGCGATCTTTGTATTTTCTATGTGAATCAAATTATAAATATATCAACTAAATAACTACAATTAAACAGGCACTGTCTTACATTAAGTAAGGTAGTGAACGCAACATAGAATAAAAAAGATATTAAGGGCCATAGGTGGATGCCTTGGCTAGTAGAGGCGATGAAAGACGTACTAGGCTGCGAAAAGCCTCGGGGAGCTGCCAAGAAGCTTTGATCCGGGGATTTCTGAATGGGGCGACCCAGCATGGCGCGAGTCATGTTACCCTACGGGGGGCGAACTCAGGGAAGTGAAACATCTCAGTACCTGAAGGAAAAGAAATCAAACGAGATTCCCATAGTAGCGGCGAGCGAAAAGGGATTAGGGCACTTAGTGATAATATATTTGTTAGCTGAACACTTTGGAAAGAGTGAACATAGAGGGTGATATTCCCGTAAGCGAAAACATTTGTATGGTACTAGACTAAGGAATGAGTAGGTCGGGACACGTGTTATCTTGACTGAATATGGGGGGACCACCCTCCAACCCTAAATACTACTACTAGACCGATAGCGAACAAGTACCGTGAGGGAAAGGTGAAAAGGACTGCGGTGAGCAGAGTGAAATAGAACCTGAAACCTATGGCTTACAATCATTCGGAGCACTATTATATATAAGTGTGACGGACTGCCTTTTGCATAATGAGCCTGCGAGTTGTGGTATCTGGCAAGGTTAATCGAACGAGAAGCCGTAGCGAAAGCGAGTCTTAATAGGGCGAATTAGTCAGATGCTGCAGACCCGAAACTGAGTGATCTATCCATGAGCAGGTTGAAGCTGGTGTAAGAGCCAGTGGAGGACCGAACCCGCTGGCGTTGAAAAGTCTTGGGATGACTTGTGGATAGGGGTGAAAGGCCAATCAAACTCAGTGATAGCTGGTTCTCTCCGAAATATATTTAGGTATAGCCTCGAGCATTAGCATGAAGGGGTAGAGCACTGACAGGGCTAGGGCTGCTTACCGCGGTACCAAACCCTATCAAACTCCGAATACTTCATGTGTAACCTCGGGAGTCAGGCGGTGGGTGATAAAATCCATCGTCAAGAGGGGAACAACCCAGACTAGCAGCTAAGGTCCCAAAGTCTTGTCTAAGTGGAAAAGGATGTGAAGTTGCTGTGACAACCAGGAGGTTGGCTTAGAAGCAGCCACCCTTTAAAGAAAGCGTAACAGCTCACTGGTCTAGCGATTTTGCGCCGAAAATATAACGGGGCTAAGACAAGCACCGAAGCTCTAGGTTAAGTTATTATTATTTAGTACGCCATTGGAACAAAGTCCCAATAGCTACGTTAACACTGTGTTCGCTTCAGCAGCGGGCTCACGCGACTAGTCGCTTAATCGCACTAGTGCGATGGGCTTTCCGCCGAGGAAAACCTAGTGTTAACGTAGCTAGCGGAATTACTTCCGATAGCGTCTTAATTATAACTTAGCGGTAGGAGAGCGTTCCAGTCAGCGTAGAAGCCATACCGGCAAGGAGTGGTGGAGCGGCTGGAAGTGAGCATGCAGGCATGAGTAGCGAGAAAAGAAGTGAGAATCTTCTTCGCCGTAAACCCAAGGTTTCCTACGCGATGCTCGTCATCGTAGGGTTAGTCGGGACCTAAGTCGAGTCCGAGAGGGGTAGACGATGGCAAATCGGTTAATATTCCGATACCGACTGTTGTTCGCTTGAGTGATGGGGGGACGCATAGAGTTAATTGAGCTCACTGATGGAATAGTGGGTCGAAGGATGTAGGTTGTATCATAGGCAAATCCGTGATACATTAGACCGAGATCTTACAGGCAGAGCAATCTCTTCGGAGAGCGCTTTGAATCAATGATACTGTCGTGCCGAGAAAAGCCTCTAAACGAGAACAGCAGTTGCCCGTACCGTAAACCGACACAGGTGGGTGAGATGAGTATTCTAAGGCGCGTGGATGAACCCTGGTTAAGGAACTCTGCAAACTAGCACCGTATCTTCGGTATAAGGTGTGCCCTATTTGTAAATGGACTTGCTCCATGAAGCATTGACGGGTCGCAGCAAAGTGTCCCTCCCGACTGTTTACCAAAAACACAGCACTCTGCTAACTCGTAAGAGGATGTATAGGGTGTGACGCCTGCCCGGTGCTTGAATGTTAAATGGATTGCTTAGCTCACGCGAAGGCTTGAAATGAAGCACAAGTAAACGGCGGCCGTAACTATAACGGTCCTAAGGTAGCGAAATTCCTTGTCGGTTAAATACCGACCTGCATGAATGGCGTAACGAGATGGGAGCTGTCTCAACCAGGGATCCAGTGAAATTGTAGTGGAGGTGAAAATTCCTCCTACCCGCGGAAAGACGGAAAGACCCCGTGCACCTTTACTATAGCTTGACATTGCTATTGGGATATTCATGTGCAGGATAGGTGGGAGCCGTTGAATCTATGACGCCAGTTGTAGATGAGGCATCCTTGAGATACCACCCTTGAATATTCTGATAGCTAACTCGGTACGATTATCTCGTGCGAGGACAATGTCTGGTGGGTAGTTTGACTGGGGCGGTCGCCTCCTAAAAAGTAACGGAGGCTTACAAAGGTTCGTTCAGAAGGGTTGGAAATCCTTCGTAGAGTATAATGGCATAAACGAGCCTGACTGTGAGAGAGACAACTCGAGCAGAGTCGAAAGACGGTCATAGTGATCCGGTGGTTCTGTGTGGAAGGGCCATCGCTCAAAGGATAAAAGGTACGCCGGGGATAACAGGCTGATCTCCCCCAAGAGCTCACATCGACGGGGAGGTTTGGCACCTCGATGTCGGCTCATCGCATCCTGGGGCTGGAGCAGGTCCCAAGGGTATGGCTGTTCGCCATTTAAAGCGGTACGCGAGCTGGGTTCAGAACGTCGTGAGACAGTTCGGTCCCTATCTTCCGTGGGCGTAGGAGAGTTGAGGAGAGCTGACCCTAGTACGAGAGGACCGGGTTGGACATGCCACTGGTGCACCAGTTGTTCTGCCAAGAGCATCGCTGGGTAGCTACGCATGGATGAGATAACCGCTGAAAGCATCTAAGCGGGAAGCCAACTCCAAGATGAACTCTCCCTGAAGTACGCTTGAAGACTACAAGCTTGATAGGCTGGATGTGTACGCAGAGTAATCTGTTTAGCTGACCAGTACTAATAGTACGTTTGTCTTTTTTACATATCGTTCACTACCTTACTTAGTGTATAGGTGTCTGAAGTAGTTATTTAGTGATTAGTGATTAGTGATTAGTTGGCGGTTTTACCTAACCCCTAACATCTAAACCCTAAACCCTGAAATGTTGACTTTAACAATGAAAATCTTCTCTAAACCAAGAGCAATCATTTTTAAGTACACACAATAAAGTGTATTTAAATGTGATTGTCTAGGTGGCTATAGAGAGAGGGAAACGCCTGGCCCCATTCCGAACCCAGAAGCTAAGCCTCTCATCGCTGATAATACTGCATCTTTCAGGTGTGGAAATGTAGGTCGCTGCCTAGTTGATCATTTCTTCTAACTCTTATTTAAAATCAAATTATTAACTTAACAAAATTCTTATTTATTATTATAAATTTTTATCTATTCTTGAAGTTTTATCAATTGATTCTATGGTATTATTTTATATATTAACTATTTTAGGATGTTATATGAAAAATTATATAAAAGATCAGATAAAAAAATCATTTGAGACAAAACAAGCTATTTATCAA
Source organism: Sulfurimonas xiamenensis (assembly GCF_009258045.1). Lineage (NCBI taxonomy): Bacteria > Pseudomonadati > Campylobacterota > Epsilonproteobacteria > Campylobacterales > Sulfurimonadaceae > Sulfurimonas > Sulfurimonas xiamenensis. Next base: position 467,923 of record NZ_CP041166.1, read on the forward strand.
AATGAAGAGTTATTAAATAAAATCGTAGAAGTCTGCAAACTGTGTGTAGAGCTCTATAAAGGTAAGAATAAAACGATATTAGCTGGAAACGGCGGAAGTGCAGCGGATGCACAGCATATAGCTGCTGAGCTTGTTGGAAGATATGGATTTGATAGGCCCTCTATACCTTCTCTGGCTTTAACAACTGATACATCTTGCTTAACTGCAATTGGAAATGATTATGGGTATGACAAAATTTTTTCTCGTCAATTAGAGGGTATGGGACAAAGTGGAGATATATTTATTGGTATATCAACTTCCGGAAATTCTAAAAATATAATCAATGCATTTGAAGTAGCAAAAGAAAAAGGCATAAAAACTATAGCTTTGGTCGGCAGAGATGGCGGGGAAATGGCTAAAATAGCTGATATAGCTTTAGTTATACCATCTGATTCTACTCCAAGAATACAGGAATCTCATATACTTATAGGACATATAATTTGTGATATTATTGAAAAAGAGACTTTTGGCAGAGGTGTTAGTTGACATTTATGAAAAAAGCACTTTTTTTAGATCGCGATGGTATTATAAATGTTGAACTCAATTATCTTTATAAAATAGAAGATTTCAAATTTATTGATGGCATATTTGAGCTATGTACACATTATCAAAGTTTGGGTTATTTAATTATTGTAGTTACAAATCAATCTGGCATTGTAAGAGGCTATTATAGTGAAGCAGATTTTGAAAAATTGACTTCATGGATGATAAATGAGTTTGCAAAAGAGGGTATAAAAATTACAAAGGTTTATCATTGCCCTCATCATCCAGAACTTTCTGGTGCGTGCAGTTGTAGAAAACCGGAGCCAGGTATGATTTTAGAGGCGAAAAAAGAGTTTGATATAGATTTAGAAAATTCTATTTTAGTTGGTGATAAAGAGCGTGATATTGAGGCGGCCATAGCTGCAGGAATAAAAAAGAGTTATCTTTTTGATGAGACAGGATTACATAAAACATCAAAAGCTACTAAAACAGTTTCAAAATTAAAGGATATTTATTATGTTGATACTAAATAGCGGCGGTACATTTAACAAGCAATATAACCCATTAAACGGAGAGTTGGAAGTTCCATACAACAATAATGCAATCAAAAAAATTTTACAAAGTGTGGATGCTAAATATGATTTGGCAGGCGTTATCTATAAAGATAGTCTAGATATGACAATGGATGACAGGAAAATGCTTGCAAGTGTTATTATGGAGTCAAAAGATGATACTTTTGTGATTGTACATGGGACAGATACAATGCATTTAAGCGCAGAGTTTTTAGCCGAAATATTTGATGATAGAAAAATTGTATTTATTGGAGCTATGAAGCCGTTTGAAGTTGATAATATTGAAGCAACTTTAAATCTTGGTATAGCAATCGGTTTTGCTAAAGGCATAAAAGAAAATGGTGTATATATTTGTATGAGTGGATATGTTGAACCGTGGGAAAAAATTCGAAAAAACAAAAAATTTGGAAAATTTGAAGTTGTCGAATAAAATTCCCTGTTCTCATTGTCAATTAGAGTTCGACCCATCAGTTATGATACAAGATGGTGACCTTTATTTTTGTTGTAACGGCTGCCAGGGAGTATACCATCTTTTAAACGATAAGGGTCTCGGCAGTTTTTATGAAAAAAACAACAATGCAATTCTCACCTCTCCGCTCCAAAATTATGCAGATTCTTCAAATTTTGATTCACCCTCTTTTTATGATAAATTTGTAAAAGTTAATAGTGAAGGGTTTTGTGAGATCTCTTTGATAATAGAAGGAATTCACTGCTCAGCTTGTGTTTGGTTAAATGAAAAAGCACTCAATAAAATGGATGGCGTGATAGAGGCCAATATCAACTTTACAAATAATAAAGCGAAAGTTATTTGGGCAGATGATGTTGTAAAGCTTTCAAAAATTATCGATATGATTAGAGCAATTGGCTATAATGCCCATGCTTATGATGCAACAACACAAGAGGTGCATGTTAACAGAGAGAGAAAAGCATACTATTTAAAAATGGCAGTTGCAATATTTGCATCAATGAATATTATGTGGATAGCAGTTGCACAATATGCCGGATATTTTAGCGGAATTACTCAGGATATAAAGACTATTCTTAATGTCGCTGAAGGAATATTAGCAACACCTGTGCTTTTTTATAGCGGCTGGGTCTTTTTTAGAGGTGCTTATTATGGCTTAAAAACAAAAGTAGTAAATATGGATTTGTTGGTTGCAACAGGGGCATTGCTTACTTATATTTACTCAATATATATAACTGTTATGCAGCGTGGTGAAGCCTATTTTGATTCTGTGAGCATGATTATTACTTTTGTTTTAATCGGTAAATTTTTAGAAGTTTTAAGTAAAAAAAATGCTGCTGACACACTTGACCTTATTATAAAAAATATTCCTGCGGAAGTCAAAGTTATTAAAAATAATACTGTCGTTACATGTAAACTTGATGATGTTAAAGTTAATGATATTGTTATTGTTTCTTCCGGTGAAAAAGTTTTGTTTGATGGTGAGATTATAAAAGGAGACGGTTCTTTTGATGAATCTAGCTTAACAGGTGAGAGCAATCCGGTATATAAAAGTGTCGGCATGAATGTTGTAAGCGGCACAACAAGCATTGATGCAGATATCTATTTTAGAGCAACAAAAGATTTTAAACACTCAACACTTTCAAATATAGTAACGCTTTTAGAGGCTGCTATAAATAAAAAACCAAAGATACAACAGATTGCAAATAAATTATCTGAATATTTTTCATCAATAATTTTATTACTCTCTTTATTGACTTTTTTAGGATGGTGGCACTATTGCGGAAATTTTGAAACATCTTTTATGGTTGCGGTATCTGTAATCATCATAGCGTGTCCTTGTGCGCTTGCTCTTGCTACTCCGGTCGCTACTTTAGTTGGACTCAGTATAAGCGCTTCAAGAGGAATACTTTTTAAAGAGGCAGCCGGACTTGAGACTATGGCAAAAATAGATACTCTTGTTTTGGATAAAACAGGAACAATTACTGTTGGAAAACCAGAAGTTATAAAAGAGTATATATATAAAGATTTTGATAAACAACTATTATATTCAATGGTTCACTCTTCAAAACATCCTATTTCACAAGGAATTGCAAAATATATTAAAGAGCAGAACAAAGATATAGCAGAGATAGTTTTTGATGATTATACGCAGATTCCTGCAAAAGGGATAAAAGCAAAATATAAAAATATGGAGTTTTTAGGCGGTAATTTAAAACTGCTTGAGGAATACAAAATTTATATAGAATCTTCAACACAGGAGACAAGTTTTTATTTTGTAATAGACAATGAAGTTGTTGCTATGTACGAGTTAAAAGATAGAATCAAAGATGGAATCAAAGAGCTGATAGCAAATATGAGGCAAAGCAAAATTGAAGTTGTTCTTTTAAGCGGAGATCATAAAAATATAACAAAAAATATTGCAAAAGAGGTTGGCATATATAATTTTATGTATGAACAGACTCCTCAAGATAAAGCAGAGTATATAAACGCTCTTCATAACGAAAATAAAAAAGTTGTTATGGTAGGAGACGGCGTGAATGATATTTTAGCATTGGCATCGGCTGATATTGCTATAGCTATGGGAAGCGGAAGCGATATAGCAGTTGAAGTAGGAGATGTGGTTTTGCTTGATGATTCTCTAAAATCACTGAATGACACTTTTAAAATTAGTAAAACAACATATGGCTTGATTAAACAAAATCTTTTTATATCTTTAGTTTATAATAGCATAACGATTCCTCTTGCGATGGCTGGATATGTTATACCTCTTTTTGCAGCAATATCTATGTCATTAAGCTCTTTGCTTGTTGTGGGCAATTCTATGCGAATTCGTTATAAATGGAATAAGGATTAAATTATGGATAGTTGGGTAGTAGCTATGATGCTTGGAGTCTCTGTATTTTTAGGAGCAATTGCCTTGTTTGCATTTTTATGGGCTGTAAAAAATGGTCAGTTTGATGATGAAGAGAAGTTTTTAAATGCAGCCAAATTTGATGGTGAAGATGAATTAAATGACGCTGTAAAACGAGAACAAAAGAAAAAAGATTTACAAAAAAAGTATAAACCTGAATAGAGAGAAAAAATTGCCCAAAAAGGGCAATTTAAGTAAATTATTTACCGATTGTTTGTGCAAATGCCTCTAAATCAGCATCAGAGTATTTAGCAACTTGACCTTTCATAAGACCTTTCATTGGTCCACCGTAACTACCATCTTTGTAGCCTTTAAGTGCAGTAGCGATTTCAGCGTGAGTCATTTCAGCAACATTTTTAGATTTACCTAGAGCAGCTTTGCTCCAATCAGCACCGTGACAACCTAAACAAGCACCAGCATTAACTTCAGCCATTAAAACAGTAGTTGCAGTTAAAGCAACAATTGATAAAGCGATTTTTTTCATAATATTAACCCTTTGAAATTATTTTTCGGGCAAATTATAGTTATTTTACTCTTAAATACATGTTAATAATTTATCTGTTATCATTTTGTTAAATTTTAGAGGCTATGGTGTGCAGATGAGATACATAAATGATGATTTAAAAGATAAAACAATTTTAATAACTGGCGGTGCAGGCTTTATTGGTTCAAATTTGGCATTTTATTTTCAAAATAATCATCCAGAAGCAAATATAATTATTCTTGATAGTTTCAGAAGCGGCAAAACACTTTCCAACGGTAATCTTAAAAGTTTTGGACATTTTAAAAATTTGATAGGTTTTAGAGGTGAAGTAATCAGTGGTGATATTAATGACAAAGATTTGTTGCTTAATTTAGAATTAAATTATAAATTTGATTATATTTTTCACGAAGCTGCCATATCTGATACAACTGCACTTGAACAAGATTTAATGATAAAAACAAATGTAAATGCTTATAAAGATTTGTTGGAGATTGCCATAAAACATAATGCAAATATGATATACGCATCATCTGCAGCGACATATGGAAATGCACTCTCTCCTCAAATAGTTGGACGAGAATCGCCTCAAAATGTTTATGGTTTCTCTAAACTCTGCATGGATAATTTAAGCAAAGAGTATATGAAAAAAAGTAATATCGCAATAGTAGGTCTTAGATATTTTAATGTTTACGGTCCAAGAGAGTATTTTAAAAATACAACCGCTTCTATGATTTTGCAGTTTGGACATCAAATATTAGCAGGTAAAAACCCACGACTTTTTGAAAATAGTGATAAAATACTTAGAGATTTTATATATATAGAAGATGTCATTCAAGCCAATATAAAAGCTATGCATCCAAAAGAGAGCGGAATTTATAATGTCGGAACAGGCAGAGCTAGAAGTTTTCAAGATATAGTAGATATATTGCAAAAAGAGTTAGATACAACATTGAAATGTGAATATATAAAAAATCCTTTTATCGGAAGCTATCAGTTTCATACCGAAGCTGATATTTCATCAACAAAAGAGAAACTTGGATATGAGCCTGGATTTGAAATGGAAGATGGAATTAAAGCGTATGTAGATGAAATTAAAAGAGTATATGCTCAAGAAGTTAAAAAATGAAAATATTAAAAAATTTTACTCCAAAGATCTTGGTTTTTGGCGATTTGATGCTGGATCACTATCTATGGGGAAGTTGTGAGAGAATTTCACCGGAAGCTCCTGTTCAAGTTGTGGATGTAGCAAAAGAGACAACACTTTTAGGCGGTGCGGGAAATGTTATCAACAATCTGGTAACTTTAGGCGCAAAAGTATCTGTTGGCAGTGTGATAGGCGATGATGAAAATGGAAAAGAACTTCTAAATATGCTAAGAAGCATAGATGTTGATACTTCAAATATTTTTACTTTAAAAAATAGAAAAACATCAAAAAAAAGTCGTATAATTGCCAGTTCGCAACAAGTTTTGCGTTATGATAAAGAGAGTAAAGAGCAGATACTTGATGAAGAAGCGGATAAAATTCTTAACTCTGTAAATAGCACAATCTGCAGTTATGACGCCGTAGTGCTGTCTGATTATGGAAAAGGGGTGCTTAGCGGCTATTTTTGTCAAAAGTTGATAGAGCTTTGTAAAAAAAACAGTATCAAAGTTTTTGTTGATCCAAAAGGAAGCAATTACAGCAAATACAAAGGTGCATATCTTTTAACTCCTAATAAAAAAGAAGCCATGCTCGCTACCGGAGTAGATATAAAAGATAAAGAATCATTAAAAAAAGCACTTTTAAAACTAAAAGATATATGTGATTTGGATATATCTATGATTACTCTCTCCGAAGATGGAATAGCTACTTATGATAATGAGCTAAAACTCTTCCCAACTGTTGCAAAAGAGGTTTTTGATGTAACCGGTGCAGGAGACACTGTTATCGCTTCTATAGCCTTTGCTTTTAGTGCAAACAGAAGCATAAGCGAAGCTGCCGGCTTTGCAAATTTGGCTGCAGGAGTAGTTGTGGGCAAAATTGGCTCTGCAACGGTCACTCTAGACGAGATAGAGGAGTATGAAGCAGCGTTGCATAAAAGTACTTCAGATGCTCATATAAAGAGTTTTGAAGAGATAAAAATTGTAGTTGAAAGATATCGTAAAAACGGTAAAAAGGTTGTCTTTACAAACGGTTGTTTTGATATTTTGCATGTAGGGCATGTAAAGTATCTGCAAGAGGCAAAAAGTTTCGGAGATATTTTGATAGTCGGGTTAAACTCTGATGCATCAGTTTCTCGTTTAAAAGGTCCTACAAGACCTGTAAATATTGCACAAGACAGGGCTTATCTGCTTGCCGCACTTGAAGCGGTTGACTTTGTAGTTCCTTTTGAGGATGATACACCTTATGAACTTATAAAAATGATACAGCCTGACACGCTTGTTAAAGGTGGTGACTATAAAGGCAAAGATGTTGTCGGTACTGAGTTTGCTAACGAACTCAAACTAGTTGATTTTGTTGAAGGTAAAAGTACGACAAAAACAATTAAAAAAATACAAGGAGAGTAAATGTTACGAAAAATATCTTTAATAGCACTAAGTGCAGCATCTGTTTTTGCAATGCATAGCGCTGAGCTAAATATAAATAATTCTGATCTAGAGGTTGGAGTGAGGCTTGATGCAGGACAGTTCAATGAAAGCGTTGAACCTCATACAATTTTTATAGGTGCAAAATATATTAATGCTGATGAGAGACATAGCGATGTTAGACGCATAAAAGATTACCAAGAGGTAAATTTTTTAATGCAAAAAAATGTCAATGCTGATTTTAGATTAGGATTGGGCGTTAAGCTAAATCATACTGAAGATTTTGTCTCTATACCATTAGGGCTTGAAGCTCAATATAAGCTCCCTATAAATACAGCAATGCCGCTTTATATCGGTGCTGCTATATATTGTGCGCCTGAGGTTCTTTCTATGGATAAAGCCGATGGATTTTTAGAGTACCGCGCAAATGCAGATCTGCAGGTTATAGAAAACGGCTACATTACAGTTGGATATAGACATATGGATACCAACTATAAAAGAGGAGATGTAGAGTATAATGACTCTGTTTATATTGGTATGAAGTTCGAGTTTTAAATATCTAACTTTTTTGCAGCTTCTATAACTTCAGATGCCATTATGCTCTTCATGCATTCATGGTGTCCAAGCGGGCACTCTCTTCTCATGCAGGGTGCGCACTCCATATCGTGTCTTACTATTTTGCTTTTTTTATTCATCCATTGTGATGTTTCTGTATGTTTTGTAGGTCCGAAAATGGCAACAGTTGGAACTTGATATGCGGCTGCGACATGCATAGGTCCACTGTCATTTGTCACAAACAAAGAACATCCGCCTATAAATTCACAAAGCTCTTTTATACTTGTTTTTCCTGCTAAGTTTGTATAATTTGAAACACCTGAGGATTTGAGATAAGACTCTATCTCATCTGCCATCTCCACCTCATTTGGTCCGCCAAAAATTATGATTTCGTACTTATCGCTGAACTCTCTTGCAACTTCGGCAAACCTCTCTGGATACCATCTTTTTGCACTTCCATATGTTGCACCGGCATTGATTCCCATTGTGGGTTTTTCAAATCTTTTTGAAGGAATATAGAGTTTAAGCTTTGGAGTATTTTTGTCCCATGCATCCGTGTTTATCATGGCTAGTTGGGCATATTGTCTGCAGAGGTGCTGATTTGTTTTTATGGTCGGAGTGTGTGAGAGCAAAAACATAGAGTGCCATGATTTTTTTGCTATGCAAAGTACACTGCCTGTGAGTTTAAGAAGCAAAGATGCGTGAATCTGGTTTCTAAAAGAGATTGCCATATGAAAGCTGCCCAACTCTTTTGCAAGTTCATATGTTGCTTTCATTCTGTTTGGAGCTTTTTTTGTTTCATCTACAACTGCTTTTTCGCATTTGGGATGATACTTTAATGCTTCAATGGATACGAAGCTGCCAACAAAAGTGAATCGTGCTTGTGGATAATATAGAGCTAAAAGTTCTATTGCAGGAGTTGCCATAACGGCGTCTCCTAACCAATTTGGTAAAATTATCAGTATTTTCATGGATGTAATTATAGCGCGTCTTTTATGTAAATATAGAGTGGTGATGAACCAATGCTAAGTATTTCATCTCTTAGCGGTTCTCCTTCGTGAGTATATACTGTAAAAAACTCTTCATTTTTTAAAGTTGTCGGCTTTAGTGACCAGTGGATTTGAAGAAGTTTGTTATCAACTAGACATTGAAGGATATAGTAGTCTCGTTTTATATCAAGTCTTAAAAACTGTGCATTTTTGAGATTTTGAACCATAAACTTGTATGTTTTAAAAGCAGAGCGTTTTTTAATGCCTTCCCTATTATCTACAAGCCCATATCCGGGAGCAATCAGTTGATGCCATGAGACGGAGTCGACCTGTTGTGAGGCAAAAGCAAGCAGATAGTAGCGCAGCATATAGTCTGCATACAAATTTTCACTCACACACTCATATTCGCTTGTGGGAGCATATGGAGCCGTGCCGCTAAGGGGCCAGTTTGTCTCGGTGATATGAAGCTTATGTTCACTTTTTGGACTCAGCCAGACCATTGTGCTAAGAAGCGAGATTTTATCCTGAAGAGTAAATCCCATCTGCATATTTTCAGGTGCACCGCGTCTATCTACATATAAAAGAGAAGAGACGCCGTCAAAGCGGTATTTGCAGAGATTAAAAAGCGTATGAGCTGTAAAATGATATTCAAAATCTATGACTCCGCTTCCAATGAGTTTGATGTTTGGAAATTTTGAGGTTTTCAGATCATACGCTGTTTTATAAAAAAGATTATACTCATCTACACTAAAAAACCCCCATTTTGCTCTGTTTATGGTTGAACCGATTTCAAAGATATCTACATATTGATTAAAAGTGGTAAAGATTCTCTCCAAATCTCTTTGTAAAAGTGTTAAATCTTCTACATGTTCTCTGTCTTGGAGGATTTTAAGCGTTATTTTTTTATCTCTGTTTTTGAGTATAAAATCTTTTAAAAGTGGAACTTTTTCCATCTCCCAGAGTTTTAGGCGCAGCAGAATTCTCTCTACTTCCAACTCCTCTATCATCTCCAGAGTCTCTTTTGGATTTCGTTCAAAATCAACACCTATACAAAAGAAGGTTTTTGAGTCTATCTTTTTTCTTTTGACAAAGGGCGTGAGAATAAGTGATACAGGCAGCACAAAAATAGAGATAAAAAGAGTTTTTAAAAGTGAGCCGATCTGGCTTTTTCGCATCTTTTTTTTGTAGTTTTTGTCTTTAAGCGGATATGGTTGATCGGAATAGTTATCCCAAATATACGGTTTTTTCATAAGACGGATTATAACCTTTTTAATATAAAATATTATCTAATTTATTGGGGACATTTTGGCATTTTACTTTTAAATATTACAGATTTACAAAAGAATTGGTGGCATAAATTATTTTATTTGCTCATAAAGTTTCACATATGCCTGAGCCATATTTTTAGCTGAATATATTTGAACTGTTTTCTTTGCGTTTGACACTAAAAAATCCATTTTTTCTTTATCTGTATAAAGAGTTATGATAAGTTTTTCAAGCTCGCCCGGATTGTTTATATCAAAAAGCAGACCGTTCTCTTTATCTTCTATTATATCTGGAATGCCTCCTGCGCGGCTTGCGATAATAGGCGCTCCGATATTCATAACATCAAGAAGAGTAGATCCGAGTCCCTCATTTCTCGATGGAAAAACAAACATATCAAAGCTTTTTATATAATCGTTTACATTGTTTACAAAACCCTCAAAAGTGATATTTGTAAGCTCTTTTGCCATCTCTTTAAAGCGCTCTTCATCGCATCCGCCGCCAACAAGTAAAAAGTGAATATTTGGGTGTGATGTCTGCAGTTTTTTTGCTATGTCGATAATGATTGACTGTCCTTTGTGTTTGTCGTCAAGTGCACCTACATGACCTATGAGAAATTTTTTATCAAATCTTGTTTTTATAATGGAGACATTTTCGTTATTGATTTTTATATCGCTAAATGCACTTGGAATGATCTTTGTAGTTGCTTTTGGAGCAACTCTCAATATCTCTTTTTCAATTGCCTTTGAGAGTGCGACAGATGTTTTTGCATTTGTGTACATTAGCGTGTTTAAAAAATTTGTTTTCAGGGCATTGTCAACTCTTCGTGTTACGATATATGGAGTTTTTTTCAATATATTTGCAAAATAAGCAAACTGAAGTGCTTTTGTCTCATGTGCATGTATGATGGAGTTGTTTTTTATTTTATTAAGGTGTAATATATATGGCTTGGATATCTCAATAATCTCTAAATTTTTTATATCTCTGCATCTTTTTGTAAGTTCAGAGTTTTTTCTAACTAAAAGTTTTTGTTTGTAACCATGAAGAGAGAGCTGCTCTATAAGAAGCTGTGTTTGTCTCTCCCCGCCGCGAAAACCTTTTGCAAAATTTGCATGAGTGATTATTTTTTGCAATTTATATACCTTTTTGTGTATCTAAAAAATTTACTATAAGCGTTGGTTGAAGCGATGAAAAATCCTCTCCAGCCGTCTAAAATACCGAGTTGCAAGAAATATGTTTTAAAAAATGCCCATTTTGCTTTAAGTAGTACTGTTAAAAAGCAACAAGTTTTTTTATTTTTTGATGCTAGGTCTGAATATGATGCTATTTTATATAGAAATGAATTTATATCTTGCACAGCATTGTGTTTAAAACTGCTTTTGAGTTTGGTTTTTTTTGTCTCATTTTTGAGTTCCACAAATTCATGAACTATATTTTGGTTGAAATTGTGGTAGGTTTTATTGTAGATTCTTGTTAGGTAGTCACTTCCCCATCCGCTGTGTTTCACTTCTTTTCCTAAAAAGTAGTTGTCCCGCTTGAGTATAAAAACTTCTTTCGCATTATCTAGCTTAAGATGTTTTAGTTCTTCAATCAAGGATGTTGATACAGTTTCATCCGCATCTAATGAAAGAATCCATTCATTTTTTGCAAAAGTTGCAGCTCTGTTTTTTGTTGGACCAAAGCCTGAAAATTTACCTTGAATTAGATTTATATTTGAGTATTTTTTTGCGATTTCAATAGTGCTGTCCGTTGAGCCGTTATCGTATAAAACCACATCTTCAAAAGATTTTAGAGATTCTAAGGTAGGCTCTATTGTTGCGGCTGCATTTTTTACAATAATAACGCATGATATTGTTTTAATCAACAACTTTTACACCTCTTACTCTTTTTTTCATATTTTTTTTATCTTTATGTGCTTGAGAATATTTTAGTGCAGTTGTAATGCAGCTATTTGCATCATTTTTGACAAGTTTTGCATACTCTTTGATTATTATTGCCAAGTCATCATTTTTTGCCCACAGCATTGAGAAATTTTTAAGTCTGCTGTTTAGATCTAGGGTTTTAAACTGCATCCTGTTTATGTCTACTATTTTAAATATATAGCCGCCGTTCTCTTTTTTTATAAGAATATTTCCCGGAGAGAAATCAAGATGTAAAATGCCATTTTCGTGGAGCCTGAAAGTAAACGCTGCAAATTCTTTAAAGATAAACTCTCTTTCTTGAAAATTGCTGTCTTTTAGAACCTCTCTAATGGTAAAATCATATTTGAAATTTTCGCTTACAAAATAGCTCTCACTAAGCAGACCAAATCTGTAAAACTCTATATATCCGATAGGTTTAGGCACAAAATCTACTATTTTCAGACTGTTTTGATATGATTTTTTCGCTTTAGAGTCTCTAAAAAATGTATAAACAATTTTATTGATAATATTTGGAATCTTAAAAGATTTGACAACCAAACTCTCACCGTTAAAGTCAATGATTTTTATCTCGTTTCTTGCTTTATGGATTGAGCTGCTTGCGCTGTCAAAATGGCTTTTTATGTTTTTTAAAAACTCTATATATTTACTTTGAATCGATTCAAACTTCATTTTCTATCCTGTTTTGTGCTATAAAGATTCCGCTAAAGAGCGCAAGAAGTGCGGCTGAAAACTGTTCATGAAACATATTTTCTACTAAACTTGAAACAGAGTAGACGCTTACAAAGATAACCATTAAAGTGAAATAGTATCTATCTTGAATCTTTAGTTTTAAGAGATTGTAAAAAATCATAAGATATAAAAACAGTCCTATGATTCCAAGATGAACTGCAGTTTGTACATAAAAATTGTGATAGCTTGGCAGATGTTTGATGCAATCTTTATTTGGGTAAGACTCTTCTACTATTTTTACAAAATCATTCATATCTTTTACAACACCGGTACCAATGATAGGATTTTCTAAAAAAATCTCTCCGCCTATTATCCATAAACCCAGTCTCGCGCCAAAAGAGGTACAAAATGATCCTTGGGATATTTTGTGTATCTCATTTATTGATGTGTCAAATCTTGTTTTAAAAACAGGACTTACATGATAAGCTGTATAAAAAATAGACAGAACTAATGCGAACATGCTTAAAAGAGCAATTATTTTATTTTTTACATTTAAAAAACCAACTACAAAAATAGAGACTGCAAATGCGGCTTGACCGGTTCTTCCGCCATTTAAAAACAGGTTTGATGTAATAATTAAAAAATAGAGAAAATAAATTACTTTCCATTTCATTTTATTTTCATAAAAAAATCTGTTTAAAAGCAAAAGTGACGCAAATGCCAAAAACATAGAGTATTGAAGATGATTCATAAAGGGAGTGGGATCGTTAGGGCTTACATTTTTCCACTGAATGAGTTCAAAAAATATGCTGTATGAGAGTATTTCACTTATAAATAAACCTGTTAAAAATGCGGAAATTCCGTATTCAACAAACCTTTTTTGGATTGTTGTGGCAATAACTAAAACAACTAAAAAATACCAATATTTTCTAACATACTCCAAGCCGCTGATTACATCGTTTGACCAAAAAAGCGAGAGTAAGCTAAAGCCGATAAAAGCAAGAAAATATAAGATAACTTTGTTTGATTTTATAAACTCTATTTTACTTTTAAAGTCTTTTGTAAAAAGCCATAGAATAAATAGCGATATTGTTAATATAGATATTCCAGCTCTAGAAATCGGCAATAAAAATGCATACAAAACAAAGAGATAATTAATATATTCATTTAATGTAATATTTTTTAATTTATTCATTTTTTGTCTTTGATAAGTGCGTTGAAAAAATTATTGTATTTCTCTGTTGTAGTTCTATGTGACATCTTATTTTCAATGGTATATGCGCAGTTGTTTGAAAACTCCTTTAGTCTTTCGGGTGTATTATAAAGTTTTGTAATTTTTTCTGCAATAGCGTCTGCATCTTTTATGGGTACTATAAAACCGTTAAATCCATCCTCTATTATTTCTGCATTTCCCTCAATTGCCGAAGCGATAACCGGTGTTTTACCTGCCAATGATTCAAGAATCACTCTTGGCAGCCCCTCTTTTCTAATTGATGCTTGAACTAGCACACTGCATGAAGCAATAATTTGAGGGGCGTCGTTTCTAAATCCGGTGAGATGGATTCTCTCTTGCATTCCGCTGTTTTTTATCTCAGAGAGGTAAGGTTCTTGTGATATGTTTTCACCGATTAAAATAATATGTATATTTTTATATTTAGCCAATTGATGAGCGGCTTTAAGCAGATAGATAAGTCCTTTATGTGGTCTTACATTTGCAACGAAAGCAATATTGAAATTTTGATTATTTGTGCCAAAGAGTTCTAAATTTACGGGAGTTGTATCGTACCAAGAAGTATCGTGTCCTTTATAGATAGTTTCAACTTTTTTTGACTTAGAAAAAATTTGTTTTCTTACATGTTTTGTTACTGCCTCAGAGACACAGATAACACCGTCTACTCTTGGATTTAGAGCATTTAGGTAGGCGCTTGGATCATGACGGTAAAGCCCGCCGGTCGTGCCTCTGTATGTTACAAGTTTTACTTTTGTGCCAATGCAGGCGATAACTGCATTTGAAATCGATTTTGAATTTGCTGCATAAACGATATCAATATTTTCTTTTTTTATAACACTTCTAATTTTTTTAATGGTATTAGGCGAAATCTTTTTTTTGTAATGTTCATCGATGATTTTTATGCCATGCTCTCTAAATCTTGAAGCATACTCGCTATCATGTTGTGTCATTATTGTTATGTTGTAACCAAATTTTAAAAGAGAGATATAGATCTCAGCTTCTGGTCTTACACTGTTATAAGAGCCTTTTGTTGATGTTAGTACGAGCAGATTCATATGTAAAATTATTTCCTTGCTATAGTATCTTGCAATTTTATCCAAATATTATTTATAAACATCGAACACTTTTTTTTAGTTTTATAAATTCTGGTTTTAAAAGATGCTGTATGTGTATTTAAAACAGCTACCTTGAGAGTTTGTTGTTTTTGTACAAATATGAAAAAGTTTGGTACAAAGAGAGTACTTTTTCTCTATCATTTGTGCTTATATTGCTCTCAAGCTCTTTTTCTAAAGTGTGTTTTAAAAAACCATTATTATTTTTATAACCGAGTATATTCCCATATGAAAAAAGGACAAATTCACTATTTGATGTACTAAAAATAGAGTTAGATATTGTTGCGATTTCTCCGCTCCATCCTAAAAAATGCGTAAGAGTCGGTAGTATGTCCGCCTGTGATGATAGTTTTGTTATAACTTGAGGCTTTGGAAATATTTTTGGTGCATAAACTAGCAGAGGTATTCTCAAGTTCTCTAATTCCCTATTTTGTATATTTAAATTTAAGCCTTGCGTCATGTTTGTATCATCCCCGAAACCTAATGTATGATCAGCTAAAAATATAAAGATAGTGTTGTCAAACCAAGGCTCTTGTTTTGCTTTTTTCATAAAATCACCAAGAACCTCATCGCTATAGTTAAGTGTATTTAAAAAGCCATATATATTGTTCTCATTATGTGGATATTTTTCCCATCTCTTGCCTGGGCTTACAAAAGGAACATGTGTTGAAGATGTAAAAGCAAACGACAAAAAAGGCTCTCTTAACTCATTTATTTTTTTATGATAAAAATTTAGCATATTATTATCCCATGTGCCGAATCTTGGGTCTGCTCCACTTTGCTCAAGTCCTAGCTTCTCCATATCCTCGGCGCCGAAATAGTTGTCAAATCCGCTAAGCTTTGCTATAGAGTCTATACGAAAAGATTCTCTTTTTGAGCTCTGCATGGCTAAGCTTGTGTATCCGTTTTTTTTGGCAATTTCGGGGAGATATGAAATATCGCTAAGCTCTAAGCCATGCCCTAAGTACTCAAATCCAGGCATAACGCAAATACCTGTTAGGAGTGCAGTTATACCATCTATACTTCTTTGGCCATTGGCAAAAAAGTTTGTAAACATCAATCCCTCTTTTGCCAATGCATCAAAATTTTTAGTTACTTCAAAATTTGTACCTGAAAAACTATCTATATATTTTGCGCTCCAGCTCTCAAGCATGATAATAACAACATTGTGATTTTTTTTAATTTTATTTGTGGATTCTCTTAAAAGTGCAAAATTTTTATTTTTAAATGTAAATTCACTAGATTTAAGTGCATTTATACTGTTTTCAAGTGCTTTTTCTTGTGAGTAAAATGTATAGTTTTTATGCTTTTGGGAAATTGTTTTTACAATCGAAAAAGGAGTGCTTATGGCTAAATTTCCTGATTGAGAGTTATTTGACACAAAAGCATCTGAGAGCCCAAGCGGTTTGCCAGAGATATTGCTTCTTATTCCCAAAAAAATAAGAAGTGCAACGATTAATAATGTCAATGAATCTCTTTTTAGAGATAAGTGAATAATCTCATTTTTAAAAGTCAATGCTCTTTTAAGGGCAAAAAAGAGCAGAATTTCAAAAATAAAAAAAATAAAGACCTCGTGATAGTTTTGTATAGCCATGTCTAAAACAACATGCATGTCGTTTTGCATAGCAGTTATTTCGCTTGCCATATGTCGTGAAACATACTCAAAATAGACGATGCCGGATAATTGAATTAAGACAATTACACTCAGGAGTATATACCAGACGATATAGATATATTTTTGGAATTTTTTATCATATGTAAATCTAAATGGTAAAAAGTATATTAATAAAAGCCATCCTAAAAAAATACCTATTACCGCGATATCTACTCTTGCACCCATAAAAAATGATGCAACTGTTTCATAAAATGTTAAAGATTCAAATTTGTTAAAATAAAAAAAATAGAGCAATACTCTAAGTAGAGTAAGCGTTGCTAATGATGCAATAAAAAGTGTCACAGCATTTTTAATTTTATTTGTTATTAAAGAATGCAAAATAAAAATACCATCCAAAAAATAATATGTAAGATTATACTAAACATTACAGCAGTTGCAGCTATGTCCTTTGCGCTTTTTGCAAGTGGATGAAACTCTTTTGTTATTAGGTCAACACAGTTTTCTACAGCGCTATTTATGAGCTCCACTATTAGAATCAAAAATGCACTAAAAAGCAGAATACTTTTTTGCCATAACTCAAAATCTATTAAAATTATTGCTAGAATGATAAAAGGAGCTAAAAAAAGTTCCAATCTAAAAGAGGATTCTGTTTTTAGAGCATGTAAAAGACCATCTAATGCATATTTTGTATTTTTGAAAATATGATATTTTGGTTTATTGTTCACGCAGTTCCCTTGCAATTCGTATAATTTCATCCGCTTCTATATCGCAAATAGAGAAATCGTTTTTGTTTAGTTTATAATGATTTACAATACTTTTGGATTTCACAACTCTGTTAATCGGAGTTACATACACGCGATTTGTGGGAGTCGGACCAAAAATAGTTATAGATGCAACATTGAGCCCCCATGCCATGTGAGTAGGTCCCGTATCGTTTCCTATAAGCAGAGAACATTTGGAGATAACATCTTTTAGTTCATCCAATGAGCCGCGGGGCAGCAGATGTAAAAATTCAGACTGCTCTTGCATCCATAGTGCTTTTTTGTGCTCATCTTCACTTCCCCACACTATAAAAGTGTCTGTTTTTAATGCTTCTGCGATCTCTACAAACTTCTCTTTTGGATAGTTTCTACTCTCCCAAGTTGAGCCTATGACAAATACATTAAATTTTTTTGGCAGATTTTTTACATGTGAACATGAGTACAAAAATTTCTCTTTTTCTAAAATATCATTACTTGATACTTTTACGCCAAGCGGTTCGCAAAGGACGGCGACATTTCTATCTATAGTATTTGCATCATAAGCAATATGAATTTTTTTATCGTAAAAATAAGAAGCAAAACCCTCCCTGATAGAACTTTTGTCAAATCCTGCTATTGTTTTTGCGCCTATTATTTTAGTAGTTATTGCAGATTTTAGAAGTCCCTGCGCATCTATAACGATGTCATAATTGTTTTTTGAGTAGCTCTTTAAGATTTTGTATTGAGTAAAAATAGTGCTTTTTTTCTTTTTGATAGATTTTAGATTAATTGACAAGATATTATCTATATGCGGATTGTTTTTAAGCACATCTGCAAATGCACTCTCTACGACCCAGTCGATTTGTGAATCAGGCAGCGCTTTTTTTATAAATTGCAATGCTACCATAGCATGGATGATATCTCCCATAGCGGAGAGTTTTACTATACAAATTTTCATCAATTGTACCATCTTATATATGTTTTTAAAATTTTTGCATTATTTCCGCCAATTACACTGTGTTTAATGCCGCTAAAATTTTTAGTTATGGTTGTGTTAGCTGCAATAATGCACCCATCATCAATATTTGTATTTTTAAGTATAAAACATCTGGCGCCAATCCATACACCATTTCCGATAACAATCTCTGTCGGATTATTTATAATATTATTATTTATATCTAAAACAGGATGATGATCGCTGTCCATAATTATAGTTTGCCAAGATATTCTAGCATTATCTCCGATGCTGATTTTTTTTGTGCATAAAATAATAGTATCGCCCGTTATTCCAAATCTTTCTCCAGCGCTGAAAATTGCCTCTTTGTGTATAATGAATTTTGATCCTAGGCCTATTTTTGCTCTGCCTTTAAAGTTTACTATACCGTCTATTTTCAATATAGTTCTAGTATAAGTATAGTCTATATGTTCAGTTCCTCCAAAGCCTATGCGAATAATTCCAGTTTTTACTTTAGTAAGGTTTACTTCTCCGTTTAATGATATAAGTTTGGTTTTATTTGAAACAATTATAGGGAGTTTTAGAGCTTGATTAAAAGGCAGAAGTCTAAAATTTACATATACGCTCTTTGGAAATCCGAAAAGGTATTTGAATATGTGAGATATTTTTCTTAATTTTAACATTGTTCAAAATCCTAATAATTTATGTAATAATAGCATAATTAGATCTAAATTAATTGTTATTGTTTTTTAGATAAAATTCTTTGAAAAATATTAAACGGAATAGTTATTGAAAAAAGTTTTAAAACGATATATGCCATTTATAAAAGAGTATAAATTACAATATTTTTTAGTTCTTATCGGCATACTATTGACAGTGAGTGCAACTACTGCGACGGCTCATATTATGAAGCCTTTGATGGATGAGATGTTTATAGAAAAAAAAGAGGATATGTTATATCTTATACCTTTTGGGCTTGTCGGTATATATTTTTTCAAATCAATCGGCAGATATATGCAGTCAGTTTTTATGGCTTATATCGGTCAGCATATTATTACAAGGCTTCGAGAGATACTATTGGAAAAGATAATAAATCTTGATATGACATTTTTGTATCTCAACCGCAGCGGTGAACTTATCTCAAGGATTACAAACGATATAGACCGTATAAGATATTTCGTCTCAAATATGCTGCCGGAGTTATTTCGTGAGAGTTTGACTGTAGTCGCGCTTGTAGGTTATGTTATATATTTAAATCCATTACTTGCATTTTACTCTTTGGTTTTAATGCCGCTTATTATCTATCCGCTTCTTCTTATAGCTAAAAAATTAAAAAAATATTCTCGCCGTTCTCAGGAAAAAAACGCTGATGTAGTTTCGCGTTTGAGCGAAGTTTTTAATAATGCTGAGATCATAAAAGCAAATGCTACGCAAAAGTTTGAGATAAATCGATTTAGTATTGAGAACTGGAAATTTTTTAAGATAAATATGAAAGCCATATATGTTGGAGATATAGTCTCCCCTATGATGGAGATTGTCGGAGCCATGGGGCTTGCGGCGGTTATTTTTGTAGGCGGCAGAGAGGTTTATAACGGTAATATGAGTGTTGGAGAGTTTACAGCATTTTTAACCGCTGTCGGACTTGTTTTTCAACCCATCCGCCGCATAGGCACAATTTACTCAAAAATCCAAGATGCAATAGCTGCAAGCGAAAGGGTTTTTGAAGTACTGGATACTAAAAACAAGATTGTTGACGGAAACAAAGTTTTAGAAGATGATATCACGCATATAGAGTATAAAGATGTAAAGCTAAAATATGATGATTTTTACGCTCTAGACACTATAAACATAGATATAAAACAGGGGCAGAATATAGCGCTTGTCGGTGACAGCGGCGGTGGAAAAAGTACATTTATAAATATGCTTCTGCGCTTTTATGATCCAGATAGCGGTGAGGTTTTGATAAATGGCACAAATATACAAGAGTTTACGCAGGATTCGCTTAAACATCATATCTCACTGGTAACTCAGAGAATTTATATATTTCAAGATACTTTGGCGGCAAATGTTGCTTATGGCCAAGAAGTAGATGAAGATAGAGTAAAAGAAGCACTTAAACTGGCGGATGCATGGGACTTTGTAAATTCTCTTGAAAATGGAATAGATACTAAAATGGAAGAGTTTGGTTCAAACTTATCAGGCGGACAGAGACAAAGAATCGCAATTGCAAGAGCAATCTATAAACATGCCTCTTTAATTCTTTTTGATGAAGCAACATCAGCGCTGGATAATGAGAGTGAGAAGAGAATACATGCTGCTCTTGATGCATATACAAAAGATAAAATCACTATAACAATTGCGCACAGACTCAGTACAATTGAGCATGCGGATAAGATATTGGTAATGCAAAAAGGTAAAATTGTAGCAAGCGGAAAACATAGTGAGCTTTTGGAACATTCTGAGGTTTACCAAAGATTAGCCGGAACTTTTAAAAATTAAATTAATCAGATTTTCAACACTTTTTAGAGATAATCGCCATAATTATAAAAAATGGACTATTAATATGCTAGATTTCGCAAAATTTACAAAGTACTCAAAACCAGGACCTCGTTATACAAGTTATCCGACAGCTTTGGAGTTTAGTGACGCTTTTGGATATGATGAATATGTACAAAAATTAGAACAGCAAGATCCATCTCGTCCTTTGAGTCTTTACTTCCACCTACCGTTTTGCAAAAATGCATGTTATTTTTGCGGCTGCAATGTTGTTTTTACCTCCAAAGAAGATAAAATGCTTCGTTACTTGGACTATTTAAAAAGAGAGTTAAAGATTCTTTCAAAACATTTAAACTGCAACAGAGAAGTGATTCAGATGCACTTTGGCGGCGGTACACCGACATTTTTCAGTGCAGCGCAGCTTGAAGAGGTGATAAAAGAGATTAAGTCTTTTTTTCCAAATTTTGTAAAAGATGCCGAAGTCAGCTGCGAGATAGATCCGCGTCATATTGATGAAGATCAGATGAGAGTTCTAAGCGAAAACGGTTTTAATCGTGTAAGTTTTGGTATTCAGGATTTTAATGAAAAAGTTCAGATTGCTATTCACAGAATTCAACCTTACGATACCACAAAAAATGCTATGGATTTGGCAAGAAAATACAATATGGTTTCAGTAAATGTTGACCTTATATACGGACTCCCTTTTCAGTCGCTTGAAACATTTAAAGAAACTTTGGAACTGGCTATTACTCTCAATCCGGACAGATTTGCAGTATTTAACTACGCGCATGTTCCTTGGATGAAAAAAACTATGCGTAAGATTGATGAGACAACGCTTCCTCTTCCGGATGAAAAACTTAAAATTTTGCAGTACACCATAGATTTTTTAACTTCAAACGGTTACAAAATGATTGGAATGGATCACTTTGCCAAACCTGAAGATGAACTTTTTAAAGCTATACAAAAAGGTGAACTTCACAGAAACTTTCAAGGCTATACTACAAAAGGCGGAGCTGATCTTATAGGGGTAGGGCTTACTTCCATCGGCGAAGGAGTAGCTCATTATGCTCAAAACTTTAAAGATATGAGAGAGTATGAAGAATCAATTGATTCTGGAAAACTTCCGTTTGAACGCGGTATTGTTCTCAATGAAGATGATCAAATTAGACAATATGTGATTATGGAGCTTATGAGTAACTTTAAGCTTGATATAAAAAGATTTGAAAAACTCTTTAACATTGAGTTTAAGAAATATTTTGCTGATGCCATAGAAGCCCTTAAGCCTTTTGAGGAGGATGAACTTTTAACTATCAGCGATGATTTTATAGAGTGCAGCCAGACAGGTACTCTGCTTATTAGAAATATTGCGATGCCGTTTGATGCTTATATGAAAAAGCATGCGGCTAACGCAAAAACATTCTCAAAAACGGTATAGCAATGGGCAAATCAGCGCAAGAGATTTTTAATTTTTCTTCTATTACTGATGATTGTATCAAGTGTGGAAAATGTATACCCGTTTGTACTATTCATGGTGTAAATGCAGATGAGGTTACCTCTCCCCGTGGTTTTTTAGATCTTTTGGGAGCGTATCAAAGGGGAAATTTAGAGCTTGATGAAAATGCCAAAGCTATCTTTGAGAGCTGCTTCTTATGTACTGCATGTGTTGAGGTTTGTCCAAAATCACTTCCTACGGATATGGTGATAGAGCAGGTTAGAGCAGATATAGGCAAAAAATTTGGCATTGCATGGTATAAAAAAGCTTTCTTCTTGCTTCTTCGCCACCGTTGGCTAAATGACTTGGCTTTTAAACTTGGCTGGGCATTTCAGACTTGCGGATTTAAAATTCAAGCAGATATTGACTCAATGAGTTCGCGCTTTAATCTGCCGATGTTAAAAGTAGACAGACTCCTTCCAAGCCTTAGAAAAACATCATTTTTAAATTCTCACCCGGAAAATATAAACAATGGAGGGAAGAGAAAAGTTGCTATTTTTATAGGTTGTCTGGGAAATTACAACTATGTAGATGTAGGAAATTCTCTTTTGGAGATATTAAAAGCACTTGAGATTGATGCTTTTTTGGCAAAAGATCAAAAATGCTGCTCTGCGCCTGCCTATTTTACAGGCGATTTTGATACGGTTGATTATAATGCAAAGTTTAATATAGAGTATTTTGAGAGTTTTTCAAAGGATGTAGAAGCAATTATAGTTCCAGAGGCTACATGCAGCGCTATGTTAAAGATAGATTATGAGCACTATTTTCATGATCAGCCTGAGTGGAAAGCAAGAGCTGTTGCGTTAAAAGATAAAATTTTTATGGCAACAGAGTGGCTTGAGAAACATACACATCTTAATGAACTTTTAGAGTCTAAGAAAAAAGATTCAAAGATAGTTACATATCACGATCCGTGCCATGCCAAAAAAATGCAGGGCATTCATCAAGAACCAAGAAATCTTATCAGCAAAAATTACAATATTGTTGAGATGAGCGATCCAAATACATGCTGCGGATTTGGCGGCGTGACTATGCAGAGTGAGAAGTATCATTTTGCAAAAGCAGCAGGAATTCCAAAAGCAGATATGATTAAAAAAACAAATGCAGATGTAGTAAGTGCAGAGTGCAGCGCCTGCAGAATGCAGATAAATGCATCAATGAACTATGTGGACGCAAAAACTGTATTTAAAAATCCTATTGAGCTTATCGCTGAAGCCTTGAGAGACTAAACTTTTTATGTCATCATGGAATAATATATATAAAACATTTGATCCGGTAGCTTTTCATATCTTTTCACTGCCGGTTCATTGGTATGGGATTATGTATGTTTTAGCTCTTTTGAGCGCACTTTATATTGGAAAATATTTTATTAAAAAAGACAATCTTGATTTTGGTGCTAAAGGGATTGATCTCTATTTTATCTATGTGGAGATCGGTGTTATTCTGGGTGCAAGGCTTGGTTATATTCTCTTTTACGATACGCAGACGATTTACTATCTTTCGCATCCGTGGCAGATATTTAATCCTTTTGTTAATGGCGAATTTGTGGGAATCCGGGGGATGAGCTACCACGGCGCTGTTTTGGGTTTTCTTATAAGTAGCTATCTTTACTCTAGAAAGCATAAGATTGCTTTTGGCAAGATAATGGATTTGGTGGCCATCAGTGTTCCTTTGGCTTTTGTCTTTGGACGGATAGGAAACTTTTTAAACCAAGAGCTTATTGGACGGGAAACAGATGTACCATGGGGGATTTTGGTAGATGGTGTGCTTCGTCATCCATCACAGCTTTATGAAGCTGTTTTGGAAGGTATTGGTGTTTTTATAGTTGTCTATATCTATAAAAAATATCAAAAATTCAGCGGAGAATTAGTTTTAGTTTATGCAATAAGTTATGGACTTTTCCGCGCAATTGCGGAGATTTGGCGAGCACCCGATATTCAGATAGGGTATGTGTGCTGTGATGCTATAACACAAGGACAGGTTATGAGTTTGGCTATGAGCTTTTTAGGCGTAGCAGCATGGTTTTATTTTAAAAAGAGAAAAATTTAAATATCTTTGTTTTTGCTTTTGTCTTTTTCATTTTTTCGCAAATCTTTATCCTTTTTAACAGAACTTCTCCATAAATGATTTACAAGATAATAAGCTAAAGAGGAGACGGTTATGGAGTAAAAAGCTGTTCCGACATAGAGCGGTATAAAGATATTGCCGATATTTTTGCTAAACCACTCTATATTCATCTCAACGGATGTCATCTCCATTCCCAAGAAAAAACTTCCTGTTAAATACTCCATATAGTACATTGCAGGCATGGTAAAAGGGTTGCTGAGCCAGCATATGGCAAGCGCAATCGGTACATTGAATTTTAAAAATGGTATAAATGCCACAACTGCCAACATCTGCATAGGCATTGGTATAAAAGCAATAAAAAATCCTATAAAAACTGCTCTTGATACCATCCTTCTATTTGCTGATAAGTAATCTGTCGGTATTTTATATTTTTGAATAAGAGTTTTTAATTTTTCACTCGCACTTATGTTTTTAAATGTTTTTCTAATCATCATTTATACCATTGTTAAATATGCGGGGATTATATCTATACAAAGCTTATATTTCTAGTAATATATAATTTTAATATAATAAAGTTACGAAGCTTGTTTAGCTCAAGTAATATAAGAGATATTTGATTCTGCTGTTGAAGTAGGTTTTGCTGTTGCAATGCGTAATGCCAGATATTATGATAAAATTTCATTATAAAAATATAAAGTGGGTAAATAATGTCATTTGAAAAATTAGGAGTTATAAAACCTCTTCTTAATGCTATAAAAGATTTGGGATATGAAAAACCTACAGTTATACAAACAAGAGCAATTCCGTTAGTCTTGGCAAAGAGCGATATTTTTGCAACAGCTCAAACAGGGACTGGCAAAACTGCTGCATTTGGACTTCCTATGCTGCAAAGACTTAGAAAAACATCTGCAGATCAAAACAGAGTGTTAAGAGGGATTATACTCTCTCCAACAAGAGAGCTCTCTTTGCAGATATATGATGACTTGCAAAAATATGCAAAAAATATGACCTTAAATATTGCCGTATTAGTCGGAGGAAAAGATCTTGAAACACAGCAGAGACTATTAAAAGAGGGAGTTGATATTATAATTGCAACTCCAGGCAGAATAATTGAACATGTAGGAAAAGGGCTTGATACCTCACATGTAGAAATTTTTGTCCTAGATGAAGCTGATAGAATGTTGGATATGGGCTTTGTAAAAGAGATAAAAACCATCTACCCGCTTCTGCCAAAAAGACATCAAACGCTTCTTTTTTCAGCAACATATAGCGATAAAGTGAGAAAACTCTCAAAATTAATCCTTACAAAACCTGCATTTATAGAGGCTTCAAAGAAAAATTCAACAGTTGATACGATAAATCAGGTAGCATATTTAGTTGATACAGATAAAAAAGCATCGCTTTTAGCTTATATTATTGGTTCAAGAAATTTTAGACAGGTTTTAGTTTTTACTAGAACAAAAGCAAGTGCAGATGAGCTTGTTGTAGAACTTAAGAAAGATGGGCTTAAATGCGGAGTTATTCATGGAGATAAAACGCAAGCCAACAGACTAAAAACGCTGAGCGAATTTAAAGAGGGAAAAATCAGGGTTCTTGTTGCAACTGATATTGCTTCTAGAGGTTTGGATATAGAGGAGCTGCCTTTTGTTATAAACTATGAGCTTCCTTCAATTCCTGAAGATTATGTTCATAGGGTAGGGCGAACCGGCCGTGCCGGAAGAGAGGGAGAAGCCATCTCCTTAATCGATATTTATGAAAAGTATGACATAAAAGAGATAGAGAGACTTATAGGGATTAAAATCCCTCAGGAAACAGTTGAAGGGTTTGAACCTGATCCTACTATAAGAAGAAAAGATCAAGATGAGATAAAACTAAAGAGTGAACATAAAAAAATAGAGCAAAAGAGATCAAAAAAGCCTTATAAAAAACCAGAAAAAGCTCAAAAAAGCGCAACCTACAAAAAACCTGTTACAACAAAAAAAAGAAAAACAACAAAACGAGACAGATAGAATTTGTTAGAAATTTTATATAGAGATGAATTTTTAATAGCTATTAACAAGCCCTCAGGACTTTTAGTTCATCGTTCCCCTATTGACAGGCATGAAACTCTATTTGCTGTGCAGATGCTTCGTGATCAAATAGGTCAATTTGTTTATCCGATTCATCGTTTGGATAAGCCGACTTCTGGAGTTTTACTTTTTGCTCTGGATAAAGAGAGTGCAAAAATTATGGGTGAGCAGTTTCGCACAAAAGAGAGTAAAAAAAGCTATATTGCTATAGTTAGAGGTTATACTGATGAGAGTGGCTTTATAGAGCATCCTCTTAGTGTAAAGCTTGATAAAATTGCAGATAAAGATAATAGTTCTGTAACAAAAGAGGCGCAAGATGCAGCGACTGAGTATGAAAGAATTGCAACAGTAGAACTTTCTTATCCAGTCGGAAAGTATGATAAAACCCGCTACTCACTGGTAAAATTAAAACCGCTAACGGGCCGAAAACATCAGCTTCGCCGTCATATGAAGCATATATCACACCATATTTTAGGCGATACAAAGTATGGAAGAGGCGAACATAATAAGTTTATACGCCAAGAGTTTGATTGCCATAGAATGCTTCTGCATGCTAATGAACTTCAAATCAGACACCCTTATACAAATGAAGTGCTTATTATTCAAGCTCCGTTAGACGATGCATTTAAAACTTTATGTAGCTCGTTTGGTTGGCAAATATAATAAATTTTGTATAATCACAATTAAATAATACAGAGGAGTTGAGATGGATGCAATTTATCCATACGCACATATCATACATTTGATTTTAGCGATTATGTTTTTAGGGTATGTTTTTACCGATTTTATAATGATTTCGGCACTTAAAAATAGGTTTGGTAAAGATACAGATGAAAAAATAAATCAAATATTGGGAGCAAAAAGTTTTAAAATTTTTCCTATTTCACTTCTATTTATAGTTTTAACAGGAGGTGTTATGATGTCAAAATACATCAATACAAATGCAGGTTTTTTTGAAACTGATTTGCAAAAAATGCTTGTTATTAAAATAACTTTGGCGTCGATAATTGTTTTAGGAGTACTTTTTAATATTTTTACTAAAATAACAAAGCGCAAAAAGTCTCTTTTTATGCAAGAGCATTTTCATAAAGTTGTTTTATTTTTAGGATTTTTTATCATTGTACTTGCAAAAATGATGTTTAGCGCGTAACTATTTTGCGCACAGTTAAATGAGCAAGATCAAAGTTATAACTGTTCTGCTTGGCGCAATTATGCTATTTACAATTATGACAAAAGAGAGAGATTCTAACTCTTTGCACATAAAACTGCACAGTGATGCTACGATACTCGCCTTTGGCGACAGTATCACCTACGGCTTCGGTGTTGCAGAAGAAGATAGCTACCCCGCACAGCTTCAAAAAAGAACAGGTATCCGTGTCATAAACGGCGGCGTCTCAGGCGAGGAATCATCTGAAGGATTAGAGAGGCTTCCTAAGCTTTTGGAACAAAAACCAGATTTAGTCATACTCTGCCATGGCGGAAATGATATTATCCGGAAGCGTTCAGATGAGAAGTTAAAAACAAACCTTACCAAGATGGTGGAGATCATAAAGGCGAGCGGAGCTGAGGTTCTGCTTGTTGGAGTTCCAAATTTCGGTCTGCTGGGATTTAGTACACACTCCATCTACGCTGAGGTCGCTAAAGAGACAGAGGTCTTTTTTGAAGAGGATGTTCTCTCAAAAGTGTTATCAAATAACGAGCTTAAGATCGACTATATTCATCCGAATGCAAAAGGATACAAGATCATTGTAGATGCAGTTGTGAAATATTTGAAAACAGTTGAGTAGATTTTCTATTTACAACTGACACGCTTTGGGCACAGTTAAAAAATAAATCTTCTGAAAGTTCGTATTTGTGGGGTTTAAAAAGAGGTGGCTCCGGATACTGGATTCGAACCAGTGACCAAGTGATTAACAGTCACTAAGTTGTAGATTTTTTCATATTCTTAAGTCTTCTAAACTTTTACAAACTTTTCTATAAATCCCTTCTACTACCATTATATGAGTAAAAATCATGCTATAATTATTTCATCTGATTACCAAAGTTTTATAAACTTTTCCTCTAGTAAGTTGGAAATAAATTGGAAACAAATTATTCACTGGAAATAAAATGGCTGTTGAACATAAAAAGACATCGTGTAAAGACCTCTTTTTTAGAGATACTGATGATGGAGATATTATATATTATATTCTTAAACCTCAAAAGAACTCTAAAGAGGATAAAGAAAAAATCATCGGCAAAAAATCTGAAGGTATTACTGAAGAAGAGATGTGTGAAAAATGGATAAAAAAATTACGCCCTCGTGAAAGATATGCCACAAGTAAAACTGGTGTATTTTGGAGACACTGCACAACGAACGGCAAAGATGACAAAACATACTACATCACTTATAAAGTTCAAGATGAACAAAATCCTGCTAAAACCAAAACAGTTGAAACAGTTGTAGGGAAACATTCTCAAAATGTCAGAGTCGCTTATGCTCATCAAAAATATATTGAAACGGTCAATAATCTTAAAACAGGCGAACCAGTTCCTATAAAGAGAAAAAAGAAAAAATATTATACATTGCAAGATGCCTTTAATGAATATATAAAACATACCAAGAATGAGAAAAAAACTTGGAAAAAAGACGAAGAGATTTATACTAATCATCTTGCGAAGTTTCATAATACTGAGCTTGTCAGCTTAACTCAAGCAGATTTCAATGACTTGAAAAACGAAAAACTAAAAACACATTCAAAACGAACAGTTCAATATATCTTGGCTGTCGCACGACAAATTATCAATTATGCGATTGCACATTCCAAAGATAAAGAG
Organism: Sulfurimonas xiamenensis; assembly: GCF_009258045.1. Lineage (NCBI taxonomy): Bacteria > Pseudomonadati > Campylobacterota > Epsilonproteobacteria > Campylobacterales > Sulfurimonadaceae > Sulfurimonas > Sulfurimonas xiamenensis. The sequence goes on from NZ_CP041166.1 coordinate 496,937, forward strand.
GTGCAAAGATATGTTAATCCAGTAGCTAACGGTAAAGTTAAAATCAAAAAACTAAATAATGAAAATACAGCTTTTTTTACATATGAGCAGATGGAAACTTTACTCAAAGAGTTAGAAAAATATAAACTTTCTTCTTCACTGACGTATCAGCTTACAATAGCTCTACTTCATACTGGTGCTAGATTTTCAGAAGTTGCAACTCTGACTTGGGATGATATCAATATAAAAGAAAAAACTTTCTACTTTAAATCTACAAAAGAAGGTAACGAAAGACACGTTTCAATGAGTCCTCAATTAGAAAGTATCATTAAAGAACTGCCTAAAAGAGGTTCTTTAGTATTTACAACTCCTAGGGGAACACAAATTTTGCAGATGCCAGATAGTTGGCAAAGAACAGTAGATAAACTTTTTCCAGAAAATGTGATTACCGTGCAAAGAACAAAAGATGGGATTATGCTTGAACTTTCTGATACCGATAGAGAATTACTTGAAAAACAAACAAAAAAACGTTTAACTGTTCATAGCCTAAGACATACACATGCCTCGTGGATGGCTATGAGCGGCAATTTCACATTACTTGAGATACGTGACGAGCTTGGACACAAAACAACCAAAATGACTGAAAGGTATGCTCATCTTATGCCAGAAGCTAGGCATCAAAAAGTGAGTGCTTTATTTGAGAAGTTCTAAAACTAAATCTAACAACTATCTCAATACAATGAATTGCAACATAAAGGTTTCACATAGTCTTTGTTGTGTTTCATGCTATCAAGGTAAACGAATATACTTTCAAAATCATCATAGGTTACGCTGTCATCTTTTGTTATGAAGTTTGCTAAATCTGTTTTTTTTATAATTTTATCTTTGTAGGCTATATATGAAGTGCTAGGTATAGAGTGTATTGCTTCTTCTGTTACAAGTTCACTAGATACATATTCTTTTAAAGCTTTAATTGTACTTTTTTGAAGCCCTTCTTTTGTGGTATCTATTGTATAACCAAGTTTTTTGATTTTGTCTATAACAATACCTTGTTCAAATAATTTTTCAATATAACCACTTCTATCATCGTCAATTAAAAAATAGTTGGTATGTTTATAGCGTTCAAAATATTGCTTTATATTCCTGTCATCTGCATCGAGAATAAAACAAAACTTCAAGTCATCCTTAACATAAGGGAGAATGCACTTTCTCATATTTATTATGCTTAAATCTTTTTGATTTTCATAGAAAACTTTGTGTATATTAGATACATTTGACCATGATTCTAGATTACAGTATCTTAAATGTAATCCCTCGTATTTCCCTTTTTCTTGAAAATATTTTAGAGCTTTTTTCATATACATAATATCTGTAATACCTTCTGTAAAAACTAGTATAGAACTATATATTTGAGTGAATATTGTAGTGACACACCTTTGGTTTAGATGGTTTAAATCCAACTTTTCGAATTCATTTAGTTTTTTGGATAAACTAAAGTTACTATCAAGAAGATAGAAAGTATGCCTGTATTTAATGTAAAGGAAATTGTCTCTGCCCTTAACTTGTCCTAGAAAATTTATCTTTCCTATCAAAATGTTTTTAAAGCTTGACTCTAAATCAGTTAAATACTTATCAGGTTGTTTGTTGAATTTTTCAAAATGCTTTTCAGCAGCTTCTTTCAAACCATCTGTATACCATGAAAAAAGCATACTACGTATTTGTCGTATATATTTTCTATCTAAATTTACCTTTTGATTAACCTTTAGTCCAGTAACAGTTTGAGTTTGGTTTTGGAGCTGAACTCTTGTTTTTGATGTATTTATTTTAAAGCCATTATCAACTATTACTTGTTCAATATCTGAGATAATATTTTCTATGTTTATATTTTGTTTATTGGTGGAAAAGGTAATATCATCTGCATATCTGGAAAATACTAGTGAATTTTCTTTTGCAACTTTAAGTAGTTGGAAATCCATTTTTTTACAAATCAAGTTAGTTATTATGGGTGATGTTGGTGCTCCCTGTGGTAACTCATTATTAAATACTGTAAGTTGAGCGAGTCTCGTTGCAATGTCCTTATCTATTTCAAAAGGTTTAGATATGAATAAACCTCTTACACGACCAAAATTGACTGTGTTAAAAAAATTCTCAATATCAACATTGATTACAATACTTTTTTTAGTATGTTTCAAGGCATTACTAACAATATTCTTTGTATCAAATTTATATGATTTTATAAATCCATGCACTGGCTTTGGTGGAATATAAATATCTTGTAAAAGAGTATTCAGTTTTTTTTGAACAACTTTTGCAAATGTAGGGGGAATATTTAATTTCCTCTGTCCTCCATTTTTTTTAGTTATAATTTTTTCGGAGTAGCCTTTAGTTCTAATTTGATATAGAGCATATTCAAATATTTTCTTGTGGGAATGATAAAACTCTTCTATTTTATGCATTAAAAAACCTTATTATTTTCACTTAATCTTAAACGAACAATTATCATCGATAATCTCGCAAACATTGAAAAGAATTATTTTAAGAAGAATGAACTGTATTCATTTTCTACTCGTTGCAGGAACAACAACGAAAAGTTAAATAAATAAGGTTTCCATAAGTATATCACATGATTACTACATAAATAATATCATATTTTCAATATTGATTATAAACTGTCAACTTATCAAATAGCTCTATAATTTAATCAACTCTCCTATCACTATTTAGATAGTAAATTCTTTTTAAGTCATTATAGCTTTCTCTTGCTTCTTTAACATTAAGAATGATTTTTTGGTTTTCCATTGTCTCTATAACTACAAACTGAGTATCTAAATTATCAATGAGTTGGATAAAGTGTTTGAAGTTTTTCACTTTCACACCGTTTACAGTTTCAACCACAAAAGCACCTGACCAGTATCCTCGGTTTACATTATGAGGAAAAATCGTTTGCATCCAAACAACAGGTTCATCAAAATCTTCTGTTTTCCCTTTTTTATAAAAAAGCATATTAATACCGCTTGCTTTGTCTGATATAGCAGATATATAATTTTTTGTAAGTGGAGTAAACGCCAATCCGCCAAATATACAATACCTTGGTTCTTTTTCAAACTCGTATACAATAAGCGGAGATAGTCTTTCAATAGTATGAGTAAAGGATACAATCTTCTTATCTCTTAGAACTTTGATATTTAGAGTATCGCCAATTTGCTTTTTGTGCATCAAGAGTGAAGCGTTTACTCTTCCAAACTGAGATTCTATTGTTCCATCATTTGCAACTGCTTTGCCGTCAATTTCTAAAAGTATGTCATTCTCTTTAAAATCTTTGACACCATAATCAACTTTTGTGATTAGTATTCCGCTACCATCTTGTAATCCAAAATACTCTTTAACACTATCATTTCTAATGAAATTGACAGATAAACCATCTTCTCCAAAGCCATCTACTTTTCCATCTTCAACATCTGTTAAAAATGTATTGATAATGACTGATGGGACTATATATGAGATATTACTTGCATTTTTTAAGCTCATCATAGAAATACCAACAATATCCCCATTTTTGTCAATTGCTGGACCACCACTGTTCCCACTGTTGATTGCTGCATCAACTTGTATTGCCAATAGCTGTTCTGCGCTCCAAACATAACTTGTATATTCAATTCTTGAGATTACACCAGTTGTGGTTGAAATGGATTGTCCTCCAAGTGGATACCCTAATACGGTTATCTCATCTCTAGGTTTTACATTTTCATTTAGTTTTAATGGTTTTGTTCCTTTAAAAAAGCCTGCATCTTGCACTTCAACTATCGCTAAGTCTGCCTGATGAGAGATATACTTAACATTAGCAATATATTTTTTAGGGTCGTTTTCTTTTTGAACTTCTAAAAATTTTGCACCACTTACAACATGCGCAGATGTTAATATTCTATTTCCATCAATAATCGCGCCTGAACCTACATACCTAAAAATCTTGCTCGTTTGCCAAGGGTATTTGTAATCTGCTGTTGACGTTGATGTGTGTATCTTTACAATAGATTCTATTGGTAAGCTTGAAGCTACTAAAAAAGTTGTAGATATTAGTAGTAAAAATAATTTTTTCAAAAAAATTCCTTTGTCTTAATTTTAGTATTTGTCTTGGAGCACTAAACTGTTGGCAATGTAGACAAAAATTGGCTTGTAATCAGAAAAAAGTTGAAGAAGCTCTTTGTCTGAAAGTTTATTTTCATAAGTTCCAACCATCCCTTGAATTGCTATTGCTTTGTTTTGAAAAAAAATCATATATTGAACCATTTCCATATCAGATTTAAAATCCAACCTTTGCAATGTTATTTTCATTCTTTGCATAATCCCATGACTATCTTCTAAGGTTATAGGTTCGCAACTTCTTAATATAGCTCCATCTGGTATTTCTTGACACATCTCATTTATAACATCTTTATTGAAGTCTTGAGCTGTAAATCCATCAGGGATATTTTTTACCATAATATTAGATGTTATAAAAGATTTTCCATCAATCATATAACCGTTGTTGGCAGTAAATTTTTGGACAATATTTGGTCTGTTGGCTTCCTGTGCTTTCCAACTTTTAGGAACTTTTATCGAAAATTTGACACCTTTTGCTTTCCCATTTCCATTACTAATGAATTTCAGATAAAAGCCATCTTGTAGTTCAGATAATTTATATTTTTGATATGAGGGATTAAACATCAAAAGTGTTTCTATGATAGGAGAATCAATGCTTCCCCTTGCTCTTAATTTAACTTCTTCTAAAAATTGCAGCGCTTCAGTTTCAGACAGATTACCTAAATCAAGTTGTTTTGGTATTTGATTGTGTATATTACTTTTTAAATCATTCCAACTTGACTTGATTTTTTTAGACATAATGTTGTCAATATTCTTTAAAGAACTATCAAAACTTATTTTAAATTCATGTTCAGCCAGAAAAACTTGATTTTTTAAATGTGGATATTTATTTTTTATCTTGTTTAAAGTATATGATTGACCTATATAGTACCCGTAGGTTTTCGTAATATCCATAAACAGTTGTTTGTTTATATCTATTGCTGTAGCTTGAACATTCAAAAAAATAATAAGGAGTAATAAATAAAATTTCATATTTTAAAAGGTTGATTTTCAGTTATAGATTGCATATAGAATTATATTTCCAATAATTACTACCAGTATCATAACTTTTGTTTTTTCCCAAGCTGCATTTGTAGCAGCTTTAGACATTCCAACTAAATCTTCAACAGACATCATAACCATTTCTTTTGCCTGCTGTTTTGCCTTTTTTATCCAATTGTTGAGTATATCATCATCAATTGAGTAGCTTTCCCAATTAGTTTGTTCTCTCGTATAGCTTTCTGAAACCGTCTGCTCTTGTCCAGTAGCCTGTTTAAATTTTTGATATTGTTTGTCATATCTCAATCTGGCTTCATCATCTTTGAGAATTAAATATGCTTCATTGATAAGCTGCATTCTAGCCGTCGCTTCAGGAGAGCTATTTCTATCTGGATGCCATTTCAATGCTTCTTTTTTAAATGCAGCTTTGATTTCTTTTTTTGTGGCGTTATGCTCTATATTTAATATAGCATAATAATCAATCATTAATCATCTTTATCGAGACTAATTTCTTTACTGCTTTTAGGTTGATATTTCCAAATAGCTCCAATAGCAGCAAACATCCCAGCTGCTACAATCCACATTGGTAAAACACCGAATTGACCACTCACTCTCATGATTGAAAATATTGTCATTCCCACAAAAAATGTGATTATAATCAATAGTGATTTTAATAGAAACCTTTTCATTATTTTTCCTTATTTATAAATGATTCAAATATGCTACCCACAAGCTACTTAAATACATATTATTTCATAAATTTTAATTATATAAATTGCTATTTCAAATTTTTCAAATACTCATATGCTGCATTGATTTCTTTCATTTTAGCTTCTGCTTCGTGAATAAATTCTTCTCCTAAATGCCTCATCCTATCAGGATGAAATTTCATTGCCAGTCTTCTATATGTTTTCTTTATTTCATCTTGTGTCGCATTTGCATCAAGTCCTAATACATCTAAATAATGTTCTTTTTTAGTTTTGTTTTGTTTGTGAGATTGGTGTTTGAACTCATTATACATTGAGCCCTTAATACCAAAAATTGTTTCAGCTTCCAGTAGTAGTAATTCTTCCTCTGCGCTAATTGTGCCATCGGCAATAGCGATTAAGAATAAAACATCCAATACTGCACTTAATAAATTCGTATCAAAATTGTTCAATAAGATATTTGCATAGTATTCAAAAGGTTTTGGCGAATATTTTGCTTGATTAAAGGTATTAAGCATTTCAGTTTTTGCTTGATTCTCCAACTTCATAGTTTTTGATAAAAACTCTTTAACTACTTCTACTTCTTCTGGACTTACAACTCCATCTGCATACGCTAATTTAGCCATGAGCGACAACGAATTGTCTAAAAATATATTTGCATTTCGTTTTGTTTCTTTATAATGCTTGTAGTTGTTAATGTAGTCATCAGGGTCTTGAGGGTTTTGTAGGATAAAGTTTACCAATGCTGATATAACATCATCGTTGTAATCAATGAATGCAGTGAAGGATTCATCAGCATTAACTTTAATGTTAATCATTCCCCTAGATAAAGTAGCATCAAATAATGACATTTTTTTATCTTCAAAAGACACTCTGCCATCTGTATATACCTTGGCTTTTCCAGATAGTTCTTTTTGTTTTTTGCCAAAGAAACCATCAACTTTATAGAAATATTTACAATCCCTTAAAATGAAATAACCATTTTTTTCCATAAAGTCTGTAAAATATTTTAATCTGTAATCAAATGTTTTTTGAGCAATATAATTATATGCTTTAACAAGTTTAGGAGCTACATACATTGTTTGCTTGCTTACTTCTATGAGCTTATCGCCACTTACGACAATGCTAACATCAACTTGCTGTGTATTTATGACACCATTTGTAGTTGTAGATTTCCAATAAATTTTAATATGTGTAACATCTGCAAAAGAATAAGTTTGTTTTTTGTATTTGAACCTGTTTGGATATACCTCAAGACCAGCAGTAGAAAGAGGATGTTCCTCAGATATGATATTTGCATTTTCTTGTGCTTTTTTTACTGCCGCAGCACCTTTTTGTAATGCTTCCGCACCCTTACCAAGAGCTTCTGCTCCTTTACCAACAGCTTCAGCAGCTTTTCCTAAAAAGTTTTCAAACATTGTTGTTCCTATCTAAAAGTCAGATTTATTTATATTGGTTGTCCTTAAGTTACCATTACTAACTCTGTATAATGTGATGGTATATCCATTGATTTGATAGCCTGTATCTCTAAATGAAAACATCTCATCTGCTTTGCTATATCCTGTATCAGGTCCAAATAGATAATTATATCCATACCATTTATCTCCAGAAGCATATGTGATTTCATAAGTTCCTAAAGGTACTTTTGTTTCTAGAGTATTTCCACCACGAATGAAGATAGTCATTACTGCTTTCTTTGTATAATAATCTTTTAATTTAACAACGTAATTTGAGCCATGAGAAGTATTGATTTTTAACGGTGCGACTCTATTTTCATATGTAAAAGTTTGAATCTCTCCGTTATATGGAAGAATTTGTTCTGGATGGCTAAAAGTAGGCTCTGATTTTGTTGTTTTTTTACCTGAAGAACTATCTTGTGAACTAATAAAAAATATAAAACCTGCAATCGCTACTAACCAAAAAATCCAAGCATAACTTGTAGGATTTTCAGCTTTTTTTTCTTTTTCTATTTCTTTTGGATTTTTATAGATAATTTTCCAACACTTGCCACACTTGGCTTCTTTTATGTTTTCATCATTTATTCTATTTTTTTGACCACAATTTGGACACTCAATAATCCTCTCCATAGATTATCGTTGTCCATTGAGTTTTTGAGTTGCTTTCCATGCTGAATACGATTGCTTACCAGCGCAATTTTGGTTGAAATAGTTAATCATGCGGCTATGTTCATTAACTTTTTGATTGTAATTGTTAACAGCAGCACTATCGTATTGATTTACATAAGTATTGTTTAGTTTTTCGCCCAACCATTCAGCTTCATTGTAAATCTTTACACATTTTTCCATTGCTTCATCTGATATAACTGGAACACTGCCTCTAGTGCTGCTTGTTGGTGGTGCAACATATTCCCTAGCACTCAAAGAGCAAATTAATGTCAGTGTGATAAATATTATTGACTTGTTCATAATGTTCCTTTATGATTTTGAATTATTTGAAAAATTATTTTTTAAACAATTTTCTTATTTTTTCCAAATTCGCGGAAAATGTTTCATATTCTTCGCCGTTATCTTGAATTACACTTCTAGAAACAATATCTTGAAAAGTACGTCTAGAGTCTTCTGCCGATTGTAGATATTTAGATGAAAATTCACTATTCTCAGTCATGTTGAAATACCATTTACAAACCTTATTCATATCAACACCATTCACAACTCTCATTGACATTAAAGTTAACATATCTAGTGTTGCATCTTTTTGTGATACAGCTAATCCAAGTATATAATTTCGATTATCCGTCCATTTATTAGCTAAAACATCTCTACAGCCATTGTAAATCCAATCTTTGTTAATATCAAATGATGCTTCCGTATTTTGTTCAGCTGCATGAATTAAAGAGATTAAACTCAACAACAAAATTAATTTTTTCATAATTCCACCTTACTATATTTTTTTAACTTGATTAGCATCACATACTTCTCCATCAATATACATTATTGCACTTTCATAATCGCAAAAATCATCTTTTAAGATTTGCACATCAGAACTAGAATAAATATAGCAATAAGTTTTAATTAAAATATCTGAGCCGTAACCACCTTTTAAAACTATAGAGTTGCTATCCAACACTACAAAATTTGTTTTATCTTTTGCACCGTAAACACAATCTGCACCTAATTGACCGAAAACTAATAATAAGCTAAATAAAATCCTAGATACCATCTTTAAAAACCTTTAATGTTATAAAGTATTGCAACAAGTTTAGCAAAATTACAATAATATGTGTAGTAATTATTCGAATTTCAGAGCAGTTCACATAAAATATGCGAACTTATCTCATATATTCCCAAATAATGCCGTTTTCATCAGTGTAAAAGCTCCCATTAATTTCCATATCTCTTCCAAGAGCTTCATAATCAAAATAAAACTGTAGATTTTCGGGCATATTTCTTAAAGCTCCAGTTTCCTCTATGTAATTATAGGCAACATCTTCCATTTTACTCTCTCCAGTGCAAAGCATATCATCTATGTGCTCTATTGCTTCTTCTATATCGCTAACAACATAATTTTCAAGCATTAGTTTTACAGCCGTTCTTTCATGCTCATCCAGTCTGTCCATATCTTCAGCGATGATGTTTAATTTTTCTAAATCTGCATATTCATCTATTTGCATATAGTCGCATTCATAATCGGTTATAAAATACTCTTCGTGATGATGGTCTGAGCCGCATATTTGTCTGCCCTTATAAAGCTCATTCTCTATCGCCTCAGCCAGTTCATCCGAACTCATTGGCAGTGTATGCCAAGCTCCAACTAAGTGTCCGTTATTGTAAGCCTCTAAATCTGTTATATATACTCTCATGGTAATCCTTTTATCAAATGTTTTGAAAAATATTTGGCGACTAAAAGTCGAAACGCAAGCGAAGCTAAAAAGCTTCAAGACCTCAATGTTCTTTTGGGCTTAAATGCCCTTTTGAACACAGACCAAGAATAAATAAGGTTTAAAATAATCTGGAACTTGTTTCACATTATTTTAGAGCTTCATTTGTAAGGATTCTTGCGTCTCAAAAGGGTTTTAAGTTATGTAAAGAAACGTATCATCAATAAAAATCTCATCTGTTGAGATATACCTAGTAGATAATAAGGAGTGGGAACGACTACAACTTGAGCATGAGGAGAGACCTTGGCTCTATGAACACTATGGCAAGATTTCAGCTTGGCATCCAAATATATAAAAAAGCCAAATACCATTTATAATCTTTATAAAAGAGGTGTTTAAAATGGGTATAGAATCAATCATCAAAGAGCTTTCACGAGAAGAGCTGGAGGGCAAATTTATCAATATGTTTAACGACTACAGCGTGCTAAAAAACAATCATAAAAATCAAGAAGAAGTGCCACTTGTAGACTTTAGCGATTTTAAGATAAGAAGACGGCAGCAATATCTTCATAAGACATATTCTCAACACGCGCCTGTTCTAAACGGAATACTAAAATTATATATGGATACGCAAGATAAAAATCTGCACCACTATCTTTCAGAGCTAAATGCACAGCTGGAAAAAAAGGCTCAAGAGAATAATGACTTTGCTAAGTAGGGTTGTGTTAACCATCCCCATAAGCCTAAATAAAATCTTTGCAAACTTGTTTGGAGTGGAATGTATGTGTGGAGGGTTGGCTTTGCGAAGCAAATAGCCAATCCCTCTCATCACTAATGGTTCAAACAATGTTTAGATTTTATGATAAATGGCTGATGTGGGTTGGTGAGTCGCTTGAATAACTATTAACCAACCCTTATAACCCATAGCAGTTCAAAGCACCTTTTAGACTGCTATATAGGTGTTTGAGAGATATTTTTAGGTTCGTTTTTCTAAAGCAGTTTAAGATTTTTCAAGCCTCTTTAGATGATTTTTGCATTTTTTTAAACTGCTATCTCCCTAAAGACAGAACTGTCCTAAAGTGTTAAAAGTGAAAAGAGTTTTGAGAAGTTAAGCGACTAGTAGTGGTTCAAGAAAGGAGAGCTGCATCTCTTTTTGAACATTGTCTTTGTAATTCGGATAGTTTTTTATTTTTTGCAGATAGGCTTCATCAATCATAAAATCTACATAGCTCATAATCTCATCTTCACTGATATATCCCTTGATATACATATCTTCAACATAAAGCTTCTGATACAACTTACCATCTAGAATCTCTAGGTTGGCGTTTGCTTGGGTGTATATTGTATCAATCATATCCTCTGTTGGTAAAAAGCTGTGATGTGGATAGTCCGCTCTTCGTTTGGAAATATTATGTCGTAAAACACACCTGCTGTCTAAATGCTTATCGATAAGTGTTTTGCTCACGTAAAAGCCGATGATTTTTTTGTCGGTCCTAATATGGGTGTAATCTTTACTATCATGCAGCACTTCATTGGCAGCATGCTCCCAGACTACATCATCTGTTACGTTATCGTTACGGGTATCCAAGAAAAGACTGTTTACATCTTTTAAAAATTCTGCGTTTTTAAATCCTTCTTTGACACGTCTTTCATACTCAAACCTAAAATTGCCGTTTAGCTCCTCTTTCTCCAACCAGTAGTAAAGCGGTTTATTTGTGCGTTTCATAGCACTTAAAACATGTGGCGCGTTCTCTTGATACCATTTATACATCTTATCTAAGTGCAATTGTGTCGTGTGCTCATAGTTTGATATGCCTGTGATTTTCACTTCAGAGCCAAGCATAGATTCCCATGCGTTGAAAAATAGGATATCTTTATCGTCATCATTATCTGCAAAAGCGTTTTTCATAGTATATTTGGCGATATATGAGGCTGGAGAAGCTACTTTGTTAAAGAGTATCTTATCAATTTTTGTAAGTCTCTTTTGCGCTTTTTTGATAACTAACTCACTTGCAAAATTATCTTCTAAATTTCTAATTTCTTGAATTAACTCCAGCTTCTCTAAAAGCAGCTTATTAAAGTCTATACTCTTGACATCCTCAACTTTTAGTATCTTTTGAAAATCATTGAACTTTGGATTGAGATTGAAGTTGATAATGGTTTTTCTGTAAGCATCCCTTACTAAATAATCTATCTCATCATCTACAAATATCAGTATATGAATATGGCTCGTCATATTTTTATGAGGCTCAAGCTGCCTAAAATATGCAACATCAGCGTTTGTAAACTCTGGATATCTCTTTTGATAGTTGCTGATACTTGTTTTTAGGATGTGGTAAAAATATGTCCATACCTCATTTATTTTTTTAGCAGAGTTGATGATATGCTCTTCTAGATTATGTCCGCACATTTGAAAGTTTGGATTATCTTCTAGGATTGCCTTGTCTCCATATTTGCGTTCCTCTGTTAGAGATTTAGCTTTTGTTTTCCAGCGATGCCACTCACTTGGCAGCGTAAAGGTAATAAAGGAAGCTCGTTTGTCTTGGTTTTTGTGCTCAATATATTTTATCTTTGACCATCTCTTTGTTGCTAAGAGCTTTTTTCGGTTGTTGATGAAGTTACCCATAAGCATCTCTTGCTGGTATTGGTAACCATTTAGTTGGTCATAGCCAAAATCTATTATCGTATCACGAAGAAGTGTCTGATATTTTTCATCTGATAAATCCACCATAGGCTGCTCATTTAATGTGTCATACATCCCTAGAACCGTATTGGTAAAATATCTTTTTTCCTTGTCACTTTTTATGAAGTAATCGTTCTTCATACTTGCTACAAACTCTTCATACTCGTAGATATGAGAGTTTTTTAGCTTTTTATCGATTTTAGCTTGTCGTATCTCAAGAGCTTTTTTGGATTTTTCTTTCGTAATGTCGGTATATTTTTTAGATACTGCATTTACAACTATCTTTTTGAAGCGTTTCATCCACAAGACATCATCACTCTCTACATCAATATCAGCCCAGTTAGTATAATTGATAAGATGGTGGATAGCATCTGTAAAGGTGTTGTTGAGATAGTCATAGTTGATACGCTCATCGTTTAAAAACAGTTCTCTTGTAGTATCAATTGCATTGATGGCAACTTTTAAAGGGATGTTGTAAATTTCGTTGATGGTTTTAAACTCCTCAAGTAAAAGCAGCATAAACTCAATATCATCTGTGCTTAGTGCATTGATATCTTTTATCTTTTTGGTTTGCAGCTGTTTATTGGTCTCTTTAATAAAATTGTTGATAAGTGCTTTGGCATTGGAGTCTTGATATTTTTGTGTATATGTTACTTCATCAATTTCTATGAATGCTACTCTATCGCTCCCTGTAAAGTCTATATCATCGTAAAATGAGTTCTCAAATTCAAGTGTCTGTTTATTGGGGTTAGATACAACTTGATGCTGCATATATGGCTTATGAAGCAGATTTTTTGTGTAGGTGTTAATCTCTTTTTTGCTTGTGATGATAAGGTTCTCTTTTGCTCGCGTGATAGCTACATAATAAAGTCGCTTCTCCTCTTCATCATCTAGGTTTCTTGGAAAAACTCCATCTTCAAAGTTGTATAGTATGACGGTGTTAAACTCCAAGCCTTTGGATTTATGGATACTCATGATTTGCACACCATCTTGTGTGATATAGTTTTGCTCTTGGAGCCAATGATTGAGCCGCGTTTGCACATTTTTTAAAAATAACTCTGTATTTTCTTGAGAAAATATCTTGTATATCTTATCTTGCCAGATATGGAGTCGCTCCTCTAACTCTTCATAGCCTCTGTTGATAAGATAGTTCGTGATGTTGTTAGAGTGAAATATCTGTGTAATAGCGGCAACTGTATCTACGATACTATGAGCCTGAGCCGCATCAATTATTTTTCGCCACTCATCTATTTCAAACCGTTCAAAGTAGATATCATCAGCGACGTAATTGTTTTTTATCATCAGCAACATGGCATATAGGATATATTCCAGCTCTTGATAGTTTCTTTTTTGGTATGGCACTTGCCACTTCTCTAAAATATCTTTTATCTCTTGAATATGATAGTTGTTTCGTGCCAAGATACAGATATCATTCAACTCATCATTGCTTTTGTGAATCAGCTCTGGCAAGGTAAAATCAGAGATATTTTCAAGCACTTTGATATCTGAGTTTGGCTTCTCATCTGTAGCCGTTACTGGTTGGATGTCCTCTAACTTTTCAGTTAGTGACGTATCAATAAATGCGTTGGAAAAATTAACGATGTTTTTACTTGAGCGGTAGTTTGTATTAAGCTGGATGATAGGTGTTGCTTCTATCAGCTCAATGGTCTTTTTGAAATTTGCACCTTGAAAGCTATAAATGCTTTGATAGGGGTCTCCAACCATAAAGAGATTATTGGTCTGTATCATCTGCAATATCTCTAAAACAATGCTATTGGTATCTTGAAACTCATCTACCAAGATGTGATTGAACTTCTTTTGCAGCGTTGTTCTGTTGAACTCATCCTCTTTGATAAAAAAATAAGTTTCTATCAAGATATCATCAAAGTTTAAAACTCCATTTGCTCTTTTTTGCTCAAAGAATGCTTGGATGATGTTGATATTAGACTTATAGTGTAGCTTCTCTTTAAGCAGCACGTTTAATTTTTCAAAAAACATCTCAATGTTCTCACACTCTAGAGCGAGCTCTATGTTTTTGCTGATGAACTCACTTAGCTTTAAAGGGGATTCTATTTTTACTTTGAACTGTTTTGTGTCAAATAGCTCGCTGTGAAAATTGTGCTCAAGGTAGTAGTTGTATCTGTATTCATCGTATATCTGCATCGATGAGAGATAACTGTATTTGCTTTGCTCGAACTGGGTCATGCTTTGCAGCAGCTTGAAAAATACTGCGTGGAATGTGCCAAGATATTTCATCTCTTCACGCGTGTTTAATCTGTGGTTGAACTCGTTTGCCGCTTTTTGAGTGAAGGTAAGGGCTAAGATTTTATCAGGATAGTTGGCGCGTAAAAGTTTTTGCAGCCTCTCGACAAATACAGTTGTCTTACCAGCTCCAGCACCGCTGATAACAATAGTGTTGCCAATTGCTTCAACTGCTTGTATCTGTCTGTCGTTCAATCCTTTCAAAAATATCTCCCTATGTTTCCTATAGATTATAAAGTCATTTTTGACTTTTTTTAAAATTCATAAATAGAAGTTAAAAACCCTAAAATTAGGGCTCTAAACTGCTATCTTTTTTTATTAGATAGCGGTAAATACATATCCCATACTAGTTTCTGCATAATCGTATTGCAATAATGAATTCCATACATCTTCATAATCAATGTAAGGAAGTGCTTCTTCACTCACTTCGCCAAGGATTTGCCATTCTGTTATTGACATTTCAACAAACTCATCCAAATCCATATGATAAATGCCCATTTCATCTTTGTGTTCTAGAATATATTTCAACTCATAACCAAGTTCATCAGCTACGATTAAAAATTTCTCCAACTCATCTTCCGTTACATCATATTTTTCTGTGATGTATTCGTGGATGTCATTGATTTTTTCTCTCGCCATCTGTTTTATCTCGAAAGTTGAACTCTCTTCATTATCAAGTTCATCTTCTATCTCTTCACTAATAAGTAAGATATACTCATCTCCAGCGATACCTTCAAATTCAGTCTCTGCGACCATACTCTCTACTATGTCATATATTTTTTGTGTGCTCATAAGCGCGTCCTTTGTTTTGGTGTATTGTTTGATTATAAAAGTTTGTTAACTTTTGATTGCTTAGCTATGCAGCTTTTTTCTGTTTAAGACCTACCATAGTTTCACGAACATGAACTCTCAATCCATTTTTTGTTGTTCTCCAGAAATCTTTACGTTTATGTATTACTGGAGATTTATGAGAACTATGTTTGCCATTTTTGCCAGATTTATAGTGCACTTTATATGCGTTATTGATGAGATTATCGAATATATTTATCTCTTTATCATTTTCAACAGTATGATTTTGCGTTTTATTTTTTGCACTTTTTTTTGTTGTATAGCCTGAGATACCAGAGCGTAGCTTTTCTGCTAACAATTCAGCACCATCAACGCTCTCATTTGCACTTATCTCAATAGCTCCAACTTTATGTAAATATGCAAGCATCTTAAAGATTTTATTTTCGAACTTAGTAGTGCTTTTAGTCTTATTCAACACATCTATCTTTTTTTGAAACATCTCAAATATATATTCTGTTAGAGCATACATAGGAATCAATTCTCTTACAACACTATCAAAAGAGTAATAGTCTTGATAGCTCAAATACATATTAACAAGAATAAAGTTGTATGCAAAAATACGCTGTATACCTTCTAATTCACGGTATCTCATCGATGAAACTTTTTTGGTATTTAAGGCACTTTCTATAACGTTAAAGAGCCCACCAGTCATTTGAATTTTCAGACCATAATGATGTATCGAATCCGATAAGCTTTCAACAACTATAGTTAATGATTTTTCATTCATATCTTCAACTATGTTTTTGTATTTGCATAAAATTTCTAGTGCCGTTTTTTTAAGCTTTTGCTTGGCAACTTGTTTTTTTATTTTTTTGGCTTTTCTTGTAAGTCCATAATTTATCTGATTTTGCGTATGATATGGAGCTGTGTTTATAAAAGTGCTCATTATTAACCCTCCACACTGTAAAGTATTGTTTCAGGGTGAGTAGTTAAATTCTCTCTAACTCTACTACCAATTTCTTCGGAGTTGTATTTATTAAGTATTTCATATATCACATCTTCGTCATTTGATAAAGAGTTAAATTCAGCTAATACATTTTCAAAATCATCATCTTCTATTTGTATTTTATGAATGTAATGCATCTCAAATAAGTTTAGTTCTGATATTGTTACTGTAATTTCTTTCATTTAGTTAGCCTCCACATTATAAATTTCTGTATCAGGCTCATAATCTAAATAGCTTTTAATATAGTTATCGACTTGTTCAAATTGATATTTGTCAAGAGATTCATATATTTCATTATGGTCGTTTGATAGAGAATGAAATTCAGCCAATACATTTTCAAATTCTTTTTCATCCACTTTAACTTTATAAACAAAGTGCATCTCGGATAAAACTACTTCTGATGTTACTACAGTGATTTCTTTCATTTTTAAGTCCTTTTTTGTTGTTTTGATAAGTCTGTTCAAGACACTCTATGAACACTCCCTATGAGTGCTCAATAAAATATCTAGGCGACTAAAATCACGTTTGATAAGTAGTCTGCAACGCAAGGTAATGGGAAAACAACTTTTGCATTCTTAGCATCGCCAAGCTTTTTATATTGAGGCACGCCATAACCTTTTACGATGTAGTTGTTTACTGCTGAAACAGATACACCAAGCTCATGCGCTAACTCTTTTTTATTAAGGGTAGTTTTTTGATATCTGTTTTTTAAGTCTTCATAAATTGCTGTGTTTAAGTTGATGTTTTGAACTGTCATTTTTAAAACCTCTCATTCTCTTTTTCTGGACAACATTATTCCCACTTAATTTTTTTTCTGTTTACCAGTGTACATAGTTTGTAAAATTTATGTTAAAATTTCTAAATTAATTTGAATGCGGATATATGAGAAAAAAGAGAAATATAGTTTATAAAAAGACTACAGTAAGGGATAAAAGAAGCTTTTTGCGTTCGTTAGATTTATTCACTAAGAATAATAATGAAGCTTTTATTGAGAATACAAATCTTGAAAGTCTAAATGAAATCACTTTTTACTCGCCTCTGAATAAGTTAAAATCTCTTTATTGGCTTGATGAACCAGTGCAATGTTCTTTAAAAGATTTTGATTTCCAATATAAACTGTTTTCAACTGTAGACCCGATAAATATCTCTTATGAAGATAGTCCATATAAACTTGGCGAGTTTAAAAGTGGTAGCGGTATGATTTACTCTAAAATCGTATCTGATACAAGACTTTCAGACTATACATTTGTCATGAACGAGATAAACAACTTAATCAGTATTAGCCGAAAAGTAAATTATAATACCGCCCTACAAGATATCATTGAAGAATATACATATAAATACAGTGATGATACAAACGAGTGGATAACCTATTTTTTTAATGGCTATGATGTTGAGGAGAAGATAAAAAAAATTGAAGCTGCTCTGGCTCACTACAATGAAATCACTGAGCATAACACTCCAAAAGCTTATAAGCTTCCAATTTCTAGCCATGAGAGTGCATCTGATAGAATAAAGAGACTCTATGTAAATTCAAAATCGTATGCCACTTTGGCAAAAAAAATATATACGCAGCTTCTTAGAAGAGTGAAATACAATGAAATCGGTTTTTACAAAGTGCCGACTGATGACAAATATAAAAAAGAAGTGATACCGATACAGTATATATCTCCACTTGATAGAATGCAAAGTAGAGTCAACTTCATCTTAAAAAGGCAGTGGCTATTAGATAGGCATATTTTAAATGCTCTCAGAGATAGGTTGATGACACATAATCAAATCAACACTGAAAACGTTGAAGAAGATTTGATATCTACCATATCAAGGATTTTTGGGATTGATATAAATGAGAGCATCGAGGATGACCGATATCAAGACTCCATAAAGATTTTAAAGCAGCACTATTTTAAGTATGAAGGACTTGATTCTTATGATTATGAGTTTTTGGACGATGAAACGAAGAGCTGGAACTATGAAGATGCAGTTGAATATATTGCAGAGCTCAATCAATATATCAAAGAGTTTGTGGGCGAAGATGAAACTACAGATGAATCTCCCCAGAAAAAAGAGCCACTTACGACCATTGAAAAGGAGTGGGAAGATTTATACGCTAAATTACTTGACGGTATTCTTTCAAATACTCTTGAAAAGAACGAATATTATAAAATCAGCTCTATTGCCCAAGAGCTAGTGCAAGAATACGATTTTTTGATAGAGAATAAAGTCTTTTTAGAAACAGGCAAGCTCAATATGAAATGTAAATTTGTGCAATCTCTAAAACAGGAGCTGCTTAAAAAAATCCATGCTAAGGATGATGATACAAAATTAGAGCTATCAACCAATTTTATATCGGAGAAAAAATCAGAGTATCTTTTGCTGCAGGATACAATTGAGCACTATCCGTTTATAAGAGCACTGCAGGATTTTGATTATAAAACTTTATTGTATTCGTAACAAGTTGGATAAATTTTGATAATAAAATCTTCGTTTGTAGCATAAAGAAGCCAAGAGCGCTATAATTTAGGCATTATTTTAAAAAATATTTAATAAAGTACAAAAAACTACAGGAAAGAAAATGCCACAATACAAAGTAAATGTTGAAGTGTTAAAATCTCTAATGTATGGTGACTGTTCTACCCTTAAAGATGTTAAATGGTCTATAGAAAACAATCAATTAACACTTGTGAATACAGAAACATCTTTTACTTGCAGTGAAGTAAACTACACCAACATATCTAAAAAAATAACGAATAAATATAAAACGACACATCCATATAGAAATGTACAATATGAATTTTTTATGAATGGCAATAGTGAAATTTCTAAACCTGAGATAGAAGACATAATAAAGTGGTTTAGTGTCTCTATAAACGATACTGGTTTTGAACGAGGGCAAAGGTACTCAATAGTGATTACTGATGTAGCAAATAACACCGTAGTTTTACATGAAAATACAATTCAATTTAGATATCAAGTTGATGTAGATATTAACACGACAATATTTATTGATGAAACCAAAGAGTTCATATATGATAACGCAAGTAAGTATGGAAGTACAAAATTTTATGACTTTGTAGATAAATCAATAGATGAGAGATTGGTTCCATATTCTTTTAGGAAAGTTGAAAATATATACCTAAAAAAATATATTGATGGATATATTTCTAATAAAAAAACAAACAAAGTAACTGGAGAAAAATATAGAACAATGAAGTTCAATTATACTTTTTTAACACGTCATATACTTTCTGAAAAAGAAATGGATTTAATAATGAGTTTTTGGAAAGAAAACAGTTTAAAGTGTTCTGTTGGTATAGAATTAGTTACAAGAGAAAAATGTGAAGATGATTAAGTTTTAGATAGAATTAAACAGCTCCATCTCATCAATGTTTGATGAAGTGCTTTTCTCTTGAGGTGTGTTCTGAGATTTTTTTTCAGCTAGTGATTTTTCTGCAACTGCAAAAATATCCTCCATCTCATCCTTTTCAATGTCTTCAAAAGTATCGTAAAAGGTTTTTTTACCAGATTTCTCAAGCTCATCCATCATCTTGTTAAAGACGTTGACGGCTTCAATAGCTATCTCTTTGTAGCTATGAACCTCTTGCAATACCTCTTGCGCTTTAAAATTAAGCGGCATTTGATTGAGCTCATCAATATTAAACTCTATGCCGTTTTGGACAGTAAAGCCATCTTGAAGCTCATTTGTAAGCATATCCCAGTAGATATATTGCCCTTGTTTTAATTCAAGTGGATTAAGAGCATTTTTCTCAGTAATGTCATTGTTGACAACTAAGTGCGCCGAACTGATATTTTCCTGTTTTAGCATGAAACGATTTCGTAAATTACTTCTATAAGCAGTAGATGGCAGTGAGCTTACATCTGCTTTTTGCAAGATATTGATAAGGCTTCCGTTACTTGCCCTGATTTTTGAACCTAAAAACTCTAGTATAGCCAGAGATTCTTGCACTGTATTTTTCATAATTTTGTGTAGAGATTTTGATTCAAGTGTTTCGTTGAGTGTTTGTACTTCATCTATAATAACAAGAGTTTGATATGCAGTAAAATTATCAATAGAGTGCACAGAGTTATATTTATACTTCGTCATCATATCCAGCTGCACTTTTTTAAGGATTTTCAATCCACCTGCAATATCATCCGCATATTCAACTTTATCAAGCGGCTGCAAGAAGTTATAATCAGCACTTGCTTTATAGTTGATGATATATATCTTATCGATATATGGGTAGTTATACTTGGTTAAAAAGTTTTTCATAAACTCAACCATCGTAAATGACTTTCCTGAGCCTGAACCGCCAACGATTAACCAGTTACCATTTAGCAAACCGTTACCTTGCTCTTTTTGAGTACCATATACGGGTGTAGCGTTTGTATCGCTAATACCAAGGAATAGTTTATCTTTTCCAGTTAAAGGTTTAAAATCCATCTTTGGAACATTATCCTTATCTGGCATCACTTCACTAAACACAAGAGTGATTTTATCATTCTCATTTCTGCTTGCTTTTAATTTACCAACATCAAAGAGCTGCTTTAAATCTTCGGCTCTATCCAAAAAGCCTTGGTAGTTTATGGAAGCACCGCGAATCAGTTTAAAAGTGAATGTTCGCGTCTCTAAATCATACTTATGCAGATAGTATTGGTTTAGGTTCAAAGAAGCAAGATTAGCTTGTATATCTGCCAAAAATACATTATGCTTGACCTTTTTCTGAATCAGATACAGAGGCAATGATGCCGATATGAGGATATTGAGCAAGAACTCCACTGAAAGATTTTGTGTTACATTTGTGCGTAACCACTGCTTATACTCTGCAAAGAACAGCTTTTGAAAATCAAGACTTTTAACATCATTGATATCCAAGACCTGCTCATTAAATAAAAACTGCATCTGTGCTATGGAGTAACTTAAAGCTGCAAAGATAACGATGAAGATGAATAACATTGACTGCGACATCTTTTCTCTATCGATATAACCTCGGATATCATAGTAACCATTTGCCCACTCATCACTGCCGTTTAGATTCTTTTTAGCATTAGCCATTATTTGCCCTTGAGTAGATAATGAGAAAAGCGAATGTGATGTGTCCGATTAAAAGCAGCAGTATGAAATCTTGGTAGTAATGATTGTATCTAAGCATTTGCTGATACTCTCTTAGCTTATCTGCACTAATGATTTTTGATGGTGTGGTAGCTTTTATGTTTTGAGAAGCGATGATTGATTTTGCTTTATCGCTGAAGCTGCCATCTTGAAGCTTTTGAAATAGTAGTTGATTGTTATATTCATTTATCTCTGCGCTGCTGTATTTAAACACTGTAAAGGGCTTAAAAATACTTAGTATTATCAATAGTGCGATAACTATAAACGGCTTTTTATAAAATATCATCTTTAACATACTCATAAATAACCCTGTTGATAAAATCTGTTGCATTGTCAAACTCATAGCTGTTGGCAACTATTTTTTCAATCGTCTCTTTTGTGTCACGTTGTATTTCAAACCCAGAGAAGATTTTTGTTACGTGTTTCTCATCTTCAAGTTCATATTCTGATATGAATGCATGTGTTAAAAAATCCAATGCTTCACTCATAGAAGAAAAGCTCTCATCACTCACTATCTTTTTTTTAAATGCTTTTTTTAACTCTTCATTGAGAAGGTATCCAACTTTGATTTTATTCATTGTCAAACCCCTTTGACATTACATCATTGTAGATAGAGGATATCTTCTCATCGATAGCACTGTCTAGTTTGGAGATGTTTGATTTTAGAAGTTCAAGTTCATGTATATCTTCTATGTCAAAGTCTGCGCGTCCAAATAGCTCTACAGTCTCAGTATCTAAATCTTGAAATATCTCAAATACATCGTAAAATTTATTCATATCCATATTTACCCCTTGGCATAAGACCTAAGTCATTATGCAAGTTCAGGAAATACTTCCGTTGAATAAAAAGTGCTTCCATTCACACGAACGTCTTTGATGAAGTTGATTCTGATTTTTTTATCAAGCACTGGTGTGAACATCTTTTTATCGTATTTCATCTCAGTAGCTTTTAATTTGCATTCAAAAGTTTTTATGGAACCATCAGATTCATTTTTTATTGAGATTAGCTTTACATCGCCAGTTGGCTTGTCTTTTTTCATTACATTGGAAACACTTACTAGGTCAATCTCAACATAAGCGTTAATGGAGAACTTCTCTTTTATCGCTGAAGTATCTTCAACTACTTTCATATTTTCAAGTTTACCGCCAAAGGTATGTGTTCTTGAGCGTTCATTCCCTTGAAAGTCTCTATCTATATGCGTATATCTTGTAATATCCGTTACTTTTACATATTTACCGATTAGTTTTTTTATATCATCCTCTTTGATAGCACCGTTTAGTGTAAAAGTGTTCTCAATCAAACCGCCAGTCTCTTCATCTATAACAGCCGTTTTTAATTGAACCTTGTTTGGTCTACCTTCGCTATCTGTTGAAATTCTATAGGCGTTGATTAATGCCGTGATATCAAATCTCATAAATGCTTGTTCTTGCTCTACTGCCTCTTTGTCAATATCTAACATCTCCATAAGAGATTTTGAAAGTTTTACTTCTTCTACTTGTTTTTCATTTTTTTTATTATCCATAATCTATATCCTTAAAAAATTGTTTGTTTAGAACAAGATTGCATCAAGTTCATATATAGATTATAAAGAAAACTAAAGCTTTTTTAAGATTAGAGTGAAATTTGTGTTTTTATACGGGAATAGCGTGGAAATAGAGCGAGGAATATGAGTTGGAAATAAAAATATTTGCCAAAAAATACCTAAAAATGATATTTGGATTTGTTTTTGAATGGGCGATGAAATATTTATTTTTTTCTATCGAAAAATTATTTAGTTGGAAATAGGTTGGAAACAAGTTTTGTGAAAGAAACTTAAGAACCTTTGAAAGTCCCTAAATTAAGTGGCTCCGAATGCTGGATTCGAACCAGCGACCAAGTGATTAACAGTCACCTACTCTACCGCTGAGCTAATCCGGAATCTTAAAAAGTGGTGTCAAAGGCGAGACTTGAACTCGCGACCCCCGGCTTATGAGACCAGTGCTCTAACCAGCTGAGCTACCCTGACATCTTTTAAGAGGCAGAATTGTATCCATTTAAAACTTTAATTTACCTAAGAGAAAGAAAAAAACAATTAAAAAACGAAAAACAACAACACTATCAACAAGCTTGAGTAAATTCAATAAATAGACTTTAGTTGTACCGACTAAGAGTATTGACTTTGTTACCATTTTTTTAGTAGTATTGCGCTTGTAAATCATATTATTTAAGGAGTTTAAATGAATTTTCAACCATTAGGCAAAAGAGTCCTAGTAAAAAGAGTAGAAGAGGCAAATACTACAAGCAGCGGTATTATTATTCCTGATAATGCACAAGAGAAACCTTCAAAAGGTGAAGTTGTGGCTGTTAGCTCCGAAGTGAATGAAATAGCGTCTGGCGATATAGTAGTTTTTGGAAAATTTTCCGGCAATGAAATTTCGTTAGATAGTGAAAAATTTTTAGTTTTAGAGACAGAAGATATTTTTGGAATAGTAAAGTAAATTTAAAGGATTTTTAATGGCAAAAGAGATAATTTTTT
The DNA here is from genome assembly GCF_009258045.1 of Sulfurimonas xiamenensis. Taxonomy (NCBI): domain Bacteria; kingdom Pseudomonadati; phylum Campylobacterota; class Epsilonproteobacteria; order Campylobacterales; family Sulfurimonadaceae; genus Sulfurimonas; species Sulfurimonas xiamenensis. The sequence continues at coordinate 520,948 of NZ_CP041166.1, forward strand.
CAGACAATGCAAGAAATGCGCTGGCTCGCGGTGTTGCAAAACTAACAGATGCAGTAAAAGTGACTATGGGACCTCGTGGTCGTAATGTTTTAATCCAAAAAAGTTACGGCAATCCGGTAATTACAAAAGACGGTGTTTCTGTTGCAAGAGAGATAGAGCTAAAAGATAAATTAGAAAATATGGGTGCTACGCTTGTCAAGGATGTGGCTTCAAAAACTGCTGATGAGGCGGGAGATGGAACAACTACGGCAACTGTTTTAGCAAATGCAATCTTCTCTGAAGGTCTTAGAAACATCACGGCGGGTGCAAATCCTATCGAAGTTAAACGCGGTATGGATAAAGCATGCGAAGCAATTTTGGCAAACCTAAAAGCATCTAGTAAAATAGTAAATGGTAAAAAAGATATTGCTCAAGTTGCGACTATCTCTGCAAACTCAGATAAGCAGATCGGGAATATGATTGCTGAAGCTATGGAAAAAGTTGGACAAGACGGTGTTATAACTGTTGAGGAAGCTAAAGGTATTGTTGATGAGCTTGATGTAGTTGAAGGTATGCAGTTTGACCGCGGGTACCTAAGTCCTTACTTTATAACAAATACTGAAAAGATGATAGCAGAGATTGAAAACCCTTGGATTTTGCTAGTTGACAGTAAAATCACTTCACTCAAAGATCTGCTTCCGGTTTTAGAACAAGTTCAAAAAACTTCTCGTCCGCTTCTAATTATTGCCGAAGATGTGGAAGGTGAAGCGCTTTCAACACTGGTTGTAAATAAGCTTCGCGGTGTTTTAAATATCTCTGCAGTAAAAGCTCCAGGTTTTGGAGACAGAAGAAAAGCGATGCTTCAAGATATTGCAATCTTAACTGCGGGTACGGTAATATCAGAAGAGACAGGACATACTTTAGAGGGTGCAAGTATAGATATGCTTGGACAAGCTGCTCGTGTTGTAATAGATAAAGATAATACTGTAATCGTAAACGGCGCTGGAAAAGCTGAAGATGTGCAAAAAAGAATATCTGAAATTAAAATTCAGATGGAATCAACTACAAGCGAGTATGATAAAGAGAAACTTCAAGAGCGTTTGGCAAAACTAAGCGGCGGTGTAGCAGTCATTAAGGTTGGTGCGGCAAGCGAGACTGAGATGAAAGAGAAAAAAGATAGAGTTGATGATGCGCTTTCAGCTACCAAAGCTGCTGTTGAAGAGGGAATTGTGATCGGCGGTGGCGCTGCTCTTGTTCGTGCTGCTTCAAAAGTAAATCTTGACCTTGAGGGTGATCAAAAAATAGGTTGCGAGATAATTCTACGCGCTATCAAAGCTCCACTCAAGCAGATTGCTACAAATGCAGGCTATGATGCAGGTGTAGTAGTAAATGCAGTTGAGAGTGCGACAAATGAAAACATTGGATTTAACGCTGCAACAGGTGAATATGTTGATATGTTTGAAGCAGGAATTATTGATCCGCTAAAAGTAGGGCGCGTTGCTCTTACAAATGCTACTTCTATTTCAAGTCTTCTTTTAACAACAGAAGCTGCTATTTATGAACTTCCTGAAGAGAAGCCTGAAGCTCCTGATATGAGTGGAATGGGCGGAATGCCGGGGATGATGTAAAAGCCTAAAATCGTGATTTTTTCACGATTTTAGTTTTCAAATTTTTTTTAAGTAGTTAATTATTTAAATTTGTATAGAATCTTTTAATATAAAAATAAAAGGTATCTTGTGAAAATAAAAAATAGTATGTATCTATTTCAGATAATATTTTCACTTTTTATCTTCTTCTGTTTGGCAATCTCTTACACAACTTATAAAAACTATTATTTAAATGATTTAGACGAATATATTGATAAAGAGATAGAACTTTATCAAAAATATCTATCATCCTCTTTAAAATTAGTCTCCTTAAAGTATGAAGGAAACAAAAATATTTTTTATAATATACATGAAAAAGCGCTGCAAATATTAAAAAAAAATCCTGATACGGATTTGGCAACTTTAAAAAAAGAGTTGCAAAATGAGTGCAAATTAAAAAATTTTGAAATAGAGGCTTTTTTAATTGATGAAAATTATAAAATTTTCGACACAACATTTACTCAAGATATGGGGCTTAATCTCTCAATTATAGTAGAAGCAAAAGAGTATTTAGATAGAACCAAAAAAGATGGCAATATCTATATTGCAAATAATGTCTCCGAAGATGCTTTAGATGGAAAATATAAACTTTACTCCTATTCAAAATTAAAAGAGGGAGTTTTTTTAGAGTTAGGATTTGTAGATACTGAATTTCATAACAATATTTTTAATGCTTTAGACAAAAATTTAGATTTAAAACTTTACAGAGTAACATCCGTAAATGGATTTCAATACTATTATGATATTGCTAAAAGAGATAGTTATATATCAAAAAAGGAATATTATCAAAGTTTAAAAAAATTTGATATAAATAAACAAAGCAGCGATAAAATAATCAACACAGCAAGAGAAAAAAAGATAATAAAAGATACACAAGGGAAGATAATCAGAGTTTATGTGCCTATACTTGATTATAGAAAATTTGTTAATTCATTTTGGCATTATGATATTGTTATGAGTTTTGATATTGATATAAGTAAAAAAATAGAAACTCTAGAAAAATTTGAAAATATTATTATAATTTTTTTGACATTTATGTTTATGTTTTTGACATTTATGTTTTATTGGTTAAATAAAAATTTTACTCAACCGATTAAAGAGATAGAAAATGCAATGACCGCTTCAAAACTAGTTGATAACATTAAAAATGAGAATGAGATAGGGCATATAGCGCAAGCATACAATAAACTGCTTACAAACTTACATAATAAAATAAAGAAAAATAGAGAGTTGATTCGTATTGATTTTTTAACAAAAGCGAAAAATCGAAAAGCATATCATGAAAATGTTTTAGAACTTCTATCTCTTTATAAAAGATATCAGATACCATTTTCAATTATGCTCTTTGATATTGATAATTTTAAAGAAGTTAATGACACATATGGTCATAGTGTCGGCGACGATGTTTTAAAAGATATCACAAGGCTGGTAAAGTCTGAGATTAGGGAGAGTGACTTTTTATATAGAGTTGGCGGAGAAGAGTTTGTTGTTCTTTTCCCTCAAACTTCTTTACAAAGTGCAAAAAAAGTTGCTGAAAAAATAAGAAAAATTATACAAAACAATCTTAATACCATAGAAAATAGAACAATTACCATAAGTATAGGAGTGTGTGAAGTTGAAGCGGATGATATAGGAGATTCTCTTTATAAAAAAGTTGACCAGCTGCTCTACAAAGCAAAAAAGAGCGGAAAAAACAGAGTTTGTTGCGAATGATGAAAAAAGAGATTTTAGAGCGTTATGAGAGAGCTGATAGCGGAGAGATAATTATTGATGTTTCAACGCAGAAAGTGGAAGATTTATATAGCAAATTTGATAAAAAATCTCACTTTTTAAAAAAAGATCTTAATCAAGATTTGGTAGAGTATATCATTGATTGCGCTATGGAAATTGGGGAAGAAAAATTTATAATATGTTTTAATTTTGAATCACAGATAGAAGATACATCTGCTTTAAAACTTCAAAATAGCGTTAATAGATTTTTTTTATATCTGCAAGAACATGAGCGCACAAAAATGAAGGACATGCTTAAAAAATCAGTAACTCTGCTTTTTATAGGAGCATTTATAGCTACAATTTCTGTGTTTATGCATCAAAGTGAGTTAATGAATAGAAGTATCGGATATGCCGTTATGGCAGAAGGATTAACAGTTGCCGCATGGGTCTCTTTATGGGAAGCTTTAGCCACTTTTTTGATTAAATGGGTGCCTTATAAAAAGAAAATTTCACTCTATAAACGCATCGCAAATGCTAAAATCAGGTTTAATTTTAATGCTAAATAAATTTTAAAACCAGTTCCTGAATAAATCAGGTTCCAGTTTTATCTAGCTTGCTTTATAGCTTCAAGGGCTGCTTCATAGTTGGGTTCAGCCGTAACCTCTTTTACAATCTCTTTATAAACGATAGTTCCGCTTCTGTCAATCACAAAAACAGCTCTTGCGCTTAATCCTTTTAGCTTATTGTCATCCATTAGAACACCATAGGCTTTACTTACATTTTTGTCCAGATAATCACTCGCTACTGCAAGGTTTTCAATGCCGCTGGTTGTACAAAAACGCTCTGAAGCAAACGGCAAATCCATTGAGACAACTGTTGTTTCGCAGATATCCAGGTTGTTTACATCTTCGTTAAATCTTCTTGTTTCAGCAGCACATGTGTCTGTATCAAGAGAAGGAACGGTTATAAGCAGCTGTATTTTATCTTTTGCTCCGCCGATTTCTACACTGTTCAAGTCAGTTCCTATTGCATTGACAATCGGTGCTTTGTCTCCTACACCAACTGCATCGCCTGCTAAATTTACGATTGAGCCTTTGAACATTGTTGTTTGCATAAATATTCCTTAGATTTTTTTTAATTATGTTATCATAAAAATTATGTAATTTATCTTTTATTATTTTAATTTTAAATACAATTGTAAAAATTTAACAACAAGAGTATATATGCAAAACCCTTTTGAAACAGATCAAATTAAAAATTATCTACTTTTTTATGTAGGTATAGTTGCAATAATGGTTCTATTTTTTATTGCAACCACTCTTTTTCATGATACAAAAGATATTGAAAAGAAAGTATTTAACATAGAACAAAATAGCATAAAATCCACAGATACAAGAGAAAAAGAGGAGCAAGACCCCATAAAAAGCAGGTTTAAGCTTTTAGATAAAACTTATTGATCTTCTTTTGTAACTATGTATAGCTGCTCGTGATTTAAACTCTTTAGTATATCCATTACTGCAACAAAATCTTGAAATTTAGATTCTTTATCGCTTCTAAGAACAACTGTCTGCTCTTTTGAAATTGTAGAGAGTTCTGTTTCAAGTGCTTTTAGATCAACTCTTTTCTCTTCGATAAAAAGTTCTCCTTTAGCATTTATATAAATGGTCACCTCTTTTTTCAATTCTTCTTTTGTTGATGCTTTTGCAGTCGGAAGTTCGATAGGAATAATGCCTTTGCTTACAAATGTTGCCGTTGTTAAAACCATAACCAAAAGGACAAGCATGATATCGATAAAAGGAATAACATTTATCTCATCAAATCTTTTTCTCTGTTTTTTACATTTTGCCATGATTAGTTACTTGCTTTTTCTTCTTGATTTACATCAAATATAGTCAATATTTTCTCTACTTTGCGAAGCAGTATAGTATAAGCGACTATTGCCGGCATTGCAACAATAAGTCCCATGGCAGTAGCTTTAAGAGCAAGAGCAAGACCTACCATGATTTTTTTAGCATCTATAGCACTGGCGTCACCCATTGTATAAAAGGTAAGCATTATCCCGATAACAGTTCCCAAAAGACCGACATAGGGCGCATTGGAGCCTATCGCACTTATAACACTTATGTTATTTGTCAAATCCATCTCTAAAATATCTCTATGCGTATATTTTTCAACATCTACGGTACTGTAAAACATCATTCTCTCTATAAAAAGCCAAAGAGTAACAATACTCATAAGAACAAGAAGACCTATGACTCCATAATCTAGAGCTGTTTCCGAATACGCTAAAATATTTTTTTCCATTAATTTTCCTTAAATTTTAATATAACTACTGTTCCTATATTAGGTTTTGATCTAAACTTTAAAACAATATTGTTTGTATCGCAAAATCTTTTTACCATACCGAGCCCTATTCCAAAACCTTTTATGCTTTCATTGCTTTGGTAGTAATCATCAAAAATTCTTAAAAGTTCCATTTCATCAATTCCGCAACCATAATCTTGTATATAGAGAGCAGAATCCTGCAATTTTATACTTATTTTGTGAATATTTTGTGAATATTTCACTGCATTGTCTATAAGATTGTCAATTACTTTTGATAAGCCTACTTTATCATTGTAGATTTGTGTAGGTTCAACCAAAAGATCAAATTCTATATGAGGAAAAATATGCTTAATAAATTCAACTCTGCTTTTTAAAAGTTCATCGAGATTTATTATCTCATATGTTACATTTGAACTTTGCAATTTTATCATATAGTCAAGTTCATTATATCTTTGTTGAAGCATTTCACATGCATTTTCAATTCTTGAAATTCTTTTTATATCTTTATCACTGTTTAAATTCTTTTTTAACATATGGATATTTGTCATAATAGTGCTGATAGGAAGGTTTAGTTCATGCAGCGTCTCTTTTGATAAATTTTGAAGATTTGTTACATGCTCAACAAGTGGATCTATTGAGAGCTTGGCAAGGATAATTCCTGCAAAAGCAATTAAACAAAGCAGTATAAGAAGTAACAAAAGAATATTTTCTATTTTTATAATTTCTATAAAATAGTATAAGATAGTAACTATAGAAATAGCAGTTAAGAGATAATAAACAAAAACAATAATGCGAAGATTACGAAACAAGCTTGTATCCTATGCCTCGAATATTTTCAATAGTTACTTCAGGAATCATTTGTTTTATGCGATTTACATAAACTCTTAGTGCCCCGTCGCTGGCTTTTTCGTTATGGCTCCACAGCTCATTTAAAATCAGTTCTTTTGGTACAGTGTTGTTTATATGCTTCATAAGGAGTGCAAGTAGTTCATACTCTTTTTTTGAGAGTTCTAACTCTGCATTTTTATATAAAATGCGTTTATGAATATAATCATTGCATAATAAACCTATACATTCAATATTGTTGGATGTGGCTCTTTTTAAGAGTGCTTTTATGCGAAGAAGCAACTCTTTTGTATTAAACGGCTTGATTAAAAAATCGTCTCCGCCGCATAAAAAGCTTTTTTCCAGCATCTCTTTATCTTTATGTGAAGTTAAAAAAATGGCAGGAGTATTGTCGTTTGAGTCTCTTAACTCTTTTAACAGAGTTGTTCCATTTATAAGCGGAACATTGATATCAAGAAGATAGAGATCAAATTTTTGTGAAAATGTAATATCCATAGCACTCTGCCCATTTGGGACATGAACAACTTCAAATCCACTCTCTTCGAGCAAATCCACAAGAGTTTCTGCAAAAAGCATATCATCTTCAAGCAATAAAATTTTACTCAATGCTTTGAATTGCCCAGTTTATAATTTTATCGCTGTACATAGGAACAACACCGTTATAATCTTTAGGTACAAGAAAAGGTCGTTTCTCTAAAATAACCTCTTTAAATTCAGGGCAGATTCCATATATGTTTTGTGCATTGTCGCTGACAAATGCTTGAAGATTCTCAAGCTTGTTATACTGTTCAAAAATTTCACATAAAAGCTGAAGCGCTATAGGTGCGGTAAAGATTCCGGCTGCACATCCAGCGCTCTCTTTCTTCTCTCTCGAGTGCGGTGCAGAGTCCGAGCCGAACATAACTTTAGGATGCGCCTCAAGTGCAACTGAGAGAAGTGCATCCAAATCTTCTGGGCGTTTAGCTATTGGTTTGCAAAAATTATGAGGCATCATCATGCCGCCTATTACATCATCAAGCGTTAGAAGCAGGTGGTGAACGGTTATGGTCGCATAAAGATTTTTATATTTGTCTAACATATCCACAGCCGCCTTGGTTGTGATATGCTCCATTATGATTTTTAAGTTTGGAAAATTTTTGGCAAGCAGTTCATAAACACTCATAAATTCTGCTTCTCTATCCATAACAAAGCCGTCAGTCTCTCCATGAACACAAAGAGGAATTCCTAAATCACTCATCGCCTCAAGCGTTTCACGCATCTCTTCAATATCAAAAGATGAAACGCCTCCCTCTGAATTTGTTGTAATTCCTGCAGGGTAAAGCTTTATGGCCGTTATATGTTCAGCTATGCCTGTTAAAAATTTTCTATCGTAATTTTTATAAAAAAGTGTCATATATGGTTCAAAAAAATCATTTGGAATTGTTGCCATAATTCGCTCTTTGTAAGCTTTTAAACTTTCAAGGCTGTCAACTGGAGGGACTAGGTTTGGCATAACCAACCCTCCGCTAAAGCTATAAGCACTTAGAGGAGCAACATTTTCAAGCATTACACCGTCTCGAAGATGCAGATGCATATCAAGAGGCATTAAAAGAGTATGAGTTTTCATTATTTTCCTTCAGTAAATCGGTCTATTTCTTTTTAATTGTATCAAAAATCATCTATTTTATAAAGATTCTTTTGCTTTAATAATCAAATCGTTTATCGCTTTTTCATAGAGTTTGACCTCTTTTTGCGAGGTTGATTCAAAGCGGGTGACTAAAACCGGCGTTGTGTTTGAAGCGCGAACAAGTCCCCATCCATGCTCAAAATTTATGCGAACACCATCAACATCAATAATGTTTTTGATGGCAGGAAATGATTCTGGAGGGCTTTTTAGAAGCTCTTTAACTTTGTCGATGATTTTAAACTTCTCGCTCTCTGTCGTGTGAACTTTTATCTCCTCTGTTGAGAAGACTTTCGGAAGTTTTGCAAGTTCATCATCCAAATTTATTCCATCATTTATAAGCTCTAGCATTCTAAGAGTTGCATAGATGGCATCATCATAACCAAAGTAGCGATTTTTGAAAAATATATGTCCGCTTACTTCACATGCAAGATCTGCATTTGTCTCCTGCATCTTTACTTTTAGATTAGAGTGACCGGTTTTATACATAATGACTTTGGCACCGCGGCGCTCAAGCTCATCATACATAACTTGTGAGCATTTTACTTCACCTACAACGGTCGGCTTATCCATTTTCATCGCAAATAAAAGAGCCATCATATCGCCTTTTATATTGTTTTTATGGGTTAGTACTGCAATTCTGTCAGCATCTCCGTCATAAGCAAAAGCGATGTCGCCTTCTTCTTCTAAAAGCTTTTTGACATCTTCTAGGTTATGCTCATCCGTTGGATCTGGATGATGGTTTGGAAAAGTACCGTCAGGCTCAACATATAGCCCTTTTGTATTGAGATTCAAAGCGCTGAATATCTTCTCTGTCACAACTCCGGCTACGCCGTTTCCGCAATCGTAAACAATTTTTGTCGGCATATTTTTTAGATGTTGAAACTCATTGACTAAAAAGTCAATATATCTTGTGAGAGCATCTATTTTTGTGACATCTCTTTCTGTTTTTGGAGGAAGGTTCATCTCTTCACATTCTCGCCCAAGGGCATAAATCTCTTCTCCAAAAAAAGGTGCTTTGTTTATGGTGATTTTAAAACCGTTGTATTCACTAGGATTGTGTGAACCTGTAATCATTACTGAAGCAGAGGGAGTAATTCCGTCAAACTCGTTGTAGTTGCAAAAGTAGTTAACGGGAGTCGGAACAAGCCCCATATCGAGTACTTTTTTGCCTCCGGCATTGAGCCCCTGAACCAAATACTCAAAGAGGATAGGGGAGTGGTTTCTGGCATCATAACCGACAGCCACATATTCACCCTCTATTTTAGAAGCCAGTGCATAACCTATACGAACAACACTCTGTTCATTTAACTCTTTTTCGTAAATTCCTCTTATATCATACTCTCTGTAAATACTCACTTTTTTGCCTTTTGTGGTTGTATAAATGTAATTTTACAATAAATCACTTTAGAATCATATAATCAATACTATTAGAAATTGAAATAGTTGTTTTTTAAAAAAAATATATCTTGTTTAGCACCTAATATTTTTTTTCAATTTTACCAAAGAGAGATTTGTTATAATGAAAAGAATTTCAATATAATAAAGGTCGTTTATGAATCTCTTTTTAAAATTTTTTACACTTGTTTTTTTCCTGTTTTTTTCATCTCAGTTGAGTGCTCAAAACAGTGTAAGTGAAACCACTGACAAGTCACTGGAGAAGCCTTTGGTTGAGAGATATATTTTAGATGAGTTAAAAGATTTGCGTGTCGAAACCATAAAATTGAAAGCAGATGTTGAAAAAAGGCTCTCTAGAGCTGAGATAGAGCAGACTGACAGAGCTGCAAGATATATAACAGATACAATAGGAAATGTTTTTTATCTTATAGCGGCTGCTACATCCATACTTATTTTTGCCGGTTGGAACTCTCTTAGAGATATTAGAAGTAAAACTGAAAAAATTGTCGAAGAGAGAATCGACACTATTACAAAAAAGTACAACACTCAACTTGAAGCTTTGCAAAACACACTCTCTCAGCAGTCAAAAAAGATACTTGACAATCAAAACAAAATCTACAACACCCAATATATTCACTCCTTGTGGATGCGCTCAAATTTAGAGACAAATCCACAGTCAAGAATAGATATTTATGATGAAATTTTAAAGATAAATGATAATGATGCTGAAGTTTATGCTTATAAAGCGGATGCTGTTTTGGATATGGATGAGTATGAGTGGGCGCTGAGTCTTAGCAACAAAGCCATAGAGATAGACCCTCAGTATGGGTATGCTTATTGGCAGCGGGCATGTGCAAATGCAGTTCTTGGCAACAAACATCAAGCCATAGAAGATCTTCAGACGGCAGTAGAGAACTCGCCGCAGTTAAAAGATGAAATCAATAATGAAAAATTATTTGAAAATATAAAAGAGAGTGAAGAGTTTAAGAAGGTTGTCGCGCTTTTTAATTAATAAAAGCTGAGATGCCAATATGCTATTATTGCAAAAAAATAAAGAGAAATTATGAGCGAAGCAAAAACAATTTATCTAAAAGATTATAAAGCACCGGAGTTTACTGTAAAAACATGCGATTTGGTTTTTGAACTCTTTGAAGAGTATACGCAGGTTACAAATCTTATGCAGATTGTAAAAATGGATAAAAGTGCTAAAGACTTGGTGTTAGACAGTGTTGAATTAGAATTGGTCGAGATTCATTTAAATGATGTAAAACTTGAAGAGGAGAGATATGTTGTTGAAAAAGAGAGTTTAAGAGTTTTAGATGTGGAAGATGAGTTTAAACTTATCATTATTAATAAAATTTATCCGCATCGAAACAGTGAACTTGAAGGACTCTATAAATCTGGCAACATTTTTTGTACACAAAATGAACCTGAGGGCTTTAGAAGAATAACTCCTTATATAGATCGCCCTGATGTAATGGCGGTGTTTAAAACTACGCTGGTGGCTTCAAGAGAAAAGTATCCGGTACTTCTTAGCAACGGAAATACTGAATCAAACTTTAAACTTGATGACGGAAGACATGGCGTTACATGGAGTGATCCATATCCAAAACCCTCCTATCTTTTTGCTTTGGTAGCAGGAGATTTGGGTGTTGTAAAAGATAAGTATATTACTGCAAGCGGGAAATATGTAAGATTAAATATTTACACTGACAAAGGGAATGAATCCAAATGCAAACATGCTATGAAATCTTTAAAAGAAGCGATGCAGTGGGATGAAGAAAAATATGGCAGAGAGTATGATTTGAGCCTTTACAATATTGTTGCGGTTGATAGTTTCAATATGGGAGCAATGGAGAACAAAGGACTTAATATTTTTAACTCTGCTTATGTTTTAGCGGATGAAGATACGGCTACTGATGCCAACTTTATGGGTATTCAAAGTGTTATTGCGCATGAGTATTTTCACAACTGGACGGGAAATAGAATTACATGCAGGGATTGGTTCCAATTAACTCTAAAAGAGGGGCTTACAGTATTTCGCGACCAATGCTTTTCTGCAGATTTAAACTCAAAAGAGGTGCAGCGCATAGAGGATGTAAAAGCTCTTAGAGAGCGACAGTTTGTTGAGGATAACTCTCCGATGGCGCATCCGATTCAGCCTGATTCTTACATGGCGATAAATAACTTTTATACGGCAACTGTATATGAAAAGGGCGCTGAGGTTATCCGCATGCTGCATACTCTTTTAGGAGAGCAAAAATACCGTAAAGCAATGGATCTCTATTTTGATACATTTGATGCTCAGGCTGTACGCACAGATGATTTTTTATGGGCGATGAGTAAAGCCGGCGAGATGAATCTCGAACAGTTTAAGAGATGGTACCATCAGTCAGGCACGCCAAAGTTGGATGTAGATGAAAAATTTGAAGACGGTACTTATACTCTTACTCTTATACAGAAAATACCTCATGCAGTAGATGGCAGTGAGCAGAAACCACACTTTTTTCCTTTAAAGATTGGACTTTTGGATGAGAGCGGAAAAGAGATTTTAGAAAAAACGCTTCTTATCTCAAAAGAGAAAGAGGAGTTTCTATTTAAAACCTCTTTTAAGCCCGTTTTGTCTATAAATAGAGACTTCTCTGCCCCTATTATTATTGATCAAAAAGAGACTCATTATGGATTTTTGATGAAGCATGATACAAATAGTTTTGCCAAGTATGAAGCAGCGCAATTGTTTGGTATCCAAATTATAGAATCTCTTATGCAAGGCAATGATATAAATGATGAGTATGTAAGAGCTTATGGGCATATTTTAGAGAGTGATTTAGATATTTCTTATAAAGCTCTGTTGCTTGAGCTCCCAAGTATATCTGCGCTGATGCAGAGACAAAATGTTGTTGATTTTGAACTTATTTATGATGCGATAGAGAAGCTTCAAAAACATTTGGCGTCACTTTATAAAGAGAAACTTTTAGAGATATATAGTAAATTTCATAATCCTTTATGCGTAGATCTTGATGCAAATAGCATAGGGAGCAGAAGTATAAAAAATCGTTGTTTAAAACTTCTCTCGTCACTAAAGAGTAATGAAATGGCAGTGATGGCAAATGAGCAGTACAGCAATTCACTAACTATGACAGACAAAGTTGCAGCACTTGATATTTTAGAAAATATATCGTCTGAGTATTCTGCTGTTGCATTTAAGCATTTTCACGACAAATATAGACAAAATACACTTGTTATGAATAAATATTTCTCTCTTTTAGCGGCTTCTCATAGAGAGGGTACCTTAGAGCGTGTAATCGCGCTTCAAAAGGATGCGGCATACAATGAACTTGTGCCAAACTTGGTTCGCTCTCTTGTTGGAACATTTACTCGAAACTATAAATATTTTCATGCAAAAGATGGAAGCGGATATAAATTTGTAGCAGATAAAATTATAGATATAGATAAAATAAATCCGCAGATGGCTTCATCTCTTGCCGGAGCATTTAAAATCTATAAAAAATTAAATGTTCAAAACAAAAAAATGATGAAAGTAGAGTTAGAGCGTGTAGTTTCTACACACTCTCTTTCAAAAAATGTTTATGAAATTGTAAGTAAAATTATAAAAAATCAATAATTTTTTTTATAATAAAAGGGCAAAAACTCCCAGAAATAGGACTTTTTCTTTCTGTTATAATTACAAAGAATAATAATTATTTCTTATTTTATAGATGATATTTCCATTTTTTTTGATATCATAGATAAGAAGTTTTAAAACTTTTTATAAAAAGGATGTTTTTATGGCAAGATTAGTTGTTCTTGGTGGAGGTATTTCTGGTCATACGGCTGCGACTTTCGCAGCAAAATGGTTAGGATCATCTCATGAAGTAGTTGTTGTTACTCCAAATTCAAAATGGAACTGGATTCCTTCAAATATTTGGGTAGGTGTTGGTGAAATGAAAAAAGAGGAGGTCACTTTTGAATTGGCTCCTATTTATGCAAAAGCCGGTATTAATTATAAACAAGCAAAGGCCGTCTCTATTAATCCAGAGGGTGATGAATCAAATAACAAGCCTTTTGTTACTATTGAGTATACGCTTGATGGGCGTGAAGGTGAAGTTGAGAATGTAGAGTATGATTATTTGATCAATGCTACAGGTCCAAAGCTCAATTTTGGTGCAACTCCGGGGCTTGGAGATGCTAACGGGTTGGGTGAATTTACCGTCTCTGTTTGTACAGCGGATCATGCAACACATGCAAATGAAGAGTTTCAAAAATGCATAGAGAAGATGAAAAAAGGTGAGCGTCAAAAGTTTTTAATCGGTACCGGACATGGTCTGTGTACTTGCCAAGGTGCTGCATTTGAATATATTTTTAATATTGAACATGAGTTAAATAAAGCCGGTGTTCGTGATATGGCTGATTTAACATGGATTTCAAATGAATCATTCCTTGGTGATTTCGGTGTCGGCGGATTACATATGAAGAGTATGGGATATGCAGTTAGTTCAAAAATTTTCGCTGAGTCACTTTTTACAGAGAGAAATATTGATTGGCTAATTGGTGCTCATGTAAATAAGGTGGAAAAAGGAAAAGTACACTATGAGCTGCTTGACGGTTCTATGGGAGAAGAGGAGTTTGACTTTTCAATGTTGATTCCTCCGTTTGCGGGTGTTGGTCTTAAAGCTTACGGCAAAGACGGTTCAGATATTACAAATACAGTTTTTGCTCCAAACGGTTTTATGAAAGTTGATGCTAATTATAATGCAGGTGCTTATGAAAACTGGAAAGCAAGTGATTGGCCGAAAACCTACCAAAATCCTACATATAACAATATGTTTGCCTGCGGTATAGCATTTGCGCCTCCGCACCCTATCTCTAAACCTATGAGTTCTCCAAATGGAACACCTATTAATCCTACACCTCCTCGTACGGGTATGCCATCTGGTATTATAGGCAAAGCAGTGGCGCGCAGTATCTGCGATAAAATATTAAAAGGTGAAAATGCACCTTTACATGAGATTTCTATGGCTCATATGGGTGCTGCTTGTGTCGCATCTGCAGGAAAAGGTCTTTTTGACGGAACTGCTGCTGCAATGACAATTTATCCTGTTGTTCCTGATTTTGAAAAATATCCGGGAACTGGTCGCGATACGGATTATACTTTTGGCGAGATTGGTCTTGCTGGTCACTGGATTAAACATATCCTTCATCATGTGTTTATTTGGAAGGCTAAGTTAAAAACCGGCTGGACGATGATCCCAGAATAAAAATTAAGATAGATATCAAAGGAGATAAAATGCAAAAAAAAGCAGAACACAATATTAAAGCGTATGACAAAAATTTTACAACTATGACTCCCGGTCCGTTTGCCGTCAAGTTAAGAACATGTAAAATTTGGCAATTGATAAGATTTATTGTTATAAATCTAAAAATGTTAGTGGTAGTAAACAAAAGCCACTAAATTTATAATTTTTAAGACCTTAGAATATAAATCTAAGGTCTTTATTTATTAAAACAAATTACTACTATTATTTTTTAGCAAGGCATATTTATGATTAAAGAGATAATTACTTACCCAACTCCGCCGAGTGTTCAATACGCAACGGATGTTAGAGTTTTTAATGAAGAGATTTTTTCTTTAATCGAGGATATAAAAGATACAATTGAGGCAAACTCTTTAGAGGCTCTTGCCGCTTTTCAAATAGGCAGTTATTATAATATAGTAGTTGTTAAAAAAAGTAATGAGAAAGATTTTTTAGAGTTAATAAATCCAAGAATAATAAGCAATAGCGGCAAAGTAACTACTACAGAAACAACAGCTTATTTTCCGGGATTAAGTGCAGAAGTTACAAGATATGAAAAGATAAGCATTGTATATCAAGATAGAGAGGGGAAGCAACACTCTTTAAAAGCTGAGGGGGATCTTAGTATTTTGCTTCAAAGAAAGATTGATTATACTTTTGGTTCAAGTTTTTTAAATAAACTCTCAAAAGATGAAAAAAAAGTATTTCAAAAAAAGCTAGAATTTGGAAGTGATATCGCTATCTCAGAGAGTTGCCCGACAACATTTAAGAGAGATTTTATAATTAAGATTATAAATATAGTAATGATTGCAATGGCAGTTTTGCTTACTGGTTCATTGTTTGTAAACGAGGAAATTTCTCAACAACTTTGGCAATATCAGACTTATCTCTTTTCTAGTGCGATAGTGCTTAATGTAATATATTTTTTCTATGCCCAATATGAAGGTAGAAAATTCACATCTTGTACTAGCTGCCAAATAGGAAATATAATCGGAACTACCGTGATATCTTTAATTAAGCTCTTTGTAATTATACTATTGTCTTATTTTATAATGTAAAGAAAGTAATAGTTTATGAAAAAAAAAGTACCGATTCTTATAAAAAATAGAGATATTTTTATATCTTCAAAAGAGAGTATTCTGCATCAATGGGCGTCATATATTTCTGTCAAAAAAATATTAAAAATTCATGATATAGAAGTAGAACAGTTTGTAAATGATTATGGTAAAGGCGTATTTGACTATTTTATGGGTGTAATATCCAGTGAATTTGAGATAGGCGATTGTCCTACGATGCATAACTTTTTAGATTTTTTAAAAGATAAAGATGTCAGAGCAGATGAGCTTTTTGATATATGCAGCCATTTTAGAAAATCAATGATTGATTTTTCATATGATTCTAATTTAAATTCAAAAATGCTCTTTGATGAAATATCTTTTATGTTCGATGAAAATTTTAAAGGGGTTTTAAAATACTACACAGATACAGTTTTTCAAAAAGAGCAAGAGATAGATCGGCATGTTAAACTTTTAAGTGAATATCAAAAAGCATTAGATGAGAGTGCTATTATTTCAAAAACGGATAAAGATGGCAATATAACTTATGTAAATGATAAATTTGTCCAACTAAGCGGATATAGCGCACAGGAGCTTATCGGCAGTAAATATAGTATTTTCAAACATGAAGATATGCCCCAAGAGTATTTTGAAGATTTATGGTTTCAGTTAGAAAATGCGGGTATTTTTAGAGGAACTATTAAAAATAATAAAAAAAACGGAGACTATTTTTATGTAGATGTAACAATTGTAAAAATAGTGGATGCCTATGATGATTCTGTTGAGTATATATCTATTGCGAACGATGTAACAAAACTAATCGATGCAAGACTTGAAGCTCAAAGAGCTTCTCAAGCAAAAGAGTATTTTTTATCCAATATGTCACATGAGATAAGAACACCGCTTAATGCAATTTTAGGTTTTGTAAATCTTTTAATAGAACAAGATACTTCAAAACAGCATAGAAAATATTTGGAAATTATTTTAAACAGCGGAGAAAATTTACTTAGCATTATTAATGATATTTTAGATTTTTCAAAACTTAGAAGCGGCGAGTTTACTATTGAACCAAAAGTATTTTCAATTCATAATGAAATCAGCCATACATTAGAACTTTTTGTAGCCTCTGCAAATTCTAAAGATATTACTATTACATCTTTTATAGATCCAAATATACCCAAAGAGTTATATGCCGATTCACTAAGAATTAAACAAATTTTATCTAATTTTTTAAGCAATGCTATAAAATTTACTCCGGTAGGGGGTTACATAAATATTGAAGCTACATGTAAAGATAAGATATTAAAAGTAAGTGTTAGCGACAATGGAATCGGCATAAATAAAGATGATATCAATCATATCTTTTCAGCTTTTACTCAAGCCGGACAGGGAGAGATAGAAAAGTTGCATGGAACCGGATTGGGATTGTCTATTTGTCATCAGCTCTCAGAGCATATGGGGGGAAGTGTTCATGTAAAATCCGAAATAGGACACGGGAGTACATTTTGGGTTGAGATTCCTGTTGAAATTCATAATAATGAGTGCCAAATTTTCACTGATATGCATGAATTGAAAAAATTAAAAACAGTGTTTTATTCAAAAAATGCTATAAAAAATTATAAAATAGATTCATTTTTTAAATATGCTAAAGTATTTAATCTTGATATAGATATTGTTGATAATCTTGACACAGAGTATGATATAGCAATACTTTTGGATGAGCATATCGATGATAAACTAAAAAAAACTATGCTAAACTCAGATAAAAAATTTATAATTCTTGAAAGCAGACCAAGTGATAAATATGAAAAATATGCACATATAATATGCGTGTGTTTTCCTCTTTATTGTTCAAAAATCAAAGCTGCTTTTAATGAATTGCTTAATCCATATTTACTATATTCTCCTCATAAAAATAGCAATAACTTAAATTTCCAAGGACATATTTTAATAGCCGAAGACAATGAAGCAAATCAGGAATTAATTAAAATTCTCTTAAACAAATATGGACTTACTTATGATTTGGCAACTAATGGCTTAGAGGCAGTAAATCTTTACAAAAAAAATAATTATGATCTTATTTTAATGGATGAACAGATGCCGGTGATGGATGGCAATAAAGCTGTTCAAGAGATTATAAAATATGAAAAAGAGAAGGGGCTTAGACACACGCCTGTATCTGCTTTAACGGCAAATGTTATTAAAGGGGCAAAAGAGCGTGGCTTATTGAGTGGGTTTGATTCATTTTTAGGAAAACCTATTGTGATGAAGGATCTAGAGAGAGTATTTTTTAATTATCTAAAAGTCACTAAAGAAGATGACACTAATTTAAAACAATCTGCTATAAACAGTAAGATAGAAGGATTAAATTATGAAAAATTGAGTCAAGAGCTTATGCTAAATGATGATGAATTAATTATGCTGGTAGAGCTTTTTTTAAAAAAAATGTCAAAGCAAATTCCTGAATTAGAAGCAGCAATTAAATCAAAAGATTATAAAAAGATAGCTCTTATTGCTCATAGTATAAAAGGTTCAAGTGGCAATTTTAGGCTTGAAGAGATACAGGAGCAGAGCGAGAAAATAGAAAAAATGGCTAAAGCTAAAGATAAAAAATATGATTATGAAAGTGCATTTGAAAAAATAAAAAGCAGATTAGCGAAAATAAAAATATTTTAATTATTTTTCAATATAGTAACCAATTCCAGAGGCATTTTTTATAATGTCTGTCGGAAGTTTGTTTCTAAGCCGCCAAACAAGTGTTCTGATACTGTTTTCTGTTGCTCCGCGTTCTTTCCAAACATAATCAATAGCTTGGTCAAAACTAATAATATGTCCAATTTTTGCAACAAGAAGTCTTAGTATTGCACTCTCTTTTTTTGTAAGTTTGATTTTTTCATTATTGTAAAATATATGATTTTTAGAAATATCTATAGAGTAACCGTTTCCAAAATTAACAATAGGTTTATCTGATTCTCTTTTTGAGTAGAGCAGTTTTTCTATGTTTTGTTCATTTATTTTATTGGCATCAATCTCTTCAAATCTTTTGTTTTCCATATTAAATTTAAAAATTGCCATCTGTATTGTTGCATGGAGAGAAGATGGATCAAAAGGTTTTACTATATAGCCATAAGGCTCCGTTTTAATTGCTTCAGATATTATCTCATCATCGCTGTAAGATGTCAAATATATAAAAGGAATTGTGTAAGACTCTTTTATTGTTTTAGCAAGTCTAATTCCATCATCACCCTCTTGAAGAGAGATATCAATAATAATTACATCAGGCTTATATTTGTCTATCTTTTCTTTTGCTTGAACTGCATCACTACACACTGCAATAACATCATAGTCATGTTTCAATAAAGATAATTTCAGATTCAGTGCTGTAATTTCATCATCTTCAACAATAATAATAGAATTTCTTTTCATATTTGATCCATAATGTTTAAATGTAATTATTTTATAAAAGTATTATAGTATAAATTTCTGAAAGTTAGTAGAAAATGTGATGATTTTGTTATTATTTTATATAAAAATGATTTTTTAAATAAATAATTTTTGTTTATATTGTTACAAAACAAGGAACACTCCTATGCAGAGTACCAAAAAAGGAGATAATACTTGAAGTATCTTGATAATAATTGAATTGTTTTTTGCTATATGAGAACTTTTGATGGCTAAAGCTCCTGTGAGCGATATAGTAAGCCCCATTCCTATACTCATGGCTATGGTCGCCAAAATACCGGTTACAAGATGTCCCATCATTAAAGAGAAAAAAAGAACAGTCATAACTCCGGGGCAGGGAACTATGCCGACTGAGAGCGCTACAATATATGACTTTTTATCTTTTGTTTTTTCTATTTTTTCATAAGTATTCCACTCTTTTTTTAATTCATAGATTAAATAAAGTCCGACAAAAATAATAAATATTCCGGAAACTTTATACATAATATCCACACTTTGGTTGAATGTTCTAGAAAAGAGACCATCTACCAAATAGTAGATTAAAAATGTTAGGATTAAAGCTGATAAAGCATGAATTGTTGAAACAAGATAGCCCATTTTAAAAGCGCTTATAAGCCTTCTGCCTTGAGATAAAAAATATGAAGCTACTATTGCTTTGCCATGACCAGGTCCGGCCGCATGAACTATGCCATAAACAAAAGCAATAGCTATAATGGTGAGTGAGCCATAAATACCTGCTTCATCTACCTGTTTAAAAGAGGATGCTATATTTGTATTTAATATTTTTTGATAACTATTTATCTCATAAATAAATTTTCCCCAAATTTCACTCATTTAATTCCTCTCCATTTGACAATCAACATATCTGCGATATAGTAATCTTTGTCTTCTAGTTTAGAATCTACAGAAGAAAGATCTATATTTTCATGGTTAATTTTTATTTTTATATCTTCGCTAAGATGAAAAGAAGTTAGATTTTCTTCATCAAAACAGCCTATCTTAAGCTCTTTTATTGATAAATCTATATTCGTTGAAATACTGAATTTATATACAAGTTTAGCCCCTTCTATATAGGCTGTGAAATTTTGCGGCTCTGAAAATTTTAATTTTTTGTTTTTTTGATGCGGGGAGATATAGTAGTTGAACTCTTTTAAGTTGTCAAATGATTCTTGTTTTAAAAAAGCTATCTCTTCTTTCTCTAGTTTATTATTTCTGTTTTGATCAAAATCCATCAGTAAAAGATTTGAAGTCATCTCATCAAAATACCAATACACATCCATATCTGAACTATTTTGGTTTATGACTATATCAAATTTAACATCTACAAATACATGAGGATGGCTAAATAATAGAGTATATAAAAATGATAAAATAACTATATACTTCATAACAGCCTTTATTTTTTTTGTTTTAAATGCTAACTAAAAAAAACTTATATTTTGATAATAATAATCGATTGTAACAAGTGATGTTCATATAGATATATTTTAGTTACCATATAGCTAGCATGAAAAATAAAAGCTTTGAAGATGCCTAAAATAAGACTTTTGAAGTGAGTGGCTCCGGATACTGGATTCGAACCAGTGACCAAGTGATTAACAGTCACCTACTCTACCGCTGAGCTAATCCGGAATATTTGATAGGTCGGAATTATACTTAATGAGTTTTAAAAAGTCAAGATTTTTTATGCTACTTTGCGCGTTTTCGCTTTTCGTTTTCATTTAGGATGAAAAATTCCAAATTTCCCACTTTTTTTATAACCACTTTTGAGTTTGAAAGCAGATTGTTGAGCCTTTTTTTGCTCTCTTCATCAAAAAGCAGGTTGATATCATCTATTGTTAGAGGTCTTTTATCTAGTGTATTTAAAATATCTTCGTTACTATAGTTAGCTTTTTTTGGTTCGGCATGAACTCTTGAGGCTATATGGATGGGCAGAGAAGAGTCAAATAGCAGTGAAGCGTCATGCAGCTCTTTGTAGCTAAGTCCGCTTACAGGATAGGCAGGTGGTCTGTCAATTGTGCCTAAATCAATTCTGCTCACATCAAGTTTCAGTAGAACTTCGTTTAGTTTTTTTATCTCATCTTGTGTGTCGTTTAGACCGTGAACAAAGAGTATTTCTATGAAGAGTTTTCCTTTGAAAGCCTTGGAGAAATCTATCACTTTTTGAACGATATCTTTTATCTCTATGCCTGCATGCGGTCTGTCTATTCTCTTAAAAACATTTTTACTTACTGCATCAAGAGAGAGTTTAACTTGGTCAAGTTTTAGAAGTGAATTGAAAATTTTATTATCAACAAGTGTTGCGCTGTTTGTTAGGATAAGCGTTTGTGCATTGCCTTTGATTTTGTTTATTTCATCAATAAGTTCATCGAGATAAGGGTAGAGAGTCGGTTCACCGTTTGCAGTTATGGTTATGACATCTATTTTGTCGTTTAGATGCTCTTTTAACTCGTTAATTATCGTAGAGACTTCTACTACTTTTTTTTGTATATCGGTTGTTGCACTTGGAGCTAGTTCGCAGTATAGGCAGTCAAAATTGCACTGTTTTAGAGCAGGGGAGAGATCTATACCCAAAGAAGAACCAAATCTTCTTGAGTTTATGGGACCAAAAATAGTCTTCACTTATTTTTTGCTGACTCTGTGGCATTCAGCTATAAAATGTTTTGCATTCTCAACAGGAACATCGGGAAGGATGCCGTGACCTAGGTTGAAGATATGTCTTTTTCCGCCCATGATGTTTTGCAGCGCTTCTACGCACTCGGTCGTTGCCTCTTTTGAATAGAGTCTGCATGGCTCCATGTTTCCTTGAAGAACATATTTCTCACCCAATTTTTCTTTTGCCAAAGCCATAGGAGTTGACCAGTCAACGCCAAATACCTCAAACTCTCCATATACTTTATCTAAAAATGCAGGGATACCTTTAGGGAACATAATAATAGGAATATGAGGATATTTTGCTTTTAAATAGTCTGCAATTTCTACCATATATTTCCAAGAAAATTCATCATATTTAGAAGGCTCAATTGCAGCTGCCCATGAGTCAAAGATTTGAACTACATCTATGCCCGATTCGATCTGTTTTTCCATGTAAAATTTTACAACTTCAGTTACTTTTGCTAAGATTTTATGCAAAAGTTCAGGATTTGAGTACATCATTTTTTTACAGATATTGTAAGTTTTTGTACCTTCTCCCTCTATCATATATGTTGCCAGAGTCCAAGGAGCACCCGTAAAACCGATAAGGGCTTTGTCATCTGCTAATTCTTCTCTTATAAGTTTAATAGTGTCGTAAACATAAGTCAGTTTAGATGCAGCTTCTTTGCCGCCGATAAGTCTATTTAAGTCAGCTTCATTTTTAATAGGATTATGAAATTTTGGTCCCTCGCCTTTTATGAACTCCAAATCCATTCCCATCTCATTTGGAACAACCAATATATCACTAAAAAGAATAGCGGCATCAACACCGACAATATCAACTGGCTGAAGTGTTACTTCGCAAGCTTTTTTTGGATCATGACAAAGATTTAAAAAGTTTCCTGCTTCTGCGCGCACTTTCATATATTCTGGAAGATAACGGCCTGCTTGTCTCATCATCCAAACCGGAGTGTACGGAGTCTCTTTTCCAAAACATGCGTCTACAAATATTTTACTCATTTTAATCCTTGATATTATTTTATTTTTAGTGACTTTTTCCGACTTTGCTTAAAAAGTAAAGACCAACCGCAACCGCTGTTATTGAAAGAGCCAGGTAGAGCAGATCCAGCGCACCGCTATATGTAGTATGCCCGACTTTTTGAAAAAATCCGACAACTAAAACCATAACAATAACTTTGGATATTTTATCTTTTAATTGATCCAGAGAGTGAACTGCTAAAAGTTGATTCTCTTCTCCATGTTCATCTTTTGCAGGATCTATATCTGAGATAAAAAGTTCATATAGACCAAAAGAGAAAATTATCATTACAACACCAATAAGATAAAGATCTACTGCACCGATAATGCCGCCTACAACTTCTTCATGGAAATGTTCCGGATGAGCATGCGTTATATATGTGTTTATAACATAAGCTGCTGTTTCGTAAATGTCAAAACTAGCAACCAAAAAGAGTAAAACAGCACCGACAAGACCAAAGACTACAGCAAGAATTATGATAAATCTTGAACCCCATAGACTTTTTTCAAACATTTTTTCCAGCATTGTCTACTTTTCCTCTTCCATCTCTATCCATTTTTGAGCTATTCTTACTGCATTTGTAGCAGCACCAACTCTTAAATTGTCAGCAACAATAAAAAGATGAAGCATATTTTTAGAAAAATTGTCATTTCTAATGCGGCCTACAAAAGTTTCATTTTTTTCTAAACAAATTGCAGGCATAGGGTATAGAGACTCTGAAGGATTGTCTAAAATAACAATATTTGGAGCTTTTCTTAAAAGCTCTCTTGCCTCATCTGCTTTAACTTCATTCGCAAAAGTAATAGTAAGAGCTTCTGCATGACCGCGAAGAGTCGGGACACGAACGCAGGTAGCACTTAGAGGAATCTGTTTATGCATGATTTTGGTTGTTTCATTTACCATTTTCATCTCCTCTTTTGTATACCCGTTTTCCATAAAAACATCTATTTGAGGAATAACATTTAAAGCTATTTGGTGTTTAAATGCTTTATGCTCGCTTTGATCTAATTTAAAAGCAAAAAAGTCATGCATTTGCGTAACTAACTCTTCCATTGCACTTTTTCCGGCTCCTGAGGTTGCCTGATATGTGCTTACATCAATTCTTTTAATATCATAAGCTTCATCAAGAGGTTTGAGTGTTTGAACCATTTGAATGGTAGAGCAGTTAGGGTTTGCAATAACTCCGGTTTTCTCCCATTTTGAAATATCTTCAGGATTTACTTCAGGAACAACAAGCGGAGTATTTTGATCCATTCTGAAATGTGAAGTATTGTCAATTACAACTGCTCCGGCTTTTACAGCGGCAGGAGCAAACTGGGCGCTTACACTTCCTCCTGCACTAAAAAGTGCTATTTCTACCTCTTCTTCTTCAAAAATAGTATCAGTCAACTCTTTTATAATTATACTTTTACCGGCAAATTCTATCTTTGTTCCTGCACTTCTAGCACTAGCAAGTGGAACAAGTTTGTTAATTGGAAAATTAACTTCATTTAAAATTGCCAATATCTCTTCCCCAACTGCTCCGTTTGCACCAACAACTGCCACATTATATTTTTTTGACATTCCTACTCCTATAGTTCATAAATTTTTATTTTTTTAAATTTGTTTTACCCATATTAAGGGGAAGATTCTAAAGTTTTTGATAACAGTAACTAAAGTATTTATATTAAAAGATTCTTTCATATTGTTATAATCTTTAACTATTTGTAGTTTTTTACTAAAAAATTTTAGATTTTTGACATATAAACAGCCATCTTTTTAAGCAGCAACTATAACAAAATTATCATTAAAATCGACTTTGAATTAAATTGCAAAATTTGTAAAAATATATAGAGTTCACTTGCATTTAATGCAGGTGAACTTGCAAATAAATATTGTTATAACTCTTCTGTATCAAACAAAGAGTCATCATCATCCTCTTCTTCAATAGGCTGTTTTGGACAACGAGAAACGCTTGCTACATCATCGCCTTTGACAATATAGACACCACTTGTATTTCTGCTTGATTTTGAAATAGTTTGCATATCAACTCTTATCATTTTACCGGCTTTTGTAAGTGCCATCATGTCCATTCGTTCATCGACCATTAAACATCCTACTACATATTTACCGGTTTTTGCAGTAATTTTCATAGCGATTACACCTGAACCACCGCGATTTGTTAAACGGTATTCACCGGCTTCTGTTCGTTTGCCGATGCCCTTTTCGCTTACTATTAAAATCTCTTCTTCATCACTTGAAATAATATTTGCATCTACAACTTCATCATCAGCATGTTTAAATTTAATGCCTCTAACACCTCTTGTATTTCTGCCTTGATCGCGTGTTTTGTTTATATCAAACTTAATACATTGTGCAAGTTTTGTTACGATAAAGAGATATTTAATGCTTTGATCTGCAATTTTAGCAGTAATAATAGAATCATCATCATCTAGACTGATAGCTTTTACGCCGTTGCTTCTGATATTTGAAAATTCACTTAAGTTTGTTCTTTTTACAATACCTTTTTTTGTAAAAAATACCAAAGATTTCTCTTCGCTAAAGTCTGTTGTAGGATTTATGGATTGAATCTGTTCATCAGCTACTAGATTAAGCAGATTTACAACAGCTTTTCCTTTTGCCGTTCTGCTTCCTTCAGGAATTTTATAAACTTTTAGCCAGTGCAGTTGTCCGCGATCAGTCACAAAAAGAAGCGTGTCATGTGTATTACATGTAAAGAATCTCTCTATAAAATCGTCTTCATAAGTAGTGACTGCAGTTTTGCCTTTTCCGCCTCTTTTTTGTTTTTCGTACTGCGCCAAAGGAACTCTTTTAATGTAGCCTCTATGCGTAATAGTAACAACCATTGGCTCGTTTGGAATCAGATCTTCAATATCTATGTCATCATAATCATCTTCAATATCAGTTCGTCTTTCATCCGTATAGATAGTTAGAATTTCGTCAAACTCTTGATCTATGATTCCGTGTAGTACCTCTTCGCTTTTTAAAATCGACTCTAAATATTCAATAAGTTCAATAAGTTCACGAAGTTCGTTTTCGATTTTTTCACGCTCTAGGCCTGTTAGTTTGCCAAGACGCATATCAACGATACTTTGAGCCTGAATAGTTGTAAAATCAAATTCTGAGACTAAATTATCTCTGGCATCTTCAATGTTTTTACTTGATTTAATAACTCTGATAATCTCATCAATAATGTCAAGCGCTTTTTTAAGTCCTTCTAAAATGTGAGCTCTTGCTTTTGCTTTTTCAAGATCAAAAATAGTGCGGCGGATAATAATAGTTTTACGATGATTAATAAAATGTTTTAAGATATCTATAATTCCGAAAATTCTTGGCTCTTGGTTTAGGATAGAGAGCATAATGATACCAAAAGTAGTCTGCATGCTTGTTTGCTTGAAAAGATTATTTAAAACTATTTCGCTCATTGCATCTTTTTTAAGCTCTATTACTACGCGTATACCTTCACGGTCAGACTCATCACGAATCTCTGATACACCTTCAATCATCTTGTCTTTTACAAGATTTGCTATACTTTCTATAAGGCGTGCTTTGTTTACTTGATAAGGAAGTTCGTCAATGACGATAACATCTCTATTTCCCTTTTTTTCAATATGAGTTTTAGCACGAACTTTTATGCGTCCGCGTCCAGTCTCATAAGCGTCCATAATTCCTTTTTTTCCAAATATTGTTCCGCCTGTTGGAAAATCAGGAGCTTTTATATACCTCATTAATTCAGCAAGTTCAATTTTAGGG
Organism: Sulfurimonas xiamenensis; assembly: GCF_009258045.1. Classification (NCBI taxonomy): domain Bacteria; kingdom Pseudomonadati; phylum Campylobacterota; class Epsilonproteobacteria; order Campylobacterales; family Sulfurimonadaceae; genus Sulfurimonas; species Sulfurimonas xiamenensis. Next base: position 547,755 of record NZ_CP041166.1, read on the forward strand.
TTTGCCAAAAGTGCTTTTAGCCCGTTCATAATCTCTTTTGGATTATGTGGAGGGATATTTGTTGCCATACCGACTGCAATGCCCGAAGAGCCGTTTATAAGAATATTTGGTACGCGAGTAGGCATAACATCAGGCTCTTTTGTCGTTCCGTCGTAGTTGTCTATCATGTTTACCGTGTTTTTTTCTAAATCTTTAAGAAGTTCACCGGCATATTTTGTCATTCTCGCTTCAGTATAACGCATAGCAGCTGCACTGTCTCCGTCAACTGAACCAAAGTTTCCTTGACCGTCTACAAGTTCCATTCTCATAGAAAAATCTTGCGCCATGCGAACTAAAGCATCGTAGACAGCTGTATCCCCGTGTGGATGGTATTGACCGATAACATCACCGACAATACGCGCGGATTTTTTAAACTTTGCTCCGTGAGAGAGATTTAGTTTGTCCATAGCATATAGAATTCTTCTATGAACAGGTTTTAGTCCATCACGAACATCAGGAAGTGCACGACCTACAATTACACTCATAGAGTAATCAAGATAGCTGTTTTGAAGAGACTCTTCAATGTTTATAGTTTGTATATTATCGTTAGTTAGCAAATCGCTCATATAAAACACCTAGTTTAAAAATAAAATCTTTTTATAATATCTTATTGTCCCTTAAGAAATTAGAAAATAGCGGTAAAAGTTCTTAAACAAAGGCTTTTTGTGAAAAAGAAGAACATTTGAATTTTTTCTTTAGGAGCTTGTTTTTTCACTCTTTTTTATAGGAAAAAGTAATTCCCAAGGTCGTTTAAGAGACTCAGTTGCTAAGAGTTTTAAAAATGAAAAAACGCTTCCAAAATAGGCGTCTCTTGATTTTAAAGATATTTTGAGCGCTAAAATAAAACTGACACTAAGATTTACAAAACCTATCATAAAAACAAAAACAAAAGCAATAAAAAAGTCTTTTAAAGAGAGTAGAAAATCTGCACTACAGTATCCAAGATTTGCAGTAGAGAAAGCAACATGTCTTATCTCTAAAGGAAGATTGAAAAGATATCCTAAAAACGGAGTAATGCCTAAAAGAATACCAAAGAAAAAATTTCCTGCCATTGCTCCATGGTTTTCATATAAATACTCAGCTGTTTTTTCTCTTAAATTTGGCGAAAGGTATTTTTTAAAAAAAGGGTGGTAAAAATATCTCTCCTTAAGATTGAGATAGTTTGCTCTATTGTCAAAGTATCCGGCAATAAGTCCTGAACAAAAAAGCCAAATTCCTGCTATGGCTGCATAAAAAAGGGCAGAGTAAGATTTTATGCCTTCTAGATAGTACATTTTCTCTTCTACTGAGAGTATTTTAAAATCATTGGAAAAGAAGAAAAAACTAATTACAAAAGCAACGCTAAGCGCCAGTATAACATTCCCCATAACTGCTGCAAATTGGGAACGGCTTACTTGAAAAATAAGTTCAACGAGTTTGAGTTGGTTGGCTTTGTTGTTTTGCTCTTTTTCGATAGCTTTTGCAAATGTAGAAGCTGTCATAGCGGGCTGTTTTGTTGCAATGGTAAAACCCAGCATATGAATAAGCACAAATCCTAATCCATAATTTAAACTTGAGAGAAAAGTTTGAGAAAACAGAGAGAGATCTAGCTGATAAATATTTATCTTTAAAAGTGCCATAATAGCTATAATAATTCCTGCGCCGGCGGCAGAGAAAAACATTTTAAGATACTCATTTTTATCACTTGTTATATAGTGTTCTCCATGTTCACTGGCATTATTTGTGATGCTTTTTGCAAGTATTTTAATGTTTTGATTATAAAAGTCATAAATAGAGTTTTTTTTACTATTGTATTGAACTGATTCTTTAAATAATTCTATAAGAGAGTTGTAAAATTCAGGGGTATCAAATTTTTTGATAAGCTCAAGAATATCTTCTACTCTTTGGATTATCTGTTCTAATCTCTCAAGTTCATAAGTTAAAGCTACGGAAATACCTTTGTTTATTGATTTTTTCTTTAAAAATGAGACTTGATCATGACACTGTTCTAATATAACTTTAGTATGTTGAAAATCTAGTTCAGTTGAATTAATATCTATTTTTGCTTTTTGAATCACTGTGATAAAGCTGCTTATACTTCTATGGAGCTCTATAAATGCAGAATCTTTATTGAGCAAAGAGCTGTCTATTCTGATAAAGTTTTCATCAAACTCTTCAGAAGCTATCCAGATAGATAAGATTTCGACAGCATATAGAAGCTCGTCAAAAAGATAATCTTTTGTTGTTTGAGAATACTCATTATTATATAAAATTGTGGAAAAAAACTCTATCCAGATTTCATTTTCAATTGCATTGACCCATATATGATCATTGTTTTTGTAAAAAAGTGTTGCAAAGAGGTATTTAAAATCCCCTTCTTTTGGGGGCGAAGGCAGAAATTTATTATAAAAACGCTTATTAAGTTCATGTAAAAATCCATCTCTGGACAAAATGCCTAAGTTTGAGATATTTGTTGAAATTCTAGATTTTATCAGCCATCTGTTTACGCAAGCAGATAAATCATCAGCTGTTTTAGTGTTATTATTTAAGTAATTAACAATTTGATGGATTTTTTTAATGGAGTTATCAATATCATTTACATCAGCAGGTCTTATAAAATCAATAATATATGTCAATTTTTCAATAATAGACAAATCACTGCTTTTTAAATTTTTAACTAAAGAATCAAGCATACTTTCCATTAAACATCCCTCTAAAAAGCTATAATAGTCTTCATTATAAAATAAAAAAAGATAATTCTATATTAAAATTAGTAAAATGTTGTTTTGATTAAAAATTAATCAACAAATTGATTATTTAATTTTTTATAGGTGTATAATTTTAAAACTTTAACTATAAAGGATAAAAAATGAAGAGATACATTTTTATGTTATTGATGCTCCCCTCATTGACATTTGCAGATGAGTTGTTAAGTAGCGGAGATACTGCTTGGATGCTTGTTGCTACTGCTTTTGTAATGCTTATGACTCCGGCTGGATTGGCACTTTTTTACGGCGGTTTGACTCGTTCTAAAAATGTGCTTAATACTATAAGCATGAGTTTGGGTGCTTATGCTGTTGGAACATTGGTATGGATTTTAGTCGGTTACTCCATTGCTTTTGGAGAAGGTGATATCATTGGCAGCGGCAAGGTGCTTTTATCCGGGATTACTTCTGATACATTAAGCGGAACTATTCCTGAACTTCTTTTTGTGGCTTTTCAAGGAACTTTTGCGGCGATTGCAGTTGCAATTGCAAGCGGTTCTATGATAGAGAGAGTAAAGTTTTCTACTTATATTTTATTTGCAGCCTTATGGATAATTGTTGTTTACGCACCGATTACTCACTGGGCATGGGGTGGAGGAGAGACTCTGCATTTTAATGAAATGGATTTTGCGGGAGGAACGGTTGTTCATCTTAATGCAGGTGTCGCAGGTTTGGTAGTAGCTTTGATACTTGGACGAAGAAAAGATTACGGTAAAGTTGCTATAAAACCTTTTTCTCCGATTTTAGTATCTCTTGGTGCGGCACTGCTCTGGTTTGGATGGTTTGGTTTTAATGCAGGATCTCAGTTGGCTGCAGACGGTATTGCCGCATCCGCATTTTTGGTTACAAATGTTGCTGCATCACTCGGTGTTATAGGCTGGGTTATAACTGAGTGGCTGATTTATAAAAAAGCTACCATAGTTGGAGGTGCATCAGGTGCTGTTGCAGGTTTGGTTGCAATTACTCCCGCTTCTGGAAGTGCCGGTGTAGAAGGTGCTATTATCATCGGCTTAGTGGGTGGTATTGTTGGCTTTTTTGGCGTTACAAAACTTAAAAATATGTTTAAAGTTGATGATGCGCTGGATGCTTTTTGGATTCATGGTTTAGTTGGTATCTGGGGGTCAGTTGCTACAGCACTGTTTATAGCATCTTATGCAATGCCTGCGGAGTATAATATGGCTTCACAGCTAATAAATCAGCTAAAAGCTATCTCTTTGACAATAGTTTATAGTGCTGCTGCAACTGCAGTCGTTTATTTTGTCTCTTCAAAGCTGACAGGAGGTGGCAGAGTTGATGAAGAGAGCGAAAGCATAGGGCTTGATGAAACTCTTCATGGAGAGAAGGCGTTAAATATTTGATGTCTAACATTAAAATGAGCTCATCTATTTTAATGACAGGGACAATTTGTCCCTACAACATCCTAAAGCTACGAAAAAACGGAGTTTTTAGAGAATTACAAAAAATGTAAAATTGGATTTTTGTTGATTAAAACCATAAAAATGGTTACAATTTTAAACTTAATTTGGAGATATTGTTATGAAAAAAATAGAAGCGGTTATAAAGCCATTTAAATTAGAAGATGTAAAAGATGCTTTGGCTGAAATTGGGGTTACAGGTATGACTGTAAGTGAAGTAAAAGGTTATGGTCGCCAAAAGGGGCATAGCGAACTTTATCGCGGTGCCGAATATGTTGTGGATTTTCTTCCGAAAATAAAGATGGAGATGGTAGTCGAAGATGATAGTGTTGAAGAGGTGACAAATACTATCGTAGAGGCTGCTAGAACTGGAAAAATAGGTGATGGAAAAATCTTTGTAACAGATATTGAAAAAATAATTCGTATTCGTACGGGTGAAACAGACAGCGAAGCTATATAACTAACCTAATCCTGTTAGAGCGGATTTTATCCATTTTAAGGATAGAAGTTAAACATCTCTAGCAACTTTTTGTCTGAAAAAAATTGATTAAAAATTAATCAATGAAAAAATAATAAACGCTGTTTCTAAGCTATAATTTTTTTTAAATTTTAAAGGATATTATATGCTAGAGACAGATTTTAAATATATTCTCGATACTTTCTTTACCCTTTTTACAATGACACTAATTATTTTTATGGTTCCTGGTTTTGCTATGCTTGAAGCAGGTTTGGTTCGTACTAAAAATGTTTCAGCAGTTCTTACGACAAATGTGATGATTTATGCGGTTGCTTCTTTGGCTTTTTTACTTGTTGGTTATAAACTTGCTTTTGGAAATTGGGATAGTGTTTCAAGCAGTATATGGGCTGTTTTTATGTTTCAGATGGCTTTTGTGGGTAAAACAGTAAATATTATGAGCGGCGGCGTTAGTGAACGCGTACGCATAATTCCTTTAGCCATTTTTACGGTTGTAATGGGCGCTGTTATATATCCTCTTGTAGTAAACATCAGCTGGGGTGCGGATGTAATTGCCGGAACTATATTTGATATTGATATATATGATTTGGCCGGCTCAACGGTTATCCATTCAACTGGAGGATGGGCTCTTTTAGCAGCGTTATTTATTGTGGGTCCTAGAAAGGGTCGTTATATTGATGGAAAAATAAGAGTTATTCCTGCTTCAAATATTCCGCTTGTTGTGCTTGGGGCTCTTTTGCTTTGGATCGGATGGTTTGGATTTAACGGCGGGAGTATCGGTTCAATCTCTAGTGTAGAAAATGCAAATAGTGTTGCAAAAACAATTATGAATACAAATACCGCCGGTCTTGCAGGCGCTATAATTGTTGGAATTATAATGTATATCAAATATAAACTTTTTGATATTACTATGATTTTAAACGGAGCTTTAGGGGGGTTGGTTGCCATAACTGCTGCTCCAAATCTTTATGATATGTATACACCTATTTTGATAGGTTTTGTAGGTGGCGCTTTAGTAGTTTTTGCAGTGGCGGTATTTGATAAATTTAAATTAGATGATCCTGTAGGAGCTCTCTCTGTACATTTGGTAAATGGTATATGGGGAACTTTGGCTGTTGGAATTTTTGTAGATAATGTTTCTTTTATTTCTCAACTCAAAGGAGTAATTGTTGTTGGAATTTTTACATTTTCACTCTCTTTCGCAGTTATATACATCATAAATAGGTTATTTAAATTTAGAGCAAACGATGAAGCGCAGCTTATAGGTATGGATATAAATGAGTGCGGTGTTGAATCTTATCCGGAGTTTAAAAGAGCTATATAAAACTTTAAAAATATTTTAATAAAATAGTAATAGATTTTCTGTTACTATTTCTTTTATGATTAGATGCAGCAGTTCATTTTTTATATCTCTTTTTATTCATGTTATTTTATTTTTAACACTTTTTTTTACATGGGAAACTTATAATAAAGTTGAAAAAATAGAGCATAACAGAGTTTGTTTAAGACTTTGTAACATGGAGCTAGGTAAAAGAGTGCCTCAACAACAAGAGTTGAAAAAAATTGAAAAAGTACAAAAAATTGAAGAGCCAAAGAAAATTGAAAAACCGAAGAAAATTGAAAAAAAAGTAGAAAAACCAAAAAAGATAGAAAAAAAAGTAGAAAAGCCAAAGAAGATAGAAAAAAAAGTTGAAAAACCAAAAAAAGAGATACCAAAAGAGGTAAAAGTAGCAGATGTAAATCCTGTTGCCGAGCCGGTTAAAGAAGAAAAAGAAATCACCCAGGAAGTCACGCAAGAAGTTGTTGCAGAAGAACAAGTTGCTCAAAAACAAGCGTTTGAATCAAAGCAGGGAGATGGACAACTGCAGCAAAAAGAGTTGACAGAAAAGTATATAAAAGTAAATATACAAAAAATAGCACAATTATTAAAAGATAATCTTTACTATCCGGCAAGTGCAAGAAGAAGAGGCACTACGGGCTTGGTTGTTGTTAAATTTACATTAGATACAAATGCTGTTGTCCATAATATTGAAGTTGTTGAGTCAAGTAGCGATGTTCTTAGTAAAGCCGCAATAGAAACTATTAAACAACTCTCAGAAAAATTTCCAAAACCGAGTGAAGAAGTTATTTTAAATATTCCTATAAACTATCATTTAAATTAATAACTTTTTATGATACAACTATATTTTTACCTCTGTTTTTAGCTTCATAGAGTTTTTGATCAGCTTTATTTATGGTTTCTTTAATTGTGTCATCATCGTTATGCAGTGCGATGCCGAAGCTGCATGTAACACTTGGAATGTTTGCAAATTTATGATGTTCTATGGCATATCTTAATTTTTCTGCTAGTTTTAATACATTTTCAATTGATTTAGCATAAAGAATTATAATAAATTCTTCACCGCCCCATCTTATTAAAACATCATCTTTTCTAATCAAACGATTTAAAAGTTTAACTAAAGTTTTTAAAACTTCATCACCGGTGTTATGTCCATAGTTGTCATTTATTTTTTTAAAATAATCAATATCCAGTAGTATAACACCTGTTTTTCCATTTAGTTTTTCATTGTTTTTAATTATATTTTCAATTGAAGAATCAAAATATGTTCTATTATAAGCTTTTGTAAGCTGATCTCTAGTAGCTTTTTTCTCTAGTTGAAGTTTTTCAAACATTGTGTCGCTGATATCACTGAAATTAATTATATAGATTTGTGGATCAAAGTTGTTGATAGAGACTGAAAAAGCATGAGGATTGTTGTTTTTGCTTGACATTGAGACGATTCTCTCTCTTCCCGGAAGATTTAGCATACTTTTTACCCAGTCTTTCTCTTTTGGAGAGATTTTTTCTAGATGAAAAAAAGTGTCATCTTTTATAAACATATCACAGATACAGTTATGATTATTATTGAACTCTTTTAGATTTTTATATCCAAAAAAATCAAAAAACTTTTTATTTGCGAAAATAATTTTTTTTGTATCTGTCAAAATAACTATACTGTCTTGTATGTCAATAAATTTTCTAAGTTTGTCTATACTGTTTTTCTGATGCGTGATATCTGTAATAATACCCTCTACTATTTCCATTCCTTCATCATTTTTACCTTTTTTGCCACTTTCTCGAACCCATACAACATCACCGATTGAGTTTAAAATTCTATACTCTATAGAGTAGTCACGATTTTTAATCAAAGCTTTTTTGATCTCTTTATAGACATTTTCTCTGTCTTGAGGATGTATGATACTTCTATAGCTTCTAACTTTGTTTAGTATAAAGCTTTGTGCTTTGTACCCGGTGATTTTATAAATAGCATTATTTACAAAAAGTATAGTCATAGCGTCATCAGTTTTAGATCTAAATAAAATATCGGGAATATGATTTGCTATTGATTCTAATTCATTTTTTATAAAATTAATTTTGTTTTCATATTCAATAATGCTTGTAACATCATGTATCGTTCCGATGGTGTAAATATAAGCACCCTTTTGGTCATATATATGATGTCCTGTTTGATTTACATAAGCGATTGATTTATCAGATTTTATAATTCTATGTTGGATTTGATAAGTCTCTTTTAATTTTATTGATTTTTTAAAAATTTCATCTACTTTAATTTTATCTTTTGGGTAAATAAATTCAAGAAAAGTTTCATATGTCAACTCAAAAGATTGCGGCTTAAATCCAAAAATTTTATAAACTTCATCACTCCACTCTATTTTATTGGTTTTTGCATTTAATTCCCAAGAACCTAATTTTGCAATATCTTGTATATTATTGAGTGTTTTGTTTTTTTTCTTTAACTCTTGATTCTTTTTTTCAACTCTATAGTATGCATATATCAAAAGCGCTAGGAACATTATGATAATTATGTTTATAAATATATTTTTTTTATGGTGATATTCAAGAGATATATTAGGGCGTGTAATAACAATATTGCCCACATATTGTCTTGAATGAGTGTTATAGACTGGAATAAAAGTTGTTATATAAATAGTATTATTATAGTTTGTAGAAAAATTAAATATGGAACCTTTGTTTATATTATTGCCAAGATATGGATATGAATCGGTAAAAGTTTTGATAAGCGCACTCTCTTTATTTGAGATACTCTTTTCATAAAAATAGTCTTTATGTATTTTACTTTGAGCATAGTTTTTTTTCTCATCTTCGAAAACTTTTTTTTGAACTATATTTTTCTTAATAATAAATTCCACATCAGAAATAGTTTCATTTTTTATATGTTGAATGATTTCATGCATTGAAACAGAAATTTCAACACTTCCGTAGTGTCTATTTTCTTCAATAATAGGATATATAAAACGGTATCCGTTGTAAATTCTTCCCTCTTCAAAGCTAGATACAGGCACTTTATGTTTATTGACATAAGCAACGGTATCTCTTATACCGGTTAAATTGTCTCCATATCTGTTTGGTCTGTGAAATCGTAAAAAACTTTCATTGTCTGGAAGATGAAAGTGAAGTTGTTTGATTTTAAAAAGCTTCATAGAGTTGTATGTATCAGATAATGAAGAGTAGAGCTCTTCTCTTGCACTGTTTTTTTTATCTATTTCTGTGCTATTTGCTTTTTTCATTAAATCAAGAATATCTTTGGTGTTGATTTTAGTTATAAAAAAAATCTCTGAATGTATTTTGTAAGATTTTTTAATTGTATTATAGGTAATAGAGAGCAGATCTTTTTCTTGATTTAAAATTTCTTGTTCATGGTTTTTATATTGATAGTTTGAGATAAAAAGTGCAACAGCACTTAGAGAGATAAAAATAAGGACATACTTTATAATATTTTTTTTATGCATTAAAAACAATTCTTTTTTATTCTAAAATTTATTAATATTTTGATTATATCATTTTCAATGGATTGTAATGTAAATTAAAATTGCCAATTGAAGTTTAAAGTGCCATAATATAGTGATATAGAATTAGAAGATAAAAAGTGGTGACCCCGAGGAGAATCGAACTCCTGTAACATGGATGAAAACCATGGATCCTGACCGCTAGACGACGGGGCCAAATTTTATTTTTCTCTGCGTCAAATTTAATTTTTCATTCGTCATGTACCATATGTACATTTTCTTATTAAAAAAATCAAATTTTCCTTGATAAAAGAAAAATTAATGTCTATATAAATGGTGTCCTGTGATGGATTCGAACCATCGGCCACATCATTAAAAGTGACGTGCTCTACCAGCTGAGCTAACAAGACAGATACAAACTTATTGTTTGTGGACGCGAATTATAGGGAAATAGAGCTTGTATGTCAAGTAAAAATTTAAAAAATATAAAAATTTTACATTTTTTTAGTTAAAATACATAAGAATGAATAATATTAGTTTAGAATACTCCTTCTTGATTTTACTGTTATTTCCGGCACTTTACTGTATATACAGATGCAAAGAGCATAAGAAACCAAACTATTTTGTGCATCTGCATTTTTTATCTGCAAAAAAGAGTTTTTTAAAGGTTGAACAGCTTTTGAAGATTTTTATATTTTTGTTGCTTTTTACTGCGCTTGCTTCTCCAATAGCTGTAGATAAAATAAATCCGCTCAACAGGCACGGAAAAGATATACTTTTGGCAATAGATGCAAGCGGTTCCATGAATGCATCAGGGTTTGATATGGAGGATGAAGTAAGCAGAGGGAAGCGGCTCTCAAGACTTGAGATTGCAAAGGTAATTGCTTCAGATTTTATATATAAAAGAGAGAGTGATAATGTTGGTGTTGTTGCATTTGGCGATTTTGCTTTTATCGCTTCTCCTATTACATATGAGAAAGAGATAGTTGTTGAAATGCTTAGTTATCTTTCACATGGCATGGCAGGACAAAACACGGCAATAGGCGATGCAATAGCGATGGGTGTGCGCGCATTTGAACACTCACGCGCAAAATCAAAGATCCTAATTCTTTTAACAGACGGAGAACATAACAGCGGTGAGATCTCTCCAAAAGAGGCTGCAAAACTAGCGCAGGATGCAGATATAAAGATACATACGATTGGCATGGGCAGCAAAGGTGAAGCCGATGAGGCGCTCTTGCAAAAGATAGCGAAGGAGAGCGGGGGAGTTTTCTTTAGTGCATACTCGGCAAAAGAGCTAAAGAGCATTTATGAAGAGATTGATGCAATGGAGTCTTCAAAGATAAAAAGCAGAGAGTATCTTCTAAAAGATTTTTATTACTGGGTGTTGCTTCTTTTTGCTTTAGGTATTTTGCTTTACCTACTTTATACAGAGGCAAAAAAATGACTCTTTTATATCCTCAATATCTGTGGCTTTTGCTTCTGATTTTGCCATTTTTTATGAAAAAAGATTTTAGAGAGTTTCGCATAACATTTTATGGATATATTTTAACATTTATGTTTATTGTGATAGCGCTTTCAAGACCGGTTATCGAACAAGAACCCATAGAATCCAAACAGATGCTAAGCGATATTATTATCGGCGTGGACCTCTCTTTTTCGATGCAGGGAGAAGATCTGAAACCTACAAGACTTCTCTATGCAAAAGAGAAGCTAAAAGAGATGGTTCAAGTAGAAGATAAAAGTCGTTTTGGGGTGTTGGGATTTACTACAAATGCGATAATACTCTCTCCAATGACCGAAGACAAAGAGCTTCTAATGCATCTATTTGGTTCTCTTGATGAGAAGTTTGTTATCACCAAAGGCAGCACTATTATCTCCGCATTGCAACTTGCTAGAAAAATGTCAAAAGCAAAAAAAATCACGGTTGTACTCTTTAGCGACGGAGGAGACGAGCTTAGTTATGAAGCCGAAGCAAATTTTGCAAAAGAGAATAATATGATTGTAAATATTTTTATGACCGCTTCCAAAATGGGTTCTACTCTTAAACTTGAAAACGGCGAACTTTTAAAAGATGAACTCGGAGATATTGTTATAAGCAGAGAAAACAGTATGATTCAAGAGATTTCAGATGCTACTAAGGGGGTCTATACAAAAGATCTGGACACGCTTCTTGATGCACTTGATGCACAAAAGAGTAAAGATAAAGAGAGTAAAACAACTATTATGAGAAATTTGGAGCTTTTTTATTACTTTATCGCATTGGCAATTGTCACTTTTTTAGTAAGTGTTACAACACTTAAGAAATTTATTGTGGCTTTTTTACTTCTCTTTGGGGTACATCTGAATGCAAGCCAAAATATGGAGTTTTTCAATAAGGCGACAGAGTTTTACAGAAGCGGCGAGTATGAAAAGGCATTGCAAAATTTTGAGGTTGTAAAATCGGGTGATAGTGAGACAAAATCCATTATTTTTTACAATATAGGGAATACACTTGTAAGACTTAAGCGGTTTGAAAAAGCAAGAGAGGCGTATATAAAATCTTTAACGCTTATGTACTCAAAAGAGGCGGATGAAAATTTGGAGTATATTCGAGATGTTGGCGAGAACAAAGAGATGAGCACAGGACAGCAGCAAGCAAAAAAAAGATCGGCTTTGGCAAAAAAAGAGCAGAGTAAGAAAAATAAAAAAGAGGGCGGCGGTTCCAATATGCAGGTGAGTGCGGCTGCAAGCAGCGGAGCTGATGATAGCGGAAAAGAGGTAAAATCCCAAAATACAATAAACTTGGCCCGCGGCAAAGCAAAGCTGAGTTCAAAACAGTATGAGCTTATAAACAAAAGGAGTGTAGATGAGAAAAAACCTTGGTAACATTTTTCTATTATTCTTTTTATTTTTTTATACAGAAGTTTTTGCTTCAACATATACATGGAGTGCAACAATAAGTAAGAAAACAGCTTATTTACATGAGCCTGTTTATATTAGATATGTTTGTACATTTAGTGATGCTTCAGAGCTTTACACCATAGATTTTAACCCTGCAAAAGAGTATGAAAAATATACGGTAAAAAATTTACGCCAGAGCGAAAGCATTATCGAAGGAAAAAGGGTAAACAGTTATGAGTTTGTAGTCTATCCTAAAGAGACGGGAGAGATTATCATTGAGTTTGATGCTCTTATGAAAAAGACGACAAAAGAGTCAATTGAAAATACCGTAATCGGCAGAGATAATGTTCAAAAAGAGGACTTTTTTGTAAAGAAGTTTAAACAAAAAAGTTTTAAAATTGATGTAAAAGAGACAAATAGCACCTTAGTGGGGGATTTTGCTCTAAAAGTGAAAACAAACAAACCTGAAGTCAAGGCTTATGAGCCTTATCATATGCAGATTATTATTGATGGAGTAGGCAATTTTGAAGCTATAAAACCAATCGAATTTACTATAGAGGGTGTTAAAATTTTTGCAGCAGAGCCTACGCAGAGACAAACACTGCATGAAGATGGTCTGCATGGAGAATGGAGTCAAAAATTTGCGTTTGTCTCAGAGAAAGATTTTATAATTCCAAAGATAGAGATTGAGTATTTTAATCTTAAAGAGCAGAAGATAAAGAGTCTGGCTGCTGATAATATAGAGATAAGTGTTGCAAAAGGATTTAGTAAAGAGGAGCTTCTTGACGAGGAAGAAAAAGAGAAATTTGTTTTTAATTACGACTATCTTTATTTCTCTCTCTTTTTTATTACAGGATTTTTTGTGGGGAAAATAAAAATAAAAAAAAGAGCTTTTAAAGAGAGTGAAGACAAGAGATTTTTACAAAAAATAGATGAAGCAAAATCAATGGATGAGTTGATGGTGCTTTTGGTTTTAAAAAACGCTAAAAAATATGAGAAGACTATTTCAGATATAGAAGCAAAAAAAATTGTTTCGTTAAGGAATGCAAAGAGGTTAATATTGGATTAAATCTTTTTTAAATAGAATTGTTTAAAATATGTAAACAAAGGAGCAAAAGTGAGATATTTATTTATAATCATTACATTTTTTTTCGCTTTGGCTTTTGCAGACAAAACAGTTGTTAAAACAGTTACTATAAATCAGATGTTCTATCCTGAAAAATCGTTTGTTCAGGTAAAAGAGATTGCTCTGCAGGAAGCAAAAAGTGCTGCTGCAAAAGAGATTTACGGTGAATTTTTAACTTCTGAGACTGTAATGTTTAACGGAAAGATTTTGGATGATGTTATACGAGAAGAATCAAGCGGCATTGTACGCATTAAAGGCGAACCGAAATTTAGAAACGGAGAAAAATTCGGTGATATTGTCGTAACCATTGAGGCTTTTGCTACGGATGAAGATTTGCAAAATATGGCTATGCAAAGAGAGAGTGAAGGGTTTAGCATAGATGGCATAGATGATAAAATTGCTCAGATAAAACAAGGTTTTTATGGCACATGGAAGGGTTTTATTATGAAAAGTGGAGGGAGCAGCAGTGATGTTATTGTAAAGATAACTAATTCCGGAAAAGCGACCATAAACTATATTGCTTCAAATTGCGGCGGAGATTTGATTGTTCAGCAAAAGAGTTCGACAATGATTAAGTTTCGTCAAAAGCTTAATTACGGGTGGCAAAGATGTACAGACAAGCTATTTGTAGTGCTAAAAAAAGTAAATGATACGCAGTCTCTCTTTATGCAGCTGGACGAGGAGGGGATAGAAGTTGCAAAAGGAACACTCTATAGAGAAGAGTAAATGAGAAGCTTTTTATATAGAATTTTTTTGCTATTTTTACTCTACTATCTAAGCGGATGTTCACTGGAGCCAAAACCAAAAGAGCAAGAAGAGCTTCCTTTATGGGTGAATAATCACTCTTTAACACAGGCAGTTGGCACAAGCGAAGTCAATTTTCAAGGGGTTTATACACAGCAAGCAGAAGCTCTTAATGAGGCAAAAAGTCAATTGGCGCATAATATACGCTCCTATATAACATCCTCTTTGGAGAGTGAATTAAAAGTAAATGGTACTGAGATTTCAAATAAATTTAGAGATAAAATCAGTGCTCTCTCTGAAGTGTTTTTGAGCGAATCATACCAAGTAGATGCATATTTTGATTCACAGCGAAAACTCTACATTTTAGTAGAGAGTTCAAAAGAAAGAATTGATAAAATAATCGGTAGAAATTCAAATACTAAAGAGGATAAAATCTCAATTCCTTCTTTGTCGACTCGTCCATTTAAAAAGGATGAGCTTATAAAAAGCAAGTGCTATTCAACAGAGATACTTCAAACAATCAATACAAAAAGTGCTCTTTTTCAAAATAAGCCTGTATGGTTTTTTAGGCCAAACCAAAACGGAGTATTTGGCTCTGTCGGAATTGCAGAAAAAAGTGAGGGAATGAATTTTTTAGAACAAAAAAAGGCCGCATCGGTTTTGGCAAAATCATCTCTTTTAAAAGATAAAAAAATGCAGATAGAATCAGAGCATGAACTCTTAAAAATAGTAGATGATGAGATATCTGGAGAAATATTTGAGTCATCAGCTGTTATTAGAAGCAAGGCTAAATCGATTTCTGTAGAGCAAAAAGATATCTGGCTTGATCCTAAAAGTTGTGAGTTATATATATGGATTGTAAGAAAAGATGAGATATAAAAATAATATGTTAAAAGTTTTAAATAGAGCGCTTTTTATTTTTGCTTCTGTGTTTTTTACAGGATGTGTGGCAAACTTGGCAAACTCCATAGGAGTGGATGTTGGCAGTTGTGCGCAAAGTTATGAAAAATTTGTTGCGGGTGAGTATAGATTGTCGGCAGAAATTGCGCTTGGGGATAAAGATGAAAAATCAAAGCTTGACGAGGCAAATCTTCTTTCTGCTCTTCAAGCCGGGAACAGTTACTTTTTTGCAAAAGAGTATAAAAATAGTCTTAAAATGCTTGATGCGTCTGAAGATATTATCAAATTTCATCATAAAAAGACACTCTCCGCAAATACAAGTGATTATATTGCAAGTCTTATGCTAAATGATATGGCAATAGATTATCATGCTTCCATTTCTGAAGCAGTGATGGTAAATACATATAAATCACTCGACTATATGGCTCTTAAAAAATTTGAGCAGGCGCGAGTGGAGCTCAACCGTGCTGTTGAGCGTCAGCGCCGTGCAAAAGAGACATATGCAGAGTTAATCGCCAAGCAAAAAGATGCTATAGCCGAGAAAAAGAGGGAACAGAGATCAGATGCATTTGATAAAACACTTAATAATCCACAGATAAAAAGTATAATTAGACAAAATTATTCCACTCTTGAGCAGTTTGAAGCATACCCCGATTTTATAAACCCTTTTACTACATATTTGGCAGGTCTCTTTTTTGCAATAGAGGGTGATTATGCAAAAGCATCCTCTCTTTTAAAAGAGGCTTACGGTATGTCACCTCATAATAAAACAGTAGAATCTGATTTTGAAATGGTTGAAAATGCACTTTTAGGGAAACTTCCTAAAGATAGATTTGTATGGATAATATATGAAAATGGTTTAGGTCCAATTAAAAAAGAGTTTAAAATAAATATTCCAATATTTTTAGCCTCAAATAAGCTTATCTACACCGGTATAGCACTGCCAAAATTGCAAAAACGACAACAAGCAACACAAAATATAGCTGTTTTTTCTCAAGGCAAATTACTTGATAAAACATCGGTTATTAGCGATATGAATCGTGTTATACAAACAGAGTTTAATTATATATATAATGATATTTTAACGCGTGCAATATTTTCTGCAATGCTTAAAACATATGCACAATATCAGGCGGGTGATGAGAATCCATACCTTGGATTGGCCACCGCAGTGTTTCAGCTTTTAACAAACCGTGCAGATATTAGAAGCTGGAATACTTTACCTAAAGATTTTCAAGTTGTAAAAGTTAAAATACCAGAGAGTAATAAGCTTTTGTTAAGAACAGGAGTTCATAATATAGATATAAATATTGATAAAGATGTAAAGCACTCTATTGTTTATGTTAGAATACCAAAAGCTATGTCAAAACCGAGTGTTAATGTTATAAATTTTTAAGGAGTATAGATGAGATTAGTTGGATTGATTGTTTTGATACTCTTCTCTATGACGGGGTGCAGTAAGTCACCCGAGCCGGAAGATTCAATTGTTAAAGTTATAAGCAGCTGCAGCAGTAGTGATATAATTATAAAAGATATTAAAGGTCGCAAGAGAGCTGACGGTTTTATGCAGGCTCAAGTGAGCGGTGAGAATAAATCAGGCACTTATCAAGTCCTTGAATACCGTATTGTTTGGTTTGATAAAGATGGCTTTAAGATAGAGAGTATACTCTCAAAATGGAACACGGTTCCGGCTTATGCCAAACAGCCGTTTTACATCAATGCAACATCACCGGATACAAAAGCGACTACATTTCGTTTATATATAAAAAAAGAGAAGGAAGTAATATGCGAAGAGCAATACGATGGACATTAATTTTAGCGGTTGTCGGAGTTATATTTGGCGGTTGTGAGACAAAAACTACAAATATAGATATTGAAAATGACAAAGGTGAAGCGGTAATGAGTCTTGATTATAGAGACTTTCAAGGGGCTGCTCAGGATATGATAGAGTCACTTCTTGCTTCGGGTGCTGTAGATAAAAAAGATGGCGAACGATATGTTTTGGTTATCTCACGCATTATTAATGATACGATGCAGCATATCGATACAGATCAGCTTATTAAAAAAATTCGTGTAGGACTTCTTCAAAGCGGCAAGGTTGTTGTAACAACGGCTGTGGGCGTAAGCGGTGCAGAAGACCCTATGTCTATGCAGACAAGAGAGGAGTTGAGAGGCAATGTGGAGTTTGACCAAAAAACAGTTGCCGGCAAAGGCGAAATGATTGCACCTGATTTAAGCCTTTCAGGGAAAATTCTTCAAAGAAATATCAGAGTGGACAGTAAAACTCAAAGAGTTGAGTACTATTTTCAACTCTCGCTTACGGATATTAAAACAGGTTTGGCGTTTTGGGAAGACGAGCGTATCGTTGCCAAAAGAGGCAGCAATAAATCTGTTGCATGGTAATATAAAGAGCAGTTTGCAGATAGTTCTGTCTGCTCTTTAATTTTTATATTTTTTCACACACTTTTTTATCAATCATTAACACCCTTTTGCTATACTCTGACGATAAAATATCAATTTATCAAATAAGGTTTGAAATAAATGATTTCTAAAATAGAGTTGATTAAAAAAGAGGTTTCTAAGGTAGTTGTCGGACAGGAGAAGATGATAGACTCTCTTCTTATTGCTCTTTTGTGTGAAGGGCATATTCTTATAGAGGGTGTTCCCGGACTTGCTAAAACTACAACCGTAAATGCGTTGGCACAAAGTCTGGGACTTAATTTTAAAAGAGCTCAGTTTACCCCCGATTTACTTCCTTCAGATATTTTGGGTGCTGAGATATATGATCCTCAAAACAACAGCTTCAAGATAAAAAAGGGTCCAATTTTCACAAACCTGCTTTTGGCTGATGAGATAAATCGTGCTCCGGCAAAAGTTCAGTCTGCATTATTGGAGGTAATGCAGGAGAAACAAGTAACTCTTGGTGATACTACATTTAAACTTGAACCGCCGTTTTTTGTTATGGCTACTCAAAACCCTGTTGAGCAGGAGGGAGTCTATCAGCTTCCAGAGGCCCAGCTTGATAGATTTATGCTTAAACTTGTTGTTGATTACAATACAAAAGAGCAGGAGTTAGAGATTGCAAGAAGAATATCAAGCGGCAACTTTGAAACAATAGAGAGCGTAATAACGCATGAGGATTTAAAGGAGCTAAAAAAAGCTGTAAAGAGTATACATATCGATGAGCAGGTAGAGGAGTATATGATTGAGCTTGTCAATGCTACAAGAAATCCTCATCTTTATGGACTTGATGAGATTAAAGACTATATACAGTTTGGAGCATCACCTCGTGTAAGCATCGATATGTTTAAGGCGGTAAAAGCGATGGCATTTATGAGAGGTAAGGATTTTGTAACGCCTGTGGATGTTGCCTATATCGCAAAAGAGCTTATGCGACACCGTATTGTGCTTACATATGAAGCCGAAGCAGAGGGCATTACAACTGATGAGATTATACAAAAAGTGCTTGAAACTGTAGCAATACCGTAGATTTGAGCATTACATTATGAGCAAATTAAAAAAAATATTGGTTCGCGCAAGACGCCAGGTCTTTAGCGAAATGGTCGGAAACAACCCTTCTGTTTTTCATGGTGAGGGATATGACTTTATCGAGCTTCGCGAATATATGCCCGGTGATGACATCCGCCATATTGACTGGAATATTACCGCTAAGATGCAAAAACCTTTTATCAAAATTTTTCGCGAAGAGAGAGAACTGAGTGTTGTAATAGTTTCTATTTTAAACGGCAGTGTTCACTTTGGTTCTAAGAAATTTAAACAGGAGATAATTGCTGAAGTAGCTGCTCTTTTAGGATTTTCAACGCTTAAAAATGGAGACCTGTTAAGCTCTTATATCTTTACCGACGAGATGATTTCGCATACAAAACCAAGTAAAAAGCTCTATCAGGTTCAAAAAAGTGTCGAAGAGATTTTAAATTTTAATGCGCTAAACAGAAGAGTTGATTTTAAATTTATTGCCGACACTCTTTATAAAAGATTAAAAAGAAAATCTCTTATTTTAATAATCGGTGACTACTTTGAGATACCCGATTTTAAGCTCTTAGCAAAAAAACATGAAGTTATTTCCGTTGTAGTTAGAGATAAGCTTGAAGAGCATCCTCCCGAAATGGGTTTTGCATCTTTGTTGGACCCAGAAAGCGGAGTGGTTTTAGAGGGTGACTTTAACTCTTCAAGTGTAAAAGCTTACAGTAAAAAGGTCGCATTGCATGATTATAAACTTTTTGAAACACTTAGAAAAAGCGGTATAAGGTTTACAAAAGTCTATACTGATTCAAGTGCAGCTGTAGCACTTCGCAGACTTTTTGAGGGACGATAGATGGAAAAATCACAAAGTTACGATATCCCGCTACATGATATAAAACCAATTGTTGAAGTAGAAGAGTACTCCTTTTACTATTTTTTAGGCATAACTTTTTTGATTCTTGTTTTACTACTTGCAGTTGGCTATTTTATCTATATCTGGTTAAAAAAACGCAAAGCTTTTAATATACGAAAAGAGCATTTTAAGATTTTAAATTCACTCGACTTGAATGATACAAAAAAGAGTGCTTACGCTATAACTTTTTACGGTGCAACATTTAAAAATGATACTCCCAGACATCAAGAGATGTATGAAAATATTGTTAATAGACTTACAGCGTATAAGTACAAAAAAGAGGTTGACGCATTTGAAGATGAAGTTATCGGTTATATAGAACTTTATAAGGAGATGATTGATGTTTGATGGAATCTATTTTGAATTTCCACAAATAGCATTTATAACTCTTTTTTTTATAGTATGCGCTCTGTTTTGCAAGATGAAATTGCCATCTATCTACTTTCCTCATACAGGCGAGTTTTTAAAAACTTCTGTTTCAGCATCAAAAACACTCTTGTTTTTAAAATGGCTTGGAGTTGTTATGATGATTTTAGCTCTCATGTCGCCTGTAAAAGATGAACCGTACGAACTTGAACCAAAAGAGGGATATGAGATGGCTTTGATTTTAGATGCTTCAGAATCAATGATGGCAAATGGATTTGATGCAGCTAATCCAAGATTGACAAGGTTTGATGTAGTAAAAAATATTGTGAGTGATTTTATATCTAAAAGAGAAAATGACAATATAGGTTTGGTTGTATTTGGGTCTTTTTCATTTATCGCTTCACCTCTTACATACGATGCAAATATTTTAAATAAAATTCTTTCGCAACTCAATATTGGGATGGCAGGAAAATATACTGCACTAAACACATCTCTTGCACAAGGCGTAAATCTTTTAAAGATGAGCAAATCAAAAACGAAAGTGGCTATTTTGCTCACAGATGGCCACAGCACGCCCCAGATTGATAAAATTCCATTTGATGTTGCACTGGATATGGTAAAAAAAGAGGGCGTTAAAGTTTATCCTATCGGAATAGGTATGCCACATGAATATAACAGAGATGTATTAATGCAAATAGCAAAAGAGAGTGGAGGAGTTGCTTTTGGAGCTTCAAATGCCGATGAGTTAAAAGAGGTGTATAAAACAATTGATGCTCTGGAAAAGTCTGAAATAAAAGGAGAGAGTTTTAGTTATATAAAATATTACTATCATTTTCCTCTTTTGATATCTTTTTTGTCTTTGATGCTCTATATATATCTTAGAAATAAAAGGGGGCATGCATGAGTTTTTTACATCCTGAATTTTTGTATTATATGCTGCCTCCGCTTTTTATTTTATTTGGATTTTTGCTTACGCAGAAAGAGGCTTATGCAAACTATTTTACTCAAGAGGTTATGGATAGACTGCGTGTAAGTACAAATACTTTAACGCTTAAAGCAAGAAATGCTCTTTTTTTGCTTATGGGGGTTTTTATAATTATAGCACTGGCAGAACCTGTTATAAAAGAGGGAACTGTTGAGGTAAAAGCCAAGAGCGCAGATATTATGATTGCCATAGATATATCAGACTCAATGCTTGCATCAGACATCTATCCAAACCGCCTTGAAGCTGCAAAACAGAAGGTGCTTACGCTTTTAGATGAAAAACTAAATGAGAGAATAGGAATAGTTGCTTTTGCAAAAAACTCCTATCTTGTCTCTCCTCTTAGTTTTGATGCAAGCGCCGTTGCTTTCTTGCTTCGCCAGCTTGATACATCTTCTATTACTGAAAAAGGAACAGATTTTTTATCTCTTTTGGATGTTGTAAGCAAAATACAAAAAGATCAAGATAAAAAGTATCTTCTTCTTTTAAGTGACGGAGGAGACAAGAGCGATTTTTCTGATGAAATAGAGTTGGCAAAGAAACACAATATTACTCTCTTTATTTTAGGTATTGCAACCAAAAAAGGTGCGCCTATAAAACTTCAAGATGGGACTTTTATAAAGTATAAAGGAGATATCATTATTTCAAAACTCAATGAGAAGATTGCAGATTTGGCTCTAAAAACGGGAGGTGTTTATATAGAGGGCACGACCTCTTCAAAAGATATAAAAACTATGTTTAAAGAGATAATAGATAAAAGCGATCAAAAAGAGCTAAAGAGTGAAGAAATTCAGAGATATACACCGCTCTTTTACTACCCTTTAGGTATGTCACTTATTCTTTTGCTTATTGCTATAAGCTCTATAGGTGCAAGAGAAAAGAGTAGTGTGGCATCAGTTTTTATACTTTTTTCTCTTTTTCTTTTTAACACTCAGCATGCGCAAGCCGCAATTTTGGATTTTATGGAGTTAAGAAAAGCGAAAGAGGCGTATAAAGTTCAAAAGTATGAGGAAGCCGCAGAAATTTATAAAGAGTATGCACAAAATACGCAAAATTCGGAGAGTTATTTTAATGCAGGAAATGCTTTTTATAAACAAGGAAAGTATAAAGAAGCGATAGAGGCGTATGAAAAAGCGGTTTTTGATGATGAAAACAAAAAGGCAGGAAATCTTTCAAATTTGGGAAACGCTTATGCTAAAGAAGCAAATCAGGAGAGTTTGCAAAAAGCTGTAGAAGCGTATGAAAAATCACTAAAAATCAAAGAGGACAAAGAAACGAGAGAAAATTTGCAAGAGGTAAAAAAGATTTTAGAAGAACAAAAGAGTAACTCAAAAAATGGGGATGAAGAGCAAGAACAGCAAGAAGAGGGTGCTCAAGAAGATGAAAATGGAGATAAAGAAGGTTACAAAGAGGACAAAGATGGAGATATAAAAGGCTTTAAGAAAGATGAAAAGGGTGATAAAGAGCAAGAAAAAAGTAAAGAAGAGAATTCACAAAGCAAAGAGTCCAAAGAGAAAAATTCCGGTGATATGAAGAGTAAAAAAGAAAAAGAACAAGATAGCAGATCTGATAATAACCAAACAGATCAAAAGAGTAAAAAAGAGAAGGTTGAGAAGTTAGAAAAAGAGGATGAAAACACTTCTCAGAGTCAATCTGTTACGGCGCAAAAGGTTGATAAAGAGAGTATGAGTGATGAGGAAGAGAAAAAATGGATTGAGCAGTTATGTACTCATAATAGTACCTATTTATATAAATTAAATAGTGAAAAGCCAAAAAGCAGCAGTTTAGATGAAAAACCTTGGTAATAACTGATTAAAAGGAAAAAAATTGAATACTATTTTAAAATTACTATTTTTATTATTTGTTTCTTCACATGGAGTTTATGCTGAAGTTATCGCTAAAGTTGATTCTAAAACAGTAGAATTAGGAGAGATGGTTACATACTCCTTAAACATCTCCGGAGAAGAGATTACAAGACCGAATATAAAAAGATTGTGTGATAGTGATGTAATCTCTACAAGTTCTCAAACAAGTATGCAGATTATTAATGGAAATATTAGCAAAAACTATGTTTTAAGCTATAAATTTGTACCGCAAAAGAGCTGTACAATAGAACCTGTTGAAGTTGAAGTTGATGGTAAGATAGAATCAAGTAATTCTCTTGAGATAAAGGTCGTTCCTGTCAGCGGGACAAAAGATTTGGATTTTGTTTTAAAGCTACAGAGCGATAAAAAAGAACTTTTTGTAGGTGAGACATTTGATATGACACTCACTTTTAAGCAAAGGAAAAATGCAGAAGCAGTTGACAGTAAATTTACCTCACCGGAATTAAAAGGTTTTTGGGTTAAAAATGAATCAAAGCCGCAAAAATATGAAGATGGAAAATATATCATAACGGAAATAGTCTATACAATGGCACCGCAAAGAGCTGGTGAATTAAAAATCACAAAAGCTCAAATGCAGGTGGCTTCAAGAAGTTCCAAAGTAGACAGCTGGGGCAGTTGGATTCCTTCGATAAAGTGGAAAACCTATTTTTCCAATGAGTTAAGCTTTGATGTAAAACCGCTTCCAAAAGATATAAATTTAGTTGGTGATTTTAGCATAAGTGCAACTGTTGATAAAACAGAAATTGAAGCCAATGAAGCTGTAAATTGTATCGTAGAAGTTTTGGGCAGCGGAAATTTAGAAGATATAGAAAGTTTTAAACCTGAGATTCAAGGAGTTGCTGTTTTTGAGGAAAAGGGTGCTATCGAGGGAGACAAATTAACACAAAAATTAGTTTTCGTTGCTGAGAAAGAGTTTAGTGTTCCTGAATTTACTTTAAAATATTTTAATCCTAAAACAAAAGAGATAAAAACTGTTTCTACAAAAGAGATACCGATACATGTAAAAAATGCCAAATCTGAAGAAGTGCTCAATATAAAAAGACAAGAGAGTAGAAGTGATGCGCAAGAGAGTATAAAAATTACACAAATAGACAGTAGCATTTTAGTGATTATATTTGTATTTGGGCTGGTATGTGGAGTCTTGATTATGATTTTTAAAGAGAAGATAAATTTTAAAAAAGAGCACAAAATTTCCATAAAAGATCCTAAAAATCTTTTGGTAAAACTTCTAGAGTTTAAGCATGATCCACAAGTTGAAGAGATAATAGATATTTTAGAGAAAAATATCTATCAGAATCAAAATATAGAGATAGATAAAAAAAGTGTAACTGAGGTTTTAAAAAAATATAAAATAAATTAATCTAAAATATCATGAAGTCTATTTCCGGCTTCAATATTTTTATGCACTTTATACCACTCTTCATTTTCAATATACCCTTTTAGAAGCTTTAACTCATCTTCAAAGAGAGTGATTGCTTCAAGCAGATTTGCTCTATTTTGTCTAAAGATGTCTTCCCACATATTTGGAGAGCTCTTTGCTAAACGGCTCATAGAGCGAAACCCACCGGCTGCAAGTGCTAAAATATTATGTTTGTTTTCTTGATGCATAACCGTATTCGCAAGAGAGTAGGAGATAGCATGAGGCATATGAGAGATAAAAGCTGCATGACGGTCATGCTCTTTTGCAGACATAAAATATTTTTTCATCTCAAGAGCTTTAAATATTTTTTTTGCGATTTTTACTTGAAAATCTCCGCTGTTTTCAATATCGCATAAAACTACAACATTGTCTTTATATAAATTATCAATTGCAGCTTTTGGTCCATAACTTTCAGTTCCTGTCATTGGATGTGCAGCAACAAAATTTTTCCGTATCTTTGGCGGAACAGATGAAATTATTTTGGATTTTGTGCTGCCTAGATCTATAATAGTTGCACTCTCTTTTACCTCTGTTAAATTTTTAAGTGCCGAGATTATTCCATCTACCGGAATTGCTAAAAAAATAACATCGTAATTTTTAATTTCACTAAACTCTATAACATTATCAACCAAACCAAGCTCTACTGCCTCTTGCTGGTGAATTTTATTATGATCACTACCGACAATATTATTGATAAAATCTAATTTTTTTAAACTTATGGCAAGTGAACCTCCCATAAGACCTAACCCAATTATTGCTACATTCATATCAGTTCTTTTTTTTTATTTTTTAAATTATACAAAGTTTACTTAATATTAACCTCATAAAAGGTAAAATCTCCTTCTATTTTATAATTATGGAAATTAAATGAGAATATTTTTAGCAACATTGTTAACTTTACTGGCAGTAAATTTATATGCATACACAGTAAAATCTGTAAAATATGAGGGTATGGTACATATGTCAGAATCTGTAGCATCAAGAATGCTTAAGTTTGAAATAGGTGATAATGTTGATGATAAAATGATTGATGAATCTATAAAAAGTTATTTTAAACAGGGATATTTTGAAGATATATGGGTTGATTTAGACGAAGATGGCATTTTAACTTTTCATTTTAAAGAGAAGCCGCTTATATCAAAAATAGAATTAAAAGGGTGGAAAGAGAATGACACTGAAATTAGAGACAGTATCATTCAGATAAAAGTAGGTGCACTGTATGATGAGAAAAAACTTGAAGCTGCAAAAAAAAGAATTATAGAGGCGATTAATCAAGAGGGAAAAATTGACAGTGTTGTAGAAATTTTAAAAGAGCGTTTGGATAATGGCAGCATGCATATTACCTTTTTGGTAAATGAGGGTGCGGAAATAGTTATTAAAGAGTTGGCTTATAGCGGTGTATCTGGCTTGGAAACTGAAAATTTTGATGAGATTATTGCAAATAAACAACGCGAATTTATGGGTTGGCTTTGGGGACGAAATGATGGTAAGATGAAAGTGGAAGACTTAGCTTATGATCCTTTAAGAATACGCGATATTTATATGCAGCATGGCTATTTAGATATTGATGTCAATGAACCGTTTGTAAAAGTAAATTTTGATAATTATACGGCAGATATGAGTTATCAGATAAAAGAGGGTGAAATTTATACAATTAGTGCTATTACAATTGAGCAGCAAGAGCATGTAATTGATGATACATTAATAAAAGAGCAGATTCAATTGGAAGTAGGCAAAGCATTTAATGTTCAAACATTTAGGGATGATTCACAAAGAATAAAAACTTTGATTGCGGATTTAAGCTATGCATTTGTACAAGTTGTACCGGACCTAAAAAAGGATAAAGAGAATAAAACAGTTGAGGTAGTGATTAAAGTAATACCAGGGGATAAAGTTAAAATTAGAAATGTCATTATTTCAGGAAACAATAGAACTTTAGACAGAATTATAAGAAGAGAACTCTATCTAGGGCCGGGTGATATGTACTCTCTAACAGATTTAACAGATTCAAGAAATGCTCTTGGCAGACTTGGTTTTTTTGATGGGAATACCATTGAAGAGAAGAGAGTAGACAATAAAAATATAGACTTGATTGTTAAAGTAAAAGAAGCGCCAACGGGTAATATCCAATTAGGCGGCGGTTACGGAAGTTATGGCGGAATTCTTATAAGTGTTGCTGTTGATGATAGAAATATATGGGGTTCAGGAATAAATGTAGGTGTTAAAGCTGAGCGTTCTGAGCTAACATCAAATTACTCATTTAATATATCAAACCCACGATTAAATGATAGTGATTTCAGTGGTAATTTTTCTATTTATACATCAGATTATGAATATGATGACTATATTGTTATGTCTGATGGTTTGACTTTAGGAACAGGGCATAGATTTACTAGATTTGTCAGCGGATATATAGGTTATGGATATTCAAACAATAGTTATGACATTGATGAAAATTCTACATATTATAATGACCCCTATTATGAAAATTATGGGAAAAGCTCAATCACACTAAGTGTAAAATTTGATAATACAGATGATTTTTATCTTCCTAGAAAAGGTTTTACTTTTAGCCAAAGTTTTGAAAATGCCGGAATTGGTTCAGATGCTAAATTTTTTAAGAGTGGAACTAGCTTTGGTGCATATAAAGGATTTGAAGAGTATCTTGGGTTTGATCTCATTGCCAGATATAAAGCAAAATTAAATTATGTTAAAGAGATGGGCTATCTGCCAATTGCAGAGAGATTCTATCTAGGTGGTATAGGGAGTGTCAGGGGATATGAATCATATTCATTGGCTCCGACTATAGAAGATTTAGATGAAGAAGACGGTGTTAGAAGAGTAGGCGGTGAGTATAGTGCCACAAACAGCTTAGAATTCAGCTTTCCACTTGTTCCTAAGGCAAAAATGCGTTTAGTGACATATCTTGATTGGGGATACATAGGAACTACAGAAGATAGCAGAGATGATTATTTGGTGAAAAATATATCTCGTGGCGGAGTTGGAGCAGGACTTGAGTGGTTTTCTCCTGTCGGACCTATTCAGCTGATGTTTTCAAAACCTTTAGGAGAGGAAGAGGGAGATAAAACAGCGGCCTTTGAATTTACTATGGGACAAAGATTTTAACTGTTAATTTTCAGTAAGAATTTTAACGGTTAAGTTATTTAAATTTTCTAGTTTGCTTATATTTTCTTTAGCTAAATATAAACTATTTTTAGATTTTATATTTAGTACATTCTCTTCAAAGCTTATTGTAAAATCAATATTTCTTGGCTGGTGAGACAGTAGAGCAACACTTAATGAGAGAAGATAGCTAAGAGCATTGAGTTGTTGGGTTTCTGGAAGAAGATCTCTGAATTTATCTATATGTGAAGATGATGGAAGTTTTCTTTTTGCATATTTTGCCAGGGTTGCAATAAGAATTATCTGTTTATGTGTAAAACCGAATTCTAAAGCATCTTTGATAAGATTATAGCTATGTTTATTATGAGAATAGTAGTGAAGACTGTTTCCGCTTAAACAAAGTTTTGCAGCTATTGCTAGTTCATAGCGATATTGTTTGTCTATATTTAAATATTCATAGGTTAAATCAAATATTTTTTTTGCAACACTGCTTATTTGATTTGAATAGGCTTTATTGTCTATATGTAAATCAATTATATAGCTTACGGATGTGTTGTAGTTGGCGGGAAATTTATTTTTTGATGTTCTAAGCAAATCAGATAAAAACACACCCTCTCTAACTCCTACACCACTACTGATTAAAGTGTTAATATTTAATTTTTTGAAAACTCTAAGCAGTATCATGGCTCCTGGTTTTATAACATCAACTCTATTTGCTTTAATACCAAGCTTTTTCAGTTCATCTTCATTTGCAACTAAAATTTTTTTCAAAAATTCTATAAACTCATTATAGTCAGGTTCAAAAGCGTGAAGTTTTTTAAGAGGGTAACTGCTGCTGTTTAATATCGCATTGGATATAGCTCTAAATGAGCCGCCGATGCCAATAATAGAAGATACATTAATATTGTCTAATTGTGTCAATTGTGAATCAATGTATTTTTTTGCACCGTCTATATCATTTGTATCAAAGTAGAGCTCTTTTAATCTTACTGTTCCTAAATTAAGAGATATATTTAATTTAATATCTTGTTTGTTAATAAGTGAAAATTCGGTTGAACCGCCACCGATATCAATGCTTAGAGCATTTTTTTGTTCCGGTAAAAGATTTGCGCATGCAACTGCTCCAAGATAAGCTTCTCTTTGGCCATCTATAATTTTAATATTTAAGCCAAGAGAGTGTTTTATTCTATTTACAAAATCTTTTTGATTTGGAGCGTCTCTTAGTGCAGAAGTGGCTATACAAAGAGTTTTTCTGGCTTTAAAGGATTTGATTATTGATAAAAAGTTCTCTAATGCGTCAAAAGCTCTCTGCATGGGAATATCTTGAAGATTCCCACTGTTTTGATAAGTCTCTTCAGAGATTCTTACTCTGCTTTTTGCTTCATGCAAAATATGAAATGCAAATCGAGAAGTTTTTTCATAGATAATCATTCTAACTGAGTTGGAACCGATGTCTATGACTGCTACTCTTTTTGCCATCTAACTTTTCTACTCTTCGTTTAGTAATTGTTTATATTTAAATTGAAGCTCTGCAATAGATTCAACATTGTCTTTATCAGGTACAATGCAATCTACCGGGCAAACTGATACACATGCAGGTTCATCATAAACACCGACACACTCTATGCAGCGATCAGGATCGATAAAATAGATAGGATCTCCCTCTTCAATAGCTGAAGTAGGGCACTCTTCACGACATGCATCACAAGCAATACACTCATCATTTATTATTAAAGCCATTAAAATACCTTATAGTTATAATCCAATTTAAATATATTATTTTAATATATTTTTATGTGCTCGATTTATAGCAGAATAAAGCTTTATTGTTTTTTAAATTTGACTATTTCCTAATTTGCGGGCAGAATACATGAAAGTTTTGAATTTAGATTTAAGCTAGCTACAGTTCCTGTAATTCCGTCTGTTCTATTTTTGATGCTTATTTTTGCACTTAATGCATCTGCTGCACTTTTTGCCAAAAAAAGACCTAGTCCAACTCCAGGTTTATTTCCTTCTCTTTTAAAAGGGGCAAAAAGATCTGAGCTTTCATCTATGCCGCATCCTTCATCAATTACTTCAATCAATAATCCGTAGTTGTTTTGTGAACTTCTTAAAGTTACACTTTTGTCTTTTGGCGTAAATTTAAGTGCATTTTGTAAAAAATTTTGTATTATTTGATTTAGCAAACTTACTTGAAGAACTGCCATATAGCCACATGGTTCGAGATGAATATGCAGTTTTTTGCCTTCATTCTCAGCTAAAAGTTTAAAATCATCTGCTTTTTGAGTTAAAATTTTTATTACATCAACTTCTTGAGGTTTTTCTAGCTGAGCTCCCTCTTGTCTGCCTATATTAAGTATGTTTGTAACTATAAAGTTCATCTCATCTATTGTTTTGTTCGTTACTTTAAGAGCATCAATGTACTCTTCGGGAGAGCGTTTTTTTATAAGAGTTACCTGATTCTTTAGTTTTATAACTGCAAGCGGTGTTTTTAGTTCATGAGCAGTTCCGATAAAGAGCTCTTTTTGGTACTTAACAAAGTTTTGTATTCTTTTAATTAAATGATTGATTGTAATACCAAGAGGCTCAAACTCCTCCGGTAATTCTTCTACTTTTATTGGACGCATAAGATGCTCATTCATATTTGAGAGCTTATTGCTTAGAGTTTTAACAGGCATTACAAGCATTTTTGATAATCCAATTGCATAAATAATAACAAGTAAAAATCCGGCGATATTTATAACAAAAAGGTAGTTGAGTATTTTTTTTAAAAGTATTTTTGTAGCTGTTATCTCTTTTGTTATTTTTAAATAACTCAATTCATCCAAATTAAAAGGGTATATAAGTGTTAAATATATTTCATTATTTTTAGTTGTTTCATACATTTCAATATCCAGATGCGTTACATCAAGATATATTATTTCAACATTTAATCCCAGATACATTTCAGGCGAGGGTGCTTCTGAGCCATAAATAGACTCATTTTGTGCAATGTTTTTTGCATAGTTTAAAAGTTCTTGATGTTTCTCTTCAAAAATAGATCTTTCGATGTAAAAATATAAAATAGAAGAAAATATAAATATTAATGAAGCAGAGGCAAATATTAGTTGGATTAAAAAGCTTTGTCTAATACTTCTTTTTGAAAACATTTTTTTACCTATAAAAACAAAAGTTTATAATTATAGCCTATATAATTTGCCATTTTGAGTATTTTAGCTGTAAAAAGGGGTATTTCCCTTTTTACATATTAAAAATTTAATTTATCTCTTTAGGGAAGCAAAAACGATAACCGCGGCGACGAACAGTTTCAATTGTGGTTATATTTAATGGTTTGTCCATTTTTTGTCTAATTTGGTTTATAGCAACTTCAATTACATTTGGAGTAACAAGTTCCGGTTCTTCCCAAATTGCGTCTAATAGCTGTTCTTTAGATACAATCTGATCACGGTGACGCGCTAAATGCGTAAGAACTTCAAAAGGTTTGCCTTTTAGTTCTATCTCTTGCTCTTTATAAGTAATTTTTTCCTCTTCCGGATTAATGATTAAATCTTCAATTTCAATGATATTACTGCCACCGAAACGAAGACGCGCATCAAGGCGAGCAACTAAAACATCAAAATCAAACGGTTTTCTAATGTAATCATCAGCACCGCTTCTTAGAGCTTCTATTTCACTTTCGTTATCATCTCTCGCCGATAGAACAACTACAACAGTCTTTGGAGTTTTAGTTTTTATATCACCGATAATGTCAACACTGTTTCCATCAGGAAGCATCCAGTCCATTAGTACTAAATCGTAGTTTCGAATATCTAAGTAGTACTCGCCATCTTTAAGAGTCTCTACTACATCGCTTTGATAACCAAATTCTTTAAGTCCTTCAGCAAGCATTTTGTTTAATGTGACTTCATCTTCTATAATTAGAATGCGCATAAATTTGTCCTATGAATGAATATTTTGGCGGAATGATATCATAATTTTAGGTTAATTTAAAGTAGTTTTTAATTTTTTTTTAATAAAACTTTAACTTATAATTAAGATTGGGATTTGCAATAATTGCTTACACTTACCTTGCAGTCGGGTAAAATCGATGGTTTTGTTATCTTTAAATTGATGCTTTTTATCGCTTTGTATTCTTTAATTAACTTTAAATTTAGACTCTCTAGAGCATCTTCTATAAGAAAAAACTCACTTTTTATCATTGTTTTTTTGATAATTTCAACAACATCGGCATAATTTATAAAATTATTTTTATAGTTATACTCAATAGTAAGATTGATAATTACATCTTGAGGAGTTGTTCTTTCAAAATCTAAAATTCCAATAATGCATTGAAATTTCAGATCTTCTATATGAATTGTCATACTACTCTTTTTTCTTCACCTTTTAAAAGACGAATAATATTTGGAATATGTTTATAAAAAAGTATAAATCCTATAATAATAACCGGAGCATGTGCCATATCTGGATGAATTATAAAGCTGGCAATTATCAGTGCGCCAAGAGCAGTAAGAGAAGAGAGAGAAGATATTTTAATAAATTTTGCTCCAAATGCCCAAACTATAAGTGCCACAATGGCTTCAAGAGGAAGCATAAACATCATAACTCCCAATCCTGTTGCAACTCCTTTCCCGCCTTCAAAATTCAGGTAGGGACTAAAACAGTGCCCGATAACAGATAAAACAGCGATACCCCACAATGTTGCTTCACTTACTCCTGCAAAATATGCAATTATTAAAATGAAAACACCTTTTAACGCATCGAGTGCCAGTGTTGCAATGCCTAGTTTTTTTGCCAAAGAGGGATCTTTTTCTTTGACAACTCTTAAAACATTTGTTGCACCTATACTACCCGATCCGCTACTCTTCACATCTAAGTCCGCATATTTTTTAGCTAAGAGCAAACCAAAAGGAATTCCGCCTATTAAATAGGCTGCAATAAAAAACTGAGCATTTGTGTTAAATAAAAAATCCATCTATACCCTTGTAAAAATTTGTAGTATTTTACTCTGTATATCATTACAAGCATATAAAAAATATACGACAAATATTATTTTTTGATATAATGACAACTATTTATTTGAAGAAGGAATTTTTTTTGCAACTTACAACTGAACAATTAAAAGAGAAGATAAAAGAGTATAAAAAAAGATTGAATGTAACTATTGTCGCACATTTTTATCAAAGAGACGAAGTTTTTGAGATAGCTGATATCACAGGCGATTCTCTCGAACTTGCAATTAAAACTAGAGATGATGATTCTGAGTTTGTTCTTTTTTGCGGTGTCGGATTTATGGGGCAGAGTGTAAAAGTTTTATCGCCAAACAAAAGAGTAGTTATGCCAAAAGCTGCATGTTGCGCAATGGCAACAATGATTGATGGCATGCAGTTTGATGCATCTGTAAAGGTTCTGAATGATGCAGGTATACCTAATGAAAATATTTTGCCTATCACTTATATAAATTCAAATGCCGATGTAAAAGCAAAAGTTGGCGAAATGGGTGGTATGGTTTGTACAAGTTCCAATGCAAAGAAAATTATTACAACAGCCCTTAAGGAGGGTAAAAAGATACTTTTTGTTCCAGACAGATGTTTGGGTCAAAATATAGCAAATCAGATGGGACTTAAATCATGTGTAATCGGTGATGGAACCAATCCTGCAGATGCCGATATTATTTGCTATAACGGTTTTTGTTCTGTCCATCAGCTTTTTACAATGGACGATATTAACTTTTATCGTAAAAAATATCCGGGCATACTTATAGCTGTTCATCCGGAATGTGACCCTGAAATATGTAATGCTGCCGACTTTGTAGGATCTACCTCTCAGCTTATAAACTATATCAAAAAGCTTCCCGAAGATCAAAAGGTTGCAGTTGGAACTGAATTTAACTTAGTTAATCGTCTGCGTCCAAAAAATACTTTCGTACTATCTTCTACAAAACCGGAGTGTCCAACTATGAATGAAACAACACTAAAAGATGTATATGATGTACTTAAATCTATTGATGAGGGTGAGCCTCTTAATGAGATAGAAGTGGATGAAAAAACACAAAAATGGGCAAAAATAGCTTTAGAACGGATGTTAGCATTATGATAGAAGAGTTTGTAAAAGCCTCGTTAGATCAAGATGTTGGTCGTGGTGATCTGTATGCTTTAGTTGAGCCTAGTGTTAAAGCAAGTGCCAGAATTATCGCAAAGAGTGACGGAGTCGCAGCGGGTGTTGAGTATATAAATGTCTTGGCAGAGTTGGAGAATTTTGAAATTACATGGAATGTAAATGACGGTGAAAGCTTTTTAAAAGGCGATGTTTTAGCAAATATCAGCGGGACTTCGCATGTGCTTTTAAAAATAGAGAGAACTCTTTTAAATATACTGCTTCATGCAAGTTCAATAGCAACTTTGACTAAAAAGTATGCAGATTTTTTAGAACCTTACGGTGTTAAGCTTTTAGATACAAGAAAAACAAGACCGCTGCTTAGAATTTTTGAGAAATATGCGACAAGATGCGGAGGAGCAGTAAATCATCGCATGGGCTTGGATGATTCGTTAATGATAAAAGACACTCATTTAAAAACTATAGAGAATCTTAAAATTTATATAGAAAAAGCAAGAAAAAAGATTCCTTTTACTTCAAAAATAGAGGTAGAGGCAGAGAACTTTGAAACCGCAAAGGAGGCTTTTGAAGCCGGAGCTGATATAGTGATGTGCGATAATATGTCTCCGGAGCAGATTCAAGAAATTATTGCGTATAGAGATGAAAATTTTCCACATGTACTTTTGGAAGCAAGCGGAAATATTTCACTTGAAACTATTGAATCTTACGCAAAAACCGGCATAGATGCAATTAGCAGCGGTTCGCTTATTCATCAGGCAAACTGGATAGATCTGTCTATGAAAATGGATTAGCTGTTATTGGAGAAGTTTTAAATTATATTTACAAAATGAATAAGAATGTAGTATATAATCACAAAAAAGATATAAATTGAGTGAAATTTTAGAAAAAATAGACAAAGCTGGTCATATTGTTGTTATTTCGCATCTCAATCCTGATGCGGATTCAATAGGCAGTGCCAGTGCTATGTATAGTTTTTTACTACAGAAACATAAAAAGGTTTCATGGTTTTGCAAAACTCAAAAAATAGATCAGAAATTATCTTTTATGCCATGGTTTGAAAAGATTAGAAACTCATTTCCAAACTCTGCAGATTTGGCAATTGCACTTGATTGTGCAAATGAGAAGCGTTTGGGCACAGATGTAGAGTGTGAATTGATAAATATAGATCATCACATTACAAACAGCTACTATGGAGATATAAATTTAGTAAAAACTGATTTTATTAGCACAACAGAGATTTTGTATGATTTTTTTAAAACAAACGATGTAAAAGTAAACAGAAAAATGGCGACAGCACTCTATGCCGGATTGCTGGATGATTCTGATGGTTTTTTGTCTCAAAAAGTCAACAGTAAGCTATTTGTTACGGTTAAAGAGCTGCTGGATCAGGATGCAGATTTTAAACTTTGTAACAAAAATATTATGAAAAGCATCTCGCTTGGGGCTTTGAGGCTAAAAGCAGTTATGTTTAAAAATATGTCGTTAAAATATAATGCAAAAGTTGCAGTTTTTTGCGTAAGTGATGAGGATATGAGATCGACCGGTGCAGCTGCAGAGGATTGCGAAGCTCCGCTGGAAGAGTCATTAAATCTTCCATATGTAAAGGTCGCTTTGCTGCTTAGACAAAAGAGCGATTTTACAATAAAGGGTTCTCTTCGCTCTAAAGCGGGAGTGGATGTTTGCAAAATCGCTGTCAAATTTGACGGCGGCGGACACAAAGAGAGAGCCGGTTTTGATTTAAAGAGTGTTGTCTCTTTAGAAGAGGCAGAGACAAAAATATTAAATTTGATACAAAAGGAGTTATAGTTTGAGAAGAGGAAGAAAAAACGGATCTTCAATAGCTTTATTGAGTCTATTTGCAGTAATAATAGGTGCTGTGTTATATGGATATAACGCAGAGATGTTTGAGAGAGAAGCTCCTGTAATTTCAATGAAAAACAATGGATACTGGAATCTTAAAAACTCTTTGGATATATCGATA
The DNA here is from genome assembly GCF_009258045.1 of Sulfurimonas xiamenensis. NCBI lineage: Bacteria > Pseudomonadati > Campylobacterota > Epsilonproteobacteria > Campylobacterales > Sulfurimonadaceae > Sulfurimonas > Sulfurimonas xiamenensis. Next base: position 583,158 of record NZ_CP041166.1, read on the forward strand.
GATGATACCACAGGATTAAAAGCATACAAAGTAATTTTAATAGGTTCATCAGAAGAGACTTTGTTATACAATGAACAGTTTTTAACTCCAAAACAGTCAGTAAATATTAAAGTTGAACCTCCAAAGAGTGCTTATACTATGAAAGAGAATGATATTAAAATAGTTGTTGAAGCAGTTGATACAAGCAAATGGAACTTTTTTAAAGGAAATATTGCAAGAAGTGAGTTTAAATTAAAAATCGATAAAAAAAGACCTGCCTTAAATACAGTTGCAAACTCTTATAAAATAAGCAAAGGAGGCGCTGCGCTTGTTGTTTTTAAAGCTGAAGATGAAAATTTAAAAGAGCTATATATTGAGACAAGTTTTAATAAAAAATTTAAAGCACAGCCCTTTTATAAAGAGGGATATTACATAGCTCTTCTTGCATGGCCTATAAAAGAGTCAACATTTAGAGCTGCAGTTGTTGCCAAAGATTATGCAGACAATACTTCAAAAGCGCATATTCCTCTTTTTTTAAAAGATATACAGTATAAAGTATCAAATATAAAAATAAGTGACAATTTTTTAAAAGGGAAAATAGCAGATCTGGCAGAGGAGTTTGCAGAGACTCAAGGTGTAACAGATCCGATAGAACAGTTTAAAATTATAAATGAGAATGTACGAGAAAAAAATGAAAAATTAATATATGATATTACATCAAAAGTTTCAAATGAGATGATTCAGGATTTTTATATAAATAAGATGTATCCTTTGAAAAATGGGGCAGTTGTTGCTCGTTTTGGAGATCATAGATTATACTCTTACAATGGAAATCGTATCAGTGAATCGTATCATTTAGGGCTAGATTTAGCAAGCAATGCAATGGCTCAAATAAAACCTCATAATGGCGGAGAGGTTGTTTATGCAGGTTATAATGGTTTATATGGGAATATGCCTATTCTTTCTCATGGGCTGGGACTTTATACATTATATGGTCACTGTTCAAGTGTAAATGTTAACAGCGGTGATATAATTCAAGCCGGAACACATATTGCAAATACCGGCAAAAGCGGCTATGCTATGGGAGATCATTTGCATTTTGGAGTTTTAATTCAAGGTGTGGAAGTTCGTCCTGCGGAATGGATGGATGCTACATGGATAAAGCTAAATATTAGTGATGTAATTAAGAGTGCAAAAACTATTATAGATAAAAATTAAAATATAGTGTACAATTTAGAGTTAAATAAATTGTGATTTGAAAAAAAATTTAATTACTAAATATAATATGAATTTTGTTTATAATATATAAGATTTTATAAGTAGGAATAGCTATGTATCAAACAACAATAAAAAAGAGTGTTGAGCTTGTCGGAATAGGCCTTCATAAAGGTTCTGCCGTTAAGTTAAGATTGGAACCGTTGGAGTCAAACAGCGGGTTAATATTTTATAGAAGCGATGTTGATGTAGCCATTCCGCTTATTCCAGAAAATGTTGTTGATACTAAAATGGCTACTGTTATCGGCAAAGACGGCTATGTAATTTCAACAATCGAACATATGCTCTCTGCTATATATGCTTATGGAATTGATAACCTTAAAATAATAGTTGATGCTGATGAAATTCCTGTTATGGATGGCAGCAGTGCGAGTTTTTGTATGCTTTTAGATGAAGCAGGCATTGTTCAGTTAGATGTGCCAAAAAAAATTATGAGGATAAAAAAAGAGATAATTGTTCAAGAAGGAGAGAAATATGTCAAATTGTCCCCATCTCATGATTTGCAGTATGGCTTTACTATCAAATTTCCACATCCTGTAATTCAAAAACAGGAGTATATTTTAAATTTTACAAAACAAAACTATAAAAACGAGATTGCACGAGCCAGAACTTTCGGTTTTTTACATGAAGTACAATATCTTCGCTCAAAAGGTTTGGCGCTTGGAGGCTCTTTGGAAAATGCTGTTGTTTTAGATGAGAAAAAAGTTTTAAATCCAGAAGGACTTAGATTTTCTGATGAATTTGTAAGACATAAAATACTTGATGCAATCGGTGATATGGCTCTTATTGGAATGAATTTTGTAGGCAATTATGAAGCTATGGCGGGAAGTCATGATCTTAATCATAAACTTACGCTTGAACTTTTAAAAGATGCTCAAAATTATGAAGTAATAGAGCTTGTAGGCGAAAAAACAAAAGAGTTAGAAAAAGCATATGCTTAGGAGTGTAGATTTAGTTTTTATTACGCTCTCTTCTCCTGTTTTGGTTGGGGTATATGAAGAGAAAAAATTAATTGAGACTATTGAAAGTTATGAAAAAAGCTCAGAAATTTTACCAAATATATTTGACGAATTATCAAAAAAATATAAGATAAAAAAACTTTTTTATGCAAATGGACCGGGAAGTTTTATGGCAATAAAAATTGCATATATATTTTTAAAATCTATGAGTGTATTAAAAAATATACCGCTTTTAGCAACAGATGCATTTTATTTTAATGAAAATCAACCAATCAAAGCGATTGGAAAGCTATTTTTTGTTAAAATTTCTTCAGAAATAAAAACCCAAAAACTAGAAATAGCGCCAGAGGCAAGTTTTATACTTCCAGATGTGCTTGATTATAGTAAGTTTAGCACAACTGCCGCCCCTCTTTATGGTATTGGAGCAGTTGGATAGGAATAATGTGACAATAAGTGTGCCGGCAACGAGTGCGAACCTTGGACCAGGGTTTGATTCTTTAGGTTTAGCAGTTGATTTACGCAATTTAGTTGAGTTTCATCCATCAAAATTTTTTAGTGTAAATATTAAAGGTGAGGGTGAAAATAATCCAAAGTTAAAAGGTAATAATCTATTTGTTAGTATTTTCAATGAACATTATAATAGATTGACTAAAAAAAGACAAAGTTTTAAATTTACTTTTTATAACCAAATACCAATGTCAAGAGGATTAGGAAGTTCGTCTGCAGTAATTGTAAGTGCTATATCAAGTGCACACGAGGCTGCAGGAATTAAAGTTTCAAAAAGAAGAATCTTGAATCATGCATTAGTTTATGAATCGCATCCGGATAATATTACACCTGCGGTTATGGGTGGTTTTAATGCTGCTACCGTAGAGAAGGGTAAAGTTTTTTCTCAAAAAAAACATCTTCCAAATTATATTAAAGCAGTTGTTGTAATACCAAACAAACCAATTAGTACATCAAAAGCAAGAACGCTACTTCCAAAATCATATTCAAAAGAGAATGCGGTTTATAATCTTTCTCATACGGCTCTTAGTGTAGCTGCTTTTTTTAATGAAGATTGGGAGATTTTAAAATTGGCTTCGCAGGATAGGTTCCATCAAAAAGCAAGAATGAAAAATTTACCTGAACTTTTCAGTGTACAAAAAACAGCTTATGAGAGTGGAGCATTGATGAGTACTCTCTCAGGGAGCGGTTCTACTTTTTTTTCAATGGTTTACGATGAAGATGCAGTAATGATTGCAAGTAAGCTTAGTCAAAAATTTCCGGAATTCATTGTTAAAATTTTAGATTTTGATAATGATGGACTTATTATAGAAAAATAGATTAATTCGCATCTTCTTATTAAATCAAGGAACTTTTGGATATAATGGCAAAAAAATTTAATCAACCTCTTAGGATGTGTATCTCTTGTAGGCAAAGAGATATACAAAATAATCTTGCTAGACTTCAGTGTATAGATTCACAACTTAGTCTTTTTAGAGGAAATGGTAGAAGTTTTTATATATGTAAAGCTTGTCTTAAAGATAATAAGAAAGTATTAAAATCACTAATGCGGCAATGCAAAAGTGGAGATAAAGACAAATTTTTGAACATACTAAAGGAGATCATCACTGATGACAGAAAAAGTTAGAGTACACGAAATTGCTAAAGAGCTAGGAATAGCTTCTAAAGATGTAGTAAAAAAAGCTTCAGATATGGGTATTGATGTAAAATCAGCAAATAGTTCAGTTACAATGCAGGAAGCTGAAGGATTAATGAATTATATAATGAGTGGCGAGCTTGCCCAAGCATCAAAACCAGAAACAAAAACATCTGCTAAACCAATAAGTGATACTCAAAAAGAAGAAAAAACTCCTGAAAAAGAAACTAAAAAAGATAAAATTGAAGCACCTAAAGTAGATGAACAAAAGAGTATTGAAAAAAATGTTCAGGTAAGTGAAACTCAAAAAACTCAAAACAAAGAAAAGATTGAAGTAAAAGAACTTACACAAGAAGCAGTAAAAAAAGAAGCTAAAGAAGAGGAAAATAAGACTTCATTAAATATAATTGAACCTAAAAAATTACAGATTAAAAAATCTGGGCTTAAAATAGTCAAAAAGAAAAAGCCGAAGCAGGAAGAAAAAAGTGATGAAAGTTACAATATGCCTGCAAGACAAAAAACAGCCGTCTCTTCTTATGGCAAAATAAGTGCTGATGTTTTAGAAGAGTTGGCAAAAAAGAAAAAAACAAAACAGAGTTCAGGTGCTAAAAAACAAGAACAAGGTGTGAAAATTGATATTTTTGGCGGCTCTTTGGCTGAAGTATCAATGGATATGGATGATCAAGTTGTTTTACTTGATTTAAATGCTACTGAGAGAAAAGAGATTGTTCCAGAAGAGCCTAGAAAGCCAAAAGTTCCAAAGCCTGTAGGAAGAAATGCAAATAAAAAAGCTGCTCCAAAAGGTAGAAAAGTTGCTCGTGACAAAAGAAAAAAATATACTAAAGATAAATCTGAAGATGTAGTGGTAACACATGTTGAAATTCCTGAGGATATCCGTGTCTATGAATTTGCAGAAAAGATTAATCGTCCGATTTCAGATGTAATAAAAGTTCTTTTTAGCCTTGGCTTAATGATGACTAAAAACGACTTTTTAGGAAGTGACGAGATTGAGATTCTATCTGAAGAGTTTGGTGTTGAAGTAACCATCGTAGATCCAAAAGATGCCTTTAACTACGAAGAAGATATGGCAGAGACGATTGATGAAAATGCAACTAAAAGACCTCCTGTTATTACAATTATGGGACATGTTGATCATGGTAAAACTTCACTTTTAGATGCGATAAGAAAAGCAAAAGTTACTGAAGATGAAGCTGGCGGCATAACGCAGCATATCGGCGCATATACGATTGAGCAGCATGGTGAAGCAATTACATTTATAGATACTCCTGGTCACGCTGCATTTTCACAGATGCGTCAAAGAGGTACTGATGTTACGGATATTATCGTAATTGTTGTAGCGGCTGATGATGGTGTTAAACCTCAAACAGATGAAGTTATAAAATTAGCTAAAGAGTCAGAAGCTCCTGTAATTGTAGCTCTTAATAAAATGGATAAAGAGAGTGCTAATCCCGATATGGTTAAGGGACAAATGGCTGAACGCGGTCTAAATCCTGTTGATTGGGGCGGAGATATAGAGTTTATTCCAGTTTCTGCAAAAACAGGAATGGGGATAGATGACTTACTTGAAAACATCCTTTTAACTGCTGAAGTTTTAGAATTAAAAGCAAATGAAAACGCTATGGCAAAAGCTGCTGTTGTTGAATCATCTCTTGAAAAAGGTCGCGGAGCTGTCGCAACTGTAATTGTGCAAAATGGAACACTAAAAGTTGGCGATTATGTTGTTTGCGGCAGTGCTTATGGGCGTATTAAAGCTCTTATTGATGAAAATAAAAAGCAGATAAAAAGTTTAAAACCAAGTCATACTGCAGTAGTTGTCGGACTCAATGAAGTTCCATCATCAGGTGAAATAATGATGGCTATGAAAAGTGATAAAGAGGCAAAAGAGTATGCTCAAAAACGCCATGAATACGATAGAAATAAAGAGCTTTCTCATAGTACTAAATCTACTTTAGAAGATATGACAAGTATGATTGCAGAAGGTAATTTAAAATCTCTCAAAGTTGTTTTAAAAACAGATGTTCACGGGTCACTTGAGGCTATTAAAAGCTCATTGAATGAGCTTAGAAATGAAGAGGTAAAAATTAATATTATCTCTTCAGGTGTAGGCGGAATTACAGAAAATGATGTTGAACTTGTGGCAAACAGTGAAAATTGTGTATTGCTTGGATTTAATGTTCGTCCTACAGGAAGTGTAAAAGCGTTGGCAAAACAAAAAAATGTTGATATTAGAACATACTCTATAATTTATCAACTCCTTGATGATATGACTGGCATGTTGACTGGTATGATGGCACCGAAGTTTACTGAGGAAAATACAGGTCAAGCAGAAGTAAGAGATACATTTAAGTCTCCTAAAGGTATGGTTGCCGGATGTGTTGTTGTTGATGGAAAACTTGTACGCGGAGGTCTTGTTCGTGTTATCAGAAACGGTGTTGTTGTACATGAAGGTGAATTGACTTCTCTAAAACGCTTTAAAGATGATGTTGAAGAGATTGGTAACGGTTATGAGTGTGGTGTTATGATTAAAGGCTATGATGATGTTATAGTTGGTGATGTAATAGAAACATTCAAAAAAATTGAGCAAAAAGTATCTCTGTGACAGAAGCTGAAATAAAGTTGAAAAGAACTGAGTCAATTCTTCTTGAATTGATTCCTGAAGCTCTTGGCAGTTTGAATGATAAAAGGTTACATCAATTAGATGTAATAGACATAAAATGTTCACGAGGTAGAAGTGATGCCAAAGTTTATATTGATCCTGCTTCATTTACACAAGAAGAGAAGAGTGAGTTTTTAAAACTGCTTAAAAAAGCAAGACCGATAATAGAAACTTTTTGTATGAAAGATCAAGGCTGGTTTCGTTCTCCGAAGTTTACATTTGAATTTGACGAACAGTTAAAAAAAGCTCAAAATATTGAAGAGCTGTTCAAAAAAATCGCTAAAGATTAAGTGAGTATATTTATGAGTTTAGAAAAAGATATAGAGTCGTTTGTTAAATCTGTAGGTTTGGATCTCTATGATATCTCTGTTGTTAATGAGGGTGGAGACACTATATATAGAGTAAATGTTATTTCAAGAGAGATTGAAAATAACAGAAGAAAAGGTGTTACTCTTGATGAGTGTGTTAATCTAACACATCTTATCTCTCCTCTTCTTGATGTAACGCCTCCTGTTTCTGGAGACTATAGACTTGAAGTAGGAAGTCCTGGAATTGAAAGAAAAATACATTCATTAAAACAGTTTGAAATGTCAATAGGAGAAAATGTTGCTCTTCATTTAAAATCAAAAGAGAAACTTAAGGGAATACTTCTTAAAGTGGAAGATTCCAATATTATTTTAGATGTTGATGGGGAAGAAATTTTAGTTGATTTTTCTCAAATTTCAAAAGCAAAAACCTATTTTGAATGGTAATAGATACTAACTTTTATATGAAATTAGCCTTGGATGAGGCTTGGAAATATCAAGGGCTTACATATCCAAATCCGGCAGTCGGTTGTACTGTTACTGGGAAAAATGGTGAAATACTTGCGGTGGAAGCTCACAAAAAAGCAGGTTCTCCTCATGCTGAAGTAGAAGCTCTTAAGAGCGCATATTTTAAATTAACGAATGACAAAAAAATTTTAAATATTACATCTTCATCTCAAATTCATGAGTATCTTTTAGAAAACCACAACAACTGTTTTAATTCTATATCTATATTTTCTACACTTGAACCATGTTCACATATAGGTAAAACTCCATCCTGTGCAACTCTTATTTCAAAATTGGGAATAAAAAAACTTTTTGTTGGTTCTCTTGATTCTAATAAAGAAGCATCCGGCGGCAATGAAATAGTTGAAAATTCAGGTGTTGAAACAAAAAACGGGGTATTGGAGAAAGAGTGCGATGCATTGTTAAAACCTTTCAATTTATGGCAAAAAAAGAGGTTTGTTTTTTTTAAATGGGCACAAAGGCTAAACGGAACAGTTGATGCAGGAATCATAAGTTCAAAAAAATCGAGAATTTTAGTTCATGCTATGAGAGATGTATGTGATTTGTTGGTTATAGGCGGCAACAGTGTAAGAGTTGACAGACCAACATTAGATGCAAGGCTTGTAGATGGAAAAGCACCTGATATTTTAATAGTTTCAAGAAATAAAGAGTTTGATGAAACTATTCCACTCTTTAATATAAAAAACAGAAAAGTTATTATTTCTGACAATTTTTCTGTTTTAGATAATTATAAAAATATTATGATAGAAGGGGGAGAAAATATGTTTAATCTTTCCAAGAATATTGTTGATTATTATTTATGTTTTTTATCTTTGCAAATCGGCGGAAATAATAATTTTACAAATAAAGATGATAAATTTTCTATTTTAAATATACAAAAAGATGAGCAGGATATAATTATGTGGATGAAGCAAGCAAATAACAGGGGAAATAAGTAGAATGGAAAAACAGGAAAAAATCGTATCAATGTTTGATAATATTGCACCTACATACGATACGGCAAATCGTGTTATGAGTATGGGAATTGATAAAAGTTGGAGACGAAAGGCTTGTGATTTAGCTTATAAGTTTTATGCTAAAGATTCTATAGATAAAATTGTTGATGTTGCTTGCGGAACCGGTGATATGATGAATTACTGGAAAAAAAGATCAGAAGTAAACGGCATAGCTGTTGGAGATATAGTAGGAGTCGACCCTTCAAATGGGATGGTTAATGTAGCAAGAGAGAAATTCTCTAAATTTAACTATCATATATCAAAAGCTACAGAAATTCCTCTTAAGGATGAGAGTGCTGATATTGTAAGTATTACTTACGGTATTAGAAATGTGGTTGAGAGAGAAGCAGCTTTAAAAGAGTTTAATAGAGTTTTAAAGCAGAGTGGTTTGGTTGTAATACTGGAGTTTATGAAGAATGAAAATCCCTCCTTGCTTGGAAAAATCAGAGACTATTATATGAATAGAATTTTGCCAAAAGTCGGGGGTTTTATCTCTAAAAATTTAGAAGCATATGAGTATCTTCCTAACTCAATAGGAGATTTTTCAACAGTTGAAAATATGAAAAAAGAGCTTGAAGCTGCCGGTTTTGAGATTGTGTATGCAAAAAGTTTCTCTATGGATATATCGACTCTTTTAATAGCAAGAAAAAAATAGAGAACAGCGGTGTATACTCTTAGTGTTTCTTCACTAAATGAACAGATAAAAACTTTATTAGAAAGTACATTTACCAGAGTTTTAGTTGAAGGTGAACTCTCCCGAGTTACACTGCATAACAGCGGGCATATCTATTTTACGCTAAAAGATGCATCCTCATCGATAAAAGCTGTGATGTTTAAAGGCAATGCTTCTAAGTTGAAATTTCAGCTGCAAGAGGGATTAAAAGTTGTTATTGATGGGGCTGTGACACTCTACAAGCCAAGAGGTGAATATCAGATAAACTGTTTTTCTATTCAACCCTCAGGGCACGGAGCCTTGGCACTGGCATATGAGCAGCTTAAAAACAAATTATCTTCACAAGGCTATTTTGACCCTTCAATCAAAAAAGAACTTCCAAAATTTCCAAAAAAGATAGCTTTTATTACCTCTGCTACCGGCGCAGCTCTACAAGATATGCTCAGAGTTGCTCAAAATAGGTATAGAGCTATAGAGATTGATATTTATGATGTTTTAGTTCAAGGAGAGAGTGCGGCTCCATCAATAGTAAATGCTTTAAATATTGCAGATACTAAAGGATATGACATTATTGTTACAGGTCGAGGCGGTGGCAGTATAGAAGATTTATGGGCATTTAATGAAGAGATAGTCGCAGATGCAATATTTAGAGCTAAAACTCCAGTAGTATCATGTGTAGGGCATGAGATAGATTGGGTTATAAGTGACTTTGTAGCAGATTTAAGAGCCCCGACTCCGAGCGCTGCAATGCAGATGATACTACCAGATTCTAATGAATTATATCAATATATTGATTCTCTTGAGACACAATATACTCAAAAAGTTATGCAAAAAATTTATAATGCCAAGCAAGAATTGACTCATTTGATAAATTTATATTCCGGGCACTCAATCGAAAAAAAAATAACTCAAAAAATTGAGGATGTAAAACAGCTTTGCAACTCCTATAACCAAACCATTTCATTTAAAATGCATAGTTTTTCTAAAGAAGTAGAGTCTATTAAGTTTAGATTTCCAGATATAATAAAAAGTAAATTTAATATTGCTCAAAATCAAGTTTTAACTCTTCAAAAAATGTTAGAATCCAATAACCCAAAACTAAAAAGTAAAAAAGGTTTTGCTCAGATTTCCAAAAATTCAAAAGTCATTGATATAGGATCTTTACGAGTAAATGATATATTTGATCTTATGAATAATAAAGTAGTTATAAGTGCGAAAGTGTTAGAAAAAAATAATATATAGGAGAGTGTATGAGTTATCCAGAGTTTTTTGATAAAGTAGAAAGTATTAAAGTTATAGACCCGTTGGCAAATATGTTAGGTGCTTTTGAAGAAGGTAAATATGAATTAACTTATTTAGAAGTTGTAAAATCTGCTGGGCATAGCTGTCCAACAGTTGCCGGTGCATATCTTATAGCCGCCGAAGCATTAAAAGCTCTTTATCCAGGAGAGAGAGCTGTTAGAGGCAATATAAAAGTAGAGTTTAGAGAGTCATTAGAAGATGGGGTTGCTGGAGTTATTGCAAATGTTGTTTCACAGATTACAGGTGCAACAGATAAAAGTGGCTTTAAGGGCTTAGGCGGAAAATTTGCCCGACACTCTTTAATGGATTTTAATGCCAATATCAACTCCTCAGCAAGATTTACAAGAGTTGATAACGCTAAAAGAGTAGATGTATATTACAATTCATCATCAATCGGAGGCAGTCCAAAAATGCAGCCGTTGATGCAAAAAATAATGGGCGGTATGGCTAGTTCTGCTGAGATAAAAGAGTTTGGTCAACTCTGGCAAGAGAGAGTAGAAAAAATCTTTGAAAATGCATCGAATGTTATTAAAATTGTAGAGATTAGATAAAAAATTTCTAAAGCAGATAAGCTTTTGCAAATGTTATTTCTTTGTAATATATTGATAATATAATTTCTTATTTATAACAAAAGGAGATTTATGGCTTATTTTGATAACGCAAAAGTTAACGATGAGGTTTACGGTTTAATATTTGGTCCAGGTAAAATTATTCAGCTCTTTGATAATAGCCATTATAGAGTTATGATTGAATTTAAAAATGGTTATGAAGTTCCATATACAGAAGATGGGATTCCAGGATGGGGAAATTTTGATAAACAGACGCTTTTTTTTAAGGATGATATAGATTTAACAGATGTTGATTTTTCTCCGGTTTCAAAAGTGCTATCAATTAAAAAAATTATAAAATTAAAAGAAAAAAACAAACTTCAAGTAAGACTTCCATCTGGAGTTTGGAAAAATGTTAAAAAGGCCGAGTCTCAATATGTTGAGAGGCTGCTTGAAAAAGAGAAGTATCATATGTTTAGAAAAAAACCCGAAAAAAAGAAAAGTGATAATTAGAAAAAAACAAAGTAATATTTTATCTAATTATCAGAGTCGGAAAATAGGTATGAATAGTAACTGCCGCTTGAGCTGAGAGTTTTTTTATCAATTTGTCAAATTTATCTTCTTTATTCCAAAGCTGCTCGGTCACCCCGCTAAGCTGGGCCACTCTGTTTTTGGCATCATATTCAACACCGATACTGTCTATTAAACCTACTTTTTTGGCTTGTTCAGCTGTAAAAATATGCGCATTTGCAAAGGTGTCTCTGTTTTTTATATCCAAGCCTCTACCATTTGCCACATCGGCGGTAAAGAGATCATAAGTTCCTTGTATAACTTTGTTTAATTCATCTTTTTCATAATTGGTCCACTCTCTATCAACAGTACCTACTTTTTTGTATTTACCTGCTTGAATACTTTGGGATTTTATGCCTATTTTACTCATTAGCCCGCTTACATCTGCTCCCTGCATAACAACACCGATACTTCCAACCATTGAACCTGGATTTGCGATTATCTCATTTGCCCAAATGCTTGCATAATAGCTCCCGCTTGCAAGAGTTCCGTTTGCGTATACTACAACCGGTTTTTTTTCTTTTGCTCTTTTTAGAGCATAAGCCACTTCAATGGAGGGTGCGACTGCCCCGCCGGGTGAGTCTATGTTGAGTAAAATGCCTTTTACAAAGCGATTAGAAGCTGCTTCATCTATTTGATTTACAACTTCTGAAACTTCCATAATCGGCCCTACGAGATAAATTTGTTCAAGATTATGGGGTTTTAAATCTTCTTCGCTCTTTGGTGCAAAAATTAGAAAAACAATAAGTAAAAAAAGCATAGCTTTGAAATGCTCTTGAATAAATTTTATTATTGCCAAGAAAGGAGAAAATATTTTTTTTATAAACTGCATTCGTTACCTTTTTTAAGTGTTCCGTTAATATAAACTTTTGAGATATTATATCTATGTAATATTAAATGGATTGCTAACTCGTCACCAGGCTCTTTGTCTAAGTCCAAAACAATCATATCAGCATTTTTTCCTTCTGAAATTTCACCTGTATTTAATTTAAGGGCATCAGCAGCATCTTTTGTAACACTGTTGATAAGTTTTTTTGCTAATTTTAAAAGCGGAATATTTGAGTGCATAAAAAGAGCACATTTCATCTCTTCAAAGAGATCAAGTTTGTAGTTTGAACTAAGGCCGTCGGTTGCACATATCCATCTTATTTTATGTTTTTCCAGTTTTGACAAATCAAGGGCGCCGTTTCCTAAAAGTCTGTTTGAAATTGGGCAATGAATAATCGTATGCTTATTTGATGATAAAGTTTTTAGTTCATTTTCATTTGCTTTAACTACATGTGTTAAAAGAGTTTCATAATCGTTAAAATGTTCTAAAAATTCGCTTGAACTGCTTACTGAGCTCTTCTGTTTTAACAATTTTTCAAAAAAATCTTTAAAATCACCCTCACTTTTATCAAGCCAATCTCTTTCAGCTTTGCTCTCCATAAAGTGGGCAGTTAATTTAAGCTTTTCGTTTTTAACAATTTGAAGTGCTTTTTTGATTAAAATTGGGTGAACAGAGTAGGGTGAATGAATAGCAACTGCCGGATAAAAACCTTCTCTTGTAATACTTTTTGAAGCATCAAGTCGTGTCAAAAAATCTCCAAAAAGTGCATCTGCCATCGTTGCCTGTGAGCCTATAAGCTCATTGAAAAAAACAATATTTTGAGAGGCATTTGCACAAACTTCCAAATCCATACCGTGTGAGCTAACTGCACCAAATGTTGTAATTCCTGATTCTAACATAGAATCAATAGCTTTTTTCATACACTTATTGTCACAACCTGTTATCAACTCTTCACGGTTTTCAATAACACTGTAAAGCCAATTCATAAAATCTCCGTAGGAGAGCTGGGTTTTATTGGCACTAAATTCTATATGAACATGAGCATTTATAAGTCCAGGCATTAGTAGAGAATTCTTTTTTAATTTTATAACTTCAGCGTCAGGAAACTCTTTTCTGAGCTCTTCAAGCGGAGCAATTTTTTGTATTTTTTTATCAAAAGCGACTGACATATTTGAGAGTAAAATATCGGGTGTTAAAATATAATTTGGTATTAGTATCTGCATATTTCATCTTTCTTGAAAATTTAAAATAGATTATGCTTAATTTAGGTAAAATAACTACTTAAAAATTGAAATTTAAAAAAGGTAAAATATGAAAATAGTAGTAATTCAAGGACCAAATTTAAATATGCTGGGTGTAAGAGAGCAGCAGGTTTACGGTTCAATGAAATTAGAGCAGATACATGCTCAAATGAAAGATTTTGGAGCTAAAAGTGGGATGGAAGTAGAGTTTTTTCAAAGCAATTTAGAGGGCGAAATTGTAGATAAAATTCAAGAGTGTTATGGAGATGCAAGCGGAATTATTATTAATGCAGCGGCATACACTCATACATCAATTGCTATTCGCGATGCAATCTCTGCTGTAAATCTTCCTACTATTGAAGTTCATATTAGTAATATTCATCGCCGTGAAGAGTTTAGAAAACAAAATATGATAGCACCTGTTTGTACATCATCTATTGTTGGATTTGGTCCATTTGGATATCATCTTGCAATGGTTGGAATGGTACAAATAATGAATGAAGTAAAAGCTGTTCAAGAGATGCAAAAGCAACAGTCTCAAGCTACTGAAGCAAAGTAGGTTATGTATATAAAGCGTAAATTAAATGAGAGTTTAGAAATTTTTAAAAATTTACGCTCCCCTCATAAAAATACTAGCAATAGTTCGCATAGATATATTGCGACTGTTGGAGTAGGCGGAAATGTAGGTGATGTTAAAAGAAGACTTAACCGTTTGTATCTATATATAAAAAAAGATAGAAGAGTTACACTGCTGCAAACATCATTGATTTTGAAAAATCCTCCGTTTGGATATATTGAGCAAGATGATTTTTTTAATTCAATAATTGTAATTAAAACAAGTATGCAGCCGACTCAGTTTTTAAACTACTTGATGAGAGTGGAGAAAAAATTTGCGCGTAAAAGAAGTTTTGCAAATGCTCCCAGAACACTTGATTTGGATATTATCTTTTTTGATGATAGAGTTGTTAAAACATCCAAGCTTCAAATTCCACATGCTAAGTGGTTTGAAAGAGATAGTGTATTGATACCACTGGCGGATATAACTAAATGAAAATTATTCAAAATTTGATTTATATAAATAGTAATTTTTCAATAGATAATTTATTGAATGGTTTCTACAGGAGTAAAGCATGATTGGACATCAAGTGCAAAAAGAAGAAGAATCAGTTTTCTCAAGCCTACAAAAAAAATCTAAAAAAACCCGTTTTATTACTATAACAAGCGGAAAAGGCGGTGTCGGGAAAAGCACAATAAGTTCTAATCTCGCATATGTGCTTTCTCAAAGCGGATTAAATGTCGGCATATTTGATGCTGATATTGGTCTTGCAAATTTAGATGTAATGTTTAATGTAAAAATCAAAAAAAACATTCTGCATGTATTAAAGGGAGAAGCAAAAGTTTTAGATATTTTAATTCCTATTACAAGAAATCTTATACTCATTCCAGGTGAGAGTGGAAATGAAATACTAAAATATTCTGATAAAATGCTTTTTGATAAATTTATGAGTGAATCTGAAATTTTAGATAAATTTGATGTAATGATTATAGATACAGGTGCCGGCATAGGAGAACATATACAAATGTTTTTGGAAGCAGCAGATGATGTTATAGTTGTTACAGTACCTGATCCTGCAGCAATAACAGATGCATATGCAACAATAAAAACTATAGCGACTTTTAGAAACAATATAAATTTACTATTAAATCAGGTAAGAAGTGAAAAAGAGGCAGTTGCTATATATGAAAAAATCAATAAAGTTGCATTGGCAAATATTGGGAATAAACTAGATTTGAAATTGATAGGAAAAATCAACAGTGATATTAAAGTATCCTCTTCAGTTAAGCGAAGAGCATTGTTTAGTGTTTTGTATCCTGGTTCAATTGTGCATAAAGATATACTTAAAATAGCTAATAAAATTAAAAAAAAATTGGAACAGGGCGTGCTTGTAACTTCCGCTGAAAGCGGATTGTCCGGACTTTTTAAGCGTTTAGTGAAGTATTTTTAAAGTTTTTTAAAAAATATGTTAAAAAAAGAGTTTATAAATTTGTATTTGACTGTTTAAGAAGCTTAGATATACTTGTTTTAGTAAAAAATAGAAAAAAAGTTAATGAATGTTATCAAATAAGTTATGTACGAAATTAAATATAGTTTAGGAACTTTATATGCTAAATATGCTTTCACAAGAAGAGATAGATGCACTTTTAGATGTTAATGATGATGACTTCTTAACTTCTGAAATAGAAGTAACACCTTATGATTTCAATAAACCAAACATAATCTCAAAAGATCAATTACGCTCGTTTCGTGCTATTCATGATAATATAGCGCGCTTATTGTCTTTTCAGATCTCTTCCATTACACATACAACTGTTAAAATTCAGCTCAGTTTAGTTGATCAAATGAGATATGGTGATTTTTTGACAGATTTATCAAGTTGTACCAGTGCTAATCTTTTTTCTATAAAACCCTTAGAAAAAAACGGTGTTATCGATATAAATTCATCCATAGTTTTTTCGATTTTAGACTCTCTTCTTGGCGGAAAAGGCAAACCATTTGATATAAAGCGTGAATTTTCAGATATTGAGCTTAATCTTTTTGAAATGATTTTAGGAGTTATAATAAACACCTTAAAAGAGGCTTGGAGTCCGATAATGGATATCTTTGCTATTGTTGATTCAAAAGAATCAAAATCAAATGTAATGCAAAATATTGCTGAAAATGATATTGTTATAATAGCTTCAATGGAAATAGTTATTGGGCAGAATTCAGGAGTGATAAATATCTGTTATCCCTTGGCTGTACTTGAAACAATTTTGCCAAAACTTGCAAGTAAAAATGTAAACAATAATAAAGTAAACATTAAAAAAAACAAAAATGTGCATTTGCAGAGACTTCTTGGCGAAGCAAAAATTGAAATTGAAGCTATTATTGGTAATGTTGAACTTACTTTAAAAGATGTTTTGGAGTTAAAAAGTGGCGATATTATCAAACTTAATAAACCAGCAGATGATATTATTACACTTAGTATTGATAAAAAAGATAGATTTCGCGGTAAAATAGGGTTGAAAAAATCAAAGAAATCTATGCAAATTACAGAAATTATCGGTAAAAAAAAGAGTGCAATTATAAAAGAGAGTGTGTTTGATAAAAAAGAAAAAAACAAAAGAGAGATAAGCGATGAATGATTTTATAAAATTGTTTGAGAATGAAACGGTAAAAATTGTTGAAGCGCTGATAGGGCAAACACCTTCTCTTGATTTAAAAGAGGAACAGAATTTAAGTATTGTTTCAAATATAACTTCCCCGATAGTATTGTTAAATATAATAGTAAGCGGTGATGTGAATGCTTCAATCATGGTTGCTGTAGAACCAAAAATGGTTGTTTTTTTGTCGGATATGATTATGGGCAAAGAAGAGAGTGGCAGAAAAAAAATTTATAATGATGATTTAATTGTTGCTAAAGAGATTGTTTCAAATATATTTGGGACAATTGCCAATATATTCTCTGTACAAAAAGAGCCGCTTGTTGTCTCTTTCCATGTTCAAAAAGCTGAATATATTGGAAAAAGCAGAGAAATTATTCTGGATAGTTACACCAAGATGTTTGTTTACGATCTTAAAATAGGAGATGTAAAATCTCTTTTTATGTTTATAATTGATGAAAATTTACAAAATAATAGATTTAAAACAAAAAGAGAATTTTTGCAAGAAAAAAAAATTGAATCTTATAAAGCTCAAGATATAGATTCAGTCGTATCTTTGAATAGTGAAGAGATGGATAATATCTCTTTAATAAAAGATGTCAAACTTCCTGTTAAAGTTAGAATAGGAAAGAAAAAAATGTTTTTAAAAGATATTTTAAATATTGATATTGGTTCTGTTATTGAGTTAAATCAGTTAGTTAATGATCCATTAGAAATATTGGTAGATGATCATGTTATAGCAGAAGGAGAAGTTGTTGTTGTTGATGGTAACTTCGGTGTTCAGATAACTACTATTGGTACAAAAAAAGAGAGAGCAGATAGGCTAAAATCATAAGGAGCTGTTTTAAGTGCGTAAAAAAAAAGATGATTTAACAAAGAAGTATATAAAAGAAATTAAATCGGCTGATGTTTGGAGTGTTTTTAAAATTGTTGCAGATTTTGTCAAAGGTTTTGATGAACTTGGTGAACTTGGGCCAACAGTTACCATGTTTGGAAGTTCAAGAGCCAATAGCGATAGCATATTCTATAAAAAAGCAGAAGAGTTATCTTCTATGCTTGCTCAAAAAGGTTTTAATATAATGACAGGTGGTGGCCCGGGAGTTATGGAAGCAGCAAATAGAGGTGCTTTTAAATATAAAGATGTAGAATCTATCGGTCTCAATATAGATCTGCCATTTGAACAAATTCCCAATAAATACACTACTACAGAATTAGATTTTGATTATTTTTTCTCAAGAAAAGTTATGTTAGTCAAGTACTCAATCGGCTATGTGATTTTTCCCGGCGGATATGGAACTCTCGATGAACTGTTTGAAGCATTAACGCTTATACAAACCAAAAAGATAACAGGTGTGAAGATTTTTGTTGTAGGAGTGGAGTATTATAAGCCGCTTCTTGATTTTGTAGAAGACAAATTACTCAACAACGGTATGATAAGCAGTGAAGATTTTAAACAGATTCGACTCACAGATGACCTTCAACATGTAGTTAATGAATTAGAAGCTTCAATTTTGGAGCAGATTGAATTTCTCAGGGAGCATAAACTTGAAGATACACAGTATTGTAAAACACTAGAAGAGTTCTCTAAAGATAAAAATATTGAAAAAAGTTAAATTAATTATGAAAAAAGAAAATATGGGTAAAAAAGTTTTAGTTGGTATGAGCGGCGGTGTTGACTCTACTGTCTCCGCACTGCTTTTAAAAGAGCAGGGTTATGATGTTGAGGGACTCTATATGAAGCTTCACTCTAAGCCGGGTTATCATGAGATTAATCAAACAAGAGCACAAAAGGCTGCGGACTTTGTCGGCATAAAACTTCATGTGCTTGATTTGCAAGATACTTTTAACAAAGAAGTTTTTCAACCTTTTATAGACACCTATGCCGAGGGAAAAACACCAAATCCATGCGCACTTTGTAACAGAAGCTTAAAATTTGGCGAAATGGTGAGGTTTGCAGATAAAATCGGTGCAGACTATATAGCTACGGGACACTATATAAAAACAGATGGAAAATATTTTTATGAGGCTGATGATGATACAAAAGATCAAAGCTATTTTCTTTTTTATGTAGATAGAACTGTCTTGTCAAGATTGCTGTTTCCTTTGGGAGAAAAGAAAAAAAGTGAAATTAAAGAGTTGGCAGCTTCCATAGGCGGATTGGAATCATTTGTATCTCAAAGAGAATCTACTGAGATATGTTTTGTAGAAACAACTTATACTGATTTGCTAAAAGATTATGTTGCAGTAGACAAAATAGGTCAAGTGCTTGATAAAGATGGAAATGTGGTTGGAGAACATAAAGGTTATATGCACTATACAATTGGCAAAAGAAAGGGATTTACAGTTAGAGGTGCGCATGACCCACATTATGTTATAAGTATTGATGCCAAAAAAAATCAGATAGTCGTTGGCAAAAAAGAGGATTTGGCTTGCAACAGTGTGGTGCTTAATAATTTGAATCTGTATACTGATGAAAAAGAGTTTGATACAACTGTAAAATTAAGATATAGAACCAGAGCAGTTCCTTGCCATGTCAAAGTAGAAAAGAACAAAGCATTTATTACTTTAAAGGAGAGTGTATTTGGAGTAGCAACAGGACAGGCAGCTGTTTTTTATGATGGTAAAAAATTAATCGGCGGAGGCTGGATAGAGAAAAATTAAAGACAATTTTTCTTTTAAAACCTCTAAAATAAAATTTCTTCAAAAACTCTTTCACAGATTAAGAAGCCATTAAGAATCATTTCTCTATAATTCCCCTCCACAAACAGAGAGACCTAAAGTTTAGGATTAAAAATCTAGGTTTGAGATCATTGAAAACTAAGCAAGTAAACAGACTTTAATAACTAGAGATAGTTAGATTGGTCATTAATAAGTTTACTTAGAAATAACTAAAATAACAACAACCGTCTATTCTATTTGGTCTCTATTTATTTAGAGATACCCAATAGTATAGATACTATACAAAGTCTATCAGATGTTCACGCACTGATAGCAACATAAAGCCAATGATTTAATAATCTTGGGCAAAGATTAAACAACTTCAATTATGGAGAGTTTGATCCTGGCTCAGAGTGAACGCTGGCGGCGTGCTTAACACATGCAAGTCGAACGGTAACGCAAAGTGCTTGCACTTTGGCGACGAGTGGCGCACGGGTGAGTAATATATAGTTAATGTACCTTCAAGACTGGGATAGCCACTGGAAACGGTGATTAATACTAGATACACCTTCATATCACAAGGTATGAAGGGAAATGTTTTTTCGCTTGAAGATCAGACTATATCCTATCAGTTAGTTGGTGAGGTAAGAGCTCACCAAGACATGACGGGTAGCGGGTTTGAGAGGATGATCCGCCACACTGGTACTGAGACACGGACCAGACTCCTACGGGAGGCAGCAGTGAGGAATATTGCACAATGGAGGAAACTCTGATGCAGCAACGCCGCGTGGAGGATGACGCATTTCGGTGTGTAAACTCCTTTTATATGTCAAGAAAATGACGGTAGCATATGAATAAGCACCGGCTAACTCCGTGCCAGCAGCCGCGGTAATACGGAGGGTGCAAGCGTTACTCGGAATCACTGGGCGTAAAGGACGCGTAGGCGGGATATCAAGTCAGGTGTGAAATCCTACAGCTTAACTGTAGAACTGCACTTGAAACTGGTAACCTAGAGTATGGGAGGGGGAGATGGAATTAGTGGTGTAGGGGTAAAATCCGTAGATATCACTAGGAATACCTAAAGCGAAGGCGATCTCCTGGAACATAACTGACGCTAAGGCGTGAAAGCGTGGGGAGCAAACAGGATTAGATACCCTGGTAGTCCACGCCCTAAACGATGAACACTAGTCGTCGTGATGCTTGTCATTGCGGTGATGCACTTAACAGATTAAGTGTTCCGCCTGGGGAGTACGGTCGCAAGATTAAAACTCAAAGGAATAGACGGGGACCCGCACAAGTGGTGGAGCATGTGGTTTAATTCGAAGATACGCGAAGAACCTTACCTGGCCTTGACATTGATAGAATACTGTAGAGATACGGTAGTGCCCTTCGGGGAGCTTGAAAACAGGTGCTGCACGGCTGTCGTCAGCTCGTGTCGTGAGATGTTGGGTTAAGTCCCGCAACGAGCGCAACCCTCGTCCTTAGTTGCCAGCAGGTTAAGCTGGGCACTCTAAGGAGACTGCCTTCGCAAGGAGGAGGAAGGTGAGGACGACGTCAAGTCATCATGGCCCTTACGGCCAGGGCTACACACGTGCTACAATGGGGCGTACAGAGAGTTGCAATACCGCGAGGTGGAGCCAATCTCATAAAGCGTCTCTCAGTTCGGATTGGAGTCTGCAACTCGACTCCATGAAGCTGGAATCACTAGTAATCGTAGATCAGCAATGCTACGGTGAATACGTTCCCGGGTCTTGTACTCACCGCCCGTCACACCATGGGAGTTGATTTCACCCGAAATTGGGAAGCTAACCTTCGGGAGGCTACCACTTACGGTGGAATTAGCGACTGGGGTGAAGTCGTAACAAGGTAACCGTAGGAGAACCTGCGGTTGGATCACCTCCTTTCTAGAGTAAAGAGAAAACATTCGTTTGTTTATCTCATACAAAGAAAATCTCACAAGAGAAATAGTTATTTTAGTCTTTTACTTGCTTAGTTTTCAGTGATCTGTGTTCATTGATTTGTATATTTTGAAAAGATTTTTGTTTTAATCGAAGCGGGTTCTTGAATGAGTGAGAGGTTCTAACGAAGAATAAAATAAAAAGAGTTCAAAAGAAAATGGGGAATTAGCTCAGCTGGGAGAGCGCCTGCCTTGCACGCAGGAGGTCAGCGGTTCGATCCCGCTATTCTCCACCATTTTTTGGAAATTTGCACTTGATAAATTTGCTCACATACATTTAGTATGCTTCGCAACCTTATCAAGCACAACTTTCTCAAAAAACCAAATATAAGTCTTTAATTGAAAAGATTTATATTTGGTTTTATACCAAAAGTTCATTAAATTATCATTGTTAAAGTCAATAAAATATAGTTATAAGAGATAACTAGAGATAAGAAGAGCGATCTTTGTATTTTCTATGTGAATCAAATTATAAATATATCAACTAAATAACTACAATTAAACAGGCACTGTCTTACATTAAGTAAGGTAGTGAACGCAACATAGAATAAAAAAGATATTAAGGGCCATAGGTGGATGCCTTGGCTAGTAGAGGCGATGAAAGACGTACTAGGCTGCGAAAAGCCTCGGGGAGCTGCCAAGAAGCTTTGATCCGGGGATTTCTGAATGGGGCGACCCAGCATGGCGCGAGTCATGTTACCCTACGGGGGGCGAACTCAGGGAAGTGAAACATCTCAGTACCTGAAGGAAAAGAAATCAAACGAGATTCCCATAGTAGCGGCGAGCGAAAAGGGATTAGGGCACTTAGTGATAATATATTTGTTAGCTGAACACTTTGGAAAGAGTGAACATAGAGGGTGATATTCCCGTAAGCGAAAACATTTGTATGGTACTAGACTAAGGAATGAGTAGGTCGGGACACGTGTTATCTTGACTGAATATGGGGGGACCACCCTCCAACCCTAAATACTACTACTAGACCGATAGCGAACAAGTACCGTGAGGGAAAGGTGAAAAGGACTGCGGTGAGCAGAGTGAAATAGAACCTGAAACCTATGGCTTACAATCATTCGGAGCACTATTATATATAAGTGTGACGGACTGCCTTTTGCATAATGAGCCTGCGAGTTGTGGTATCTGGCAAGGTTAATCGAACGAGAAGCCGTAGCGAAAGCGAGTCTTAATAGGGCGAATTAGTCAGATGCTGCAGACCCGAAACTGAGTGATCTATCCATGAGCAGGTTGAAGCTGGTGTAAGAGCCAGTGGAGGACCGAACCCGCTGGCGTTGAAAAGTCTTGGGATGACTTGTGGATAGGGGTGAAAGGCCAATCAAACTCAGTGATAGCTGGTTCTCTCGAAATATATTTAGGTATAGCCTCGAGCATTAGCATGAAGGGGTAGAGCACTGACAGGGCTAGGGCTGCTTACCGCGGTACCAAACCCTATCAAACTCCGAATACTTCATGTGTAACCTCGGGAGTCAGGCGGTGGGTGATAAAATCCATCGTCAAGAGGGGAACAACCCAGACTAGCAGCTAAGGTCCCAAAGTCTTGTCTAAGTGGAAAAGGATGTGAAGTTGCTGTGACAACCAGGAGGTTGGCTTAGAAGCAGCCACCCTTTAAAGAAAGCGTAACAGCTCACTGGTCTAGCGATTTTGCGCCGAAAATATAACGGGGCTAAGACAAGCACCGAAGCTCTAGGTTGTAGTACATCATTAAGTTCTCAGAGAAGAGATATTCAAAGAGTTATATTTAAAACTTTACGGAGTGAAGTTTTAAAATGCCTCAGGGGATAAGAGAGATACTTAGGATTTAATGATGTACTACAGCGGTAGGAGAGCGTTCCAGTCAGCGTAGAAGCCATACCGGCAAGGAGTGGTGGAGCGGCTGGAAGTGAGCATGCAGGCATGAGTAGCGAGAAAAGAAGTGAGAATCTTCTTCGCCGTAAACCCAAGGTTTCCTACGCGATGCTCGTCATCGTAGGGTTAGTCGGGACCTAAGTCGAGTCCGAGAGGGGTAGACGATGGCAAATCGGTTAATATTCCGATACCGACTGTTGTTCGCTTGAGTGATGGGGGGACGCATAGAGTTAATTGAGCTCACTGATGGAATAGTGGGTCGAAGGATGTAGGTTGTATCATAGGCAAATCCGTGATACATTAGACCGAGATCTTACAGGCAGAGCAATCTCTTCGGAGAGCGCTTTGAATCAATGATACTGTCGTGCCGAGAAAAGCCTCTAAACGAGAACAGCAGTTGCCCGTACCGTAAACCGACACAGGTGGGTGAGATGAGTATTCTAAGGCGCGTGGATGAACCCTGGTTAAGGAACTCTGCAAACTAGCACCGTATCTTCGGTATAAGGTGTGCCCTATTTGTAAATGGACTTGCTCCATGAAGCATTGACGGGTCGCAGCAAAGTGTCCCTCCCGACTGTTTACCAAAAACACAGCACTCTGCTAACTCGTAAGAGGATGTATAGGGTGTGACGCCTGCCCGGTGCTTGAATGTTAAATGGATTGCTTAGCTCACGCGAAGGCTTGAAATGAAGCACAAGTAAACGGCGGCCGTAACTATAACGGTCCTAAGGTAGCGAAATTCCTTGTCGGTTAAATACCGACCTGCATGAATGGCGTAACGAGATGGGAGCTGTCTCAACCAGGGATCCAGTGAAATTGTAGTGGAGGTGAAAATTCCTCCTACCCGCGGAAAGACGGAAAGACCCCGTGCACCTTTACTATAGCTTGACATTGCTATTGGGATATTCATGTGCAGGATAGGTGGGAGCCGTTGAATCTATGACGCCAGTTGTAGATGAGGCATCCTTGAGATACCACCCTTGAATATTCTGATAGCTAACTCGGTACGATTATCTCGTGCGAGGACAATGTCTGGTGGGTAGTTTGACTGGGGCGGTCGCCTCCTAAAAAGTAACGGAGGCTTACAAAGGTTCGTTCAGAAGGGTTGGAAATCCTTCGTAGAGTATAATGGCATAAACGAGCCTGACTGTGAGAGAGACAACTCGAGCAGAGTCGAAAGACGGTCATAGTGATCCGGTGGTTCTGTGTGGAAGGGCCATCGCTCAAAGGATAAAAGGTACGCCGGGGATAACAGGCTGATCTCCCCCAAGAGCTCACATCGACGGGGAGGTTTGGCACCTCGATGTCGGCTCATCGCATCCTGGGGCTGGAGCAGGTCCCAAGGGTATGGCTGTTCGCCATTTAAAGCGGTACGCGAGCTGGGTTCAGAACGTCGTGAGACAGTTCGGTCCCTATCTTCCGTGGGCGTAGGAGAGTTGAGGAGAGCTGACCCTAGTACGAGAGGACCGGGTTGGACATGCCACTGGTGCACCAGTTGTTCTGCCAAGAGCATCGCTGGGTAGCTACGCATGGATGAGATAACCGCTGAAAGCATCTAAGCGGGAAGCCAACTCCAAGATGAACTCTCCCTGAAGTACGCTTGAAGACTACAAGCTTGATAGGCTGGATGTGTACGCAGAGTAATCTGTTTAGCTGACCAGTACTAATAGTACGTTTGTCTTTTTTACATATCGTTCACTACCTTACTTAGTGTATAGGTGTCTGAAGTAGTTATTTAGTGATTAGTGATTAGTCGGCGGTTTTACCTAACCCCTAACATCTAAACCCTAAACCCTGAAATGTTGACTTTAACAATGAAAATCTTCTCTAAACCAAGAGCAATCATTTTTAAGTACACACAATAAAGTGTATTTAAATGTGATTGTCTAGGTGGCTATAGAGAGAGGGAAACGCCTGGCCCCATTCCGAACCCAGAAGCTAAGCCTCTCATCGCTGATAATACTGCATCTTTCAGGTGTGGAAATGTAGGTCGCTGCCTAGTTGATCATTTCTTCTTTTAATTATACAATCACATTTTCATATAATTTTTTCTAAAAGACTTAATTTACAATATCTTTAAAATAAAATTTATATATAATCAATCAATTACTTTTATAGGATTCTAATGATACTTAATAATGAATGGCATACTTTTTTAGAGGATGAATTTTCAAAAGATTACTTTATAAAACTTCAGCGATTTATAGAGTTAGAGTACAAAACAAAAACAGTATTTCCAAAATATGAAAATATTTTTAGAGCCTTTAATCTTCTAAATCCTGATGATGTCAAAGTTGTAATAATAGGGCAGGACCCATATCACGGTCATAATCAGGCAAACGGACTCGCTTTTTCAGTTTGTGATGAGTGTAAGATCCCTCCATCGCTGGTCAATATTTTTAAAGAATTGCAAGATGATGTACATTGTGCTGCGCCTACAAACGGTAATTTGACTAAATGGGCAATGCAGGGTGTTTTGCTTATTAACAGTGTTCTTACTGTTGTAGAGGCTAATCCTAATTCACATAAAAATGTGGGGTGGGAAAGATTTACAGACTTGGTTATTAGTAGATTATCCTTAAGATACGAGGGCATAGTTTTTGTTTTATGGGGAGCTCCGTCTCAGAAAAAGGAGAGACTTATTGATACAAAAAAGCATCTTGTTCTAAAGGCACCTCACCCCTCACCACTCTCTTCATATCGCGGATTTTTTGGCTCTAAGCCTTTTTCACAATCAAACTCTTATCTTAAGACTCATGATAAAGAGGAGATTGATTGGTGTCTTAATTGATTCTGAATTTTGCCGTTGCACTCAGGTGGTCAGAGTAGCCTTTGCCTTTGTGTTTTCGCACTTTTGCACGAGATACTTCCCATCGGTTTATGCTCTTTTTTTTAAAGAGATACTCTTTGTCAAAATTTGAGATGCTGCCATGGATATATGATATATCTTTCTCGTCTAATAGGGGCTGAGAGATAAGTATATTGTCTAAAACCTCTTTTTTACCTCTGTATATATATGTGTATCTATCCTCTCTGTCTGCATCGTACCAGAGGTTATAGAAGCTATCTTGTGCATACTTTACTTTTGAAGCTCTATCTCTTTGATTGATGGTTCCCAGTATGTGGTTTATCCCAGTTATTCCGTCAGTGT
Organism: Sulfurimonas xiamenensis; assembly: GCF_009258045.1. NCBI lineage: Bacteria > Pseudomonadati > Campylobacterota > Epsilonproteobacteria > Campylobacterales > Sulfurimonadaceae > Sulfurimonas > Sulfurimonas xiamenensis. The sequence goes on from NZ_CP041166.1 coordinate 609,511, forward strand.
CATTATGTTTTCTTTTTCTTTTGAACTTTATATACTCTTCATAGTCTGAGTTAAAATCTCCGAGTAAGATGATATTTTTGTCAAACCCTATCTCAGAGACCCTCTTTTTAAGCGCTTTTGCAGAGATTATTCGTCTGCTCTCGGCTCCAGATTTTGATTTCCAGTGATTTACGAAAATATATAACTCTTTGCCGTTAACTATAAATTTGTTCTCCAAGATGTTTCTATACTCTAAAGTCTGCGTCACGCTTACTTCTTTGGAGTAGACAAAGGGAATTTTGCTAAGAAGCGCTACTTTTATAGTGGTATCTTTTTTATCTGCGATGCTGTAGTACTGGTAATAGAGTCCATGCTGTTTTAGCGTAAACCTCAAATCAAGCAGTGCCTGAAGCGATTCAACCTCTTGAAGGGCTATTATGTCCGCATCTATCTCTTTTATGACCTGTGAAATATTGTGCAGCTTTATTTTGTAGTTTTTTTGGTTCCAAAGAGAAGGTCCGTTTGGAATATATTCACTGTACTCATGTCCGCTTTTTTGCAAATCAAAGAGATTCTCTACATTATAGGTCGCTATTTTCAAAATCTTCTCTCCAAAAAGTGTTGCGCAGAACAAGAGAGCCAAAAGTAGGTGTCTCAAACTATATAATCCCGTTTAGACGAAGCAGACTATCAGGGTTTGGCTCACGATCCATCAGCTCTTTAAAGAGTATGTCCATGCTTTTTGCACCGCCGCCTTCGAGAATAATATGGAGATATTTTTCAGCGATCTTGGAGTCAAATATCCCCTCTTCTACAACACCAAAAAATGCATCTGCACTTAAAACTTCTGCCCATTTGTAACTGTAGTATCCTGCTGCATAACCTCCTGCAAAAATATGAGAAAAGCCGTTTTGAAACTTGTTGTAAGATGGCGGTTTTATAAGTGCCGTCTCTTGTCTGATGGAGTCTAGGAGATTTTGAATAGCATCACCTTGATAGAGTTTTGTGTGTAGTTTAAAATCAAAAAGCGAGAACTCAAGCTGTCTTAGCATTCCAAGAGCAGAGAGGAAATTCTTGCTCTTTACCAACTTTTCTATCATCTCATCTGGAATGATCTCTTCTGTTTTGTAGTGGCGTGCAAAGAGTTTTAACACACTCGGCTCGTAGGCAAAGTTCTCCAAAAATTGCGATGGAAACTCTACTGCATCCCACTCTACACCGTTTACGCCGCTTACTTCATTCTCGGCTACATTGCTTAACATATGATGCAGAGCGTGCCCCATCTCATGAAAAAGAGTCACGACATCATCATGTCTTAGAAGTGATGGGCTTTTGCTTGAAGATGGCGGAAAATTACATACTATTACGGCTGAGGCGAGTTGCTCTTTGCCCTTCTCATCTTTGCAGTGGGTCTGGAAGTTGTTCATCCAAGCGCCCCCTTGCTTTCCCTTTCTGGCTTCGAGGTCAAGATAGAGCCTCGCTTTTAATTTGTTATCAAGATAGAGATCATAAGAGGTTGCTTTTTTATGCCACAGCTCCTCTTCTACCTTTTTAAAGCTTATTCCAAAAAGTTTGTTTAAAAATTCAAACATCCCGTCTAAAACGCTCTTTTGCTCAAAATAGGGACGATACTCCTCTTCATCGATCTCATATTTCTCTTTTTTGAGTATCTCGCTGTAGTAGGCGCTATCAAAGCTCTGAAGCGGCTTTTTTGCTATCTTTTGAAGTTCCTCTAGCTCTTTTTTTGCCTGTGCTTTAGAGTTTGAAACCAGCTTTTCTAAAAAATCGACAACGCTCTTCTCATTTTTTGCCATCTTGCTTGCAAGAGAGTATGAGGCGTAGTTTTTAAAGCCTAAAAGAGAGCTCATCTCATCTTTTAGCGATAAGAGTTCATCTATTATCTTGGCATTTTGCGGTGCTCTTGTGACATAGGCGCGGTAAAGCTTCTCTCTTATCTTCTCATTTTTGCCGTAGGTTATATAGGCGATATATGAAGGCATTTGAAGTGTAAATCTATATTTTGTGACTCCATCTTCTTTAAATTTTGCGCTCTCTTTATCACTCTGCGGCAATCCCTCTACATCTTTTGGGTCATCTACAATATACTCGTACTCGTTTGTAGCATCAAGAAGGTTCTGAGAGAAGTTATTTGATAGCTCACTCTTCTTTATGTTTATCTCCCCGAGCCTTGCTTTGCTCTTTTCATCAAGATGTGCACCGCTTAGTTCAAAGTTTAGTATATTGAGCTCCAAAACCCTTTTTTGTTCCTGGTTTAGACTCTTTTGTTCTTTTTTTTCTATCTCTTTGTAAGCTTTGTAAATATCTAGATTTTGAGATAGCTTTGTAGAGTACTCTGTTATGATAGGCAGTGAAGCTGCATATATCTTTTGCGTCTGTTTCGTGTTTTTAACGGAGTTTAGATGTGAGAGCGGAGTGAAAAACTGCTCCAGGTGCTCATCCATCATCTCAAGCGGTTTTACAAAGTTTGCAAAACTCTTCTCTTTTATCTTTAAGAGCTTCTGTACTTTTTTATTGTTGTTCTCTACTCTCTCTTTGAGCTCTTTGATAAAGCTCTTTAGTTCTACTTTAAACTCTGGAAATTTACTCATATTTAATCGTCCTCTTCATCTCTTTTTTGTTTTGTTGCGCCAAATCTCTCTATCAAAATATCATCATACTCGTTTGCTTTTTTAAAAAGCCTCTCCATTGCTGTTTTTCCCTCTTTTAGTGTTAATGAGGAGTCAATTATAAGGTAAGAGAGATAGATGAAATTCTCATTTATGGAAAAACGGAGGTAGGAGAGATTGTTGTTCTCGTTCAATAAAAAATCATAAATTTCAGATATATTTTTTTGAGGTATCACGCAAAGCTTTGAATCAGCTATGATAATTCCGTTGTCGTAGTAATTTATCTCGATACGCGCACTACCATGATCAACTCTCCATGAGGCTTGAGATCTTCTGGCAAGTGTTACATTTACATCTAAAGACTCCAATATCTCTTCAAGTAACTTTGTGCTGCCAATTGGGTTGTACCCATTTCTTCGCAGCTTTGCGATCTCCAGTTTGCTTCCGCACTCAGGGCAGTAGTCGTTTTTTATATTCTCTTCTTTTATCAGGTTCTTACAAAATGGGCATTTTATGATATTTTGAGCATTTATGTTTTTGTACTCTTTTAGCGCTTCATCAACATAAAAGTATGGAAGGGCAAAGCCCAGATTGTTGGAGTTTTGTATAATGAATGTATTTACTCCGATAACCTCACCATCCGTGTTTAAAAGTGGTCCGCCGCTGTTTCCGGGATTTATAGCAGCATCAATCTGAACATACTCAAGCTCCCCGTATATCCTTGAAGCTTTTGATACTATCCCCTCCGTAGCGCTGTAATGAAGTCCGTAAGGGTGACCAATGGCGACAACAGTGTCTCCGTTTTGCACTCTTTTAGTAGAGAGGATAAGGGGATTTTTAGGTTTTATAAAATCAAAGCTTATAAAAGCGAGATCAAAATATGCATCGTCGTATACTACTTTAGCGATGCTTCTTTTGATCTTTTTGGCACTGATCACTACCTCTTTAAGTCCTGCAACTACATGTGAGTTTGTAATGATAAGGTCATCAACTATAAAACCCGTGCCGCTTCCGTATGGGGTCATGATCTGTATAATATTTTCGGCGTAAGTACCCAGTATGGCTTGCGTATTCATGGCTATATCTCTTCAAAATCAAGATTTTTAAGTTGCAGATAAAAGCTGTTGCTAAACTCGTTTAGGGATGTAAAGTTAAGTTTGTCACCAAAGGGTTTTAGCATTTTATAACGGCTTTGGTAAGGCGAAATGATATCCTCTATTTTTGAGATAATAGCTTTTTTTGAAAATGTTGCTTCTTGTTCATTGTAAAGCGTGTCGTATCCGAGTGCTTTGAAAAAAGCGGGATTTTGAATCTCAACAAGTGTGTGAAGAAGAGCTTTTGTAACCGGATGAAGCCCGTAGTTGTAAAGTAGATAGAGCGCAACATATTTGTACATTGTAGGAATGACCTGATTGTATCTGTTGTTTTTGTACCATCTTATCTTTGCAAGAGATTCGTTTATAAAGATTTCTATCTCTTCATGAGGCGATTTATCACTTGGGTTGAAGGTGTATTTAGCGTCATAAAAGTTTGTCTTAAACTCTTCAAAATTCATCTCATGAAGTTCGTTTATATACTTTCTGATCTCTTCGTTCTTTGATTCGACAGTGAGGTTTTCATCGCTAAAGTACTCAGTGATCTTTTTGCTTGATTTTTGGAAAATGCCATACTTCGGTACGATGAGATAATCTATTTTAAAAATAAGATACAGAAGAATAAATGACTGCATAGCAGCATTGTCGTTTGATGGAAGCGTGGCAATTTTGGCGTTTATTTCATCAATCCATCTTTGCATAAAGTCGTACTTTAGTCTCAGCTCCTCTTCATCCATACTCTTTAAATGTTTTATATCTTCTAGAGTAATCTTAGGGAATTCGCTTTTTGTATACTCTTTGTCAAAGTCGGAATTGAGAGCTATTTCTCTTAATGGGTAAAAAACTTTTTGAGGTGTCATTGTAATATTGTCAAGATATAGTTTTAATTTTATATATTCATTATCGCTGAAATAGTAAGCGTATGTCAGTTGATAGTTTCTTTCTAAAAGCAGTCGTTTAAGTGCAACATTTGCCAATGTTTTTTTTGTAATAATAACTTCTGCATAGAGATTCTCTTTTGTTATTGTTCCTGTAATTCTAGCAGTTCCCTGAAATATCTCAAAGTTTAGCTTATTATCTTTTTTTACAATAATAACATTTTGGTTTGATTGGCCATTTGAAAAATTTTCAAGTGATTTGAAAAAGTACTCATATGCATTTAAAATCTCTTTTTTTTCAAATGCTTCATAGGATTTGTTGAATAAATTTTCTTCATCTTTGCAAAGAGATGCATTTATGCCTCTTCCGAATGAGTGTTTTATTTCTGTTTTTGTTTGAAAAAAATTTAACCAACCCATAAACTCTCTTTAAAAAAAATATATAGACAGTATTATAGTAAAAGCATCTTTATAATAGGTTAGAAATAGACTTACACTCTATTTAGAAGTTGTTTATCATGGCTTATTTGATTATAGATTTGAAAGTATTTTAAAAACATAACAATTGCATAAAATTTATACAATATAGTTGATTAAAAAATATTCTTATAATGTAAAATTCTTGTACTACTATATTTTAGTGTATAAAAAAAGTAAAAATATTTACAACATGGAGTCTATTATGTCCTATTTAGTCCCTACAGAGTTTGTTACAAAAATGGTTGACGCAGGCGAGTCAAAAGTCTATATGTCAACAAAAGATACGCTCATCAGAGCTTTTATGGCAGGAGCTATTTTGGCACTTGCGGCGGCTTTTGCTATAACTGTTACGATGAAGACGGGTTCACCGCTTGTAGGTGCGATGCTTTTTCCTGTTGGTTTTATCATGCTCTATCTTATGGGTTTTGACCTTTTAACGGGTGTTTTTGTTCTTGTTCCTCTCGCACTCATCGACAAACGCCCTGGGGTTACGGTGAATCAGGTTCTTAGAAACTGGGGGTTTGTTTTTGTTGGTAACTTTGCAGGTGCGCTCCTTGTGGCGTTTATGATTTCGTTTATACTCACATACGGGTATCAGATAGAAACAGGTGAAGTCGGCAAAAAAATAGGCTCAATAGGTGAAGCCAGAACGCTTGGATATCAAGAACACGGTATTTGGGGCTGGATGACGGTTTTTATCCGTGGGATGCTTTGTAACTGGATGGTCTCCATGGGTGTTGTCGGGGCGATGATTTCAACTACTGTAAGCGGAAAAGCAATTGCGATGTGGATGCCTGTCATGCTCTTTTTCTTTATGGGCTTTGAACACTCTATTGTTAACATGTTTTTGTTTCCATTCTCTATGATTATGGGCGGTGACTTTACTGTGGGGGATTATCTTCTGTGGAACGAGCTTCCCGTTGCTCTTGGAAACCTTGTCGGCGGGCTTGCATTTACAGGACTAACTCTTTATGCAACCCATGTTAAAACGGGTGCGAAAAGAAAATTAAACTGATAGTATGAAAAGCCGCTTAGAACTCTCTATCTCCCAGTACTCTACCGGGGGACGCAAAGAGATAAATCAAGATTTTCACGATATCTGCATTCCGACCGAGCCACAGCTTACACTCAAAGGTGTTGCCATTGCCATCGCTGATGGTATCGGCAGCAGCAGCGTGAGCCAAATCGCCTCCAAAACAGCCGTTACCTCTTTTTTGATGGACTACTTAAGCACGCCTGATGCATGGTCGACCAAGAAGTCAGCCCTTAGGGTTTTGGGTGCCACAAACTCTTGGCTACACTCCCAAACCATGCAGAGCAACTACTCCCATGACAAAAACAGAGGCTTTGTCTGCACTTTTAGCGCAATGGTGCTTCGCTCAAGCAGTGCATACATTTTTCATGCGGGCGATACCAGAATTTATCGTTTTCGTGATGGCGTGCTGGAACAGTTGACGCAAGATCACCGTTTACGAGTCTCGCGAGAGGAGAGCTACTTAAGCCGTGCTCTGGGAATGGAGGCGTATGTTCGCATGGACTATAGCAGTTTTGGGGTTGAGATCGATGATATTTTCCTCTTTATGAGTGATGGCGTTTATGAGTTTGTGAGTGATGCGCTTTTAATTGCCGCTATACAAAAGGGTGAGAGCGCATTTGAAGAGCTTGCAAAGAACATCGGCGAGATGGCGTTTGCGATGGGAAGTGATGACAACATTACCATCCAGCTTGTGCGTGTGGATGCGTTGCCAAAAAAAGAGCTCAAAGAGATTTACAAACAGCTTGAAGAGAAGCCATTCGCACCTCTGCTTGAAGCAAGAGAGGAGTTTGAGGGCTATACCATCGTGCGGGAGCTGAGTGCGAGCAGTAGAAGCCATGTCTATCTTGGAGTCGATAATAAGAGCGGAACGCAAGTCGCACTGAAGATCCCATCCATCGACATGCGCGGCGACAAGGCGTATCTGGAGCGGTTTTTGATGGAGGAGTGGGTGGCTAGACGCATTAACAGCCCCTATGTACTAAAAGCTTTTGTTCCAAAGCGCAAGAAAAATTACCTCTATAACACGCTAGAGTATGTCGAGGGGCAAACGCTTTTGCAGTGGATTATCGACAACCCGCATCCGCCTCTTGAGACGGTGCGGCAAATGGCGGAGCAGATAGCAAAAGGACTTTTGGCACTGCATCGTCAAGAGATGATTCATCAAGACCTCAGACCACAAAATATCATGATTGACACTTCAGGTACGCTCAAAATCATAGACTTTGGCGCAACAAGAGTAGAGGGCATCATGGATGTCAATATCCGCCTTGAGCATGAAAATCTCTTAGGAACAGCAATCTACAGCGCGCCTGAATACTTTTTGGGCAAAAAAGGAACAACCCGCTCAGACCTTTTTTCCATGGGCGTAATCGTGTATGAGATGCTAACAAGCCATTTTCCTTACGGTGTTGAAGTTGCAAGGGCAAAAAATGAAGCAGCGCAAAAGAAGCTTCATTATACGCCGCTTTACCACTACAACCAAGAGATTCCTGTGTGGATTGATGAAGCGGTTAAAAAAGCAGTGGCACTCAATCCAAATGAGCGTTACGAAGAGTTAAGCGAGTTTTTGTACGACTTGCGCCACCCAAACGAGGAGTTTTTAAAGAAGAAAAAACCGCCGCTTGTGGAGAAAAACAGTGTAGTTTTTTGGCAGAGTTTCTCTTTTGTTTTGGCTGTTATATTGGTGTTTATCTTGCTTAAGTAAAAATTTGTATAATTTTTATATTGCATAAAATATAATCAATAAATTGATTATTTTATTTCTTGTTACTGATAAAATTGTGATTATATTCGATATAGATCGGAGTTACAATGGAAGCATTACAAAAAGCATACGATGCAAGAGCAAAAAAACTTAACAAAGTCGAAGAGACAAAGGCACTTAAAACGCCACAAGAAGCATTTGCGATGTTAGAGAGTTATGCAAAAAACGGCTATGAATCTATTTCAGGCGAAGATAAAAGCTACTTTTTAAAATGTTTTGGCATTTATGATAAGGATGCGCAAACTCCACAAAAGTTTATGATACGCGTTCGCATTAGCGGCGGCTACTTAAACGCTGAACAAGCAAGAGTTTTGGGCTTAATCGCACAAGAGTTTGGCGAAGATTATATAGACATAACAACCCGTTCGCAGATAGAGTTTCGTTATATCGACATCAAAGATATACCGACTATCTTTGAGCGTATGAGTGCGGTGGGGATTAGTTCATACCAAACAGGTGTGGACAACTTTAGAAACATTGTTACAGATCCGCTCGATGCCAAAGGATTTGACAATGTTTTGCCGTCATACGAACTTTTAAAAACCTTAGAGAGAAGTTTTCTGCATAATTATGAGTGGATAAGCGCACTTCCTAGAAAGTTTAATACTGCAATCACAGGCTCGATTTCCAACAGATGCAACGCTTTTAGTCATGACTGCTGTTTTGTTTTGGCTCAAAAAGATGGACTTTACGGATACAACATGTACCTCGGCGGAAAAGTCGGCAAAGTGGCAAAGAGTGCAGATATTTTTTTACTGCCTCATGAAGTGCCGAGTGCTTATGGTTCCATAATTGATATTTTTAGAAGATTTGGATTTCGTGACAACAGAAACAAAAATCGTCTTTTCTTTTTAGTCGAAGCGGTTGGCATGGAGGAGATTAGGAGTGCGATTTGCCAAAATGCGGGAATTGATTTTGCGCGCGGAGGCGAGACTATGACAAAGCTTGATTTTAACGATCCTGACCATGGAAAGGTACAGTTAAGAGACGGATCATTTGGCATTCATATGGTTGTTCCCGCGGGAATCTTCAGCGGAAGCGATTTGTTAAGCGTGGCGGATATAAGCGAAAAATTTGGCAATGGCGAGATTCGTTTTGATATAGAGCAGAGCATCTATATACTTAGTGTAAAAGAGATAGACGCACTAAAAAACGAGGCGATTTTTCAAAAATACAAAAGTGTAGACTCTCCTTATAAAAATCATTTAATAGCATGTGCAGGTTCACAACACTGTGCATTTGGAGTGATTGAGAACAAAAATGATGCTATAAAAATGGCGGAGTATCTGGAGCAAAAAGTACCTCTTCATGAAGGACGAGTACGCATGTATTGGTCAGGATGTGTTAAAGGGTGCGGTCTGCATGGTCTAGGTGACATCGGTTTTGAGGGCTGCAAAGTCAAAGTAAACGGCGAAATGGAGGGTGGTGTAAATATCTCTCTTGGCGGAAAAATCACAAGTGAGGGTTTAGAAGGATATGCAGTCGTTAAATCGGCTTCGCTTCGATATGCGCATCTTTATGTGGAGACTTTGATGCTTGAGTATAGAAGACTTAAAAACCATTTTGAGAACTTTGAGCAGTTTCATGAGCGGATTTTAAAGCTTTACACCCCTGCTTGCATCGGTTTTATGATGAAGATTGGTGCTTATTTGAGAGAGAAAAATATCGATGTTGAGATAGGTTTTAGCGAAAAGGTTAACACCGGAAAAAATGAGGAGTTTGAAGTTTTTGAATTTGGGCGTAGATTATACTACAAACTTGCAGGAAAAGAGGCTTACTCATCGTATGAGAGATTTACAAATACTCTTAAAAATGAAAAACTTCAAAATATCAGAGAACTGATACCCTGTGTAGATGAAAATCTAGCACTTTTGTGTGAAAAAATTTTGGACACAAAAGAGCAGAAAAGGGCAGTTGTTTTTTCAGAGCTAGCTTCATATATAAAACTGTAAAAATATTTAAAAGTTTGCTGTAATATATATAACAATAAATAACTCTTTATTGCCCTTATGTAAATTTTTTTATATTTTTTTCCAAATAGTTGTAAGATTACTCATGGAACTGTTGTACAGAGCGCTTGTTACCAGAGCATTGACGCCTGTTTTTGCATAATCGGCAACATTTTGCATATTAATTCCGCCTGCAGCCATAATTGCAGCATTTGGAAAATTTATATTTTTGTATGCAACAAGCTCGCTTGCTGTATCTGCTGAACATTTATCAAGTTGAATAACATCGGCACCCAGCTGTAACATTCTTTTAGCATCGTCAAGAGTTTGAGATTCAACTACTAATTTATTCTCAACACAGCGTTTTTTAATTTTTTTCAAGGCATCTTCAAATGCATCATGGTTTTCAAATAAAGAGCGGTGGTGATCAAATATTAGAACACTCTCTGATACTCCCAATCTATGGGGCATAACACCGCCGCACATAAGAGCATGTATGGAAAATTGTTTAGAGAAAGGAAAACTTTTTCTAGTTACCAATACTTCACAATCGGGATTGACGCTTTGCGCTTTTGTTAACATTTTGTGTGCATGTGTAGCAAGTGCGCAAGCATGTTCTAAAAATACTTGACACACTTTCCATGCTTTATGGATAGATTGCCCATCACCATAAATTTCCAAAAGGGTGCTTCCTTTTTTTACCATTATGCCTGATTGTGCTTTTGCTATAACTTTGCATCCGAGCAGTTCAGCAATCCGAGCCGCATCATCATTGCATGCTACAACTATCTCTTCTCTTGTTACGATACTTAGTATTACTTTTTGTTCTGCAGGAGCCAATAGATGTGTGGTTAAATCAAAGTATGAAATATCCTCTCTAATGTAATTCCAAAGTTCTTGGTCTGAAAAATTAATCATTTTGTATATCCATATTTTATAAAAATTTTTTTTGCTCTATCGCTCAAGATAAAGTCATAAAAGGCTTTGTAGTCACTGTTGTTTTCTCCATATTTTAAAAGAACGATTCCCTGTTTAATAGGAGCATATAAAGATGTGTCAACAGAAGCCCAGTTTACATTTTCTTTGTAATGAGCCATTTTAGGGCTGTATAGGGATGATTTTGCGATAAATCCTAAATCTGCCGCAGTAATTGTATATGAGACTGTCTGAGAGATAGATTCGCCAAAGACAAATTTGGATTTAGCACTCTCATAAACATTGCTGTTTTTCATGGCTTCAATTGTTGCCGCACCGTATGGTGCTGTTTTTGGATTTGCTATCGCTATTTTTGAGATAGAGTTATCATTAACAATTGCTATTCCTTTTGAAAAATCAATCGGTTTTATGCTTAAATATGCAAGCTCTCCCTGCGCATATACAATCGGTTTTGTAGTAGCTATTTTTTTATTATATAGAGCTTCAGGATAAAGCATGTCAGCTGCCATAAAAAGTCCATATGGTGCACCGTTTTGTATTTGGGCAGTTAATTTTCCGCTGCTGCCAAGAGTTATTTCAATATCAATGTCTGGATGAATTTTTTTAAACTCAACTTTTAACTCCTCAATTGCATAACTTACATTGGCTGCTACAGCTATGTTTATTTTATCTGCAAAAATAACGCTAGTCGTAAGTAAAATAGATAATAGAAATTTTTTCATTGCTCTCCTTTAAAATAGATAATTAAACTCTAAACGAGCATCTAAACTATCAGCATCTCTCTTTTTTGTATCAGTGTATCCCAATCTAAGGCGCCATTGCAGATCAGTCATGCAAGGAATATTTTGAATAAATCCGGCATAATAATAATTTTCATCATACTCACCTTTTTGCTCATCAGCATCGGTATGTAGAGCAGATAATTGGATAAATAAATCTTTATACACTCCGTTTTGATTTGCATTGATTGATAATTCGGCACGATAGCTTTTTGTATTGGCTTTCCAGTTGTAACGAGCCATTGAACGAGTATATCCAGAAGTTGGAAAGCCTCTCCAAGGTGTTACAAGATCAGCCTCATCAAATATTTTAGAGTATGCCAAATTAAGTTTGTAAATATCATAAACTCCAACCAAACGAGCTGCTATCATTTGCGAATCAAGCGAATCAGCATCTTTATACCCGCTGTATGACCCTTCTATACCGGCTAGACTTCCATCGTAGTTTGCACCACCAATTTTTCCGCCGCCATTGTCAAACTGTTTTATATATCGAAAACCAGGCGCAAGAGTAAAGCCATTCATGTCAATTTTGTAGTTTGCTTCAGCCATTATCTCTGAGAGAAGTTCAGGAACCCAATAAAATGATGCATCAAAGTTGAGGTTTTTAATATGTCTATTTTTAATATCCCCGGTAATAAGCGGTGCATCTGTACTTACTCCGGCTGCATTAAGATTTGTATATGAGAGTCCTTTGTGCATTGCTGAGTCATCATTCCCGTTCCAAGGATCTGAATCATCATACATCAAAACAGAGTGTGATGTTGTGTGATCTCTCAATTTTTGTTTTGTTAAATAGGCAAGTTTTATTTGCGTATGCGGTATAATTCTTGTTTCTGCCACAACACCATCAAATGTATTTGGAATCATTTTTGTATCATTTGATTTTGTATAAAAGGTTTCTACAAGCTGGCGGCCGATATTAATTTGTGAGTTAGGAATATTTTTATAGCTTATATAGGCTTGACCTAAAACCGTCATTGATTTACCTTCACCGTTTGTATAGTCATAACGACTCAGTACATCTTTACCTGATTTTAAAGATTCTACAGGATCACTGTTGCTGTCAAAGAATGCTTTTGAATAGTACAAACCTGTCGTAAAATCAACTCCGTAAAAAGTTGCACTTTTATATACAAGAGAACCGCCAAGACCGCTTATAACATGAGAGTTTTGCTTCTCATTCTCTTCTTCCCAATCGTAAAGAAAAGTGTTTGATCGAAGTCGTCCATAAAAAAGACCCTCTTTGAACATATCCGCAAAAGTATCAATTGATTGAGATGGATTATTATTTACTAATTGATAGTTGCTTTTTAGCGTTTGTTTGGAGATAGGATCATTTGCATATGTGAAGGAAGCAAGAGACAGAATTGCAGCAGCTATATTTAATCTAGTTTTATTTTTCACAAAATTTCCTTTTTTTAAAATTAATAATTTACCAAATACCTAAAATAATACTTTTTGGTTTACAAAAAGCAGTTATCAGCATCGCTTTTTAAAAAGTGTATATGCCCATTCTTCTCACTTATGCGTTTTGAGAGGTTGCTTAAAAAAGCATGATGCTCCTCTTCTAAAATTTTATATGTATTTATCAACTTTTTTGCATAATAAGCAAGATAAGTTCCACTACCGCCTTTTCCGCTTTCTTTAATTTTTATTAAAAGTTTCATTCAGCCTTGACCAAGAAAGCTGTGCTCAGATTTGTTTATCCATAAACGACCATTGACACTGTTTTGCATTATCATCCATAATTAAGCTTCAAACCGTAGTATATTAAAATATATAACGCTTGTCAATCAACATAGATAAAAAGATGCAAGAAGAATATCTTGCATCTGTAATTGTTTAGAAAGGTAATAGATTTTTAATTGAGTCGCTAGCAGAACCTGTGTCAATAGAACTTGATTCAGAGAGTAGTTTCTCAAGTGCGCCGCTTTGTGAGCCGATGAGAGAATTGATGTCAGGAATAGCCGAAGCAGAACTATTTACTCCTTTTAGCTGCTCTTGCATCTTCTCATTAAGCATCGTCTGCAGCTGGGCTTCATACTTTTTCGCTTCTTTTGAAAAAACGCCGCTGAGCGCACCTGATATTTTTTTATCCAGATCCGTTGTAACATCCAGTGCAGGAGACTCTAACGAGCCTGTAGCATCTGTTTTTATGTAAAAGCTCTTTACCTCAGAGAGCGTAGAGTTGACGATATCTGCATACTTCTCATCAAGTCCGTCAATCGAGACAGCGGCATTTTTAAAATCCAGGCTGCTCTTTAGCTCCAGTTTTGACAAGCCGTATACATCAGCATTTCCTTGAAGTGCAATATCACTTTTTTTAAGAGTCAGCGAAGAGAGAGCAAGATTGTCAAGAGGCACTCTTTTTGCGCCAAACACTGCACTTTCGTGAGCCACTTCACCAAGCCTGTCATCTTTGCCTTCAAGCACAAACTTCTCTACGATATCTCCATCGCTTGTTACTTTAAAAGTGGTGGCTTTGCCAAGAAGTTTTTGGTTATCTGCTATGTCATTTATAGTTCCCGTGAAATCTTGGGTTTTAAGCTTTCCGCTCAGATCTACTTTTGCAGCGTAGATGTCCGGAGAGGGAACCTCTTCTTTGAACTTTATCCATCTTCCTTCTCCGCGTGGAGGTTTTGGAGGCTCGACTTTTGCTTCGCTTTTCATATAAGGCTGGGCAAGTGTGTAATATTTTTTTGCCATTGCTATATACTCTTTTATCTTCTCGCCAAAGATAGTGCCCACGACATTTATCGCGCCGCTTCCATCAAGTGAATAGGCACTTTTGAGACTGTTGTAATCACTCTGCGGAGCATTTTTTATCTCGCTGATAAGTTTGGATATGCGTGCTTTGTCATCCGCAAAATCTTTTTTAATAGATGCGAGCTTTGCTTTATGCGCATCTATCTTCTTCTTAAATGCAGTAATGTCATCCTTTAGTTTTAGAAGCTGCGCTGGGTCTTTTGATTTTGAAGCAGACTTTATAGCTTCTAGATCTTTTTTATACTCATCCAGTTTATTTGAACTAAGCTCCTCTTTTGATACTCTCTCCCATTTTGCTTTTATCTCATCTATCTCTTTTTGAGCTTGGTTATAAACTTTTAGAGATTTTAGATCTGCGTTTGCAAGAAGCTCTTTTGGAGTCGGCAGTTTTATTTGCGGCATTGCAAACAAAGATGTGCTTGATGCAGCCGTGCCTCTCTGCTCTTTTGCAGAAGATGGTTTCGGGTTTGAGCTTGGCGTGTCAAAGCCGATGCCTGTAACCTGAACAAGCTCCATATGCGTCTTTCTTAAAAGAAGCGCGTTAAAATCAAGGTCTGCCAAGATATTTTGGATACTTACGCTGTTTGTCTTGCCGTTGTCGTCTTGTACCTCAAGATTGCTTATGCGTAAAGATGCATCGCCAAAGTTTGTCTCTACATCTCTAATGAGCACATCTTTGCCCGTTGCACTTGAGAGTCCTTTTTCAAGTGCAAATTTTATAACAGGGTCTATTACAAGTATTGCAACTGCAAGAGTCAAGGCAGTTACTGCGGCGAATACGCCTACACCCATGATACGAAAAGTGCTGTCTTTTTTATCGCTTTTTTTAAGAATGCCAAACTTTGCCAAAAGCGGGTATCTCTCAATAAAAAGAACAATTTTGCCTCGTGAGGTATTTATGACTCTGTTTAAGATAAGGTAAAGAGGAAGGGAAAGGATCACAGCGACTACGAACGAGCCAAGGACTATGGTGTTGTTAAAGTATGTAAGGCGCATAATGCCGCTGTTGTACATGGCACTCCATAATCCTTGGAGTCCCTCTGCGCTAAGGAGCATATATCCGAATGATTCAAAAAGCGGGTCGAAAACATAGCCTACACCTGCAAAAAATGCACCGGAGACCAGAAAAAGTCCGAAATGGATATTTATTAGAAGTGCCAAAAAGATGATGAGAGCCGTTTGAACCCCGCTTAGAGGGGTAAGCCCCATGACCATACCTAAAACAATAGCCAGTGTTACCTGCCACGGCGTCTGACCTGAGTTCAATGCTTTGAAGAGCTTAATTATAAAATTCACGCTTATGCCTTGTGCTTAGATAATTTATCTGTTAGTTTAGCATATTTAATTGTTTTCACTTAGTTTAGTAATAAAAATAATTTAGAGCAGCTTAAAAAACAAAGCAAAACAAAAGCCAAGTTTAAGTATAATTCACAGAATATAAATATACAAAGTATTTCTAAAAACTACAAAAATTTTCAGAAATGTTTTAAAGGAATTGCATGGCTAATAAACGGGTTTTGGTAAAGTTTTCAGGTGAAGCTCTTGCAGGCGAAGCGGGTTATGGAATTGATACGCAGATTTTAAATTACATATCGCAGGAGATTAAATCACTTGTTAATGCCGGAATTGAAGTTGGAATCGTTATTGGAGGCGGTAATATTATTCGTGGAGTAACTGCTGCTCAAGACGGAATTATTAAAAGAACCTCTGGTGATTATATGGGGATGCTTGCAACTGTAATAAATGGAATAGCGATGCAGGAAGCTTGTGAACATGTAGGCTTAGAGGTTCGCATGCAGACGGCTATTAAGATGGAACAGATTGCAGAGCCATATATAAATCGCCGTGCTGTTCGTCACTTAGAAAAAGGTCGTGTTGTGATTTTTGCAGCAGGAACAGGAAATCCGTTTTTTACAACAGATACGGCTGCAACTTTAAGAGCTGTAGAAATTGGTGCAGAAGTTATTATAAAAGCTACGAAAGTTGACGGTGTTTATGATAAAGACCCAAATAAATTTAGCGATGCTGTAAAATTGTCAGAACTATCTTATGAGCAAGCATTAAGTGATCATGTAAAAGTAATGGATGATACATCAATTGCATTAGCGAAGGATAATTCATTGCCTATTTTAGTTTGCAATATGTTTCAAAAGGGCAATCTTCTAGATATTTTGCAAAATGGCAATATGCAAAATTGCTCGATAGTAAAATAGCTTATCAAATAAGCGGGAGGGACTTTGTTCCTTCCGCGGAATAATTTTTGACACAAAGTGTCAAGCTTTAGTAGCCACAGCGGCTTTAGCGAAGCGGGAGGGACTTTGTTCCTTCCGCGGAATAATTAAATAAAAAGGAAACAAAATGAAAGTAGAAGAGTTAACAGCAAAAATATTAGACAATAATCCAAAAATGGATAGTTATCAGTTAGCAATAGCTGTAGCAAAAAGAACAGATGAGCTTTTAAATGGTGCAACAAGCAAATTAAATGTTTCAAAAAATGTTAAAGTAGCTGATTTGGCTTTAATGGAATTAGCTGAGGGCCTTATAACAGTTAAAGGCTTTATTGATATTAAAAAGTAACAAATTGGGGCTTAATCGAATGGATATCGAAAAGGTTAAGTATATAGAAGATATTGACTCGGCAGTCGACTATCTTTTTACGCAGATACCTCCAAGCGATATTCTGAAAAAAGCATTAGAATATTCTAAAACGGCACACAAAACACAATTTAGAAAAAGTGGTCAGCCTTATGTAATCCATCCGATTTTAGTAGCGGCTATTGTCTCTTCAATAACTAATGATGAAGCGATGGCAATAGCGGCACTTCTACATGATGTTGTGGAAGATACACACATTAATATTGATGAGATTCAAGAACTTTTTGGAACGGATGTTTCTCATTTGGTTGAAGGTTTGACAAAAATAGACAGTATTAGGGATGCTGAGTTGATTCCTTCTCACTCTAATGAGCGATTAGTTGTTTCAGCCCTCTCTTTTAGAAAAATGCTTTTAGCAAGTATTAAAGATGTGAGAGTATTGGTTGTAAAGTTATGTGACCGACTTCATAATATGCTAACTCTTGATGCACTGCCTGCTCAAAAACAAGAAAGAATAGCAGAAGAGACTCTTGTTGTTTATTCGCCAATTGCGCACCGTTTAGGTATCTCTTTTTTAAAAAATTTATTAGAAGATTTAAGCTTCTCATATCTTTTTAAAGAAGAGAAGCGCCATATAGACAATTATCTTGATGCAAATTTTCATGCTATTGAGATGAAACTTGATGAATTTAAACAGTCAATTAATAAAATATTGGTGCAAAACGGTTTTTGCGAAGACGATTTTGAGATACTTTCCCGCGTTAAACATAAATACTCTATTTATCTTAAAATGCAGAGAAAGGGTGTTGGAATAGAAGAGGTTTTAGATCTTTTAGCGGTTAGAGTATTGACTGACGATCCTGTAAAATGTTATAAAATTCTAGGGCTAATTCATTTGCATTTTCAACCACTTTCTTCAAGGTTTAAAGATTATATAGCAGTGCCTAAAGATAATGGATATAGAACTATTCATACAACAGTTTTTCACAATACTGCTATTTTTGAAGTTCAAATCAGAACATATGATATGCATAAAACAGCAGAACTTGGTGTTGCTGCTCACTGGAAATATAAAAGCGGAGGGAATAACAGTATCAAACTTGATTGGCTGCATAATCTGGGCTATCAAAATGAATCTGTTGAGGATTTTTATGATCTTATAAAAAATGATCTTTATAGTGAAGATATATCCGTATTTTCTCCAGTTGGAGAAGTTTTTACTCTTCCTCGCGGTGCTGTTGTTCTTGATTTTGCTTATGCTGTGCATACGCATGTGGGTAATCATGCTAAATCAGCTTTAGTAAACAAAGTTAAAACATCTCTTATAAATGAGCTTCACAACGGTGATATTGTAAAAATAGAAGTTGATGAAAACAGTATTACAAGATGTAGCTGGATAGATGCTGTTAAAACATCAAAAGCCAAGACAAATATGCGATATAAATGTAATGCAAGAATTAAAGATATAAATATAAAATCAAGTATTAATATTGTTGCAACAGCAATGAATTTAAACAGTTCAAGAGTAGAGGAGTGGTTTGATAAAAATAATTGTGAAAAAAGAGCCACTATTGCTACCGATATAGAGCATTTTCGTGAAGTTATTCATAAATATATTACTGAAATAAATCAAAATAATCGGTTTAAGAGATTTTTATCAAGACATAGATTTAAGTTAAAATCCTACTCTTTTAGAGATTTGGAAATATATAGTACTTCTCATGTAAGCGATGTAGTATTTGATTACTGTTGTCATCCTAAAAACGGGGATGAAATAATGGCTTTTTTAGAAAAAGGCAAAGTGCATGTACACCATAAAATGTGCAGCAGCGCTTCAAAAAAGCTCGAAAACAAGGAACCAATGGTATTTGTTAGATGGGAGCAACAAAAAGCTTATAACTACAATATGATTGTATCACTTCATAGTGGGGTTGGTACTTTAGCAGAATTTTTAAATTTTTTAGCAAAATTAAAAATAGATATAAATCAGATAGAATTAGGCAAAAACAAAGGTGAAACTACTAAATACTGTGAAATAGGTTTTGAAACGAAAGAAGCTGATATTAACTTGCTTCGTGGTAAAATCGAGCAAAAAATAAAAGTCATACATCTTATTCGAACTGATGATGCATATAAATAGAATTTAAATAGGGAATATATATTATGTTACAAGAGGCTCTAAGAGAGATAAAAAGAGGAACGGCTGAAATTATAGACAGTCAAAATATTGAAAAATTGTTGCAGGCATATTTTGATGAAGGCAAAACATATACTGTAAAGGCAGGTTTTGACCCGACTGCACCTGATTTGCATCTTGGGCATACGGTGCTTTTACAAAAACTTGCAATATTTCAAAAATATGGTGCAAAAATTCAGTTTTTAATAGGTGATTTTACTGCTCAGATAGGTGATCCTTCAGGTAAAAATATTACAAGAAAAACATTAAGCAAAACAGAAGTTTTGGAAAATGCAAAAAGTTACAAAGAGCAAGTTTTTAAAATTTTAGACTCTAGCAAGACAGAAGTAGTTTTTAACTCAGAGTGGATAAATTTGCTTGGAGCATCGGGCATGTTAACATTGACAACAACTTTTAATGTCGCAAGAATGCTTGAACGCGATGATTTTGACAAAAGATATAAAAGCGGCACATCTATCTCAATAAGTGAGTTTATTTATCCTTTATTACAAGGATATGACAGTGTACATCTTGAAAGTGACATAGAGATAGGCGGGACTGATCAAAAGTTTAACCTATTGATGGGTCGACATCTTCAGCGCGCATATGAGATAGGAAAAGAGCAGTCTGTTCTTATGATGCCTATTTTAGAGGGTCTTGACGGTGTGCAGAAGATGAGTAAATCTTTAAATAATTATATAGGTGTTACTGATGAACCAAATGATATGTTTGGAAAAGTGTTAAGCATATCCGATGAGCTTATGTGGAGATATTACGAACTTTTGAGCACAAAAACTCTTGATGAAATTCAAAAACTTAAAGAGGGTGTAGAAAACGGCTCTCTTCACCCAAAAACGGTTAAAGAAAACTTGGCTTTGGAAATTACAGCAAGGTTTCATTCTGTAGATTTAGCTAAAGCGGCAAAAGATGAGTTTGATAAAGTACACTCAAATAACCAAATTCCATCTGAGATTGATGAGTATACCAGTGATGAAGAGATATGGATAGCCAAAGCATTAGTTGATTGCAAACTTTCACCTTCTACTTCTCAAGCAAGAAGAGATATTAAGCAAGGGGCTGTTAAAATAAATCAAGAAAAAATCAATGATGAGCAGTTACAATTAGGAAGCGGGGAGTATATACTTCAAGTTGGAAAAAGAAAATTTGCAAAGTTAAAGGTGAATTAATGAGTTTTAAATCATTTAAAATTGGTAAGCATACTATCGAAAAGCCTATAGTTCAAGGTGGAATGGGCGTAGGTATAAGTTGGGATCAGCTTGCCGGAACCGTATCAAAAGAGGGTGGGCTTGGTGTTATTAGTTCAGTTGGAACTGGTTATTATAAAAATAAAGAATATGCTTCAAAATTAATATCAGGCAGACCACTTGATACTTTTAGTTTTTATTCGAAAGAGGGTTTTGACGCAATAATAAAAAATGCCAGAGAAATATGCGGCGATAAACCTCTTGCAGCAAATGTGCTATATGCTATAAATGATTATGGACGAGTGGTACGAGATGCTTGTGAGAGCGGTATTGATATTATTATTACCGGAGCGGGTTTGCCTACGAATATGCCGGAGTTTACAGAGGGGTATCCTGATGTTGCACTTGTTCCTATTGTTTCATCTGCAAAAGCTTTAAAAATTATCTGTAAAAGATGGCAAAAAAGATACAACAGAATTCCCGATGCTGTAGTACTTGAAGGGCCAAAAAGCGGCGGACATCAAGGCTTTACATATGAGCAGTGTAAAATGCAAGAGAATCAACTTGAAAACTTGGTAAAACCGGTTGTAGAAGAGGCGGCTTTATGGGGTGATATTCCTGTGATTGCTGCAGGTGGTATTTGGGATAAGAGTGATATAGAAGAGATGCTCTCTTTGGGCGCTAGAGGTGTTCAAATGGGAACTCGTTTTATAGGTACTTTTGAGTGTGATGCACATGAAAATTTTAAAAAAGTTTTACTAGATGCTAAAAAAGAGGATATTCAACTCTTCTCATCGCCTGTTGGATATCCTGCTCAAGGAGTTAGAACAAATTTAACAAAACTTGTGGAAAAAAGAGAAGGGCCTGTGATTAAATGTATTTCTAACTGTGTTGCACCTTGTAATCGTGGGGAAGAAGCTAAGGAAGTTGGTTATTGTATAGCGGACAGATTAAGTGATGCATATCAAGGCAATCTTGAAACAGGGCTTTTCTTCTCTGGGACTAACGGATATAGATTAGAGAGTATAATTTCTGTAAAAGAGCTGATGGATAAATTAATCAACGGCGAATAGTAGGGTAATGATCAAGTATTTATTTTTATTTTTATTTCTATTTATTTCGTTAGAAGCATCAAAAAATAGTGAAATTTTAAATAGAGCTCATAAATATATGCAGAGTAATACCCAAAGTGATACCTTTCGTGCATATAATGACTATAAAAATTTATATCTCCAATCAGCTGTTGCCAATAATTTAGATTTAAAAATCAAATCATTAGAAGGCATTGTACAAAGCGGAAATAGATTGCATATAGATGTATCTAAATATTCAAATGAATTAAAAACTCTTCAATTAAAAAACAGCTATAACAAGCCTAAACCAAAGGCTATGAAAAAAACCAAGCATATTGAAGATGTACATATTGAGCCATTGCATAAATTAAAATCTATCGACTGGAAAGAGGATATACTTCTTTTAACATTTAACAAACCTCTTAGCAACAAACAGATTAAAGATTTTACACTGCATGATAAAAGTAAAAACAAATACAGATATGTTTTTGATATAAAAACTTCAATGCTTACAAGTTCACAGAGTATTACAAAAAACGGCATTGATAGAATTAGACTAGCTCAGTTTGATCCAAAAACTTTAAGATTGGTTATTGAAAATAGTTCAAAATTAGATATAAAGCAGAGTATAGACGCAAAAACGCTTCAAATAAGTTTTATTTTAAAAACAGCTCCTATCAAAATAGACAGAGACAAAGTGATTGTAATAGATGCAGGTCATGGAGGCAAAGATCCAGGTGCAGTAGGTTATAAAAAATATAGAGAAAAAATTGTTGTTTTTAAAATCGCAAAAGAGTTACAAAAGATTTTAAAATCTCGCGGCTATAAGGTGCATATGACACGCGACAGTGATAAATTTGTAAAATTAAGTAGAAGAACAAAATTTGCAAATGAGAAAAATGCAGATATTTTTATAAGCATACATGCAAATGCTGTTGATGGAAAAAATGCAAAAGATGTTCATGGTATAGAGTGCTATTTTTTATCTCCTACCCGCTCAGAAAGAGCTAAAAAAGTAGCTGCAAAAGAAAACTCTGCAGATATGAGTGATATGAATATGTATGGAAAAAACAGTTATCTGAATCTTTTAAATCATCATAATATAGTAGCGTCAAACAAACTTGCAATAGATTTACAAAGAGGAATGTTAGGGGCACTCAATAAAAAATATAAAAATGTAAAAGACGGAGGAGTGCGTGAAGGTCCTTTTTGGGTTTTAGTTGGAGCTCAAATGCCATCAGTTTTAGTTGAAGTTGGCTTTATATCACATCCAATGGAAGCAAAGAGGCTTGTAAATGATAATTATAGAAAAACAATGGCTAGAGGTTTAGCAGATGGAGTTGAGAGATATTTTGCCAATAATTAGGCAAAATTTTTAAGACTCTTTTTTATATGAAAGTTCACCTGCAACAGACTCTTTTTCATTAATTATTTTTTCTACTTGTTTTTTTACTTTGTCATATCTGTATTGTTCTTTAAATCCTATTATTCGACCGCCTGCTGCATTTGGATGCCCACCACCATTTGCCCACTCTTTTGAAATAAGTGCTACATTTACACCGTTATTTGCTCTTAAGCTCATGGTACCGCGATAGCTTATATCAACTATAAAATCGTACTCTGGATGTGCCAGTAAAAAAGCATTTCCTACGATTGAAGTATTGCCTACTCCATAACTTAAAAAACCTCTGTATCCTTTATAATAAATAGTTTTCTCATCTTTAGCTTGACCTAATAGATCAACTACATATTTTGTTGCAAGATTATCGAGTGTATCATCTTTATCTTTCTTAAAAAAATTCTTTTTTAAGAAATGGATTTTCTCATCTAAAATAATTGGAGCTTTTTTGTTATCTATATATTTTGTTGCTTCAAGCAGCAATGAGAGTTTATAATTGTTATCTACTTCAGCAAACATGACTTTGTTTAATTCGCGCGCTTCAGATATAAGGCGCATACAAACTTTGCCATACTCAAAATTTTCATACTCATCTGTTTTCCATAAATCAACAGCGTTAACTATATCTACAAATTTTTTCATCCATATCGGTTCATCAAACTCAAAATGTTCTTTCGCATAATCATAGGTAATTTTTGTAGCACATCTGGAGGTATCTAAAAAATACCATGGATATTTATTAGCACTCTCTTCTCCTGTTCCATGATGGTCAAGAAGCAAAAGTGTAGTATCTTTTTTATTTTCATTTAATTTTGCAACCTCATTGTTTAGCCACTTAGACTCATCAGCGGTTAAGTTTAAGTCTGTTATTAAGATAGTAGAATTTTTATTTTCACTTTTTATATTTTGTAAAATTAGCTCTAGTGTTTGTTTTACTTCTGCGCCATAATTTGCATTATAGTTAAATAGTGTATAGCCTGTATACTTCATTACCAATTGGCAGCTATACCCATCTAAATCTGTGTGTGATAGATGATGAATATTATTCATTTTTTTCCTTTGTATAATACATTATTTAAAAAACTAGAATTTTTATCTATATTTGGCAGTATTGTTTAGCAAAAAACACTATTTTGTAATAAGTTTTTTTGTCAAGTTTTATTCTAATATATCTGCTAAAGTCAAATCTGCTAAAAAAGTGTCTATTTCACCTTGGAGCTTATTTAAAAAAGGCCATAAAGAGCATAATGATGCTTTATTTAACGGACAGCTTTCAATAGACGGGGAACAATCAAAAACAGTAGGTTCTCTTCCTTCGACCGATGACATAATATTAAGCATAGTTATCTCTTCAGGTTTTTGGATAAGAGCAAAACCGCCGTTTACACCTTTATATGATTTTAAAATACCATGTTTTGCTAATGATTGTAAAATTTTTGCTAAAAAACT
This sequence comes from Sulfurimonas xiamenensis, assembly GCF_009258045.1. Lineage (NCBI taxonomy): Bacteria > Pseudomonadati > Campylobacterota > Epsilonproteobacteria > Campylobacterales > Sulfurimonadaceae > Sulfurimonas > Sulfurimonas xiamenensis. Next base: position 633,700 of record NZ_CP041166.1, read on the forward strand.
TTTTGGAATTGAGAGTTGATTTGAAAGTGTTTCACTATCCATCGGAGAAGAAGCTTTTGATAAAACTATAAGAGAAAGTATTGCATATTCACTAGCACGAGTTATTAACATTTTATTACTTTAATTTTAGATTTTTTTAAATTATATCAAAAGAAGTTGAAATAAAAGAATAAATTAGATATTATTTCACTTCAACTTTATATACTGATATGTATAACTGTTAGATAAATATACCATTTGGAGGCTATTATGGCTTTAGATTCGGCGAAAAAGCAAGAAATTGTTGCAAAATATGGACGCAAAGAGAATGACACAGGTTCAAGTGAAGTTCAAATCGCACTATTAACAGAGAGAATCAGTGAACTGACTGAGCACTTAAAAGTGTTCAAAAAAGATCACGCATCAAGACTTGGTCTTTTAAAATTAGTAGGACAGCGTCGTCGTCTTATGAAATACTTTAAAAGAAAAGATAAAGATGCTTATCTTAAACTTGTAACAGATTTAGGTATTCGCGACAATATCTAAATAAATTAAACGAAGCTTTTTTTGCTTCGTTTAATCTTCACATACTTTACATTACACCTCTTCACATACTTTCACTTGTTAGATTTAATAATTTATAGATTTTTTTACCGGTAATTTGGGTTATAATAGTTTACTATAATAAAATAATCGCAAAATATAAAAAGAGAGAAAAGATTATGAAAAGAGAAAAAAACAGTAATCCAAAACACTCAAAAATATATTTAGTCGGCGGTGGTATCGCTTCTCTGGCAAGCGCATTTTACCTTATAAAAGATGCCGGAGTTCCCGGCAAAAACATTCATATATTGGAGCAAAGCAGAGTTCTCGGCGGCGCACTTGACGGCGGTGGCAATCCCCAAAACGGCTTTATAATCCGCGGCGGCAGGATGCATGAAGAGCACTTTGTCTGCTACTGGGATCTATTGTCCAACATCCCTTCCTACGATAATCCAGATATATCCGTTAAAGAGGAGTCTTTTGAATTCAATTCCAGATTTGTCTCACATGCGCAGGCTCGTTTAATTAAAGAGGGCAAAAGTATGGATGTCTCATCTTTTGGACTCTCTTTAAAGGATCAGGCAGATCTGTTGAAGCTTATCTTTGCTTCTGAAGGATCACTAGAAAATATCCGCATAGAGGAGTGGTTTGAAGAGAAATTTTTTGAAACGAACTACTGGTATCTCTGGACATCTATGTTTGCATTTCAAAAATGGAGTAGCGTAGCGATTATGAGGCGCTATATGAAGCGCTTTATTCATCTTTTGGATGGTATGCCTCAGCTTGGCGGAATAATGCGTACAAAGTATAATCAGTATCACTCCGTAATCATTCCTCTTCAACGATACCTAGAAGAAAAAGGGGTGCATTTTGAGATGCAGACGCAAGTAACAGATATTGATTTTGAGATTACTGATGATTACAAAAAAGCCACTGTTTTGCATGTAGTCGTTCAAAATGAAAAACAAGAGAAGATCAGCCTTAATGAATATGATTATGTCTTTATAACAAATGGTTCTATTGTTGAGGCAAGCGACAACGGTTCATTGGAAAAAGCCCCTGTTTTGAAGGATAAATCTGTTTCAGGCGCATGGATGCTTTGGGAGAAAATAGCCAAAAAAGACAACTCATTCGGTAATCCAGGGGTATTTAGCGACAATATTGATCTGCAAAAGTGGTACTCATTTACGGCGACGCTCAAAGATGATACTTTTCACGATTATATGGAGAACTTTTCAGGCAATACGGATGGAACCGGTGGCTTGGTGACAATGACGGATTCAAACTGGCTTATGTCGATTGTAATTGCACGCCAGCCCCATTTTGTAAACCAGCCAAAAGATGTAAAAGTATTTTGGGGATATGGTCTGTATCCGGACAGGGAGGGAAATTTTGTCAAGAAGAAGATGTCTGAGTGCAGCGGCGAAGAGATACTTGAGGAGCTGTGGTATCATCTTAAAATCCAGAAGTTGATGAAGCCCGTTATTGCTTCTGGGAGAGTAAACTGCATTCCTGTTGCAATGCCATTTATTAACAGCCTTTTTATGCCGTGCGCAGTTAATGATCGTCCGGATGTATTGCCAAAAAAAGCAGTAAATTTTGCATTTATTGGTCAATTTGCCGAAGTTCCAAATGATTGTGTTTTTACGGTAGAGTATTCGGTTCGTTCTGCACAAATGGCGGTTTACGGACTTTTTGAAACTAAAAAAAAGATATTTCCGGTGTACGACTCGATTCATAATCCCGCAGTGCTAATGAGAGCGATAAGAGCGATTCACAGATGATTAGAGAAAAATCTCTATCGCTCTTTTTAAATCTTCCTCGGTGTCTATCCCAAAACCGGTACTTGCAACTTTGACCATGCTAATCTTTTTTTGATGGTAAATTGCACGAAGTTGCTCTAGTTTTTCTATATCCTCTATCGGTGCATCATCAAGATCACAAAAATCATGCAGGCTTTTTTTGCTAAATCCGTAAATTCCGATATGCCCAAAATATTGCGCTTCCCCGCTTCTGTTATACGGAATAGGGCTTCGTGAGAAATAGATTGCATTATCGTTATCGTCAAGCACTACTTTTACAAGGTTTGGATCTTGTGCCGATTCACTGTTTATAGAGTTATAACAGCTTGCCATTATAAACTCTTCTTTGTTTTGCCGTAATCTTTCTAATCTTTGTATAACTTTTTGAACAACTTCAGGCTCAATAAAAGGCTCATCAGCCTGAACATTTATTATAAGTTCATTTTCATCAAGATTTAGAATATTTGCACACTCGTTTATACGGTCAGTACCGCTTTTATGGGTAGTTGAAGTAAGCATAGCTTTGATGCCATATTTTTTACATGTTGAAATAATTAATTCATCATCGGCAGCTACGACAACTTTGTCTAAATGAGAAACTCTTTTTGCTGTTCTAACAACCATAGGCAGACCACCGATCTCTGCCAATACTTTTTGTGGAAATCTGCTTGAAGCAAGTCTTGCCGGAATAATTATCATTTAATCCCTTTATTTAATAGCTTTAGATATAATTTTAAGATTATACTATAAAAGGTTTTTGATGCTTCTTTATCAGCCAGATTCTGGCTATTGTTATAATAGCGATTCTATTTTTTTATATGATTTTATCAACTATTTTCATCCAAAAGGAAGAGTTTTGGATGTCGGAGCAGGTTGTGGTGTAGTCGGTTTATTGGTCGCAAGAGACAATATAAAAGTAAAATTAGAAGCAGTTGAAAAACAGGATAAATTTGTAGAGTATGCAACGATTAATGCAAGAGTAAATAAAATAGACTATACAATTCATAAAAAGGATTTTTTGGAACTTGACGAAGAGCAGAAGTATGACTACATTATATCAAATCCCCCTTTCTATCACGAAGGTGTGACTAAGAGTGAAAATGAGATGTTGTTTCATGCGCGTTATAATGTCAATTTACCGTTAAATAAGTTTTTTAAAAAAGTTTCAAGAGTATTAAAACCGAGATCTCATTTTATTTTTTGTTATGATGCATCTCAGTTTGGACTTATTTGTTCAGAGTTAGAAAGAGTCAATATGAGAGTTGTAGATGCACGCTTTATTCATCCAAAAAAAGAGAGGCCGGCATCATTGGTAATGATACATGCAAGAAACGGTTCAAAAGCGTTTATGAAAATTTGGCCGCCGTTTATCAGTTTTGAGAAAGATGAGTTTTCTAAAGAGGCTCAAAATATATATAAAAGAGCACGGACACAAAGTATAAAATGTCAAATATAATAAAAAAAGATGGATATGACTACTGTTTTGATGCTTCTGCATGCAGTATATGTCAGGCAAGATGTTGTACAGGTGAGAGTGGATATATACATGTAAGCACAGATGAGATAAAAAAAATTTCTAATTTCTTAAATTTAGAAATTGCAGATTTTATGCAAAAATTTCTTTTTAAACATGGATATAGATACTCTATAAAAGAGAGAAAATGTGGCGAGAGTTATGAGTGCGCCTTTTATAATAGAGAAGCAAATGGATGTATGATTTATGAAGTGCGTCCAATGCAATGCATGACATTTCCTTTTTGGGATTATTATAAAAACAGGGTTGATGAATTAAAACTTGAGTGCCCCGGAGTTATTGATGTTTAATTTAATAAAATTATTTGTCATTGCAGGATTTATAGTGTTTTTTAGCGGCTGCTTTGGTGCAAAACCGGCGGTTGAAGTTAAGGGGTATGAAAAAGTTTTTGAAAATGAAGATATATATATACTCCATGCTTTATATTTAGAAGAAGCACAAAATCACAATGGTGCATCAAATCTTTTTTATACTCTTTATGAAGAAACAACTAAAAAAGAGTATCTTTACCGTTCTTTAAAAAATGATTTGGCGGCTAATGAAAATGAGAGAGTTATTCAAAGAGTTGATGAAATTTCTGAGAACAAAATAGATGATTTTGAGCTTACTAGGCTTAAAATAATTGCACTGATAAAAGAGGAAAAACTTCTTGAAGCAAAAGAACTCGCAGTTAAATTAGTAGAACTTTCTAATGATGTCGATGATTATCTTTTGACAAGTGAAATATTTATAAAACTTAAAAAGTACAATACAGCAATGAAGTATTTAGAGAGCGCATATGTTAAAGATTATAATGAAAATATTTTAGAAAAGATGTCTATTATTTTATATGTAAATCTTGAAAGAAAAAAAGACGCTATAGCACAGTTAGAAACACACTCAAGGATACATGGATGCTCAAAAGCGATATGTAGCAGACTTATCGGATTTTATAGTAATGATAATAATATAGAGGGGCTTTTATCTACATATTTAAGACTCTATAAAATAGATTCAAATAAAAATATTGCTCAAAAAATAGTTCAAATATATGGATATAAAAAAGATTATCCAAAAATGATTGAGTTCTTACAAGAGAGCCAAATAGACAATGAGCTATTATTGCAACTGTATATTCAGACAAAAAATTATAAAAAAGCTGTGCTTGTAACAAAACAACTTTATGAAGACAGCGGTGATTTGATATTTCTTGGACAAAATGCTATCTTTGAATATGAGAGCAGCAGGAATAAGAATGATAAAGCTATGCACAAAAGTGTGATTGCAAAGCTAGAAAAAGTTGTTAAGGCAAAAAAAGACGGTATGTTCTTAAATTATCTCGGGTATCTTTTGATTGATCATGATATAGATGTTATAAAAGGGATAAAGTATGTAAAAGAGGCACTTAAGATTGAGCCTAAAGCTGCATATTATCTTGATTCGCTCGCATGGGGTTATTTTAAACTTAATGAGTGTGAAAAAGCAGCAAAAATTATGAAAGAAATAGAAAATATGGGAGAGAGCAGCAATGAGGAAATTGCTGAACATATTAAAGCAATAAACGAGTGTATAAAAAAACAAAAGGGCAAATAAAGAAAATGATTTTAGATGAAATAATTAAAAAAACCAAAGAAGATGTTATAAAGAGAGAGAAGGTTTTTTCACTTGACTGGTTAGGACGCTCGCTCGCTTTTAATGCAAGAGCTCCAAGAGATGTCTTTCCTTATTTAAAAGCAACAGAGGAAGATCCGTATAGAATTATTGCTGAGGTAAAAAAAGCGTCTCCTTCAAAAGGGGTTATTCGTGAAAATTTTGATCCCGTGGCAATTGCTCAAAGCTATGAAAGAGGAGGGGCAAGCGCTATCTCTGTGTTAACGGAGCCTCATTTTTTTCAGGGAAGTTTGGAATACTTAGGTCAAATTAGAAGATATGTCGGTATACCGCTTCTTAGAAAAGATTTTATTGTTACAAAGTATCAAATTTTAGAGGCTACTGTGTATGGCGCTGATTTTATTTTACTTATTGCAGCTGCACTTAGTAAAAAAGAGCTAAAAGAGCTTTTGGGTTATACTCGCCATTTAGGCATGGAAGCTTTAGTTGAGGTTCATGATAAAAATGATTTGGTAAAAGCTATTTATGCAGGCAGTGATATTATAGGGATAAATCATAGAAATCTACAAACTTTTGAGATGAATATGCAGCTATCATACGAGCTGATTCCAATGATACCAAATGGCAAAGTAATTGTTGCAGAGAGCGGTATATATGAGCATGGACAACTGCAAGATTTATCCAAAGCCGGAGTTGACGCATTTTTGGTTGGTGAATCTTTGATGCGTCAAGATGATGAAGAAGAAGCACTTAAAAAACTTAAATTTGGTTCAATTTAATTTTAATGATATTAGAGAGGAGAAAACTTTTTCTTTCTCTATAAACTAAGATAAGAGTATTTTTGCACACTCGTTAATTCTTTTTCCGTCTGCTTTTCCTGAGAGCTCTTTACTAGCAGCGCCCATAACTTTTCCTATATCTTTTACAGTTGCTGCTCCAACTTTGGTTATTATCTCCTGCAGTGCTAAAGAGAGTTCTTCATCGCTGAGTTGTGCCGGCAGATACTCTTTATAGTAAGCAATCTCATCAAGCTCTTTTTGCATCAAATCTTCTCGCCCTGCTTCTTTATACTGAGATGCAGCATCATCTCTTCTTTTTACTTGAGATTGGATGATTTTTATAATATCATCATCACTAAGTTCTTTTCTTTCATCTACTTCTATCTGTTTAAAAGCACTTGTTAAAAGTCTAAGCGCATCTCTTCTCTTATTATCTTTTGCTTTCATAGCATCTTTTACATCTTGGTTGATTCTATCTCTTAAATTCATCTTCTTTCCTTTTATAATGGGATTGTTTTGCTCTAATTATAGCTAATTAATAAGAATCAAAAGAGAGTTGTTTATTATAAAGATATTGTTTTTGCATGTTCAACAGCTTTATCAAAAGAGTCGAGGATATTTGACTCTTCAATTAAAGAGGTTAATTTATGTTTTTGTAAATCTTTTAATACGGTACTGTTTACTCCTGATAATATCAATTTAACTCCGGAACTTTGCAGTGTTTTTATCATCTCTTCAAAGTTATGAAGTCCTGTTGAATCTACAAAAGGGACATGGCGCATACGAATAATCAAAATCTTATTTTCAAGACCTATCTTTTTTATTACCTCTGTATATTGTTTTGCAGAGGCAAAAAAGAGTGGACCGCTTATCTCATAGATTGATATATTTTCAGGTAAATCTGAATAATCTTCAAGAATATCACTATCAACTTGAGATGAACTTTTTATGCCAATATCGGCCATTCGTTTCATAAACAGAAGAGAAGATAAGACAATTCCTACCTCTATTGCTACGGTCAAATCAACAAATACAGTAAGCAAAAAAGTGCTTAGCAGCACTATAATGTCAAAATGTGAACCTCTGAGGATTGAAACAAACGAACGCCATTCACTCATATTGTATGCAACAACAATTAAAATTCCAGCCAAACATGACATAGGAATAAGCTTGGCATATTTTGCAAAAATAAGCATAATAAGCAATAGTGTAATAGAGTGCACTATGCCGGCTATAGGCGTTCTTCCGCCGTTTTTTACATTGGTTGCGGTTCTTGCTATTGCTCCTGTTGCCGGAATACCTCCGAAAAAAGGAGTAATCACATTTGCTACACCTTGTGCTATAAGTTCTGTGTTTGAGCGGTGTTTTGAGCTTATCATACCGTCTGATACAACTGCCGAAAGGAGCGATTCTATTCCTCCAAGCAGTGCTATGGTCAGCGCAGGAGCAATATAGATATAGAGGTTGCTTAAATCTAAAGTCGGCAGCGTGAAATTGATATCATTTGGTATTTCGCCAAAAAATGATTCAATAGTAGTAACAGGTAAATTTGCTGCTTGAACAATAACGGTAATAAAGAGTATTGCGATAAAAGAGCCTGGAATTTTAGTTGTTAGCTTTCTTGAGTATATAGTTATCAGAATTGTTACAATCGTTAAAGCAAGTGCATAAAAGTTGGTAGTGCTGATGTTGGAAAAATATGTTACCCATTTTTCAAAAAATTCAGACGGCAGTTTTTCAATATCTAAGCCAAGAGCGTCTTTTACTTGTGTTGAGAAGATAACCACGGCGATTCCGCTTGTAAATCCGACAATAAGAGGGTGGGGAAAATATTTTAGAAGTGCTCCAAGCCTTAGCAGTCCAAATGTTATTAACATAAGCCCCGACATAACAGTTGAAATAATCAATCCGTCAATACCGTACTCTTGAACTATAGCATATATTATAATTATAAAAGCTCCGGTAGGACCGCCAATTTGAACTCTGCTTCCACTAAGCAAAGAGATGATAAAACCGGCAACTATTGCCGTTATAAGTCCTTTTTCAGGAGAAACACCTGAAGCTACGGCAAAAGCGATAGATAGTGGAAGAGCAACTATACCGACAACAATTCCGGCAAAAATATCAGAAACAAGCTGTTCTCTGCTTATCCCTGATTTTAGTAAACTGAAAAATTTAGGTTCAAATAATTTGCTCATTTTAGTTTTTTAGCGAGTTGAGTTGTTCGATAACTTTTTCTTGTTTATTTATAGCATCTGCTAATGCTTCACGATTTTTTTCTAAAACATCTTGAGGTGCATTTGCAACAAAGCGTTCGTTGTTTAACATGTTGTTTAATTTATCTATCTCTTTTTGCAACTTTTCATCCTGTTTTGTTAAACGAGTAATGATAGGGGCAAGGTCTATACTCTCTGTCGGTATAAATGTCTCACATTTTTGGGAGATGTCGCTTACCGAGTTTTGGATTTTGTTTTGTGTAAACTCAACAATTTCAACTTTAGCAAGCTTAGAAATAAAAGGTTTCATCATCTCCTCTTCTTTATCTGAGAGGCCATCTATCTTAACATAAGCTTTTTGAATTTTTTGATTTGCCAAATCTACTAAAATCTTAGCTCTTCTTATAGAGATAATTGCGTCCATAATAAGTTCAAATCTTGCTTCATCTTTTAGGCGTTTTTTAGTTTTGTACGGATATTTTTTAACCATAATCGATTCGCTCTCTTCTAGGCTTGTACCAGAGAGTTCATGATAGAGATACTCTGTAATAAAAGGCATAAAGGGGTGGAGAAGTTTCATGGACTCTTTAAAGATTGCTCCTAGATCTATAATTGAGCCTTTGTCAGCTTTGCTAAGCTCGATTCCCCAGTCACAAAATTCATTCCAAATAAATCTGTAGATAACGGTTGCAGCATCATTAAATCTATATTCGTCCAAACATGCACGAGCCTCTGCTGTAGCTACATTTAAGCGAGACAACATATATCTGCCCAGACTGCTCTCTATACAAAAACCTTTTAAATCAGGAAATGCATCTGCATTCATCTGTAAAAATTTTGCAGCATTGTAGAGTTTGTTTGTAAAGTTGCGGTTTTGCTCTAGTTTGTCTTGACTCATTCTGATATCACGACCTTGAGCAGCACTGATTGCCAAAGTAAATCGAAGTATATCAGCACTATATTTTTCTACCATATCTAGAGGATCAATTACATTTCCTTTTGATTTGCTCATTTTTTGTCCGTGCTCATCACGAACAAGTGCATGCAGATAGATGTGTTTAAATGGGAGCTCTCCCATAAAAGTCTCACCCATCATCATCATTCTTGCTACCCAAAAGAAGAGAATATCAAAGCCTGTAATAAGCAGAGAGTTGGGATAAAAATTTTGAAGGTCCTCTGATTTAAAAAGTTTGTCCATTGAAACATCGCCGTGTCCCCAGCCCAAAGTTGAAAATGGCCAAAGAGCTGATGAAAACCATGTATCAAGCACATCCAGATCTTGATAAATATCACTGCTTTTACATTTTGGACACTCTTGCTCGTTTTCTTTGAGAGAGGCCCATTCATGATTACATTTGTTACAGTAAAATACAGGTATTTGATGTCCCCACCAAAGCTGTCTTGAAATGCACCAGTCTCGTAAATCTCCCATCCAGGAGTTATAGGAGTTTATCCAGTGCGGAGGGAAAAATTTTGCTTCGCCGTTGTTTGTCTTTTCAATTGATTTGCGTGCAACCTCTTTTCTTACAAACCACTGCTTAGAGATATAAGGCTCAACAATATTTTTACATCTATAGCAGTGTCCGACTTGATGTTTATGCTCTTCTATTTTTACAATAAAGCCCTCATCTTGAAGTTTTTTAACAATCACATCACGCGCTTCAAGTCTCTCTAGCCCTTGAAACTCTCCCGCATACTCATTTAAAATACCCTTTTCGTCAAAGACTGTAATAAACTCTAAATCATGTCTTTTTCCAACTTCATAATCGTTTTGGTCATGCGCTGGAGTTACTTTAACCACACCGGTTCCAAACTCCATATCTACATGTTCATCAGCTATAATAGACACTTCCCTGTTTATTAAAGGAAGTCTTATTTTTTTGCCTATGATATCTTTGTATCTTGCATCATCAGGATGAACCATAACTGCCGTATCGCCAAAATAGGTTTCAGGTCTTGTAGTCGCAACTTCGACATATCCGCTTCCATCAGCGAAAGGGTATTTTATATGATAAAACTTGCCTTCATGATCTTCATGCTCAACTTCTATATCGCTGAGTGCTCCATCATGCGTACACCAGTTTACCATGTAGTTTCCGCGAACAATTAATCCTTCATTGTAAAGATGCACAAAAGCTTCTTTTACCGATTTTTGAAGCCCCTCATCCATTGTAAAGCGCTCACGCTTCCAGGCAGGAGATACTCCCATTTTGCGAAGTTGAGAGGTCATTATCCCGGCAGACTCCTCTTTCCATGCCCAAGCACGCTTTAAAAACTCTTCTCTGCCAATCTCCTCTTTTGTAGTTCCTTCAGCCAAGAGCTGTTTTTCAACAACATTTTGAGTAGCAATTCCAGCATGATCCGTTCCCGGCTGCCAAAGAGTTTTGTATCCGTCCATGCGCTTGTAGCGAGTGATAATATCTTGAAGTGTAAATGTAAGTGCATGACCGATATGAAGTCGTCCTGTAACATTTGGCGGAGGCATCATAATGGAAAAATTTTTATCATTTTCTTGAATTGACTTGTTTGAGTCTATCTCAAAATAGCCTCTCTCCTCCCAAATTTTGTAAAATTTTTCTTCTGTTATACTTGGTTCGTAGCTGTTTGACATATTTTTTTACCTTGATATTTGCTGTTTAAAATTACGCGATTATATCTAAAAAGATGTGATGATATGCTTAGATAAACAATGCTTGCTTTTTATAAATTTTAATAAATATTTTATAATTTCCTGATAAAATGAATTTGTTCTATTTTTTTTAAATTTAAATAATAATTCATTATGAAATGAATTGATGGAGGTTTCAATGTCACCAAAACTTATAATAGTAGCTGATTCGCAACACTTCAAACTTTTTGAAGTTAAAAAAGATCCGCTTGAAAGAGAGTCTACTCAGCTTCTTGAGATTGTTGATAGTTTAGATATGCATGAAAGATTGAGCGAAAAAGTTTCTGATCAACACGGAAATTTTAAAGGAGTAGGAGTAAGCGGGGCAGGTGAAGACCATAACCTCGAGACAGAATGGGAGAACAGAAGAATCAAAGAGATTGCAAAACAAATTTCTGAAGCTCTGCAAAAACACACTCACGATCTTTGGTATTTTGCAGCGCCAAAAGCCATAAACAACCAAATTGTAGAGTTGCTTGATGAGAAAAATAAAAAAAACATGAAAATAAATCTTCATTCTGATTTAACAAATATCCCAAATGACAAACTGCTGGAACATTTTACAAAATAAAAGGATGCATAATGAGTGCAAAAAATAGTTTGAATTATAGTGAATTTGAAAAAATTCTTAAAAACGAAAAAAATAGAGTAGAGAAAAATATTGAAGTAATTAAGGCAGAGGTGGAAGCTTTGGCGCTTGAAGATGAGATTGATGATACAGTTGATATGGCTGAGATGCAGATTGACAATATGACAGATCAAACGCTTCTTGACGGGCTTCAGGCAGAGCTGGCTGAGATTGATGCTGCATTAGCGCGGATTAAAGCCGGTACTTACGGAATTTGTGAAAAAACTGGTAAAGCAATTCCCGTGGAAAGGCTTAAAATCAATCCATGGACAAGAACAGTCGCAAAAAATTAAAATCAAAAATATTAACAAAAGGAGCATAGATGTCGACAACAAAAGAAAATTTAGAGGTAGCTTTTGGCGGTGAAAGCGAAGCATATCAAAAATACAGTGCATTTGCAAAACAGGCTGAGAAAGATGGATTTGCAAATATCGCAAAACTTTTTCGTACAACGGCAGAAGCTGAAAAGATACATGCTGAAGGACATTTAAAGGCGATGGATAAAATCGGTTCAACACTAGAAAATCTAGAAGCTGCAATCGGCGGAGAGACATATGAATATCAAGATATGTATCCGCCAATGTATGAACAGGCTGTTGCTGAAGGACATAAAGCTAAAAAGATGTTTGGTTATGCATTAGAGGCTGAAAAAGTTCATGCCGAGCTTTATAAAAAAGCACTTCAAGCAGTAAAAGATGGAAAAGATATAGAAGAGATAGGAATATACCTTTGTCCGATATGCGGATATATAGAACTTGGAGAGCCTAAAGAAAACTGTCCGGTTTGTGGAGTTAAACCGTCTGCATTTATCCAGATTTAGTTTTTTAAAGCTTGTTTTTAATTTAACTTCCAAAACATCAAACGATTACCCTCATCTGCAGTGATGAGTTCGTTTGGTGCATAAAAATCTATCTCTATTATAGTAGTTTGATGTCCTTTTAAGAGGTATAGCTCCTTTAAGGTTTTAGAATCAATAACAGAGATTTCATCATTCTCATTTTTTGTAAAAGCTGCTTTGGTTGCATCAGGATTGAGACCGACACTGTAAATAAAAAATTCCCCCATAGTTATCTTATACTCACTCGGTGTTTTATATAAAACAACACGGCTGTCTTTTCCTCCGCTGAGAAGCAAGCCATTTTTGTAATCAACAGAGAAGATATCTCTTTTATTGGCCTGTTGGTATTGTTCTACTATATTGCCGCTATTAATCTCTATTTTATTAATCAATGGAGTTTCATCGGCTGTATAGAGATACTTTTTGTCTTCACTAAGAACAAAATCTGAAAAACTTGCTAAATTAAGCTGTTTTCTGTAGAGAAATTTTTTCTTTTTTATATCAAAAAGTATAAGTTCATTTCCCATAGTATTTATAATAATTCTATTGGCATCTACAAACTTTATTTTTTCAAATGTTATTTTCTCAGAAGTATCTAGAATTTTTATCAATTTTTTCTCTTCATAAACATAGAGTTCTCCATAGGTATTGAGTTTTCTAGATACAAAAACCAGTTTACCATTTAGATAATCAACGCTTGGGATTAAAACACCTATCTCATCGCCTAAAATATTTGTTTGTTTTTTCAGTACGATTTTATCGATAATAGTATTGCTCTTTAAATCGTAAATATCAATAATACCCTCTTTTGTGCCTATAACAAGGATCTCACCAGCTTTTACAAAATCAGAAACTGCTTCACTTGCAGTTATATATCTGTATGGAACTATCTCTTTTGCAAATAAAATATAAAAAGAGAAAAAAAATAAAAGTGTAAAAACTCTCATAAACTCCCCTTTAGTTGTTTAGCTATGCCTACTATTGAAACTTGAAATGCACCACTCTCGCATACCTCTATGCATCTTGCACATTTTATACATGCTGCACCAGTAATGACATGGCTTTTTTTGCTCACCATCTCCAATACTTCTACTTCGGGGCAAACTAAGAAGCACTCTAATGAGCGTACACACTTATTGGCATCATGTACCACTTTGATAAGGCTATATTTTCCTATAGCTGCGTTAAATCCGCCAAGTGGACAGATGTGCCCGCACCAGCCATACTTTTGTGAAAAAAGATCAAAAATAAAAATAGCCATAAGAAAGAACCAGCCAAAACCAAAACCAAAAATGATGCCCCTGTGCGCTATACCAATGGGACTTATCATCTCAAATGCTCCAAGAGAAAAGATAAAAGAGAGAATTAAAGTTACGGCTATAAACCAGTAGCGGATATTACGGCTAAAAGAGAGTGTATTCTCTTTGTTTTTAAACCAAAGCTTTCTTCTGATTGCCGCTGCTGACTCAGTTACTATATTTACTGGGCACACCCATGAGCAGAAGAATCGACCCCCGACTGCTCCGTAAAAAAACAGAACAACTAAAACACCCATTAAAACATCAGCGGAGACAACTGCTCCCGCAAAAAACATCTGAAGTGTTGCAAATGGGTCGCTTAGAGGAATAAAACCAAAAATAACCGAACTGCTTAGATTGCCAGATACTACACTCCAACCATATAAATTTGCTAAAAAGTAGGTACCGAGTACCAAAACCTGAACAGCTCTTCTTGCAATATAGTAACGGTAGCGAAAGAGAAAGTTACTCATTATAAAGTCCTTTTAAGATGCCATCGACATCATTTATATTATCTAAAGCACTTTTTTCATTTCTTTTTGTTTTTTTCATTGTAACATCTAAAGAACTTTTTTTAAGTCTCTCTTCATCCTCTTTTCTCCAGCCAATGATGTAGTGAGATCCTATATCTGTTTGAGAGAGAAAAAGCGGCAGCACTTTTATAGAAGTTGTATTGGTAGGACATGCCTGCTCACATAATCCGCAACCTGTGCAGTGATTAGGGTCTACAACAGGTGTTAAAAAAGCGTGCATTCCAGTACGCGGGTTACGCTTGTTGCGCAAAACGATTGCAGTATCAGCTAAAGGACATGCGCGTATGCACATAGTGCACTGAAGTCCTAAGTAAGCCAAGCATGATTGAGTATTAATTATTGCAAGTCCCATTTTTGCATTGTAGATAGAGAGTGAACTATTTTTTGTGAGTGATCTTAGATCAAGTGCTTTTGTAGGGCAGGCTGAAGCACACGGAATATCCGGACAGAGTCTGCAAGCATTTTTTCTTGGTGTAAAGTAGGGTGTTCCAATGGGCAAATCTTGTGAAATAGTGGCAAGTTGCAGTACATTAAAAGGACAAGCATTTACACATATGCCGCAGCGCATACATGTAGCAAGAAAATTTTTTTCTAAAATAGCGCCTGGAGGGCGAAGCAGTAAAGTTTGTGCTTGAGATTTTGATAAATAGGCACTCCAAAAAATAGTACCTAATGAAGCATACCCAACTCCATGGAGTATTTTTTGTAAAAACAATCTTCTATCAGGACTATTGATTTTATTCATCTTTGTACCTTTGATATAGTTACCATTACACACTATTATAGTGATAATTTTTTAAAGTTAAACTGAAAAATATTATTAGTTTTATTTATGATTTATATAAATAAATATTATTTTATAAAGAAGAGAGAATTATAAATATAATCTATAAAGCAGCAAAACCTTCTCTTATATAGAGAAAGTTTGTGAAATTTTTTAAAAGTAGTAACCGAAGTTCACATTGAATCGATACTCCATATCATCGCCGCTATTTGCTCCAAAATTGTTTGTGCCGCCGTCACTGCTTGTATAAGGACCTACAAAATAGTTTCCGTTGGCAAGTGCCAAATCACTGTAGATATACCAGTTACCTCTTGCCCAAGCTGAACCGATCATTATCATCTCGCTATCATTAAAAGAGCTCTCATCTTTTATAATATTGCTGTACTCTATATATGGAAGAGCATAATCAAGCCAGCTGATTGATGGAGTTTCTATCTTGTAGCTCAGTGACGCTGAAGGGAGCCATGCCTTGGATGCTACACCTTCGCCGTAGTTAAAACCTCCCATTGTCACAAGTGCATCATCTGAGCCATCATTGTTTTTATCCACAGACATCTCATAGCGTGTAAGTTGTGTTTTGAGCGTAAAATTTTTGTATCTGTTGACCATATGTGCCGAAGCTGCAAAACGCTCTCCATCGTCTACGCTGGCTATTTTGGACTCAAGCTCTGAATAAAGAAGTGAAAAACCAAAATCGTTTGAGCTCTCACCAATGCTTTGAGTGTATACAACACGAAGGTTGAGTTGGTCTCTCTCATTAAAATCATCTACCACATCATACCCATATCGTGTGCTTTCACCACCTTTTCCAATACCATCATCCTCTGCACCATAAAAATATGCCAAATCAATTGTTAGATTTTTTATGCTTTGAGAGGTAAATTTCATGCCCAAGTCCATATCGTCTGTTAGACCTACATAGTAGTGTTGGTCAAAAAACCAGCTGTTAGAGACTCCATAAGCACCAGGTCCAAAAGGCACACGGGTTATTCCGGCTTCTATGTGATTTTTTTCATTCAGCTTGTAGCCAAGCCATGCAGTGTGGATAAAACTGTAGTTTGTTCCATTTTCTACACTGTCAAATCCCGGATACCATCTGTACTCGAATTTTCCTATGAAACTGTCATAATTAAAATCGATATTGATTCTTGCTGTATCTAAATCAAAAATGCCCTGACTTCCTTTTGAAGCATTTTGTGTATCTATATCTTGAGAGTCTTGAACATAGTTTACACGGACGGCACCGCCGATAGAAAATGGTCCGGCTTTGATAGAGCCATACTCAGAAGCTAAAAGCAAAGAGGAGGAGAGAAGTCCAAAAAAAAAGGGAATTGTTGCTGCTTTTTTCATAAAAAAATCCTTTTTGTAAAGATGAATAGTAACAAGTTAAAACTAAAAGGTAAATAATAAAGGTCTAATTCAATTTTTTATTTTAATGAAAAATTTATAATGTTTTATGGCATAATAGGAGGATATTTAAAAGGATGGAATATGGATTCTAAAGGTAAAACTACAATTTTAAAACCGGTTTTTTATCCCTCAGTAGTGGTTATATTTATGCTTGTGGCGTTTGCAATGTTTGCGCCTGATAGTGCAGGTGAAATGTTTAGCAGTGTAAAAAACTTTATTGCACAAAAATTTGGATGGCTCTATATGCTTAGTGTCGGTATTTTTACATTTTTTATTCTGTTTTTAGCAGTGTCGCCCTACGGAAGATTTAAATTAGGACCGGATCACTCTAAACCTGCATATACAAATGCATCTTGGTTTGCAATGTTATTTAGTGCAGGAATGGGAATTGGACTAATGTTTTGGGGTGTAGCAGAACCGGTTATGCATTACGCTGCTCCTCCTGTTGGAGATAAAGAGAGTATAGAATCTGCAAAATTGGCTATGCAAATCACCTTTTTTCACTGGGGACTTCATGCTTGGTCGATCTATGCAATAGTAGGTATCGTTCTTGCATACTTCTCTTTTAGACACGGATTGCCTCTGTCTGTAAGATCAGCTCTTTATCCATTGATTGGAGACCAAATTCACGGAAAAATAGGTCATACTATAGATACTGTTGCTGTTTTGGGTACAATATTTGGAGTGGCAACTTCTCTTGGTTTTGGAGTGCTTCAAATAAATTCTGGAATTAACTATCTTTTTGATATTCCCGTCGGAATAGGTGTCCAGGTTACTCTTATAGCAGTTATTACAGCAATAGCAACAGTATCAGTTGTTTTAGGACTTGATGGTGGCATTAAAAAAATCTCTGAACTTAACCTCTATTTAGCAGGCGCGCTTCTGTTTTTCGTACTTCTCGCCGGACCTACATTTTTGCTTCTTAGCACTTTTGTTGAAAATATAGGAGCTTATCTCTCAAATGTTGTTTTTATGACATTTAATCAATACGCTTATGAAGATACTCCGTGGATGGGTTGGTGGACGCTTTTTTACTGGGCTTGGTGGATAGCTTGGGCTCCTTTTGTGGGGATGTTTATCGCTCGTATTTCAAGAGGAAGAACAATTAGAGAATTTGTTTTTGGCGTGCTCTTTGTTCCGGTAGGATTTACATTTTTGTGGATGACCGTTTTTGGGAACAGTGCTTTAGATTCTATTATGAATGATGGATTTACAGCTCTCTCATCTGCAGTCTCAGCAGATGTCTCTACAGCTCTATTTAAATTTTTGGAACACTTTCCATTCTCTGGAATAACTTCCGTGTTGGCGGTAATACTTGTTGTTACATTTTTTGTTACATCTTCGGATTCCGGTTCTTTAGTGGTAGATACAATAGCTTCAGGTGGAAAAGAGAATAATGCAGTATGGCAGAGAGTTTTTTGGGCGGTTTTAGAAGGAGTGGTTGCTGCTGCACTTTTGATAGCCGGAGGGCTTGGTGCACTTCAATCAGCTTCCATTACCATAGCGCTTCCTTTTGCCGTCATTATGCTTATAGCCACCTGGGGTCTTTATAGGGCACTGCATCTTGAAGCAGAGAGATACGAGAGTCTGCAGCATCATATGAACGCTGGAAGACATGGAAAAATAAGTGGTACATGGCAGGCACGCCTTAGCAGACTTGTGGAATTTCCAACATTTGATCAAGCGAAAAAATTTGTTGATGAAGATGTTATTAAAGCTATGCAGATAGTAAAAGATGAATTAAATACGCACTACTGGAATGTTGATATTATTCATAATAAAGAGGGTTCGTTTGCAACATTTAGAGCAGAACACTCAGGCGATATGGATTTTATCTATGAAGTAAGAATACGAAGATATGATACGCCTACATTTGCTTTTCCAGAATCTATAAATCCACTCAAGCAACAAAAAAAATATGCAAGAGCTGAGGTTTATTTGCATGACGGAAGTAAAGCATATGATATTTACGGGTATGAAGTGGATGTGATAGCTACCGATATTATTGATCAATTTGAAAAACATAGACACTTTTTACATACGACTGCAGGGTTAAATCCGGTAATTCCAATTGATTAATTTTAGAAGCTTGAGTTTGGAATGTTATATTCTACATTCCAAATTTGTAGCTTTTCTAAGTATATACTTGTATAATCACACCTCTAAAATAAAGGAGTGATTTTTTGCCACTTTCGCGTTTAAATGAGGAACAATACCTCGCTGCAACATCAAAAAACAGACAAAATCTCATCATAGCTTCTGCGGGAACGGGCAAGACCTCTACGATTGTGGGCAGAATCGCCTATCTTTTGGATTCAGGCGTAAAACCCCAAGAGATTTTGCTTCTTACTTTTACAAATAAAGCTGCTGCCGAGATGGTTCAGCGCGTTGCAGATTTTTTCGGCAGCGATGTAGCTTCAAAGATAGATGCGGGGACATTTCATGCAGTAAGCTACAGATGGCTGAAAAAGGAAGATAAAAAAGTCGTTTTAAAGCAGCAGAGAGAGTTAAAGACGCTCTTTAGAAGTGTTTATGAAAAGCGCTCTTTCGGTCATATTGGAGCTGAGATAATGCCTTATGGCGGAAATTATCTCTATGATGTCTACTCTTTTTACCAAAATACGGAACTTGTAGATAATTTTGAGGAGTGGGTTAAAAACAGATACCCTGAACATGAACTCTTTGCGATGATCTACGCGGACATTGTCGATGAGTTTGAAGCTCTAAAAAAAGAGTATGGCTTTGTAAACTTTAATGATCTGCTTTTAAATTTTAGAGATATGTGCAAGAGTAAAGATTTGGGTTATAAAGAGGTGCTAGTCGATGAGTATCAGGACACAAACGCGCTTCAAGGCACGCTTATAGATGCAATGAATCCGCCATCACTATTTTGTGTCGGGGATTACGACCAGAGTATTTATGCTTTTAACGGTGCGGATATCTCCATCATTGGTTCATTTTCCAAAAAATTTCAAAATGCGCAGGTGCACACTCTGACAAAAAATTATCGCTCTACCGTGCCGATACTCTCACTTGCTTCAAAAGTCATAGAGCACAATGAGCGCATTTACCCAAAAAAACTTGAAGTCACACGCGGACACACTTCCCAGTCTCCGACGCTGCTCGCATATGATGAGCTTTTTGATCAGTACCATGATATTGCCAGAAAAATAGGTGCAACGCAGACGCCGCAGGAGGAGATAGCCGTTATATTTAGAAACAACTCCTCGGCTGATGGCATAGAGGTCGGACTTCGCGAACTCGGCATCTCGTGCAAACGAAAAGGGGGAACAAGCTTTTTTGATTCACGCGAAGTAAAAGCGGTTTTAGATTTTTATACTTTGCTTGTAAACGAGTCTGATATGATGGCATTTATACATCTGTTTGAGTTTGCAAGAGGCATTGGAAGTGCGATGGCAAAAGAGCTCTATATTGCTCTAAAGACCTTAGGGCATGGGAGCATATTTTACGGTCTTTATGCACCTGATGAGTCAAACAAAAATCCGTTTGAGAAGAGAAAACTAAACCATCAGCTCGGTCTTTTTGATGATTTTTTAGAACTTGGCAGTGTAGGAAAGTTTGCAAAGCTTGGATTTGAAGATAAATTTATGCGCAATCCGATTTTAAAACATCCAAAACTTACAAAAGAAAATACAACTTTCTTGCATGATTTTTATCTTTTGTTTAGAGATTTAAAAGGAGTGAAACAGCCGCGTATCATCGTAAAAAAGATTGCAGAGTCTGCAATCTACAGATATATAGCAGAGTCTCTAGCGAACAGAAGAGCACAGCTTAAAGACGGCACTATCGATGAGAAGCAAAAGGCGGACGCACTCTCTAAGATAGCCAGAAAAATGATTTTGTTGGAAGAGCTCTCAAAGCCCTACGGCGAACATGAGAGATTTTTAAATGCCATGATACTTGGTTCATCGGATTTGACGCAAGGCGAGGGAGTGAATCTGCTTAGCGTGCACGCTTCAAAAGGGCTAGAGTACAAAGAGGTCTATATAGTAGATTTGATGGATGGACGCTTTCCAAATCGCAAACTTATGCAGAGAGGCGGTTCTTTAGATGAGGAGAGAAGGCTTTTTTATGTAGCGGTAACGCGTGCAAAAGATATTCTTTATCTCAGTTATGCAAAGTATGACAAGATTAAAAAACTCAATTTTTTGCCTTCACAATTTTTATATGAGGCAGGTTTGGTACCAAAAGATGAGGCCTATAGAGCTATGGTTTTAAAAGATGAGGATAAACAATAGCAGTTTTAGATTCTGCAGAATGATTTCGTATCGTAAATAACTACTTGATTTCGCCCGTTTTCTTTCGCTCTATAGAGTGCTTCATCAGCGCATTTATATACTTCATTGGCGTCATTTATGCTACTTGGTTCTATTATAATAAGCCCCATAGAAATAGTTAGATAGTCACTTACAATACTCTTTTTATGTTCAATTTTTGCATTTTCTATCTTTTTTCTAATATTGTCTGCAAATAAGAGCGCTTCAGAAGTATTCATGCCTATAGATAAAATACCAAACTCTTCGCCTCCTAGTCTAAAAGCCATATCACCTGCTCTTTTTAGAGACTCTTTTAAGCTTTTTGCGACTTTTTTTAAAATTAAATCACCAGCTTGATGCCCATATGTATCATTGTATTGTTTAAAAAAGTCTATATCTAAGATAATAAATATAAGTGTTTGATTTGTCCTTTTTTGAATCCTTAAGTTATTTTCAAATACTTCATCAAAGTACCTTCTGTTGTAAAGAGAGGTCATTGAATCAGTTATTGTTAGTTCCTGTATTTTATTGATAAATCTTCTGTTTCTGGAGTAAAAAAATCTATTTATGTATACAATAAATAAAATGGACGCCAATCCTGCTATAACTACATAAGTAGAGAGCTGTTTTATCTCTTTTAATCTATTTTCTAGATCTCTATTTAAAATATTTAAGTTAGTATTATATAAACCTATAATTAAATCCATATTTTTTGTTATAAGCGTAAAATTTTTATCATGTTCAAGAGATAATTTTTCTCTATTTAGCAAATCTTCTTTAGTGAATGATATAGCGCTATTTTGCGCTTCTTTCATTTTTTTATAATATATTTTTAGTTCATTATATTGTGTTTTTTTATATAACAGAGACATATTAAAATCCAATTTATTTAATTTTTCTTTGATTTTATTTAGTTGTACAGCTATGTATTCTTTTTGATTATATGTCAGATTCTTATCTTTCGCATTTGACGCGGCTGCCTTAATTTGCTCGTTATATTCTATGAGTTGTGGAAGAGTATAGATAATATTGTCTATCAAAATAAAAGAGCTCAATTTTGAATCTAGAATAAGTTCGCAATGATAAGACATACGATTTGAAAATATCATAAATTCACTAATAATATTAGATAAATATTCAAAATTTGAGTGTTGTAAAGAGCTGTTTTCTACTGAATTTATAAAATTCAGTAAGTCACTTTTTAAAGATGCGCCATTTTTTATGGGCTGGAGACTCTTTTTTAGAGATACTAAATTTTTTGAGATCTTTTCTTCTATTATCTCAATATTTTTAATAGAGTTTTTATTAGGATTTTTTATGTATACCATACCTCTGATTTTTTGAATATTAAAGATGGTTTTTTGTATCTCTGTTATTACTTTTAGACCTCTTTTTTTATGTGATATAAAATCTAAATCTTGCTGAAAATGAAAAAAGGCATAAGAGAACATAACTATGACACCAAGAATCGGTATTATAGTTATTAAAACAAAGTATTTAAAGCTTTCACTTTTTTTTTCTATATTTAATATTTTCATAAAATAACTTTTGTTAAATTTACTACAGCTTTAAACAATTCTATACTAAATTTTTAAAAAAAACTATTAACTTCTAAATAAAGTAAAAAATATAGTATACTTATAAGTATAAGGAGTTAGTTATGAAAATTTTATTATCAACGATAACGGCACTATTTTTAATAGGGTGTAGTAGTGAAAACAAACAAGAAGCAAAAGAGGTTGTAGAAGAAACAAAAACAGAAGTTGTTCAAAACATTAAAGAAACTCAGAATAAAACTTCTGAAAAAGCTGAAGATATAACATCAAAAGTTGCAGAAAAAACAGATGAAGTTGTATCTGATGTTGCAGAAAAAACTCAAGAGTTACAAGAGGAAGTTTCTCAAACAGTTGAAGATATAACGACAAAAGTTGTAGAAAAAACAGATGAGGTTGTATCTGATGTTGCTTCTTCAACTCAAGAATTGAAAGAAGAAGTTTCAGAAAAAACAGATGAGGTTACATCAGAAATTGCTGCTACAATAGAAACAGCAGAGGAAGATACAAAAGAGACTGTTGCAACACCGCAAATAGATGCAGCAGCGATATACAAGGTTTGTGCAGGATGTCACGGTGCAGATGGATCTAAAGTAGCTCTTGGCAAGTCTCAGGTTATAAAAGGCTGGGATGCTAAAAAAACAGAAGATGCACTTTTAGGGTATAAAAATAAGACTTATGGCGGTGTTATGAAAGGATTAATGACAAGCCAAGTTGCTAATTTAAGTGAAGAAGAGATAAAAGCTGTTTCGGAATATATTGCAACTTTTTAATAAAAATTTAAAAGATGAAGAGAGGTGAGAGTCTCTTTCATCTTGTTTTTAAAAGTCACATTTTTATAGGAATGGGGTAGTTTTCTACAATGTAGTCAATATCCTTATCTCCTCTTCCGCTGAGGTTTACTAAAATAGCCTCTTTTGGATTCTCTTTTGCGTACTTCATAGCAAATGCCACTGCATGTGCCGACTCAAGAGCGGGAATAATCCCCTCGTGCTGCGAGAGTTTGTAAAACGCATCAACCGCTTCATCATCACTGCATAAACCTATATTTGTTCTTCCTATACTGTTGAGGTATGCATGTTCAGGTCCAACAGATGGATAATCTATACCGCTTCCTATGGAGTGAACCGGAGCGGGATTGCCTTGGCTATCTTTGAGCATAATGGAGTTGAACCCATGCATTATCCCCTCGCTTCCATAAGTTAGACTTGCACTGTGTTCACCTATGTTTGCTCCTTTTCCGGCAGGTTCAACGGCGTAGAGCTTCACAGCTTCTTCTATAAAAGCGCTAAAAATGCCCATTGCATTGCTTCCTCCTCCAATACACGCGGTTACCATGTCTGGAAGTTTGCCCGTCATCTCTAAAAACTGCTCTCTTGCCTCAAGTCCGACAACGCTTTGAAAATCTCTGACCATCTTCGGAAAAGGGTGCGGTCCCACAACTGAGCCTATGGCAAAGAGCTGATTGTCCGTATCTTTTAGGTAGGCTTCAAATGCGCTGTCAACTGCTTCTTTAAGGGTTTTAAGCCCGTGTTTTGCAGGAACAACTTTGGCTCCTAGTATTTGCATACGAATGACATTTGGATGCTCTTTTGCAATATCTACTTCACCCATATGTATCTCACACTCCAGCCCGAAGTATGCCGCTGCAGTTGCAAGAGCTACACCGTGTTGCCCGGCTCCCGTCTCAGCTATAAGTTTCTTTTTGCCAAGATGTTTTGCCAAGAGTGCTTCTGCCATACAGTGGTTGAGTTTATGCGCACCCGTATGGTTGAGATCTTCGCGCTTAAGGTAAATTTGCCCTCCGCCAACGAAATCTGAGAGGTTTCTACAGTAGGTGATTGGAGTAGGGCGACCTTGGTAATGTTTTCTGATCTTTTTGAGTTCATCAAGAAAAACAAAAGATTTTGAGAGTTTGTCATACGCTTCATTGATCTCTTGAAACGGTTTTTCAAGTTGCGGTGGAATAAAAGCACCTCCGAACTTTCCAAAAAATCCATTGGCATCAGGCATAGATTCTAAATATGGTTTTTTCATAAATTTTCTCTTTTTTATCAAATTGTAGCAATTAAGAAATAAATTTTCTTATAAAAAGAATATTTTTTTGTTACAATCATAAAAAAAGTAAAAATTTTTCATGAAAAATATTTTTTTAGCACTATTAATTTTTTTATTTGCAGGCTGTGATGGAAAAATTATTAAAAATGTTTATAACAAAAGTCAAATAGGCGCAAAGATAGAAAGCATAGATATTGTAGCAACAGATGAATTTTCTAAAGAAATTTCTCAGCAATTTTTAAAAGAGCAGGGTTTTTTTATTAAAGAGTCTCCTTATAGCCTTAGAGTAGAGTATAGAAACTATGCACAAACATGCAATAATCCCCTTTCAAAGACATCTTCTGATTATGCATATGACGGTTTTGTAAAAATAACACTTTTTTATAAAAACTCTCGAGTTTATGCGAGTCAAAGAGATTTTAAAGGAGAGATAAGTGAAAGATTGATTATCTCTTTGATTGAAAGTATGATTGATGATCTTGAATTAGAAAAATAAAAGATAGAAAAATTTATATCTCTTTTATGAAAGATTTATAATCCACTCTGAAAGCGTTTCTAATTCTTCATCTGTTAGTTGCTTATATGACGGCATCATTGCTCTAAAGTTTTCCCACTTTCCTTTGCTTCCGTTTTTTATACTCTCTTTCATTGCACTTTTAGAGGAGATAAACTTCTCTTGTATACTTTTAAATGATGGTCCCACTAGATCTTTATCAACTTTATGACATCCCAGGCAGTTGTTTTTTAATGCGATTTTTTCTCCTTGAGGAAGTGCATCATATTTTGCTTTTGCTTTCATAGCTTCTGAGAGATTTTGTTGAGTATAGTGTGTAAACATATATTTTGCTATTGCTCTGGTTTCATCATCTGTTACCTTCTCTTTTTGCGATGGCATAAGTCCATACTGTTTTAAGCTCTCTTTGTCACAGATAGATTTTTCAAAGCTTGGCTCTTTTACATAATCAACAACAAACTCTACCGCTGTATTAAATCTTTGAGATTCATCATTTGGTTTTACAAAATCATAAACATGAAAAGAGACTGACATAATAGGCGGTGCCGGCTCATTAGGAGACAAAAGAGGAGGCATAGTTAAATCGTGGCATGATGCACATTTTTGTTCTAAAAGTTTTTTACCGTCTAAATTTTTTTCAGGTTTATTGTCTATACATGCGGTAAAAAAAAGAGCTGCAAATAAAATAGTATATTTCAAAATCATAAGCTATCCTTTTTATAATAATAATATTATTGTATATTAGAAGGTGTTAAAACTAGATGAAAATAAAATTTTAACTCGCTCTTATCTTTCTAACTTCTAAAAAGTATGTATGTCCCAGATAGATTACAAAGAAGATAGCTCCGAAAAATATAGCAAATGGAACAAGTGAGATAAGGTAAAGAAGAAGTGTTTTAATTCTTAAGTTATTTTTGTTGAAAAAGGCTATCTGTTTGGCCTCCTCTTTAGTACAAATATTTGAAGAGATATCAAATGTTAGCATTTTATGAAAAAAGTAGTAGAGCGGCATATTGAGTGCAATTATGTTTAAGAGTGGAATAAAATAGAGCGGTATAAATAAAAAAAAGAGAAAAATCATTATTGCTCCCCACTTAAGCGCTAAAAAAATAGAAGAGAAAATATTTGAGTAGCCTATCATTTCAATATCCATATAGTCTCTTTTTTGAAGTTCTTTTAAAACAAAAGGGGTTAAAAAACCAATGATGATTATTGCTACAAAGATAGAGAGATATATTGTCAAAAAACCGCCTACGGCATAGATAAGAAAAGTTGCCAACCATGATGTAAGCGTATAACTCATCAAAAATTTTATAATACTGGAACCTTCAAGTTCTGCCTGCAGAGTTTCTGTATGTGGTATGCCGTTTTGTATCGTAGTTTGAGAACTTTCAATATTGAGTGTGCCAAGCTGTTCTACTCCGATTCCTGCTATGACAAAGAAGATTATGTACATGATTATTAAACTCATAATAAAGGGTAAAAGAGCGTATTTGAGCATTTTGAGTGTTAAAAAATCTTTTACGCTTTGTAAGAGTATCTCTTTTTCGTTCATCTTTTGCTCCATAGTTTTTGATTTAATTTTAGTTCTTCGACAACACTGATTGCCAAATGGAGAGTTTTTACATACTCCATAGCAATTTTATAGTCTAAAAGTGAATGAAAGATAGACGGCTCAAAAAGATCTTTCTTGTAGCTAATAGCCATATAGATGTGGCTGCCTATAAATGAGATATGGATTTTATGATTGGATTTTTGTTTAAAAGCAAGGAGTTTTTTCATTAATGAGTTAGAGAGGATATATCTAGCCTCTATTTGATTTGTAGAGTAGACAACAAACTCTTTTTCAAATTCAGGGTCGTCCATCTTAACAAGCTCATTTCTAGCTAAGTTGTTTGACTGCATCCAGTGACCGATAATAGTACCAAAACTGCTTTGAGCGGTATCTGGTAAAACTACTGTTTGACCGTAAAAATTTTTATTAAAATCAGCAACGATAAATAGACCTTGAAATATTGTACTCCAGTGTTCTTTTCCTTTTGAGCTTCTCTCTCTTTTTTGCGCATGAATATCTGAAAACTGGATGTTTATGCCATCAATTTGTCCTTTGACATAGTCATTGCCGCTAAGTTTATCAGGCTTAGAAAATAGTTCGGAGTGCTCAAAAAAATAGTCTGAAACATGAGTTTTAGAAGAGTAGAGCAGAGTGTCGTCTATCGCATGAACAAGAGGTTTAATAATCTTGATTTTAAACTCATGTGTATAATCATGAATTAAAAATTTGTATATTACCGCGCCAAAAGCAATATATGCAAAGATTATAAATTCATAAAAATTTTCTAAAATGTAAGCGATAAGAGCAAATATAGCCATTAAAGCAAATGCTGAAAAAATGATTTTTTGTTTAAGATTTTTTCTATCATTTTCAAGTTCTTGCAGAGTAGGAAAAAGATTTTTATAGTAAAAATCGGTGAGTTCACTTACACTTTTCATTTATATAGCTTTAATTAAAAAGTTTTTTGATATCTACATTTTTTCTTTCGTTTTCAGGAATTTCAAAAACCTCTTTTCTTTTATAATTCATCAAAGAAGCCATAAAGTTTGTCGGAACCATTTCGATAGCGTTGTTGTAGTCTGTTACAGCTTGATTGTAAGCGCGTCTTGAAGCAGATATCTGCTCTTCTACTTCATGGAGAGTGTGCTGAAGATGCATAACATTTTCATTTGCCTTAAGTTCAGGGTAGTTTTCAACTGCCACCATAATAGAACCAAGTGCAGAAGTCACCTTTGCATCAAGAGCAATTTTATCTTTATCACTTAGATTTGGTTTGTTGGCTTCTGCGCGAAGTTTTGTAACTTTTTCTAAAAGTGACTTTTCATGCTCCATATATTTGCTTACGGATGCAACAAGATTTGGAATAAGGTCATATCGTTTTTTTAAAACTGTATCTACACTTGCAAAAATATTTTCAACTTGATTTTTCTTTGCGATAAGTGAGTTGTACATTAAAGCTAAAATTAAAACTATAACAATTAAAACAATAAGTGATGTTAGCATGTAAGAATCCTTTAAGAGTAGTGTTTAGGATAGTTTATCCAAAAAAAGTTGAGTTTTTCATTTTTAAATTTTTTTATCTATGCAATAATATAACTTTGTTAACAAAAAAATATGGTATAACAATATAAAATTTAATTTTATGGAAATACAAAATGTGGGAAAAGTTACTCTCAAAAAAAAGATATTATAACGCCGATGAGATAGTTGAAGATAAAAATGAAGAGTATTATAGAAGCAGTTTTCATAAAGATTATGACAGAATAATATTTTCTAATGCATTTAGAAGACTCTCAAAAAAGACGCAGGTTCATCCGCTTTCAAAAAATGACCATGTTCACAACCGGCTTACGCATAGTTTGGAAGTTGCAAGTGTTGGCAGAAGCTTGGGATTAAAAGCAGGAGAATTTTTAAACAAAAAATATCCTCAAATCAAGATAGACCCTTATGATGTTGCTTACATTATTCAAACAGCATGTTTAGCCCATGATATCGGCAATCCTCCTTTTGGACATGCCGGAGAAGAGGTGATAAAAGAGTGGTTTGAGACGCATAAAGAAGAGGAGTTTTTAAATGGATTGTCGCAAAATGAGCTGGAAGATTTTATGCATATTGACGGAAATGCACAAAGTTTTCGAGTAGTGACGCAGATAGAAAATAATCTCTTTAGAGGCGGAATGAATCTCACTTTTGCAACGCTTGGAGCTTTGGTAAAGTATCCGCATGCATCAAGTCATTGTAAAAACATAGGCAAATCAAAATTTAACTATTTTCAAAGTGAAGAGAGTTTTTTTCAACTTCTTTTTAATGAAATTGGATTGTTAAAAGCAGACGGAACATACAAAAGACATCCTCTCTCTTACCTTATGGAAGCTTCTGATGACATATGTTATGGTTTGCTTGATTTGCAAGACGCATTAGAGTTAAATATCATAGCTTTAAGAGATATGCAAAATATTTTTACGCTTATTTGCACTAAAGAAGAAGTGGAAAAAATATACAGCAATACAGAGTATTCAGATACGAAAAAAGTTTCAAAACTTGTTGCTATATCTATACACAATCTAGCTATGCATACAATGGAAGTATTTGAAGAGAATTTTGATGCTATTATGAGCGATGATCAGCCAAGAGATTTGATAGAACTCTTTACAAAAGAGGAGTATAAAAATGCAATAAAAGAAGCAAAGAGACTTGCTAGTGCAAAAATATTTAATGAAAAAAGAAAAATAGAGTTAGAACTTGGAGCTTATAATATTATAGAGACACTGCTTGACAATTTGATGCATGCAGCGTATGAGTTTTACAAAAAAGGAGATGATTTAAAACTCTCTTTCAGATATAAAAGAGCTTTAGAACTTATGGGTGAAAATAGACCTAAAAAAACAAAAAGTCTATACAATATGTACCAGAGAGTAATCGACTATATCGTCGGTATGACAGATAATCATGCTAAATATGTAGCTCATCAGCTCAACGGAATGGGCTACTAGTAAACCGCTTTGCTCAACTTTTAGGCATAATTTAAGCCTTAGCTATATTTTTAGCAGCCAGATAGCCGCTTGCCCAGGCAAAAGCAAAATTATAGCCGCCGCGGCGGCCGACTACATCAAGCACTTCCCCGCAGAAGTAGAGATTTTTTTGTTTGAGTGATTCAAATGTTTTTGGGTTTATCTCTGTTGTGTCAACTCCGCCACCGCTTACTTCTGCATGGCGGAAACCGTGAGTATCGCTTACTTCAAAACGCCAGTTTAGTATCTGATTTGCAATTTTTTTACTAAGTTTTATGTCGATAGCATCAGCGTTTAAAGATGGTGAAATTTGCAGTTCTTCCAAAATTCCTGATGCAATTTTAAGGGGAATAACTCCTGCTAAAATATCCGCTGCTGTAAAATCGGGTTGCAAAGAAGCTGTTTTGTTTATGTGGTTGGAGAGTTTATGTGCATTAAAATGCGGAAGCAGGTTGATGGAGATGTTTACATGTGCAAACTCCATCAGAGCAATGCTTGCTTCCTGTGAGAGATCTAAGACAGCAAAACCTGAAATTCCATAATCTGTAAATAGTATATCGCCGCTGCATGTACGCTCATTTTTGTTGTTTATCAGCAGAGTAACTTCGCCCTCTGTCTTTGCTCCGCTCATCTTTTTTGGAGTGTTTGATTTTAGATGCAGCTGCACTAAAGAGGGATAAGTAGGAAGTATAGTATGTCCAAAGGTTTCGGCAAACTCTAAACCGTCTCTATTGCCGCCAAGATGTGTTGCTGCTTCAGAGCCTGTTGCAACAACTGTAGCATCATATTTACAAAAGAGTTCTTTTATATCTGTGATTTTTTCGTTGGTATGAATATTTACACCGAGATTTTTTGCATGATTTAAAAGAAGTGAAGCAACACTTTTTGCTTCATTACTAAGAGGATACACACGCCCATCCTCTTTGATGTCAAGCAAAAGTCCAATGTTTTCGCAGAATTTTTCAAATTTGTCAAAGCCAAACTCTTTAAGAGCATATTCTACAAAAGATGGATTTTGTGAGTAGTAGTCATTTGGGTTTAAATTTTTATTTGTGATATTGCAACGCCCGTTTCCCGAAACTAAAATCTTTTTTGCACATTTTGTGTTTTGCTCAAACAAATCTACACGCACACCTTCTTTTGCACAAAATATCGCGCATAAAAGCCCAGAAGCACCGCCGCCTATAATTGCTACTTTTTTTGTTTTATTCATAAAGGGATTGTAACACAAATAGATTATTTTTTTATACTGATATCTTTAAAAAATTCGCATATATCGATATTTAATGCATTTGCAATTTTGTAAAGGTGTTCAATATTGAAGTGTTTTTTATTATGGCAGATCTCTGCAACAGAGATAAGTCCGACAGATTTTAAACCGATAGAAAGAGCAAGATCTAGTTGCGTCATTACTTTCTCTTTTCGCACTCTCATAACATTAGCGCCTATTTTGCGATGAAGTTCATCAATGTCTTGCGATGTTATATGCTGCAAAAAGCTATTTTATCTATAGTTAATATTTTTGTAAGTTTTTTATTAATAAAATATTTTATTAATTCACTATGGTTAATAAATTTAATATGAGGGTGAAAATATGAAAAAAATAGTATTAGCTGTTTTATTGGCAACTGGATTGATGGCTGCAGATAGTGGTATGTATGTTGGTTTAGATGTTGGTAATACGGATTACAACATTAAAGCTTCTGCTCTTGGCATAAGTGTAGAGGAGAGCTATGATGATGCTTCTTATACTTTTAAAGCCGGTTACTATATAGATGCAAACAGTCGTGTTTACGCATCTTATCAGTATATAGATGTAGAGGATGGTGATAGTGCATTTTATGGTGTTGGTTATGATTATTTAATTGGCAATGGTGCATTAAAACCATTTGTTGGAGCTTTTGTAGGTTATGGTTCCGCAGAAGATGATGAAGGTTATGTTGATATGTCAGGTACAGTTTATGGCGGGCAAATTGGCTTGAATTATGCGATTAATGAAAATTTCTCTGCTGAAGCCGGATACCGCTATATGAAATCAAATATGGATGACAATATTGTTGAAAGTGATATAAATGTAAATATAGAAATCGATGAAATTAAAAATTGGTTTGTTGGTGTAAATTATAAATTTTAACCTTCTTTTCTCTACTGTTAACTCCCCTTCGAGGGAGTTTTTTTATAGACTAACTATTTTTGCTCCAAATCCGCCCATATGTTGTGGTGCATCTTCAAACTTTTTGACTTTTGGATGGGTTTTTAAAAACTCTTTAACCGCATAAGAGAGTTTTCCTGTGCCTATGCCGTGATAGATTATGACTTCATCCCAGCCGTTTATTAGTGCATCGGAGATAAACTTATCTAACACCTCTATAGCCTCATCTGCTCTCATTCCGTGAAGATCGCATTTAAGTCCGGCTCTTCTTTTGACATTTACGCTTACATCTGTTTTATGTTTTTGTTGTAAAATTTGTGTATGTTTAAGCTGTGAGGTTTTTGCTCGAACGCGCATTCCGTCTATCTCAACAATCGCCTCTTTCTTATCTTTCATGGAGACGATAGTCCCTTTTTTGCTATGGTATTTTACATTATCGCCTACTTTAAACTCTGCATCTGTTTGCAGCGGCTCTGTTTTTTCCTGAGGCAGCTTTTTTCTGGCTCTGTTCATGGCTCTGTGGATAGCCTGTGTATCACCGGCACGCGCAGCTTGTTTTGCTTCGTTTATGGCATTTTCATAGCTGCTTTTTAAAGCGCTCTTCTCTTTTTGAAGCTCTTGAAAAAATTTCTCTTTTTCCTCTTTTAAATCACGCTTTTTTGCTTCTAGTTCTTCGAGTTTTTCATCTACTTTTTTATGTTTTTGTTTTAGCTCTCGCTCTAGCTGTGAACCTCTTTCTATAAGCAAATTTAGTTTTTCGCTGTTGTCGCCGTAAACTTCTTTTGCTTCATTTACGATTTTATTTGAGATTCCGTATCTGCTGGCTGTCTCAAATGCGTAGCTTTTGCCGATGATACCGTGCATAAATTCATAGGTTGGAACTCTATTTGCCTCATCATAAATTGCTGCCATAAGCTCCACATCTTCGCGGTCTGCCATAAGTGCTGCAAGGCGTTTGTGGTGTGTAGTTACGACTATCTTTTGTCCGCGCAGTATCAGCTCATCGAGTATAACTTTAAAGAGTGCTGCAGCCTCATCACTGTCTGTTCCAAGCTCTATCTCATCAACGCCTACAAGCGCATCTTTATACTCAAATATTTTGGAGAACTCCTGCATACGCCCTGCAAAGGTAGAGATATCGTTTTTTACATTTTGCGGATCGTCTATAATGGCAAGAATATTTTTAAAACTTCCAATATGTGACTTATGTTCATTCAGCTTCATTGGAATGATATATTTTGCCATAAAAGCCGCACTTAAAATAGACTTTAAAAGCATTGTTTTACCGCCGGCATTTACACCGGTTATCATTAAAATATTTTTAGAGAAATCTACATGTATCGGTTTTGCATGATGCAGAGCAGGGTGGATAAAACTGTTTAGAACTATCTTAGAGTCTTTTTTTGATTTTACAAGCTGAAGATCTTTTGCTTTTGCAAAAAGAACTCTTGCCTGATAGTTGTCAAACTTTGTAAACTCTTTGTCTATAAAATTTATAAATGGCAGAAGATCGGTAAGTTTGGAAGAAAACTCTTTTGCATAGTTATAAAATATAGCCTCTCTCTCTTCATTTATATATCGGATTTGCTCTTTTGATTTAAGTATATTGTCGGGTGAAACATAAAAGCCTCCGCTGCTGCTTCTTCCTACAACCGCACCTTTTAGAACATGGTTGAATCCGCCGCGGACTAAAAGACACTCTTCATCGTTTAGAAGATGTATCTGGGTATCGATAAGATAAGGTGAGAGTTTTTGGCTTGATGTAAGCCTTTTTAGTGATTCATTTATATTGGCTTTATGCTCTTTTATTCTTCTGCTTAATCCAAAGAGAGTTTCATCAAGATTTTCATCAAACTTCCCCTCATGAGTAAAGTATTTTTCAATATCTAAAAATTTCGGCTCAATTTCAAATTTATCCATCCATTCACCGATGATACCTTTAACTTCTTTGTTTTTAAAATAGCGAAAATATCTTACGACTTTTACTATTTCAAAAATTTGCTCAAAAAGTAAAACACCATGTTTTTTTAAATGTACTTTTATGGTAAAAAAATCAGCAACTTTTGGAGGAGCTTTAAACTCAATAGAATCAAGTGCTTTTATGTAGCGGTAGTGAAGTTCCTGATCTCCTTCCATATAGAGAGAGCTTTGGCGTGAAAAAAATTGTTTAAATAGATTGATATGCTCATTTAAATCAAGTTGATTGATAAGCAGATCAACTTTTGTATTATTGTTTACTCGCATGTAGATGCACTAATCATCTGATTATAGTATGGAGTGTTTTCTTTGCCTATAAAAGTGTATGTTCCGATGCTAAGCGTAAAATTTTTGTCATTTACTTTAACCCCGCTGCACTCAATAGTTTTACCCTGTTTAAATCGTGTAACTGCATCTAACATTTTTTCTGTTTTAGCATTATTGTAAGAATTAAATGCAATGGCAAATAAAACAATAAACAAAACTACAGCTGTCACTGCTGTTTTTTGAGAACGGGTCAATTCCGTAAAGTAGTGCAGAGTCAAAAAAAAGAGTCCTACAACTATAAGTCCAATTATATATGTCATTAAGCAGTTCCTCTTATTTGATAAGTTAAATCACCGGCACCAAAGCCGATAATAAGACCTTTGTTTAATATTTTAAGTGTTTCTTTATTTTTTATAACAGAGATAGTATTGTTTGCTCTTGTTATATTATCTGCAATTATTAAGTTGTATTTTTTAAATTTTTCTTTAAAATCAATATCCCTGCTAGACTCTCCTGCAGACCACACAGGAAGGATAACAAGTTCTCCAACGCCCTCAAAACACTTTATAAACTCTTCAAGATTGTCTATAGTACGAGAGTATTTGTGCGGCTGCCAAATTGCAGTAATTTGATCAAAACCTTTTAAAAGAGCATACTCTTTTACCGACTCAAATGTTGCTTTTATCTCTGTTGGGTGGTGTCCATAATCATCAATGATTACGCTGTCCTTTTCAGATCCGACAATATCAAATCGTTTTTTAATTCCCTTAAAGTTAAGTATTTTTTTTCTTATCTCTTCAATGTTCATAGATTCATGTGCGGCTAAAATTGCCAAGGCTGCATCAAGAGCTATATGTTTTCCAAATCCCCAAACATCAAAACTACCTAAATTTTTCAGAGTAAATCTTGTATGAGGTTCATCATCTATAAGTACAAACTCTATATTTGTAATATCTTTGCTGGGATAAAGCCATGTAGCATCAATTTCATTGATTAATGTACTGAGAAATGGATCTTCAGCATTTAAAACACGGCATGGAGCAGATTTTATAAAGGTTTTATATGAGTCGTAAAAAAGCTCATAGTTGTAGTCATAATACTCCATATGTTCAGGCTCTGCATTTATAACGATAGCGCAATGCGGATTTGAGTTTATAAAGCTTCCGTCACTCTCATCAGCCTCAAAAAGCATAACATCTGTTTTTTCGTTGTAGCGCACATTTGAACCAAATGCTTTGGATTCTGCACCAATAATGGCCGAACCATTCATAATGGCAGTTAAGATAGCTGTAGTTGTACTCTTTCCATGAGCACCTGCAACAGCATAAACTTTTGAAGTGTTTAAAATCTGCAGCAGTGCTTCGCGGCGTGCTAAAACCTTTATACCCTTTGCTTTGGCTTCAACGATTTCAGGATTATCTGGGCGTATAATTGCGGAGTGGATAACTAAATCCTGATCTGTTATTGAAGACGCATTATGGGGGATTGTAACAGAGATGCCTATCTCTCTAAGTTTTTTAGTAATAATAGTTTCAGCAATGTCCGATCCGCTGATTTCATGACCTTGAAAGTGCATATATTGCGCTAAACCCGATATTCCGATTCCGCCAATTCCGATAAAGTGAATCTTCATTTAATTACCCCGCATCTATTATAGAGGCATTTAACAATTTTTGTGCCTCTTCTTTAAAACAGCTTATATAAAATGTTCCTGCATTTTGAGTTGCGTCAATATCGGCAATTTTTGAGAGAAAATCATCTAATGAGAGGTTTTCTTTGGATGCAATCCAGTGAAATTTTAAAGCCAAAGAAAACTTTTTGTCATTGCTCAGACCGCTTAGAACTTCAAACAGAGCGCTTGCATCGGAAAGTTTACTGGCACTGTAATGTTCTATGGCATATTCATAGAGTGCTCTAAGCGTCGCAAAATCTTGAATCTCGTTCATATCCATAACTCTATGAGATTCAAGTGTGTCAGTTAATCTCTCTAGTGCTAAGTCAAGGATATTTGCATAAAACCCATGAATGGTCTCTTCATCAAGAGTGTCATGAGCTTGCTGTTCAAGCACATAAAGTGAAGCGATATCTCCGTCTTGCTGTGCTTTTAAAATCTCTGCTTTTAAATTTTCTACTTTACTCATACCAAACACTCCTTTATTCTAAGAAGCGCACTTCTTGTTTTCTCTTCATCTTCGACCAGTGCAATTCTTATAAAATTTTTACCGGGATTGGTGCCGTTTGCATCTTCTCTTGCTAAGTATTCTCCAGGCAAAACTTTTACATTATACTGATGATAAAGTTTTTTTGTAAACTCCAAAGAGTTTGGAACTCTTAGCCATATATAAAAAGTTGCTTTTGGGATTTCAATATCTAAAATCTCTTTTGCTATTTTAAAATTTTTTTTATAAATCTCTCTTGCAGCTTCTACATGCTTTTCATCACTCCAAGCAGCTGCAGCCGCACTTTGAAGTGGAAGAGGAGAAGCACAGCCAATATATGTTCTATAACTTAGATACTCTTTTAAGATATTTTCGTCTCCGGCAATAAATCCAGAACGAAGACCTGGAGCTGAAGAGCGCTTTGAGATAGAGTTGATAACTAAAATATTTTTAAATATCTTGTTTCCTACATGCAAAGATGCCTCTAGAAGAGAAGGTATCGGCTTATCGGTATATATTTCACTGTAACACTCATCGTTTAAAAGCACAAAATTATGTTTTAGAGCCAGTTTTACCCATTCTCCGAGTTCTTCTAAAGTCAGAGTAGATGTCGTTGGGTTGTTTGGAAAATTTAAGATTACCATATTGCAGGTAGATAATAGTGATTCATCTATCTCAGGTTTAAAATTGTTTTGCGGAGTAAGATTTAGATATATAGTTTTAGCTCTTGAAGCAATTGCAGCACCTTCATAAATTTGATAAAAAGGGTTTGTAAAAGCAATTACGGGATCTTTTTTATCAAAAAGGAAAAACTGAGGAAAGTTAAAAAGAACTTCTCTAGTTCCAAAAGTAGGGATAATCTGTTCATTGGTAAGCTCGACGCCGAATCTTTTTGTTACAAATTCTCTTTGAGCTGCTCTTAAATCATCTTCGCCTGTAGTTTTAGGATATTTTCTAAGTTGAGAAGAGCTTTTGCAAAGTGCTTCTTGTATAAATTTAGGAGTTTCAAATTGCGGTTCGCCTATAGTTAGAGTTGATGCTTCATACTCTTTGTTTGGAGCAATGTCTTTTAGTAAATTATTAAGTTTTTCAAATGGATATGGTTCAAAATTCATAGTTTATATAGCCTTTTATAATAGATAAAATTATATCTAAAATCCGTAAAAGATAAATTAATAATTATTTAAAAGATATTGTTTAATGATGCTAATTCTTTGGAAGTCCAAATTTTTGAGTAACTAACTCTCCCTCGTTATTAAAAAAAAGATAATACAGCTGATCTTTTTTCACACTAAGATCTGCTAAATATCTCAGTGCTAAATTTGCTTGAAGTGAAGCAATATGCATTACTATAGGAGCCGTTATTCCTGCAGGGGTTTGAGAAGTTATTTTAAATGCATCTTTAAATGATGCTTTTTCAAAAAAACATACCTGTCCGTGAAAAGCTTCGACACTTCCGTAAATCCATGGTAAATTTTCAGTTTTGCAATAAGTGTCAATCTCTGCGCGGGTAGGCAAGTTGTCAGTCGCATCTATGATAAGATCTACTTTTATATTTTTTTTTGTAAATTCTTTAAAAGTGCATTCATGAGCAGCTGCTTTGACAAAAGGACATCTCTTCTCAATCAACAAAGCATTGAGTGTAGCTTTGTTTTGACCCTCATCACCGACTTTAAAAGCTATTTGACGATGAATGTTGTGAGTTGAAACTTCATCAAAATCAACCATATGAATTTCACCAATACCACTGGCACCAAGGGCAAAAGCAAGTGAACTGCCTAAACCGCCGGCTCCGATGATGGCTATCTTTTTATTTTGAAGAGACATTTGTGTCTTTTCTCCCCAAAGTTGGACTTGACGGTGAAAATAGTTCATCATAATAAACTCCTTTTATCTATAATCTCTTTAAATCCCCAAGATTCTCTGGCTTTTGCTACATCATAATGGCTCATGTCTACAATCATAAGTTCTTCTTTGTTACCTAAATGCTCCAGTAATTCGCCGTTTGGTGAAGCTAAAAGTGAATCACCGTAAAAACTCCATGTAAATTCATTATCACAATACTCACCAATTCTATTTGCTCTTAAAATATAGCAGTTTTGAGTAAAAGCGCGTGAAAGTATTAGATTTTTCCATCTCTCATATGAACCAAAAGTTGAAACACTTGGAACTAAAACGCAATCAATATTTTTAGAAGATATTTGTTCCCATATCTTATCGAAATGGAGTTCAAATCCGCTTATTACTGCAAATTTAAAGTTGTCAATTTTAAATATTAAAGGTGCTTGAACAGCTTTTGGCTTGTTTGCGAAAAAATTCTCTTCATTCCAGTGAGCATAATTTATAAGAATCTGTTGTTGATAATAGTAGGAAGAAGAAGGGGTGAATTTTGCAATAGTTTTATAGATTTTATCTTTTTTTACAATAATAAGAGGCGTAATAATTGTTAAACTGTAGGTAGAAGCCAACTCTTTTAATATTTTAATTTGATGTTGAGCCTGCTCTTTTATCATACTTATAGATAGAGTTTGAAGTTCTTTAAAAAATGGATTTAATATATATTCGCCTAAAAGTAAAACTTTTACACCCTGCTTATTTGCGATTCGTATGTAGTTATATAATTTTGTAGAACTCATTCCCTGAGAACTTAGTTGAAGCACCGCAGCACGCACTAGATACTATCTTTGCTGATGTTATTATCACTACAAAATGCGGACATTACTATTTTCCTTTTATCTGCGTTATTTTAATCTCTGCTTCTTCCAGTATTTTTTGAGCCTTTGCTAACTCACCCATTCCCTCTTCATATGCTTTAACGCTGTCTGCGAGTGTAATATCAGGATTCATCAGAGTTTCTAAAATTTTTTTAGCACTTTGCAGTTTTGATTCAAAACCTTCGGTTTCTTTAGTAAAACCTTCGGTTTCTTTAGTAACATCTTTCTTAGTCATTTAAAACATCCTTTATATACTCTTTAAATTTCTCTATTTCAACTAAAAATGCATCATGTCCATAATCGCTGTCTATATCTAAATAGTGATGATTTTTATGCCCAATTTTAGTGAGTGTATCGCTTATTTCTTTCATTTCATAGTTTCTAAAGAGTAGGTCGTTTTTAAAACTAATAAGATGTAATTCAGCTTTTACTTTTTCTAAAGCTTCGTTTAATGAATCAAATCCTCGAGATAAGTCATAAATATTTATCGCTTTTGTTATATAGAGATATGATAGCGGATCAAACCATTTTGTGAAGTTATAGCCGTTATACTCCAGATAGAGTTCAACTTGAAACTTTCCAAATAACTCATAAAGACCGTCGGTATTTCTATATTCTCTGCCAAATTTATCTTGCATTGACTCATGCGATAAAAAGCTTATATGCCCAGCCATTCTTCCCACAGCCATTCCGGATAAGCCATTCTTTGCGATATCTTCTTTTTCATAGTAACCTTGTTTAAAATCAGGGTCTTTTAGTATCGCCTCTTGAGATACTTTGTTAAAAGCTATAGCCCATGGTTGTGTCGCGTGTGTTGTTGCCAAAGAGATGATTTTAGATGCGAAATTTGGGTATGTTATTGCAAACTGAAGAGCTTGCATTCCACCCATTGAACCGCCGATAATTGCATGAACATTGTGAATACCTAGTTTATCAAAAAGGATTCTTTGTGCTTTAATCATATCTTTAATAGTAACAACAGGGAATTTATATCGATATGGGTTATGATGAGGATACTGCGGACTCATAGGTCCAGTTGAACCAAAACAACTGCCGATAACATTTGTACAAATTACAAAATATTTATCAGTATCAACAGCTTTGCCCGGACCGATAAGAGAATCCCACCAGCCGGTTTTTTTATCGCCTTCGTAGATTCCGGCACAATGGTGAGAACCTGTGAGCGCATGACAGACAACAACAACATTGCTTTTGGTGTCGTTGAGTTTTCCATAAGTCTCATATGTTATATCATAAGGTTCTAAAATACGACCGCTTTCTAAATAAAGAGGATTTGTAAAATGTTCGGTATATGTTTTTAGGTTTAGTGACAATTTTAGGCCTCTAACGCCTGTTTCATATCAGCAATCAAATCCATAATGCTTTCTAATCCACAAGATATTCTAATTAGTCCGGCAGGAACACCGCATGCATTAAGTTCATCTTTGCTTAATTGCTGGTGTGTTGTAGAAGCCGGATGCGTAATTATAGATTTTGAATCACCTATATTTACAACAAGTGAATAGAGTTTTGTTGCATTTACTATTTTAGCAGCTTCTTCAAATGTTTCAACCTCAAAACTTAAAAGTCCGCTGCATGCACCGTTGTCGAAATATTTTTGAGCATTTTTATAGTTAGAATTACTTTGTAAACCAGGATAATTTACTTTTTTAACCTTAGGATGGGATTCTAAAAAATGTGCTAATTCCAGAGCATTTTTCGAGTGTTCACGCATGCGAAGTGAAAGCGTTTCCATCCCTTGAATAAAGAGCCATGAGTTAAAAGGAGATGAAACAGCACCCAAATCTCTTAAAAGAGAGAGCCTTGCTCTTAGAGTGTAAGGCGGCAAATTTGTATCTACATAGATTAAGCCATGATAAGATGCATCCGGTTTATTGAATTGTTCATAACGAGGATTTGCTTTGAGCTTTTCAATAAGATTTTTTCTCTCCACTAAAATTCCACCGATTGCCAAGCCTTGGCCTGTTGTATATTTGCTGGCACTATGAACGATAATATCTGCTCCATGCTCAAATGGACGGCATAAAACAGGCGTTGCAACAGTGTTGTCAACTACCGAGAGAATGCCATGTTTGTTTGCAATTTTAGTAATTACTTCAATATCTGCTACATCTATACTTGGATTTGTTAAAGATTCAAAAAAGATAACTTTTGTTTTGTCATCTATAAGAGATTCTAATGAAGAGGTGTCGTGTACATTAAAAAATCTAGCTTCAATGCCAAATCTTTTTAAAGTGTGGGTGCTTAGTGTTAAGCTTCCGCCGTAGAGTTGCCTTGCACAAATAATGTTATCTCCGGCTTCTGCTGCATTTGCTATAGCAAAAAATATAGCACTCATTCCGCTTGATGTCGCAAGTGCAGCCTCTCCACCCTCAAGTTCTGCAAATCTTTTTTCAAAAACATCTGTAGTGGGGTTGTTTAAACGAGTGTAAATATTTCCCAGCTCTTTTAAGGAGAAGAGATCCGCCGCATGCTGAACATCACGAAACTCATATGCAGTTGTTTGATAAATCGGTACAGCCATAGTTCCTTGAGAATCTTTTGTATATCCAGCATGCAATGCTTTGGTTTGCAAATCCATTTAATTTACCTCGTTTTAAATATTTAAAGGTATTTTATCTAAAATGGTTTAATGTTAGTTTTAAGTGTGCTGTATTTATTTTTTTAAATCTCTTGCCCAATCTTCCATCAATTTATGCATCTCCTCTTTTGGAGCTTCTAAAAATTCTATAATAACTCTGTCTTCAAATTCGCAAATGCCTATGCTTCTCGGTCTAACTGCTAACATTTTAGTGTTAGGTATTGCCTGTCCAAAACAAAAAATAACATTTTGAGCATCAATTAAGCCATCCATAATTGCTCCGT
The DNA here is from genome assembly GCF_009258045.1 of Sulfurimonas xiamenensis. Lineage (NCBI taxonomy): Bacteria > Pseudomonadati > Campylobacterota > Epsilonproteobacteria > Campylobacterales > Sulfurimonadaceae > Sulfurimonas > Sulfurimonas xiamenensis. Next base: position 675,425 of record NZ_CP041166.1, read on the forward strand.
TTAAGCTTTTTGTATGTGAGTAGTGATCAAAAATAGATATAAATTGCGCTATTGGATGATTTTGTATTTTTTCTTTAAAATACTCAGCTATTTCTTTTGTGTTTGAAACTTTTATTTCATTTTTTGTCAACTCTAAGCTAAATATTGGGTATTTGTCCATAAAAACTGTTTTTTTCATTTTTTTTCCTATTATTAAATTTGAGTGGGATTTTAACAAAATTTATATTATATTAAATTTTATTCTTGAACACAGATCTCTTTTTTAATTATATGTATAACTGTTTGATAAGTTACAATAGATACAATAATTGTTATTGCTGCGATCATTGCATAAGAGAGAAGCAGTAAAAAGATACAACTGTTCTGATTATACATAAGCATGGCACTAATCGCCATTGCTGCAATAGGAAATACAAATGCCCACCATGAGATAAAAAACTTTATTTTTATAAAATTTTTATACATAAAAATAACTAAAATAGTAAAAAACAGAGCCAGATTAAAGAGCATAACAGCAAAAAAATCTATTATTCCAAACATTTTAAAATAAGCTATAAAACCGATAGCCGGAGGTGCAATCAATATAAAAAGAGTCGGCATAAATTTTACTGCTATTTGATTGTGAAAAATAATTCTGTTGAGTATTACCGCAAATAAAATAACCCAAAAAAACATTCCAACACTAAAAAAATACAATAATAAACCAAGATCTGCAAAACCAATGCCTGCAACCGGTACCAAAACATTTCCTACTATAGGTATAAACCATGCAGGATTTGAGTGATTTATCTCTTGGTTATGATTTACCCAAAAAGAGATTGTATGCATTGTCAAATAGAAGTGCAGTAATGTTCCAGGATACCAAAAAACGGCACTTATAGTAGGAAAATTTTCTTTATATATAATTGCCAGCATAAGCATAGAAATAGATATAGCAGCAAAAAAGTTTATTCTAACAGGATGTGAAAATTCACTTTTAACGGCTATTTTATATTTAAAAAACTTTTTTATGTAAATATATGAAATAATTATGAAAACAGTTGTGGTGGCATACATAAGTATTTCCCCTATAATATGAGGGAAATTAAGCAAAATTGCGGCTTTTTGATATGTAATTGTTAATCCGCTTAAACCCATAACAATTGCATACATCATAATAGGAAAAAATTTTAACCTATTATAATCCGAAACAGTTTCCATTTAAAGCCTTTATTACTATTATTAATATTTATAATTTTAATAAATCTTACTATTTTCTATAGTAAAAGTCAATAAATGTTGAGTGCGCATAATAATTTGCCTCAAAAAAAGAGGCGTATCAAATGTCGATTTATATTATATATGATAATTTGGAGCTTCTTGTGTGATAATAACATCATGGACATGACTCTCTTTTAGACCTGCACTTGTTATCTCTACAAATTCAGCTTTGTCCCAGAAAGCTTCGATGCTTTCACTGCCGCAATAACCCATCGACGAACGAAGTCCACCCATCATTTGATGCACTATGCCTGCAATGCTTCCTCGGAAAGGAACACGGCCTTCGATTCCTTCAGGAACAAGTTTGTCAGAAGCAGTTCCTTCTTGAAAATATCTGTCAGTTGAACCTTTCTGCATAGCTCCGATACTTCCCATACCACGGTAAGATTTATATTGACGACCTTGAAACATAATTGTGTCTCCCGGAGATTCTTCTGTTCCAGCCAATAAAGAACCCGCCATAATACAGCTTGCACCTACTGCTAAAGCTTTAGCAATATCTCCAGAGTATTTAATTCCGCCATCAGCTATAATAGGAACACCATGTTTTCTAGCTGCATCTGCACACTCTGCAATTGCAGTGATTTGAGGTACACCTACACCGGCAACAATGCGCGTTGTACAGATTGAACCTGGTCCAATTCCGACTTTAACTCCATCTGCTCCGGCTTCAATTAGTGCTTCAACAGCTTCAGCGGTTGCAATATTTCCGGCAATTACATCAATCTCCAAAGTCTCTTTAATTTTTCTGACGGTATCTAAAATGCCTCTTGAGTGACCATGCGCAGAGTCTAAAACTAAAACATCAACACCTGCTTCAACTAAAGCTTTTGCGCGATCTAATTGTCCAACACCAATAGCAGCTCCAACAACAAGTCTTCCAAAATCATCTTTATTCGAATTTGGGTACTCTATGCGTTTTTTGATATCTTTTATAGTAACTAAACCTTTTAAATATCCATCTTCATCTATAATTGGAAGTTTTTCTATTTTATTTTGGTGCATAATATCAGCAGCATCATCTAAAGATATACCTTTTGTAGCAGTTACAAGAGGCATTTTTGTCATAACTTCATCTGCTTTTTTTGTCATATCTTTTTCAAATCTCATATCGCGATTTGTAAGAATGCCTAAAAGTTTGTTATTTGTATCAATTACAGGAACACCTGAGATTTTAAATTCGCTCATAAGAGCGTTTGCTTCAGCAAGTGTTGCATCAGGGTGAACATAAATTGGATCTATAATTACACCGCTTTCGCTTTTTTTAACTTTTTTTACCTGTTTGCATTGTGTTTCAATATCCATGTTCTTATGGATAATTCCGATTCCGCCAAGTCTAGCCATAGCAATAGCTGCTCTATACTCGGTAACGGTATCCATTGCAGCTGAAACCATAGGGATTTTTAAAGAAATATTACGGGTTAGTTTTGTCTCTAAAGAGACCTCTTTTGGCAGTATTTCAGAGTACTGAGGTACAAGTAGTACATCTTCAAATGTAAGAGCGCGTTTACGAATTTTCATGAGAATCCTTTTAAGGGGTAGAAGTTATTTATGTTTCTATAAAATTCGTTGGATTATAGCTTTTTTGTGGTTAAAAAAAGGTAAAGCAACCTGTAAATATAAAATTGTTTTTTAATTTATTTTTTTGTAAAAGATTGAAGAACCTCTTTTGCTATGCCTTCATGTTCGTAAAATTGAATATTATTTGCTTTTAATTGCTTTTGCATTTTAGTTCCGAATTTTCCGGCAATTACTGTTTTGCATGACTCTTGCACAAGAAAATCAACTACTAATGAACTTGAATTTCGTCTGCTGTTTTGTGCCGGATTTTTAATGCTTTGCAGTAAAATGCCTTTTTCATCAAATATAAGATAATATGGAGCTTTTCCGGCTATTTCGCTGATTTGTGAATTTGCAGTTTCTTCAACTGCGGCAACAGCAATAGTGCATGATGATTTTGTTAAATTAACATCTTTTTTTTGCTCAGCAAAGAGCAGAGATGTAAAAAATAGCATTATATAAAAAACTTTAAAATATTTTTTCATCTTTAACCTTTATTTATTTTTCCAATTGCGCATGATATAAAACTTTTAGCTTTAAGTCCGCTTTTTCTAAGAGTTCCTAAATCCTCATCTTCTAGAGGATAACCGAGAGATCTCATTTTTTTGCGAAAACTGAGTTCTGCTTCTTCATCTTTTATCTCTAGCGTAACGACTCTGGGCTCTTGTGTCAAATCTACTTTCACTTCCCCAAACTCATCTTTTAACGACTCTTTTATCGTGTTTGCACATCCGCTGCATTTAATATTTAGCGCTTTAAAATTTTTTTTCACAACTGCTCCCCTCTCTTTAGCATTTTTAATGTAAGAGATAATATTATTATATTGTTTTATACTATAAACTATTATACCCTATCTCTTTTTCTAAACTAAGTGCGCCGTCAAATAGTGTCTGCTCCTCATAAGCGTTTGCAATCAGCTGAAGACCTATAGGCATTCCATCGCTGCTTTTTGCAACGGGAACTGAGATGGCAGGAAGTCCCGCAAGGTTTACGCTTATAGTGTAGAGGTCGCTTAAGTACATCTCCATCGGAGTTGATAACTCTCCAAATTTGTTTGCCGTTGTCGGTGCAACGGGCGATAAAATAAGGTCCACATCTTCAAATATTTTAGAGTATTGATCTTTTATAAGGTGTCTTGTTTTTTGCGCTTTTACATAGTACGCTTCATAGTAGCCGCTTGAAAGTACAAAGTTTCCAAGCAATATACGGCGTTTAACTTCATCGCCGAAACCTTGGCTTCTAGTCTGAATAAAAGTATCTTCAAGATTTTTGCCAGTTACTCTGTTTCCGTAGCGGATGCCGTCGTAACGAGCGAGGTTTGTAGTAGCTTCCGCAGTTGCCGTAATATAGTAAGCGGAAATGTCGAATTTCGCGTCCATAAGTTCGCGCTCAACTATCTCATGCCCTGCATTTTTAAGAGCGCTTATCGCTAACTCATAAGCTTTTTTTACATCTTGGCTTGCATTTTCTATATGTTTTGGCAAAACTGCAATTTTGAGTTTTCTTGATGCGTTGAGTTTATCACTTACTTTGTCGTTTTTGTTCGCACTTGTAGAGTCTTTTTCGTCGTGTCCGCTTATGATGTCATAGAGTATTGCAGCATCTTCAACATTTTGAGTCATCGGTCCTATCTGATCAAGACTTGAGGCGTAAGCTCCCAGGCCGTAACGGCTAACACGACCGTAAGTTGGTTTCATGCCGACAATTCCGCAAAATGAAGCAGGCTGACGGATGCTTCCGCCCGTATCGCTTCCAAGAGCCGCAATAGCAATACCTGCCGCAACTGCCGCCGCACTTCCGCCAGAGCTTCCACCCGGAACGCAATCTTTGTTGTGAGGATTTAGAGTTTTGCCGTAAAAGCTTGACTCTGTTGTACTTCCCATAGCAAACTCATCCATATTTGTTCGCCCAAACGGACTAAGTCCAGCACCAAGCATCTTCTCAATTACCGTTGCATTGTATGGAGCGATATATCCTTGAAGTATGTTTGAGCCTGATGTCACAGACCAATCTTTTACCTGAATGTTGTCCTTTATAGCTATCGGCACCCCTTCGCCGACATTGTTTACATCTATGTATGCATTAATATCCGCATTTGCTTCTATATTTGTTTTAAGCTCTTCTTTAAATTTTGTTAGTTCATCTTTGTTTAGTTTCAGTGCTTCTTTTAATGTAATCACTACTTTTCCTATATTTATAAATTATTGAATGTATTATAGCAAAATGTGTCTGTTTTTTCTTTAGCGAGGTTTTATTAGAGAGACCTAACTGGATATATGCGTTTGTTTGCATTTTTTAGCATCTGAAGTCCTGCCGCATTCGCAAGCATATTAAGTTTCTATTTTAAATATTATCTTAGTCAAAAATCAGAAGAAAACTAGTCTTGTTCCTTGTTTCTTAAGCTTTATTAAGAATAGGAGGTATTACACATGTTATAATGGGCATTATAGAATAGATATGATAAATAAAAAAAGTATACCCGATTAAAGGAATTTTATATGAAGCGTATTGTTATTAAAGTTGGTAGTAGTGTTTTAATTGAGGATGGTCATATTGCAAATGAGAGGATGTTAAATCTTGTCTCTCTTATTGTAGACTTGCGAAAAAAGCATGAAGTTATTTTAGTCACATCTGGAGCTGTTGCAGCCGGATACACTGCAGTGCAGCTTAATAAACTTGTTCCGACAAGTAAAAAAGTTTTGGCTTCATTGGGGCAACCTATTCTTATGAGTTCATATAAGAATCTCTTTGATATTTTTGACATTACAATCTCTCAGATCCTTATGACAGAAGATGATTTCAACTCAAGACCCCATACAAAAATTTTTCAAGATATCATAGACAGAACATTTAAAAATGACATATTAGCAATTATCAACGAAAATGACATCTCGACGACGCCAGAGCAGCTTTTTGGGGATAATGACCAACTTTCAGCTCATGTAACTTACTTTGCAGGAGCAGATTTGCTTGTGATATTAAGTGACATCGATGGTTATTATGATTCAAATCCAAAAGATAATCCAAAAGCGAAATTACGAAAGCAAGTAAACGAGTTGACCGAAGAGGAGTTAGACCAAGAGTTCACACCAAATTCTAAATTTGCATCAGGCGGTATAGTAACAAAGCTAAAGGCAGCCCAATATATAATAGAAAACGATTTAGAAATGTTTTTATGTAACGGCTTTGATCTAACTTCAGTGAGAAGTTACCTGCTCGATGATGTTCATGAAAAAGGTACGCTATTTACAAGTAAAAAGTAAAAAGTAAAAATTACACCCCTGTGAATGAATCTCCACTTTTTACAACTTTGCTTATCAATGATTTTGATACATTCAAATAAGTTGCAATGCTTGCTTGAGAGTAACCGTCTTGGTGCGCGTTAAGTATCGCTAAGTTTCTGTTTACTTTTGTACAGAGATTCATTCAGTGGGGTGTATTTCATTTCTGAATATGCCGACATTTTGGGCAAGCTTCCTCCGCTTTCGGAGGCTCCACACTCACATCTGGCACATCTTCCGTTTCATCGATCTTAGCCGTTACCGCCTCGGCATCGTTATTTACTGACTCTAGCGATAGAAAAGTCCCCAGGACCGTAGTTCTCACTTCTTCAATAACATACGCTTTTCTTGCGGGAAACCTAACAAGACGCAGACCAGCAGCATCGCACGCGGATTCAATAAATTCATCTCGTTTCCGACGAGACTTGTTTCCGTGCGATTTATCATCTAGTTCAATTGCACATAAAATGGATAAATCTTCTTTATTACATACAACAAAATCAATGTGCTTGGCGGATATTCGATTAAATGCCTTTTGCCAGTTACTACGAGACATGCCTTTTCTTGGGGCAATTACATCCGCTAACCGAACCTTCCCGAATATTTCCCATTCTCCGCCCACCGCTTGTTTCAAAACCCCATAGAATGATCGTTCTGCGGGCGTAAATAGTGCATCAATTTTTTCGTATGGAAGTTTGCCTTTTCCTGCATGTTCTTTGCCTTTCAGGAATAGTGCAATTACAACGATGATGAAAAGTACAACTACAATATAAACAAGGTCCATGTGATATCCTTATTGAGCATAACGTTTAAAATGAGCCAATAAATTGCCCGCAGGGTAATTTATTGGCTCCACTGATTTGTTAGGTTTAAACATAATAGTCTGGTTCTTCTTCAATATCAACTTCAATTCCAGACAATATACTTACTATAGTTAACGAATCTATTTCAATATCTTTTAAAGTTAAACCTTCAATCTCATAGGTAAATACTATCTCAACAGTAAAAGTCTTATCTATATATTCAATTCTATCAGTTGTATCAAAAACATATAACTTTCCGTCTTCCTTGTCATAGATACTACTATTGATGTAATCTGGTCCTGAAGCATGAATTTCAAATTCAATATCTATGTCAAATATCGTAATACATTTATCATCTTCTATATTTATAATATTTGGATTAATTACCCCAATATTAGTTATATGAAAATCATTGATTTCTGAATCTTCCCAAGATGAATTATTATACATTTCTGCATCTTTTAAAATAGATTCGATTTTTTCTTTAATCTCTGAATCATGCTCAGATATATACTTTTTTATCTTAATAGTGATATTTTCATCATGTTGATTATATAAATCTAGTACCTTTTCTAGTGATTCAATTGAAATCATTTGAGTATCTGTTTTACAAAAATTATTCATATCAGGATCATCAGAAACAATATAAATTTTTTCATCATTAGTGAGATTGGTTTTTAACGATAATAAAGATATTGCATCTGGAAATTCTTTTTGTTTTTTTTCACTAAAAGGGGGCGATTGATTAAAATACAATTCTAATATATCTTCTGTATTAACATTACTTGAATCAACTATTGTAGTATTGCATTCTTCTAAAAAATTATCAAATAGAGTATTTGCTTGTTCATAAATATCATCATTATTAATTTGATCAAAGATTGAACAATTAAAATCTTGATTTATTGCCGTTAGTAGATGTCTTTTTCTTTTAAAATCTTTTATAATACTTAAAGCTTCTGTAGTAGAATCTTTGATTTTTTTATAAACTTCTTGTTGAACAACACTTGTAGTAAAGTTTGTTAATTTATCTTGTTTACATAAGTCCTTAAAACTTGATAAGGTCTGATAATCAAAATTTAATCCTTTTTTGACATAGTATTGGGTGTCAATAAATATTTTTTTTGATTCTAACATGATATATCCTTACTCTTTATATATATTACTTACTGTAAACCTAACGTTTAAGTTGAGAAATATTTGAGCCGCAGGGTCAAATATTTCTCTCCAATGATTTGTTAGATGATGTAAAACTTAGAGTAAAGAAATACATATCAACCAATTTCATTATAGGATATTTTACTCCAACTTTTTCTTCAATACTTTTTTGAACTTTTAAAAAGTCATTTTTATTTTCTTGATAAAATTTAACTACTTCTAAAAAGCTTTTTCCTGATAGTTTTGTATATGGTTGTATATTTTTTGTTTTTAATCCATCTTTAAAAAATCTATCATATGCAGGAATACAACCAAGTGTTCCAAGTAAAATTTTAGTTAATAAAGTGTCTGTAACATTAATACCCTTTTTAGGTTTTTCTGGAATATCTTTAATATTGTCTGGATACCAATTTTCTATAAATTCTGATAATTTAAAAATATCTTCAAAATTCTTATCTTCTGCATTAAAATAATTAAAATCAATATTTTGCAGATGTTTATACTTTAATATCTCTTCTACAACTTTATGATGAATCAGGTAATCTTGCCATAAAAGAAAACTTGAGCCTCTATACATACCCCAACTTGCAAGATAAAATGATAAATGTAAACAAGCTATCTCTTTATCAATTTTATCAATATCTTGGGAAAAATATAAAAAACAATGTTCCCATGATTTGTATCTATGATTTTTATCACTGATTAATTGTTGAAAAAAATTCATTATATTATTTTCGATATTGTGCATTTGTTCCCTTGTCATCTAACGTTTAAGATGAGCAATCAAAAAGCCGCCTCGGGTTTTTGATTGGTCTCCACTGATTTGTTATACATTAGTCAAATAAGTCCATCAACTCTTGTGCTGATTGTAACTTGTCATAACTCGTATATCTTGGGCTTTGTAAAATACCTTGTTTTGCTCTACCGTATTTTATTGGTCCAATTGCTTTTGCTGAAGAAACAAAATTCAACTTATACTTTTCTCCATCCCCATACGGTTCAATTGATTCTACTTCCGCAAAATGTGTTACCGCAGAGATAGGTGCTGTTTGATATGCTGCAATATATTTAATATCCTTCAATTTTCCCCCACCTATGCGAATAGCATACCAACAATTTTCTCCTATAAATACGTCTTTAAAGCCATCTTCTTGTGCTGGTACAATAATCGTGTCTAAAATATTTCTTTTTATGTCAGATGGTTGAGAAGATACTTTTATTTTCTTTGCCTTCTCAAATACTTTCACTTCTACTAATGGTAATATGCTTAATATCTCGTTCAAAAATTCTTGAGTATCAGCTTTTTCAGATTCTGTTAAAATAGGCTCATTAGGTGTAGCGGAATTATCCAATCTACATCGTCCTATGTTTTGTGCTTTTTGGATTAAAGCCCATTCTAACCATGTTATATGGGCACGGTTCAGCCCACCATTACTTGAAACAAAAACCAGTGCTTTATCCCAAAACTCTTTATTTTTTTCGTGAGATTCGATGCGTTTCCTGACTCCATCGCCTTGACCAATATATAAAGTCGGAAGGTCGTCACCTTCTTGATACCCAAAAAGTATATAGATTCCTGCTTGTTCAAATTCATTTCGGTTTTTATGTTTTGCCCAACCTTCACGAGATATTTCTAGTCCAGTGCCTGTCCAGTTCATTTTATCAATAATTTTGAATGTGCTTGGATCGCCATCAGGGACGAATAATCGAATTGTGTAAGGTTTTGACATTATTTTCCTTTATGATGTATAACGGTTAAACTGAATTACAAATGTAGCGTTTGAAAAAGTGAAGTTTGAATATTAGAAATATATTTGTTTTCATAGTTAGTTGAATTACTTGTCATAGGTACATTTGTTGATTCCTGTGATTTGTTATACTCTTTGTCTTTAAATTTAGTTTGTACTCGTTTATTTTTAATTAGAATCCTAAAATATGGACATTTCCCATTTATTGATAAATCCTTTTCATCATTCCCTTTTCTGAATTTGATTATTTCAAATTGTTCAGGATTGAATTTATGTAAAAATGTAATGGGCACACCCATAACCCCCTTGTAGTCTGATGGTATATTTTTAGTTTTATTAATATTAATTCCATCGTAATTGTCATATTTTGGATATTCATTTTCATTACCGAAATATTTTTTTGTAAGTGCAATATCTTCGTGCCGTTTGAAAGTATCTAAGTTAGTTAACCACAGACAATTGTTTGGGGAAACTATTCTATTTCCAAAGCTATCAATACGAGCCTCTGTTCCATAAAGTTCATAGTGTTCTGGAACAATAAAACCAGAAATACCTCTGCCAAGATTTATTCCTAACCATGCTTTATTTTCTTTAATTAGTTTAAAAATTTCTTTATAGGTTATTGCATTAATATTGCCAATTATCAAAAACTTTTTATCGTATTTAACTAATTGAGCTACATATTCTCTAAATAATGAAAATGGTGGATTAGTAACAACAATATCGGACTGCTTTAATAGTTCAACACTTTCTTTACTACGAAAATCTCCATTTCCTTTGAAGTAAACTATGTCAGTTATACTTGGTTTGATTTTTTCTTCCTCTGTACCTGTGTATTCAAAGAAAAAACCATTTTTATCTTCTTTTGTATTGAATAAATCTTTTGCTTCTTCTTTATAGCAAGCTGCAATTAATTTTTTTATACCTAATTCTTTGAAGTTTGAGGCAAAATAATTAAAAAAGTTACTACTTCGTGGATCATCACAATTGCAATAAACTACTTTATTTTCAAAATGACTTTTATAATGTTGTAATTCACTTTCTATATCCGAAAGTTGTGTGTAAAACTCGTCACTTTTTGATTTTTTAGCTTTTTGTAATAATTCATTTGTTGCATTTCTTGCCATTTTTAACCTATTTTGTTGTTAGTTATCTGATTAAATATTTCACTGCCTAACACTTGGAGAGAGGTTTTAGAAGTTTCAAGCATAATATCAAACATTTTTTTAATATCCCATTTTGCACCATTCCCTTGTGTGTATATTGAAGTTGCTTGAAGCATAATTGTTTTATCTTTATGTTTGACAAATTTATTTTTACACAAATTGGTATTAATTGGCATTCCATAATTTGCAGAAGTTAATCGATCTAATCTATTTAACATTCCTGAGTTGTATTCAAGCGTTACAACCCTTCCATCTGGTCTTTCAATGGCAATAGTTTCTGTTAAAAAATTTGAGCCTTCAAGAAATAAAACATAAGGAAAATGAGATTCAGATAACATCAAATTAGCGATTTCAGATATGTTTTTATGTGACCTTTCTATTGCATTACCAGCAGCCATCAAGTCTTGATTATTATTCTTACCTACTAGTGTACCATTTTTGATATTTTCAATGTCTTTTCCTTGATGTTTAGCTTCTGATACTAAAATAATTCTCCAATTATCGTTATCGTCTTTTACTTCTATTATTCCACCATCAGGTATAATGCTTGAATTTGCTACAAAAAGGGTCTGCCCTAATTCTGGGTCAACTTTCTTTAATGCTTCATTTATTTCTTCTTTTTTTATACTCGTTTTGTAATTAAAAGATAATTGAGGATATTCTTTTTTAAGTTGTTCAATAACAAGGTTTGATATTTTTCCAACAGTCATGTCATGAGATTTTGCTTCATCTCCAAATATACCAATTACACCTTTAGACTCTTTATGTTGATTTGTTAGTCTGTTTGATTGAACTTTTTTAGCCATATTATTCCTTTTCTAGAATTTAATTTTAACACAAATATTATAAAAGGCTTGTTTTAAAAGTTTACCTATCCTCTATATTGATGTATAACGTTTGAAATGAGCAATCAAAAAGCCGCCCGCGGGTTTTTGATTGGTCTCCTTTTGGGTTGTTAGACAAGTAATCGATCACAGTAATTAAATGTGTTTTGTCCCCTGCCATCGATAGATTAATCTATTCATGTTCTTCTGCCTGAGAACTTTTATGTCTGAATACAGTCCTTTTCAAAGTAATTAGGCTGAATATACCTATCAAAATCAATGCTGGAATAATAAGCAAGAAATCTAGTCTTATTTTGGGCCCGCAATCAGCCCGCTTCATAGGCGTATTTGCCAGATCCCCTTGATCAGCTCCATTATCAAGCAGTATCTGCACAATATCAGGATAGCATCCAGCAGCAAATTTAAGTGCAGACATCCCACCAAAATTGCGTGCGTTTACATCGGCATGATTTAATAGTAAGATTTTGACTGCATCGGTTTTTCCGTTTCTTGCGGCCCTCATCAAAGCTGTATATCCTTCATCTGACTTCACATTCACGTCTGCTCCATTCTCTATGAGAATTTCCATAATTTCCGTATGGCCATAACGCGCAGCAACCATGAGAGGCGTCACTTCGATAGCACCAGCTTTTTTCATATTGACGTCAGCCCCATTGGCAATAAGAGTTTTGACCTTTTCTAGCTGGTTCTGACGTACAGCAGACATCAAGGGCATTTCTCCCGGAACGGAATAGTCTGACGCACCAAATAAAGCACTGATAAATAACAATCCAAATAAAATGGATGTCAATGACGAGAATTTGCGGTTCTGTTTATGTTCGAGTTTCATAATTAATCCTAAGGGAGATTGTTGCAACGCATTGTCAATCATAAAGTCTAACGTTTGAAGTGAGCTAATAAATTTCCCGCAGGGTAATTTATTAGCTCCCCTGACTTGTTAGCTTCTTGCTAGTCAAGTATATTTTTTCTTAGCTTTTCAGCTAATACATCAGCTTTTTCCATTAGATTAAAAATTTCTTTTTTTACTTCTTGAAAGTCATTATATTCATTAGGACTTTTATTTTTTAAAAGTTCTAAATTTATTTCTTTTGCAAATTTTCTTTGATATTGTGATAGTAATTCAATTAATTCGGTTTTATCAAAATATATTTTGTCATATTCGTTAATAAACTTATCAAATTCTTTACTGCCTTTTTTTGAGTTACATTTTTTACAGCATGGAACTAAATTACCAACTTGATGACCATAGCCTCTTAATTCTCCATTTTTGACTAGACCCACAAGATGATCCCATGTTTCAGCTTCATCGTTACAAAATACACATTTTAAATCTTCATTAGGATTTTGACCTAAAAATTTCAATGCTTCATTCATTTTTTCTTCATTGAAATCATCACTTGGCGCAATTGCAGATGCAAATGCGTGATTGATGGTTGTTCGTCTTTTATTATAGACTGAATAAGTTTTTAAATGTCGTTTAATATCTTCTTTTTTCACAATAATCCTATGTAAGCTAACGGTGCCGCGGGTCATCGACCTCATCACGGGGATTCCGGAGGAATACACGGGGTGAGGCTCGATGCAGCCGCTTGTTATCTGGTGCGGAGCAGCAGATGACTAGCGGGTGTTCAGCCCGCGCCCCCGTTATCCGGTCGCGTAGCGAGCGGATAACGTTTGAGTTGAGAAATATTTGAGCCGTAGGGTCAAATATTTCTCTCCAATGATTTGTTATATCTTTTATTCGTATGCTTTGGGTCTTGTAATGTAATTCATAATACCAAGCGGCAACCCTATCAATATCCAAATGAATATTAACATTCCACTACCTACAGCTTTTACAGTAGTATCTGCTGTAGCCAATTCTGGGTCACCAGAACCTGACATGAATAAACCAATAAACCATAAAATCATAAATGCATTGAAAAGAATAAACAGACTTTTAAATATTATGCCTGTAATACCTCTTTTGGGTTTATTAAGGACAAAACCACAGTTTACACATTTAAAGGACTTATCACTAACCTCTTTACCACATTCTGGACACTTAACCATTGCCATGTTGAATACTCCTATTTTTTTGATATAACGTTTGAGTTGAGAAATATTTGAGCCGCAGGGTCAAATATTTCTCTCCAAGGTATTGTTAGCACTTAAAACCACAATACATTACTGTGCAACAAAAAGCCAGTTGAATAATACCAACTCCTATTAATGTACTAATAAGAGATCCTATGCCAACAACTATACTTGAATTATACTGAAGTTTTTTAGCTGTCATACCAAATATAAATGCCCCAATAAGAGCACCTGGAATTGAAAATAGATAAACTATCCAGGCCATAGCAGCGGATGGTTCTGAAGTTGATGACATTAATATCGCATAACTGATTAAAAATGTTGTCATTGTTAACGAACATCCAGTTATAACACTAGCTCGCATTTTAGCAAGAAACAATAAGCCGATAATGACTCCTTGTGGAAGCCAATAGTATAGAAAATTAGGTAGAAAGAAATGGTTTTTTGGTGCAATTACTATTGCTGTGATAATTCCTAGAAGAACGATAATTCTAGCAACTGAATGTTCATTGATTTTAAAAGTCAAAATACCTTTCCTTTCACATGCTAACGTTTGACTCTAGCCAATAAATGACCACTAGGGCATTTATTGGTTACGAGGTTTTGTTATATACTTTGTTGTGTAATGGTTCTGATAGTATTAAATTCGCTTTGAAAAGTTTTTCTACTATGTAATGATAAAAACCATCAATATATTCGTCTTTATCATCAGTTTTTTTGTAAATATTTGGATGATTCACTTGTGCTAAATCTAACCCAATTTTTGTTAATGTTACTGTTCCTGTTTTTATTTCTTTTTTAGGAACATTTTTAAAGTCTAAATTTAAAATTCTTCCATAGTAACCAATACTAAATGTATCAGTATTGAATATTTTCACAAATCCACTTGTTGGATTAAAGCTAATAAGACCAATTTCATCTAAATGCATTAAATTACTAAAGGTCATATTATTATTCTCATAAATTTGATTGTCATTATAATCTATAATTAATGGTTGGTATCCACCAATAAACCAACAGTATTTTAAAAAATTGTCAAATAATAGAGCATCACTTTTATCCAATGTTGAGATAAATTCTATAGTTCTTTTTGAAAATGTTCCAGGAGTATTTGATTCTCCAGCTAAAATTTGTGCCCATAATGTTTGCATTTCATTATCTGATATTAATTTACATTTATCAAAAAAGTTACTTAACCAGTCATCTTCAATATCTTCTGGTGTTGCATTTTCTTCTAGTGAAGAAAATGATTTTTCAGTTATACTCTCTATATTCTCTTGTTTTTTTATTTCTTCAGTTACTAATCTATTTAAGGCTCTCTTTTGAATGTCTTCAATTTCTAAATCCATTAAAGCTTTTGTTTTTGATGCCTCAGCTTCTGCAATTGCTTTTTGTTTTATTCTTCTTGGTTCATAAACTATACCAATTGCATTAGAAATTTTTTCAACTAATACAGTTGCTGGCTTTGATAGTTTTCCAACATCAACTAATGACACATTTGGCATTCAATTTCCTTTTTTGTATATAACGTTTTAGTTGAGAAATAGTTTTGCCCGCCAGGGTAAACTATTTCTCTCCAATGTTTTGTTATATGTGTTTTTTTGATGTTAAAACTCCATCTAAAGTAATTGTTATATCTTCTATATCTTCAAAATTAGTATCTTGTAAAATAAATGATAATTCTTTATCTCCGAAGCCATAACCCCATAAGTATAATTCAGCACCTAAAGCACTTGGACTGATAACGATTCCACCTTCTTTTGCATCTGCATAGTTTTTTTGAATATGTTCTATGGGACCATAGTAAAATGTTTCTATCAAACTATCCTTATTTAAACCAAAAAATGTATTGTTTACTATTGACGTCAATTGTTCCTTTTCTCTTTCATTAAACTGCATTGCGTTTAAATATGTATTCCAAGGAATAAATATTTCCATTTTATGACGATCTTCTCGGTTGAAAAGATATTTACTATCTTTAAATAATTTTCTAATTATTGAGTAAACAAGATAATGGGATCTGATTTGATAGACAGACATGTTGTCTAATATTTTTCCAATTCTTGCTCCACGGTCATCCCTACCAGATTCAGTCCTTGAAGATGCCAATACACCACCGAAGTACTCTACTGCAACTGTATCATCACAATATGATCCTTCATCAATAATTGTTTTAAGGACTTTTGGTGGAACTTGTCCATTTTCATTAATTTTGTCACCTAATTTTTTTTCAGCATTACCAAAAATTTTCCCAACATTATCTGTCCGCTTTTGTACAAAATCTTTTAGACTTACCCCAAGGTAATCAGCAGTAGGCCCGAGTAGCTTATTTAATCCATCTTTACCTAAATAAGCAGCTACTGCACTTACTCCAATAGTTGTAACTGGTTCTGGCATGTTTATCCTTTCATCATATAACTATTTATTAGAGGACATTCTATATAAATTAACCTTAAATAACTTGATTAGTGTGACATCAAAAATGTCCTCCTATTTTAAAAAAATATGACAAACTGCAATAAAATAGTTTAGTTTTTACAAAAAAGGTTAGAATTATCAAAATTTGTATTGTCCATTTAGCCGGAAATTAGCCATTAGCAAGACAAATTGTCCTACTAATAGTGCATAAAGTGTTTAAAAGGACAGAATGTCCTTTCTAATTAAGGAGCTTATTATGCAAATAAAAAAGAAATTACTTGATATAGTTCGCGAGAAAATCAGAGTAAAACATTACAGTATAAAAACAGAACAAAGTTATGTTGGATGGGTTAAGCAATATATCTTTTTTCATAACAAAAAACATCCTATAGATATGGGAAAAAGAGAAATTGAAGAGTTTTTAACTTACTTAGCTGTTGAGCGAAAAGTCTCTCCTGCAACGCAAAATCAAGCATTTTCTGCACTACTGTTTTTATATACTCAAGTTTTAGGCATAGATTTAAAAGACACAAATATTCAAGCTTTAAGAGCACAAGAGAGAAAACATATACCAGTTGTACTCACAAAAGATGAAGTACAAAAAGTTTTGATAAATCTTACAGGAATTTATCAGTTGATTGTCTATCTCATGTATGGATGTGGTCTTAGGATGAGCGAGGCTTTAAGTCTTAGAATTAAAGATGTGGATTTTGGATTTGACAAAATTTATATTTGGGACAGTAAAAGTTTGACAGATAGAACATTACCTTTGCCACAAGCTATAAAACAAAGACTTTTAGCACAAGTTGATTATGTTGCAAAAATTCATAAAAAAGATTTAGAAGATGGATTTGGTTCTGTATATATGCCTTATGCTCTTGAGAAAAAGTATCCAAAAGCACAATTGGAAACAAAATGGCAATTTTTGTTTCCAATGACAAATGTTTCTAGAGATCCAAGAAGTGAGATAGTAAGGAGACATCATGTACATGCTAAAACATTAAGTAGAAATATTAAAATTGCTTCTCAAAAAGCAAATGTACATAAACGAGTAACCTCTCACATATTTAGACATAGTTATGCCACTCATTTGTTACAAGCCGGGATAGACTTGCGTTCAATTCAAGAATTATTGGGACACAAAAGTGTTGAAACTACAATGATATACACGCATGTAGTTTCTGAAATGAACAAGAGTAAAGTTATAAGTCCTTTGGATTTCTAATTCTGCACTCTATTACAATGGCCACACAATAAGCAGCATTGGAATACTTATAACAACAATGAGAATCTCCAGCGGCAGTCCAAGCCTCCAGTAGTCACCAAACCTAAAGCCGCCGGGGCCCAGTATCAGCGTATTGTTCTGGTGGCCGACAGGGGTGAGAAATGCACATGAGGCGCCGATCGCCACTGCCATTAAAAAAGAGTCGGCATTGACACCTAGCGCGCTCGCAGTACCGATGGAGATCGGGCACATTACCGCTGCGGTGGCGGCGTTGTTCATCATATCGGAG
This sequence comes from Sulfurimonas xiamenensis, assembly GCF_009258045.1. Taxonomy (NCBI): domain Bacteria; kingdom Pseudomonadati; phylum Campylobacterota; class Epsilonproteobacteria; order Campylobacterales; family Sulfurimonadaceae; genus Sulfurimonas; species Sulfurimonas xiamenensis. The sequence continues at coordinate 693,254 of NZ_CP041166.1, forward strand.
AGGAACATAGTGATAACAAGAATTAGTGTCAGACCGATCACGGCGTTGCCGTAGGCGACTTTTTCGATGATTAAGCGTGCGATCAAATCAGCGGTACCAGTAGATTCCATTGCTCCAGCCACTGGAATAAGTGTTGAGAGCAACACAATTACAGGCCAGTCTATAGACTCGTACACATCGCGCAGCGGTACTGTCCGAAGTGCCATAGACGCCAGTACGCCCGTGGCAAACGATATTGATGCCGGCAACAGTCCAAGAGCAGCGATTGCAACAGAGAGTGCCATGATGATGCCGGCTTTCCATATCTTGCTTCTGTCAGGGATGCGCAGATCGCGTTGTGCCAGAGGTACGCAGCTGTAGTCGGCGGCAAATTCCGAGATCGATTCAGGCGAGCCCTGCATTAGCAGCAGATCGCCGGCTTCGAGGCGGGCAGTGCGCAGGCGTTTGATGGAGAGCTGACCACGACGCGAGAGGGCCAGTAGGTTAAGATTGTAGCGTGTTCGTAACTGGATGTTGCTAGCTGAGCGTCCTGTAAGGTGGGAACCAGGCAGAACGGCAAGTTCTTTCAAGACGATTTCGTCAGAGGTCGTAACATCTTCTTTTTCCTCTTTAGTCTCTTCCTTGTCCTTATCTTTGTCACTGTTTTTTGTTTCGTTTTTTTCTGTTTCGTCTTTTTCTGTTTCGTCTTTTTCTGTTTCGTCTTTTTCAATGGACTGCACTGCTTCTTCGAGCTTAAGTCCCAATGTAGAGAGCGCATCGGCAAGGGTTTCAGCCTCTGCCTCTAGTATGAGGATATCTTCGGCAAGTATCTTGCGCCACTGGTTTGGTACACTAAGGCGGACATCGTTACGAACCATGCCGATGACTTGTGTGTCGTTATCATCAAGAGCCGTCTCAATTTCACGCAGGGTCATACCTACTGCTTTACTCTCTTTGGGTACCCTTGCTTCGGTGATATATGCTCCTGATTCGAATCCTTCGACTCCGATTTGCTTGCGTATCGGAATCAGGCGTTGACCCAGCAAGAGTATGAAGGCTAATCCGGCAAAGGCAACGACCAGTCCAACATGTGTGAAGTCGAACATAGAGAAGCTCTCGGAGCCGGTCTCGGCGCGAAAACCGGCGACAATCATATTTGGCGGCGTGCCGATCATCGTTGTCATGCCGCCAAGGATGGTACCAAAAGCCAGCGGCATCAGTATCTGGCCGGGAGTCAAGTTCAGGCGTTTCGCCATCTGTAGAGCTACTGGCATTAACAATGCCATCGCGCCGATGTTGTTCATAAAGCCTGAGAGTACCGCTCCAAGTCCGATTAGCGCGGTCATGCTCAGTGTTACTCCCGCTTGCGAGGGCAACACGGTGCGAGTCAGTGCATCCACCACACCTGAAGTCTGCAAACCACGGCTGAGCACCAGTACACAGGCAACAGTTATAACAGCCGGATGACCAAATCCTGCAAATGCTTCGAGCGGCGGCACTAGTCCAGCCAGAACGCATGCCAACAGCGCAGCTGCACCTACCATGTCGTGGCGCCAACGACCCCACAAAAACATTGCCATCGTAATAATCAAAATTGCCAGTATTAGTAGTTGTTCAGTCGTCATATATTTAGTCCGTGCCCAATTTGTCTGCTTGTTATGCAAGCAGACAAGTATTTATATAAAAAATACTGTAGCATATATAGGCTGAATAAAAACATTAACCTTGCTTATCAATGATTTTTAGAGATAAATAAAAGAAGTAAAAAAGTAGCTATTGATTATTTGGATTTCTGGACTTTTTCCCTAGTTTGACAAGCGCTATTCCGATGCCAATTATGACAAATATCGCAGCAATGGTTGCTGCGATAAATGTAAAAGATATAGGTTCGGCAAAGTTAGGCATTTAAAACCTTTGAACATCTTGGGCAGGTGCTCTCTTCATTTTCTGACTGGTATTTCCAGCATCTAGGACATTTTGCTTTTGTCGCTTTTGCTATTATAAATGTATCGCCATCTACGCTGAATGTCCCAAGTTCTTCAGATGTTTCGCCCTCTATAACGCCAGATACCACGAACCAGTCTTCAGCTTCTGTTTTGTTCATTTTAAGAGCAGTTTTTGACTCTGTGTAGAGTACCAACTCCAGTGTGTTTTTTATGATTTTTTCTTTTTTAAGAGCATCTATTTTTTCGTAAAAACTCTCTCTGGCAGCAAACATATAATCAACATTGAACTCAGATTTTACATCTTCGATACTCTCATAGACAAAATCAAAAATGTCCTCTTTGTCGCCTTTGATGATAGCAGGAGCGTTCTCTACTATCTCATCTGCTGTGTAAGTAAGTATTGGCGCGATTAATCCTAAAAGAGATTTAGCTATGATAGCCATTGCACTCTGACTTGCATTTCTTTTCGCGTCATTTTTACCGTCGCAGTAGAGAGAATCTTTTGTGATGTCGATGTAAATTCCGCTTAACTCATTTACGATAAAGTTGTTGAGTAGGTTCATTCCATTTACAAAGTTATAACCGCTAAATGATTTGTGAACCGCATCAAATACCTCTTTTGCTTCACTTAAAATCCACTTGTCAAGTTCACCCATCTCTTCATATGGTGATATAGCTTTAAGGTCATTTATGTTTGCAAGCATAATTCTAAAAGTGTTTCTCAGTTTGCGGTAGTTTTCAGCCGTTTGTCTTAAGATGCCTTGAGAGATTTTGAGGTCTCCCTGATAGTCGCTTGAAGCAACCCAAAGACGCAAAATTTCACTGCCGTACTCTTTTAAAACTTTTTCAGGAGCTACTACATTGCCTTTAGATTTTGACATCTTCTCACCCTTTTCATCAACCGTGAAACCGTGAGTAAGGACCCCTTTGTATGGCGCTTTGTGCTCGATCGCCGCACTTAAAAACATTGATGACTGGAACCAGCCGCGGTGCTGATCGCTTCCTTCAACATATAAGTCTGCCTGATATTCGCCTGCATCGTAGTTGCGGGATTTTAAAACCGAATACCATGTAGAGCCGCTGTCAAACCAAACATCCAAGATATCCGTTACTTTTTCAAGTTCATCAGCGCTGTATCCTGCACCCGGATAGAGAAGCTGTTCTGTAGGCATTGAGTACCACGCATCGCTTCCATGCATCTCAAAAACCATTGCAGTAAAGTTTAAAACTTTCTCATCAAGAAGGATTTCGCCTGTCGCTTTTACTCTAAAAAACGCTATTGGAACACCCCAGTCTCTTTGACGCGAGATACACCAGTCGGGACGGTTTTCAACCATTGATCTAAGTCTGTTTTTGCCGCTTTGTGGATAGAAGAGAGTCTTTTCAACTTCATCAAGAGCGATTTGTCTCAGTGTTTTGTTTTCACCCTTAGGCGTGCCGTCAACACTGATAAACCATTGTTTTGTCGCTCTGAAAATTAGAGGCGTGTGGCTTCTCCAGCAGTGTGGGTAGGAGTGCTTAAACTTTGAAACATGTATAACACTCTCTCCCATAAGAGCGATAATATCTTCGTTAGATTTAAAGATATGTCGCCCCACAAACTCCTCTGCATTTGGAATCAAACCATCCCTAACGAGTGTGTTGTCATAACATCCCGTCTCATCAACCGGCATAACGACTTCAAGGTCATAAACAAGACCAATGCGGTAGTCATCTTCACCGTGTCCCGGAGCCGTGTGAACACACCCTGTACCGTTTTCAACTAGAACATGTTCGCCAAGAACTATGCGGGAAGTTCTGCCATTTAGCGGATTAAGCGCAAGAAGGTTCTCAAACTCTTTTGCATGAAAAGTTTTAGCGATATCGCCGTCTAAGATACCTTGCTCTTTTAGAGACTCCAGAAGTTTTTTGGCAACGATGTATCCTGTTGTCGTTAGAACATACTCCTCCTCAGGGTTGAGTGATATTCCTGTGTTTGCAGGTATCGTCCATGGAGTTGTCGTCCAGATAACTAAAGCTGCTTTTGAATCTATAGAGAGTTTCGCTTTTGCATCATCGCTTAGCTCAAACGCGATAAAGATTGAGTAATCCTCTTTGTCTTCATACTCTACTTCAGCCTCAGCTAGTGCCGTTCTCTCAGCCCATGACCAAAAAACAGGTTTGCTTCGCTCGATAAGAAGTCCTTTTTTTGCAACATTGCAAAGAGTGCGGTAGATGTTTGCCTCAAATTTATAATCCATAGTTACATAAGGGTTTTCCCAGTCGGCGATGATGCCAAGCTTTTTAAACTCTTCTCTTTGGATATCGACAAACTCAGATGCGTGCTTGCGGCAAAGTTCTCTTACTTTTGCGGCACCAAGAAGCTCTTTTTTCTGTTTGCCGCCTACTTTTTTCTCAACCTGCTGCTCAATCGGAAGACCGTGACAATCCCAACCCGGAGTAAAACGCACTGATTTGCCGTTAAAATAGTTATGTTTTATGATTATATCTTTTAAGATTTTGTTGAGTGCATGACCGATGTGCGTATTGCCATTTGCGTATGGAGGACCGTCATGAAGAGTAAAGCTCTCGGCATCTTTACGGTTGGCTTTCATCTTTTCATATACTTTCTTCTCATCCCAAGAAGCGTATCTTTTTGGTTCATTGTTGATAAGATTGCCTCTCATGGCAAATTCAGTGGTTGGTAAAAGTAGCGTATCTTTGTAATCCATAATTGTCCCAAATAGTGTAAAATTTTTGCATTATATCCTTTGAGGGTTTAAAAGCTACTTTAAAATATTTAAATAGTATTATAATAGAGAAAATAATTTTTATAAAAAGGGTGTTTATACCATGAAACTGCATCTTCTATTTATAGGCAATAAGTTTATATACAATAGAGCGTTAAAAGAGTACATTATTAGAAAAATTGAGCAAAAAGCTGATTTTATAAACTCAATAACTTTTTTTAAAGAGAGTGACAACTCACTTTTTTTATATCTAGAAAGAGAACTTCACTCTACAGACAAATATATAATTATAACTACAAAACAGCATTTCTCAACTTTAGGAAAACTTATCTGTACAGTTACAAGTGATAATCAAGTTTTAAAAGATGATATGTTAATACCTTCAAATAGTTCTTTATATGAGAAAGGAAGTTATCTTTTGGAGTATAAAAATTCAACTGCAAATGTTTTGCATATAGATGAAATGGAAAAATTTCCAGAATTGTTATTAAATTTTGAAGAAACAAAATATATTATGCATCTGTTTGATGAAAATGATAGAGAACATATGATCTCTTTAATTGCTCCAGTTGCACAAACATATGATGTAAAAATAGATATAGTTGATATTATTGAAGGGTGGTTTATTGTTAATATCAGAAGTAAAAAATATGGTGATATATCTCAATTTATTGCCTCTGTTAAGCAGTTGTTTCCAAATAAGATTATTGCAGCAGAGAGTATAGAGAGCTATATTATAGATAGATTATCCTTACACAAAAAAAAGATCTCATTCGCTGAGAGTTGTACAGGTGGACTCTTAACCTACTATTTTACAAAAAACAATGGAGCTTCAAAGATACTTGATGGTTCATTGGTAACATATGCAAACAATATAAAAGAGAGTTGGCTTGGAGTAAATGCAGATACACTTGAAAAACATGGAGCAGTAAGCAGCGAAGTTGTTTTGGAAATGAGTGAAGGAGCACTAAATGTAAGTAACGCTGATTATGCCATATCTATAAGCGGAATTGCAGGTGATAGCGGAGGAACCAAATATAAACCGGTAGGTACTGTATACATAGGAGTAAGAAGTAAAATCAGACATAAAGAAATTCACTTAAATCTCAATGGAGACAGGAACTATATTCAACATCAAAGTGTACTTTTTGCCATTAAAATGCTTCTACTGATGGATAAAGAGATGTTTTTTTAAATTTCTCTCTTTTTATCTTGACAATTAAAACCTATTTGTCTATAATTTCGACCTCTTAAACATTTAGGAGAAAATGTCTTGTTAGCTCAGCTGGTAGAGCACGTCACTTTTAATGATGTGGCCGATGGTTCGAATCCATCACAGGACACCATTTTACATATGCGCGGTGGTAGTTCAGTTGGTTAGAATACCTGCCTGTCACGCAGGGGGTCGCGAGTTCGAGTCTCGTCCACCGCGCCACTTTTTTAGGGCGCTTAGCTCAGTTGGTAGAGCGCTACCCTTACAAGGTAGATGTCACTGGTTCGAGTCCAGTAGTGCCCACCATTTTTTTGATTATACTGCGTTAAATTTAAACTCGCATAGTTTGTTATGCTTCGTCAAAATTTGCCTTGTCTAATACAAAAAAAACAAGTTTTTTTACAAAGCCTTTTGTTTTAAATGAAAGTGACCCTTTCGTCTAGTGGCCAAGGACACTATCACTTCATGGTAGGGACAGAGGTTCAAATCCTTTAGGGGTCGCCACTTATTGGTGTTATAAATAGAATAGATTTCAAATTCTTGATTTTGACTTTAATTGAGACAGATTCTTTGCGGAATGAGGAGCATAGTAAATCTATGTGACGAATGGAACAGAGGTTCTAATGAATAGTAAAGTAAAAAGCATAATTTTAGGGCGCTTAGCTCAGTTGGTAGAGCGCTACCCTTACAAGGTAGATGTCACTGGTTCGAGTCCAGTAGTGCCCACCATAACATTATTTGTACGCGAAATGAACAAAGTCCATTTTACTGCGTTAACACTAGGTTTTACTCAGCGTAAAGCTCATCGAACTAGTTCGATTTTGTTATACAGATAATTTTTATAGTGACAATTAGTAATTTATAAAATTCTTGATTTTTGTTTTAATCAAGGCGGATTCTTGAGTGAATGAGGAGCATAGTTGGACTATGTGACGATTTAGCGAAAGGTTCTAACGCGGAGAAAAGCAAAAAGCATAATTTAAATGCGCGGTGGTAGTTCAGTTGGTTAGAATACCTGCCTGTCACGCAGGGGGTCGCGAGTTCGAGTCTCGTCCACCGCGCCACTACTTTTTTTTAAAATCAATTATAAAAAACTTTTTTTCCCTCTTTCGTCGTACATGTCTTTATATCTAAATGCTATAAGATTTTGCATTATTGCAAAAAGAATAACAAAAGTTATAAAACTGCTTCCACCGTAACTAAACATTGGCAAAGGAACTCCGACAACTGGAGCATATCCTATAGTCATTGAAATATTTACAGACATATAGATAAAAATCATAAATGATGTTGCTATAGTTACAACTTTTATGTAGTAATCAGTGTTAAAAATACTTAAACTCATAAGATGCAAAATAAGCAATACATATATAAGTATAATACCTAAAGCCCCTAAAAATCCGCTTCTCTCAACTAAAAACGCAAAGATAAAATCACTTGTGGCAATGGGAAGAAATCTCATTTGGGTCTGTGTTGCTTCATCTTTTGACTTGCCTGTCAGTCCGCCTGAGCCTATTGCAATGATAGATTGCTGAACATGATAGGAAGGTTTTTCGCTAAGAAAATCTTTGATTCTGACTTTTTGATAATCATGAAGCAAAAATTTGTAAGCAAGCGGGGAAAGAAGCACAATTGAACCAATAATAACTGCCCATATTTTCCAATGCACCCCTATAAAAAACAGCACCCCGTAGCCAACTAGAAGAAGAATAATAGCAGTGCCTAAATCAGGCTCTTTTGCTATTAAAAAAAATGGCAGCAGTATGTAAATACTAATTTTTAAAAACTCTTTTAATCTATAGCCGTTTATGGGCGGAGGACTTTTTTTTATAAGATATGCGAGCATTAAAATCAGCGCCGGTTTTACAAATTCTGATGGCTGAATGGTAGCATTTATAAAAGGTATTTCTATCCATCTTTGTGCTCCGAGTCTTGCATGACCAAAAAATTCAACTGCAAAAAGCAACCCTATGCTAATCCAGTATATAAGGGGAATAAGCCAGCTCATTCTGCGAATCGGAAGGAAAAAAACAACTAAAAAAACTAAAAAAGAGATACCGACATAAGCCATCTGCTTTTGTGCAAGAGCAGGCACAACTTCGCCTATAAGCCAGTTTGAAGTAAGAATTAACGGAATGATAAGAATAATGGAAATAAAATCAAATTGTGCTAAAATACGCTTATCAATTCTCCACAAGTTTGAAACTCCATAAAATTTTAGAAATTGTATCATAAAGGTTAGAAATTTGAATGAAAAAAAGAGTTATATTTGCAACGAAGCCCAGCGTCTTGATACATTTTTAGCGTTAGAAATCGGGCAAAGTCGTTCACAAATTACACAGTTAATTAAAAAAGAGTGTGTGTATGTTGATGAAAAAATAGTTTCTCGATGCGGTGTTAAACTAAAAGAAAATCAAGTAGTTAAAGTTAATTTTCCTGATGTTGAAACAAAACCGGCGTTAGATATTGATTTTCATGTTGAGACACTTTATGAAGATGATGATGTTTTGGTTATAAACAAACCAAGCGGACTTACAGTCCATCCTGCGCCCAGTGTAAAAGAAGCGACACTTGTTGACTGGTTAAAGCATAAAGGGATAAGACTCTCTACAATAAGCGGAGATGAACGCCATGGTATAGTTCACAGACTTGATAAAGGTACAAGTGGAACTATGGTAATAGCAAAAAATAATGAAGCTCATGAATTTTTATCTGCTCAACTTCAAGATAAAAGTATGGGCAGATATTATTTGGCGGTTATTAATCCTCCTCTTAAAAATGATTTAACTCAGATAGAGTGCCCCATTGCCAGAAGTTCAAATAATAGACTTAAAATGGCTTGTCAGGAGCACGGAAAATATGCTAAAACAGTTTTTAAAAATTTAGCATTATCAAATGATGAGAAAAACCAGCTTGTCGCATGTAAACTTTTCACAGGAAGAACGCATCAAATTCGTGTTCATTTAGAGAGTATAAATCGTCACATAATAGGTGATCATATCTACTCTTTAAGCCCAAAACAAGAAAAATCAGAACGAATTTTGCTTCATGCGTATATAATATACTTCGTTCATCCCAAGAGCAAAGAGAAACTCTCTTTTGCCGTGTTGCCTGATGAAAAGATGATGGGATATATAAATAAGAAATTTAATAAGGAGCAAATAGATGAAATTATGGACATTAATCACATTATGTACAGCTTCACTGCTAATTCTTAGCGGTTGTGGTGCAAAACCAACACCAAAAAAAGAGGCGGTTGTAGATGATACACTGCCTATTGTTAAGCTTACCAACAACGGGACTATAGCTGATGTTAACGCAATAGCATTTGAGTGGGAACTTATAACAGATCCAAGAGTGAAGGGTGTGTATATATATAAAATTGATTTAGACAATGCAAAAGTGGATAGTGATGAATATTATGATACGGTTGATAATCGTTTTTCTACTCATTATCTTGATTCAAATGTAGAACCAAATTCAAAATATGGATACTATTTTAAAACCTACAGTGCCAATGCTGAGTCAAAAAAAAGCAAAATAACTACAATATCTTCTTTGCCGTTAATGGAGTCTGTAGCGTGGCTTCATAGTATAGGAAGCATGCCAAGAAGTGCAAAAATAATTTGGCGGCCGCATACAAATCAAAAAGTAAAAGCTTATATAATTCAAAGAAAAACTCTCGAAGAGGATATTTGGAGAGATATAGCAACGGTAAATGGGCGATTAAATGCGGAGTATATAGATAAAAATTTAAAAGATAATTATACATATAAATATCGTATTAAAACAGTTACATTTGACAATCTCGTCTCAAAACCGAGTCAGGAAGTTACAGTTGTGACAAAAAAGCTGCCAAAAGAGCTGACACAAATAACCGCTTCAACCGATTTACCAAAAAAAATTGAAATTAAATGGGAAGAGAGCGATACAAAAGATTTTTTAGTATATAGACTTTATAGATCTTCTAGTATTGATGGGAGTTATAAGGTAGTTATTGATACAAAAAAGAATTCATATGTTGATTTGATTGAAGAAGATGGTAAAGAGTATTTTTACAGAGTGAGTGTTTTTGATAAAGATAAACTAGAAAGTGCTTATGAAAATCATTCAGTTTTAGGTAAAACTTTGATTAAACCAAAATCACCCTCTTTGGTTGAAGCAAAATTAGTTAATGGTAAAGTTACCATATCTTGGGTGAGTTCAGATTCAAGAGATAAAAGTTTTACTGTTCAAAAAAGATATAAAAAAAGTTTTATTGAAAGTTCAATTGAAGATTTTGAAAATATAAAAGGCACTCAATTTATTGATTCAGAAATTGAAGCCGGTAAAACATACTATTACAAAGTGTTTTCAATTGACACTCATGGCATTAAGTCAGAACCGAGTATAGAAATCGAGTTAAAAATCGAAGACAAGACAGAAAAAAACACTTTGAGCAATACAGAAAAAACATTACAACAAAATAACTCTGTAGATGTAAATAAAGTAGATGAAGAGATAATAATACCAATACAAGATTTTAATTAAAAACGAGAATAAATGCCACACCTACATATAGAAGAGTTTAAAAAAACAGAGTTTCCATCGCAAGAAGATGGAGTTTTATTTAATTTTATAGCTGATAATATTAACCATAAAGAGGAGAAACTAATTTCAGTTAAAGTAGATGAAAATGAGTTTTTTTTATTGGTTAAAGATGAAAATGGAAAGAGTTTATTAAAAAGTGACAAATTAACAAGACCTGCTTCGATATATAATGTACATAAGGCTCTTTTGTCTTATGCAAAAGCAGCTCATTTAAATGTGCTCTCTTCAAATGTGCCGCAAAATCAAAAAAATATTCATCTTCAAGAGGTTACAGCGCTCAAAGATATAAACTATTTTGCAACAAACTTTCCAAAAAACAGAGAAATTCGTATTGAAGTTGGTTTCGGCTCAGGCCGTCATCTGCTTCATCAAGCCATAAACAATCCAGATACTCTTTTTATCGGTATAGAGATACATCACCCCTCAATTGAGCAGGTATTAAAACAGATAACAATTAAAAATCTTGATAATTTGCTTGTATTAAACTATGATGCAAGACTTTTTATGGAACTAGTACCATCAAATATTGTAGGAAAAATTTATGTGCATTTTCCTGTTCCATGGGATAAAAAACCTCATAGAAGGGTTATCTCCACTGCATTTATTGAAGAAGCAAATCGTATCTTAAAAGTTGGAGGAACTTTAGAGCTTAGAACGGATAGTGAAAACTATTATGCTTACTCTTATGAAACTTTTATAGCTTTTAAAAAAACAACACTTTATATAAATAAAAACAGAGATATTGCAGTAACAAGCAAGTATGAAGACCGATGGAAAAAGATGGAAAAAAACATTTATGATTTGACTATGATAAATGATGAAGAGTCTTCCGAGTTAATCTTAGAAGGTGATTTTAATTTTTCAGAAGTAAAACTTTCAACTGAAGAAATTTTAAAACTTCATAAAGAGATAAAAAAATTTAATGGTGGATTTATTCATTTTGAGAGAACTTATATGTTAAAAGATGGGATAATGCTTCGTATGTCAATGGGCAGTTTTGACAAACCTGAGCATCTTTATGTTATTGTTAAAAAAGATAAAGCATTTTACTATCCAAACTCTCCTTTAAAATCAAAAAGCAATCTTGCGGCACATCAATTTTTAAACAGAGTTCTTCATGGATAGAGTTATTGTGGCCAAAGATCTTTCATTATCTTATTCAAATAATGAAACTATTATCAATAAAGTAAATTTTTCAGTAAACTCTGGCAGTTTTGTATTTATAACGGGAGCAAGCGGCAGCGGAAAATCAACACTTTTAAAATCTCTTTTTGGAGCATTAAAGCCAAAGCAGGGAAGTCTTATAGTCGGGGGTGTTGAACTTGCAGGTGTTTCACGCTCAAAACTAAATTTTTTAAGACGACATATAGGAATTGTTTTTCAAGATTATAAGTTAATAAAAGAGTGGACCATCGATAAAAATATTATGCTTCCTTTGCTTATTAGCGGGTATGTAAAAAGTGTTGCAAATAATCAAGTAGATAAATTATTGAAACATGTAAGACTCAATCATCAATCAGGCAAATATCCGCTTGAACTCAGCGGTGGCGAGCAACAGAGAGTTGCAATGGCTAGAGCACTTGCTCATAATCCTATTATGATTTTAGCTGATGAGCCTACAGGCAATCTTGATGAATACTCTTCACAGTTAATTTGGAATCTTCTAGAGGGCGCGAATGAACAGCTAAATACTACAGTTATAGTTGTCACACATCATATTCCGCAAAATTTAAATATCGATTATAAACATTTTCATATAGAATATGGGAGTATACATGAAGTCTGTTAAGAACCATTTTTCATTAGTAATTGCACTATTGAGTATATTGTTTTCTATACAGGCGTTTTTTATTATTGATCGTTCAATTGAAGCATATAAAACAAATCTAGCAAATATTTATTCTGTTATAGCAGTTAGCAAAAAGCCTTTGGCTAATAGTGATATTTTAAGTATAAATAAATTAATAGCAGGCGTGCAAGAACTTTCACCTGATGCTGTAATAGAGAAATTCAGCAGTGATATGACAAGTGAAAATAGAGAACTTTTAAAAAATACATTGCCAAAGTTTTACAAATTAAGTCTTGCTTATTATCCAACGCCGCAGGAAGTCAAAAAATTAAGAAGCGACTTATTAAACAGCAGCAATATAACAAAAGTAGAAGATTTTTCTTATGCTCATGATACTACATACAAGCTTTTGCTTTTATTTAAAAATGTTGTTGCGCTTTTTGCTTTCGTAGTTTTTGTTGTTACTGTTTTATTGATAATGAAAGAACTGAAAATTTGGCAATATAAACATAATGAACGAATGACAATTATGGGATTTTTCGGTGCAGCTTTATGGCTTCGTTCAGCTGTACTTTTTAGGCTTGCCATAGTTGATGCATTGATAGCGAGTTTTTTAGCTTTTGGAATGTTTATCTATCTTTCATCATCTCCTTGGTTGATAGATCAGTTTAGCAATATTGGAATAAAGATAGTTATATTTAATCCCATAGATGATTTTTTATTTCTTTTAAGTATTGCTATATCTATTTCAATACTTTTAGCATTTCTTATAGTTTTGGGACATAAAGAAGAAGCATGATGCGTTTTATTTTTGTATCTGTCTTAATATGTCTGCATTTACAAGCAAGAACAAGTGTTGATGCTAAAATCGAAAAAACAAGTTCTCAAATAAGCTCTTTTTCTCAAACTCAACAAGAGATCAATAAGAAAATGAGTGAAACTGCAGAAGCAATTTTATTGCAAAAAAAAGAGATTCAAGTACAACAAGAGCGTCTGAAAAAGTTAAAAGAGGAGCTTTTAGATAAAGAGAGTTCTCATAAAGAGAATATTGGCCAGCTAAAAGAGTTGAAAATTTTTCAAAACAGACTAAAAAAAGATGGAGAAAAATTGGAAAAAGAGCTTATTTCTACAATAGCTCAAAGTGTCTCTTTGTCAATAATTTTAGAAGAGAAATATACCGCTGGTGAAGATTCGCTTATAGAGTATGAAGTTCTTGATCTTATGCATAAAAATGCCAAAATAAAGATAAAAGAGCTAAATGAAAAGTTCTATAACAACTCTAAAGATATAGATGTATTAAACAAAAAGGTTGAATCTTTAGAGATTGCCATAAACACCATTGATACAAAAAGAAAAGAGCTGATAAGAGCACAAAAAGAGAATGAAGAGTCATTAAAAAAATTAAATATAGCAAAATCTTCTTATAAGCAAGAGCTTAAAGAAATTTTGAACAAGCAAGATATGTTGAAAAAAACTTTATCTCAATTAAATATTATCAAAATAGATGAGCTTAAAAGAGCTGAAGAAGAGGCGCAAAGAGCACAAGCATTTGATGCAAAAGACATTATTTCAGATGATAATCTGCCAAAAGTAAAATCAGTCGGAAGCAGTTATCGAGCAATAAAAACAAAATATTATAAAGGTAAAAAAACTATTCCGCCTTTTAGCCCATATAGAATTACCAAAAAATATGGTACATATATTGATCCTATATACGGTATAAAAGTTTTTAATGAATCAATATCTTTAAAATCAGATGAAAAAAATACAAAAGTAAAAACTGTTTTTAACGGCAAAGTAATATATGCCGATAAAACACCGGTGCTAAACAATATTGTAATTATTGAACATGATGATGGATTACATACAATATACGCAAATTTATCTCAAATATCCCCTGATATAAAAAAGGGCGTAAAAATAAAAAAAGGGTACACAATCGGCAGAATTAGTGATGAATTGATTTTTGAAGTTACTCAAAAATCATATCATATTAATCCGATAAGATTGTTTCAATGAGTTTTTTAAATAGATTTAATATATATTCTGTTAACATAGTTTAATGTAATGAATTAATTTACATCTATTTTTTTTATTTTTATCTTGATGAAAGAGTGAGTAGTGAGCAGTAGAGAAAATTTTAACAAACATCCGTCATTTACTTCCCAAGAGATTGATTTGAGTGACTATTTTTTTACGATTGAGGGGTATGAGGGATTTTTTTATACTCTTTATCTTATAACAATTCCATATATTACTGGTGCTGTATTTTTGTTTTTTTATGTAGCAAAAGGGGATTTCAGTAACTTTATGCTCTTAGATATAAATGCTTTTTTTGTGGTTTGGCTTATAGGGTATGAAATAGTTGCAATTTTTATTTTAATTGCAATTTTAATCTCTTTTTTGCGTTATGATAAAAAAACCAAAAATCATAAACAAAATCGTCATCATTAAAAACTTGAAAAGTTTATAATTTAATAGTGTCTATTACTTAGAGTATTCAATGTTTTTTCGATATAATTGAAAAAATTTTTTAGGTGTATAGATTATGAACTTTATTCAAACTCGCGGATGCGATAAAAACACTCCTCTAAGCGTAACATTTTCACAAGCTATTTTAAGTCCAATTGCTTCTTTTGGCGGTCTTTATGTGCCGGAGAACTTACCTGATTTAGGGCGAGAATTTTTAAATAAACATGTAAACTCTTCTTATAAAGATTTGGCATTTGATTTGTTAAATCGTTTTGAAATTGATATAGATAGTTATGTTATAAAAGAGGCTTTGGATCTGTATGACAAATTTGACAACTCAGAAAATCCTGTACCTGTTGTCAAAGTAAAAGAGAATCTTTATATAAGTGAACTTTATCATGGGCCTACTCGAGCATTCAAAGATATGGCGCTTCAGCCTTTTGGGGTTGTTCTCTCTTCCATCGCACAAAAAAAAGGCGAGCATTATTTGATTTTAGCTGCAACAAGCGGTGATACAGGTCCTGCGGCACTTGAGACTTTTAAAAATCGCTCAAATGTGCAAGTCGCTTGTTTATATCCAGATGGTGGAACTTCTGATGTTCAAAGACTTCAAATGGTAACAGAGGATGCAAAAAATCTAAAAGTAATTGGGATTAACGGAGTTTTTGATGATGCGCAAAATGCGCTTAAGAGACTTTTAGCATCTGAGGAGTTTAAAAAAGCATTAAAAGAAAAAAACATACTTCTTTCAGCAGCAAACTCTGTAAATTTCGGGCGCATAATTTTTCAAATAATTTACCATATTCACAGCTATTTGGAACTCGTTCGCCAAAAAGCTATAACAATGGGCGAAAAAGTATATCTAAATGTTCCAAGCGGAAATTTTGGCAATGCTTTAGGCGCATACTATGCATGGAAAATGGGCTTGCCTGTTGAAAAAATAATTATCTCTTCAAATGAAAATAATGTTTTAACAAAATTGATTAAAACCGGAAAGTATGATTTAAGAGACTTACATGTAGTGAGTACGACTTCTCCTGCAATGGATATACTAAAATCTTCAAATATTGAAAGAGTTTTATATGATATGTTTGGATATAAACGAACAAGAGAGCTTATGCAAAATCTTGAAGAGAAGAATTTTTATGAATTAACATCTGATGAATTGGCACAGCTTCAAGAGAGTTTTGATGCTGACTTTTGTACAGGTGATGAGGGAAAAGTGTATATTAAAAAAACATTTCAAAAAAATGGTTATTTAATGGATCCTCATACTGCTACATGTATGAAATCTTATGAAACATGCTCAGATCCTAAAATAAAAACTATCGCTTACTCTACTGCTGAGTGGACAAAGTTTTCTCCAGTAATTGCAAATGCGCTTACAGGTGAAGTGGATGCTCAAGATATTAAAGCGCTTGCTTCCATTTCAAATGAAGCAAAATTAGAGATTCCATCGATGATAAAAGAACTCTTTAGTAAAGAAATAGTTCAAAAAACTGTTATAGAAAAAGAGGATATCGAAAAAGAGATTTTAAAATTTTTGTAATTTTTTTTCTGCATGCATAACACATGCAGAAAAAATGTTTAAAGTTCAGTCGCTTTTTTATAAGCTTTTTCAATAGCATCTATACAAGAAGCTCGTACATTGCCATTTTCTAAAGCTCCATAACCGGCAGCAGTAGTTCCTCCCGGACTCATAACACCATCTTTTAAAATAGCAGGATGTATCTCTTGTATAAGTTCGCCAAAACCGCCAAAAAGACCGCGCATTGCTGCCATCGCATCTGCTCTTTTCATTCCCTGTTTAACGGCTCCGTCTGCAAGCGCTTCAGAGATAAGACACAGATAAGCAGGACCGCTTCCGGCAAGCGCAGTTGCGATATCTAACTCCTTTTCACTTCCAAGCCAAAGTGTCGTTCCTATCGCTCCTAGCAGCTCCTCCGCTTCTTCTTTAAATGCTTCGTCTCCCGTAAGCGTAGTCATAGATCTGCCGACACTTGCTGCTAAATTTGGCATAGATCTTACAACCGCATCAGAATTTAAATGCTGTTTTAATTTTTGCACTTTTGTTCCTGCAAGAACTGAGTAGACAACTCTTGCTTTTCCTTTTAATTTAACAGCAACTTCTTCAACATTGGCAGGTTTAACACAAAACATAACTGTTTTGCCCTCTATATTAAAATCATCCATTAAAGCTTTTTCTATTGTAACACTCAATTCGCTTTCAAATTTGTTTAATTTTTCAATATCTCTTCCCGCAACCTCTATTTTATAGTTATGTCGCAGCCCTTTAGCTATGCTAAGAGCCATATTTCCGTTACCAATAAAAGTGATGGTTTTCATAAAATGCCTTTATCTTTTTATGGTAGTATAACATTATTGGATGAAAATTTAAAAAATTAAGAAGGAGAGAAGATGGAACAATTTTTAGCAGAGGCAAAAGAGGCAAGCAGAGTATTTAACACTATTAGCGGGGCAGAAAAAAATAGAATATTAAGAGAAATGGCAAATGCACTTAGAGAGAGTAGTGCTAATTTAATTAAGGCAAATGCTATTGATATTGCAGATGGTGAAAAAAACAATTTATCATCTGCTTTGATGGATAGATTGCTTTTAGATGAAAAACGCATTGATGCGATGGCAGTGGCGATTGAAGAGATTGCGGCACTTAAAGAACCTGTTGGTCGTGTTCTTGAGGGCTGGGTTACAGAAGATGGTTTAAAGATTGAAAAAGTATCAATTCCTATCGGTGTAATAGGAATTATTTATGAATCTCGCCCGAATGTAACAAGCGACACTGCAGCACTCTGTTTTAAAAGCTCAAATGTTTGCGTGCTTAAAGGTGGAAAAGAGGCTCAAAATTCAAATGAAGCAATAGCAAAAATTCTTCAAACTATTTTAGAAAAAAACAATCTGCCAAAATCTTTAATTTCTCTAATTCCGGACTCTTCAAGAGAAGGAGTTGCTAAATTGATTAAAATGGATAAGTATGTAGACCTGATTATTCCTCGCGGTGGGGCAGGGCTTATTAAATATGTAAGCGACAATGCAACAGTAAGTGTTGTAAAACATGACAAAGGGCAGTGTCATACTTATATAGACAAAGATGCAAAAATAGATGATGCTATAAAAATTGCTATAAATGCAAAAGTACAAAGACCTGGAGTTTGTAATGCTATGGAGACTCTTTTAGTTGACAGTGCTATAGCCAAAGAGACACTTCCACTTTTAAAAGCAGAGTTTGACAAAGCGCATACAGAGCTAAAAGGGTGTAAAGAGACACAAGCAATTATAGATGTGGCAAATGCCACGGATGAAGATTATGATACTGAGTATCTAGCAAATATCCTTAATATAAAAGTAGTAAATGGTGTCGAGGGAGCAGTAGAGCATATAGTGAGATTTTCTTCAGGCCATTCAGAAGCCATTATCACACAAAATGTAACTACAGCAGAGATGTTTTTAAATGCAATAGATGCTGCCGCCGTATATCTGAACGCTTCAACAAGATTTACTGACGGCGGAGCTTTTGGCTTTGGAGCTGAAGTTGGAATCAGCACCAACAAACTCCATGCGAGAGGACCTATGGGAATAGAAGGTTTGACAACATATAAGTTTAAAATTTATGGAAGCGGTCAAATCAGATAAATTTTGTCTTATTATTGATGCAAATCAACGCTATTTTTTTATATATAAAATATAATTCAAAAATATAAATTTAAGGAGTTAAAATGTCATATATACCTACAGAGGCATCAAAAATTGAAGTTGCGGGAGCAACTGTAGATTTTTATAAATTAGAGAAAGATGGTGAGAGTACTTATTACTTTGATACATCAAAATGCGGTCCTCCGGATCCAATGGTAAATGCGATGTGCGGATTGAAAGTTATTAAAGGAACAAATGATAAATTGGTTATGATCAATCATAAAGCTCCAGGCGGTCTTTTTGCTAAACTCGAAGAAGATATTTCTTATGAGACAGATGATCTAGGTAATGGTTTAGTTAAGATAACTTTTTCAAGCAATAATGCATCATCTGCAAATACAGATTTTGATCAAACTGCGTGCCATTAAATAGTTAAAAATGTTTTCTGTTTCGCAAGATTTTGCACCCCCATTTAAACTGATCTCTCCATTTTTTATTTTGGGGAGTCTGTTTTATCTTTTATCTGTTGTATTTGTTTTCTTTTTTTCTACAGAAAATTTATCAATGTTAGATGTAAAGATGTTAAGTTTTGTCCATCTGTTTTTACTCGGTTTTGTGATGATGACAATTTTTGGCGCAATGGCGCAATTGGTGCCGGTTGTTTTAGAAGTAGGGCATTTTGGCGTTGAACTTTTTTATGCGATTTGGCCTCTGCTTGCTATCGGTACAACCTTGATGGCATTTGGATTTAGTTATCCGACTCTACTTCCATTTGGCGGAGTTGTTGTTTTGACGGCAATGATGATATTTGTTATGGAAATATTTTTAACTATAAAAAAAGTTGAAAAACTAAATCTGGTTATGAGTAGTGTACTTATATCAAATATATTTCTTTTTTTTGGGATTATTTTTGGTTTAGTTATGGCGCTTGGATATGCCGGTATGATAGATATAGATATCAATTCTTTATTAAAGAGTCATGTCTTTTTGGTTATTGTCGGATATATTATTGTTACAATTATGGGTTTGTCTGTAGTTCTGATTCCAATGTTTGGGCTTTCTCATAGTTTTTCTATGAAGCCATTAGAAATATCTATGACAATGATAAGTTTGGCAGTTTTAATGATGGTTGCTACATCATTTACTAAATCAATATTTTTAGAATATGCAAGTTATATTTTAACAGCAATCGGATTGTTTATATACTTTTTCTTTATAAAAGTAATTTATGATACTAGAGCTAGAAAAGAGATAGATATTTATGCGCAGTCGCTTATCTTCTCATATCTTTCTCTTATAGTTTCATTAGTTTTGGGATTAGCATATCTTGTTGTTGATTATAAGCCTTTGCTTTTAACTTCTGCATGGATAATGTTTTTTGGTTTTTTTACTTTTTTAATAACCGGTCATATGTATAAAATCATACCTTTTCTTGTATGGTTTGAGAGATTTTCTCCATTAGTCGGAAAAGAAAAAGTTCCAATGTTGGCAGATATGCTTCCACCAAAAAGTTCTTCAGCTCAGTTTATTTTTAGTGCTGTTGGAGTTGTGATAGTAGCATTTGCAATATTGTTTCAAAATGAGATATTAATACAAGCAGGTGCTTCATTTTTATTGATCGGCGCTTTAGCTTTTGTAAGAAGCGTGTTTTTTATGATAAATTATAAATAAGATAGTAGTATTTTAAGTATTGTATTTCAGATAGATGAGATTTTTTTTCATTATAAAATAAAATAAAGGATATAAAATAATGTACTCAAAAGATGAATTGTTTTTAGCAATATCAACTGTTGTAGACCCTGAAGTAGGTTTTAACCTTGTAGAGATGGGTCTTATATATGACGCCTCATGTGATGATGAAGGAAATGCATATGTCAAAATGACGCTTTCGACAAAAGCATGTCCTCTGCATCAGTTAATTACACAATGGGTAAAAGATGCTGTAATGAAAATGGCCGGTGTTAAAAATGTTGAAATTGATTTAGTTTGGGAACCGGCTTGGAATATCAGCATGGCTGATGATAATGTTAAAAAAGCGTTAAGCCGCTAACTTTAATTTAAAGTGTAAAAAATTAGTTATTGTTTTTATACTTTTCAATAGCTTCACAAACCTGATGAAGAGATCTTGAGTATTTTTTCAAGTCATTGATATACTTTAAATCATCTGTTGGGTTTGTTATGCTTTTTTTTAAATCAAGTGCTCTATCGTGCAGATTATTTGCACCTATATTTGCAGAAACTCCAGATATATCTAGCAGCATTTTGTCTGCATCTGTTTTGTTTTTATCATTTATATATTTTTGAAGTTTATCTGCTGAGTCACAATAACTTGATATAAAATCATTAAGTATTTCAAGATAAAAGTTTTTATCATCTCCACATATCTCTAAGCCCTTTTCAGTGTCAAGTTTTAAATTAACTTTTTGACTTTTGTAAGAGTTGTTTTGTTCCTCTTCTCCTGTAGTGTATATATATAAAACATCATAAATAGCATCCATTTTAATAGGTTTTTCAAGATGTGCTTCCATACCGGCATTAAGCATATTTTTGATATCTTCAGGTGCGGTATCTCCGCTAAGGGCAATGATAGGTATATGATTATAGTTTTGATTTTTTCTAATCATTCTTGTCGCTTGATATCCATCCATAACCGGCATATGCGCATCCATAAATATGATTGAAAAATCACTCTCTTTTTCTAATATATTTAATGCTTCTTGTCCATTATTCGCAATGGTGATATCTATGCCTGAGTTTGATAAAATAGAAGTTATAACCTTTTGATTGATTATATTGTCTTCGGCAATTAAAATTTTTACATTTTTAAAAAGGGAAAAGTTCTCTTTTGTAATTTTACTGTGAGGAATAAGTTCGCGTTTTTTTCTATTTTCAGGTTCGATGATATCATCTTCTGTTTTACTAGAAGTTTTCACTTCAATGCTTTGTTTATCTAAAGAATCAGAAGTGTTTTTTTTATATAATATTTTAAAAATAAAATAAATTATCAGCAGAGTTACAGCCGTGATTAAGGCGGTAATTTTTAAAAAATATTCATTAATTAATAGCTGCATATTTTCTATTTCTTTTTTTATTTATGATACACTAATAAAAATTAAACTTTACAAAGTTAATGTATAATTATAAAAAAACAGCAGCAAGGTTAGTATGCAAGATATTCCACATATTCCCGTTTTATATAAGCAAGTGTTAGAAATTTTTAATGATATAAAAGAGGGAATAATTATCGACTGCACAATGGGGTATGGTGGACATTCATCAATGCTTCTTGAAGCAAATCCAAATATAAAACTTATTGCAATAGATCAGGATCAGACTGCTATTGACTTTTCTACTAAAAGACTTGAACCTTGCAAGGATAGAGTAGAGATCAAAAAAGGGCGTTTTTCTTCAGTTATAAAAGAGATACTTCAAGAAAATGACATTAAAGAGATTAAAGCTGTTTTAGCAGATATAGGCGTATCTTCTCTTCAGCTGGATCAAAAAGAGAGAGGCTTTTCATTTACAAGTGAAACTCTTGATATGAGAATGAACAAAGAGGCTTCTTTAAGTGCCGCGACAGTTATAAACGAGTATTCACAACAAGAACTTGAGCGAATACTCTTAGAGTACGGTGAACTTAGAAACTATAAAAAAATAGCATCTTTTATAGTTGGCAATCGTCCCTTTTCCTCTGCAAAAGAGTTAAGCGAAGCTACAAAACATTTAATGCCAAAAGGCAAAAAGATTCACCCCTCAACGCTTCTTATGCAGGCTATCCGCATAGAGGTAAATGATGAACTGGGTGAATTAAATTCACTTTTAGACACTATTGAAGAGGCGAAATTCCCAAATGCTAAAATAGCCATTATATCTTTTCATTCACTAGAAGACAGGATTGTAAAAAACAGGTTTAATAAATGGAAAAATAGCTGTATCTGCCCTAAAGAGGCGATGAGATGTACCTGCGGAAATAATCATTCATATGGAAAAATTTTAACAAAAAAGCCTATTACAGCAGAAGATAGCGAACTAAAGGCCAACCCTAGAAGCAGAAGTGCCAAGATGAGAGTTTTTGAGACGGACAGCTGATATGAGCGAAAAAACAGAGTTACTGGATGAAATTGATTTAGTTATAAATCCCAAAAAAAAGGTCGATGCAAACTATCTTTTGTATGTTTTGCTTTCTATTGTATTTGTCTGTGTGATACTTTTTCCAAAGATATATATTCAACAGCAGATATACTTTATAAGCAGGGATATATCAAAATTAAAAAGTGAGTATGATACTCTAAAAGAAGAAAATAGACTTATAAAGGGTTCCGTTGAATCGATACGATATAAAAATCAAATACTTGATACACTTTTTTAAAGAAGTTAAATGATTCGCCGTTTTTTAGAATTTTCGATAGATAAACCACTTTTAAACCATATTTTACTAACTTTTGTTTTTGTGCTCTCTGTCTTTTCATATATTAATATTCCAAAAGAGATTTTTCCGCCTATGAATATGGACAAGGTTACCATTGCAGGCGGATATTCCGGTACTTCAGCTGATGTATTGGACAAGATGGTTGTAAAAACCATTGAAGATGATCTACAAAATATAAGCGAACTAGATGTTATTGAAACAACCATAAAAAATGGCTCATTTTCAATAATAGCAGATATCAAAGCAGGATCTGATAATGCAAATGTATTGAATGATGTAAAAGATATAGTAAGCAGTGTTAAAAAAGATTTGCCTGCAGATATGGAAGAACCTATTGCAAAAATACAGCTGCATAATTTTCCCCTGGCGCTAGTAGCTTTAGCGGGTGATAGACCAAAAGAGGAGCTTTTACAAAGAGCAGAAGAGCTAAAGAGTCAGCTTAGCAGGCTAAAAGATCTAAGTGAAATTACTATTCGAGGCGATGCCGATGAAGAGTTGGTTATAAAGATAAATGAACAAAAGCTTTTAGCTTTTGGACTTCAGCCCTCTTTGGCAATAGAATCACTAAAAAATATAAGTTCGGTTTTTCCGGTAGGAACGATTAAAGAGAGAGGTTCTCATTTATATATATCTACATATAACGGAGAAAAAAGCGAAGAAGCAATAGAAGATACTATTATAAGTATCGGAGATACTAAAGTTCGTATAGGCGATATAGCAGATGCATCATTTCAGCTTAGTGATGAAGCAGAACTTTCTCACTATAACGGTATGAGAAATATATCTATAAATATTTCAAAATCCAAAGAGGGTAATGCGATAGCACTTGTAAAACAGGTGCGTGAAATCTTAAAAGAAAATACAAAACTGCATCCAGAATTACAGTACAAAATATATGCTGATACTTCTGTTTGGATTAAAAATCGGCTTAATATTGTTTTTGCAAATATAATCTTTGGCCTGATGCTGGTTTTTTTGGCGATGCTTATATTTATAAACCGCGGAATAGCTTTTGTAGTTGCTTTAGGTATTCCTCTTAGTTTTATGATTGGTCTTATTGCAACAGAGATTATGGGGGACTCTCTTAATATGCTCTCATTGCTAGGTGCTCTAATAGCTCTTGGGATGCTTGTAGATGAGGCAATTGTTGTTGCAGAAAATATTTACAGACACTTAGAAGAGGGGATGGAGAGAAGAGAAGCGGCAATAGTCGGAGCGCAGGAGATGTTTCCGGCGGTTCTTACTGCAACGCTTACAACGGTTTTTGCATTTTTACCGATGCTTTTGCTTAGCGGTGAGATGGGAATGTTTATAAAAATAGTTCCTATTATGATTACCGTACTTCTTTTATCATCTCTATTTGAAGCATTTTACTTTTTGCCGCTGCATGCACATGACTTTTTAAAGGTTTCTCATAATGAGAGTTTTACAAGAAAGATTTGGAAAAAACTCTCCTCTTGGCATAACGCTTTTTTACATTTTGTATTTAAGAGAAGAAAGACTTCTTTAGTGGTTATAGTGGTAACTATTTTGTCTATAACGGGAGTGATGATTAAAAACGCTAAGTTTCAACTCTTTCCTGATTTTGACACAACACAGGTGTATGTATATGGAAAAGTAAATGTTAACAATGAACTTGAAGATACGGAAGCTATTGTAACCGAACTGGAAAAAGAGCTTTTAAAAAATATAAAAGGCGACGATATAGCATCTATAACTTCTGTTATAGGCTTCAAGCTTGATGCCAAAAATATGGCTGAGACGGGTGAACATCTTTTTCATATATTTATAGATTTAAGTGAGCGTGCTCCCGATAATGCATTTGACAAATATGTAAGCCCTTATCTCTCTATCGAGTATGATAAAGAGAGTTTGATAAGACAAAGAGATGCAAAAGAGATAGCTGTAGATGTTCAAAAGGTAGTAGAACCTTTTAGAGAGATAAAAAAAGATGATAATTTGGTTTTTGAAGAGCTCATTGTAAAAGTTCCCGGAGCCGGTGTAGTTGCTTCAGATATCGAGATAAGCTTAAGTGCCGGTGATGATGAGCAAAAAATGCTAAAAGGCATAAAAGAACTTGAAAATGCACTAAGAGCCATAGATGGTGTCAGCAATATATCAAACGATGCAACACCTGGAGAAAAGGAGTTGAAGCTTCGTGTTAACGAGTATGGACAGCAGTTGGGCTTTAATGAAGAACTTATATCAAGAGAGCTTAGAGCATACTACCTAAAAGGCGAATATGGCAAAATGTTTAACGAAAGCGGCCTTGTTCGCATAAAAATAGAGAGCGGTATAAATGAGCAGATAAGTTCTATAGATACTTTGGAGGTTAAAGTACCATCTTCAGATCAATTAGTTTTGTTGCGAGATGTTTGTGATTTTATCATAACCCAAGGATTTGTGGCTCTTCAAAAAGAGAACGGTGTAAGAATAAGAACAGTTTTGGCTTCCATTGATAAAGAAGTAATAACTTCTGGCGAAGTTATGAAAAAGCTTGAACCTGTATTTGCAAAATTAAAAGATGATGGTTATGTAGTTGATATAAAAGGAGAAGAGAAAGAGAATGCTAAAAATCAAAAAGAGATGCTTCAAGCGGCATTTATCGCAATCTTTTTGATATTTATAACTCTAGTTTGGTTATTTGATTCCATAAAAAAATCTCTTATTGTTTTAAGCACTATACCATTGGTTTTGCTTGGAGTTTTCATTGGACATATAGTTATGGGAATAAACCTCACTATGCCAGGGTTGATAGGAATAGTAGGTCTTGCCGGGGTCGTTGTAAATGATGGACTTATAGTGGTCAATTTTATCAAAAATGCTAAAAATACGGAAGAGTTGATGAAGCAGGCGCAAACAAGATTAAGACCTATACTTTTAACATCATTGACAACTGTTTTGGGACTTTCAACACTTATCTTTTTTGCTTCAGGACAGGCTATGATACTTCAGCCGATGGCAATTTCACTCGGATTTGGAATAGCATGGGCTACATTCCTAAATCTTATCTATGTACCTCTTCTTTATGCCTTAGTTTTCAAAATCAAAGATGCATAAAAATCAGAAAACTCTAAGGTAAATTAAATTATAATTCCGACCTACAAAGCATTTGCTTTTTTAGAAACAGTGGGTTCTTAGCTCAGTTGGTTAGAGCCCCCCGCTCATAACGGGGTGGTCATAGGTTCAAGTCCTATAGAACCCACCACTTACTTTAGATAATTTTAAGCTTCCGCCCATTCAACAACTAAGTGCAACAATTTAAATCATACTTTATTTTTAAAATTTGTATTTTAGATTTATGTGATTTTATAACAAATTTTATATCTATTTAGTGCTATTTAGATAGAATAACCCTATATTATAATTTAGGTATTTTTATTAATGGCAAAAGAGAAGAAACAAAAAAGTATGGAAGAGACTCTTTGGGAGAGTGCAAACAAACTCAGAGGCTCTGTCGAGTCAAGCGAATACAAACATATAGTTTTAGGACTTATTTTTTTAAAGTTTGTAAGTGATACTTACGAAGAACGCAGAGAACAGCTCATAGCTGAAGGCAAAGAGGCATTTGTCGATATGGTAGAGTTTTACACCATGGAAAATGTCTTTTACCTGCCCGAAGAATCACGCTGGAGCTACATAAAACGAAATGCTAAACAAGATGACATAGCCCTTAAAATAGACACCGCCCTCTCTCACATAGAAAAAACCAACAAATCGCTCAAAGGGGCATTGCCCGACAACTACTTCTCAAGGCTTGGGCTTGATGCAAGTAAGCTCTCCGCACTTATAGACACCATCAACAACATAAACACCATAGCAGACAAAGGTCACGATATAGTCGGGCGTGTATATGAGTACTTTTTGAGTAAGTTTGCCATAGCGGAGGGCAAAGGCAAAGGAGAGTTTTACACTCCAAAGTCCATAGTAAACCTTATAGCAAATATGATAGAACCCTACAAAGGCAAGATATACGACCCTGCATGTGGAAGCGGCGGTATGTTTGTACAGTCTGTTAAGTTTATAGATGCTCACAACGGAAACAAAAAAGACATTTCAGTCTATGGTCAAGAGTACACGGCAACTACTTACAAACTAGCAAAGATGAACTTAGCTATCAGAGGAATCTCTGCCAACCTCGGCGATGTACCTGCTGACACATTTTTTAAAGACCAACACAAAGACCTAAAAGCTGACTTCATCATGGCGAACCCGCCATTTAACCAAAAAGATTGGAGAGGTACAAACGAACTGCTCGATGACCCACGATGGGCGGGATACGACACTCCACCAACATCCAACGCCAACTACGCTTGGATACTAAACATGGTATCAAAACTCTCTGTAAACGGTGTAGCTGGCTTCATCCTTGCAAACGGAGCACTTAGTGGTGGCGGTGAAGAGTACAAAATACGAAAGAAACTTATAGAAAATGATTTGGTAGAGGCTATAGTGATTTTACCTAGAAATCTTTTCTATACCACAGACATAAGCGTAACACTTTGGATACTCAATGCGAATAAAAAGCAAAGAGAATTTGAGCAAAATGGTAAAACTAAGGTTCATCGTAACAGAATAGATGAGATACTCTTTATGGACTTAAGACAAAAGGGAGTGCCGTTTGAGAAAAAGTTTACACAGTTTGACGAAGAGACCATCGAAGAAGTAACGACAACTTATCATACATGGCAAAGTGACAAAGAAGCTTACCACGATATAGCAGAATACTGTAAAAGTGCATCAAAAGATGAAGTGATAGCAAAAGACTACTCACTAGTTCCTAGCAAATATATAGAGTTTGTAAACAGAGATGAAAACATAGACTTTGATACAAAAATGGCTACACTGCAAAGTGAATTTGCAGAGCTACTAAAAGAGGAAGAAAAGTCAAAAAAAGAGCTGCTAGAAGTATTTAAAGAGTTGGGTTATGAGATCAAACTATAAAAGGCTAGGACAGTTTATACAGCAAGTAAGTGTAAAAAACATTAATCTAGAAGTTGATAATCTTCTGGGTGTAAGTATCACTAAAAAATTTATTCCTTCTATTGCCAATACTATCGGCACAGATATGTCAACATATAAAATAGTGAAAAAAAATCAATTCACATACGGCTCGATAACTTCACGAAATGGAGATAAAATATCTGTAGCACTACTTGAAGATGATGAGGCGATAGTTTCTACATCGTACACAGTATTTGAAGTTACAAAGCAAGATGAACTGCTCCCTGAATACCTCATGATGTGGTTTAGAAGAGAAGAGTTTGATAGATATGCCAGATATATGTCACATGGAAGTACAAGAGAAGCTTTTGGCTGGGATGAGATGTGTGAAGTAGAACTACCCATACCATCCATAGAAAAACAGCGAGAAATAGTAAAAGAGTACCACACCATTGTAGATAGAATCAAACTAAATGAACAACTGAACCAAAAACTAGAAGAGACCGCACAAAGCATCTACAAAGAGTGGTTTGTAAATTTTGATTCTACTGAAGCGATTAAACTTGATGAATATATTAATTTTAATCCAAAACATACAATAAAAAAAGAACAATTAACAAGTTATGTTGAAATGGCTGATGTACAAGAAGATGCAATGAGCTTAAAAAATATAATAAAAAGACCTTTTACAAGTGGTTCAAAATTTAAAAACCGAGACACCTTATTAGCAAGAATAACGCCATGTTTAGAGAATGGAAAAACTGCTTTTGTAACTGGGCTTGAAGAAAATGAAATAGCCTTTGGTTCAACAGAATTTATTGTAATGAGAGCAAAAAAAGATATTAGTCCGTATTGGGTTTATTGTTTAGCAAGAGAAGAAAACTTTAAATCATATGCAATAAGCAGTATGATTGGATCATCAGGTAGACAAAGAGTACACAGTGATTATTTAAAAGAGTATGAGATGTCTATAGATATTAATAAAATGGATGTATTCCATAAAATAGCAAAACCAATATTTGAGAATATTTATTTTAAAGCAAAAGAAAATAAACATCTTGAAATTTTGAAAGAAACTTTACTTTCAAAAATGGCAACTATTAAGGGGTAAAAAAATGGATAAACATATAAAGAGTATCATTGAAGCAAATAATGACAATAGGCTTGCTATATTTGTTGGTGCCGGTGTTTCAAAAAGTTCTGATACCTTCAGTAACAAAATGCCATTATGGAACAATATTATTGATGAACTAAAAAATGATTTAGAAGGAACAGGGGAACAAGATTATTTAAAACTTGCACAGCTATACTATTTGGAATTTGGAGAATATTTATATTATGATAAATTAAAAAAACTCTTTAATACTACCTTAGAGCCATCAAATATTCATAAACTTATATTTGAAATAAGACCTCAATGTGTAATTACTACAAATTGGGATAAACTACTTGATAAAACCGTAGCTGATAATGCTTTTATGTATGATGTGATTGTTTCAGATAAAGATTTAGTAAAATCCACAACACAAAAAAAACTAATAAAAATGCATGGTGATTTTGAACATCATAATATCGTATTTAAAGAAGATGATTATTTAAATTATACATATGATTTTCCATTGATAGAAAACTTTATTAAAAGTGTATTATCAACTCATACTGTATTATTTATTGGATATTCATATGGTGATTATAATTTAAAACAAATAACTAAATGGATTCAATCATTTTCAAAAGTAAAGCCACCTGCCTATTTACTTAGCTTGAATCATAATAAAAGTGAAATTAAGTATTTAGAAAACCATGGAATAACTTCTCTAGTTTTGGACGATGAAATAAATGATAAAAATAAAAGAGTAGAAAATTTTTTAACTAGAATAAAAACTCAATATCAGGAATCAAAATATATTAATGACGGTGATATTATTAATTATTTTTATGACAAGCTATTGCCTTTTGATAATTTAAATACTTTATTGCCTGAGCAAATTCAAAAAATATTTAAAAAAATCTATTTAAATTACCAAGAAAAATTTATAGTCTTAAACTTTATAAATTTAAATAATTCTGATATATATTATAAAAACTTCCAAATTTTTTTAAGTGCTTTAGACAAGAATGAAATAGATGATAAGTTTTTAAAAGAGTACAAATATAAACTGGATAAAGTATTTGAAATTTTATCTAAGGCTGGTATTGGTGGGATAATGATTAATGATAAAGAATATTATCCTTTTACTTGTGAGTTGTATAGCGGAACCAGTATAAATAATATATTGGAATTTAAGTTCGAAACTAACACTGCAAAAAATGATTTAGAAAAAGCATTTATCCTTTATCAACTGGGCAATAATGAAGACTCTTATTATTTTTATGAAGATATTTTAAAACAATGTTTAAAATCCAAAAATTACATAACACTGTTTTTATCAATGTTTAATAGAAATACATTATTAAAGCATTTGAAGTACGATTTTAAAATTGATTACAAAAAGTATCAAGATATTTTAGAATATGACATTGAAGAAAAGTATGATGATGTTCCCAATAATGTGAAGAAAGCCATATCTCCGATCATTGCAATATTTAAAGATTTTAACTTTATATATAGTTTTGCATTTAATATATCTTCACTTTTAAAAGCAAAAGAAAATTCTAAAAGAACAGTTGAAAGTGGTGGTACAGTCTTCTCAAGTAATTCATCAGAAGCTGAAATTAGACATAAAAACTTATTGTATTTTGTCTTAGGAAATGGTTTTGCTATAGAAAAATATACTGAATTTAAAACAATTATAGAGTATTTTATAAATATATCCATAACAAGACAAGTTCAAGAAAGCGATATAGTTTTAAACAAGTTAGAACTTTATTCTTCTATCAAGTATATAAAAGAGAATGATTTGAAGATAATTTTTGAACCTTATTTAAAAAAAGAATCTGAAAAAAGATTAGTGATAGATAATGCTTTAGAGGAATATTTATTTAATAGTTTACATAACATTACAAAGCACATAGAAGCAGAGGAGACAAAGATTTTTCCAACTTTTGAGGAATATTGGAAAAAAACTGTATTTTTATTATCTATTTCAAAAATTAATCAAAATAGACTAGATTCAATTATAGATAATTTCATGACTATTTTAAATCTATCTAAAAATTCTATTTCTGTGTATCAATCAATTAATGCATTCTTAGCTTATCAATATAATTTATACCAATCTACAATTGATGACAACAGATTGATTAATTTATTAGAAATACTTTTAAATAAAATTATTTGTAAAAACTATAATGGGCATGAACTTATAGCAATTAAAAATAATTATATAAGTAATTTATATGGTGTCTTAAAAATTAACAAAGATGCTATTTTTAGTAATAATATCTTAGTTGATAAACTAATTTTAGAGCTTAATAGTTGGACAAATGAACAAAAAATTGAAATATCAAAATATTTTTTAATAAGTTTATTCTATATTTCAAGTACTTTAATCAAGAAGAAAATAAAAAAATTTATTAGTGATATAAAATATGAGTCTATTGAAGATAATTATGAAAAACTCGATTTTGAATTGTTCTTATTATCTAATGATTTTGTGAGTATAGATATACAAAAATTAATAACAAGCATTGACATAGAAATAGAAAAGTATAGAGATGGAAAATCGATGTCAACAGCTTTATATACTTTAAAACAAAGGTTGGAGTATTTAACAAAACAAAAAAATATTGTTGAATTCGAATCTTTATTGAATGAACTGATACAACTAATTTACAACTTTGAATCAAAAAACAATAATTCTTTTTTTTAGTATGGATAATTATTAAATGGATCATAGTTATGACTAAGCAAATGGAAAAAAACAATGAATAGCATTACAAACCTAATAAACCAAGGTGAGAGCAAAACCCTAGAGTTTAAAGAGAGCTTGCCAAAAAACGACTCTATTGCCAAAACCGCTATAGCTTTTTCAAATACAAGTGGTGGCAAGCTTATCATTGGGGTGAATGATGCAAGAGAGATAGTCGGCATAGATGATGAAAACATCTATGAGCTTCAAGATAAAATAGCCTCTATTATCTTTGACAACTGCACACCAAATATCTTGCCAGAGATCTATACCCTCAATATTGATGGCAAACTACTGTTGGTTATAGAAGTTTTTAGAGGTAATCTGATGCCGTACTACTTAAAAAGTGAGGGCAAAAACAGCGGTACATATTTACGCATAGGGGCGACCAATAGAAAAGCAGACTTTGAGCATATAGTAGAGTTAGAGCGACAAAAACGACACATAGGTTACGATGAAGAAGTAAACTATGATGTAGCCCTAGACACGCTTGACTTAAGCCCTTTACACTCACGCTTTGCTACTCTTGGCAAAACTCTTGATGATAAAAAGCTACACAATCTCAGACTACTCAAAACAGAACATGGAACCACCTACCCGACAAACGCACTCTTGATACTTTTAGGTAAGTTTGAAAACTGTACGGTCAAGTGTGCTAGGTTTAAAGGCACGACGATGGAAATTTTCATCGACAAAAAAGAGTATAGCGGTGATATTTTTAGTGTGCTTGAAAATACGCAAAACTTCATCTTAAACCATATAAATCTAAGAGGTGAAATAAAAGGACTTTACAGAACTGACTCTTATGAGATTCCACAAGTAGCTTTAAGAGAGGCACTGATAAACGCCCTCATTCACAGAGACTACATCAACAAAGGTAGAGATATAAAAGTAGGCATCTATGATGATATTGTCAACATCGTATCCCCTGGAAGTTTTCCAAACACCATTACATCCCAAGATATAGCGAACGGCAGAAGTGAAGCGAGAAACAAAGTACTAGCAAATATTTTCAAAGAGCTAGGGCTAATCGAGCAGTGGGGAAGTGGCATAAACAGAATAAAAACTATTTGTACTACCGAAGGGCTAAAAGAGCCAAAAATAGAGGAGCAAAATGATTTTGTGGATGTAGAACTTTTCCGTCCGCAAAACACTGAGATGGATGATAAAGTGTCGGATACCGCCCTTAAACCGTCGGAAAACCGTCGGATACCGTCGGATTGCTCAGAGCAAGAAAAAGCAATAATTGAATATCTTCTTGAAAATCAAACTATCAAGTCAAAACAAGTAGAAGAACTACTTGGTATAAAAGAGAGTAGAACAAGAGAACTACTTAAAAATATGACCCATAAAAAGCTCATAAGCAAGCTAGGAAGCGGAAGAAATACGCACTATAAGGCAGTAAGCGATGAGTAGCACCCCACCATACACAATAACCTCAAAAATACTAAAACTCTCAACTCGTATTAGCGAAGAGCTGACAAAGCTTCAATTCAACAAAGCATCTAAAGTAAACCCAATGCTTAGAAAAAAGAACCGCATCAAAACCTTAGCAGGTACTTTGGAGATAGAAGGAAACTTTCTTGGTGAAGAGAAGATCACAGCTATTTTGGACGGTAAAAAAGTTTTAGGTACTGTAAAAGAAGTTGCAGAAGTAAATGGAGCTATAAAAGCTTATGAGAGACTTGATGAGTACAAATACGATGAGTTAGACGATCTATTTCTTGCACACAAAATATTGATGGGTGAGATATTGTCGTCTGCTGGGAGCTTTAGAGGTGTAAATGTACAAGTGGGTGAACATATCGCCCCACAGCCTAGCATGGTAAATGACTTGATGACAAACCTTTTTGCATGGCTAAAAAACAGTGATGAGCATATGCTTTTGAAGTCGTGTATATTTCACTATGAGTTTGAGTTTATACATCCGTTTTCAGATGGAAACGGTAGAATCGGAAGACTTTGGCAAAGTGTTATCTTAAACAGCTTTAATCCTATTTTTTCACTTCTACCGACAGAGAGTATAGTAAGAGATCATCAAGAAGAGTACTATAAAGCTATAGAAAACTCAACTGAGTTAGGAGAAAGCACACCATTTATAGAGTTTATGCTTGAGATGATATTGCAATCCATGCAAAAAGTAAAAAATGATGTCCCTATAAATGTCCCTAAAGATGTCCCAATAAAAAGGCTGAATAAAATAATTGAACTTGTCATTGAAAATAGAGATATCACAATAGCACAACTTGCAAATATGTTAGAAGTGTCTGACAAAACAATCAAAAGAGATATAGCAAAACTAAAAGAGCAAAATAGACTTACAAGAGTCGGAAGTCTAAAATCGGGGCACTGGGAAATATATCATGGGTAAATTTACAGAAGAGAAACTAGAACTGGCATTTATAGAGCTACTTGATGAACAAGGCATAAGCTATCAGTACGGCAAAGATATACAAAGAGGTGATAGTGAAGTACTTCTAGTAGATGATTTGAGAGCTTATCTAGCTTCTAGGTATAAAAGCGATAATATCACACAAAGTGAAATCACTCAAATTATTCGTAAGCTAGAATCATATCCTGCAAGTGATCTCTACGATACAAACAAATCTATCATGAAGCTTGTTTCTGATGGGTTTATATTTAAAAGAGAAGATGCAAATCAAAAAGATATCTATGTAGAGTTTATAGACTATGACGATGTACAAAATAACAATTTTAAAATAATTAATCAGCTTGAAATAACAGGCTACGAAAAACGAATCCCTGATGGCATACTGTATATAAACGGTATGCCATTGGTAGTGTTTGAGTTTAAAAGTGCCATAAGAGAAGACGCTACCATACACAATGCTTTTGTGCAGCTCACCACAAGATACCGCAGGGACATCCCAGAGCTTTTTAAGTACAACGCTTTTTGTGTCATAAGTGACGGAGTAAACAACAAAGCAGGCTCCTTTTTTGCTCCCTATGAGTTTTTTTACTCTTGGAGAAAGATTACAGGCGATGAAGTAGAGGTTGATGGGATTGCATCGCTTCACAGTATGATTCAAGGTATGTTTAACAAAGAACGCCTTGTAGATATTATCCATAACTTTATCTACATGCCCGACAAATCAAAAAAAGAGGAAAAGATAGTTTGCCGCTATCCTCAGTACTATGCTACTAGAAAGCTCTACGAAAATATCAAAGAGCATCAAAAACCTCATGGTGACGGTAAAGGCGGTACATACTTTGGTGCTACTGGGTGTGGCAAGAGCTTTACCATGCTTTACCTCACGCGAATGCTTATGAAAAGCGTACATTTCTCTAGCCCTACCATCATACTTATTACCGATAGAACCGACTTGGATGTGCAATTAAGCAGCCAGTTTTCAAATGCCAAAGGTTTTATTGGTGATGATGGCATAGTAAGCGTAGAGAGTCGTGAAGATTTAAGGCAAAGACTAAGCGGTCGTGAAAGTGGCGGAGTCTTTTTGACTACCATTCATAAATTTACCGAAGATTTAGAGATACTTAGCCGGCGTTCAAACATCATAGTCATATCTGATGAAGCACACAGAAGCCAGATAAATCTAGACCAAAAAGTAAAAGTGACAAAAGACGGCGTAAAGAAAACTTATGGTTTTGCAAAGTACTTGCACGATTCACTTCCAAATGCTACTTATGTTGGCTTTACAGGAACACCTATTGATGCTACGCTTGATGTCTTTGGTGCTGTGGTAGATAGCTATACCATGACGGAATCGGTACGAGATGAAATTACCGTAAGAATTGTTTATGAGGGAAGAGCCGCAAAGGTCTTACTTGATAATGCAAAGCTTCAAGAGATAGAAGAGTACTATGATGAGTGTGCAGAGCTTGGAGCAAACGAACACCAAATAGATGAGAGCAAAAAAGTGATGGCGAACATGAATGCCATTCTTGGAGACCCAGACCGCATAAAAGCTTTGGCTAAAGACTTTGTAGAGCATTATGAAAAAAGAGTGAGCGAAGGGGCAACACTTAAGGGTAAAGCTCTTTTTGTATCAAGCAGCAGACATATTGCATACGCACTTTTTCAAGAGCTTATTGCCCTACGACCTGAGTGGAATGAACAACGAGTATGTGATGAGGCTGTTGTGCTAAGTGATAAAGAGAAAAAAGAGATACTTCCGTTAGAACGACTCAAAATGATTATGACTCGAAATCCAGATGATGAAAAAGAGTTGTATGATGCGCTTGGAACAAAAGAGTATAGAAAAATGCTCGATACACAGTTTAAAAATGAAAAATCAAATTTTAAAATTGCTATAGTTGTAGATATGTGGCTTACGGGGTTCGATGTGCCATTTTTAGACACCATCTATATAGACAAACCCATACAGCAACACAATCTCATCCAAACTATCTCTAGGGTAAATAGAAAATATGCAGGTAAAGATAAGGGGCTTGTAGTTGATTATATCGGTATTAAAACCGCTATGAACAAAGCACTTAAACAGTTCTCACAAATAGATAGCCAAAACTTTGAAGATATAAACGCTTCTATTGTGGCAGTAAAAGACCAACTCGATTTATTGGCGAAGTTATTTTATAGATTTGATAAAAGCCTTTATTTTAAAGGGACACCGACCCAGCAACTAGAGTGCTTAAATCTTGCCAGTGAGTTTGTACAGCTTACAAAGGAGTTAGAAACTCGTTTTATGTATGTAGTCAAAAGACTTAAATCTGCTTACGATATTTGTTGTGGGAGTGAAGCGTTTAGTGAGAATGAAAAAGACCATATTCACTTTTATTTGGCTGTTCGTTCTATTGTAGCAAAACTTACTCGTGGTGAAGCTCCTGATACTGCTCAAATGAATGCAAAAGTGGCACAGATGATTAGTGAAGCTCTTAAAAGTGACGGGGTAGAAGAGATATTTAAACTAGGAAGTGAAGACGAAGCTCAAATAGATATTTTTGATGAAGATTATATCAACAAGATAGAGAAGATAAAGTTACCAAATACGAAAATAAAACTACTCCAGCAGCTTCTGGCAAAAGCACTTGAGGAGTTCAGCCGAGTAAACAAAGTAAAAGGCGTAGAGTTTTCCAAAAAATTTACTGCTCTTGTTGAGAAGTATAATGAACGCAAAGAAGAAGATGTACTAGTGAGTAATGTTTTAAATGATTTCACTGATGAGATTATCGATCTTTATCACGAACTGCGAAAAGAGAAAGAGTCTTTTGGTGATATGGGAATAGACTTTGAAGAGAAAGCTTTTTACGATATATTGAAAGCGATAGCACATAAATATGATTTTGATTACCCTGAAGACAAACTCATTATGCTTGCCAAAGAGCTAAAAAAAGCTGTTGATGATAAAAGTAAATATACCGATTGGAATATAAGAGAAGATATAAAAGCAGAACTAAAAGTTGATTTGATTATGCTGTTAGCAAAACACGGTTATCCACCGATTACAAAAGATGAAGTGTTTAAAGAGATATTTGAACAGGCTGAGAATTTTAAAAGGTTCAGAAAATAAGTTTATAATGATTGTTTTGATGGATTATAAACTTGAATTGGAGTTTATATAAAAAAGAATTTTTTGTAAAAATATATATTATTTCTATAATTTAATTGTGCTAAAATATTATTATCAGCGCAATTAGAGAGGGGGGGTAGATTTTGAATTTTGAATATACAAACATTATAGATTCCAAGTATAGACCAAAACTTTTTTATAAAAAAAACAAAAGTGATAGAAGAGTCGGTGTTGAAATAGAATATTCTAATTTACCTCTTTTAAACAGTGCGGCTGTTGTTTCATCATTGTTCGGCGGGAATATAGTTGAGGTAAATAAATATAAAGTAGTACTTAAAAAGACGAAATATGGTGATTTTACATTTGAATTAGATGCTATGTTTTTACAAAAAATAGAAAGCAAAGGGCTGTTTACAAAATTAAGCAGCGTTATAGGAACAATATCGAGCGATATCAATGATTTGCTTGAAAAAACTTCTAAAAAATTTATTCCTTTTGAGATATCTTCACCGCCTATTCCTATTTCAAAACTGCCATTACTTGATAATATGATAGATAAACTCAGGCTTCAGGGTGCATTAGGTACTACTTACTCTTTTCAATACGCCTTTGGTGTTCACTTTAACATAGAACCGCCAAGTGACGAGATGGGTGATATACTGAAAATTTTTAAATCTTTTTTGATTTTACAGAAGTGGATAGAAGTGCAAAGCGAGCTTGATATAGCTAGAAAAATGTCCCCTTTTATTAACGATTTTCCAAAAGAGTATATCAGGCTTGTTGTAAACAAAGAGTACAATCCCGATAAAGAGCACTTTATAGAAGATTATCTTTTTTACAATCCAACTAGAAATCGTGTTTTAGACATGCTGCCAATGTTGGCACACTGGGATGAAAAAAGAGTAAGAAAACAGCTGCCTGATGAAAAAATCAATCCTAGACCGACTTATCATTATAGACTTCCAAATTCAAAAATTGATCTCTTTAGATGGAATCTTTCTGTAGAGTTTCAGTTATGGGTAATTGTGGAGCTGTTGGCAAACAATGAAAAACTTTTTGAAGAGATGAGTGAGAAATTTTTTAAAAAAATAGAAAAAGCAATCTTTAGCAAAGATGAATGGGTAGAGGAGTGTCAAAAATGCGTACTAGAGCTACTGTCATAGTGACAGGTCCCAGGAAGGGAACAATTTCGAGATTTTTTATATGTTTTGCGCTTTTTTTGGCAGGTGTGAAGTCAAAAGTAGTAATACCGGGTGATGATATAAAAAATTTAAAAATGGATGGTTTGATTATCAGCGGTGGAGATGATCTTTATCATGCACTGTTTGAGCAAGAGACATGTGAACTTGAAGAAGTTATTAACTATCAAAGAGATCTTTTAGAGTATACCTTGTTGTATAGAGCGGTAAAAGAAAAAAAACCGGTACTTGGCATTTGCAGAGGTTACCAGCTTATTAATGTCTTTTTTGGAGGCACTCTGCATAAAGATATCAGAAAAGGTGATTATAAGTATAGATATACCCCTTTTCCTTGGAAAAAAATAGAACTCAAAGAAGATGGACTTTTATGTGAAATAGTGCAAAAGCAGAGTTTAAAAATTAATACTCTGCATTATCAAGCAGTTGATAAATTGGCAAAAAAATTTAGGCTCGAAGCTGTTGATGATTATAATATTACTCAAGCAATATCATCAAAAAGTCATGATTTTTTAATTTTTGGAGTTCAGTGGCATCCAGAGTATCTTTTTTATATGAAAAGCCATTTTAAAATTTTTAAAAAATTAGTAGAAGCCGTATATGCAAGAGTTGAACAATAAAACAGTGTAAATAAAAAATAAGATATTATTTTAAAAAAAAGAGAAATGATGAAACTTATAATAAACGGTGAAATAAAAGAGTTTAGCGAAAATGTAACTCTTGAAAATGTTTTAAAAGAGTTGGGATTAACAGATAAAGTTATGGCAGCAGCCGTAAATATGGAGATAGTAAAACAAAATCAGTGGGCAACTTATACTTTAAAAGATAATGATAAACTAGAGTTGTTAGATTTTGTCGGCGGGGGCTGATTCAATGGCTACTACAGCTATGGCATAATCCCCGTCATGAGTAATGGAGAGACTGGAATCTAAAATATTAAAATTGTTTAAAAGTTTTTCTGATAATTTTAATTTTGGTGCACCGTTTGATGTTTTATATATAGCAATATCATGAAAGCTGCATTTTGAGCCTATGCCAACTCCCAAGGCTTTTGAACAGGCTTCTTTTGCTGCCCAAAAGCCAGAAGCTGTTTTGTAGTTTTTAACAAGCTTTATTTCTTCTTTGGATAGAAATTTAAGAAGGGCTTTTTCGCCAAATCGCTCTATAAAGAGATTCATGCGAGATGTTTTTATAAGATCTATTCCAATCATCTGTTATATATCAAATATTAATTACAAATAGTTATGTTTAAAGTTTTGATAATTTCTTCAAATATATCGCCAGCCTGACGATCCATATCATCTTGATATTCGATAACCATTACATCTTTTTTATCAGTTATATTGCATATATATGTTTCAGGTTTTATGTCATATTTGGCAATTATTTTATCAACAGTGGAGCATACTAATTTCGCCTCTTCTTTTCCTTCATATGCTATTGATAATTTTGCGTATTTTTCTTCACTTTTTACTTGAGCATCCATCTATCTGTTTCCTTTTAAATATTTATTAGAGCGGATTATACTATGAATAGATTAAAACAGATTTTAATGTTTGTTTAATCAGTACCACTCCAGCAATTTTGTAACTTCATCTACAATAAATGTTTTGATATTTGATTTTTCCAACGGTTTTTTTGCAACAAGTGCTTTGGATATATTTTGCATGCTTGCCTCTTTAAGTCTTGCATCCATTGCAAAAACATCCCTAACATCACCGACAAGAGAAACTTCGCCTATAAAAACGGTTTGTTTGGAAATCGCACGATTGCGAAAACTGCTGATAATTGCTGCTAATATTGCCAAATCCGCAGAAGTTTCGTTTATTTTAATACCGCCTGTAATATTAATAAAAACATCATATCCAGATAAAGGAATTTCAAGTTTTCTCTCCAAAAGTGCAAGCAGCATATTTAGTCTGTTTGTATCAAAACCTGTAGCCTGTCTTTTAGAGTTTGCGGTATGCGACTCTGAAACAAGAGCCTGTACTTCGAGTATAATCGGGCGGGAGCCTTCCATAACAACAGTCAGAGCTGATCCCGCCTGTTCTGAGTTGCGGTTGAAAAATCTTGAAGCTACATCAGTTGCTGATACAAGTCCATTGTTTTTCATCTCAAAAACACCGATTTCGCTTGTCGGCCCAAAACGGTTTTTAAATCCTCTTAAAATCCGAAGTTCCTGTGAAGAGTCGCCTTCAAAATATAAGACGGTATCAACCATATGCTCTAAAACTCTTGGACCGGCGATTGATCCCTCTTTTGTAATATGCCCAATAATAAAGATAGCGATGTTTTTATCTTTTGCAATACGCATAAGCTCAAAGGTAATCTGTCTTACTTGAGTTACAGACCCCGGTGCAGATGCGATATTTTCGGAGTAGAGTGTTTGAATGGAGTCGATAATTAAAAAAGTATAATCTTTATGTTCAAGTTCTGTTAAAACCTGCTCAAGTCTTATCTCGCTCAATAGATATAAAGTATCTTGATTTGCACCGAGTCTATTTGCGCGCAGTTTTATCTGAGAACCTGACTCTTCACCTGTTACATACAGAACATTTTGTCCGCTTGAAGCTATATCTGCACCGACTTTTAAAAGGAGTGTCGATTTTCCAACACCCGGACTTCCTCCTATAAGTGTCAGTGAGCCCGGCACAACTCCTCCGCCAAGAACCATATCCAGCTCTATATCTTTAGAGCTAAATCGAAATACCTTCTCTTCTTTTATCTCATTTATGCTGATTGCTTTTGCGGAGGTGCTTGATGCTGATTTTGTTTTTTTTACAACTTCTTGCTGGTGCTCATTAAGCTCTATAAATGAGTCCCATGCCCCACAGTTTGTGCATTTGCCCATCCATTTTGGTGTTGTAAATCCACAGTGTTGACACTCAAAGAGAATCTTTTTTTTAGACATAAAATAAGCCTTTATAGGAGAGTTGTGCGATTATACTTATTTTAAAGTGTTCTCTTGTAAAATATGGCACTTTGCCATATTTTACTCCTCTTCAACATAGATTACATCAAGCAGACTGTCAACAAATTCATACTTATCAAAGGGTGTTAAATTTTCAGGCTGCTCGCCTGTACCTACAAAAAGAATCGGGAGCTCAAGAGCATAAGCTATACTAAAAACACTTCCGCCTTTTGCCGTTCCGTCAAGTTTGGTAATAATAATTCCATCTACACCAATCATCTCGTTAAAAGCTTTTGCCTGTGCTATTGCAGAGTTGCCTTGTGTACCGTCTATGATTAGTATCGTTCTATGAGGTGCACCGTTGTGAGCTTTGTCGCATATACGGGCTATCTTTTTAAGTTCATGTGCAAGATTTGTCTGTGTATGAAGTCTTCCTGCAGTATCTATGATAACATTGTCAAATTTTCTGGATTTTGCAGAATCTATAGTGTCGTAAGCAACTGCAGAACTGTCATGTCCCTGTTTTGAAGCGATTATAGGAATATCAAGTTTATTTGCCCATAGTGTAAGCTGTTCTATAGCAGCCGCTCTAAATGTGTCCCCGGCGCCAAGTATCACTTTTTTGCCTTCGCTTTTATATTTATATGCCAGTTTTGAGATAGTAGTTGTTTTTCCGGCACCGTTTACACCGACAATCAACTCTACAAAAGGAGGTGTAAACTCAGGCTCTTTATATGTTGTGTAAGCAAGCGTTGCAAGTAGTTTTGAACGAAGAATGTCACGAGTTACTTTGCTTTGATATATCTCTTTTAAAATTATCTCTACTAATTCATACTCAACATCAGCTTCAAGCAGAATATCTTCAATCTCCTCTTTGGAAAAAGAGAGTTTCTTTTTTGGAACTACTGACTTAATCGCCTCAGCAGTTTTGTTAAGGGATTTTTTTATAAATCCAAACATCTATTTTCCTAAAGCGTTTTT
The DNA here is from genome assembly GCF_009258045.1 of Sulfurimonas xiamenensis. Taxonomy (NCBI): domain Bacteria; kingdom Pseudomonadati; phylum Campylobacterota; class Epsilonproteobacteria; order Campylobacterales; family Sulfurimonadaceae; genus Sulfurimonas; species Sulfurimonas xiamenensis. The sequence goes on from NZ_CP041166.1 coordinate 735,442, forward strand.
GATATCACTCTCAATAAACTCTTCCGCGGTAGCACCGACATAATGATTGATTAATTTTGCATTTTTGTACATCGCCATAGTCGGAATAGGGTATCTGTCTCCAAGTCCGAGCTCTTTTACAATCTCATCACTTAAACGACGGTTTTGGTCTGAATTTACTAAAATATATTTCGCGTTGTATTTTTCTGCAAATTCTTGTAATTTTGAGTTTTGAATATTGTCCTCTATGGTTACACCGATAACAATAATATCTTCTTTATATTTTTCTTGCAACGAGCTTAAATGTGGTGCTACAGCACGACAAGGAGGACACCATGTTGCAAATATATCAAATATTACTATTTTATCATTTGCTCCTTCTAAAATAAAACCTGCACCCTCTTTTTTTACAACATACTGTTTTTGATCAATACCTGTAAGCACATACTCTTTTGTTGAAACTAATTGATTTACACTTTGAGCATTCTCAGTTTTTTCTTTATTATCAGAGCAGCCTTGAAATAAAATTGCCGATAAAATGGAGAGTGATAAAATATAATTTTTTAGCATAGATTTACCTTGTTTTCTGTTTTTTTGAGTTAAAATAACTGAAATTATAACCATAAAGATTTTATATGTCTCTTACAAAAGCTACTTTTAGACAAAATTGTCTAAGGAAAATTAAAAACAGTCCTAAATATAATCGTTTTTATAAAAATGCCAAGATAAATATTGAACTTCAAAAAGAACTTAAAAAGTTTAAAAATAAGAAAATACTTTTTTATACTTCATTGCCTTTTGAAGCTGATACGGCAAAATCAATAAAAATAATGAGAAAAAAGTATGATATTTATGTGCCGTTTATGCAAGGCGAAAGTTTTAAGATGGTACCATTTAGATTACCGCTTAAAAAAAAGAAATTTGGAATTTATGAAGCGGGAAACAGTTTAAGAAATATTAAAAAAATAGATATAGCTATAGTGCCAGTTGTTGGTGTGGATGGAAATTTACAAAGAGTTGGTTTTGGAAAAGGAATGTATGATCGTTTCTTTGCAAAGTTGAAAAAGAGACCGTACACGATTTTTATACAATCAGAATTTTGTTACACAAAAGAGTTTATTTGTGATGAGTATGACATTACATGCGATTTAATTATTACGCCACGCGTTAAAGTACGAAATAAAAATATGGCTATAAACAGGAAGTAAAATGTTAAATGAGATACTAATTGGTGGTGTGACAGCTACCGTTAGTGGGCTTATTGGATTTTTCATTTCTAAAAAAATAACTAATGCTAATTTTGATATTTATGTCGAAAAAGCTAAAGCTCAAGCCGGTGCTATTGAAAATGAAGCACAAATGCTGCTCTACAAAGCTAATATGAAATCTCAAGAGATAGAATTAGAAGCAGTAAAATTGTATGAGAGTGCAAAAGAGAGAGCTAAAGCAGATCTTCGCCAAAGAGAAGATGATATTATAGTAAAAGAGCAAAATTTTAAGCGCTATAAACAAAATGAAGAAAAAAGACTTCAAGATGAAGTAGCTATTTTAAAATCGAGACAAGTTGATTTAAAAAGAAATGAAAAATCTTTAGACTCACTAAAAAAGAGATATGAAGAGAAAATAGATGAAGCACTAGGTGCGATTGAGCACTGTGCAGGAATGACAAAAGATGAAGCAAAAATTGTTCTATTTGAAAAAATAGAAGAGAAATCTCGGGCGCAGATAGCTCATATTGTAAGACGGTATGAAAATGAGGCAAAAGTAGAGGCTAAAAAAAGAGCAAACTATATTTTAGCTCAGGCAACAAGCAGATATGCAGGTGAATTTGCTGCAGAGCGCCTTACAAATTTAGTGCATCTTTTTGATGATGAGTTAAAAGGCCGCATAATAGGTAAAGAGGGAAGAAATATTAAGACTCTTGAAACTCTCTTAGGTGTAGATATTATTATAGATGATACTCCAAATGCGATTCTTGTAAGCAGTTTTAATCTTTATCGTCGTGCAATTGCAACAAAAACTATAGAGTTATTGATAGAAGATGGTCGTATTCAGCCGGCTAGAATAGAAGAGATTTATAGTAAAGTTTGTGATGATTTTGATGCAAATATACTCAACGAGGGTGAAGAAATTATCGCAGATTTGGATATCGGCGTGATGCATCCTGAGCTTATTAAACTTATTGGCAAGCTTCGTTATCGTGCAAGTTATGGGCAAAACGCACTTGCGCATACTCTTGAAGTTGCTCATTTGGCTGGAATAATGGCTGCTGAAATGGGCGGAGATGTCAGATTGGCAAAAAGAGCAGGGCTTTTGCATGATATAGGCAAAGCTTTGACACATGAGCATGATGGGAGTCATGTTGATTTGGGTGCGGCGATTTGTAATCGTTATAATGAGCATGGTGTGGTTATAAATGCGATTTATGCGCATCACGGATACGAGGAGATGAATTCGATAGAGTGTGGTGCAGTATGTGCTGCAGATGCGTTGTCTGCGGCAAGACCGGGTGCAAGAAGAGAGGTGTTGGAGAGTTTTCTAAAAAGAGTTACAGAAATAGAAGAGATAGCGTCAGAGCATACCGGTGTAAAACAGGCATATGCAATCAATGCGGGGCGGGAAGTAAGAGTAATCGTAAACGCTTCTCTTGTAAATGATGATGAGTCTGTTTTAATGGCAAAAGAGATAGCAAAAGAGATAGAAGAGAAAGTTCAGTATCCGGGCGAGATAAAAGTAAATGTTATTAGAGAAAGCAGAGCTGTTGAATTTGCGAGATAAAACATAAATGAAACTATCTAAAACAACTAGATAGTTTCTTCTATATCGTTTATCTCTGAATCATCATATGGATCCATATGTATAAGCACATGAACATTTTTATCTTTAAAAAGTTGTTTTAATTTCATCTCTAATTTATCTGCTACAAGATGTGCATCATAGAGTGATATGCTTACATTAAAGACAAGATGAACAGATATAAATATATGAGAGCCTGATTCTCTTGTTTGAAGCTTGTGATAGTCAGTTATATCTGTTTGACTTTCAATAGTATCTGTAATCTTTTTTATATCATCTTCAGACAATGCAGCATCAAGAAGCATTAAAATACCCTCTTTTATAATAGGCATTGCCGAATAAATCATATAGATGCCAATACAAATACCAAGAATAGGGTCAATTAATCCTTCTCCTGTTAGCGAAACAAGCCCAAGTGCTAAAAGAACCGCGCCGTTTGAAAAAATATCTGTTTTATAGTGAAGCGCATCTGCTTTTATAACCATATTGTTTGTTTTTTTAGCAACACTGTTCAAGTACATTACAAGCAAAGATGTAATTAAAATAGAAAGAAGCATTACTGTAATACTTTCGTTTACATAGTTCATTTCTCGAGGATAAATTATTTTTATAAGCGCTTCATAAAGTATAAATAGTGCTGAGAGAGAAATTACAGTACCCTCTATAACTGCTGCAAGTGGTTCGATTTTATTTCGTCCATAGTTGAAATTGTTGTCTGGGTCCTTTTCAGCATTATGGAGTGCAAAGTAGTTAAACAAGGATACTGTCAAATCTAGCAAAGAATCAATTGCAGAAGCTAAAACTGCAATAGAACCGCTTAAGATACCAATTGTCATTTTCATAACAACAAGCAGTGCTGCTACTGAAGTTGAAACAACTGTTGCTTTTTTTTCTACTCTCATTTTAAATCCTATATCTTTTAAGATACAATTATAATAAAATTAATATTTTATAGTAATTAAAGACAGGGTGTAAAAATATGAATTTACAAGAGTTGAGAGAAGAGCGTCTTAAATGGATGAAATGGAAAAATATAGCACCGCTTCAAGAGGCTTTAAAGAGTTTAGAGGATGGCTCTTGGGAAGTAGAACTTGGTGATATAATAAGTGTTAATGGAGCTGCTCCAAAAGATGTAGATAAAATAGCAAAAATGATGATGCCTTGGCGAAAAGGACCTTTTAAACTTTTTGATACATTTATTGATTCAGAGTGGAGAAGCTATATCAAATACAATCTTCTGCGAAAACATTTTAATCTAAAAGATAAAAGAGTTGCCGATATAGGGTGTAATAATGGGTACTATCTTTTTAGAATGCAGGAGGATGCACCAAAATCTTTAGTAGGTTTTGATCCTTCGCCTCTCTATAAAACACAGTTTGAATTTATCAACCATTTTGTAAAGAGTGATATTGTTTACGAACTTTTGGGCGTTGAACATTTGGAATTTTATGAAGAGAAGTTTGATGTTATTTTTTGTCTGGGAGTTCTTTATCATAGAAGTGATCCTGTTGCAATGTTAAAATCTCTTTATAAAGGTCTTGATAAAAAAGGCGAAGTGATTCTTGATACATTCTATATAGAGGGTGATGATGAGGTGTGCTTATGTCCCAAGTCATCTTATTCTAAAATACCAAACATCTACTTTGTACCGACAATAAAAGCTTTAAAAAATTGGTGTCTAAGAGCAGGATTTAAGAGTTTTGAAGTTCTAGAAACTTCAGTTACAAATAGTGATGAGCAGAGAAAAACTGAGTGGATAGAGGGAGAGTCTTTAGAGAATTTTTTAGATGAAAATGATAAAAGTAAAACTGTTGAAGGTTATCCTGCACCTGCAAGAGTATATGTAAAATTAATGAAGGGATAAAGATGAACAAGAGCATTGAAACGAAATTAAAAACGCATAAAAAGATAAATCGTAATTTATGTGGTGAGATACAGAGACTTGAAGATGGATTTGTAGAATTAAAATTTGTAACGGCTCCTGAAATGGTCGCTGACTCTAAAAATTTAATCCATGGAGGCTTTATCTTCGGTGCGGCGGATTATGCCGCAATGGCTGCCATAAATGAGGAAAATGTTGTTTTAGCGGCAAGTAGTTGCAGATTTATCGCTCCTGTAAAGCTTGGAGATATAGTTGATTTTACTGCTGAAATCAAAAGCACAGAAGGCAGAAAAAGTAGTGTATATGTAATAGGAAATGTTTTAAATACAAAAGTTTTTGAGGGTGAATTTAAAACATTTGTTACTGAAAAACATGTACTGGAATTAAGTTCTCTTAAAACAAAAAATGCTTAGGAGTAGAAGACTTTTTAAAGATTTTCTATCCAGTAATCGCTATATTGCTGCTCTTGTTTGATGGTTGTAGTATTTCCATGTCCTGGATATATAGTTTTGTCATACGGGATTTTTTTAAATTTTTCAAGTGATTTTTTCATATCCTGCGGGGATGAGTATGGAAAATCAGTTCGTCCGATAGAGCGTTCAAATATAAAATCGCCGCTAAACATAGCATTGCCTATCTCTATCGTTGAGCATCCAGGTGTGTGTCCCGGAAAGTGGCGAAACTTTACTTTAATACCCTCAAAATCAAACTCTTCATCCGGTTTTACTTCCACATCTGGTTTTGAAGGCGGCAGATCCGGCATCCATGAGCTGCTTGATAAGAGCATAACATCATCTACTGGGGTATAAAGGGGAACCTTTAATTTCTTCTGCAGTTCGGCATTACTCCATACATGATCAAAATGTCCGTGTGTATTTAATATTGCGACAGGATTTGTTACATTTTTCATAACCCACTCCGTGGCGCCGATACCAGGATCAATGATAAAATCTTTTTTGTCTATGGTGACGATATAGCAGTTTGTTTGATAATCTCCCATTGCTTTAACTTGTATTTTCATTTTTTTACTTTTCATTTTTTTTTTGACAAATTGTAACAAAAAAGCAGAGCAGTTTTGTTGTTTTTTGTAAAAAATATTATAAAAAATGCAATATGTTCTTAAGGTTACCAAAATTTGATATAATATTTTTTGTTAAGCCCTGATAAAGGGCACTTATTACTTTTTTAGGGGTTAGTAATGAAAAAATATGAGCAAATAACGGAATATTTGCAACAATTTTTAAATGATGAAGTTCATAAAACTGGACTTGAGAATGTTGTTTTAGGTCTTAGCGGTGGAATTGATTCAGCTGTTGTTGCCGTGCTTGCTCAAAAAGTTTTCAAAGATAATCTTTTATGTGTCAAGATGCCTTCGCATTACTCTTCGCAAAGTTCTTTGATTGATGCGGATGAGTTATGTCAAAATTTTGGATTAAAATCTGTCACGGCTTCAATTGAACCGATGTTAAGAGTTTATGAAGAGTTGAATCCAGATATGGATAATTTAAGAAAAGGCAATTTTTCAGCACGGCTCAGAATGGCTACAATCTTTGATATCTCGGCTAAACAAAAAGCTTTGGTTTTAGGAACAAGCAACAAAAGCGAGTTGCTGTTAGGTTATGGAACTATTTATGGGGATTTGGCGTGTGCCATAAATCCGATAGGTGACTTGTACAAGAGTGAAATTTATGAGTTGGCAGAGTATCTGGGTGTGCCAGAAAGCATTATAAAAAAGGCTCCCTCAGCAGATTTGTGGAGTGGTCAAAGCGATGAAGCAGATTTGGGTTATACATATGCACAACTTGATGAAATGCTTAAACTTTATGCCGAAGAAAAACTTTCTAAAGAAGAGATGGTTCAAATGGGTTATAACAAAGAGATGATCGATATGATACTATCAAGAATATCGCGCAATCAGTTTAAAGGCAAAATGCCTGTTATAGCAAAATTAACCTCTAACAATATATTATAAGGATTAGATAATGAAAGTTCCATTTTACAAGTATGAAAGCAGTGTAGAAGCGCACTCAAATGTAAGTGATGTTTTAGACGGTGAAGATATAGATCAAGTAGAAGAGCTGCAAAATGAGTTTGCTTCATATATCGGGGCAGACTATGCGCTGGCTACATCGCACGGTACATCAGCGCTTCATTTGGCAATGCTGGCACTTGATTTAAAAAGAGGCGATAAAATAGTATGTTCTGTAAATGCGCATCCAAATGTGCCTGAAGTTGTTAGACACTTTGATGCTGAGCCTATTTTTATAGATATAGACCCTCAAACCTACAATATAAATCTTGATAAGCTAGAAACATATTTAAAAGACAACAAAGCTAAAAAACTAAAAGCTGTAATTGTTACGCATATAGCAGGACAATGTGTTGATTTGGATAGACTTTATGCTATGGCAAAAACAAATGATGTTAAGATTGTTGAGGATGCATGTGAGGCTCTTGGAGCTACCTATAAAGGGGATAAAATAGGTTCAACAGGCGCAGATATTACATGTTTTGATTTTTCATCTCATTTAAAAAAAGATGTTTGCAATGGGGGTATGCTAGTTTCAAATTCCCAGGAGATTATTGAGCGCGCAAATCTTTTAAGTTCACATGCAATTAAACGAGACAAAGACTCTTTAGAATATATATATGATGTTGTAGATATAGGTTTTGATTACTCAATGAGTCAGTTAGATGCCGCTTATATACGGGCTCAAATTAAAGAACAAGATAAAAGTCTACAAAGAGTCCAAGAAATAGCGCAGATGTACAATAAAGCGCTTGAGGGAGTCGAACATGTGACTATTCCTGAACCAAAGAGCGATGAACATCCATACTCTTTATATATTATCAAAGTAGATAAAAACAGAGACTCTTTTGCGCTTGAGCTTAAAAAAGAGGGTGTTGAAGTTGGACTTCACTATATTCCGCTTCATTTTTTATCATATTACAAGCATAAATATTCACTAAAAGTAAACAACTTTCCTGTTGCACTTACAACATATCAACAGGTAATGTCGCTTCCGATATATCCAAGTATGAAAAATGAAGAAGTGCAGTATGTAATAGATAAGATCAAATCAGTAGCATCGACTAGAGTTTAAAAAGCAAAAAATTGAAAAAAAAAGTAATTTTTTGGGTTGAAGAGTATTTTTACAACCCAAGTTTTACACAAAAACTTCTCTCTATTTTACTTCTTCCTCTAAGTTGGATTTACTGTTTTGCTATGTTTTTACGATTTAAAAGTAAAAAAAGCGAAGATTTGGGCGTTGATGTTATTAGTGTTGGAAATCTTAGCGTCGGCGGAAGCGGCAAAACTCCTTTTGTAACTGCTCTTGCATCAAGATACAAAGATGCTGCAGTAGTGCTTAGGGGATATGGCAGAAAAAGCAACGGTCTTGTTGTTGTAAGCAATGATGGAGAAATTTTATGTGATGTAGATAGAAGCGGTGATGAGGCGATGATCTATGCACATAAATTGCCAAATATCAAAGTGATTGTAAGTGAAGATAGAAAAAAAGGTATTTTAAAAGCTAAAGAGTTAGGTGCGAAGATTGTGTTTTTAGATGATGCCTACTCAAAGCATGAGATAAAAAAACTCGATATTCTTATAGATATAGAGAGTAAAAACTCTTCATGTATTCCATCGGGTCCTTTTAGAGAGAGATTATGGAGTTCAAAAGAAGCTCTTTTAGTAAAAGAAGAGATAGATTTTACGAGAGTGGTTGAACTTAAAAATAAAAGTGATAAAATGTCACTCGTAACTGCCATAGCAAGACCGAAGCGTCTTGATGTGTATCTGCCTGAAGTCCTTAGTAAAAATTATTTTGAAGATCATCATGCATTTACAAAAGATGAGGTTCTTGCTATTTTGCAAAGAGATAATGCAGATTCAATTTTGGTTACATACAAAGATTTTGTAAAATTAGAGCAGTTTGATATACCTTTGTCACTTTTAGATCTTAAAGTGACAATTGATAAGAAAATTTTTGAAATAGTAGATAATTATAGGGGAAAATAGTGCAAAAAAAGATTGAAACAGTACAAACACTTCTTGAAGCTTTACCGTTTATAAAAGAGTTTAATAAAAAAATAGTAGTTATAAAATATGGCGGTTCGGCGCAAGAATCTCCACAGCTCAAAGAGAGATTTGCGCAGGATATTTTGCTTATGTATCTAGTGGGAATTAAACCTGTTATTGTTCATGGCGGCGGCAGACAGATAAATGAGATGCTGGATGCTTTAAAAATTGATACTAAATTTATCGACGGACAGCGTGTAACTTCAAAAGAAGTTATGAGAATTGTTGAGATGGTTTTAAGCGGAGAGATAAACAAAGAGATAGTTTCACTTTTAAACTCTCACGGAGCAAAAGCAATAGGAATCAGCGGAAAAGATGCAAAATTCATCACTGCTCGCGCAAAAGATTTTGCAAAATGGGGATTAACCGGAAATATAACAGAAGTAAAAGCTGATGTTATTGTAAATCTTATTGCAGAAAAATTTATTCCCGTAATTGCTCCAATTGCTGACGGTTCAGAGATGGGGCATCCTGGTTTTAATATTAATGCAGATTTGTGTGCTTCTTATGTTGCAAAGGCAATAGGAGCAAACAAGATTATATTTTTAACAGATACGGCAGGAGTTTTAAACAGTAACAAAGAGCTCTTAAGTACGCTTACAAAAGATGAAGTTGAAGCTCTAAAGAGTGATGGAACGATTCATGGAGGTATGGTTCCAAAAGTGGATGCATGTCTTGAAGCGATAGAGGGCGGTGTACAAAAAGCCCATATTATAGATGGCAGAATAGAGCACTCTTTACTCTTAGAACTCTTTACATCTGCAGGTGTAGGAACACAGATAGTTAATTAGCTTTTGCCCGAGCTGTTTTGTAAAAGAGTTTTTGTGTAGAGATCTCTTTTGGTATCGGGGTATTGTGCAAAATATTTTGAGTTAAGATTTTTGCCAAATAGGGACCAAATACAAAACCTCGAGAACCAAGAGCATTTATAATATATAAATTTTCAAAGTATTCTAAAGAGTCTGGTGGAATTTTTGTTCCATTTTTTATAGAGGGATATTTTTCTAAACTTTTTTCATAATCAATAACTTTGCCTATTACTGGAAAATAGCTTTTTATCGTTGCTCTTGCACCTTTGTATATTTTTACAACTTTTAAATCCTCAAGTTTAATCAACTCTTGTGCTTGTTTCAAAAGAGTTTCTATCTGTCCTTGTTCGCTATTTACATAAAAAGGGCACTTGTCACATGTAGTTAAACACTCTAGTATAGCGTTGTCATGTCTTTCATGTGTTGCTCCGATAGATACGGTTCCATCTTGTTTGTTTGTTGAAACAGAGATAGATTTATGAATATTAAAAGGTATTTTTGTAGTTGTTTTAACATCAATTCTTAAGCCGAAAATAGGAGATATTTTCATATAAGGAATCTCTACTAAAGAGGTGCTTACTCCTTGAGCTAAAATTATATTTTTTGCTTTGATTTCATCAATGTTGTAAATTCCATCTTTAAAATCTAATTTTTTTATATCTTTTTTATAAAAATCACAATTTTCTATTAATTTTTTAGAAATTTCAGTTGGTTCAATTACAGCTGCATTTTCATAAAAATAGCCATCGATATCCATAAAATTTTTTGAGATGTTTTTCAATTTTTGCGTGTCATAATAGCTATATTTTATATAACTTTGTGCTAATTTGTCTTTATTGAAATTATTGTTTGGGATTCTTAAAACACCTTTTTTTTCTACTATATTTGGAAGTAGATTTTTATAAAAATCTATGGAAAAATTTAGTGCATCATTTACCAGTGAATTATAAAGGTTTTTTTTGCCAGGAAGAGGTGATAAAAAAGCTCCGGCAGCTCCGCTTGCACCGCCGGCTATGCCTTCTCTGTCGACAATAGCTACACTTTTTCCCTCTTGATGTAAAAAGTGAGCAACACAACAACCTGCGCTTCCGGCTCCGATAATTAAATAATCATATATTTTCATTTTGACATTATAGAAAATTAAGACTTAATTTAAAAATCTTTTGTGATTTTTGTTTTAAGAACCATTTTTAGGAGATATGTGTTAAGCCGTTATAAGAATAGTGATGCTATAATCGCGGGAATATTATGATAACAGGATGTAAAATGTACGGACTCTTTGAAGATGAAGATGATATTTTTATGGGCTCTCCAAAGAGCAAATTAATGGATGTTGTGTTTAATGCCAACAATGATGTAGTCAGACATGAATTGCAAAATTTTATAGACAGAACTGCTGCTTTGGAGCTTTTAATAGCTGAAAAATTTGGCGAAGACATAGATAAAGAAGTTAGAAATTATATGATTTCAAACAGAGAAGAAGTTGATAATTATGCAAAAAGCCTCTATATAGAGTTAATGGGTGCGATACTTTCAAAAAGTGAATAATTGAGATTTTTTTACAAAATTTTATTTTTTAATTAGTTTGTTTTAGTTTCATAATTACTGTTGATTTTAGAAAAAGTAAAGAAATATTATTAAAAAAAGATGTGCAAAAGAAAATTTTTGTAAAATACGATAATAAAATATGGTTAAAGAGAGATTATGCAAAGAGTTGAAAACGAAATTGCAAGACTAATTAAAGAGATAAATTATGATGAGGTCACTCGTCTTTTTGAGATGCTCTTAGGTGGAAAAAGGCTTCGTGCCAAATTGATTTTAAAGATAGCCGCATCTCATAAAAAAGCTCCTCTTTTAGCGGCAATAGTAGAACTTATTCATGCGGCAAGTCTGCTTCATGATGATGTAATTGATGAAGCAACATTAAGACGCGGAGTGGCTTCTGTAAATGCAACAGACGGGAGCAAAACAGCTGTAATGTTTGGTGATATCTTATACTCAAAAGCTTTTACCGAGTTGGTTTCATTTGATAAAGAGATAGCAAAAATCATCTCATCTTCCGTTACGGCACTTAGCAAAGGTGAAATGATGGATGTTAAGATGGCAGATAATTTTAACAGCGATGAAGAGAAATATCTTGAGATGCTATATCTTAAAACAGCCACTCTTATAGAAGCAGCGGCTCAAGCGGCTGCAATTTTAACCGGTAAAAATCCTGAACCTTATGCATTATATGGTAGAAATCTTGGACTCTCTTTTCAAATAATAGATGATATTTTGGATATAACTGCCGATTCTGCAACTCTTGGAAAACCTTCTATGAATGATTTTGCAGAGGGTAAATGCACACTTCCTTATATCTATCTATATAAAGTTTTAAGCGATGATGAAAAAGAGAGGTTAGTTAGCCTACATGCAAAAGCATTAGACGAGCAAGAGACTCTTTGGATTAAACAAAAAATGCAAGAACATAAAACTATCGAAAAATCTTTTGAATTAGCACAAAAATTATCAAATGAGGCTATGATTACCATGAAAGATGATGAACAACTCGTAAATATTTTACAAACTATGATAAAAAGAAGTTATTAATGCACTATTTAAATATAAGTTTTTCACATAAAAATTCAACTTTAGAAATTAGAGAAAAACTTTCTTACAAAGATGATGATGCTATAAAAGCCTGTTTAATTAAGTTGAACTCCAGTGAAGCAATTAATGAGTCAATCCTTATTTCTACATGTAATCGTATGGAAGTATTTTGCAGTTGCAGTGATATTGCATCAGCAACACGGCATATTTTTGAGATGTTATCTTTAAGATCAGGAATTAGTATAGATGAGCTTGAAGGAAGAGCTGATATATTTGATGACAGCAGTGCTATTCATCATATTTTTAGCGTTGCATCTTCACTTGATTCAATGATTGTCGGAGAAACACAGATTCCAGGACAGTTAAAAGATGCTTTTAGACTCTCTTATGATAGCGGATATTGCGGTCAAAAATTGTCTCGTGCTATGCACCACGCTTTTAAATGTGCCGCAAAAGTCAGAAACGCAACAGATATCTCTTCAAAACCGGTTTCCATCGCCAGCGTTGCTGTAGCAAAACTAAAATCAATTCTTGATAATATTGAAGGAAAGAAAGCTTTAGTCATCGGTGTTGGAGAGATGTCAGAAATTACTGTTAAACATTTGATTTCAAGTGGCGCAGATGTTCATGTTATGAATAGAACAAAAGAGAAAGCTTTAGATTTGGCAAATATATGCGGTGTAAAAGTTTTAGATATGCAAGAGCTTCCAAAAGTGATAAATGAATTTGAAATTCTTTTTACCGCTACGGCTGCATCTGAGCCTATTATAACAGATGAGATTATTAAGCCTTGCGATTTTGATAGGTATTGGTTTGACATGGCACTTCCTCGCGATATTAATTATCACAAAGGTGACCGTATAAATCTTTATGTAATTGATGATTTAAAAAATATTGTAGATGAAAATTTAAATTTGCGTGAAGACAGTGCAAGAAGAGCTCATGGAATAATTGGACGGAGTACGGTAGAGTTTTTTGAATGGCTAAACACGCTTAATATTGAACCGATAATAAAAGAGATATATCAAAAAGCTTTTGAAGCAGCAAAAGCGGAGAGTGACAGAGTTATAAAAAATGGTTACATTCCAAAAGAGTATGAAGCTCAGGTTCATAAAATGAGCGAACAGGTTATGAAAAGATTTTTACATCAAATGACCTCTAAAATGCGTAGTGTATCAGAGGAAGCAAAATCAGACATGGTAACAAGTGCTCTGCAGTTTTTAATAAATAAAGAAAGTAATGACATGCCTGATAAATATAAATGCGAGTATGCCTTAAATATTATAGAGGAAAAATAAATAATGAGAAGAAGTAGAGCGTTTATACCAACAACAAAAGAAGCTCCATCTGATGCTGTGCTGGCGAGTCATATATTTTTAAGTAGAGCAGGTTTTATATCACAGGTCGCAAGTGGACTCTATAGTTATATGCCACTGGCAAAAAGAGTGATTAAAAAAATTGAAAATATAATCAATGAAGAGATGGCTGCTGTTGGATGTGAAGAAGTTGAACTAAGTTTTGTAACACCAATCTCTTTATGGGAAGAGAGTGGAAGAAGTGAAAAGTTTGGAAAAGAGCTTTTAAGATTTCATGACAGAAAAGACACAATGTTTGTTCTCGGCCCGACACATGAGGAGATGATGGTTGATTTAGTGCGCAATCGAGTTACAAGCTATAAACAACTTCCAATCAATTTATATCAGATGAAAATAAAATTCCGTGATGAAGCGAGACCTAGATTCGGTATTATGAGAGGTCGTGAATTTCTCATGAAAGACGGATATAGTTTTCATGCATCTTATGCGGATTTAGATAGAGAATTTGATATGATGGAAGAAGCATATAAGAAAATTTTGACAAGATTAGGTCTTGATTTTAGAATAGTTGAAGCAGACAGTGGTGCAATCGGCGGAACTGGTTCTAAAGAGCTGATGGTACTTGCCGGAAGCGGAGAGGATACTTTGGCTGTTTGTGATAGTTGTCAATACGGTGCAAATATAGAGATATTTTTAGGTGCCGGCGATGAAGCTCAAAAAGATATGGTTTTTACATCTGTAAAAGATATAAAAGGAGATGATATTTGTCCTCAATGCGGCGGCAAACTCTCTTTAACCAAAGGTATAGAGGTTGGTCATATCTTTAAACTTGGAACTACATATTCAGCAGCGCTAAAAGCAGAGTTTTTAGATGAGAATGGAAAAGCGCAGCCATTTATAATGGGAACTTACGGAATGGGTGTTAGCAGGCTTGTAGCAGCTGTTATAGAGCAAAATCACGATGAAAATGGCTGTATATGGACAAAAGAGACTGCTCCTTATATGGTAAATATTTTAATTTCAAATGTAAAAGAGAACCGCCAATTTGAACTGGGTGAAGAGCTTTATAAGAGGCTTAAGAATTCAGGAGTAGAAGTTATGCTAGATGATAGAAAAGATAGATTTGGTTTTAAAATGAAAGATGCTGAGTTGATAGGCTTTCCGTATACTGTTATTATAGGAAAAGAGTTAAACAATGGCTTGGTTGAGATATATGACAGAAAAACAAAAATCAATATCTCTGTAGAAGCAGATACTGTTTATAATAAAATAATGGAATTGACAAAGTAATGATCTATTTTCTTATTTACCTATTTTTAGAGGTTTTAATCTCCGTAAACATATCATCTGCAATTGGCGGACTGGCAACATTTTTTGAGATACTTTTAAGCGCATTTATCGGATTGATTATATTGGCAAATTTTAAATCAACACTTAGAGAAAACTTTGCAGCTGTATCATACAGCTGTATTGATTTAGAGCAGTTTCAAAATTTAAATTTATTTACAATTTTTGGAGCAGTATTGCTTATTGTTCCAGGCTTTTTAACAGATATTGTGGGTGCTTTGTTGCAATTTAGCGTATTTACGACTATGCTTGTTAATCGTTATCATGTAAAATCAGGCAAGTGTAAAACAGAGTATAAAGAAAAAAATCTAAAAAAGGATAGTGATGTCATTGATGTTGAAATTATTAGCGATAATACTGATAGTAAGTAGCTTTTTAAAAGCAGATGATTTAAATCAAAAAGTAGAGCAGTTCTTAGAAGATAATTTTGACACGAATCCAAATATAGAATCCATTAAAGTTAATATCAAAGAAAAAATTGAAATTGAAGGATTTAAAGATTGGAGCGCATTTGTTGTTGGATTAGATGCGGTATTAAAAAAGGACAAGCGGCATGTTGTTCAAAATATGATTTGGTATTCTAATGGGGAGGTTGTTACAAAAGAGCTGTATGATTTAAAAAGCGGAAAAAACATGAGTGACTTGATTTCAATGCCGTTTAAAGATGAGTATTATAAAAAAGAGAATTTAATTTATGGTAATGAAAATGCAAAACATAAAGTAGCTATTTTTTCTGATCCACTATGCCCTTTTTGTAGACAATTTGTTCCGGAAGTTATAAACTATATGAAAAAAGAGCCAGATAAGTTTGCAGTGTATTACTATCATTTTCCACTTGAAAGAATACACCCTGCTGCTGTTGAACTTGTAAAAGCAGCCATTGCTCTTGAACTTCAGGGTAGAAAAGATGTAATCCTTAATCTCTATAAAGTTGAAATAAATCCAAAAGAGAGGTCTAATGAAAAAATATTGGCGGCATTTAATAAAGTAATGAAATCAAATATAAATATGGCTGATTTAATATCAAAAGAGGTTTCAGATCAACTTAAAAGTGATTTAAAAATCGTTAGCGAACTGATGGTAAACGGAACTCCTACAATGTTCTTTGACGGAAAAATAGATAAAACAAAAAATAGATATAAAGAGGCAAAATAGATGAATAAATTAACAATCGCTACAAGAGGATCAAAGCTTGCGCTTTGGCAGTCAAATCACATCAAAGCTGTTTTAGAAGAACAAAATCCGGGTCTTGAGGTTGATCTTAATATTATAGTGACAACTGGAGATAGAATTCAAGACAGAGGTTTGTCTACTATTGGCGGAAAAGGACTTTTTCTAAAAGAGCTTGAAGAAGCAATGATGAGAGGTGAAGCTCAAATTGCTGTGCACTCATTAAAAGATGTTCCAACTGAAATGCCGGATGGTTTGCTTTTGGCTGCTATTACCGAGAGAGAGGATTGCAGGGATGCTCTTTTATCTGAAAAATATTCAAACATAAATTCTCTTCCAAAAAAAGCAGTAGTTGGAACATCTTCGCTTCGCCGTCGTATGCAGATAGAAAAACTTCGTCCTGATTTAATTATCAAAGATTTAAGAGGCAATGTTGATACAAGAATAAGAAAATTAAAAGAGGGTGAATTTGATGCAATAATTTTAGCTTCTGCCGGTATTAACAGACTCTCTCTTTTGGATGCTGTAAAGCATGTTTATCCGATATCTCTTGAAGAGATGATTCCATCAATGGGACAGGGAGCATTAGGAATTGAGTCTATAAATGATGATGAAGTTTTAAAAATTGTTGCTAGACTTGAAGATGAATACAGTAGAATAGAGACAACTATAGAGAGAGCTTTTGTTGATGAATTAGACGGCGGATGCCAAGTTCCAATCGGTGTAAATGCATCTGTTCTAGAAGATGGAAATATAAGTGTTAAAGCTATTTTGGGTCTTCCTGATGGAACTGAAGTATTAAGTGATTCAAAGATTACATCTAAAAAAGATTATAAGAGTGTAGGTAGAGATATGGCGCAAGAGTTTATAGCAAAAGGCGCTAAAGAGCTGCTTGCGCGTGCAGAAGCTATGATGGGAAATGAATAAAATGAAAAAAAGTATCGAGTTATTAAAACAAAATAATGAATTAAAAATTATTGATGAAGAGCTTGATATATATTTAGAAATTCCTCATTTGGCTTATGCGGAAGTAAAAAAAGAAAATGGCGGCAAGGCTCTTTTATTTACCAATGTAGTGGATAAAAAAAGCGGTAAAAAGTTTAAAGAGAGTGTTCTTATGAATGTTTTTGGTTCTTATAAGCGTTGTGAACTTCTTTTTGGCAGAACAATAGAATCAGTTGCAGATGAGATAACAAAACTTCTTCATATGAAACCTCCTGCAGGTTTTTTTGATAAGCTTGCAATGGCAGGTGAACTTTTTTCACTAAAAAATATATTTCCAAAAAAATTAAAAGGCAGCGGTCCATGCCAAGAGATAAAATATTTAGATGAAGATATAGATCTTTATAAACTTCCAGTATTGACTACATGGGAGCAAGACGGCGGACCTTTTATAACAATGGGGCAGGTTTATACACAGAGTTTAGACGGCGAGATGGTAAATCTTGGAATGTATAGACTCCAAGTGTATGATAAAAACCATTTGGGAATGCACTGGCAGATTCATAAAGACTCTTCTCATTTTTTTGACCAGTATCAAAAAGCGGGTAAAAAAATGCCTGTATCAGTTGCAATAGGAGGTGATCCTCTCTACACTTGGTGTGCAACTGCTCCGCTTCCTTATGGAGTAAATGAACTCTTAATGTATGGTCTTATAAAAAAAGAGAATGTAAAACTTGTAAAATCAATTACAACTCCTCTTTATATACCACAAGATGTAGACTATGTTATCGAAGGGTGGGTAGACACTTCAGAAATGAGAGTTGAGGGTCCTTTTGGAGATCATACAGGTTACTATACTCTTGCTGAACCATATCCTGTTATGGAAGTTAGCGCTATAACTACAAAAACAGATCCTGTTTTTTTAGCAACCGTTGTAGGAAAGCCGCCGCTTGAAGATAAATATATGGGCTGGGCAACAGGGAAAATATTTTTTCCTCTTTTAAAAACAACTGCGCCTGATTTGATTGATTATCATATGCCTGAAAATGCAGGTTTTCATAATCTTATTCTTGCAAAAATGAAACCGCTTTACAAAGGTCACGCAAAACAATTTATGCACGCTTTTTGGGGTGCAGGACAGATGAGTTTTGTTAAACATGCAATATTTTTAGATGAAAATGCTCCAAAATTGGAAGAGTATGAAGCTATAGCTGCATATGTACTTGACAGATTTACACCAAAATCTCTTTTTATCACGGAGGGAATTTTAGATGCTCTGGATCACTCTTCCCCGGAAAATCTGGTTGGCGGAAAGTTGGGAATAGATGCAACAACAGCACATACGGTAGAAGCACCGCAGCTTTTAGATGATAAAGAGTTGTTTGCAAAAGTTAAAGAAGTTATTCCAGAAGCTGTTGATTTACATCAGTTTATGAAAAAAACAAAAAATCCTATCACTGTTATATCTCTGAAAAAGAAAAAAAATGTAAAGAACTATTTTGATGCTCTTGTTGAATTGAGTACACATATAAGAGTAGTGGTTTTTGTTGATGATGCCAAAAATGATATTTTGAATCCATATATGTTAATATGGAGAGTTACAAACAATATAGATGCTCTTAGAGATATTTTTATCTCAGGTTTGATGGTCGGTTTGGATGGAACTAGCAAAAATATGTTGGATGGGTTTAACAGAGAGTGGCCGGATGATGTTGATTGCACTTCCAGTGTAGTAGATTCTTTAAAAAGAAAAGGTTTATGGGACTTGGAAGAGAAACTTTATCAAAAATATCAACTTTAAAATAAAAAGATAGTTTTTTCTAAAATCTTACTATAATAGAATCTAATATAAAGTGAAGTAGAGGTTTAGTATATGAATAAGTTTTTCATTTCTTTCATATTTATTGTTATTTTTTCACTTTTAAATGTAGAAGCGGCTGTTTACAAAGGTCAGAAAGAATTTGTAAAAAAATGTGCTCCCTGCCATAGGGAAGGGCAGGAGTTTGTTGCCCAAAAAACTATTTCAGAGTGGAAGAAAATTATGCGCAACAGTGGTGAAGAGCTGATTAGAATTCATTTAATAAGCAAAGATGAAAAAGCAAAAGATTCTTATATATATTTTAAAAGCAAAGCATTTGAAAAAAAATCAGTTCATTTAATACAGTTTTTAGCAGAATATGCAAAAGATAGCGGTAAAGTGCCTGCTTGTAATTAATTTTAATTTGCATAAAAAATAGTAAAAGTGCTTTTTATAAAGTGTGCTTCTCTTTGTAAAATCATTTAATTTAGTTAAAATACCAAACTTTTTATATTGGAGAAATTATGGATAAAATGTGGTCAGGTCGTTTTTCTGCAGGTGCGGCGAATCTTTTGGATCAGTTTAACGCTTCCATTATGTTTGATAAAAAACTTTATCGAGAAGATATTGAAGGCTCTTTGGCACATGCACAAATGTTAGCAAAACAAGGCATTTTAACAGCTGAAGAACTTAAGCAGATCAGTGATGGGCTTAATCAGGTGACAGATGAAATAGAATCAGGTAAATTTGAGTGGAAAATATCTGATGAAGACCTTCATATGGGAATCGAAAAGCGTTTAACTGCTTTAATTGGCGATGCCGGCAAAAAATTGCATACAGCAAGAAGCAGAAATGATCAAATCGCGGTCGATTTTCGTCGTTATGTTCTTCGTAAAAATTTGGAAATAGTTCACGCTTTAAAACTTTTAATGAGTGAAATATTGATAACTGCAAATAAACACACTCAAACTCTTATCCCTGGTATGACACATCTTCAACATGCTCAGCCAATAAATTTTGCATTTCATTTAGGCGCATATTTATCTATGTTTAAAAGAGATATTGAGAGATTTGAGAGCTCGTATGAGAGAAATAACATTTCACCTCTTGGTTGTGCAGCGCTTGCAGGAACGCCTCATAATATAGACAGAGATATGACAGCTGAGCTTTTAGGTTTTAGCGGTGTAAGCGTAAACTGCTTAGATACGGTAAGTGACAGAGATTTTGCGTTAGAGATTTTATTTAATATTTCAACTATGATGATGCATATTTCCCGCCTTAGCGAAGAACTTGTTATGTGGTCAAGTTATGAATTTAAGTTTATAGAACTTAGTGATGAATACTCTACAGGTTCATCAATTATGCCGCAAAAGAAAAATCCTGATGTTCCTGAACTTCTTCGCGGTAAAACAGGTCGTGTTTATGGCTCATTAATGGGCCTTCTGACTGTTATGAAAGCTCTTCCGCTAGCATACAACAAAGATACACAAGAGGATAAAGAGGGAGTTTTTGATGCGGTTGAAACTGCCGAAATATCTTTAAAAATATTAAAAGAAGCCATTAAAACAATGGAAGTAAAAACTCAAAATATGAACAGTGCTTGTAAAGTGGGTCATCTAAGCGCTACTGATTTGGCTGATTACTTAGTTCAAAAGTGTAATATTCCTTTTAGAGAAGCTCATTTTATTACAGGAAAAGCTGTTGCAAAGAGCGAAGAGCTAAAAATTGATTTGAGTGATATTGAGTTAAAATATCTTCAAGAAATTGATAGTAGAATCGGCAGTGATGTTTTGGAATTTTTATCAATTAAAAACTCTATGAATGCAAGAAATTCAGCCGGTGGAACCTCTACTAAAAGAACAGAGGAGCAGTTAGAATATTTTAAAAATTTTATAGCAAAAACGAATCCGGAGTTATTAGTATGAAGGTAACAATTACTCACAAAGAAGATATGAAATTTGAAGCAAAAACGCAAAAAAGCAGTTTTATAATTGATTGTCCACAGATAACACCGGTGGAGTATTTTTTGGCGGGAATTATTACATGCAGCGCCAGCGATATGATTTTAATACCAAAGAATCAAAATAAAACAGTTACAGATTTAACTATTGATGGTGATGCTTTAAGAGCCGATAATCACCCTAAAAAGTTTAACACTCTGCATCTTAATTATAGTTTTAATTCTGATGCGGATGATATAACCGCTACTCGCTGGGTTATGGCATCACTTGAGACATACTGCTCAACTATCAATACCATCAGAGACTCTGTTGCAATATCTTACTCAATTATGCACAATGGTAAAAAGATAAAAGAAAATGAGAAAATGATATCAGGCACCGGAAATAAGATAGATTTAGGTGAAATTGAGAGCTGTTCTTCTTAAGCTCTCATTAAAATTTAAATATTGCCTTTTGGATCTGCATCGCTTAAATGTGACCATGCCAATTTTGCACCGCCGAGAATATGAAAATGTAAGTGCCCTACCTCTTGCCCGCCATTTTCACCGATATTTGTTATAACTCTATATCCGCTTTTATCAATATTTAACTCTTTTGCAACATTTTGCATAAAAGTAGTCATATTTTTCATAGTTTTTGAATCAACTTCATTAAAGCTGTCTATATGTTTTTTTGGTATTGCCAATACATGTATAGGTGCCTTTGGATTTATATCATGAAATGCTAAAAAATCTTCATTTTCCAATATTATATTTGCCGGTATTTCATTATTGACTATTTTGCAAAATATACACATTATATTCCCTTTTTTAAATATATTAATTTAAAACTAGTAAATACAAATGTTTAAAACAGTATTAACTAGCCATATTTGGCATTATTGTAACATATAAATGAATAAATGAAGCTATATATAAATTATATTTGACTATAATCTTTTTAAAAATTCAGAGGGTATTTCCCTCCATTATGGGTGAATCTATTGAAAGAATGGTATGACGCAATAAAAGAAGCGCAGAGTGTTGAGAAAATCGAAGAGATTCGTATATCTGTGTTTGGTAAAAAAGGTGTTTTAGCGGCAGAATTTGCCAAAATGAAAACAGCACCGAGTGAAGAAAAATCAAAAATCGCACAAGAGTTAAATACACATAAAAATGCATTGATGAATGAATTAACTGCCAGAAAAATAGTTATTCAAACATTGGAATTGCAAACTCGAATGAAAGCAGAATCCATTGATGTCTCTATGTATAGTTTAACTCCTGAATCCGGTGCTTTGCATCCCGTTATGGAAACAATGGATAAAATTGTTGAATATTTTTCATCAATGAATTTTGCAGTAAAAACAGGAAATATGGTAGAAGATGATTTTAATAACTTTGAGGCTCTTAATCTTCCAAAATATCATCCTGCACGCGATATGCAAGATACTTTCTATTTTAAAGATGAGATGCTGTTGCGTACACATACATCTCCTGTGCAGATAAGAACTATGATGAGCTCCAAACCTCCTATTCGTATGATAGCTCCGGGCGCAGTTTTTAGAAGAGATTATGATATTACACACACGCCGATGTTTCATCAAGTAGAGGGACTTTTGGTTGATAAAGAGGGCAAAGTCTCTTTTGCAAACTTAAAATTTATTTTAGAGGACTTTTTAAAGTACATGTTTGGTGATGTAGATGTTCGTTTTCGTCCCAGCTTTTTTCCTTTTACAGAACCCTCTGCGGAAGTAGATATTTCATGTGTTTTTTGTAAAGGTGAGGGTTGTAGAGTCTGTTCAAAAACTGGATGGCTTGAAGTACTAGGCTGCGGAATAGTTGATCCAAATGTTTTTGAAGCGGTAAACTATGAGGATGTAAGCGGTTATGCTTTTGGTCTTGGAGTTGAAAGATTCGCTATGCTTATTCATCATATAGGAGATCTTCGTTCACTCTTTGAGGGAGATATTAAGTTGCTGGAGCAGTTTCAATGATAGTTACGAAAAGTTGGTTAAACGAGTGGATAGATCTAAGCAATATATCTACTGATGATTTGGTAAAAACATTTAACTCTATTGGTTTAGAAGTGGATAGTGTTTCAACATACAAAGTACCAAATAAGATAGTATTTGGAAGAGTTTTAGAGTGTAAAAAACATCCGGAGGCAGATAAACTAAATATTTGTCAAGTAGATATCGGTACAAGTATGCGTCAGATTGTGTGCGGTGCCTCAAATGTTAGAGCAGGCTTGGATGTAGTTGTAGCAACTGTTGGTGCGGTTATGCCAAACGGTATGGTTATAAAACCTGTAAAACTCCGTGGTGTTGAATCAGATGGAATGATTTGCTCAGCTAAAGAGATCGGTTTAGAAGATGTTCAAGATGGAATTATTGAACTTGATGAGAGCATTGGAAGTTATACTCTTGGTGAAGAAGTTTCAAGCAATGATATATTTAGTGATGATTTGATAGAGATAGAGCTGACTGCCAACCGCGGTGATTGTTTAAGTATACGGGGTATAGCTAGGGATTTAAGTGCAGCTTATGATAAATCTCTAAAAGAAGAAAACAGAGATGAAAATGATGACAAAAGAGTAGGCATTGGAAGAATTTTAACTCTTTCTCATGAAAATAATTTAAATGTAAATCTTCGTTATAAAGCGGTAGATTTGAAAGATTTACATTTGCCTTTTGTTTTAAAACTTAGACTTGCCCAAATAAAAGAAAAAAAAGAGACGGATATCGAAGCTCTTATTCATTATGTGACTCATAGCACTGGTGTGATTTTAAGAGCATACAATTATGACTTTTTTTGCAATGAAAATAAAACTTTGGCAAAGGTCTCTTTGTCTCAAGATGAAAATGGTTTTGCATCTATTATGGCAAAAGATAAAGAAAAAGCTTCAACGATAGGAATAATTCAAGAAGATGCTTCCAAAGTCATTGGTGACAAAGGTATTGTTTTAATTGAAGCAAGCTATATTCCACCAGATATAATCTCTAAAAAGATGCAAGAGAAAAAAATGCCTGTAGGTCCTATGTATTACAGAACTTCCAGAGGAAGTGAGCCGGATTTAAATGAGGGATTGAACTATTGTATCAGTATGATTGAATCAAATTCTGAATCGTCAGTTTTTGGCGGTACAATTGAACTTGGCGATATGCATGAAGATAAAATTATAAGTATCAGCAAAAAAGAGATTGATGCAATAATCGGTGCAAATATTGATAAATCTAAAATAACAAAAATATTGAAAAATTTAGGATTTGACACTACAAAATCATCAGCTGACAATTTTGTCATTTCTGTCCCTAATTTTAGACATGATATATCTAATAAACAAGATATTGTTGAAGAGATTGTCCGTTTAGTGGGCATAGACAATATACCATCAAAACCTTTTGTTTTTATGGAAAACAATAGACTTGAAAATGACTATTTTAAATATAAAAAAAGACAATTATATAGACATAAAGCAGCGTATAGCGGTTTTTTTGAGTCTGTACATTTTGTGTTTGATGAGAAAAAGGTTTTACATGAGTATGGATTTGAAACACTGCAAGAGGAGAAAGAACTTCTTAATCCTATTGTAAATACGCTTGATACTTTAAGATCTACACTCTTAACAGGTCTTCTTAAAGCCGCATCAAATAATAGTAAAAACGGATATAACTCTGTAAAACTTTTTGAAATCGGATCGGTATTTAATCCTAAAAGAGAAGAGTCTCTAAAGATGGCAGTGCTTTTTTCAGGAAATAGAGAATCTGAGGGTTTAGCTAACTCAGGAAAACCTTTGAAGGTTGATTTTGGATTTTTTGTACAAAAGATCTCAAATATTATAGGAAAATTTGAGCTTCATGAATTTAAAACAAGACATACACTCTCTCATCCTTTTCAGTGTGCTAAAGTAGTTGTTGATAATGAGGTTGTCGGGGAGTTGTTCCGTGTTCATCCGGATGTAGAAGAGAGTTATGATTTAGATATAACTTATATGTGTGAACTTGATTTTGAAAAATTGCCAAATAATTTAAAAACTGCAAAAAAAACTTCAAAATATCAATCTGTACATAGAGATTTGAGTATAGTAATGCCAAAAGAGATGCGTTATGAAGAAGTAAAAAAAGTGATAGAAAAATCGGCTTCAGATGAGCTTATTCGCTTTTATCCGGTAGATAAATACAGCGATGAATCTCTTGGAGACAATATAAGTTTGACTATTAGATTTGTGCTTCAATCTTTAGATAAAACATTAGAAGAAGAGGATATTACCAAATCTATGCAGAGTATTTTAGATGCTTTAAACAGTGAGTTGGGAATTACGATTAGATGAAAAGTGTAAAAGTAGCAAAAGCATCAAAATTTTCACTTGTTATATCTGAGATAGCGCCGGACAAGTCAATATCTCACAGATGTGCAATGTTTGCTATGCTGGCAGAAGGAACAAGTGAGATAACAAATTTTTTAAGAGCAGAAGATACATTAAATTCTTTAAAAATAGTTGAAAAGCTCGGTGCCAAAGTTATTGATGATGGCATAACAATCAAAATAAGCTCTAATGGAATAAAAGAGAGTGATGATATTTTAGATTGCGGCAATTCAGGAACTGGAATAAGACTTTTTTGCGGACTCTTAAGTTCAGCGGATGGACACTTTGTTTTAACGGGAGATGAGTATCTGCGTCGTCGTCCAATGAAAAGAGTGACTCTTCCTCTTCGCAATATCGGTGCAAAATTAGATGGAAGAGACAATGGTGATTTAGCGCCCCTTAGTATTAGAGGAGCTTCACTAAAAGCATTTCATTACAATAGTAAAATTGCTTCGGCTCAAGTTAAGAGTGCAATGATACTGGCTGCCTTAAGAGCTGATGGCGAATGCAGTTACACCGAACCTGAATTAAGCCGAGACCATACCGAAAGAATGTTAAAGGGCATGGGTGCAGATATAGAGGTAGATAAGCTTACTACTACAATCAGACCTATGAAAAAACTTTTATCCCCTTTAAAAATCAGGGTTCCAGCCGATCCTTCAAGCGCTTTTTTCTTTGCTGTTGCCGCTGCAATTACTCCGGATTCTAATGTTATCTTAGAGGGTGTTACATTAAACCCGACGCGTATTGAAGCTTTTAGGGCGCTAGAGAGAATGGGTTCTGTTATAAGCTATGATATTACTGATAACAAGTATGAACCCATTGGAAATATACATGTAAAATATGCTCCATTAAAAGCAATTACAGTTGAAAACAATATATCGTGGCTGATAGACGAACTGCCGGTACTCTCAATAGCTTTTGCTTGTGCTGAGGGCATAAGCTTTGTTAAAAATGCTGAAGAACTCAGAGTAAAAGAGAGTGACCGAATATCGACAGTTGTAAATAACCTTAAGACATGCGGTATTGAAGTAGAAGAGTTTGCAGATGGTTATAGCGTAAAAGGCGGTGAACTTCAAGAAGCAGCGGTTAAAAGTTATGGTGATCATAGAATAGCTATGAGTTTTATGATAGCAGGATTAAGATCTTCTATGAAGGTGGATGATGTTGCATGTGTAAATACATCATTTCCAAACTTTTTTGAGCTGCTTAAAAAAATTACTAAAATAGATATTGAAGATTAAATATTTTATTCAATAGAGAAATTACTTTCTTTATTATTAAGGAGATAATTAATAATGAAAATTGAATTAGCTGAGAGTTATGGATTTTGCTTTGGTGTCAAACGCGCAATAAAGATTGCTGAAGAGAATAAAAATTCTGCTACATATGGACCTTTAATCCATAACTCCAAAGAGATAGAAAGACTTGAAAAAGATTATAATGTTGGTTTGACAGATAGTCATAAAAGTTTTTCTTCAGGTGATAAAGCAGTTATTCGTACGCATGGCATACCAAAAAATGAGCTAGAAGAGCTTAAAGCAAAGAATGTAAATGTAGTAGATGCAACCTGTCCTTATGTAACAAAACCGCAGCAGATTTGCCAAGAGATGAGTGAGCAGGGTTATGATATTATTATTTTTGGTGATGAAGCTCATCCGGAGATAAAAGGTGTTAAAAGTTATGCAACTTACGGAGCTAGAGTCGTTACATCGCCAAAAGAGTTGGAAAATTTAAAGCTAAAAGAGAAGATAGCTCTTGTAGCTCAAACAACCAGGCGCGTAGAAGATTATTTAGAAATTGCAAATTATCTTATACCAAGACATAAAGAGGTAAGAGTTTTTAACACTATATGTAATGCTACTTTTGAAAACCAGGAAGCTGTTAGAAAAATCTCTAAAAAAGCAGATATTATGATAATTATCGGCGGAAAAAATTCATCAAATACAAAACAGCTCTTTAGCATTTCTCAAGACAACTGCAAAGACAGCTATCATATAGAAGATGAGAAAGATTTGGATTTTTCATGGTTTAAAGGGAAACAGTTTTGCGGTATAAGTGCAGGAGCATCTACTCCCGACTGGATTATTCAAAATGTTGTAGATGCTATTGAAAAAAATCAATAAACAATAATAATTTTTTATTTTTTTTATTATTTTTTTATTTTTTATAGTTTGATTTTATATAATTAATGCAAAAATTATCAATAATTAGCTATAATCACGAAATTTTTATGTAACAGAGGATAGGTAATGGCGTTCGATAACGAATCATTTGAAGAAGAAGAAAATTTTGCAGAGATGTTTGCTGCAAGTGAGAAGCAGCAAGAGACAAGTCGTATTGTAGAAGGTGAAATTGTTGAAATCCAAGCGGATGAAAACAGAGCATTAGTAGGTGTGGGTGATAAACTAGAAGGTATTCTTAGTTTAGATGAAATCAGCGAAAATGGCGAATTAAAGTTTAATGTTGGTGATAAAATTAAAGTAATGGTAACGGGATACTATAATGAGCGTCCTAAAATATCATATAAAAAAGTTCTAGAGCAACAAAAAACTATTGATTTTATTGATGAACACAAAGAAAACTTCGAAGATTTGGTTATTGAAGGTGTAATTACAAAGAAAAACCGCGGCGGTTATGTTGTAGAAGCAGATGATGTTTCATTTTTTATGCCTCGTTCACTTGCAGCTTTTAAAGATAGTGATGATGTCATTGGTCGTAAAATTAAAGCTCAAGTTGTTAAAATCGATGAAGATCAAAATTCTATTGTTGTATCTCGTCGTAAACTTTTCAATGATGAGCGTAAAAAGAAAAAAGAGATTATTGACAAGTTGATGGAAGAAGATACGGTTGTAGAAGGAACTATTAAAAAGATCACTAGCTATGGTATGTTTGTAGATGTAGGCGGCGTAGATGGTTTAGTTCATTATAATGAAATCAGCTATAAAGGTCCTGTTAATCCTTCAAAACTTTATAAAGAGGGTGATACAGTAACAGTTAAAGCTATATCTTATGATAAAGATAAAAGACATCTTTCACTCTCTATCAAAGCAGTTCATCCAGATCCATGGGAAGAGGTTGAGAGTGAGCTAGACGAAGGTGATACTATTACTGTAACTGTTTCAAATGTTGAAGCATACGGCGTATTTGTTGATCTAGGAAATGATATCGAAGGTTTCTTGCATATATCTGAAATCTCTTGGGATAAAAATGTTAAAAATCCTAATGATTATCTCAAAGTAGGTCAAGAGATTGATGTTGAAGTGATTGAAATCAATCCAAAGACACATAAACTTCGTGTTTCGTTAAAAAGATTATTACCAAAACCTTTTGATGAGTTTGTAAAAAACCATAAAGAAGGTGATATTGTGACAGGAACAGTTACATCACTAACAGATTTTGGTGCATTTGTTCGTATTGACGGTGTTGAAGGTCTTTTACACAATCAAGATATCTCTTGGGATAAAAATGTTAAATGTAAAGATGTTTTAAAAACCGGTGATGAAGTTGAAGTAAAGATTGCAAAAATTAATCCTGAAGATCAAAAAATATCTTTAAACAGAAAAGCACTCTTAGAGAGTCCTATTGATGCATTTGCTAAAACACATAAGGTGAATAGTATTGTAACAGGGACAATTCGTGATATCAAAGATTTTGGTGTTTTTGTATCTTTAGAAGATGGTGTTGATGCACTTATTCGTGATGAAGATCTTTCTCCGCTAGAAAAGAGTGATTTAGAGATAGGTCAAGAAATAGAAGCTGCAATAGCAGTGATAGATACTCGTCGTGACCGTATTCGTTTGTCTGTTAAAAAGCTTGATTATATAAAAAACAAAGCGATACTTGAAGAGATCAATGATGATGAATCACACTCTTTGGGTGATTTAATTAAAGATAAATTCAAATAAATCAGATAGAAAATTTTAGAACAGTTTACACTCTCATTATAAGGGTGGGAGTGGCTGTTTCTGTTTTTCTTATTTTAATTAACTTAAATATTTTTTGTTTAAGTTGATTTGAATGAGAAAAGAGCAGATTAAACCATATAAAAATTATTTGCACCGTTGCTAAAAATGGTTCAAAATTGCTAATTTACTCAAAAATAGAGATAAATTAAACTCTCATTTAAATGTTAAAAAATTACCAAATTTCAGCCAATATCAGGCTATATCAAGAGGATTAACAATGCAAAAACATACTATAGTTGTTTGTGATCATATTCATGAAGCTGGTTTAGAGATGCTCCGTAATGATGAAAGTATAAATTTCATAATGGCGGCTGATGAAGATAAAGTTAAATTATTAGATATTATTGAAGATGCTGATGTAGCAATAACAAGAAGTTCAACTGATGTTGATGAAAAATTTATTGCACATGCTAAAAAAATGAAAGCAATTGTCCGCGCCGGCGTCGGTGTTGATAATGTAGATATTCCTGGATGTTCAAAAGAGGGAATTATTGTAATGAATGTTCCTACTGCAAACACTATTGCCGCTGTTGAACTTACTATGACGCACATGCTCTCTTGTATGAGAATGTTTCCATATTCACATAATCATCTAAAGCAAGATAGAGTATGGAAAAGAGAAAAATGGTATGGATATGAGCTAAAAGGTAAAAAGCTCGGCGTAATAGGTTTTGGTAATATAGGAAGTCGTGTAGCAAAAAGAGCACAAGCTTTTGAGATGGAAATTATTGCGTATGACCCATATATCAATCCATCAAAAGTTACAGACCTTAATATGACTTATACTAAGGATTTCAAAGATATCTTAGCATGTGATATTATTACTATCCATACGCCTAAAAACAAAGAAACTACGAATATGATAAGCAGTGCAGAGATTGCTAAAATGAAAGACGGTGTCGTTTTGATAAATTGTGCCAGAGGCGGCCTTTATAATGAAGAAGCACTTTATGCCGGTTTAAAAAGCGGTAAGATTCGTTTTGCAGGTATTGATGTATTTATGAAGGAGCCTGCAACGAGTCATCCTCTTCTTGAACTTGACAATATTACGGTTTCTCCTCATTTAGGTGCAAATACATATGAGTCTCAATACAATATCGGAACTCAAGCTGCTGCAAATGCTATTGCTGCAGCAAAAGGTATATCATATGCGCATGCTATGAATTTACCGATTGATGAGAGCAAAATTCCTTCATTTGTAAAGCCGTTTTTAGAGATGGGTCAAAAAATAGGTTTTTTAGAATCTCAGCTTAATAAATCTCAAATTGTTTCAATCAAAGTAAGCGGGCAGGGTGAAATCGGTAAATATATAGATTCTCTTGCTACTTTTGTTGCTGTCGGTGCTATGAGTCAGATTAGTGATGATACGATTAATTATGTAAATGCTGATTATATTGCACAGGAGAAGGGCATAAAGATAGAATCAGAAGCACTTCAAGATTCAACTGTTTATAAAAATTTAATTACTATAAAATTAACTACTGCAGAAGGCGGAACAACAACAATCGGTGCGACAATTTTTGATGATAATATTTTCAGAATTGTTTCAATTGACGGTTTTGATATAGAAGTGGCATTAAAAGGCGATATGATAATCCTTAAAAATAAAGATGTTCCCGGAGTAATAGGAAACATTGGCTCAACTTTAGCAAAACATAGTGTAAATATCGCTGACTTCTCGCTTGCAAGAAATGAGAAAAAAGAGGCTTTAGCTGTTATTTTAGTTGATAATATTATAAATGATGTTACGCTAAATGAGCTACTAGAGATTGAAGCTTGTATAAGTGTTCAATACGCTAGATTATAGATCTATATAAACAAATATTTTTCTTCTTATTGTTCTGGGCTTGCCCCAGAAATTTCACTAAATCTTTTTATTTTTTTTCAGGTTTACATACCCATTCGGGTATGCCCTAAAATTTTAATCTAAATTAAAATGTCTCTTTAAATCTGCTTTATATAAAAGTATCGGAACAACCATAAGCGACGCAATAACTGCTGCGACGGTACCAAATATAAGAGCAACGCCAAGACCGCCAAATACTGCATCCCCTGCTAAAAGCGTTGAAGCAAGTATAATTGCTGCTGCTGTTAAAAATATCGGTTTTGCACGAGTTGCCGTTGCATAAGCGATCGCCTCTGCTTTATCCATCTTGCGCTCTTTCATAAGTGAAGCTGTAAAATCAATTAAGAGAAGAGAGTTTCTTGAACTTATGCCGATTAAAGCAATAAAACCGATAAGAGAAGTTGCAGTTAAGAAAAATGTGTCTGCAGTAAAAAGATCCATAATCCAGTGTCCTATAATAACGCCTATAATTGATAAAAATGAACCTAAAAGAATAATTCCGCTAAGAGCATAGCTTTTATAGTAAATTACCATAAGCAAAAATATAAGCACTAGAGCAGCTATAAATGCAGCACCAAGTTCAACGAAAGTGTCAAGTGTTACTTCCATCTCTCCGTCCCAAATTAGTTTATATATTTTTTTGCTATTTTTATCAGTAAGTTTAAGATTAAATAGACCAATTTTTTCAATATTATATTTATCGCTAAATGTATTTAAGATAGTATCTCTTGCTTCAATTAATGGATAAACTTGTGAAACCATATCAGTTTCAGCGATAACATTTGTCATTTGATGAAGGTTTTTACTCATTATCATTGGATTGGATTTTTTAGGCACAATTGTTACTAACTCGGTAATTGGTGTCATCATGCCTTTTTTATTCATAAGTTTTAAAGATGATAGTTTTGCTTTAATCGCATTTATATCTTTTTTGGAAAATTTTTTAGACTCTTTGCTAAGAGAGAGATAGATAGGAATCTGATCATTAACAATGTCTGAGTTTTTAACCGCAATCTGCATACCTTCAAATGCCAAATAGAGAATGTCATTGAGTTGTTTTACATTTACGCCTGAGAGTGCAACTTTAGTGCTGTCTACTTCAACTTCAAATGTATCATAAATTTCATCCTGCATAATCTCCACATCAACAAGGCCTTCTGTGCTTTTAAAGACACCTTCAACTCTGTTGGATAATTCTCTAATACCATTTGCATCATTTCCATATATTTCTGCAACTATCGCTGCCATTACTGGAGGTCCGGCAGGCGGTTCTACAAATGAGATTGTTGTTTTGTCATAGATTGAGGCACAACTCTTTTGAATATCGGGTCTCATTCTTTGTACCATTAAGTATGACGGCTCATCTCTATTATGTTTTTTTGAAAGATTTACAACAATTTCAGCTACATTTTCAGAGTTTTTAAAATGAGAGCCTTTAATTAGTCCTGCAAAATCCAGAGGAGCTCCCATGCCTAAAAAAACTTCAAAATCTTGAACCTCTTTCTCTTTTTTAATAAAATCAGCCACACATTCTGTTACTTCTTTGGTTTGCTGAATTGAGCTTCCTTCAGCCAGAGTTGTATATATTGTAAATGTATCATTGTTTTTTCCAGGAAGCATTTTTGCTAAAACTATTTTTGTCGGTGCAATCATAAGTACCGATAAAATAAAAGCCATAAGTGTTGCAAAAAGAATTAACTTCCTTTTTGTCGGACTTTGGATACCGTTAAATACAGCATTTTGAAATTTTTTAAACATTATTTTTTTCCTCGCCGTGATAATCTGGTTTTTTTAGCATTCTTGCTGCTAAGTAAGGTGTGAAAATATAAGCAACAAATAAAGACGCAATAAGCGCTACAGGAACATTGGCCGGAATTGGCTTCATGAACTGTCCCATCATCTGCCCGACAAACGCCATAGGTATCATGGTCATAATAATTGCCAGTGTTGCTATATTTGTAGGCGGACCTATCTCATCTGTTGCTTTAACCATAATATCATCCACACTTTCATGTGCAGACTCTTTTGAGTGAAAATGTCTGTGAATATTTTCTATAACAATAATTGCAGCATCAACTAAAAGTCCGAGTGAGAGTAAGAATGCAAAAAGAGTGATACGATTTATACTCTGTCCGGTTATATAAGCGATAAAAAGTGTGATAGCAAGAATTGCCGGAACAGTAAATGTAACAATAAGAGATTCTCTCCATCCAAGTACTAAAACAAGCAAAATGGCAATAATAACAATAGATAAAAGAAGATGATATACCAGTTCATTAACAGCCTCATTAGCTCTTTCACCGTCATTTCTTGTAATAGCATAATTGATTCCGTTTTCTCGTAAAAGCTCTTTATATGTTTCTAACTCTTTTTTAACGGTATCTGCTATAACAACTGCATTTGTGCCTTGAAGTTTTGATACTGTAAGTGTTACTTGATTTTGTAGAGGTGAAAATTCTCCGTTTTCATCTTTTTTGCTAATTGTCGCCGATTTGAAATTTTGTATATCATATGAGTCTGTAACTTTTGCAATCTGTTTTAAGTAAATCGGTGAGCCCATATATTGGGCAATAATTATATTGCCTATATCTTCAGCGTTTTCTATGGCATTTTTAACACCAAGCATAATAATCTCATTATCTTTGGTTCTGTTTTTTATAGCCGGAACACTGTATGAAAGAGACTCTACGCCTTGAACGATTTGTCCCATGGAAATATTATATCCGGAGAGTTTATTAAGATCTACTTCAATATTAAATTGATGTTTGTTGCCGCCTTTTAATTCTGTTACCGCAACATTTTCAAGACCGTTTATATGGTGCTGTATTCTTTTTACTTTATCATAGAGTTCTGTTTTGCTCATATTTTTATCATGAGAGTAAAATGCAACTGAAAGAACAGGTATATCTACATCAATGTCTAACGGCTTGATTATAGGATTCATTGCCCCTTTTGGAAATATATCCGAGTTTTGCATTATTTTGTCATAGATTTTAAGATTTGAATCTTCTTTTTCTTCTCCGATATAAAATGCAGCATTGACAATCCCGACATTGTCCATAGCCATTGAAGTTATATTTTCTACACCCTTTACCTCTTTTAGTTTTCTCTCAAGAGGCTTAACTATTACTTTTTGAACCTCTGCCGCGCTTGCACCTGGAAGTGCAACAATAACAGTTGATCCGCTTACTACCATTTGAGGATTCTCTTCTCGTGGCATAATGTTAAGAGCTAAATACCCGATAGCAAGCAAAAAGAAACCAAGAACTATAGTAAGAGGATTTCGTATAAATCCAGATGCTAATTTTCCTGCAATATCTGTTGGTTTATAAATATTCATTTTTAAAACCTTAATCTATAGTTACAGTAGCATACATACCTGGATATATGGACTCGTATACATTTTTAAATGAAATTTTTATTTTAAATGAGTGCGTCATAGGATTTGAGCTTGGTATGATTGCACTAATTATTCCATCAGTTTTAATATTTTGTGATGGAATATTAATTTCTACTTTTTTATCATACTGGATGCGATCTAGATTGTCTTCGGAGATCTCTGCAGATATTTTAAGATCAGATAGATCAGAGAGCACAAGTGCCGGCATTCCAGGCATTGCCATCTCACCTACATTTATATTTTTGCTTACAATTACGCCGTCATTTGGAGCTTTAATGTTTAAATATCGGTATTGATTCTTTACCTCTTCTAACTGAGTTTTTGCTTGAGCAACCTGTTTCTTTGCTATATCTATCATATTTGCAAGATTTTGTTCAGCTAGCATAAGGTTTTCAACTTCAAACTTTGAAACCATATCTTTTTCAAGTAATCTTTTATGTCTTTCAAGATTTAGTTTTACATTGGTATATTGGTTTTGATACATTTGAAGCGATAGTTCTGCTTGAGATATAGCCAGTTTTACCTGAGTAAGTGCAGAGTCTATCTCTTTGGAATCAATGGTATAAAGAAGCTGACCTTTTTTTACAAAATCACCTTCTGAAACTTTTACATCTGTTACAAAGCCCATAAAACGGCTTGTAATCATCTTTCTATTATCACTTATTACTGTGCCTGAGAGGGTTATGCTTTCTGCTATCAGTGAGGCTGCCAGAGCCAAAAGTAGTATAATTTTTTTCATTATTTTTCTCCATTTGCTAATTTTTCAAGTGCGAAAATTCTTTTGTTTCGTTTATTTATTGTTTCTTGCAGTTGCAATATTTTTTGAATCTGTTCGGATTGTTTAATTATTACATCACTCATAGAAACTAGTTTTTCTTTGTATCTTGCTTCATAGTTTTTGTAAATTTCATCAGCTAAAAGCAACTCTTTTCTTAGTGATTCTATATCTTTTTCATAACTTTTTATCTCAGTTCTTATTTCATCAATTTTAAGGGCGATACCATTGTTTGCAAGAGCTACCTGTGTTTTGGTCTTTAGATATTCAAGTCTTGATTTCTCAACATTTGCGCTGTCTGCTCCACCGTTAAATATATTCCATGTAAGTCTTGCGCCAATTGTGTATGACTTATGATCGTCAGCATCGCCTAAAAATGTATTATCGGCAGTTGCAATTTCTGCAAAAGCTCCAACCATTGGATAATAAGATGATTCTGAAACATCAACCATTCTTTTTTGAATAGCAAGTCCGGTATTTGCTTTTTGAATATCTAAATTGTTATTTATAATATCGCTGTTTGAGATAGAGGGCATATGCATCTCAAATGATGGTGTTTGAATCGATGTCACTTTTTGATTGAGTAAAAAACTTATATAGTGATATAGAAGCTCTTTATTTGCATTCATCTGTGATATAAGTCTCTCAACATTTCCTTTTTTTGCTTTAACTTCAAGCAGATCAACTTTTTTAGCATAACCGACATCGATCATCTCTTTTGTCATGTCCTCTAATGTCTCAATATTTTTTAAAATTACACTTAAGTTTGCGATAGAGTCTTCAAGAAGCGCCATATCATAGAAACTTTTTCTTGTTTCATAAATTTTTTCATTAATAACCTGTGATTTTTCAAGTTTTTTAAGTTTTGTAACAGAGTTCATAATATCTTCATAACTTGATATTTTAAAACCGGTAAATAGAGGCACTTCATATTTTAGTTTGCTTTGGAAGTAGTTTCTTGCTTCGGGATTGTTTAAGTTTTCCGGCGGATCGGTATAGAGTCTAGAACATGCAGCCATATCACCACCTTGACATGCCGCCGAGTTAGACATGAACTCGTCTGCCCCAAAATCCCCAAAATCCGCTTCTCTTGAAGAGAGTTTAAACCCAAAAACATTTCCAGCGTCATCGCTTCTGGCAAAATCCTGGATAAAATCCAATTTTCCGTAATGACTTGCCGAAGTGGCTTTTGCATCCTGCAAAGCAGCTTCTATTTCAAATTGAGCACTTTTTATCTCTAAGTTTTGTGATTTTAAAATCTCTATTGCTTCATCTAAATTTATAGATTCCGAAGCATTTAGTAAAGATATATTAAAATAAAAACTTATAAATATAAAAGCAAATATATTTTTCATAATTATCCTTATGTACAATATTATATTAATTTCTTATTTATAGTTAATGAAATTAATACGCGTATTTTACTTGTTTTTAGAGTAAAAGTAAATGCAGATAATAAGCGAATTGAGCTTTTTTTATCTAATAAATCTAATGCTAAAGCATTATTTGTTAAAATACTATGTTTTAACAAAAAGGTAAAAAAAATGCAAATGGTAGTTGATTCTTTGAGAAAAAAAGGAAAGATTTATAAAAAAATGCAAGAGATTACACCAAAAGAGCTTGGTATAAGAAACAAAATAAAAATATTTAAGGCGACAGATGTCAGCGGATATTTTTGGGCGATTTTTGCAATAAGTCAAAAAAGTAAACTACTAATGAAAGATGTACATAAATTTGAAGAGATATATGCAAAGTTAACTCTATTTTGTTCTCATAATTTTAAGCATAAAATTATTTTTATAGATGCGCCGATCTGCTCAAAGGCCAAAGATGCATTTATGCAGCAGGGGTGGAAAATTCAATAATGATTTTGTGTGATATTGGAAATACAACATACCATTTTCTTGATAAAGAGAGAGAGTACAAAGAGAGTGTCAAACTTTTTGACCCGTCATCTTTTAAAGACATAGTTTTTTATATCTGCGTAAATGTTGAGGCAAAAAAGCTTTTAAAGCATTTAAAAAATTGGATTGATTTATCACAATATATTGATTTTTCAAAATATTATGCAACTATGGGTATCGATAGAATCATGGCATGTGAAGCGATAACTCAAGGGGTTGTTGTTGATGCAGGCAGTGCTGTTACGGTAGATATAGTAAAAAATTCAAAATTTGAAGGCGGTTTTATCTATCCTGGAATCAAAGCAATAGGTAAAACTTATAAAAATATATCAAATGCACTTGATTACTCATTTAATTTTGAGCTTGATTTGGATAAAATGCCAAAAAATTCTCGTGACGCCATAAGTTATGGTTACTTAAAACTGCTGCAAAGCGAAGTAAAATCATACAATATGGATATATATCTAACCGGCGGAGATGCCAAAGAGTTTGTAAAAATATTTCCAGACTCATTTGTAGATGAGATGCTGCTATTTAAAGGAATGAAAAATATTATGAAAAAGGCTGATATATGCTAACAGTTGCACTTCCAAAAGGTCGTATTGCACAAGAAACTTTAGAAATTTTTGAGACCATTTTCGGTGACAGTTTTGCATTTGATGACAGAAAACTTATATTAGAGACTCCAAAGTTTCGTTTTTTACTCGTAAGAAATCAAGATGTTGCGACCTATGTCTTTCACCAAGCAGCAGATATCGGTGTAGTGGGACTTGATACGCTTGAAGAGCAGGGGCTTGACATTATCCGCCTTTTAGATTTGAAACGCGGTATCTGTAAAGTCTCTATTGGGATGAAAAAGGGTGATGTTTTTGATCTTAATAAACCTGAAATCAAAGTGGCATCAAAAATGGTAAATATTACAAAACGGTACTTTGAAGAGCGTGCGGTTTCTGTTGATATTATTAAACTCTATGGCTCGATTGAACTGGCACCGCTTATCGGGCTTGCAGATATGATAGTAGATGTTGTTGAAACCGGTGCTACAATGAAGCAAAACGGGCTTGAAGTTGTTCAGGATATTATGACATCATCAACTTATCTTATTGCAAATAAAAACAGCTATATCGCAAAAAAAGATGAAGTTTTAGATATATATGAAAAGATAAATGCGGTTGTAGAAGCTGAGAGAAAATCATAGTATGACAAATTTGGATCTTTATGCAAAAGCTGAACATCTGCTTGGAATTGAAGAGGCAACAGAGGCTCTTTATGATCTTTACCGTTCGGAATTAGATGAATACAAGATAAAAACACTTCTAGATGTGGGCTGCGGCCGCGGTGGTTTTATGCAGCGTATGGCAAGCGATGGAGTAGAGTGCAAGGGGATTGACCTTAGTTCTCTTATGATAGATGAGTGCAGAGCGCAGGGTTTAGATGCCGAGTGTGCGGATGTAAGTGAAGTAGGCGGTAAATATGATGCTGTTGTAGCTATATTTGATGTACTCAATTTTTTAAATCAAGACCAACTTCTAAAATTTTTAGATGCTGTGTCGGATAGATTGAATGATAATGGAGTTTTTATAGCTGATATTAATACTCTATACGGTTTTAAAGATGTTGCAGAGGGTACGATGAGCAGCGAAAATGATAAAGAGTTTTTAGTTGTAGATGCAGTATTTGAAGATGATAAACTATATACAAAATTTACTCTTTTTGAAAAAGAAAAAGATTCAAAATATGTAAAATATCAGGATACTATAGTTCAATATTTTCACAAAATCAGAGCTTTTGAAAAACTCTCCGGTCTGAAATTGGCAGAAAAGCAAACTTTCTCTCTTTATGACACAAAAGATAAAACACTTCTTATCTTTAAAAAGAGATAGTTACACGGGAGATATAGTGATTTCACTTATTTCACTGCTGGCACCCAACCTCATAGGCGGTCCCCAGAAACCTGTACCTTTGTTTATATAGATTTGCATATTTTCATTGTGTTGATGGAGACCGCTTACATAATTTTGTTGAAGTTTTACCAAAATTTTAAAAGGATAGAGTTGTCCTCCATGCGTATGACCGCTTAATACTAAATCAACCCCTTTATTAACTTCATTAATATATCTCGGCTGATGAGCCAAAAGTATGGTAGGAGCTTTTTTCTCTGCTCCTTGGAGCGCTTTTTGCAAGTCAGGCATATAGTTTTTTGTTCTATATCCAAAAATATCATAAACGCCTGCGAGGTTAAATCCTATGTTTTTCTCTCCAATATATATGTTTTCATTTTCAAGTACTCTGATGCCTAAAGATTTTACTGTTTTTATAATTTTTGCTATATCGTGGAAATATTCATGATTTCCCACAATATAGTATATTCCGAATTTAGAATTTAATTTTGTCAGTTCATTTATAATCTTTTTAGCACTCAATATATCTATATCTATCAGATCACCTGTTATAACAACAATATCGGGATTTAAAGCATTTGTTTTTTTAACGATATCTTTTATAAAGTCTCTATCAATTAAGCCACCGATATGCAGATCGCTAAGTTGAACAATTTTATACGGCTCTTTTAGGTTTTTGATTTTTATATTCACCTTTTGTACTTCAACAAATCTGGCATTGTATATAGATTTGAGAGTTACAGTAGCCGCGGCCGCCAAGGAGGTGACATCCAGTGATTTTTTTAAAAAATTTCTTCTTGATTTAGAGATTGGCGCAAACAGCAGAAAGACTCTTGATATATCATAAACAACAGCAGTGCAGAAGAGTAAAAAGAGGATGCCGATAGGAACAGAAAAGATAAAATAGAGCCAGCTAGGCGTATCAATATAGTATCTGGCAAGCATATAACAGACAATGCCGATAAGGTTTAAAACAAGGAAAATACGCAAATAGAGTTTTGTTTTATCAGAGACATCCAACTTATGAATAAGTCGCTTTGATATATACATATTTAGTAAGATAAAAACACCGATAAAAGCGCTGAAAAAGAGAATATAGTTCATAAGGCGAAGTATAACAAAATTGTAAAAATAAAATGGTATTATTTCTTAATGAGAAAATGTAAAATATGTGATAATGAAACAATAGACATAGTTGATAATAAAACAAAAAAAATATATCACAAATGTTTAGAGTGTGAATATATCTTTTTGGATGAGTTTTTTTATGTAGATGAGGTGCGCGAAAAAAAGCATTATGACAAGCATCATAACAGTTTTGAATCTTTAGGATATGTAAAAATGTTTGAGGATTTAATAGAGGAGTTTGTAGCTCCATTGAAGGAAAATATAAAGAGTGCGCTTGATTTTGGATGCGGTGAAGGTGAAGTCTTGCCTATACTTTTGGAGAGAAATAACATTGTATGTGACAGATATGATCTTTTCTATTTTCCACAAAAAGTTTATTTAGGAAAAGAGTATGATATTATACTCTCAACTGAAGTTTTTGAACATCTGAAAAATCCTCTTGAAATCTTTAAAGAGTTGCTTTCTTATGTAAAAAAAGATGGTTATTTGCTTCTTATGAGTACCTTTCACCCATCAAATGATGAAAAATTTTTAAAGTGGTGGTATATTAGAGATATTACTCATATAGGCTTTTTTAATTTGAAAACATTTGAGTATATTGCAGATGCATTAGATGTAAAAATAGTTAAACATAATCTTAAAAATATTATCATTTTTCAAAAGTGATAATTATAGAAGAAATAAAAGCTATACTTTTGTTTTAAAATAATATTAGGGGGTAAGGGTGAAAAAAATATTTTTTTTCTTATTAATGGTATTTTCTACTTTTTTAAGTGCAAATACCAAAGGTGGTTGTGAACTTTCTCAAATCGGAGCTGTTGAGGTTTACTGGACAGCTTATAAAACAGCAGCAAAAGTTGGTGTGCAGGGCAGTTTTGATAGTGTAGAGTATACTCCGGCTGCAAAAAGCGGGGAGAATTTCCGTTCTATTTTGGTTGGCTCGAAAGTTGCTATAGATACGGCAACTATAAACTCAAAGCATAAGCAGCGTGATGAAACACTCTATAGATTCTTTTTTGACATAATGAGTGACAAAGACATAGAAGCAAAAATTGTAGATATCAAAGCTGATAAAAGAGTTAAAAATGCTCCCAGAACAGGTGTTGTAACTATTGAGATAGAGATGAATGGGGTTAAAAAAACAGCTCCTATGAAATATAGCTTTAGTGAAGGTGTTTTTGAAGCAAAAGGCGTGATTGATATTTTAGATTTTAGCGCCAACAGAGCGCTTTCATCAATTAACAAAGCATGTTTTGACCTTCATGAAGGAAAAACATGGAGTGATGTTGCAATAAGTTTTAAAATGAAAATAGAAGCAAAACTTTGCAATACTAAATAAGTTAAATATTAGATTTTTTCATATCTATAAATTCAACTGCACTCTTAAGCGCATTTATATAACTAAGCGTGTTTGCTCTGCCTTTGTAAGCGATATCAAAGGCAGTTCCGTGATCTACCGATGTTCTTATAATCGGCAGATTAAGTGAAATATTTACACTCTCATCAAAGTAGAGTGCTTTTAGAGGTGCTAAACCTTGATCATGGTACATAGCGACAAAGTGTGTAAAAGAGGCTCTAAAGCGGGGTGTAAATGCGATATCTGGCACAATCGCACCGAAAAAAAGCTCCTCTCCTATCGTTTTGTTTGCTTCTTTGATAGCTTCTTCTATCTCTCTCTCTTCACTCCCTAAAACTCCATTGTCTCCGGCATGAGGATTTAATCCTAAAACAGCAAATTTTTTCTCTGGAACAGATCTGTTTAAATCAATCAAAAAATGAAGCAGTTTCTCTTTTTTGATTAAGTTTGGCACATCCTTTAGCGGTATATGTTCCGTATAGAGAGCAACAAACATCTTTTCGCATCCAAGCATCATAATGGCATCTTTTTTAAAATATTCGCGAAGCAGATCGGTATGTCCTTTGTATTTGACTCCCGAGAGCATCCATGCTTCTTTGTGAATTGGCATGGTTACAACTGCATCAGCATCTTTATTTTCACATAGTTTGATTGCAGTGATAAAAGAGTCGTAAGAGTATTTTCCTGAATCTTTGTCTACGCAGCCGGCTTTTATCTCAAAACCGCCTTTCACTCCAAAAGTTTGAAAATCAGCAGGCAGTTCCATATTTAAGAGTTTGCAAGCCTGATTCAACATAAAAGAATTTATGCAGTAGATAGGGGTACAAAAAGCAGAAATCTCTTTGTGGGACTTAAGAGCTATCTCTATTCCGACACCGTTTAAGTCACCGACACTTATGGCTATGCGAGGCTTCATATATTTAGCTCTCTTGTAGTTAATCTTTTCATCTCTTTTACGGCTTCTGCCAGGCCGCTAAAAACACTTCTTGCAATAATGCTTTGACCTATATTTAATTCCGTAATCTCTTTTATTCGCATCATATGAGAAACATTATGGTAGTTTAATCCGTGACCGGCTGCAACTTCAAGACCGATTTTTTTAGCATATGCAGAAACATCAGCTATATTTTGAATCGATTTTTCAAGTTTTATAGCCAGCTCATTACGGGGAAGCTCCAACTCTTTTATAGAGTGATTCGAGTAACTAAGAGATGAGTTAAGCATTGCGTAAATATTTGCAAAGCTTCCAGTATGAAGCTCCACCATTTCTGCACCTAACTCTTTTGATTTTTCTATAGCTTCAATCGTTGGGTCAACAAATAGCGAAACGGGGATAAGATAGTCATGAAGCAGCTCTACGGCATATGCTATATCATTTTCATAACGAAAAACATCAAGTCCGCCCTCTGTCGTAACCTCCTCTCTCTTTTCAGGAACAAAGGTGGCGCGGTGGGGTTTTAAATCTGCTACTATATTTAAAATATCTCTATTTATTGCACACTCGAGGTTTACGGGAAGAGTGGAGTGTCTCATAATGTTATAGGCATCAACATCTTGAATGTGGCGTCTATCCTCTCTTAAATGAATGGTTATCTGATCGGCACCATTTGCACAGGCAACATACAGAGCATTTAAAATATCTGGGTCATTTACCTTTCTAGCCTCTCTTAAAACTGCCACATGGTCGATATTTACACCTAATTTCATACTGTTATCCTTCTTGTTTAAAAACTATTTTTAATTATATCATTGATTTCATTACTGTTTTGTGTTGTTGCAAAGCAACATTTATCGCCACAAATCATATAATTTTCATCTTCATTCGCTTTTTTTTGTACAAAGGGATAATCTAAAGATTTTAATGCATAAGCATTTGACTCTAAATTTTTTACATTTGATTTTACTACTCTTTCACCCTTTAGATATCTTAGCATTTGTCGCAGCATATATGGATATATAACAGGGCGTCTTCCCAGTTCATAGGAGTTGTATTCAAGTGTTTTAAAAGCAAAATGGTTATATTTATCATCCTCAAGCAGAGCGCTGAGTGAGATAAGTACATCAATCATTACACTTACAGGACTTGTATATATATTGTCTGAGATTTCTGCTTTTGTTTCAAACTCTCCAATACTAAACTTCCATGTTCCTTTGTCATAAA
The DNA here is from genome assembly GCF_009258045.1 of Sulfurimonas xiamenensis. Taxonomy (NCBI): domain Bacteria; kingdom Pseudomonadati; phylum Campylobacterota; class Epsilonproteobacteria; order Campylobacterales; family Sulfurimonadaceae; genus Sulfurimonas; species Sulfurimonas xiamenensis. The sequence continues at coordinate 778,902 of NZ_CP041166.1, forward strand.
ATTTCTCTAAAGCCAAATTCGCAAAGTGTTGGGCGCGAATTAAGTAGATTTCATCCTGCGTAGAGTTAAAGGCTTCGATTAATGCCTGAGAAAGAAAAGCATAATCTTCTAAAAAAGCCTCTATTTTTGGAGTTTTATGGATAAGAGTTGAGTGATAAAGAGTACCGTTTATAAACATAGTATCAAGAAGTTTATCAAGATATTTTATTGCTCTTTGTTTATAACCGGTATCAATATTTCCTAAAATAAAAAGAGATTTTATCATCATGCCAGACCATGAAGTCTGGATTTTTTTGTCATAAAAAGGGTGCTCTTTAAAAGATCTGATTTTTTTTAACAAAATTTTTATATTTGCAAATAGATCCGTTATTTCATCATCTTCAAATCTAATGATATTTCTACCGTTAAAATTTCCATCTTTATTTATATTTATTTTTTTTAAAATATCCTCAATATTTTCATACCCATTTTCAGATAAAATTTTATAAACTTCATCATAAGTGTATGTATAGTATACTCCCTCCTCACCCTTGCTATCAGCATCACTGGCACTATACATCAAATAATCCTCGCTCATATAGTTATGCCAAAAATCCGCAGTCTCTTTTGCAATATTTAAAAAATTTTCATCTTTATAAGTCAGATAGGCATTTGTATAGAGTTCACAAAGCAGAGCATTATCATAAAGCATCTTTTCAAAATGAGGCACCATCCATTTATCATCAACGCTGTAACGGCAAAAACCGCCATCGACTAAATCATATATGCCGCCTTTTTTCATACTCTCTAGTGTATAAATAACCATAGCTTTTGCAGCTTTGTCACTATAGAGTTTGTCAATAATAAGAAGCGTGCCAAGAGTGCTTGTATGAGGAAATTTCGGCGCAGCTGAAAATCCTCCATATCTTGTATCATAATTATTTTTTACCTGATGCATAAAATTTTTTGCAAAATCCTCTTTTAAAACTGTTGCCTCTTTTGGATGCTCTTTTTGTTGCAAAAAATGCTCTATTTCATCTGCATTTTTTAGTATCTGCTCATCATTTTGTGATATTCTATCGGCTATCAGTTTAGTAAGCTCTATAAATCCCATTCCCTCAATGCTGTTCTCTTTTGATTCCGGAGCTATATAAGTTCCGGCATAAAAAGGTTTATTGTCTGGTGTGCAGAATATAGAGGTCGGCCATCCGCCTGCACGGCGGTTTAAAAGCATATAAACCTCTTGGTAGTACTTGTCTATATCCGGACGCTCTTCCCGGTCCACTTTTATGCTGATAAAATTTTTATTTAAAATATCTGCACATGTTTGGTTTTCAAAAACCTTCTCTTTCATAACATGGCACCAATGACATGAGCTGTAACCGATGGAGATAAAGATGGCTTTATTCTCTTTTTTTGCTTTCTCAAATGCTTCTTCGCACCACGGATACCAATCTACCGGATTCTCTTTATGCTGTTGAAGATATGGGGAATCTTCTAGTTTTAATCTGTTTGACATTTTTAGTTCTTTATAAATGATTTTTTGTAGAGTAGAGAAAAATTGCTAATTTTGTGCTTAAAAAAATTGTTCCAAAGTTCTAAACACACTCTCCTTTAAAATATTTTTTGAGCAAAAAAGGAGGTATGACGGTTGTGATGATGATAACAAAGATAAGCATGGCGTATATCTCATTTGGCAAAATGGCGTTGACTCTGCCCATCTCCGCAAATATAAGACCCACTTCTCCTCTTGGAATCATCGATATTCCGATAAGTGCATTGTTTTTGGCAGATTTTTGTATGATAAAAAACGCCCCGATAAACTTACTAAAGAAAGCTATAAAGATAAAAGAGAGCCCCATTATCCAAAAAGAGGAGGATGAAAAATCTATAATGCTAAGATCCACGGAGAGTCCGACCATAACGAAAAAAATAGGCGTAAATATCTGGATGATGGGCGTCATATTTGATTTTACCTCTTTAAGCAGAGGCTCGTTTGTGCTTAAAAATGCCCCAAAAGGGAGAAAAAATCTTCTAGAGAGTGCGATTCCGGCTGCAAAAGAGCCCAAAATAGCTGGTGCGCCTACAAGATGAGAGAGGTAGGAAAAAAGAAGAATAAGCGAAATAATAATTGTAGGAATATATCCTGGAACTAAATCGTTACCATGATATTTATGTATTATGTATGAGAGAATTTTCGCAAAAGCAGGCGCTAAAAGCAAAAATGTAATAACCATTCCAGCGACTGAGAGAGTGTGCTCAAAGTTTGTTTCATGTGATATGGAAAAATCATAGATAAAAACAAGAAGAATAACTCCTATGATGTCATCAATTACTGCCGCACCTATCACGATTTGGGCAATATTGGTGTTTTCCATATGGATATCTTTTAGGACTCTAAGGGTGATGCCTATACTTGTAGCTGTAAGCGTTCCGCCTATAAAAAGAGAGATATCAAAAGCGAGTCCAAAGAGGTAGTATGCCGTGAGCAGTCCAAAGCTAAAAGGCAAAATCACGCCCATTATCGCCACTACAAGAGATTTCGCTCCTGCATTTTTAAGGCGTGTAAAATCAGTCTCTAAACCAACCTCAAAAAGAAGTAAAATGATACCGATTTCTGCCAATATTTTTAAAATTTCATTAGGTTCAACAATGCCTAAAACAGAAGAGCCGAGAAGGATTCCGGCAGAGAGTTCGCCTAGAACGGAAGGCATCCCCACTCTTGCAAAAATCTCACCTAAAATTCTTGCTGTTATAAGTATAAGAAAAAGTGTTAAAAAAAAATTATGTACATCCATGTCAAATTGTACTATATTTATCACTAAAGAGTTAATAATTTTGGCTGATTTGCTATGCTACGCGCCAAGAGATTAGTAAAGGGTGTATTTTGCATTGAAAGAGCATAAATATTAATGCTTTCATTGATGATTTGCATTAATTTGTTATAATCCTGCCATATTACAAAATCGGAAAAACATAATTATGAAAAAATTTCTTTTACTGCTTGTCTCATCTATTTTGCTTTTTGGCGCACAGCCTAAATTTTTAATGCCTGAAGAGGCTTTTAAGCCCTCTGCAAAATTAAACGATAAGATGCAGATAGAAGTAACACTGGAGATTGCAAAAGATATATATCTTTATGAAGATGCCTTAAAATTTGAGATAAAAAATCAAAACGGCATCCGTATAAAAGATATAAAAAAGCCAAAAAGCGTAGAACATCATGGCGATATGGTCTATTTGGAATCTCCGAAATTAATCGTAAGTTTGGAAAAAGAGGCGGAAGTTAGCGGTTTAGTAAGCGTAGAGTTTGCACTTTCATATCAGGGGTGCTCGGAGCAGGGACTTTGTTATGAACCCTATACAGAATTTTTTACATTTAAACTAGACAGTTCGAAGCTAGAGAGTGGTAAAACCGCAGCAAAATTAGATACCAAAATAGAAGAAAAAATTAAAGATAATATTGAAACAAAAAATGAGCTCTCAGAGAGTGATTCAATTGCAGATACGATAAAAAAAGGGAGTGTTGTATGGATTCTTCTTTCATTTTTAGGTTTTGGACTGCTTTTGGCTCTTACTCCATGTACATTTCCAATGATTCCTATTATTTCAGGAGTAATTATCTCTCAAGGAGAGGGAATTACAACTAAAAAAGCATTTATGCTCTCTTTAGTTTATGTTTTAGCCATGGCTGTTGCTTATACAATCGCGGGAGTTTTAGCAGGGCTCTTTGGTTCAAATCTACAAGCAGCTCTACAAACTCCTTGGGTGATTTACTCATTTTCCGGAATTTTTGTAGCTCTTGCTTTAAGTATGTTTGGTTTTTATGAGTTGAAGCTTCCTGACTCATTTGTTGCAAAAATAAGTTCAAATCATCATTCGAGTCATAGCGGTTATGCCGGTGTAGCAATTATGGGCTTTTTATCAGCTCTTATAGTTGGTCCTTGTGTGGCAGCACCGCTTGCAGGTGCTTTGGTTTACATTGGTCAAACAGGTGATGCGCTTCTTGGAGGAGCAGCTCTTTTTGCTATGAGTATAGGGATGGGGCTTCCTCTTATATTAGTGGGTGTAAGTGCCGGTAAGTTTATGCCTAAGCCCGGTGCATGGATGACAATGGTAAGCGCTATTTTTGGTGTAATGATGCTCGGTGTTGCTATATGGATGCTTGAGCGTGTTGTAGATAGTTATATCACTATGCTTCTTTATTCAATGCTTGGAATCAGCTTTGCTCTGTATTTGGGAGTTTTTGAAAAAGAGGCGCATGTATTTAGAAAAAGTGCAGGTATGATTATATTTATCTACTCAATACTGCTTTTTATCGGAACACTGGGCGGCTCTCAAAGTATGAAAAAACCACTGGAATTTTTAAAACCATCGGCTTCTTCTATTTCTGCTGTAGAAAAATCTTCGCATTTAAAGTTTGAAACAGTAACTTCCATTAAAGAACTTGATGCAATACTAAATGCAAACAAAGGCAAAAAAGTCATGCTTGATTTTAGTGCTGAGTGGTGTGCGGTGTGTAAAGAGCTTGACAAAAAAACTTTTTCAAATGAGGCGGTAAAAGCAAAAATGGGTGAGTTTGTACTTATCCAAGCAGATCTTACAGCAAACAATCAAGAACAAAAAGAGTTAAGTAAAAAGTATGGTGTATTTGGTCCGCCGGTTATTCTATTTTTTGATAAAGATTTAAATGTTATAAAATCAAAAACTATAGTAGGATTTATAGGCCCTGATGAGTTTTTAAAGCACTTAAATAATATATAGGCTACATCTGAAAATAAAATGGATATAATTTTAAAAATTTATTTAAAAGGAAGAGTTTGAAACCACTTTATGACATTGCTAATTTCAGATTGTTAAAATTGTTATATATTTCAAACTCTAAACCTTGTTACTGCAATATTCTTTTTGCCATCAGAACAAGAATTTCACTCCTGATAAACCATTTTATCCCAAGATGTCCGTATTATACAACTTACTTCGCATTTAGACGCACAGGCGTACATCCTCCTCTTTAATATCCTTTTTTAAAAAACTACCATAATAATTTTCATATCTTCAGATATGAAGCTTTAGTGCCATAGCGGCTAGCGCAGGAGAAAGAAATTACTTTCTTTCTTTGTTTAAAATAAACAATAATGACACAAGGATATTTTAATGTCAAAAAATTACATAGTAGGATTCCCTAGAATAGGGGAGCAAAGAGAGTTAAAGAGAGTTTTAGAGGAGTTTTGGGCAAAAAAATGCTTATTTGATGATGTCCTAAAAGTGGCACTTGAGCTAAAGAAAAGACACTGGGAGTATCAAAGAGATGCTGGAATTGAGTATATAAGCTCTAATGATTTCTCACTTTATGATAATATGCTAGACACTTCTGTTATGCTGGGTGCAATTCCAAAGAGATTTGCTCATCTAAGCGGCGAAGAGCTTTATTTTACGATGGCAAGAGGCAATGAGAAGTGCGTGGCTATGGAGATGACGAAGTGGTTTAACACAAATTACCACTATATAGTTCCCGAACTAAGTCTTGAGGACAACTACTCACTTAATGCTACAAAAATTATAGAGGAGTACAGCGAAGCAAAAAAGCTGGGCATAAAAACTAAGATAAATATCATCGGTCCTATTACATATCTGGGACTTAGTAAAAGAGTTGACCGTGGCAATGTATATGAACTTTGGAGCAAAATAATTCCGATTTATGAGGAGCTTTTAAAAACCATAAGTACTCTTGATGATGAAATAATCGTGCAGATAGATGAGCCGATTTTTGTAAAAGAGTTGGATACAAAAGTTCTTAATCTTATAAAACCGACTTACGATAGACTAGGAAGAGTTTCGCCAAATATAAAAATTGCGGTTGTGACATATTTTGAACACTCAAACGAGGCGACAAAGATTTTAGTTCATACGCCAATCTGGGCATTGGGATTGGACTTTTTACATGGAGATGAAAATCTAAAATCTTTAGAACTTATTGCTTCTAGCGGCAAAAAATTAATTGCCGGAGTGGTTGATGGCAGAAATATATGGAGATGCGATATCGTAAAAACGCTCACACTTTTAGAAGATATTGCAAAAGTTGTAGAAAAAGAGAATATCTTGCTTGGTTCGTCATGCTCGCTTCTTCACACTCCTTTTACTCTAAAATATGAAGAAAAAATGAGTAGCGAGATAAAAGAGTGGTTAAGTTTTGCACTTGAAAAGTTGAATGAAATTTCGCTTCTCTCAAAACTCTTTTTTGATGCAGAGAGTAGTTTGGATGAGAGAGAAAAAGAGGCATTTCAAAGTAATACTGAGGCAAATAAAAAGAGAAAAAATTCGCCTCTTATCCATGATAAAGCTGTGCAAGAGAGAGTAAAAAACCATAAAAAACTCCAAAGAGAAGGTGAAGCGAAAGATAGACTAAAACTCCAAAGAGAGATTTTAGGATACAAAGATTTGGTAACGACAACCATAGGTTCGTTTCCGCAAACTCCGGAGCTGCGAAGTGCAAGAAGTGACTTTAAAAATGCTCTTATTTCAAAAGAGCGTTATGAAGAAGAGATAAAAAAGTACATAGATGAGTGTGTGGCATTTCAAGAGGAGTGCGGTTTAGAAGTTTTAGTCCACGGCGAGCCTGAGAGAAATGATATGGTCGAGTATTTTGGAGAACAGCTTAGCGGGTATGGATTCAGCCAAAACGGATGGGTGCAGAGTTACGGAAGCAGATGTGTAAAACCGCCGTTTATCTATGGAGATATAAGCAGACCTCGCCCTATGACGATTGATTGGATAACTTATGCACAAAGCAGAACAAACCGCATCATGAAAGGGATGTTAACTGGTCCCGTGACCATACTAAACTGGTCGTTTGTAAGAGACGATATGCCAAGAGGAGAGGTTTCAAAACAGATAGCGGTGGCACTAAGCGATGAGATAGACGACTTGCAAAATGCGGGTATCAAAATCATACAGGTTGATGAAGCGGCATTTAAAGAGGGTTATCCGCTAAGAAGTGCGAAGATAAAAGTGTATGAAGCGTGGGCGACGAGAGACTTCAAAATCGCCGTTAGCAGTGCAAAAAAAGAGACGCAAATTCACACCCACATGTGCTATAGCGAGTTTAACGACATTATAGACACCATAGAAGATATGGATGCGGATGTTATCTCTATAGAGACGGCTAGAAGCGGTAACGAACTGCTGAAAATCTTTAAAAAAGTGGGCTACACAAAAGAGGTAGGACCGGGAGTTTACGATATCCATAGCCCAAGAATCCCGAGCGTTGAGGAAATAGTAAAACAGATAGAGCTTCTGCTTGAAGTTCTGCCAAAAGAGCAACTCTGGATAAACCCAGATTGCGGACTTAAAACCAGAAAATGGGAGGAGGTAAAACCAAGCCTTCAAAATATGGTTGAAGCGGTTAGGATTGTAAGAGAAAAACTAAAGAGTTAAACGAAAACATGGCATGTAATTATTTTTACATGTCATAAAAAAAATGCTAAAGATTGCTAGAAGCCACAAATGATGCCAGTTTTTGTATGAATTCGTTAGGGTTGGTGTCTGCTATCTCTTGAGCTAAAATTTTATTCGCACCGTCACCGAGTATCTTTTTGAAAACTGCTTTAATCTCTTCAATATCGCTTTTATTCTCAAGCCTTCTTCTAAGACCGATAACATTTAAGCCTTTTATGGTTGCTTTGTTGCCTTCAACAAGCATAAAAGGAGGGATATCTGAGTTTACAACGGATGCTCCGCCAATCATAACCCCTGTTCCTATGGTGTTATTTGCCTCAACGACACTAAATCCGCCAAGTATAACTCTCTCCTCACACTTTACATTCTCATAAAGTTTTACAGCATTTGTAACAATACAAAAATCACCCAGTTCAACGCCGCTAAGAAGCTGCACATACCCCATAAGAAAGTTGTTTGCACCGATGATGACCTTTTTGCAGCTTCTATCTTCACTCTCTTGTGCACCTATTTGTGTAAACTCTCTTATATGTGTTTTCTCACCGATATGTATCTCTGAATTTTTATGTCCTATTACTGCAAAACTGAATATTTTAACATTTGGCTCAACTGTTAGTTTGCCTTTTAGTATGACATTTGACTCAAGTCTGCATCCCGGTTTTAGTTCAACATCTCTGCCGATAAAACAAAACGGACCTACTATAACATCAGAAGCTATTTTTGCACCATCTTCTATAATGGTTGATTTGTGAATATTTGCTCTATCTCTTGACACTATTTGCTCGCAATTTCTAGTGTGATTATGCTGTCATTTACAGTTGCCAATGAGCCTCTATCACCGGTTTGCAAGTAGTTTATAAATGCTTCGAGTTCATCATATAGTGCATTGCTTCTGTTTACAAAGCAGTTTTTTGTTATGTGTGAATTTGGGTTGATATTTATACGCTCTTTTAGAGTTTGAGAGATAAGATCCGCTTCAAAATATTTTATTTTGCTGTGTTCATCTACTCTGCATGCCACTGCAATACTTCTTTTTCTGTATGGTGTAAGCCAGTTTGTAGAGATATCACCGATAATCTGGCCCTCAAGCTCAAATGCAAGAATGGCGTTGTCTTCATGCGTTTTATGAATTTTTTGAGATTTAAAAACTGCGCTGTTTATAATATCTTTTTTTGTGATAAATCGAATGAGATCGCTATCATGAACCGAAAGATCAGTTAAAATTCCAACATCTGCAATACGCTCCGGAAAAGCTCCGCTTCTTGTAATGGAGATGGAGAGTATCTCATGATCTTTTATCTCATGCATAAGAGATTTTACAACCGGATTGTATCTCTCTATATGTCCTACACAGCTTTTGATGCCGTTTGTTTCTATTGCACTAAGTATCTCTTTCGCATCTTCAACACTTGAAGCAGCAGGCTTTTCTATGAAAATGTCTACTTTGCGCGCAGCACATTTAAGTGCTGCATCCTTATGCAAAAATGTCGGAGTTACTATGATAACAGCATGAGGATTGCACTCTTGAAGCATTGTATCAAAGTCTGTAAAAAAAGGTTCTGTAAAATTTTCATTTTTTACAACATCACAAAGTCCTACAATTTTTACACCGCTTATCTTTTTAAGAGTGTTGTAGTGATTTTTTCCCATGGCACCGAGGCCGACAATAGCAATTCTTTTCAAAAATTAACCTTTAATAGCTTGTACTACAAAATCCTGCTCAGCTTCACTTAAATAAGCACTCATAGGCAGTGACATTATCTGTTTTGATACAAGTTCGCTTATAGGAAAATCCCCCTCTTTGTAGTCGAGATATTTAAAAGCCTCCTGCATATGAAGAGGAACAGGATAGTGAACGGCAGTTGGAATCTCTTTTTTATTCAGTTTTTCAATCATTGCTTCTCTATCTTTAACTCTTATTGAGTATTGAGCATATACGCTTGTTGCATTTGGTGCAATTTTTGGAGTGATTACATCACTATCTTCAAGTAAATCACTATATCTGCTCCCTATTTCATCTCTGAGTCGCACCTCTTTGTCAAAATGTTTTAGCTTAACATTTAAAACTGCAGCCTGAATAGCATCTAAGCGGCCGTTTATACCGATATATTTATGCTTGTATCTTTCATTTTGTCCGTGATTGAGAAGCATTCTCATTTTTTCTGCAAGTGCATCATCGTTTGTAAATATTGCTCCGCCGTCCCCATAAGCGCCAAGCGGTTTAGAAGGAAAAAAACTTGTGCATCCTATAGTTGAAAGATTGCATGATTTTTTATTATTATAGGTGGCACCGAAGCTTTGGCATGCGTCTTCTATAACAGAGAGATTATGTTTTTTTGCTATATCATTTATAGCTTCCATATCGGCGCACTGTCCGTAGAGTGAAACCGGCATAATAGCCTTTGTTCTTTCTGTAATAGCATCTTCTATTTTAGAGGGATCAATATTGTAGCTCTCTTCATCAATATCTACAAAAACAGGTTTTGCACCTAAAAGTGCAATAACTTCGGCAGTTGAAATAAAAGTAAAAGGGGAAGTTATTACTTCATCTCCTGCACTGATATCAAGTGCCATAAGTGACAATAAAAGTGCATCAGTCCCGCTGCTGCATCCTATGGCATGTTTTGAACCTGTATATGCAGCAAGATTTTTCTCAAATAAATTTAGTTTTTCTCCGCCAATAAATTGTGCTAAAGACATAACCTCTAACACTTCACTGTCTATCTCTTTTTTATACTCTTTGTATTGAGCTTGTAGATCTATAAAATTAATTTTCATGCGTATCCTCTATAATTTTTGCTACTGTTTTAGAACTGCCGTGCTTCAAATAGGCCCTTAATGTTTTTGAATCACTTAAAAATCTGCTTCTGTCATATTCGCGATATGCTTTTATAAGATTCTCAACCGTTACATTATCTTGAATAAATTCAGGATGCAACGCTCTGTTTTGAAATTTGCTAAACATAATATTTCCAAGCCCTATATACTCAAGCTTTACAAGTTTGCTTGCTATAAAGTAGTCTAAAGGTTTGGCAATATAGCTTAGTACAAACGGTATCCCTATAAGAGATGCTTCCAAAGTAGCCGTTCCGCTGCAAATAAAAGCAAAATCTGCATCTATAAGTGTTTTGTGTGCATCATGAGCTATTTTAAAACCTGAAAGGTTACCATAAAGTTCTTTTATATCTTCTTTGCAGAAGTGTTCTGGTATTACAATTGTTGATTCAACATTAAGCTTTTTTTGCACCTCTGCAAATATGGGCATAAGCTTTTTTATCTCACCTTTTCTGCTTCCTGGCATAAAGGCAATATGTTTTACTTCACTGTTTATTTTTTCTTTAAACTCTTTGATTTGGTCAAGAAGAGGATGCCCCACATAAGTAATAGGTGCATTTTTAGAGTAGTACTCTTTTTCAAAAGGCAAAATAGAAGCTAAATGGTCTATAGTTTTTTCTAAAATAGGTATGCGTTTTTTCTTCCATGCCCATGCTTGAGGCAAAATATAGTAAATTATCTCTTTATGAGGATATTTTTTTTTGATTTTTTTAGCAAGCGGCAGGTTAAAACCTGATGAATCGATAAGAAGAACCTTATCAACATCTTTTGCCAAATCTAATATTTGATTGTTTAATTTAAAAAAAAATCTTAGCTTTTTTATTACATCTACAAACCCCATTATGGCAAGACTTCTTAAGTCTATTATGCTCTCTCCCAGCTCTTTGTCAAAGATACCGACAAACTCCACATTAGGGCTTAACTCCTTTTTTAAAGATTTAAGATGTACATTTGCTGAATGCTCAAGTGCCGATACTAATATTTTCATGAACCGCCGTCCCCATGTATTTGATAACTGTCATCATATTTTTCACTACTCTCCTGTGCAACAAATTCATTGATATAAGTTGCCAAATTTTCTATATCATCATCACTTAAATCTACTGCAAAAGGTATCATCATCTCTTGTTGTTGATTGTCAGAGATTTTTGAGCGAAATTGTTTCAATTTGTATATCATATAACCTTTTGCACGGTTTGCAAGATATGGATATTTATGCACACCCTCAAGTTTTGTTCCGTGACAGCTGTAACAACCCTTTTGCATATAGAGAATTTTTCCCGATTCATAAGCCGTTTTAGCATGTGAAAAGGAGAAGAACAATAAAAACAAAAAAATAAAACGCAACTCTAAGCCTTTGTTGTTTATAATTTTAACATTATATCAAATCTGTTTTTTAAAAGAGGGTCGTATCAATGATTATAAAAAATGCAATAGTTTGTGATGCAGAGTGCGAAAGAGAAGTTGATGTTCGTATAGAAGATAATATAATTACCGAAATAGGTACAAATCTCTCAGGTGATGAAATCATAGATGCAAAAGGTTTATACTTTATACCTCTTTTAGTAGATACAAATATTAGAGTTCAAGACTCAATACTTAATGCAAATAATATAAAAGCTCTTTCTGATGAAGCATTAAAAGCCGGAATAGGGCATATAGTTTTAAATCCTGAGAGCACTCCCGCAATTGACAATGAGATAGTTTTGGAGTTTGCCCAAAATGGACTCCATAATTTAAATGGTGCAAAAGTTGATTTAATGATAAATACATTAAATCAAGAGAATACCTTAAGTAATATCGCGATTTTATTAAAACGCGGAGCGGTTGTTCCATATATGAGTACTATTGCAAAAAATGATTTAGCTATTAAAATTGCTCAATATTGCCAAATGTATGGAGTTACTCTCTTTTGTAAAGCAGAGGATAATTCGTTAATCTCCAGCGGAGTTATGCTAGATGGAGATGTAAGTTCAAAACTTGGTCTAGCAGGCATACCGGATCTGAGTGAAGTTCTGCATGTATCTCGTATGATAGAGATAGCAAGGCATTTTAAGATAAAAATTCTTTTTAAGTCAATCGCTTCACCTCGTTCAATCTATCTTATAGACAAAGCAAAAAGTGATGGTGTAGATGTAAGATGCGAGGTCTCTATTCATCATCTTATAAATTCTGATAAAGCATGTGAAAATTTCAATACAACTGCAAAGTTAAATCCGCCGCTTGCATGTGAAAGTGATAGAGCAGAACTTTTAGAAGCGCTTAAAAGCGGTAAAATTGATATATTGACAACTCTGCATCAGCCAAGTTCTCCGGTAAATAAAGAGGTTGCTTTTTATGATGCTGCGTATGGATGTGAAGGAGTTGAAAAAGCGATGAGTCTCTATTATACAAAACTTGTTAAAAACAATATCATATCAATGAGTGAGCTTGTAAGGCTTTGTGTGAAAAATCCTGCTGATACAATAGGTGAAGAGAGAGGAGTTATAAAAGTGGGGCAGAGTGCCAATGCTATGCTTTTTGATCCAAGCAAGATTGTAAGAATGGATGAAAAATTTTCTCTTTATTGTGGGCAAGAGCTTTATGGTGAGATAAAAAGTGTCTTTTTTTAATCAGATTATATTAAAACTTATGATAAAATTTAAAAAAATAAAGGATGTTAAATGTTACATGAATATCGTGATGTAATTACTCATATGAAAGAAAATGGAAAGGAACATGCTCATTTTTTAAGAATATTTAATAAGCACAATGAGATTGATGATAAGATAACAAAAGGTGAAAATGGTGATGTGCCATTAACTGATATGGAGTTAGAAACTCTTAAAAAAGAGAAACTAAAATTAAAAGATGAAGCGTATGCTATTTTATTACAACATAAAAAAGAGCATAATCTCTAATCCGTTATTTTGACGGATTAGCTTCTTTTTGCGTAAAATTCTGCTTTAAACTCTGTAAATCTATCCCCTAAAATTGCTTCTCTTGCTTCTTTCATAAGGTTAAGATAGTAGTGAAGATTGTGGATGGTTGCAAGTCTAAAGTAGGTTATTTCGCGCGCTCGAAAGAGATGATTTAAATAGGCGCGAGAGTATCTTTGACATGTAAGACATGTGCATTCACTATCAACCGGTGAATTATCCTCTTTATATACCGCACCTTTAATATTTAATCTTCCAAATGATGTAAAAAGTGTTCCGTTTCGTGCATTGCGTGTGGGCATAACACAGTCAAACATATCGATGCCTCGTTCAATATTTTCAATAAGATCTTCTGGAGTACCTACGCCCATCAGATAGCGAGGTTTATCTGTTGGCATATACTCTACCGTATGCTCCACTGTATCATACATATCCTGATTCGCTTCGCCTACGCTTAGACCGCCAATAGCAAAACCGTCAAAATCCAGTTTGCAAAGTTCAGTAGCACTCTTTGTGCGAAAAGCTTTGTCAGTCCCGCCTTGGATAATTGCAAAGATATTTTGCTCTACTCCGATTCCCTCTTTTTGCTTTGCTCTAAAGTACTCTATAGACTCTTTTGCCCATGCAGTCGTTCTCTCAATACTAAGAGCAATGCGCTCCTGTGTTGCAGGAAGTGCAACTAAGTCATCTAAAATCATCATAATGTCTGAGCCGAGATTGTGTTGAATGTCTATAACTTTTTTGGGTGTAAAGAAGTGCTTGCTTCCGTCGATATGAGAGCGAAACTCTATACCGTCTTGCGAAGCTTTTGAGATATCGCTAAGACTGAATGCCTGAAATCCGCCGCTGTCTGTCAAGAAGCTTTTTGGATAGGTTGTAAAGCCGTGGAGCTTGCCCATTTTTGCAACCGTTTTATCTCCGGGACGCAGGTACATATGGTAGGTGTTTGCCAAAATAATCTCGGCTCCTAAAAGATCAAGAACATCTTGCATATCCAGAGCTTTAACGCTCCCTACAGTTCCAACAGGCATAAAAACAGGAGTTTTAATGGTAGAGTGCGCTGTTTTAATCGTGCATGCACGAGCATTTTTTGAAGTAGCGTTTAATGTAAATTGCATTATTTTTAAATCCTAAATAAACTTTTTGTAAAATCAATATATAAAATCAAAAAATAAATTTAAGAAGAATAAGATTTTTGATTTAGATTCTATAAGAAGTTTTACAATTATTAGCAAAATTGTACCCTAAAACTTATTTTCTCCATATAAAATCAAAATCAAATTTATATTGTTGCTGTTATGTTTTTTTTACATTCCAGGAATTCTAGGAATTTTCCCCAATTTTGAGTATTTGCAGTATTTACCCCACCCTTTTTTTAGCCAGTGTCCAAAAATCGGCATAGGTATCATAAATGCTTTTTTCTCATCTCTATAGACAAAAGCCGCTCCATCACCGCTGTCCATTACACATAAAATATTTAAATGTTCGTTATAACCTTTAAAATCGGTTTTGTTTTTGTCTCTAGCTTCTATATTGTGAGCCACATTTCTAGCCATAACTTCAGCTATGTGTCCCTGTTTCGCTCTCCAATCATACCCCTCAAGTGCAGCTACATCGCCTACTGCATAGATATTGCTAATTTTATCATCTATAACTACATTACAGTAATCATTAACTTTTACAAATCCTGCTTCATTTGTCGGTAAATCTGAGTTTTTAATAACATCATGCCCGTCTCCAGCAGAGATAAACATAGTAAAATCTGATGATAGCTTTGTATTGTCTTCAAATAATATGCCATCATTTTCAAATGATTTTATTTTTTTGCCAAAATGTTTGTCGATATTTAATTTATTAAAGAAAACATCCATCATTTTAAGTGCCTGACTTCCCATTCTTTTTCCAGGTTCTTCCATAGGTGCAAAAAAAGTCAGGTTATAGTTTTGTCTAATTTTCTTTTTCTTTAGATAATTATGAACATTAAACAGCAGTTCAAATGCAGGACCACCACGAACTGCAGAGCTGTCTTTAGGATTGCCGCCGAATCCAAAACAGATATTTCCGCTTCCTTTGTTGACTATCTCTTCGAGTTTGTCTCTTAAAAGAATTGATTGCTCCGGTGCTCCGCAAATAGAGAGAGTGTTTTCAAGACCGGGATGTTTCATTTTTGAAGCGCCCATAGCAACAACAAGATAATCATACTCCGTTATTGTTTTGCCGCTTTTTAAGCTTACAGTGTTATTTTTCGCTGATATAGCTTCTACAGAATCTATGATAAGATCAAACCCGTGAGCATCTTTTAGAGCATTCAAGTCTACGCAAACATCATCAAAGCTGCTCTCTTTTGTCGGTACCCATATAGAAGTTGGATAGATATAGAAGTAGTCTCTATCACTTATAAGTGTAACATTGTAATTTGCTTTTCTTAAATATATCGCTGATTCAATACCGGCAAATCCACCGCCTAAAATTAATACATTTTTCATAATTTTTTCCTTATTAAATATTATGAATGTATTTTATAATATAAGCAATTAAAATAATATTAATATTTTTTACTTATTTGTTACATTAAATGAGCTTCTTGTTAAATGCTTTTTTTAAGCACTTTTTTTGTAAAATTATACAAAAAAATTTACAAGGTGAATTTATGGCAGCTATTGGAATGGGTGATATTAAAAAAGGTGTTCGTCTAATTATAGGTGAGGTACCTTATAGAGTGGTGGAATTTCAACATGTTAAACCAGGTAAAGGTGCGGCATTTGTTCGTATGAAAGTAAAAAGTTTTTTAAATGGAAAAGTAGTTGAAAAAACTGTTCATGCAGGTGATAAATTTGAAGTGCCTGAAATCACATATAAAACAATGCAGTATCTTTATGATGATGGTGAAATGTATCAGTTTATGGACAATGAAACATACGAGCAGCTTGGACTTAGCTACGAGCAGTGCGATGATGCTTCTAAATGGTTTAAAGACGGAATCAATGTTGACATTATATTTTATAAAGGAAAAGCTATATCTGTAACTGCTCCGGAAACTATGGAGCTTATTGTTACTGATACACCACCAAACTTTAAAGGCGATACTTCAAGCGGAAGCAAAAAACCTGCAACTCTTGAAACAGGAGCTGTTATTCAAGTACCTTACCATGTGCTTGAGGGTGATCTTATTAAAGTAAATACTGTTGATGGTGAATACTTAGAAAAAGTTAAGTAATTTTCCTGGATACGATATTTTTCGTATCCGAAATCTGCTGAAATAATTAAAAAAAATAAAACAATCTAATATTGTAACTTGCACTTAATATCAATTTTACTATAATTTCAAGTATTAAAATATATATACAAAAGGTTACAAAATAATGAGTGTTTTACCATTTACACACTTACATCTTCACACTGAATATTCACTTCTAGACGGTGCAAATAAACTCTCAAATCTTGTAACACAGGTAAAAAAACTTGGCATGACTTCTGTTGCTATGACAGATCACGGTAATATGTTCGGTGCAATAGATTTTTACAAACTTATGAAAGATGCCGGAATAAAACCTATTATTGGAATAGAGGGATATATTCATAATGGTGAAAATATTGATGATAAAAGCACAAAACAGCGATTTCATATCTGTCTTTTTGCCAAAAATCAAAAGGGTTATGAAAACCTTATGTATCTCTCATCAAAAGCTTTTATAGACGGTTTTTACTACTTTCCGAGGATCAATAAAAAAGAGCTTAGAGAGCACTCTGAGGGTCTTATATGCAGCTCTGCGTGTCTTCAAGGCGAAATAAACTGGCATTTAAATACGGCAAACGAAAGAAATATTAAAAACGGCGCCTTGGGATATGAGGGAGCCAAGGCTGCTGCACTTGAGTATAAAGAAATTTTTGGTGATGATTTTTATCTTGAACTAATGCGTCACGGAATAGGCGATCAGCTTTTTATTGATGATCAGATATTAAAGCTCTCCAAAGAACTTGATATAAAAATAATTGCCACAAATGACACTCACTATACATTTCCAAATGATGCGCAGTATCATGAAGCATTTATGTGTATAGGAATGAATAAACTCTATGATGACCCAAACCGCATGCGTCACTCTGTGCATGAATTTTATCTCAAAAGCCCAGATCAGATGGCGCGTCTCTTTGCCGATATTCCCGAAGCTCTTGAAAATACACAGGAGATTGTAGATAAGTGCAATCTGGAGCTAAAACTAGGTGACCCAGTTCCCCCAAATTTTAAATTTACAAAAGAGTATGCAAAAAATGAGGGACTAGATATTGATAATGAGGATGATGCACCGCTGGGAGATGATGCGACTAAAGAGCAAAAAAGAGCTTGGAAGAGCGCAGCGGATAAAAATGATGCAGACTATTTTGTTTATCGTTGTGAACTTGGTTTGGAACAAAGACTTAAGCATGTACCTCAAGAAAAACATCAGCAGTATAGAGATAGACTTAATTTCGAGATGGATGTTATAAACTCCATGAAATTTCCCGGTTATATGTTGATTGTCTGGGATTTTGTGAAAGTTGCAAAAGAGATGGGTATAGCTGTAGGACCGGGTCGTGGTTCGGCAGCAGGAAGTCTTGTTGCATACTCATTAGAGATTACAGATATTGATCCTATGAAGTATGATCTTCTTTTTGAGAGATTTCTCAATCCAGAACGCGTAAGTATGCCCGATATTGATATGGACTTTATGCAGGCGCGCCGCGGAGAAGTTATTGATTATGTTGTAAAAAAGTATGGACGAAATCAGGTAGCGCAGATTATTACATTTGGTTCGCTTTTGGCAAAAGGGGTTATTCGTGATGTTGCGCGTGTTCTTGATATGCCTCTTTCACAGGCGGATAAAATGGCAAAGCTTGTTCCAGATGAGCTTGGAATCACACTTAACGGTAAAACAAAAAATGGTGATTTTATACCAGGCGCTTTTCAAAAAGAACCTAAGCTTCAAGAATTTATAGAGAGTGATGCCAATGCTGCAAGAGTCTGGGAGTTTGCTAAGAAACTCGAAGGTCTCAAGCGTAATTCCGGGATACATGCTGCCGGCGTTGTTATCTCAAATGAGGAGCTTTGGAAAAAAACACCTATCTATAAGCCATCGGGTGAAGAGACTTTTGTAACACAATATTCACTAAATTACTTAGAAGATGTTGATTTGATTAAGTTTGACTTTTTAGGGCTTAAAACACTTGATGTTATCGACAATGCTATAAAACTTATAAAATTGAGATACAACAAAGAGATTAAATGGCATGAGATAGATGAGAATGACCCTAAAGTTTATGATGTGATTCGCAGCGGAAACACGGTAGGAATGTTTCAGATAGAGAGTTCGGGAATGCAGGATCTAAATAAGCGACTTAAACCCGACAGTTTTGAGGACCTCATTGCGGTCTTGGCGCTTTATCGCCCGGGACCGATGGAGTCTGGAATGCTTGAGAGTTTTATAGAGAGAAAGCATGGAAGAGAGAAGATTGAGTACACATTTGATACGATGCAACCTATTTTGGAAAATACATATGGAGTCATCGTTTATCAAGAACAGGTTATGCAGATAGTACAAACCGTGGGCGGTTTTTCTCTCGGTTATTCGGATATTATTCGTCGTGCAATGGGTAAGAAAAAGGATATGTCTACTTATAATGATGAGTTTGCAAAAGGAGCTCAAAAGCAGGGATTTGACTACAATGAGGCATCTAAACTTTTTGATTTGATTGAGAAGTTTGCGGGATACGGTTTTAACAAATCCCACTCTGCAGCTTATGCAATGGTTACATTTCAAACAGCATGGCTAAAAACTTACTATCCAAATGAATTTATGGCGGCACTTTTAACATCAGATAAAGATAATACCGACAAAGTCGTGCGCTATATTGATGAGACAAAGAGAATGGGCATTGAGCTCTCACCTCCGGATATTTGTGATTCACAGCTAGAATTTTCCGCAATTACAAAAGATGGCAAAGAGATTGTTCTTTTTGGTTTAGGTGCTATTAAAGGAGTTGGACAATCAGCAGTTCTTTCTATTTTAGAAACAAGAAAAGAGGGTGGTGATTTTACATCAATAGAAGATTTTGTAAATAGGATTGAACCCTCAAAAGTAAATAAAAGAGTGATAGAGTCTATTATAAAAGCGGGCGGTTTTGACAGATTTGGATTTTCCAGAAAGGCTCTTTTGGATCAAGTTGAAAAGATAGTAGATACTGCAAAAGATGCTTCAATGGCAAGAAAAAATGCAGTAGGAAGTCTTTTTAGTGATGATAGTGAAATTACAACCGTTGAGTTAAAGTTAATAAATTCTCAAGAGTATGAGTTAAAAGAGATTTTAGAATTTGAAAAAGAGACATTGGGCTTTTATGTCTCAGGACACCCGCTTGATGAGTATAGAGAAAAGATAGAGGAGCTGGAGTATACGCTATCATCAGAGATAGAGAGTGTTAAAGACGGTTCGTATGCAATTTTTATCGGAAAAGTTGAAGAGATAACAAAAAAAACATCCAAAAAGGGGAATCAGTTCGGCATTGTAAATATTATGGATTTTCACGGAAATATTGAAGTTATGCTCTTTAGCGACAAACTCGAAGAGTTAAATCAGATGAACTTAAACGAGCCTATAGCTTTTAAGACAAAAATTACTCATACAGATATGTTTACAAGAATCAGCGTAAGTAAAATTATGACGCTTAAAGATGCTAAAAAAGAGACAAAAAAGACAAAAAAAGAGGTACGAGAAATACCTCTTGAGCCTATAAATCTTTCTATAAAATTAGATACTGATATGAAAGTAATTGAAGATTTATATAGAATTGTCAGACAAAATCCAGGAAATAGAGAGCTAAAAATCACCATAATCTCAAAACTTCAAAATGTTATAATCGACTCGGCTATAAGAGTAGACAGCAAAATTTTAACGGCATTGGACGGTAACGAGTTTGTTGATATTTTAGCTTCATAAGGTTTATATGAAAGAAAAAATTAAAGCAAAAGCACAAGCCATAGTACAAAATCCAAATGCGAAAAAAGCATTACAGTCGATAAAACCGCAGAAGAATTTTTGGGGGATAGGCGGAGTTGTTCTCTTTTTTATCGTTCCTGAAATTATTGCTTATATTTGGGGTGAAGATATTACGAAGTATGCAAATAATGAGCTTTTAAAACCTCAAGATTTTCTAAATACTCAGTATTATGAGTTATTAGTAATGCTCTTTGAAGAGGGAATAAGTTATATAAACCTTGCCATTGGCATAGCACTTTTAATTTGGTTGTTTTTATAATGAAGGCAAGAGATTTAGAATGTATTTTTTATGAATGGGACAGAGATGTGCTGGTTTTAAATATTTTGGGGACACCTGCCGCAAAAAGGGATGTGATAGGCAAAGTAAGGGGCAACCAGCTCAAAGTAAGTGTAAAAGCGCAGCCTGAAGGCGGCAGGGCAACTGACTATATGGTCTCTTTTTTGGCAAAGGAGTTTGGAGTGAGTGCATCAAACATAGAAGTAGTTTACGGCCGTGAGAGCATTCATAAACAACTTCGCATAAAAGCACCAAAAAAACTTCCAAAAGTGATAGAGTATAAGTAGAATAAAAAATATTTTTGTATAATCAAAAAGATAAAGTATAAATTTCATTTAGGAACTATAGTAATGACACAAGAAAATTTCAACGAAGGACTTTTAGGTTTTTTAGATGCTTCACCGACTCCTTTTCATGCAACGCAGAATATGGCAGGAATGTTCGAAAATGCCGGATTTATAAAGCTTTATGAAGAACAAAGATGGGAGTTGGAACCTGGTAAAAAGTACTATTTGACTAGAAATGATTCATCAATTATAGCTTTTACATACTCTGGCGAAAAGAATTATGTAATGGTTGGGGCACATACTGATTCTCCAAATCTAAAAGTAAAACCAAATCCGGTTATTAAAGAGCATGGAGCTGTAAAGTTTGGAGTTGAACCATATGGCGGTCTGCTTTTAAATACATGGTTTGACAGAGATTTCTCTTTGGCCGGAAGAGTCAGTTATTTGGACTCAAATAATATAATAAAAGATGCTTTGATTGATGTTAAAAAACCAATAGCTATTATTCCTTCGCTTGCAATTCATTTGGATGATAAAGCAAATCAAGAGCGAAGTATTAATGCACAGAGTGATATATTGCCGATTTTATCTACTTCAGATGATTTTCATTTTGAACAATTTTTAAAAGATCAGCTAAAGATAAGCGGTGTCGATGAGGTAAAAGAGCTATATGCAAATGATCTGAATTTTTATGATGTTCAAAATGCTTCTTTTGTAGGCCTTAATGATGACTTTATTGCTAGCGCAAGGATTGACAATCTTATTAGCTGTTATGTCGGTATACTTTCAATTTGCAGCATTGATGAGAGCAAACCTATGCTTTTTATTGCAAATGATCATGAAGAGGTGGGAAGCAGTTCGACTTCAGGTGCGGGCGGAAGTTTTTTAGAAAATACACTTCATAGAGTTTTTGATGATTATGAAGAGTTTGTTCAAATGATTCGTTCATCCATAATGATATCTGCAGATAATGCACATGCCATTCATCCGAATTATCCAAGTAAACATGATGCAAATCATGCCCCGCATATAAATAAAGGAAGTGTTATAAAAATAAATGCTTCTCAACGCTACGCTTCAAACTCTAAAACTGTTTCAAGATTTATGAATATTGCATCTTCGATAGGCGAGCCTTTTCAAACATTTGTAACAAGAAGCGATATGGGATGCGGTTCTACCATCGGTCCTATAACAGCTACAAGATTAGGTATAGAAACATTGGATATAGGAGTTCCAACTTTTGCAATGCATTCCATAAGAGAGTTATGCGGAAGTAAAGATGCTTATAGTCTTTATAAAATCATCCTAAGTTTTAATGATTCTTGATATAGATCAAAATAAAATTGTTATATGATAATAATTTTTAAATTATAAAATGTTAAAATTTTAGTTAAAAAGTAGGTATAAAATGAAAAAAGAGCTTATTAAAATTCCAAGAGCAACTTTTGATTTTTACAAATATGAAGAGAATGGGTTGACATATTATGAATTTGATGCAACAAATTCTCATCCGCCTGAACCCATGATAAATGCTATTTATGCATTTACTCTTCTTAAAAGTGAAAATGTTAGAATTGTTGGGATTTTTTTGCAAGAGCCTTTTCCTCTATATGAAAGAATTCCTTTAACTATTGCACATGAAGTTGAAGAACTTGATAATGGAGACTTTAGAGTAACCTTTAAGTTAGAAGAGTAACTTCAATAGTTAAGTACTAATTTAACCCTTTGTTAGCTAATTTTAAATAGAATATCCTTTTTTAAATAAAAGACATTTTAAAAGTCTTAGAGGGAAATTAGACATATGAAACAACTTATATCAGTTTTAGGCTCCATGAAATCCATGGCTATCATGATGATTATATTTGCGGCAGCTATAGGATATGCAACATTTATAGAGAATGACTATGGAACTATAACAGCAAAAGCAGAAATCTACAATGCTCGTTGGTTTGAGATTTTAATCGTACTTTTAACAATTAATTTAATTATAAATATTTTTAAATATAAGATGTTTAGTGTTAAAAAAATCCCTATTTTTATTTTTCATCTCTCTTTTATAATTATAGTTCTTGGTGCTGCAATAACTCGTTTTATTGGATTTGAAGGAACTATGCATATTCGTGAGGGCGAGACAGCAAACACGATGCTAAGTGCTGATACATACTTTAGTGTAACTGCCAAATCAGGCGACAAAACAGCAACAAGTGAAAAAACTCTTTATCTTTCCAAAAAAAGTACTAATTCGCTCTCTTCATCTTTACAAGTGGACGCAAAAGATGTTGATGTGAAACTTGTTGAGTATATTCCTGATGTTGTAGACAAACTGATTGAGGCAAAAGAGGGTGGTTTTGAAATAATAGATATGATGGTAACTGAAAATGAAAACAGCACTCCATTAAAACTTCGCAGAGGTGAGTATTATCAAAATGAAAATATAGTCATAGATTTTGATTCTAAAAAGAGTTTTTCAAAACCTGTTATTTCTATTTTTAGTGAAAACGGCAAACTTTTTATGAAACATGATATGCCTCTTATGTTTTTAAAAATGGATGATAATTCACAGGGTGAAATGGATCCAAGTGATAAAAATAGTCTTGAATATAGAACTATTTTTGGTGTAAACGGAAGTAGTTTTGCAGTACGAAAATTTTACAATCATGCAATTACAAAACTTGTTTCAAATCCAAATGCTTCCCCAATGGAACCGCAGCAGGATGCTTTAGTCTTTAATGTAAAAGTCGGTGAAACTTCAAAAAATATAACTATTTTCGGTCAAGCCGGAAGAAAAGCAAAAGAGTATTACACAGTTATAGACGGTGTAAAAATTTCTATATCATATGGCTCTAAAAGATTAGAAATTCCTTTTGAGGTTAAACTTCTTGATTTTCAGTTAGACAGATATCCAGGTTCTATGTCTCCTGCATCGTATGCAAGTGAAGTAGAATTGATTGATAAAGAACAAAACATACATATGCCTTATAGAATCTATATGAACAATATTTTAGAGCATCGCGGATATAGATTTTTTCAATCTTCATATGATAGAGACGAGAAAGGAACAATATTGTCAGTAAATAACGATCCGGGAACATTACCCTCATATATAGGATATTTTCTTTTGGGACTAGGGATGTTCTGGTCTCTTTTCTCAAGAAAAAACAGATTTGCTGCTTTATCAAACAGAGCGAAAAAGGCAAGTGAGCAAAAAGCTCTCGGAATTTTACTTTCAATAGGATTGCTTTTTAGTGTAGCGCCATCATATGCAGATGAGATAGATCCGATTATAAAAACTGTACTCTCTTTTGATAAAGAGCATGCAAAAAGATTTGGAGAGTTGACCATTCAAGATAGCTCGGGAAGAATGAAACCACTTGATACTCTCTCAAACGAGATACTTGCAAAGATTTATAGAGGTTCATCTTTAAAAATAGGAGATCAAAGTCTTAGTGCAAATCAAGTTGTCTTAGGAATGATGACTAAGCCTGACGCTTATAAAGAGTTAAAAATTATCAGAACAAAAAATGAAGAGATAAATAAAATTATTGGGGCAAAAGCTGATGCAAAATATGCTTCATTTTCACAATTTTTTACAGATCCTGATAAACTAAGAGGATATAAGTTAGCAGAACTTGTAAACAATGCAATTATAAAAGAACCAAAAAATAGAAATTTGCTAGATAAAGCTGTTTTGGAAATTGATGAAAGAATAAATGTTTCTTACTCTGTATATGCCGGTTCTTTGGTAAAAATTTGGCCAAAACCAAATGATCTAAATAACAAATGGTATCCGACTATTGAAGCACTTCAAACATTTTCAAAAAATAATGCTCAAAAGATAAGAGATATTGCATTTAAATATTTTACGGCAATAGAAAAAGGAGTAAACACAGGAAACTGGAGTGAAGCCAATAGTGCATTAGAAGAGATATCAGAGTATCAAAACTTTTACGGAGCATCTGTTATGCCTTCAGAAACAAAGATAAAAGCGGAGATGTTATACAACTATGCAAATATATTTGAAAGACTTTATCCTCTTTACTTTGTGATTGGTTTTATGCTGCTTATTGCTAGTTTTATAAAAATATTAAAACCTGCTATAAATATAACAGCAATTGAGAAAATTTCTTTATTGCTATTGACATTATTATTTATAGCACATACATTTGGGCTGGGTCTTCGTTGGTATGTAGCCGGACATGCGCCGTGGTCAGATGGATATGAATCGATGATATATATCAGCTGGGCAACTATTTTGGCAGGTATTTTCTTCTCAAAACGCTCGTCTATGACTATGGCTTCAACTGCTGTTTTGACAGGTCTTATTTTATTTGTGGCACATTTAAACTGGATGAATCCGCAGGTTACAAACCTCGTACCGGTTCTTAACTCTTACTGGCTAAGCATACATGTAGCTGTTATTACGGCTAGTTATGGTTTCTTGGGACTTGGTGCACTTTTGGGCTTTATAGTGATTCTTCTTTTTGTGTTTAAGAACAAAAACAATGAAAAACATATCTCACTCTCCATAAAAGAATTAAACTCTATTAATGAGATGAGTCTTATGATTGGTCTTGCATTTTTGACACTTGGAAACTTTATTGGCGGCGTTTGGGCAAATGAGAGCTGGGGACGCTACTGGGGATGGGACCCAAAAGAGACTTGGGCGCTTGTGACGATTTTGGTTTATGCAGTTGTCATTCATCTTAGATTTATAAAATCAATTTACAATGAATTTAGCTTTAGTGTAGTTTCACTGCTTTCATATACATCTGTTCTTATGACCTATTTCGGAGTAAATTACTATCTTGCCGGAATGCACTCATATGCAAAGGGTGACCCTGTTCCTATCCCCGATTTTGTGCCTGTGACATATACGATTCTTTTTGTTGTAATTGTTATTGCATTTAGAAATAGAAAGTTGGCTTAGAGGATTTTGAAATGGATTTTAAAGGTTTTCCTAAAGAGGCTCTTCTTTTTTTAGACTCTATCCGTAAAAATAATAACAAAGAGTGGTTTGAGGTGCATAGAAGCGAATATGAGGAGTATATCTTAAACCCTTCTCGCGCTTTTGTTCAAGAGATGGGCGATCATCTTATGGCACTAGAGCCGACAATAGACTTTGAACCAAAAATAAACAAATCACTCTTTAGAATCTATAGAGATACTCGCAGGATGGGAGCAAATAAAGCGCCTCTAAAATCAAGAATCGGCATCATTTTTACTCAAGGCAGTAGTGGAAGCAGGCTTCAAAAATCATCATTTTACCTTCACTTCTCCCCTGATGAACTTTTTGTATCAGCAGGTGTAAGATGGTTTGAAAAACCCCTTCTTGATGCTTATAGAGAGTACATAGGAGATGAAGAACGAAGAGTTGCTCTTGATAAACTTTTAAAAAACATTGAGACAAAAGGTTATAAGACTATAGAGAAGGGTTACAAGAGATATCCGCGAGGTTTTAGCCCTGAGATGCCAAGTGTGGATTTGAGTCTTTATAAAGGGATGGCAGTTTATAAAATTTTAGAGCCAAATCTGATTGAAAATGGTGATTTGCTTATTGAAACGCTCTATAAAATCTATGAAGACATGTTGCCATTGCAGCGTGTTATGTATGAAATAAGTTTACGAGTAAAAGAGGAATAAGTTATGAAAAAAGAGGCGATAGTTTTACTCAATATGGGTGGTCCAAACAACCTAAAAGAGGTTGAAGTTTTTTTAACAAATATGTTTAATGATAAAAATATCATTACCGTTAAGAGTTCGCTTTTAAGAAGTTTTATAGCAAAAATGATTACTTTTACGCGAACAGAGAAATCGCAAGAAATATATAAGCAGATAGGCGGAAAATCTCCTATAGTCGGGCATACAAAAAAACTTGTACAAAAGCTTCAAGCTAAAGTGGGAGAAGATGTTGTAGTTGATTTTGCTATGCGCTATACACCTCCGTTTGCGTCAGAGGTGATAGAGAGACTCAACAAAGAAGATATAGAAAAAATCTATCTTATCCCGCTTTATCCACAATATTCAACGACAACTACAAAATCATCATTGGAAGATTTCGAAGAGCAGTACCATTTAAGAGGCGGTGATGCTATTTTGGTTGAAATCAAACATTTTTTTCAGAACTTTAACTACAACAGAGCAATAATCCAAAGAATAAAAGAGCGTATAAGCGAGTATGAAAGCACAAATTTTGAGATAATTTTTTCAGCTCACGGGCTTCCTGTCAAAGTGATTGAGAGAGGTGATGTTTATGAGAGACATGTGCAAAAACATGTCGCGCTTTTAAAAGAGATGCTTCAAAATGAGGGAATGCATTTTAAAGATGTACATTTAGCGTATCAATCAAAAGTGGGACCTATGGAGTGGCTTAAACCTTCTCTTGAAGAGAAGTTAAAAGAGATAAAAAGCAAAAAAGTTGTTATATTTCCAATAGCTTTTACTATCGATAATTCTGAAACTGATTTTGAGCTTGATATCGAGTATCGTGAGGTTGCAGAAGAACTTGGATTTAAAGACTACAGAGTCTGCGAATGTCCTAATGATAGTGATTTTTTTGTTGAAACACTTTTTGAATTGTATGAGAAAATGAAATAAAATAACAATGAAAATAGTTATCTTTGATATGGATGGTACGCTGATTGATTCTAAAAAAGACATCACGGCATCTGTTAATTATGTAAGAAAATCACATCATAATCTTGCTCCGTTGAGTGAAGAGTATATCGTTGAAGCAATCAATATGCAAGAGAGAAATCTTGCAAAGCTTTTTTACGAGACTGAAATCTATCTTCCAAAAGACAGAGATCTTTTTGAACTACACTATGAGAGTGAATGTGTGAAAAATGTTTATCTTTATGAAGGTGTCGAAGATATGCTAAAGAGTTTGGTGGACTCAAATGTAAAGATATCAGTAGCAACAAATGCTCCTACTCAGTTTGCTCTGAGGATGCTTGAACATTTAAGAGTAAAACCGCTTTTTGATGTAATCATAGGAGCGGATAAGGTAATTGAAGCTAAGCCTAGTCCTGAGATGTTACATTTTATACTTGAGCATTATAAATTTGATAGTAAAAATCATAAAGCTTGGATGGTTGGGGATAATATAAAAGACACATTAAGTGCGCAGAGCGCAGGAATAGATTCTATCTTTGCAACATGGGGATTTACTCCAGTAAGTGATGCCAAAATTGTTGTAAAAAAGCCCATGGAGATACTGGATATTGTTTTATAATCTTGTTTAAAAAGCAAGTATGATAAAAAGAGGATATATGCATAATCCAATATATGGTAAAAAGTTGTTTATGGGCGTTAAGAGAGCTAAGCTCAATTCATGAGATAGTTTCTTTTTTTTAAAAATCTGCTCAATAAGCAATATTTTTGTTGCAATGTCTGCTGTTTTTAAAAAGAGTAATATTATCGCAAAAATATTATAATCAGTCAACATCGCAAAACCTATGCTGAAATAAAATGTAGGGTGCATAATCAAAAACAGAAATATGCTTTTTGAATAATATTTGTTCATTCTACTAATCATTCCCATTACAGTAGGTGCTTTCTGCCATGTTATCTCATAGAGTTCAAGAATCATAAAAAGAAGTACATAGTTTAAAATTAAATCATTTGTCATTTTTGAATTTTACTATAAAAATTTTAAATCTACTCTATCATATAAGTACCAAAGTACTATTTACATGTTTAAAAGCATATGTTAATATTTTCGTATAAATAAAATACGGAGGTGCAAAATGGCTACTGGAAAAATTGTAGGACAGATAGAAGTATCAGAGGGTAATATTAAAATTTTAGGTGTTGATGGTGTTGTTCGTGAACCAGGATTTGAAGGTTACTTATATGAAAATGAGCAGGTAATCAGTGAAGATCCTACAGCTCTGTTTCAGATTAAGTTTTTAGCACTTCCGGAGGCATCAGCATATACGGGCGTATTTAGAATTTTAGCAGACGGTTCCGTTATCCACGGCAGAGATGCAATGGAAAGCATAGCAAGTGATGAGAGTTTGGTTGAGATTTTAGAAACAGCTGAAGTTAAAGAAGATAGTGAAGATTTAGAAACAGCAGCCGGTGAAGAGGAGGCTGAAGGAAGCACTGCTTTTACTGAAACTGATATCGTTGCAGATTCCAGTGTACTTGGATTTAACAGAGGTGAAAATAGTGAGCTTGGGTTTGGCATAACAGAGTATGGCAGTGAAGATAGTACTAATGGAGTTGCGTTGCCTGCTATTACATCCCCAAATAATACTATTTTCGATGAAAATGATACAGATCCGGTTATGCAAGTAAAAGCAAGCGGTGCAAGTGCTATTGAGTATAGTATTTCAGGGTTGGACAGTGACCTTTTTGATATTAACCCTTTAACAGGTCTTTTAACTTTTAAAGACTCTCCAGATTATGAAAATCCAAAGGATTTCAATGAAGACAATGAATACAATATGTATGTAACTGCTACAGATTCATTTGGAAACTATACAACACAGCTTCTTTCTGTGTTCGTTAATAATGTCAATGAGCCTGTAACTGCATATGATGATACTGTTGATGCAATAGAAGACATTGTCCTTAATTCAACAATCAATTTAAATGAAAATGATTATGATGTCGACGGTGATGATCTAACTGTTGAGGCAGGCACATATACAACTGCGCAAGGCGGAACAATAGTCATTGCCGAAGATGGCAGTTACACTTATACACCTAAAACGAACTTTAATGGAACGGATAGTGTGAACTATACAGTAACAGATGGGGAGTTTAGTGATGTAGGCACATTGACAATTAATGTTGTTCCTGCGAATGATGCACCGGTTATTACTGATGGACCAGATATAGATTCATTAAATGAAACAAATGCAGCACTTATTGCTACAGGGACAATGACTGTTAGTGATGTTGATACTACAGATAATGTTACGGCTTCAGTTGATGGGATTGTTGTAACAGGTACTTCAGACAGAACTGATGCGGCTGCTCCGACGGATGCTCAATTAAAAGCAATGTTTAGTGTTACGCCAACGGATATTATAGATGGAACTGAAAACAGTGATACATTAACATGGAACTTTAATTCAGGCAGTGAAGCGTTTGATTACTTGGCAGCGGGTGAAACTTTAATTCTTACTTATACAGTTAAAGCGACGGATGATGCTGGAACACCATTGTCAGATACAGAGACTGTAACAATAACGATTACAGGTACAAACGATAAACCAACTATTGAAAGTAATACAATCTATGCAACTGAAGATATAGATTACACTATAACTTTAGCAGACTTCATAGGCTTTGATGATATAGACGGTGATGAGATGAGTGCTATTAGAATTGATACATTACCTTCTAACGGTGTTTTAAACTTGGATGGTGATCCTGTGGCTGTGGGAGATGAAATTTCTGTAGTTGATATTAATAGCGGTCTTTTGTACTTAACTACTCCAAATAATGGTAGTGACACCTCTTTTACATTTAGTGCAAGTGATGGTACGGATTGGAGCTCATCACAAACAATGAATATTGATATTACTCCTGTTACTGATACTGTTAAAACTGATACTTTGAGTGTGATTATGGATGTATTGCCTCCGGTAATAGATACTAGTACATTAACTATGAGTGATGATATAAATACAGCATCGAATATTTTTGAAACAGCAGATGGTCTAAAGTTGACCGGTCCTGTTGGAACAGTTGTACAGGTTAATACAGAAGGTAATGGTCTTGGTATTGACAGCAATAGCGGAAGTGGTGATGCAAGAGATATTGATGGTGCTTTAACAGAGTGGCTTCAAATAGAGTTTCCAACAAGTACTACGCTCAATACAATAAATATAGATATTAAGCACGCAAGCGACGATGTAATGACAATACAATTGTATGATGCATCTGCTGCTGCTATTACTTCTGGAATTACTTATCAAATTGATGGTAAAGGAACAGTTTATATTTTAGGCAGTGATGGTCTTATAGATGGTTCTTTACTTAGTGGTAATGCTGCACATACAATTACAATAAGTAGTACAACTGCTTTTGCAAAGATGTTGATTTCTGATGATGATAGTGGTGCAAGTGCTGGTACGGATGGATTTAGTGTACTTAATGTATATGGCACTGTATCATCAACACCTGATAGTTATGACTCAGTCATACATCTAAATGGTTTAGGGTTGGGTGACACTGATGGAAGTGAGGAAATTTCAACTATTACATTAAGCGGCTTTCCTGCAGGTTCAACAATAACATTATCAGATGGTGTAACTGAAATTGAAGCAGATGGATATGGAAATTGGGTTATTGATGCAGCCGACCTTGGATTAAGTTCTACTTTAACAGACCTAAACGATGTAGAAATGACCTTAACAAGTCCAATAGCTATATCTAGTACTTTTGTGCCTACAGTAGATATAGTAACAACTGAAATTGGTGCAGGTGTTCCTGATTCACATACAATATTAGGCGGAACAGCGGATGATGTTTTGACTGGTGAAGAGGGTAATGACTATATCGATGGCGGTGCAGGCGATGATATTATAATTGGTGGAGAGGGTAATGACTATATCGATGGTGGCGCTGGCGATGACACTATTGACGGTGGTGCGGGCAATGACACTATTGAATATGATACTTTAGATACACTGATAGATGCAGGAGATGGCAGCGATGCGCTTATAGGAAATGCAGAAACTATCAATCTTGCTAATGTAGACAATATTGAAGTGATTCAGCTAAGTTCTGGTGCGACGGTAATTGGCAGTGGTGATGCTAATGCAATTAATCCAAGTGATGTTATGGATGCAACGGATGGAAATAATACATTAGTGATTGAATCTTCAGATGAAGGTGCATATACAATTAATGTGGATACTACTTTATTACAGTTTAGTGAAAATGTAGATGGTTATAATATTTATACCGATGATACTGTTACTTTAAAAATAGAAGACAGTATTATAGTAGAGTAATAATTTCTATTTTACTTGCAGTCAATCACGACTGCAAGTAACTCCTTTTTATCAATACTAAAGTACTATTTACATGTAAATTTATATATGTTAGTATTTTTGTATAAATAAAACTCGGAGGTGCAAAATGGCTACTGGAAAAATTGTAGGGCAGATACAGGTTACAGAGGGGAATATTAAAATTGTGGGTATAGATGGAGTTGTTCGCGAACCTGTGTATGGCAGTTTTATGTACGAAGATGAACAGATTATAAGCGATGATGCAGGTGCTCTGTTTCAGATTAAGTTTTTAGCACTTCCGGAGGCATCAGCATATACCGGTGTATTTAGAATTTTGGCAGACGGTTCCGTTATCCACGGCAGAGATGCAATGCAAAGCATAGCTAGTGATGAGAGTTTGGTTGAAATTTTAGAAACAGCTGAAGTTAAAGAAGATAGTGAAGATTTAGAAACAGCAGCCGGTGAAGAGGAAGCTGAAGGAAGCACTGCTTTTACTGAAACTGATATCGTTGCAGATTCCAGTGTACTTGGATTTAGCAGGGGACCTAATAGTGAGCTTGGATTTGGCATAACCGAATTTGGTACAGAAGATGTTACTTATAACATTGCAGAACTCGATGTCACTTCTGCGGATGTCACTCCTCCGGTAATCACATCTTCTAACATAGCTCTTTTTAATGAGACAGATACAACTCCTGTTATGCGGGTTACGGCAAGTAGTGAAAATGCTATCAGTTACAGTATATCAGGAGAAGATAGTGAACTATTTACTATTGATCCAGTAAGTGGTGTTTTAAGCTTTAAAGAGGCGCCTGACTATGAAAATCCAAAAGATTTGGATAGTGATAATGAGTATAACCTATATGTAACAGCAACAGACTCAGCGGGGAACTATACAACTCAACTTTTATCAGTTCCTATTAACAATATTACAGGAAATGTAGAGACTGCTCCAGCTGATAGCTTAGTTCTGCATACATTTGACAGCCCTCCAGGCAATAATAATGAAGGTTGGATTGGCGAAGGTAATGAGAGCAATATGGGAGGAGGAAGCACTACAATTCCGCCAAATGAACTAGGATGGTTTACTCAAGACAGCGACACAAGATCGCATGATTTTGATCTGAGTGATCATGCAGATGAAGAGGTAAATATTTCGTTTACGCTCGGCGTAAATGAGTGGGAAGGTGATGATACCTTTATAGTAAGAGTTTATGACAGTGAAGATAGTGTCATACAAACTCAGACATACTCTCCTGATAGTGAGGGGCTTGGGTATTATGACTATGACTTTGATGTTACCGTTCCCGAAAATGGAATTATCAAGGTTGAATTTCAATCGCAAAATACTGAAGATCAGGGAGGAGACAAGGAGGCTTGGAGTATTGACAACTTTGAGATAAGTGGTCCTGATGGAGAACAGGTTCTCACATTTGAAGGAGAGAGTTCATCCGGAGGCACGATAGATATTGGGGTATTGTTAGATCAAAATAATGATTTTGAGGGTGATGCTCCAGATTCTATAGATGAAATCGATCTCTCTAGCGGTGATTATACTTTGTCAAATATCACATTGGCTGATGTTGTTGATATAACAGATGGTGACAATGTACTAAAAGTTACGGGAGAGAGTGGTGATGGAGTAAATAATTTGACAGATAACGGATGGATACCTGATCCTTCACCTACAGTTACAGAAGATGGTTATGCTACATATACAAATATAGATGATCCGAGTGTGCAGCTTCTTATCGATGTAGATATACCGATTGAAACAGTTTAATTTTGCTATTTAAACTTTAGTGCAAGAGAGATTCTGTCAGTTACATTTGCCTTTTCAAATATATTGTGAATATGGCTTTTAACTGTAGATAACGCAATTTTCTCTCTTTGCGCAATCTCTTTATTACTTAAACCTTCAGCCACCATAAATGTGATGCTTTTTTCTTTTTCTGTTAAAGATGATACAAAGTCAGGTTCATCTTTCTTTTTGTTTTGAATATATTTATTAATAATAAAATAGGTCAAATCAGGAAAAAGCCAGTTGTTTCCATTTTCAACTGTAGAGAGCATTTTTAGCAAGTTTTCTTTGTTTATATAGGAGTTTTCATATCCTTTGATGCCGTTTCCAAGCAGAGTTGATGCATGATAAACTTCAGGCACGGCATTAAAGAGTAAAATTATTGCATGCGGATACTCTTTTAACTTCACTAGCGTCTCTTCAATATTTAGTACACTCATCTCATCTAACATTACAATAACTCTGTTTTTATCTTTTGTCAGATACTCTCTCAATTGATCAAAGTTATCTATAGAAACTGTGTCATATGAATCTTTTAAAGCATTCTCCCAGTGTTTTAAAATAGATGACATTGTTGTAAATAGTATTATCTTTTTCATAAGGTTACCTTTCGCTTAGTACATTTTCCCGTGCACGCAATATTGGTTTTAATATATAATCCAGAACAGTTTTTTTACCGGTCATAATATCAACACTTGCAGTCATACCGACAATTATATTAAGTTTTTTATATTCATTTCCTAAGTAGTTTTTATCAGTTTTTATGCGGACAAGATAGTAGTTCTGTCTGCTGACTTCATCATAAATAGTATCAGCACTAATATGGGTCACTGTACCTTCAAGTGAACCGTATATTGCAAAATCATAAGCAGAAAATTTTACAATAGCTCTTTGACCAGGAAATAAAAAAGCAATATCAGCAGGTCTGATTTTTGCTTCAATAAGTAAATTGTCCTGTGAAGGAACAATTTCTATAATATCCATTCCTGGCTTAACAACACCGCCTACTGTATTTACAAGTAGTCGTTTAACTTTTCCATCAACAGGGGAGCGCACAAATGTGCGCTTGACTTTATCCTCTCTGGCAATATTTGCTCTCTCTATTCGAGACATTTCAGCTACAACTTCATTGAACTCCTCTTTAGCGGCATTGCGAAATCGCAATTCAACTTCTTTGATGTTATTTCTTTGCTCCTCTATAATAGAGTTGAGGCGCGGAATAGAGAGTTTTGTTGATCTCATTTGTCCTTCGATGCTGCTGGCTTCTCTTTGAAGTTTCAGATATTCAACTTCTGATACTATTCCTTTATCAACAAGCGGCTTATTGAGCTGCAGCTCTCTTGTGATAAAATTAAAATTTTTTGTAAGATTATCCAGTTTTGCTTCAGCCTCTTTTAACTCATCTTTTTTTTGTTTTAAGCGGCGCTGATAGATAAGTATATTGTTTTCGAGCTGCTCTTTGTTGCTTAGATATAAAGATTTTTCACGGTTTATAAGTTCCGGTGCATTTTTTTTAACTGTTTCATTTACTTTAAAAGGTGTTCCGGTTGATTCTGCTAATAGTCGAATTGATTTCGCTTGAAGTTCATTGTAGCGGAGCTTGCTCTCTATAAAACTGCTTACAAAACTTGTGTCATCTATTTTTATAAGGATATCGCCTTTTTTTACATTTTCTCCCTCTTCAACAAGGATTTCGCTTACAATTCCGCCTTCAAGATTTTGTATGACTTGAATTTGGGTAGATGGAATAACTTTGCCTTCGCCGCGAGTTAGATCATCAATTTCCGCATAGTATGCCCAGTAAATAAGCCAGCCAATGAAAAAAGCACCGATCCATAACATTATTTTGGTTGATAGTGTACTCTGGTTTAAAAGCGCAGCACTGACAGAGTTCATATACTCTAAATCTTCTTCATTTTTTATACGAAGATTTTTAATATCTTTTTTTTTGTAAGAGTATTCTACAAAGTTATCTTCAAGACCCATGAGCTACTCTTTTTTGTTGTGTTTGCAGTTGTTTTATAACATTATCATGCGTATCATCCAAAATAATTCTTCCTCTGTCAAGCAAAATCAATCTTTGTGTAAGCGCAAGCAGAATGTTTTTATGCGATATTAAAACCATTGTTCTCTCTTTTTGATAACTGTTTATAGCTCTGATAAAATGGTTTTCATGCGTGCTGTCCATAGAGTTTGTCGGTTCATCTAGCAGAATAATAGGCGCTTGGTGTATAAACGCTCTTGCGATTGAGATGGATTGTTTCTGTCCGCCGGAGAGTCCGTCGCCTCTTTCACCAACAGGCATGTCGTAACCCATAGGATGAGCATTGGCAAAATCGCTTACGCCGCTTAACTTAGCTACATGTAAAATATCTTCATCACTTGCTCCCGGGGAGCGTAAAACAATATTTTCTTTTAGCGTTCCTTGAAACAAAACAACATCTTGCGGTACATAGGAGATATTGCGTCTTAAATCTGCCGGATCTATCTGTTTTATGTCAATTCCGTCTATTAAAATAGATCCTTCCGTTGGCTCATACAAACCCAATATAAGTTTTTCGATAGTCGTCTTGCCGGATCCGTTTGTTCCTATAATGCCGACAGATTCTCCGGGATTTATAACAAAGCTTATATCTTCTAGGATTTTATTGTCAGTTTCAGGATAGGTAAAACTTACATGCTTAAACTCTATTTTTCCTTTAAAAGATGGACGCTGAACATAGTTTTTTGCTTCTTCGCGTTCAACTGAGAGCTTCATAATGGTATTGATAACATCATATGCAGTTTTTGTTTGTTGAAAATTCGCAATAAGTGCAGCCACTTGACCAAGCGGGGCAAGCGTTCTTGAGCCAAGCATAACAACAGCTATCAATCCACCCATTGTTAGAGATTTTTCTCCTATTGCATAAACTCCGCCGATTATTAAAGATGCAGTATTTAACTGAACTATAAAATTTACAAATGTTGAAATAGAGTTTGATAAAATTTTGGATTTTAGACCTTTTTGCGCAACATCACCTGTAGCCTCTTCCCATTTCCATTGATATTGACCGCTTATACCCAAGGCTTTTATCGTCTCTAATGCGGTGAGTGACTCAATTAAAACAGCATTTTTATGTGCAGAAGCTTCATATGTGTTTTGAACACTGCGTCTCATCGGTTTTTCAACAATGATGCTGTAAATGATAATAATTAAAGCACCAACGATAGGAATAAAAATCAACCAGCCACCAATTATATATATAATAAATAAAAAGATTAGGGTAAAGGGCAGATCAATAATGGTAGCAATAGATGAAGCGGTAAAAAACCCTCTAATAGAGTCGAAATCTTTTAAGTTGTTTGCAAAAGAGCCTATAGATCGAGGTTTTGATGCTATTTTTAGATTGAGAACATGCTCAAAAATAATAGAGGACATAATGACATCGCTTTTTTTGGCTGCATTTTCCAGAAAATAGGAGCGCAGAAATTTTAAAACTATATCAAATATATAAATTGCAATAATACCTGTTGCAAATACCCAAAGAGTATCCATAGCATTGTTGGGTACAACTCTGTCATAAACATTGAGAGTAAAAATCGGTGTTGCCATAACAAATAAATTTATTAAAAAAGAGGCAACAATCACATCTGCATATATACCGGAAAAGTATCTTAGTGTTCCCCAAAACCAGTGATGATTTTCATGTTTGAGTAAACGGTTATGTGAATCTTTATATTGATGATTGTGTTTAAGCAGATATGCAAAATTAATATATTCAGCTTCTAAAAATTCTGTTTTTACCCAGTTTTCACCTTCACCGATTTCAGGAAGTATAATTTTTGCATATTTTCTGTCGGGACTTATTTCTGTTAAAATACAAGCTTTTTCACTCTCTGTGTCACCTTTTAAAATCAAAATAACAGGCAAAAGAAGAGGGGATATATCTTTAAATGAGTAGTCTACTAACTTAGAGCTAAATCCTGCACGCTGCGCTGCGCGATGAAAAGCAGATTTTGAACCTTTGGAATCAAGTGAAAAAAGTCTAGGAGTAGTTCTTCCAGGCGGAATAGGAAGATCAGCAATCAATGCGTCTGCACTAAAAGGACGACCATAGAGCTTGGTGAAAATCACCAAGCACTCTAGGAGCGGATTCTCAATTTTGTTACTCAACAACTACATCCATCTCTTCTAAGATTTTACCAGTATATGCTAAAATTTGGTAGTATGCGATTAGACGATCATATTCAGTTGTAACTTTGCGGTTTTTTGCACTGTTATACTCAAGTTCAATATTTAAAAGATCGATAATGCTTCTTCTTCCCAGTTCATGCTCTTTTTGATAATCAGAAACAGTTTCACCACTCGCTTTTATCGTGTTTTCTAGGTGAATTAATTGCTGTTTTGTTGATTCAAATGTTTGCCAAGCAATTTCTGTATAAGCTTTTATGTAGAGTTTTGCATCTGCTAGCGTACTGTTTTTATTAAGCAATCTGTGTTGATTTGCTTGTTTGTTTGCTTTGTCTGCAAAACCATTAAAGATGTTATAGTTGATAACAAGAAGAGCGTTATAACCTGACTCCTCTTCATAAGCAGCTGGGAATGGATCTCCGCTTCCTTTTGAAGTGCCGTCTATATTTTTGTCCCAGTAAGCTTCTAGTTTAATATCCGCTTGCGGATAATAAGATGCTTCTGAGCGTTTAATTGCAGCATTTGCAGCTTGAATGTCTGCTTGTGAAACATCTATTGTAGGATTGTTTTGCATAGCAATCTCAACTAAAGATTCCAAATCATTAGCAGGAATATTTCCAATTGATGGTTTTTGTAAATCTGAAGCAGTTACTTCACCCGGATATATTCGTTCAAAACTAGAGATAGAGTTGTCATAATTTTGCTGTGCTAAATATTGGATACTTAGAGCATTTTCATAACGAGCTAAAGTTTGTTTATAGTCAGAACTGCGCCCAACTCCCGCTTTTACCTTTTCGTCTATTTGTGAAAGATATTTTTTATGTACTTCTACATTCTCT
This sequence comes from Sulfurimonas xiamenensis, assembly GCF_009258045.1. Taxonomy (NCBI): domain Bacteria; kingdom Pseudomonadati; phylum Campylobacterota; class Epsilonproteobacteria; order Campylobacterales; family Sulfurimonadaceae; genus Sulfurimonas; species Sulfurimonas xiamenensis. The sequence continues at coordinate 817,468 of NZ_CP041166.1, forward strand.
TTTGCGATTTGAAGCAGTTCATGATTTCTAAGAAGATCTATGTAGTATGTGGCAGTTTCAAGTGCCAGATTGTTTGCACTCTCTTTAACTTTATCGCTTGCAGATAAAACAAGTGCTTTTTGTTGTTTAAAAGCATATTTTGTGTCAAAACCTGCAAAAACATTTTGAACTAAAGTAACTGAAGCGTCTTGGCGTGTCAAATCAGACTTCTCTCTGCTGTTTGCTATAGTTTTTGTTTTTTCCGGACCAACTGAATAGGATAAATCAATTGATGGTAAATAGCCAGCTTGCGAACGAACAAGCAACTCTTTTTGAGTAAGATGATCCTCTTTTTTCATTTCAATTTGAGGGTGTGTCATAACTGACTTTTGAACCGCCTCCGTAATTGTCATAGCGCTCAATACTGCCGGTATCAAAGTTATAAGAACGAGTGATAAACCTTTCATTTGTTATCCTTTAATGTTAAATATGTTTTAGTATACTGTTGAATATATTAAGTTGTTCTTAACTTAATGTAACTTAATTTAGTTTATGCATAGATTTTCAATAATTGTAAAAATATAGATACATTTTTATAAACAAGAAAAATATAAGAAAGGATTAAATATTGAAAATACAAGTCTATTACGATTATAAAGTAGGCTTTAATTTTTAAACAAAATACTTAAAAATGGGGATGTCTGCACATTATAATTTCTATTTTTAGCGAAAAAACGTAAAACTTGAGGCATAGTATGGGCAGAGTAAATGACACAGATGATTGAACACTATCTGTGAGTTCTGTTTTGCAAGTTTAGCAAGATTTTCAAGTTCTGCAAATATAATTTTCTAAAGTTGAACTACATCTTTCATAAAATCTTCTATATTCTTTTCGTAAGCTAAGTAAGGCTTTCTAGCAGCTTCAGGCGACAAATTGACTAATTGAACAATAAATAGGATTAGACTTTCAAGTAAAGTATTTAAATCTTCTAATTTAAGCTCAGAATGAAGTCCAGAATTAAATTGTGAAATTAATTTATCAAGTTTATTGCCTACTTCTTGGATATGGATTGTATCTAAAGAGTTATCGCTAACTACTGTTTCGATATATGCCCATAATCTATTTTTGTATTGTTGTTGCCCAATTTTTCTTCCATTATGTAATTGATCCGAAGCTGGAAATAAATAATCTGCACATTGTTCCAATATTCTTCTTCCAGATAATGCACATTGTGCTATATCTTCTTCGGTTTCTACGCGTTCGTAGGTTCTTGCTAGTGCTGCGAAAGAGTTAAACAGTTTAGGATGTAACTCTTCTAATGAGATTATCAAGTCATCTAAAATATCATCTGTTAAAGTATTTATCTTTAACAAAATATTTTTTGTATCTTGAACTCTAGTATAGTGTTCTAAGGTGTCATAATCATCAAAAATTGTTTGCATTGCACCCATATCTTCGAAAATAACTTCATAGCCAAAGTTTTCAAAATATTCTTTTGTACTTAAATCAGGATCTTCATTTTCTGACATGCTAAAAAAGATAGAACTTTTTTTCCCATATAATCTATAACTTGTAATTAGAGAGTTTTTAAAAAAATAAATATGATACGGATCTTTTAAATTAATATCCATTGAACCCAAATATGAAGGATCTATTTTTAGAGAATTATGTAAAGAGATAGCCGTATTCTCATTCATATTTTGGAAAAACACACAATATATTGTTGCTTTTTTAGATATATCAGTAAGTTTAGGTTGTATTAAATAATTGAAATTGTGTGGCGTATATACTTTTTTATTTAATTCATAAAAATATTCATAAGTTGGTGTCTTACTTCTTGAAGCAGTTGAAAAAGTCAATATATCACCTACTGACACTTTGATGTTTCTATTGCTTTGCTGAACAATATTTTGTTTTAATATTAGCTTTAAAATTGGGTACCCATAAAAGCCATTATATTTTTCATGGTCTGAATTAAATAAAAATGCAACATTCATTATAAATTGCCTATTACTAAAATGTTGCTATATTGTACCTTTTTGAAACATAGAAAAATATTTACTGTGTCACTGCATATCACTATGTATCAATAAAAATTTAACTCTAGAATTGGCACATATTTTCAAATATACTCTTTATAGATAGCGATTTTGTCCTATCAAAATAAAGGTTATTAAGGAGAAAAAATGCCTAAAATCAAATCAAAAGAAAAATCTTCACTCTTGGACATATATCCATATTCTAAGGATGCTTTTCAATATCTTTACGATAAGCTGACTGATGAAAATTTTAAAAGAAGATATATCATAAAAGATAAGCCGATCAATGCTGTAACGGGCATTATTTGGGATATTACACAAGGTGAACCAGAAATTACTGAGATCATCTCTACTATGGATAAGATGGTTGGCATCCGCTCAGAGAAAACAAAATCACGACTTGAGAAGATCATAGATACATGGCTAAAAAAAGCGTACAATTTGAAACTTCAAAATGGCTATGTAATTCATCGCTCTTTTTTGCTAAGGTTTGTAAAAACTATTTATGAAAATTACGATGAAAATATCAAACGAGCAGCCATCTATCATTTTGATAAATACAACGATAAAAACAAAAAAAAGATTAAAAGAGCTTATGAGAATATTCGCTTAAATGATTTGCAAGAAAGGTATCCAGAGTTTAATATTTTGGATGCATACGCTTATGCACTAATTACTGAAAAATTCAAAATCAAAGAGGATGATCTTATAGAGTTTGATAATATCATTTCCCTTTTAAAGTCTAAAAATGATTAAAAGGGATGAAAAACTCTGCCGAGTAACGATTTTTTCTGACACTATGCTAGAAAGTCCTTAATATAGGGATTTCTCAGTATCGGTTTAGTAAGCATTTTATTTTAGGGGATAAAATCAAGTATATAAATACTTCTTTTTGTCCTTTTTCAAGGATGAAATCACGCTTATTATGAACGACAGTGAATAGCGACGGACTAAATTATTTTTGAAGTATAAAAAAATCTCTAATATCTACTTGAAGTACATTAGCGATTTTATAGAGTTGTTCTATGTTGTAGTGTTTGTTTTCATGCCCAGCTTCAATCTTTGCAATTGTACTTACAGTTTTATGACCGATAGAATGAGCTAAATTTAATTGGGATATATTTTTTTGTTTGCGTATCTCTTTAACATTATCAGCTATTTTGCGGTGCAGTTCTTGTATCTCTTCCTGTGAGATTTCCTGTAAATTTTCTATGTAAAAAGTCCTGTAACATTTTTACTTGATTATATAGAATCACATAAATTAATAAAATTCCCTATAGTGAAATATTTTTTAAGCTAAATCCTTTTATAATAAATCTATAAAACAAATATATAAGGAGCAAAAAATGGCAGAGTATTTTGCAAATGTAATAGCAAGACTAATTGTAAGCTATTTGACTTTATTGGTTATGTCATTAGCGATTTTGGCAGGCTACTGGATCATTGAAAATTATAATGCAATGATCGAATTTATCAAATACATAAGTGATAATACTTTTGCACATATCGTTGTATGGATGCCGTTTGTATTTGCTTGGTTCAAGCCAGATAAAAGAGGTAATGCTAATGCTTACTACCAGAGACAAGCTAATTTTTGGGCAATGCATGACACTATGGGAGGAAGATGGTAATGATAAAAATATTTTTAGCTTTTTTAGTGTTAGCTGGGATTGCAAGTGCTACAGAGGTAGCTATATGTCAATTTAAGACAGAATATTCTGGTTTCGTAGAAGATAAGATAACTTGTCCAGGATCTTTTGAAAAAGTTACTACAATCAAAGATATGTATGCTGATGGATGGAAGTTTAAAGGTAGTTACAGAACTAATATGTATGAAGCAGGTGGACAATATAGAGGCACTAAGGTAATTAAGGAATATACCTATATAGTAATGGAAAAAGAAGATAAGTAATTTTGTTTAATGCGGCATATTACTATGTTCAAAAAATAATTAGTCGTATTTTGTTAGAATATAAAAAGTATTAAATCACTTCGTTTGGGAAATTGATATGCCATTTTTAGCTTTACTCTTTGTACTGTTCATTTTTGCTTTACTGAAAGGGGAGAGCAATAGTGCTTTAGTAATATTGATTATGATCGTCGCAGCACTTTTTGCAATATACTACAAACCGTTTAGAGACTCTTTGAGAGAGTTTTTTTAGTTTGTTTCTAAAATATCTATTTTTATAAATTAATATTTTATAAAAATCTAAAAAATAGAAACAATCCTCTTGCTTTTGTTTTTAAAAATAGATAAAATATAAATTATGAATTTACAAAATGATATAAAAATAAAACAACTATATCAAATGTTACCAGAGTCAGTTGTGGCTCCAGCTTCTTGGCTTGCAGAGCAAGGATACTCTATGCAACTGCTTTATCAGTACACCAAAAGCGGTTGGCTCCAAAAAACCTCAAGAGGCTCATACATAAGAGGCGATGCGAAGCCATCTTGGCAGGGTGCTGTTTTAGGACTACAAAAACTTAGCCATGAGCCATTTCACATAGGTGGCATAACATCACTCAATCTTCAAGGTTATGCTCATTATCTTCCACTGAACAACTCACAAACTATATATTTGTACGGTACTCAAAAACTTCCAGCATGGTTTAAAAACATAGAGCTTGAACAAAAGTTTAATGTGATGAAAAAGCCATATTTTGAGAAAGTAGGTCTGAAAAGTATCCCATCTAATATAAAAGATTGGGAGATGGTAGTTTCCTCTCCTGAGAGAGCTATCATGGAGCTTCTTTATCAAGTAAAACCAGATGGACTAAGTTTTGAGTTTGCAGCAGAGATATTTGAGGGATTAACAACTCTTCGTCCATCTTTGATCAATGAACTTTTAACTATGTGTGAAAATATAAGAGTCAAACGCTTGTTTCTTTTTTTGACAAGTTACTTTAATCATCCTTGGGCAAAGCATGTAAAAAAAGAGGGCTTAGAACTCGGAACTGGCAGGATGCAGGTCGTAAAAAATGGTGTCTTTGACAACGAGTTTTTAATAACAGTACCAAAGGAGTACCATGCTAGATAAAAATTCTATTTATTACAAACAAGTGCAACTACTCTTAGAGGTGCTGCCGTTTGTCTCACAAGAAGAGTGCTTTGCTCTCAAAGGCGGTACGGCTATCAATATGTTTGTAAGAAATATGCCAAGACTTTCAGTAGATATAGACCTTATGTATCTGAGAGTAGAAGATCGACAAACGAGCCTTCAAAACATTGCTGAGTCGTTTGAAAGAATTGCTCGCTCAATTGAGTCGTCAATACGAGGTACAAAAGTACATAGGCTAGATCAACAAGGAGACGGGATACTGTCTAAACTTCAAGTTGAGAAAAACGGTGTCCGCATCAAAATAGAAGCATCACCTGTTACTAGAGGAACGGTAAGGGAACCAAGTGTACTCAGTGTATCGGCAAGAGTGGAAGAAGAGTTTGGTTTTGCAGAGACTAGCGTAGTTCACTTGGATGACTTGTATGCTGGAAAACTCTGTGCAGCACTTGATAGACAACACCCAAGAGACTTTTTTGATGTAAGAGGGCTGCTTGACAATGAAGGTATAAGCGATACTCTTATGGATGTTTTTATAGTTTATCTCATAAGCAGCAATCAGCCTATATCAAAACTACTGCAACCAAACTTGATAGACATCGAGAGGATCTATGCTGAACAGTTTGTTGGGATGCCCATATTTCCTATGCCATTGGAAGTATTAGAAGCAACCAGAGTTGAGCTAATTAGCACAATTCGTTCTAAACTTACCAAAAACCATCGTGATTTTTTGATATGTTTTAAAGAGGGTAATCCAGACTGGAGTTTGCTTCCTTTTGAAAACATAGAAGAGCTTCCATCTGTAAAGTGGAAAATGCTCAACCTTAAAAAAATGCAAAAAAATAAAAAAGACGAAGCTATACAAAAACTAAAAGATACACTAGCAATCTGAAAAGGAGAGATAACTATGGGGCAAGTTCAAACTGTGATGCAAGAAGAGTTTACAAAAAACTACGATTTTTACAAAGATTATGATGATATGGTGATCCACAAAGAGACAGAACAAATCTTTAAAACCAACTTCATAAACGGTATGGTTCAGCTAGTATCAGTGAGCAATCATACGGCTATGGAAAAGATCGAGCAAGGGCTTAGTGAGTTTGCTAAAGAACTCAAAAGGCAAGGGTTTTAAAAGCAAAAAATAACGCTTTTATGCAATATATGATAATATAAAAAACAATAATAATTTTAGGTTTGTAGTATGTCAAAGAAGAATTTAACAGAAAGAGATATTTGTACAAAGTATATTACTCCAGCACTCATAGAGTCTGGCTGGAACTTGCATTCTCAATTTAGAGAAGAAGTAACATTTTTTACAAACGGTCGTATCTATGTTCACGGTAAAATGGTACGCCGAGGTGAGCAAAAAAGAGCAGACTATATCCTTTACTACAAACCAAATATTCCTATAGCTATCATCGAAGCAAAAGATAACAAACACAGCATTGGTGACGGTATGCAGCAAGGTCTAAGTTATGCAGAGATTTTAGATATACCTTTTGTGTACAGTACAAACGGTGACGGCTTTTTAGAACATGACCCAACCTTGACTCATGGTGTACTTGAAAAAGAGATAACACTAGATAGTTTTCCATCTCCAGACGAACTTTGGCAAAGATATAAAAAGTACAGAGGTATTGAGGAAGACGAGGCAGAAAAGGTAGCCCTTTCCCCTTACTACATCGACGATCCAAAAAGAGAGCCAAGGTATTATCAAAAAAATGCCATCAACAGAACTATAGAAGCCATTGCCAAAGGTCAAAAAAGAATCTTACTTGTCATGGCAACAGGTACCGGTAAAACCTACACCGCATTTCAGATCATCTACAGACTTTACAAGTCAAGAAAAGCCAAAAGAATACTCTTTCTAGCAGATAGAAACATACTTGTAGATCAAACAAAAATAGGTGACTTCAAACACTTTGGCGACAAGATGACCAAAGTTACAAACAGAACGATTGATAAATCTTTTGAGATCTATCTTTCCCTTTATCAAGCTATTACAGGCAATAGTGAAGAGAAAAAGATATTTAAAGAGTTTAGCCGTGACTTTTTTGACCTTATCGTCATAGATGAAGCACACCGTGGAAGTGCAGCAGAAGACAGCCAATGGAGAGAGATACTAGAGTATTTTGATAGTGCAGTGCAGATCGGTCTTACGGCAACGCCAAAAGAGACAAAATATGTAAGTAACATCTCATACTTTGGCGAACCAGTTTATACCTACTCTCTCAAGCAAGGGATTGATGACGGTTTCTTGGCTCCATACAAAGTGATCCGATTATCGTTAGACAAAGATGTTGAAGGGTGGCGACCATACAACGGACAAACCGATGATAAAGGTGAAGAGATCGAGGACAGAGAATACAACACAAAAGACTTCGATAAAAACCTTATCCTCACTCAAAGAACAAACCTTGTAGCTAAAAAAGTTACTGAATACCTAAACGAAAACGACCCTTACATGAAAACTATCATCTTCTGTGTAGATATAGACCATGCAGAGCGAATGCGACAAGCTCTTGTAAATGCCAACCCTGCTATGGCAAAAGAGAGTAGAAAGTATGTTATGCGAATTACTGGAGACAATGATGAGGGGAAAAAAGAGCTAGATAACTTCATAGATCCAGAATCAACTTACCCAGTTATTGCAACTACTTCAAAGCTTATGACAACGGGTGTGGATGCACAAACAACAGGACTCATTGTACTTGACAGTAATATCGGTTCAATGACGGAGTTTAAACAGATCATAGGTCGTGGTACTCGAATAAACGAGACTTACGGGAAACTCTATTTTACGATAATGGATTTTAGAAATGTGACAAGACTTTTTGCCGATCCAGACTTTGACGGTGATCCAGTGCAAATCTATGAGCCAAAAGATGATGACCCTATTACTCCTCCAGAAGATGAAATGCCAGAAGAGTTTAGTGACACTGTAAATGAGCCAAGTGAGCCTTATGGTGAAACTCCAGATGTATCGATTTCAGACGATCAAGACGGTACAAAACCTACTCGCCATATAGTAAGCGGTGTGAAAGTAAAAGTTTTAAACAAAAGAGTGCAGTACATCGGAGCAGACGGCAAGCTCATCACAGAATCACTTGTAGATTACAGCCGTAAAAACATCAAAAAAGCCTATGCGAGCTTGGATGAATTTTTGCAAGAATGGAGCACAGCAGAGCAAAAAGAAGCGATCATCAAAGCCCTAAGTGATCAAGGTGTATTTTTCGATGAGCTTGAGAGTGAGGTTGGAAAAGAGGGGTTGGATCCGTTTGACCTTATATGTCATATAGCATTTGACAGACCAGCACTCACAAGAGCCGAGCGTGCAGGTAAACTAAAGAAAAACAACTATTTTGAGAAATACACAGGAATCGCAAAAAAAGTTATAAACGCACTCTTAGATAAATATACCGAATCTGGTATAGAAAGTATAGAAGATATATCAGTTTTAAAAGTGCCTCCGTTTAACGAATACGGCACGATGAAAGAACTTACAAAACTTTTTGGCGGCGGCAGAGCTGGGTATCAGTCACTTATCAAAGAGATAGAACAACATTTATATGCATCATGATGGGGAGGGGAAATAGAAGATGTTAACTAGAGAAAAAGCACAACAATATTTAAAAGACTCTCTTCAAAATCAAAATGCTGATTTTAGAGAAGATCAGTATGAAGCCATTGATACAGTCGTAAACCAAAGAAAAAAAGTTCTGGTTGTTCAAAAGACTGGCTGGGGTAAGAGTAGTGTATATTTTATTTCTACCAAGTTTTTAAGAGAGCAAGGAAGCGGACTTACAATCATTATTTCTCCTTTGTTAGCATTAATGAGAAACCAAATAGATTCAGCAAAGAAACTCGAACTAAATGTTGTAACAATTAATTCCTCAAACACAGATGATTGGGATTTAATCAAAGCTCAAATTTTACGAAATGAAGTTGATGCTCTTCTTGTTTCCCCAGAAAGATTGGCAAATGAAAACTTTATGCAAGAAATATTGGAACCAATTTCTGGAAGTATTGGGCTATTTGTAATTGATGAAGCACATTGTATTAGTGATTGGGGTCATGATTTTCGACCTGATTATAAAAGAATTACAAATATATTAAAACAAATGCCTACAAACACACCTATTTTAGCTACAACAGCAACAGCTAATGATAGAGTTATCACTGATATTGAAAACCAAATTAGCGGACTTATTACAATTAGAGGGAATTTAAAAAGAGAAAGTCTTTCTTTGCACACTATAAGACTTCCTGAACCATCTCACAGACTAGCTTGGCTGCTTGAACATTTACCATCTTTTGAAGGATCTGGAATCGTATATGTTTTAACACAAAGAGATGCCAAAGTAGTTGCTCAGTGGCTGGGTCAAAATGGTATTACAGCAAGTGCTTATTTTAGTGGTGTTGAGCATGATGATTTTGAAAATGGTGATGACTATAGAGTATTTTTAGAGAATCAGCTTATAAATAATGAGATGAAAGTATTGGTTGCTACATCAGCTCTTGGGATGGGATTTGATAAGAGTGATTTAGGTTTTGTAATTCATTATCAGGCTCCAGGATCTATTATAAGTTATTATCAACAAGTTGGTCGTGCAGGTCGTGGTATAGATGAAGCTTATGGTGTTTTACTCAGTGGACATGAAGATGATGATATTCATGATTTTTTTAGAAGTTCATCTTTTCCAAAAGAAGAAAATATTACTTTAGTATTAGAGCATTTGGATAGTCGTGACGGACGATCTATAGTAGATTTACAAAAAGAACTTAACTTAACACAAGGAGAAGTTGAAAAAACATTAAAGTATCTGAATGTAGAAACACCTTCACCTGTAACAAAAGTTGGCTCAAAATGGCATAGAACACCAAATGAATATGTTCATGATAGAGAAAAGATAGAGGCCATTTTAGCTATCAGACAATCTGAATGGGATGAGATGCAGAATTATTTGGATACTGACGAATGTTTAATGCTGTTTTTACAAAATGCCTTAAATGATCCAAATCCTCAAATTTGTGGCAAATGTGCTAATTGTTCAAGCCCATTAAGTGGTGAATTCTCTCATGAAAATGGTTTAAAAGCCGCCGACTTCTTGAAAAAAAGTGACATAGTTTTTAACCCTAAAAAGCAAGTCAAACTGGATGCTCTCAGTGAGTATGGCATTAGAGGTAATATCCGACCAGAATTAAGAGCCCAAGAGGGAAGAATTTTATCGAGATGGGAAGATGCTGGATGGGGAAGAATTGTCGCAAAAGATAAACATCAGGGTGAATTTTCAGATCAATTAGTAGATGCATTTGTAGAAATGGTTAAAAAATGGAATCCTTCTCCTGCACCACAGTGGGTTACATGTATTCCATCTCTAAATCATCCAACTTTAGTTCCAAATTTTGCACAAAAAGTAGCAAAAAAACTAAATTTACCTTTTATAGCAGCTGTCAAAAAGATAAAACAAAATCAAGCTCAAAAGATGATGAACAATGCGTATCATCAAGCCAAAAATCTTGACGGAGTATTTGAAATAGAAGATAATATACCTGATAGTCCTGTTCTTTTGATAGATGATGTTATTGATTCTGGCTGGACAGTTACGGTTGCATCGGCTCTTTTAAAACAAAAGGGAAGTGGTGAAGTATTTCCTGCTTCACTTGCCACAACTGGAAAAATGTGATGAATGTTCTAAGTTTAAATGCACAAGCAATCATTTTATTAACTGCTTATTTTAATAAAGGGGATAAACCTCTTACGATAATGGAGTACTCAAAGTTTGCATCATGGCTTTTACAACACAATATGAAGCCATCAGACCTTTTAGAACTAAATGCACGAGAAGTTTTAGAAGATTGGGATGATACAAAAATTACACAAGATCGAATACTTTCTTTATTAGCAAGAGGAAATGCAATGGCAATTTCTCTTCAAAAGTGGCAAAACTGTGGAATTTGGATCATTACAAGAGCAGACCCAGAGTATCCAGTAAGATTAAAAAAGAGGTTGGGACAAAAGGCTCCACCAATATTGTACGGTGCAGGTAATAAAAAAATACTCAATACCAAAGGTGTCGCTATTATTGGTTCACGAGATGCATCCTCAGATGATTTAGATTTTACATTTAAACTGGGAGAAAAACTTGCACAATCAGGCTACAGTGTTGTTTCAGGTGCTGCAAGAGGGATCGATGAATCTTCAATGTTAGGATCAATAAATGCTGATGGGACGACTATAGGAGTAGTTGCTGATGCTTTAATACAAAAAGTTTTATCAAAAAAATATAGGGATGCAATACGAAATAATAATTTGGTATTAATAAGTCCATATTACCCAGATGCAAGATTTAGTGCTGGTAATGCAATGGGTAGAAATAAATATATTTATGTGTTGGCAGAATCTTCGATCGTGATTCATTCAGGACTCAAGGGTGGTACATGGGAAGGTGCAAAAGAGAATTTAAAAAATGCTTGGGTAAGCCTTTTTGTAAAGAAAAGTGACGATACTCATGCAGGAAATCAGAAGCTTCTTGAAATGGGTGGTTCAGAATTAAAAGATTTAGACTCACTAGATTATTTATTTACTGCAAATCAAGATGTTAAAACAGCTATAGTTAGTAAAAAAGAGGCATTGGATAAAAGAATTTTAGAGTTAATATCTTTAGAAAAATTAACGGTAAAAGAGATTGCCCAAAAGCTTGAAGAAACACAAAATATAGTTAAAAAAACGATAGATGAGCTATTAAATTCTGGAGATGTTGAAAAACATCCTACTAGACCTTTACGCTTTAGTAAAACTACAAAATTACCCGGACTATAAAACAATTTTAAAAGGAACAAATAAATTATGGCAGATATTTCAAATATCGTAAAATCAATTCAAAACATTATGAGAACAGATACGGGTGTCGATGGAGATGCTCAAAGAATATCACAACTTGTGTGGATGCTTTTTTTAAAAGTATTTGATGCAAAAGAGGAAGAGTTTGAACTAGAAGATGAAAACTACAAATCTCCAATCCCTGAAAAACTTAGATGGAGAAGCTGGGCAACTGATGATGAGGGACTAACGGGTGAGGAGTTAATGTTATTTATAAACAACGAGCTTTTCCCTACGCTAAAAGAGCTTGACATCACTACATCTAATGCTTATGCTCCACTTGTAAAAGGGATGTTTGAAGATGCCTACAACTACATGAAGTCGGGAACACTTTTAAGACAAGTGGTAAACAAGCTTGAAGAGATACATTTTGACAATCTCTCAGATAGACATCTCTTCAATGACATGTACGAACAGATACTAAAAGATCTTCAAAGTGCAGGAAACGCAGGAGAGTACTACACTCCAAGAGCTGTGACAGAGTTTATAGTGCAGATGGTAGATCCAAAGCTTGGTGAAAAGGTTTTTGACCCAGCATGTGGAACTGGAGGCTTTCTTATAAGCTCTATAAATCACATCATGAAAAGCGATGTAAAAACGGCAGAAGATAAAAAGACATTGGAACACACGATCCAAGGGATAGAGAAGAAGCAACTCCCTTACATGCTGTGTCTTACAAACCTCATACTTCACGATATAGAAACACCAAATATCAGACACGATAACTCGCTCTCATACCCCCTAAAAGACATCACTCCAAATGAAAGAGTGGACTGCATCGTAGCAAATCCACCTTTTGGAGGAACGGAAGAGGTTGGCATTGAGAATAACTTCCCTGCAAGCTACCGTACAAGAGAGACGGCAGACTTGTTTTTACTGCTTTTTATACAGATGCTAAAGCCAAGGGGAAGAGCTGGGATAGTTCTGCCAGACGGTACACTTTTTGGTGATGGTGTAACGGCTAGGATAAAAGAGAAACTTCTTGAAGAGTGTAACCTGCATACCATAGTAAGACTTCCAAACGGGATATTTGCTCCATATACGGATATAAATACAAACCTGCTTTTCTTTACAAAGGGAGAGCCCACAAAAGAGATATGGTACTACGAACAGCCACTGCCACAAGGGTATAAAAAATACACCAAAACAAAACCTGTAAAACTGCAAGACTTTGATGAACTAAAAAGCTGGTGGAACGATAGAGCTGAAAATGAACAGGCGTGGAAAGTCAATATAGACACTATCAAAGCAAATAATTTTAACCTTGATGTAAAAAATCCTCATAAAGCTGTAGAGGAAGAAGAACTTACAACAAGTGAGATCATAGATAAGATCGAAGCTTCAATGAGCAAGAGTGTAGAACTTCTGGAGCAAATTAGAAAAGAGGCTCAAGAGTAATGAACTCGAAGATACAAGCAATAAGTTCATTTTTAACAGAGCGAAAAGAGCGACTAAAACCAGAGGAAGCGAATGAACTCAATTTAAAACGAATTGAAAAAATCGATTTTACTGGACAAATCCATTTAGTAGAAAATAAACCAACTAAAACAGGTATGATAGTAGTCAAAAAAGGTGATTTGGTAATCTCTGGTATCAATGTAGCTAAAGGGGCATTGGCAGTTTATGAGGGCGATGAAGATGTTATTGCGACTATTCATTATTCTTCTTATAGCTTTGATAAAGAGAAGATAGATATAAATTTTTTAAAATGGTTTTTAAAAAGTCCAGCATTTGTAGATGCTCTTGAAGAACAAACAGGTGGAGGTATAAAAACTGAGATCAAAGCTAAAAAGTTTTTGTCTTTAAAAATACCTATTCCTACACTGGATGAGCAGAAAAATATTGAAGCTAATCTCAATAAGTTTGAAGAAAAATATAATCAAGTTTCAGAAGAACTCCAAACACAATCAGAACTGATAACCAAACTTAGAAGCTCCATACTCAGCGATGCAGTAAGTGGTAAGCTAGTCCCACAAGATCCAAATGATGAAAGTGCCCAAGTTTTACTGGAGAAGATAAAAGCAGAAAAAGAGAAGCTCATCAAAGAGGGAAAAATAAAAAAACAAAAACCTCTGCCGCAAATCAGTGAAGATGAAATACCTTATGATCTTCCAGATGGATGGGTCTGGTGTAGACTCGATGATATTGTTTCAAAAATTGGTTCAGGAAGCACTCCTAAGGGAGGACAAAAAGCTTATGTTGATGAAGGAATTCCTTTTTTACGATCTCAAAATATTTGGAATCATGGTTTAGAATTAAGTAATATAGCTTTGATTAAAAAAGAACAACATGAAAAAATGTCGGGAACTGTTGTATTGCCAAATGATATTCTGATCAATATCACAGGAGCTTCAATTGGAAGAAGTGCTATAGTAAAAGTAGAAGATTTTGAAGAAGCAAATGTAAGTCAGCATGTCTCTATAGTTCGACTTGTTCAGGAAGAAATTAATCAATTTATTCATATTGTTTTAACTTCAGATTATATTTTTTCAGAAATAATGAATGTTCAAGTCGGTATTTCAAGAGAAGGTTTAAGTAAAGCAAAATTATCCAACTTTTTAATTCCTCTGCCACCGTTAGAAGAACAAAAACGAATAGTTGAAAAAGTAGAAAAACTTATGGCTACACGCGATGCACTCGAACTTGAAGTACAAAACAGTAAAACAGAAACAGAAAAACTGATGCAAAGTGTACTTAAAGAGGCATTTGAGAACTAATGGAAATAATAGAAATACCTGAACTACCACCACAAATAAAAAGAGCTGCCGAACTAGGAGAGTTGGTGATATTTATAGGTGCAGGTATGTCTTATGAGCTAGGTTGCTCAGATTGGAATGGACTAGCAAATGATTTAATTAAGCGATGTGAAAATACATTAGGCTCAGATGAACCATTATTAAACAATTTTGAAGCAACGCAACTTAGAAATATGCTGGAGCAAAGTGGCAATAGTAAAAAAGTTATCACTATATGTAATGGCATTTTGTCCCAAAGTGGAAATGATGAACTTTTTTTGGAAGAGATGAAAAAATCACTAAACGATGATAAAGTTACATCAGCTAATCCAAAACTAAAAACTTACAGAGATCTCTTTAATTTAAATGGTATCTTTGTCACTACAAACGCTGACAGACACATAGATCAAATATTTAACCCTCAAAATATCATAACGAATAAGTTTACAGGAAGCACTGCACTTGTAAATAAAAATCTGTACAAAATACATGGAAGCATAAATGAACCTGCTAGTCTGATATTTACGGTAGAGCAATATTTTACAAGATACAAAGACAAAGAGTTTATAAAGTTTTTAGAATCACTCTTTACCAAAACAGTGCTATTTGTAGGTTATGGACTGGGTGAATTTGAACTACTGGAGCATATGTATAAAAATATTACCCTTAGTGAAAATCATTATTTTTATCTTGGTGGGTACTATACTCACGAAAAAAGACTTTGTGATTTTGAACAGATGTATTTTGATCAGATGAAAGTGAAGCTCATACCATATTCAAAAGATAAAAAAGGGTTTAAGCAGTTGCCAATCGTTATAGAAGAGTGGGTAAAGCAAATTCAAACCACGACAAATGTCTTGCAAAACAATTTTGATGAGATAGATGAAGTGTTAAGGAATCCGTTTTGAATAAAGTCGAATCAACTATCCAAAAAATGAAGCTAAATCCAGATTATGAAAAATACTTTTTTCAAAATGCTTCTAAGTATCAAAATCTCTATGTTTGGCTTGAACCACTGTATAAAGAAAGCTATTTTGAAGCTCAAGAAGATATGAGAATTTATTTGAGTTTTTTAGAAACAGTTTCTTTACAAAATAAAGAAGAAGAGAGAAGTGACACAACTAAGATTTTACTTGATATCGTCAATGCATTTTTTGAGTTTAGGCAAGAGCATAAAAGTTATGATTATTATACTGATTATTCTATGGTTAAAATTTTATTCAATCTCCCAAAGGAAAATATAACATTAGAGCATATTGATATGATTCATATGCTTCTAAAAGATTCGGGTGGCAGTAGTCTATTAAACAGCGAAATTGAAAAAGTTGTTTTACCTGTGCTAGTTGATAACGGCATGAATGAATATATTTTGAGCCTTTTAAGGGTGATTTTTGATTACCAAGTTCAAGACAAAGGAAAGTCTTATCAGGAGAGAGAGCCGTTACTTGAAAAATATTGGTTAAATAGTCTTTTAGAGAAACACTCTAAATCAATAGTTGAAATGATTGATATAGCTGGACTTGAGATATTAATATCTACTGTAAAACAGGTAATTGATGAAGATGAGGCTGCATTTAACAATGTTTGGATAGCTTCTATTGAAGAACATCCTCAAAATAGTTTTCCCGAGAGGTATGATAATCAGCTTATATCTTTTACAAGAGATCTGTTAGAGTATCTTGATGCAGATAAAGTAAAAAGCTTTATAGAAAATTTTTTAGATGAAGAGCATCCTATTTTTAAAAGGTTGGCATTTCATACTATCAACAATAAGTATGATGAATTAAAAAAGTTGTTTTGGAACTGGTTTGATGCTTATAAAGATACAATAAATACTACCTTCAAACATGAACTTTATAAACTTTTGCAAGATAATAACGGTAAATTTAGTGAAGATGAATTTGACAAGCTTATTGCTTGGATAGAAAGCTTGGATTATTCCAAGTATTATGATGATGTATCTGCTGAACAATTGAGAATTGTTACAGCTTATAAGAAAAAAGAGTGGTTGTGGAGTATTAAAACATCAAGTACAAAAGCACAAGAATTGTATGAAAAATACAATGCTGTAAACTCTTCTAAGCTAGAGCATCCAGGGTTCGATATGTGGACTAGTGGTACTGAGTGGGTCGGATATCAAAGTCCTATTGAAGAGAAAGATGTTTTTTGCAATAAAACAGTAGATGAAATTATCCAAGAGATCAAAACATTTGATCCATCAAAAATAGAAAAAGAGAGATTTACTAGAGATAGTGATCTTATTGAGGGACTAGCTAATGATTTGGCAGATTGTGTAAAAGAAAATCCAAATAAGTATTCGTTAGAAATAGAAAAGTTTATAGAGCTTGATTGGATTTATAAATATCATCTTATATACGGTCTCACAAACGCTTGGAAAGAAAAGAAAAAATTTGAGTGGGGCAAAGTTTTTGATTTTATTTTAAACATATTAGATGAAGATTTTTTTGCATCACAAGAGCAATATATATTATGGATGAAAGGTCAAATAGCAAGTTTGGTGGAATATGGTACTAAAAATGATGAGAATGCGTTTGATAAAAAGTATCTTCCAGAGGCAAAAAAGATTCTTTTTTTACTGCTAAAACATAAGGAAGAAGAGCAAATAGAATATGATAATGATATGCATACTTATGTATTAAATTCTATCAACGGCAAGGCATTACATGCGCTTATTAATTATACACTAAGATACGGTAGATTAAACAGTTCTCATAGTGTTAAGTGGGAAGATGATGTAAAAGATTTTTTTACAAAACAGCTTGACGAAAATACTGAGTATTCAAAATCTATATTTACAATTTTAGGAGATTATTTACCAAATCTTAGCTTTTTGGATAAAGAGTGGGTAGATAGCAATTTTAACCGAATTTTCCCTACAGGAAACGATGACTTATGGGAGATTGCCATATCTGGATATTTTTTATATTCATCGACAGTTTATACAGACATATATGAACAATTTAAGCAACATGGGCACATTGAGAAAGCACTAAATTTTAAATTTAAATCTGATCGTACAAAACGAAAAGTTATTCAGCATATTTGTATAATGTACAATTCTTCTAAAGACGATGAAACTATACTTGATGTTATAGAGTCAAAAGATCAAGAGTCTATACTTGAGTTAATTAGATTTATGTGGCAAATAGATAGAAAAAATATCACTGAAGAGGCACGAACAAAGATATTTAGCCTATGGCAAAAAATATATGATGTGTTTAGGGAAGATAATTCAAGTGGTGCTCAAGCAATATTTTCAACTTTATCGAAATGGTTTGTTTTTATAGATGCTATTGATGAGGAAATATTACCTTATCTAAAACTCACTGCTAAATATACAGAGAAAAATCATAACTCTTATTTTATTGTTGAGGAACTTGAAAGACTTGTTCAAAACAGCCCGAAAAATGTTGGTACACTTTATATTGAAATGCTTACAAACGATATTTTTCCGACATATAAACAAGAACAGATTGAGAATACTATTGAATCAATGTATAAACTGGGTGAAAAAAATAGTGCCAAAATGATTTGTAATCTTTATAGAAAAAGAGGGATATATTTTTTGAATGAGATAAGCAAACAATATGAAATTTAATGAAAAAATAAAAAATTGTCTTATAAAAGCAGCAGTTTTCTAAAAATTTTAAAATTCTTTTTGTAAATTTTTGCACTTTTTTACCACTTAAAGTAGAAAAATAGATTCTAAAAAAGAATTTCATTACGAAAAATCAAAATATAATTTTACATAATTACGCACAGTACTGGCTTTGAAGGTACTTAGTAAAATAAAAGCAGAAAATTTAAAGCTAAACTTGAGCTTTTAGTTTAGTTTATATAAAGTTATTTGAAACTAAATTAGAGCTTTTTTAAAAGTTATGTAAAAGCTTTTAGAAGCTTTTTGGGGCTTTAGAAGCATTTTTACTTAAGCAAAATTTAAAAAAATATACTTTAATATTGTGATGTTTATTGACATATTATGGTCAATAACGACATAAGGTGAAAGACCTAATGTTGAAAATGATGAAAATGACCTCCGAGCTTACCATTAGCTCACCCTCTTAAATGGAAGGCTTGATTCTTCAAGCACTGCAAGACGCCAGTCTTCAAAATGATGAAATGTAGAAATGAAAAACTTTTACCTTGAATTTATTTTGGAGAAAATTTATGGATTTTAACAATAGTATTAATATAGCTCATTCTTTGTATCTTGATTATGGATATTTTTTAACAAAGAATAATTTAGCAGAAGTTTTAGGTGTGAGCCTTTCAACAATTGATAGAAGACTTAAAGAAAAGAAACTTCCTCTGCACAAAAAAATTGGGAATCGAGTTTTGTTTCCAGTCAGTAGTGTTGCAAACTTTATTAACAATATCAAAGATCAGAAACTTGCAGATGCAGGAGGTGAACTTTGAAGTCCCTCCAAAAAGCAAAAACAAGGATACAACAGCTAAAAGGTTTCCCTTATCTTGTTATAGAAGCTAAGGCATTTCTTGAAAAATTTGGCGAGTTTTTGAGTGAAGATGAAAAAACTGAGATCACTCAAGAGATCCAAGTAGCTCAAAACAGCAAACTGACATCTAAAAAACCTCTTCAAGAGCGTTTTAAAAGTCACTTCTATACTTATGAAGAGATCAAAAATGCACCTGCCACGAGATGGCTGGTGCAAGACCTGATCCCATCAAGTTCTATCGGTGTGATGATAGGAGATAGTGGTGTCGGTAAAACGACCGTCGTATTACATGTATGTACGACTATTTTGACTACTAAAACAAATGTCTATATCTACATGATCGACGGTGATATGAATCAAACCAAGATCAAAGAGAGTGAAGCATACCCTCTGCTTAGAAAGTTTCCTGAAAGATTTATCTATGCAGGAAAACAAACAGGCAGTGATTTTTCAGAGTTTGTTCAAGAGTTATTAACCGAGATTGTTGAAGAGCAGATGAAGCATCCTGATAGGGAATACTTTGTTATCCAAGATTCACTTATGCTCACTGTCCCTAAAAAACGAGGTTTTGTGGATACACAAAAGCTCTACTTTTATGAAAAGATACTGCGAAGTGTAGGAGGGAGTACGCTTTTTATCCATCACTTGAATAAAGATGGAAATTTTGCAGACTCTCAGCAGATTATTAATTATGCGGACTATTCGTTTTCTATCACGAGAAATGACTTTAACTCTACTATTCTCTTGCACCCACATAAGGCTAGTAGATACGCCATAGAGGGCAAAGCATTTCTAACCGAAGATAGAAAAATAATCAAAGAGGTTGAGTATGAAGCGGTAAACATCGAACCTCGTGAGTCAAAATTTGTAAACTATGTACTAGAAGCTCTTGAAGATGGAGAGATGAACCAAAGTGAGATCATCTCCCATTTGGAAAAAATGCGATTTTTCAGTGAGTACAAAGTCGGACAGAAAAAGGCTACAAGGTGGCTTATGGCTTGGGGTGATAAGGGAAAATGGAGCTATGAGCGACGACCAGATCAAAAGAATGCCATCTATTTTTGGATAGAGCAAAACGAGTCTCAAAAAGTGGAAAACTTGCAGAACTTGAAAAACTGCAAAACAGCTTTTTCAGGGGAGGTGGCATCATGTATTTAGAAGAAAAGATAGATGATCTACGCAGCAAACAAAATGAGCTTATAGAGATGGTTCAACTATTTTTGCCAGATCTTACAACAGAAAAAGGTGTTATCCATTTTTTAGAAATCACCAAAAATACATTCAATAATTATATGGAAAACGGTATTTTTGTACAAGGAGTGCATTATACAAAAGAAGGAAAATCGAAAGTATTTGTTCCGAGTGAGATTATTAAATTAAAACGAATGGGAGTAAAAGGAAAGAGAAAAAACATAACTCAACAAGACACCTTAGATTTTCTAAATAAGAAGCTAGGTATAATACCTCGTGCAGGCATTCCTTCGATGGAGGAAATGTGATGAGTGTAAGAGTTTATACAAACAATTACAACATTCTGTGTTTAGATATACGATATGGAGATGGTGAGAGGGTAAGAACATCAACAAAACTCAAAGATACTGTTAAAAATAGGCAGTTGATTACGAAAAAGATTATTCCTCATTTGGAAGTTCAAATTTTAAATGGTGAGTATGACCCAAAAGCGAAGCAAGAAGTTGTTCCTAACACTGTAAGGGAATATGGATATAAAAGCTTGATGCGTCATAAGAACAAGAGACGCAAGCATGTTCATAAGGCTTATTTACAACATTTTGAAAGTAAGATTGTTCCTGAGTTTGGAGATATGCTCATACAACATATTTCTGCTATGAAATTGTTGGATTGGCAAAATAAACTGTTAGAAAATTTTCAAGCATCTTCTGTAAAAAAATACAGGACAGTGTTTAACACTATACTAGAAGATGCCCGTAAAGAGTTGATAAACGGTAAAAAAATGATTTCAGAGAATCCGTTTAGGGATGTCGATGTTCCAAAAGACAGAGAAGTTTTTGTGGATGGCGATGAATATGATAATGAGTTTCTTGATAACCAAGTAAATCCATTTTCATTAGATGAAATTGAAGATTTGATTGCTAAGTCAGATGGATATTTGAGAAATTTCATTGGGATCATGTCAAGAACAGGTATGAGGCCTGGAGAATTGGTCGCTTTACGGTGGGGTGATGTTGATTTTGACAATGAGATTATTAAGATAAGAAGAACGAGAATTCAGGGAGAAAATGGTCCTCCCAAGAAAAAAGCTTCTGTAAGAGATATTGAGATGATCTCAGGTGTCAAAGAGTTTTTCAAATCTCAATTTGCCATAACAGGTGACGATCCAAACGGTAATATATTTTTGAATAGTTCAAAATTGCCATTTTACAGTCACGATTTTATAGCAAAACAATTTAAAGATTTATTATCTAAGGATGATAAAAGGTATCTCTATCAGCTGAGACACTCATTTGCAACAATGATGATTAGCGAGGGTGAAGATATTTTATGGGTAAGTAAAATGTTGGGACATAAAAGTTCCGACATTACCCTCAAGACATATGCAAAAGCATATAAGATCTCAAGAAATAAAGAACAACGCAAAAAAAGAGCTTTATTTCTTGAAAAAAGGCACAGTTTGGGCACAGTGAATAATTTAACATTCCAAAAGTCCCAAAAAATAGGGGGATAACGGTGAAAATACGAGTCTATTACGAAGATACGGATGCGGGAGGAGTTGTATATCATTCAAATTATTTAAATTTTTGCGAAAGAGCTAGGAGTGAGTTGTTTTTTAAAAAAGGATTGACTCCTGTTTTAGAAAATGGTCATTTTGTTGCAAAAAAAATAGAAGCTGATTATATAATAAGTGCTAAACTTGGTGATGAACTGAAAGTTAAAACTGAACTGATAGAGATGAAAGGTGCTTCTTTCAAACTTTTGCAAACTATTTACAAAGAAAATAAAAAAATATTTGAGATGAAGATTACTTTGGTGTACATAACTTTTGGAGGTAAACCTCAAAAAATTACAAAAGAAGTTAAGGATCTTCTTTTATTGCTCTTTGTAAATTGATTTATAAGGGATAAATCTTGAAAAAGAGGGTTGAAGCAGTTCTATAGGATAGATCATCTGATTATTTTGGATTTCTATATCATACTCTCGTCTTTCTCCGTTTATAAGGTGAGAAAAGTAGTCTATTCCGACGCTAGTGGTGTAGTTGATCCAGTCATACATGATATCATTATCCAAAAGAGAGTTTGTTTCAATTAAAACATCTTTGTTCTGGGTTATAGAGTTTGCTATTATCATGTTTTTTCTATCTTGATACTGTGTCATAGAGAGCAGCAACGGATTATAATTTGTTTGAGTTGATAGTACATTTGTTGCATTTGTGTCATAAAGTGTAAGTTGAGATAAAATCATACCGCTTTTGATAATAGGCGTATTTATAAAAAATGATCCTGTGTTTATCTTTTCATTATCTTTTAGCTGCTTTTCCAGATTTGTTATTCTTTGAGGAATAGAAAATTTTATAACAGTTAAATTTTTGTTATTTCTTTGTAGTGTTGTATTTTCATCTTCGCTGTATTTATGCTTGAATTTATACTCTTGATAATAAGTTAGTTGCTGCCCGATTTCGGAGTTGTCATTAAATATTATAAGCGGAGAGAGTGCTTCTTTTAACAACAAATCACTTTGAGCGCGGTGATCTATCCCACCATAATAAAGATAATTAGATGTAGTGTTAGTATCTTTTTTATTTATAGTTGGAAAGTATATATTTATGTCTGGGTTAATGGTTGAAACAATCTCTTCACCTGTTTGAGTCAGTGGAGCGATAACATGATAAAAGCCATCCTCTCGAATCTTGATTAGCGCTGTTAAAATTTCTTCATGACTTTCATCTTCAATATTATAACTTTTTAACTCATAGGGATGATTTTTTGACATTAAATAAGCAAATGATGCATTTGTTGTAGAAGCTGCATATCTGCCGATTTTTTTATAAGGCAGTAAAAGGGCGATGCGAATCTTGCTCTCTTGCATAAACCATTTTATATTTAGAGCAGATAGATATTTTGCTCTCTCTTTTTCTAACTCTTCATTAGCAAGTTTTTCATCCGCATGTGCTAAAAAAGAGAATATATAGCCATTATTAAGATGTTCTTGCAAACACTTTTCATCACACGGATAGGGGTCTAAGTTTTGTATACTTGTTTTTGGAAGCGCGATATTTGATATCAAAAAACTTTTTGCATAAAATACAAAAGGAAACAGTAGTATTAAAAAATATAGTTTTTTCATAAATAACTCTTTATAGTTTTTAAATCATTATATGCTATTTTTTTATCATCCGGATTTCTAAGCAGATGATTTGGATGGTAAACTGGAATCAGTTTATAGCTTTTAAAGTCTATAACATGTCCTCGCACATTTTGAAAATTTTCATTTTCAGATGTAACTTTAGCATAAGCTTCTTTACCTAAAGTTACAATTATTTTTGGTTTTATAAATTCTATTTGTGAAAACAGGTAGTCTTTGCATGAATCCCACTCTGAATTTGAAGGAAGATTTGAATTTAGAGGTTTACATTTTATAGCATGAGTGAAGTAGATATCTTCTATTTTTAAGCTTAAAACATTCTCTATCATATTTTTTAGCATTTCACCGCTTCTGCCACAGTAGTATTTATTAGAACTATCTTCGGTTAAAGAGACTGTGTAGTCGATTATCATTAAATCAGCATTTGTGTTTCCATAGCCGCTCATGCTTTGAGATCTTGATTTGCTAAGATCGCATAAGTGACATGTTGATATATCTTTTGTCAATTCATCAAGATTATTAGATTTTTTATTGAAGCTTTTTTGATTTATCAAAAATGAATCGCTATATTCAAAACCAAGAGCTTTTAATCTGTATAAATTTTGAAGTAAAAGTAAATTTTGAAAAGAGTTCAACAATAACCTTTTGAAATTTAAAATGTTGATGTAAGTATATTTAAAGTGTGGTTAAAACATACTTTTAGAGAGTAAAAATTTAAGTAGTATTTTTATCAAGAGAGGAATTTCTCCTGATAAATAAAATGATTATTTGGCTATTTCTACAACTTTTTCTGTTGATTCCCAAATACCATGTTTTGTACAGTATGCTTGAGCAGTAAGTTTAAGTTTGTTTCCTGTAGGTATAATATTAAATGTAACAGTTGCATGTGCTTTCATATTGGCTAATGTTCCTGGAACAAAATCAGCACGAGCCAAAAGAGTCTCACCATTAAAAAGCGACATATTTGCTATATAGTGATCAAAATCATCCGGATGAGCATATTCATTTCCCATTTTAACTGTGACGCTAAACATCTCTCCCTCTTTTGCACTATCTTCACAGTGGATAAACGGAGAGTGTCTATCTATATAATCCTTTTTGCTTTCTCTCTCAACAGTATCTATATCAACATAACGATTGATTTTTGGCATATATAATCCTTTAAATTTTATTTATGCCATATTTTAGCCATAATCTTATTTACTTAAAACTTTACTAACACTCTATTTATGCAAATTAAGATTTGTTTAATTTATAAGCATTTAACAAAAATATAGATAAAATCGCGGTATTAATATTGAAATAAAGAGTCTGTTTATGATAAAACCATTACTAATAGAGATCGGTGTAGAAGAGCTTCCCGCGATTGCACTTTTAAAAGAGTTAAAAAATATTGAAAAAAAATATGCTGACATTTTAGAAAAAAATTTACTTTTATGTGAGTTCGAATTTTACTATACTCCTCGTCGTTTGGTTTTTTGGCATAGAGAGTTTAAAACAAAACAAGACGATAGCAGCGAAGAGTTTTTCGGGGCTCCTGTAGAAATTGCTTATAAAGATGCTAAGCCAACAGCTGCCGCGCTTGGTTTTGCTAAAAAATGCGGTGTAAAAATTGATGAGATCGGTTCTGTGCAAAAAGGTGCAAAAGAGGTTCTTTACTACAAAAAAGAGTTAAAGGGAAAACCTTCAGCTGAAATTTTATCTGATATTATAAATACATTAATAAAATCTTTGGATTTTGGTAAATCAATGAGATGGGGGAGTTTAAAAGATAGTTTTATTCGTCCTATTCGCTGGGTAAATGTACTTTTGGGTGATGAGTTGGTAGATGTAGAACTTTTTGGCGTTAAATCAAAAAAAGAGACATTTGTTCACCGTATCAGTAATTTTAATTCTATTGAAATTAGTGGAATTAAAGAGTATTTTGAAATTTTACAAGAGGGTGGTGTTACACTTTTTCCTGAACTAAGACGAGAAAATATTTTAAATAATTTTTCTTCACTTGAAAAGGATAATGGAATTACAATCGAGATAGATGAAGATTTGTTAAATGAAGTAGTGGCTATTACTGAGCATCCTACTGCTTTGCTTGGTTCATTTGATGAAGAATTTTTAAAACTTCCTCCTGAAGTAATAATTACTTCTATGAAAGAGCATCAAAGATATTTTCCGGTTTTTAAAGATGCTAAATTGATAAATAAATTTGTTGTTGTATCTAATGCATTTACAGATAATTTTTCTAAAGTAATAGAAGGAAATGAGAGAGTTTTACGCCCTCGTTTGGCAGATGCACTCTTTTTCTATAATAATGATTTGAAAAATGGATTGAGCACTAAAGGTCTGGAAAAAGTTGTATTTATGAAAGGTCTTGGAAGTGTTGCCGATAAAATAGAGCGTGAGAGAAAAATAGCAAATACTCTTTTTGAGATGTATAAGCCAAAAGATGCAAGCAAAGAGATTCTTGAACGCGCAATATCTTTGGCAAAAGCTGATTTAATGAGTGAGATGGTATATGAATTTACTGAGCTTCAAGGACTTATGGGTTATTACTATTCAAAAGAGGCGGGAGAGAGCGAAGCAGTAGCAATCGCTATAAAAGAGCAGTATCTTCCAAACGGAGAAGAGAGCGCACTTCCTTCAACACCCCTGAGCGCTATTGTTGCGATGAGTTTAAAGCTTGATACCCTTATAGGATTATTTAGTATAAATCAGATTCCTACAGGTTCTCGTGACCCTTTCGCACTGCGCCGTGCAGTAAACGGACTTATTAGAATAACAAAAGAGTATGACTTTAAATTTGATATAATTGAAACTTTGACGCTTTTAAGCAAAGAGTATAGATCTTTTGATATCTCAAAACTTGAAGCATTTTTCTTAGAGAGATTAAAACAGTACTTTAGAGTAAATCCATCAATTGTAGAGGCAGTCCTTGCTTCGGGCGAAAGAGAACTTCTTGCAATAGGCAAAAAGATAGAAGCTCTTGAAATCATGATAAATAGCGACGGTTTTGATGAAGCATTTTCAACATTTAAAAGAGTTGCAAATATTACAAAAGATATTGATATGTCAGAAGAATTCACTGTTGATTCAAAACTCTTTGAAAAAGGGGAAGAAGAGGCGTTGTTTGCCAGATACAGTGAAGTTTCTCAAGTTAAATACAAATCATATGAAGAGGAATTAGATGCGCTTTTAGGTCTTAAACCTGAACTTGATAAATTTTTTGATGAAGTTATGGTAAATGCTGAAGATGAAAAAATTAGAAATAACAGAAAATCTTTAATTGCAGCTATATATAAAAGTATTTTGCAAATTGCAGATATTAAAGAGGTGAGTATTTAACTCATCTTTTTAAATATCTTTTTTTTTATTGTATTTTTTAGCCTATTTTTACAATAGATGGAGGATATGAGGAAAATGCTTTTTTAAAAGCATTTGCTCTTACTTCTTTAAGTTTTCCGGTTGCAACCGGCGGTATAAAATATGCCAGCTCCTGACTTTCTGTAGCATCATGATTATTATCATATATAAATGATATCTCTTTTCCTAGCTTAGCAGCCTGTGCAGCGATATTTCTAGCGTAGGCTATAATATTTTTATGATGTCTGTCAAATTTGTTTCCTGAGCCGAAAAAGACAAATTTACCACTTAGGCGGATATTTAAATAGTCGTGGTAATTAAGCTCTTTATCATATCTGGTAAGTTGATTGCTTGTATACTTGTCTAAGTCGGCATCAAACTCTTCTAAAATAGGAGTCGGCTCTATATCGGCTTTGTTTAGGTTAAAAAGATATTTTATCTCTATAAGTTTGCCTCTGTAACCATCTTTTATAGACGAGGCAAACAGGTTGCAGTTTTTGTCAAAATTGAGTTCACAATATTTTCCGTCAAACAGATAGCCTTGAGATGCAAGTTTTGAGTTGTTGTTATATCCAACGGGTGAGAGAGTCGGGTTGTATAAAAATATGGTTCCCGCAACAGTTTTACGCTTTTTCTGAAGCATTTTTTCCAGTTGCTCTACATCCATGATTTCATCTGCTTGGGGTATGTAAATATATTGCTCTGATATATATTCTATATCGAAATTTGTTGAAAATTTTCCAAATGCCTGCAAATTAAATCCTGTTAAGTTTATTGGAATTATACTATAATTCTGCAAGGAGTGGTGGAGCAGTGGAACTTGAATTTTTTTTAAAGAAATTTGTGACTTTTTTTGTTGAGCCATTAGGTATGGTTTTGTCACTTTTTGTTATTGGAATCTACTTTGTATTTACAAATAAGATAAATTTTGCAAAACTATTTTTAGGTTTGTCATTTGGCCTTTTACTTCTTTTCTCATATCAACCGTTTTCAAATTTTTTAGTAAAAAATTTAGAAAATCAGTATTTGAAATATGACTATAAACAGCAAGTAAAATACATACATGTATTGGGTAGTTCCCACAACACGGACAATTCTCAGCCGATATCATCCAATATCGGCGATTCAGGGACTAAAAGGATACTCGAAGGAGTTATTATCCATTTTAGAACTCCCGGCTCTAAACTTATATTTACCGGATTTAAAGGCGAAACAGAGATTTCAAATGCTGAAATGAATGCTAAACTTGCCATTGCGCTTGGTGTTAAAGAGGAAAATATTATTATAAACTCTAAACCAAAAGATACACAGGAAGAGGCTGTTTTTGTTAAAAGTATAGTAGGAAATGAAGCTTTTGTTTTGGTAACATCAGCTACACATATGCCAAGATCTATAAAATTATTTAAAACACTCGGATTAAATCCAGTTGCAGCACCAACAGATTTTCATAAAGATGAATCTGCAAAATTTTTTACTGCTCCTCGTATTATTGCATTAGAGAATTCAAAAATGGCAACACATGAATATATAGGCATTTTTTGGTCAATGTTAAAAAAGTAGATTTCATAGTAAAAAAAAGAAAACTTTTTGCTATATTTTTATATTATATCATTTAAATATTATAGATATAATGTATAAAATATGAGGGATTTTTTTTAATGTATAACAAGTTTAAATTTTTAATTTTTAATTTTTTTATAATAGCTGGAATAGTTAGTGGAGTAAGCGCTGCAGATCTTCTTAAAGTAAATAACAAAACACAAAAAGTAGATATCTCTCTCTACTCGGAAATATTTATTGACGCTCAAAATCATTTTTCTTATGAAGATGTGCGTACAAATCTCTTTAGTGAAAATTTTAAACCTCTAAATTTGCACTCATTATCTGAATATAATGTAAATGATACTATCTGGATGAGATTTAATATAAGCAATGTTGATGAGAACCCTTTTTTTGGTAAAATAGAAATGCCTATATCGTGGATTAATAATATAAAGACATATGTTGTAGCAGATGATGAGACAGATGAAAAAAATCCTGTTTCAACTCTTTTATCTGAAAAAAAAGAGATTACAGGAAGATCTTTTTTTCTTCCTCTGACAATAGAACCTTTTCAAACTCTTACTGTTTACATAAAAGCAAAAAATGCAAATAGTATATCTTTTACTCTCTGGCTTTATTCTGATGAAAATGCAGCAGAACGCTTAACATATATTACAATGTTAAATGGTTCACTTATCGGCATAGTATTGATTATGCTTTTTTATAATATACATATTTTTTTCATCCTTAAAAATAAAAGTTATTTGTATTTTGCACTCTATTTAGCAAGTTTATTCTTTTTAATTAACACATATTATGGAAGTAATCTTCAACTTTTATGGAGTTATGATGCACCACTTAATGAAAATACCTTTTATCCAATAATCGCTTTTAACTTTTTTGCAGGTTTGCTTTTTACAAGAAATTTTTTAAACACAAATAGAGAATTTCCTAAAGCTGATAAACTTTTATTGTTTTTGATGGGCTCGTCTGTAGCATTTGGTGTTTTTGCCTTTATGTTGGGAAATAATTTTACCGTTATATATGTTGCACTCTTTTTAACAATAATATATTTTTTATTTTTACTCTTTTTATCTCTCTTTTCATTGAAAAAGAAGATTGCAGGAAGCGTTTATCTGCTGCTTGGATGGCTTTTCTTGGCAGTTGGACAAATTATGGCATCAATGATGATTTTAGGTTTTATCGATTACAGCGACTTTATATATGATATGTATGGGATTGTAGTTATTCTTAATACTCTTATGCTTTCATTTGCATTTATTTCAAATATCAAATATAAAGAGATGCAATATGAATCTAAAATTAAAAAAAATCATGAAATAACAAGTAGACTTAATGTTTCAAAAAAAGAGTTGAGAGAGTTAAATGAAAAGTTAAAAAACAAAATTGAGAGACAAGAAAAAGTGTTGTTAGAAAAAAGCAACAACAATGAAAAATATCTAATAAAAGATGAGATAACAATGCTATACAATAAAACCAAACTTGAAGAAGTTTTAACACAAGAACTTCATAGAAAAAAAAGATATAACAGTGAGTTTAGTATAGCGGTTATAAATATTGACAATATGAAAAGCATAAATGATAAGTATGACTATCAGGTTGGAAATTCAGTAATGAAAGAGATGGCTGATTTGTTTATTCATAATATTCGTTATTTGGATACAGTCGGTCGCTGGAGTGAAAAAGAGTATCTTATTATATATCCTGAAACAAAGGGTGATCAAGCTTATTTAGCTGCACAAAAGCTTCACAAGTTAGTAGAAGAGGCTAAATTCTTTTTTGTAGGAAAAGTTACAGCAAGTTTTGGAGTAGCTAATTCTCATAGAGATGACACCTTGCAAGATATAATGAAAAGAGCTTATGAAGCTTTGGAAAAAGCCCAAGAGGAGGGCGGTAACAGGGTGGAAATAGTGTAAAACTATTATTTATATTTGATTTTTGCTAAATACAAACCGTTACTTTTGGCAGGTTTTGTTTTATACTTTTTTTTACATCTAAGCTGCTCTTTTATCTCTTGCTCATTAAGACTTAAAAGAGCCCCAACCATTAATCTTATCTGGCTTCTAAGAAATCCGTTTGCTTCAAAGTTGAGTATTATATATTCTTTGTATCTATATGCAAAAGCTTTGTAAATAACTCTTGTTGTTGTCTTTACGGCACTTCCGCTTTTCATAAAGTATTTAAAGTCAAAACTGCCTTGAAAAAGCTTTATATTTTTCTCTATTTTTTCAAAATCAACACTCTCTAAAAAAGTTATAAAATTTTCTTCGAAAGGACTTCTCTCTCCCTCTTTTATAATGTACCTATAAACTCTTTTTTTAGCGTTATATCTTGCATGGAAATCATTTTTTACCTCTTTTATATTTTTGATATATATAGATGAAGGAAGCATCTCATTTAGGACTTTTTTAAGTTTTTTTAAATCACTCCAAAATATCGGCAAATCAATGTGACAAACCTGTCCTGTTGCGTGAACTCCTTTGTCTGTGCGTCCGCTTGCTGTTATTTTTGATTCTATATGTAGTTTATGCAAAACATTTTCCAGTTGCCCAAGTATAGTGTTGGCTGAGCTTTTTTGTGTTTGCGAACCTAAAAAATCAGTGCCGTTATAGGCAATAGTTAACGCACATCTCATTTAAAACTTGGCAACGATTGTTCTTTTGTAAATTATGTATGTAGCTAGCAGCCATCCAAAAACTAGAACCGGTATAGTGTATGCAAAAAGCACTAATTGAAGTGATATAGCTAAGGCATAGTAGATTGTAATTCCTAAAAATAAAAATAGATAAATTTTTCCTTTCTGATGTCTTACATGTACAATTCCTATACTGGCAATAAGAAATAGACTTAGAAGCGGAAAAAGGGAAAATAAAATATTTGTTATCAATTTTTTCTCTATTTTAGCAGATTGTTCTTTAGGAAACCAGTAGTCCATAGGTGCCTGATACTTATCTAAATCAGTTTTCATGGTATCATTAATATACATAGTTTTAAAATCAATCTGCGTAAATTTTTCTTCTGAATAACTATAACCTTCTCCGGATGTTAGTTTAAGCCGTAAAATTCCAGAATCATTTATAATTTCAGCTTTTTGTGCGCCTATTAGAACCTCTTCTTCTTGTTTTTTGTTAAACAATATTACCTGAGAGTAGGTTCCATCTGATTTTTCTTCTCCTATATATAGCAGCCATTCACCAAATTTATGACCAAATTCTGAAGCTGAGAGATTAAATTTTGCTTCACTTTTTTTATAGGATATAAAGTTGCTTGATAGTGTTTTTGCATGTGGAAAAAGTATGAAAAAGTTAAATAAAAGTAAAATAGAAAGAAAAAGAGCGGGTGTAAAAAGTGTTTTTAAAATAAATTTTGGGTGGATTCCAAGAGCAAAAAGAACAATTATCTCATTATCATTTGAAAGTTTAAAAAGAGTAAGCGCTGCTGCCACAAAAAAGGATATTGGAAGTGTATAAAAAAGAAGTTCGGGCAGCATAAAGAAAAAAAGTTTGCTCATTTCAAACAGTGATAACTGAATAATAGCTGTATAAGTTGCCATTTTTATAAGAAAAACTATAGATGCAATAGAAAAAAGCGGCAAAAATATAGATAAAAATAGGATAGAAAGAGATTTTTTTATATAATTTTGTAGTATTTTCATTAGTAGTTTGCCTCTATGTATCTTAAAATGGGACTGTCAAATATATAAACTATAAATGTCGCCATAGCTAAAAAGGGTACAAAAGGGACTCTTTGTTCCTCTTTTGATCTCTTTATCACAAGCAGCATTACAGGCAGCGCTAAAAGTGCTGAGAAAAATATAGCGACTAATGCAAGTTTGATGCCAAGAAGCGCTCCCATTGTAGCTGCAACCATAATATCACCTTCTCCCATAGCTTCTATAAAAGGGTATGTATGATAATTTTTGCTCCATGAGGTTATAGTTTTTTTTGCATGTCTGTGAGCGGATGAAGTAAGCAGATAAGAGAGAGCAAATCTAAGCAAAGTAAATCCGCCTGCAAAAAGCAGGGCATTTTGAAAATTTAGAACAATTCCATCTAAATTCCATGCCCCCAGTATCGCAAAGATTAGGGCTAAAAGATTTAAAGAATCAGGAACCATTTTATACCTAAAATCTATTATAGAGAGTGCCAATAGTGTTAAAAAACTAAATCCGATGAAAAGAGCAGGAATACTTAACCCGAATTTGCTTGCCAAAGCTAAAAAAACAAACCCTGATATAAGCTCAATAAGCGGATATTGCATAGATATTTTTGAACCGCAAAATGAGCATTTTCCCTTTAAAAAAAGCCATGAAACTATCGGTATATTATGCCAAGGTTTTAAACTGTTTTTACATGCATTACAGTGAGAAGAGACAAAAATAACGCTTTCATCTTTTGGAAGTCTTAAAATAACTACATTTAAAAATGAACCAATAAGCACCCCCAGTATAAAAGCGATTATAAGCTCCACTATTTTAACCCTCCAAATCTTCTTTCAATTTTTGTAAAATTTTTTATGATTTTTTCAAATTCATTTATTGTGAAATCTGGCCAAAGTGTATCTGTAAAAAAAAGCTCTGCATAAGCGGCCTGCCAAAGCAAAAAGTTAGACAATCTTTGATCACCGCCTGTGCGAATAATCAAATCAACATTGTGTTTACAGTCAAGTGCATTTGAGAGCATAGCTTCTGTTATATTGTCATTACTGTTTTTTATCCTGTTTACAGCTCTTAGTATCTCATCGTGAGCACCGTAATTGAGTGCAAGTGATTGGATCAAGCCGTCACAGTGTAGAGTTTTTTCTTGAATATTTTCAATTTTTTGCTGCAGAGATTTTGAAAAGGCTCTAGTATCACCTATCGGTTCAAATCTAATATTGTTTTGCAGATAATTTTCTACTTCGCTTTCTAAATATTTTTCTAAAAGTTTCATTAAAAACTCAACCTCTAAACGGGGTCTTTTCCAGTTTTCAGTTGAAAAAGCGTAAAGTGTTAATCTCTCAATATCTTCATTTTTTGAACAAAATTCCGTTATATTTCTAACAACCTTTGCACCAACCTCATGACCTTTGACTCTTTTTTTTCCTTTTTGCTCTGCCCAGCGACCATTGCCATCCATAATAATAGCTATATGTCTTGCTTTATTCATATCTTCATATCCAAAAATTGTTTAGTTTTTATTTTCTTATTGTATCTTTTTTTAAAGCATTTAATTTTAATATATTTATAATTTCTTTGCATGCTCTAAAATTTTAAATGCGACACTCAATTTATCCAAAAGAGGAATTGATTCGATTTTATCCGGCAGAATAAACTCTATTTTGTTTGTATCCGTTCCAAAGCTTGAAGAGTCTTTTAAAATATTTAAACAAACTGCATCAATCCCTTTCTTGTCAATCATTTTAGAAGCATTGGCAACGCCGTTTTTTTCATCCATTTCAGCTTTAAAACCGACGGTAACAATATCATTCTTATCTATAGAATTCAAAATATCGATATTTTGTTTTAATTTTAAATCCCATTCACTGCCAAGGGACTCTTTTTTTAATTTTCCATTCTGTGGATATGATGCAATATAGTCACTTACTGCAGCTGCCATAAAGAGATATGGTTTTTTTTGAATAATATGAATTTTTTCATCTCGCATAAGTGTCGCTTTTGAGAGTTTGCCCTTTTTGGCTATACGAATAGAGTCTGTTAAATACTCCAACATTTCTGAAGAACTTTCTACATCGATCTTATATAAATCTTGAGGCAGGTCTTTGTCAAATTTTGTAGAAATCAGATTTACATCAGCTCCTTTGCAATAAAGAGCAGCAGCTAAAGCAGAAGCCATTTTCCCACTTGAAAAATTTGATATAAAACGAACATCATCTATCTTTTCAACAGTTCCGCCGCCTGTAACAATTACTCTTCTGTCCTCCCAAAATTCATCTTTAAGGAGAGCTTTTGCGCAGTGCCAGAAAATTTCCTGCGGTTCAGCCATAGCCCCGCTTCCAACACTTTTGCATGCCAGCTCTTTTACCTGCGTATCTATAATTTCGTAGTTGGCAATGCCAAGCATCTTTAAGTTAGCTTTTGTAATTGGATTTTCCAGCATATTTGTATTTGCCGAAGGAGCGATTATTTTTACATGCGGATAGGCTAAAGCACATTGCGAGAGCATATTATCAGCTATAGCATTTGCTAATTTTGCAATGGTGTTTGCAGTCGCCGGAGCTATTAGAAATAGATCTGCCCATTCTCCGGCTTTTATGTGGTTATGATTGCTGTTATCTGTCCATGATTCATTAGTGTCATCTAAAATCTGATTTGAGGTAAGTGTTTCAAAAGATAGAGGCGTTACAAATTTTTTTGCAGCTTCACTCATTACAACCTTTACCTGGGCACCAGCTTTTGTCAGCAACCGCACAAGTTCAAGCGATTTGTATACTGCAATTGAGCCGGTAACACCCAAAAGTATCTTTTTATCTTTTAGTAAATCAGTTGGAATAAGCATCTTCTACCTTTTTTATTTATTTTGTATTTTAACACGAAAAAACTTAAGCAGCTTAATTTATAAAGTGAGTCGTCACGCTATATTGAAAAATAAAATTAAAGTATAGTTTAGGTATTATACTCCGAATTTTAAAGCTCTTAAAATGTTAAATTTTAAAGATAGTAAAGAGATAGAAAAATTTATAATTTTAAAACAAAAAAGTTTTTGTAATTTTGTACGCAAGAGTAAGCCAAATGAGTAAAACAGCCAATATAGAATCTTTTCAAAAGTATTCAAAAGAGTATGAAGAGTGGTTTGAAAAGAATGATTTATTGTATCAAAATGAGTTAAAAATTGTAAAAGATATCATAGGCGATACTCAAAATGGTTTAGAGATTGGAATGGGAAGTGGCAGGTTTGCTATAAAACCCAATATTGTAATAGGTATTGAGCCTTCCAGTGAGATGAGAAAAATAGCACTCTCCAAAGGCTTGAATGTTATGAATGGTATTGCAGAAGATCTTCCGTTTAAATCACAAACATTTGATTTTGCAATGATGATAACATCTATTTGTTTTATAAAAAACCCGAAAAAATCTTTGAAAGAAGCTTTTAGAGTTATTAAAGATGGAGGTTTTTTGATTATAGGTTTTATAGACAAAAAATCAGAACTTGGAAAACAGTATGAGGAGAGTAAAAAAAAGAGTAAGTTTTATGCCAATGCAAAATTTTACTCTCTTGATGAGTTGATAAGTTTATGCAAAATAGCAGGATTTAATGATTTTAAAAAGTATGAAAATATAGATTCAGAGAATCCAATGACATTTTTAAAAATATATAAATAACAATATCTGCCTGTTTAGTGATTTATTTCTCTTTTTAAAATTTTTTCGACAGAGGCAATCTTTGTTTTGAGTCTGTTTTTTGTGTTTTTTCTAATGTCAAATTTTAACGATGAGTAGACTCTATCGCAATCTTGAAGCTGTTTATACGCCAGCTCTATAATAGCCAATGCTTCTTTCATAGTTTCTGTCTCAATTACGGTTCCCATAGGAGTTAATCGGTAAGACACCCCTGATTTATCAATTGCATCGATAATTTTACTAACATAGCTCGATACTGAAGAACCATCTACACACTCATTGGATGTCGGAAACATGCTGAATTCTAATAGTACTGACATTGAAAAATTTCCTTTTAAAGTATAAAATTGTATAAATTATATCAAAATATACAATGGATAATTTAAATGAAAACAAAATCTTTTGAAATTGAGCTGCTTCATAATGTTGACAAAGAGTTTAAAGATGATTTTTATAAATACTCAAAAACTTTGGAGTACTCCAAAGGCTCTTGTGCATTTTCTTCTGATGATTTGTTAAATTATTTTTATATAGTTCTAGATGGAAAAATAAAAACATATCAGATCAATTTTGAAAACTCTAAAGAGCAGACTATTTTTATCTATCAAAGAGGAGACATGTTTGATGTTATATCTCTGTTGGATGAAAAACCGCATGAAGTTATATATGAAGTTTTACAAGACTGCAGAGTTTTACGACTGCCTATCGAGAGAGTAAGGTACTGGATAAACAACAATCCTACTTTCAATAAAATTTTTTTCCCATATATTGCTTCTAAAATGAGATATATCGAAGATTTAGCAACAGAGTTGTCTTTGTATGATGTAAAAGACAGATTAATACATCTGCTTATTGAAAATTTAAATCCAAACAATAAATTTAAATATAGATTGCTGCAAAATCTTTCAAATAGTGAAGTTTCAAAACTTCTTGGAACAGTAAGACATGTACTTGAGAGAGTTTTAAAACAGCTAAAATCTGAAAATATTATACAAACAAGCAGAAAAAACATTAGAGTAAAAAATTTTCAAAAACTTTTAGATAAAACAACGAAAATGCTACTTAAGTAGCAAAATAATATTTTTAAATTTTATATCATTTCATTGATTTAAAAAAAAGGAGTTTGTAATGTTAATTTCAAGATATTTTAATCCAGTAGATCTATATAAAAAACAAAAAGAGATTGATTTGTTTAATGATTTTTTAAATTCTTTTGAAAAAAGAGAAGATATGAATGTTTTAGTTGATTTTAAGCCAGCTGTGAATACTAGAGAGGGCAAAGAAGCATATCATATAGATGTTGACTTGCCTGGAGTTAAAAAAGAGGATATAAATGTAGATGTTAAAGATAATATACTTATTATATCAGGGAAAAGAGAAACAAAGAGTGAAATAAAAAAGGATGAGTATTATAAAATAGAGAGCAGTTATGGAAAATTTCAAAGAAGTTTTACACTGCCTGAAAAAGTGGATTTAGAAAATATTAGTGCATCTTGTGAAGACGGTGTTTTAGAAGTTGTTATTCCAAAACTTCAAATAGAAGAAAATTCTGCTAAGAAGATTGAAATAAAGTAGCATAAGTATATCGCCAAATGCGATATACTTTAAAACATATTTACAACACCGTAGTCAAGCATCTCTTCAAACTGCTCTTTTGTAAGTACTGCTTTTACCTTTTCGATACAATTTAAATGTATTTTCGTAAGTTCAGCTCTTAATTTTGCTATCTCATCAACCATAGGGTAAAACTCACTCATCTTTGGAGTTTTGTGTTTAAAAGAGACTTTTTGCATAAGCTCAAGTTCAAGTTTTTTAACAACTAAAGCTTTTTTCGCGGCTTCTGACATCAACTCTTTTTTTATTTTAAGAATAGCATTGATCTGTTCTTCTGAAAGCTCTAAATTGGAGCTAGAGGAGTCATAAAGTGTCATTCCGACTAAATATGGAAGATTTTTCGGCATTAAAAAATAGTCTTTTGGAAAACTTTCTTTTGTTGTAAATGCTCCTACGGAGCCTGCCATTTTTTCCATTTTAACAACATCTTCAACCGGTGAAGGAAGATTTGGTTCTGCTGCTACACTTACACCAAATATAAGAATAGATAATGTAACTTTTGTCAATGTTTTTATAGATTTCATAAAAAATCCCCTTTAAAATATGGTATAAAAGTATTATACATTAATTTTTATCTACTTAGTTCAATGGCTTTTTTTACACAAGAATCTAAAGACGCTGTCTCAGAAAGAGTCGGTTTTATATAAGATGGAAAAAATTTTTTTGTTGTATGCCCGATAGAGATTGCTTTGTAGCTTGGATCCCAAGTGGCATTTTTTAAAAAACACTCTATTGTTGATGGAGAAGAAAAAATAATAACAGATTTTTTTGGAAGTTTTATCTTCTTTTTAAAGTTAATACAAACTGTTTTATAAACAATTGCTTCATCACAAACAATATCATTAGAATGAAGAATATCTACCATGTCTGAAACAACTCTCGAACCTCTTATATAGAGAACTTTTTTGTTTTTTAAAAGAGGAATTAATTCTGCTGCAAATTCATTTCCATGTTTTTCTTTACCAACAAATTTTAATTTTCCTCCCATATCGCTGGCAATTTTTGCAGTTTCTGGAGCAATAACATACAGAGGTTTTGTTTTCCATGCATGTGTATAAGAATCTAGTGAGTAAATAGCATTTTTTGATGTAAAAATAAGTGCATCATAGCTAGAAAAATCGATATTTGTTTTAATCGTTTCTATTTTAATAACCGGTAAATTTTTAGCCCATTTGACCTTTTTATCACTGAGTATATAGATATTTAAGTTGCTGTTTTTGATTTTTTGTACAAATGAGTTTATATATCTTTTAATTTTTGATGTTAATGAATCTTTGCTATTTAAAACCAATGATTTGTTTTCATTAATAAAAAAAGGAATATGATTTTTACTAAGAAAATGTGTGATTTTTATTAGCTCTTCATAGATATGTTCATTGGAAAAATTTTTGTCCAGTATAAAAGAGTTGCTTTTTTTATCATACTCATAATAGATAAGATTTAATGATTCTATGGATTTTTTTATATTTTTCATAAAACAGATGATAACATCATATGAGTAAATATTTTTCTAAAAAATATTTACTCAATGGGTATATATGTTACTGAAAAGTGGTTCCGCCGTCAACAACGATTGTTTGACCTGTAAGCCATGATGATGCATCTGAGCAAAGAAAAAGGCAAGCACCTGTTAGATCCTCAGGTTGTCCCATGCGAGAGAGTGGGGAACGCTTTACGACTTCTGATTTTACCTCTTCATAGTTTGGAAAAGCTTTAAGCGCATCTGTGTCAATCGGTCCTCCGCTTACCGCATTTACTCTGATGTTTTTATCACCCAGTTCCGCTGCAGCGTAACGAACCATTGTTTCTACAGCGGCTTTGTTTGTACCATGTCCTGCATAATTTTGAGTATAGATAAGATTACCGGTTGAACTCATGCTTATGATGCTTCCTCCGCCTATTTTCTCCATTCTCTTTGCTGCCTCTTGAGCACCTACTACAAAAGCATCAACTGTTGCTATATATATGTTATTAAGACCCTTAGGTTTGAGTCTCATAAATGGACCAAAACCGCCGACAACAGCACGGCCTGAAATAATTGCATTTGATATAAAAAAATCGAGTCTCTCAAAATCTTTATCAAAGTTTGCAAAAACATCTTTATATTTTTCAGGCTCTAGTATATTGAGTGCATAAGCGCAAGCTTTTACGCCATATTTTGATTCTATATCAGCGATAATTTTATCTGCCGTTTCCGCACTTGTTGCATATGTAAATGCAACATTACACCCTTTTTTGGCAAAAGCATAAACAATTGCTTTTCCGATTCCCCGTGTTCCGCCGCTTACAAAAAGAGTTTTTCCTTTCATATTATAATCCTTTGATTTCATAATTTTTCATAACTTCTTCGAGTATTTTCATATTTTGCGCACTAGGAGCAACAAGTGGAAGCCTATACTCTAGTGTCTCAATAAGTCCTGCAATATACATAGCAGCTTTTATCATTATAGGATTAGACTCTAAAAATAGCGCTTTATTTATTGGGAATAGTTTATCATTAATAGCTTTTGAACCTAAAAAATCACCACTTAAAGCTTTGGCAACAAGTTCGCTTTTTAAATCAGGAAGCAGATTCGCCGTAACAGAGGTTATGCCTGCTCCGCCATTTGCAAGAATAGGGTAGTCGATAGCATCATCACCACTAAAAACCTTAAGATCAGGTCTGCGTGAGAGCAGTTCAATGCTTCGCTCTATACTTCCTGTTGCTTCTTTGATTCCGTAGATATTTTTGACATCGTCAAAAAGTCTGATAACAGTATCTGCACTTATATCAACAACTGTACGGCCAGGAACATTATAGAGCATAAACGGAAGATCAGGAACTGCCTGTGCCACCGCTTTGTAGTGTTGATAAAGACCTTCTTGAGATGGTTTAACATAGTAAGGTGCAACAGAAAAGATAGCATCGACTCCGCATTTTTGTGCTGTTTTTGCTGCCTCTATCGCTTCTGCCGTTGCGTTGCTTCCTGCTCCTGCCAGAACTTTTGTATCTGTTCCTTTGCAGACCTCTACAGCTATCTCCATACATCTTTTATCTTCTTCGTAAGTAAGTGTAGCACTCTCTCCAGTTGTTCCAACCGGGCAGACTGCGTTAATGCCGTTGTTGATTTGTCTTTTGATTAGATCAGCATAAGTCTGCTCATCCAATTTTCCATTTTTAAATGGAGTAATAAGTGCAGTTGTTGAACCTGTTACTATATTCATTTAATTCCCTTTTTTTAAAATAAGTGTTGTTGATTTGTCGAAGTTAAAGTACTTGTTTGCGACCTCTTGAACTTTTTCTTGAGTAATTTTTTCAATATTTTCTTCATATGTCAAAAGTGGTTTCAGGTCACCGCGCACAAGATAGCTTCCAAAGAGATTTGCAACAGATGTAGAACTCTCCAAAGAGTAGATAAAATCAGCTTTAGTGTTGATTTTTACTTTCTCAATCTCCTCTTTAGTTACTTTTTCATTTTTTATAAGCTCTATCTGTTTAATAAGCTCTTTTTCTACATCTTCAGCTTTTACATCTTGGTTGCATGTTGCTAGAAAAATAAAAAGACCCGGATCTATATTTTCCATATTGTAAGCGTATACGCTGTTTACAAGATGTTTTTTATCCATCAGCTCTTTGTAGAGTCTTGAACTTTTGCCTGAGAACAGTATTTCAGATATGGCACTAAGTGTTACTTGATCTTCATCTCTGAAGTCTGGAATATGAAAAGTGATAGCAATCATCTCAACTTCACTCTCTTTTTTGATAGTTACTCTTTTTGGACCGTTTTGTTCAGGTTCTACAAATTTAAATTCTGGAATTTCAGTTTTGTTCTTAATGTCGCCAAACATTTTTTGTGCTTTTGCAAAGACCTCTTTTGGTTCTATATCGCCAGTTATCATAAGAATCGCATTATTTGGCTGATAATATGTTTCATGAAACTCTCTTATGTCATCTATCGTCCATGTTTGGATATCATTCATAAAACCTATCGGTGTCCAGTGGTACGGATGATAAACATAAGCATTGTTGAACATTGCAAAGTAGAGATAACCAAGCGGAGAGTTGTCTGTTCTCCAGCGTCTCTCTTCAGCTACAACATCGCGTTCAGGTTGAAACTCTTCGTCTTTAAGGTTTAGATTTTGCATAAGCTCGGCATATAGTTCAAGTGATTTGTCAAGGTTTTGTGTGCTTGATTTGATATAGTAGTGCGTATAATCAAAACTTGTTGAAGCATTGTTTACTCCGCCTATGCTTTTAACTTCTTTATCAAATTCGCCTGCATTGAGGTTTTTTGTGGATTTAAAGTTCATATGCTCTAACATATGGGCGATTCCGGTTTTGCCTAAAATCTCATTTCTGCTTCCGACTTTGTAGAAAATATCCGTACTGATAACATTTGTGTTGTTTTTAAGAGGAATTACAACGATTTGCAGTCCGTTTTCTAGAGTTTTTGTTTCATATTTTGGTAGTGACGATGCCATTAAAGTTCCTAAAATTAGTGTGAGTGTTAAGAGAATTTTCATTTTCTCTCACTTCCTATTGCTTCTGTAATATTTGTATATCCATCAGCTTTTATAAGCTCTGTAAGTTCTGTGTTTATGTTTTTTATCATATCGGGCCCATGGAAGATAAGTCCGCTGTATATCTGAACTAGAGAAGCACCCGCTTTTATGCGTCTATATGCCTCTTTTGCAGAGTCTATTCCGCCGACAGAGATAAGTGTAGTTTTGCCGTAAAGCTCTTTTGCTACCGCTTCAAATATCTCAAAACTTTTCTCTTTTAAAACAGCACCGCTTAGTCCGCCAATATCTTTTGGATTTTTTACGAGTGAGTAGTCTATGGTCGTATTTGTAGCAATGATACCATCAGCCCCTTTTTCAACTGCAAGTGATGTAAGTGCAACGGCATCTTCTTTGCTCATATCTGGTGCAATTTTTAGTAAAATAGGCTTGGAAGTTATCGTCTTCGCCTCCTCAAAAAGCCTTGTTATAAACTCTTCGTTTTGCAAATTACGCAATCCCGGCGTATTTGGAGATGAGATATTTATAACCAGATAATCACCTAGTTCATGAAGCGCTTTTATAAGTGTTATATAGTCATTGATAGCCTCAGCTTCAGGCGTAATTTTGTTTTTGCCAATATTTATGCCAATTGGCGTAGTAAAAGGATATCTCTGCTTCAATCTTTTTTGAACTTTTAAGAGACCTTCATTGTTAAATCCCATAGCATTTTGTATGCTCTCTTCCTCGATATGACGGAACATTCTGGGTTTTGGATTTCCAGGCTGCGGTTTAGGCGTAACAGTGCCTATCTCAGTATATCCAAATCCAAGTATCTGTATACCGCGAATCATAGTGGCATTTTTATCAAATCCTGCACCAAGCCCGACAGGATTTAAAAAAGTACGGCCAAAAAGCTCTTGCTTTAATACTTCATTTGTTACGAAGTGAGACTCTAAAAACGAGTTAAAAGGTATTTGACATATATTTGGCAATCTAAGTACAAATTCTGCAAGATGATGAGCACTCTCCGGGTCTAGTTTGTACAACCAAGGTCTAATATTTTGATAATTTATCATATAGTTATCTCTCTACCTTCAAAAATAAAAAATTTTAAGATTATACTAAAAAAAAGTAAAGAGCAGTTTATGTCGGCATTTATTTATGTTTTTGAAAATATTAATAATTTAAATTTTTTAATTATTTGATTTTATAATAAAGTTTCATTTAGCAATTTGTTTTTTAAAAAAAGGTTTTGAAAACTGGAGCTTGTTTCAACTTTTTTTAGAAAGTCAATATGGCGCATTTTATGTGTATCGCTTCCGGCAAAATCAACAAGACCATTGTCAACAAGCCACTCGACTGCCTTTTTAACAGGAGAGCTGTAATATCCTATTAATGAATTTAAATTGATTTGAAAAAATACTCCCATATCTTTAACGCGTTTATACTCTTTAAAATCATTATGCATATAAAGATATCTTTCAGGATGAGCTAATACAGGTTTGTATCCTAAAGATTTCATTAAAAATATTTGCTCATGTAAAGCGTAAGGTCGTGCTATATAAGAAGTTTCAAAAAGTAAATAGTTTGAACCAAATGTTAATATATCTTTGTTTTTGAGCAATTGAATAAAATGTTCATCAAGATAGTATTCTGCGGCACATTCGATTTCAATTTTTAAGTTATTCTTTGATATGTTTACGCGCAAATCATCAAGTTTTTGTATGATATCTTTAGAATTATTGCGATATGTATCATACATGATGTGCGGAGTA
This sequence comes from Sulfurimonas xiamenensis, assembly GCF_009258045.1. Lineage (NCBI taxonomy): Bacteria > Pseudomonadati > Campylobacterota > Epsilonproteobacteria > Campylobacterales > Sulfurimonadaceae > Sulfurimonas > Sulfurimonas xiamenensis. Next base: position 861,104 of record NZ_CP041166.1, read on the forward strand.
ATTATTAATTTGCGATAGCCAAGATCTGAAAGTTCTTTGATAAGCTCAAGAGACTCTTGCATATTTTTAGCTCCATCATCAATTCCAGGAATTAGATGAGAATGAACATCTACGACCAATGAAGAGAGATTCAAAGAAGATGCCTTTTTATCTTTTGAATAAAAAGGAAAAGTACTTTTCAAATTTTTAATAAATGCTTGAACCATGATCTTTTTGGTTTTTCTTCATAGCCATAACCATATCCGCCGTAGCCGCCGTAGCCTGAATAGGCTTTTTTTCTAAGTAAAGCATTGAGAATAATTCCTGTATTTTTAATATTGTGTGCTTTTGCAGTTTTTTCAAAATTTGTTACAAATCCTTTTTTAGCATAGTTTGATTTTACAACTAGCAGTGTAATATCCGCAAGATTAGCTAAAATAGTTGCATCTGTAACTAGTCCAAGTGGCGGGGTGTCTAAAATAATATAATCATAACTCTGTTTTAAAAATTCTATTATCTCTTCCATTCGTTCGCTCATTATAAGTTCGGAAGGATTCGGCGGTACCGGACCCGAAGAGATGATATCAAGGTTTGTTATTTCTGTATTTTGAATTATTTCTTCTGGTTGTGTATGACCAGAGAGAAAATTGCTCATTCCGCTATCATTTGGCAGATTAAAAACTTTATGTAATGTAGGCAAACGAAGGTCAAGATTTAATATAATAGTTTTTTTATCACTCATAGCTAAAATTGCTCCTAAGTTTGAAGATGTCGTTGTCTTGCCTTCTGCAGGAATTGTAGAGCTGATCATGATAGTTTTATGGCTGGAGTATGTTGCCATAAACTGAAGATTTGTTCTTATAGCGCGAAAACTCTCTGCATAGACAGATTTAGGGTCGTTATGTATTACATGATAAGTGTCTTTGTAGCCTTTTATAAAAGGAATTGAGCCAATAACTGGAATTTTGGACTCATTTGTAATATCCTCATAATTTTTGATAGTATTATCTAAGGCATTTCTTATAAGTGCTATCATAATACCAAGAATAAGACCCAATACTGCACTAACTGCTATAATAAGTGAAATTTTTGGTTTAAGTGGTTTAAGTGGCAAAAGTGCAGGATCTATGATACGGCTATTTGAAACTTTTGAAGCTTTGATAATTGATGCTTCATACTGTTTTTCTAATAAATAGGCGTACATATTTTCATTCACTTGAAATTTACGCATAAGATCTATATATTCGCGTTCTTTTTCAGGAAGTTTTTTGAAATATGCTTCATTTTTTTCAATAATTTTTTCTATTGATTCTCTACGATTTTTAATGCCTTGATAAAGACTTTTTATATTTGATAAAATCTCATTTTTAATTTTTGCGATATTTTGAGTAACTTTCATTACCTCTGGATGACGCTCGGTAAATTCTACCAACAAAGATCTTCTTTCTCTCTCTGCCTCACTTAAAGCTTGCATTAAAGAATTAATAAGCAGGTCTGAAATCTGCAGCGGTGCAATAGAAAGAGACGAAAAATCTCCTGTTTCTAATAGTTCTAAAACACGCTTAGCCTGTTCTTCTTCAATCTCTATTTGGGCTAATTCCTGATCATATACGATAAGTTTTTGCATTGAAGCTTGTGTTTGAGTAGCAATATCCATTAAATCATATTTTTGTTTGAATTGTTCTACATTTATAGCAGATTTTTCAAGATTTGATTTGATTTCTACAATCTGTTTCTCTATAAAATCGAGTTTTTTAGTTGCTTCTTCTGTATTAATATTTATGTTTTGTTGAATATATGCATTTGCAAGTGCATTTGTAAATATTTGTGCGCGTTGCGGCAGATTGTCTTCATAACTAATCTCTACAATGGAACCATTTTTCATAAATATATTGGCAAATAGATTTGGTTTAATCATATTTTCAATAAGAGATCTCTTGTCATTAAAGGAAAAAAAGTACTCTTCATCTATGAAATCACGCTTTTTGCTTATAGTGATTGAAAAATGTTCATTTATAATTTTTTCATTATATTTGTGCTTTGCGTTATATGTTGGATTTTGCGTAAGCCCTGTTATATCTTTCCAAGAGTCAAGTGTGCTTAACTCAAAAGTATCTGTATCAAGTGGTTTGATAGAGAACATTCTCCCTATAAATTCAGAGTTTTCAGGATATGAATAAAGTACTTTAAATGGAGCTTCATCAACAAATACCTCTAAAGTTTTAAAATTCTCTTTTTTGAAATAGCGTATATCAAACACAACATTATTGAGTACCTCTTTAATAAGAGTATAAGATTGTAAAATTCCTAACTCTGTATCAATTTCTGTGTTTGGCATACCTTGTATTGCCGCTTGAAGCATATCTGTTTGAAGTTGTTTATCATTAGTTTTGACTTGAATAGTTGTTGATGTTTTATAAATAGGCTGTGCAAAATAAGCAAAAGCAATTCCAAAAGCAAGAGTGATAAAAAAAACAAAAATAATTGTCAGTTTCCTCTCTGATAAGCTCTCAAAAAGTTGTTTAAGATCTATTTCATCTTCAATATAAACATTGTTTTGTGTTTCAATTGACATATTTATTATATTCCTTAATCGGTTAAGTATTTTATATTTGTAAATGGCGATAAAATACTATTAACCAGCTGAAGCATTGGTAGATATTCACCAATATTTACATTTGTTGCCCTCATATTATTTGGTTCTACATAGACGACATTTCCCGGGGTAAGCATCAAATCATTTGTTTGCAAAGATGCTAATTTTGTTAGATCTACTGAAGAGATGGTAGGGTTGCGATGGTCTCCGCGAATAATTTTTATAGATCTTCGTTCTCCATATATATTGATATCTCCAGCCTGAGCTATAGCCTCGATAAGGCTTATAGACTCTTCTACAAGAGGCACTACGCCTGGCTTATTTACTTCACCGATAACATAAATACGCTGGTTTAGTATCTCAATTTTTACTTCCGGCTGTTTCAAAAATTCTCGATAGCGCTCCTGAAGCATAAGTGAAGCTTCCTCTTTTGTAAGTTCAGATATTTTTACACGCCCCAATAAAGGCATAGTCACTGTACCATCTGAAGCAACTGTAGTTGCTCTATCAGATGGATCAGAATCAACATTGATTTTAGTTGTAAGTTCTGAATAATTGAATACTTGAATGTCAAGCTTGTCTCTCGGAGCGATTTTATATGATATTTCATGCTTTGGACATATTTCAGGAGTTTTTTCTTTATTTTGTTTGGAGTTTTTTTCGTTTGTTTGTGCCGTTTGAAAAAGTATAAATTCCTCTTTTTTTGCACAACCTGTGAGCAGCAAAATTATTGAAAATAAGATAATTAATTTGTTTATTCTAAATTTTTTCACATATAGTCCTCTGCAAAATAGTAAGTTGAAATTTTAGCTAAAAGTAAATAATTTATACTTAATTATCCTATAAATAATTTTTTTTTAATATTTTTTCTTAGTAGCGTATGCTTTTGTGTGCAAGTGCCAGCATCTCTTTGTCTCCGGAGCTGTCTCCGTATGCATATATCGTTTTATACTCTTGCAGATTGAGGTGTGCTTTTATGCGGTTTTCTTTTTCAATCCCGTGACAGTTTGGAGTTAAAAATTTGCCGCTAAAAGTTCCATTTTTAAATTCTAGTTTTGTTGAAAGCAGTTCTATGCTGTTTTTATCACACCAAGGTTGCAGCCAGCACTGCATCGAGGCTGATACTATGACAACTCTGTCGCCATTTGCCTGATGTTTTTTTAAAATTTTGATTCTCTCTTTACTGATGATAAAATCAAGTTTTTTGAGTGAGAATTCTGTTGCAGTTTTTTTAAAAAACTCTTCATCTATGTCTTTGAAAAATATTCGAAAAAGATGCTCTTTTGCAACTCCATTATTTATAAGTTTCAGCTGCCAAAGCGTGAAATAGGGGAGAAACTTAAACATATTTACTATATAATTTTTTCTGCTGACACTATGTTTTAAAAATTCATTAAGTGAATCTTGTTTTGTGAGAGTGCCGTCAAAATCAAAAAGTGCTAGATTCATCTGTAGTACCTATCCTTAAAGTAACATTCTCCTACCGGCAGCCAAGATGGGATATTGTAAAACTTCTCATTTTGAACATCAAGATAGAGCTTTTTATATGCATCATAATTAAAATTATTGCATGTGGCTGTATAAAATGTCGCGCCCTCTATTTCAAATGTTTCAAGCAGATAAGAGCCGCATACTTTATTTAGCTCATTTTTATCTATCTCTCTTTTATTTAAAAGCGTTATATCTTTGTTTGACAAAGTTCTTACATCCAGGAGTTTATCGTCAAAGCGTCCATATTTAGAGTTGCTAAATAAAACTGTTATATCTCTTTTGCAGTAGTAGGAGAGAGTGGACGCGCTTGAGTAGCTGTGTGTAAAAATTCTCTCATCATTAAACTTCGCAAGTTCACTGCAAAGCATTTCAGGTTTAGTATACATAACAATGTCCGAGTATTTTTTGTGCTCTTTTAAAAGAGAGGTCGGAAGCAGTAAAACAGCAATTACAAGTACTGCATGTACAGATGTAAAAATTGCATTATATATGAAGAGTTTATCTGATCTTTTATCATCAAGATAGCTAAAGAGAAGAAATATATATGGCACAAAGATCAAAAACCAGTGAAGCCCGATTTTGTTCTTAAGCGAGACAACCAAAAAGATGAAAAAAGCAATGCCGAGGATAAAGGCTAAAAGTTTGAACAATTTTGTTTTTTCAAATTTTGTTTTTAGTAAAAAATAGGCTCCCCAAGGGGTTAGTATGTAAAAAATAAGCCCGAAATAGCCAAAAATTGTGCCTATACTGTAGCTGTTGTGTTCAGTTCTGGCAAAGAAGTTAAAGAGGATGTTGTTCCAGCAGCTGTTGTAATTAAAGTAGAGGTTTTGGATGATAAAAAGAGAGACAACTGCGGTGACAACTAAGATGCTTTTTATGGCTTTGGATCTATATATAAAGATACAAAAAAGAAGCAGCGAAAAGAGCAAAAAAACCGCAAAATATTTGCTTAAAAACGCAGAGCCTAAAAATAGACCTGCAAGAAGAGAGTATCTTAACCACTCTTTTTTCTCCAAAGAGTAGAGCAAAAAGAGCACTCCAAAAGAGCTAAAAAAGAGCAGGGCGATATCATTTGTCATAAGTATAAGCAGAATATCAACGGGCGAAGCCAAAAAGATAAGTGATGTGAAAAAAGCTCTTTTTTTCTCTACGCTGTAGAGCAGGGCAATTTTGTAGATGACAAAAGCGACTGCAAAAGTTGTAACAACGCTAAAGAGTCTAAAAAATATATGGGAATCACTGATAAAACTCATCAGATACAGCATCCAGCCTACCATCGGCGGATGGTCATAATAGCCCATACTTAAGTTATTTGCCCACTTGATAAAGTATGCCTCATCACCGGTTAATGGAAGTAATAATAAAATTGCAATTTTAAAAACAAATATTGCAAAGAGAATCTGTATCTCTTTTTTATAACTATTTATCATATGCTCATTTTTTTAAATATAAACTCAGGAATATGTTTAATTATAAGCATTATAAGCATCCAGATAGATTTTGTGTATAGGATATTTCTTCCTTTTTGCTGTGCGTTGTAGATATCACCTGCCACATCTTCAGGTTCTGCAGTTAAATTTTGCGGCAAATCCATATTTTCGGTCATCTTTGTATTGACAAAGCCTGGTTTTACTGTAAGAACCGATACTCCGCTCTCATAAAGTCTGTTTCTAAGACCGCTTAAGTATGCTGAAAAAGCCGCTTTCGCACTTCCATAGATATAGTTTGCTTTTCTCCCTCTATCACCTGCAACAGAGCTGACGCCTACTATAAAACCGCGTCTGTGTTTTTCAAAATCATTTGCGATTATATTTAAGATGCTAACGGCTCCTGTATAGTTTACATTGATGGTATTTAGTGTTTCATCCCACTCTTTTTGCGCACTTTTTTGCTCTGCCATATAGCCAGAGACTACAATAACGCCGAGAGGTTTCTCTTCAAGCGAGGTATAAAAATTTTCATGAGTATCGTATGCCGTTACATCAAACTCTTTAAGCTTTACATCAACGCCGCTTCTAACATAGATATCCTGTTTTAAATCCTCCAAAGATGCACTTTCTCTAGCTGCCAAGAAGAGATTGTAACCGTTTTTTGCATAGACTCTGGCTATCTCTTTTGCGATGTCGCTTTTTGCTCCGATTATTAGAACATAACTCATATTTGAACCCTTTTTGACTGCAGTGAATTAAATTTTGTATCCATACTGTTGTTTTTTCTAAATTCTCTAAACTTCTCTATTTGAGGATACCCCTTCTCAAAAGTTTCTTTGCTTACGCGCACATCTTTTGTAAGATAGATTCTTCCTCCATATTTTACGACTACTTCATCAAGAGCATCTAAAAGCTCAAAAATTCCCTCTTCTATCTTAAAATCCAGTGCAAGGGAGTACCCCTCCATCGGGAAAGAGAGATAGTTGTTGTTCTCTTTTGCGTAAAGTTTTAAAACGGCTAAAAATGAGCCTTTCCCTGAATCGGAAATTTTGCTTAAAATCTCTTTTAATCCCTCAAAACTACTCTCTTTTGGAAGGATAAACTGATACTGAGTAAAGCCGTTTTTGCCATAAATCCTGTTCCAGTTCCCAATCGCGTCCAGCGGATAAAAGAAGGAGTTGATATCCACCTTTTGTTTGGATACTCCATCTTTTGCTTTTGCATAGTAGAGCCAGTTAAAAGCCTTTACGCTGAGGTTGTTGAGCGTAAATGATGGAAAGTTGAATGCGATTGAGAGCTTCTTTTTGCTTTTATAGTCCAAATCGCCGTCATCCGCAAAATCGCCGACCATAAGAAGGCATTTTCCTATTTCATCATCTTTTGCAAGGCAGTCTATCCATGCGACAGAGTAGGGCATATCCTGATACTTCTCAAACGCTTCGAAAGTCTCTTTTAGATTTTTTGTTTTTATGGTTGTCTGATTTATATTTTTAGAGTTGATTTTCTTTAGCGAAATTTTTGCACTTAAAATAACACCTGTAAGCCCCATACCTCCGCAGGTTGCATAAAAGAGTTCATCCCCTTTTTTGCAAACTTTTGTCTCACCATCGGGAAGCATTATGGTGAGCTCTTCCACACATTCGCTAAAACACCCCTCTATATGATGATTCTTTCCATGAACATCACTTGCAATCGCTCCGCCGAGGGTAATAAGTTTGGTTCCGGGAGTAACTTTTAAAAACCATCCGCGCTTTACTATAGAGTCTAAAATCTCACTCAGCAGCACACCGGCCTGGCATGTAAGCATCCCGTTTTGCTCATCAAAGTTCAAAAAGTTGTTATAGTTTTTGCAGTAAATAATATTTTCATTTAAAGCGCTGTCGCCGTAGCTTCTGCCGTTTCCATACGGGATAAATTCGGTAGTTTTTTCTAGATAATTTTTTAAGCTCTCTCTATCTCTTAGAGCAAATTTTTTGGTGATGATTTTTGGGTACATGCCCCAGCTAAAGAGACTCACGGCTAATCCTTAAAGACAAATCTTTTATCAAGATAGTATTTTACTATATATCCTATACTAAGTCCAATAATAGCGCCTAAGTATTTTGCATTTTCATTTTCAAATATTGTGTCAAATCCAATCTCAAAGCCCCAAAAGATAAATGTCGTAAAAACTCCCATAAGTGAGTAGAGAAAAAATTTTTTGCCATCATCCTTTTTACTCTTTGGAATATGAAAAAAGATATATTTTTTATCTAAAATATATTTTGATATCAGGCCTGCAGCCGTTCCGACAAACATTGCTATATAGAGTGATAAAAATCCCTCATAAATCAGAAAGCTTATGTATTGAAACGCTATATTGAGCGCAGTTGAGAGAAGTGCAAAGAGCGTGTATCTGATGGCAATCATATTAGTTTTACAATTCCTATAAAACAGATAAGCCAAGAAAGAATAGTTAGTTTTAAAAATTTATCTTCAATGACTATTTTTGTAGGATTGCCGCTATTTTCTTCTACAAAAGTTATCTGCATATAGCGGATAACTCCAAGGATTACAAAAAAAGAAGTAAGATAAAGATAGTTTGAGTCGAGTCTTTTTGTAACTTCGGGTGAAATAGTGTATAAAATATAGCTCATAATTACAACGCCCGCCATTAAAACCATAGATGCGTTTACAAACTCAAGGTTGTAACCGTCAATGTTTTTGCGTGTTTCTTGACCTTCTAATGAGAGGAGAACGTCATCTCTTCTTTTTGCAAGAGCCAAAAAAAGTGCCAAAAGAAATGTCATAAGAATTATCCACATAGAGAGTTCTATATCTGTTACAGCCCATCCTGCAAAAAGTCGTAAAACAAAACCTGTAGCGATGATAAATATATCCAAAACGGCAATATGTTTTAGTTTAATAGAGTAAAAAATATTTAAAATAAAGTAGATAAGCAAAACAAGAAAAAGAGTGCTGTTTAAGAAAAAAGATAGAAGAAGGGAAGATGAACAGAGCAGTAAAATAAGTAAAACGGCACTCCTTTTTGAAACACTTCCATTTGCAAGAGGACGATTTTTTTTAGTTGGGTGCGCTCTGTCTTCTTTAATATCTAAAAGATCATTAAAAATATAAACACTGCTTGTTAAAACACAAAAGAGTAAAAAAGCCAAAAGAGTGTTAATATTATCATCTATATTTGAAAATGAGAACGAAAACAGAAGCGGCATAAAAATAAAGAGATTTTTTATATATTGATGAACTCTAAAGAGCTTGAAAATGTCACTCAAAAAGACAACCTTCACTTTTTAAGTAAATTATAACATTATAAGTATAAAATTAAAAAGATAAAATAAGAGAAGGAGATAGATAATGAACAGAGTTTTAGTGCCGTTGGCAGATGGATTTGAAGAGATAGAAGCGATAAATATCATAGATGTTTTAAGAAGAGGCGGTATTGAGGTTTTGGTTGCTTCTTTGGGTGAGAAGGGTTCAGTTAGAGGTGCTCATAATGTTACAGTTTTGTCTGATATGTCCATAAATGATGTAGTCGTAGAGAATCTTGATATGATAGTGCTGCCTGGCGGCTGGGACGGAACAGTTGCTCTGCGTGATGATGCAAATGTACAACGAATTCTTAAAGAGATGGATAAAAAAGGCAAAAGCATAGGAGCAATCTGTGCAGCACCTCTTGTGCTTGAGAGTGCAGGGGTATTAAAACATAATTACACATGTTATCCGACTATTGAGAAGCAGATAAGAGAGGATGGATTTAGCGATAAAAACATGGTTGTGGAAGATGCTAATGTTTTGACATCGCGCGGACCTGCAACGGCTATCTGTTTTGGATTGCAAATCGTTAAAAAACTTCAAGGCGAGAAAAAGTACAGTGAGGTAAAATCTGCTCTTTTGGCCGAGTACTGTGATTAAGAGTTTTGCCTTTTAAAAACTAAGTTTTTAAGGCTTCTCTCTTCATCTTGGCTTGCAAACTCTTTTAGGTTTTCAAGCCGTTTAACAAACTTAAATTCGGGTGCAAACTCATCTATCAGCTTAATCAAAAAATTTGAATCCAAATCAGGTGCGTTTAAAGATGCCAGAAGTATACACTCTTGTGATGCGATATCGGGTAGTTTTTTTATGATTTTTTGATAATCTTTTTTGGCATCAAAACTCCCTTTTTGATAACTTGGCGGATCTATAATTATGAGATCAAAAGGTCCTTTTTTCTTTATTCTGGAAAATGATTTAAGTATATTGTATGGCAAAAAACTGACACCTTTTGTATCTATATCGTTAAGATAATGGTTTTTTCGTCCTATTGAGAGTGCGCTTTTGCTCATATCAATATTTGAGACGCTTTTTGCACCGCCGAGTTTTGCAGCAACACTAAAGGCGCATGTGTAGGAGAAGAGATTGAGTATATTTTTATTTTTAGCGTTTTCTCTAACAAATGTTCTACCGTTTTTCATATCTGCAAAGTAGAGGCTGTTTTGGTTTGAAGTAAGGTTAAGTTTTAATTTCATGCCGTTTTCAACTGCAAAGAGATTTTCTTCAAGCTCACCGGCAATAACTTCGCTTGGAGCACCCTTTATATAGCGTCTTTGAAGCACAATGATCTTATGTCCTGAGTAGGATATAAATTTTTGCAGCATCTCTATAAGCTTATCCTCCTTTGCATCTTCAAAGTAGAGAGCCACACTTAAAACAGTATCTATTGAGTCGATTGTTAGATGCTTCCATTCATCATAAAGAGCTCCGCGACCGTGAAAAAGCCTTTTAAACTCCTCTGTTTTATCTTTTACACTCTCTTGCAGTAGTTCTTCTAATTGTTTGATTGTCATTCTAAGCCTAAGTAAATTTTTGTATAATTCTATCGATTTTATGGTGCAAAGGCAAAATTTGAATAAAAAAGTAGTAATTATCGGCGGCGGATATGGCGGACTTCGCGCTATAGAGCATTTGGCTATGCGAGCAGATATAGATGTGACACTTATAGACAAACATCATTATCACTATCTTCAAACGGAGGCGTATGGCTATATTGCCGGTAGATTTGATCTTCATGATGTAGTTATTGATTTGCAAGATTGGTGTAGCGGATTTAAGAAAAAAGTTGCTTTTGTAAATGAGAGTGCTCTTTGTGTTGATTTTGAGTCTCAAAAAGTAAAAATTTGCAGCGGTGAGATAGCATATGATTACCTTATTATCGCAACAGGAGCAAAAACAAATTTTTTCTCTTTTATAGAGGGTCTTAGAGAACATAGTTTTGGCGTAAAAAATCTTCACAGAGCTCATAATTTTAGAGTAGAATTTGAAAATCTGATCTATAAAAAACTTCAAAATGAGGATGATGCGCAAGAGATAAATTTGGCCATTGGAGGTGCGGGACTTAGTGGTGTTGAGGTGGCTGCAGAGATGGCAAATGTAGTTGCTGTTTATAAAAAAACACTTGGAAGCAGAGTAAACAGCATAAAAATTCATCTTATAGATGCAAGCAAGACAATCTTGCCGGGAATGAGCGATTTTTTGATAAAAAGTACACATAAGCGGCTTGAATCTCTTGGAGTCAATATTCTTACCGACGCTTTTATACAAAAAATGGATGATACAACTATCTATTTTAAAAACGCTAATCCACTTCAATATCATTTTATGATTTTTACAGGTGGAATTAAAGCATCAGAATTTAATGAAACAATAGATACGCAAAAAAATAAAATCTCTCAGTTTATTCCAAATGAGATGTTAAATATCGGCGGCAAAAAGAATGTATTTGCTATAGGAGATTGTGTTGAAATCAGAGATGCAGAACAAAATATACTGCCTCCAACAGCTCAAACTGCCGAGAGAAGCGCAGAGTATGTGGCAGACTCTATCCATAAAAAAATAGATAAACAACCTTTAAAACCTTTTGATGCAAAAGTGTTGGGTGTGTTTATAGCACTTGGCGGACGCTGGGCAAGCGGAGAGCTTTTTGGTTTTATAAAAGTAAAAGGATATAGTGCATACCTGCTTAAAAAAGCAATAACATACGCTTACTATATCGGACTTCGTCTTCGTATAAATACAGGCTATAAAAACAGGATAAAAAATCCTTAGAAAACTATATTTTTTCCCAAAAAGTTCCTTGCGGAGTATCCATTAGATTTACTCCATAAGCGAGTATCTCATCGCGGAGTTTATCTGAAGTTGCAAAATCTTTTGCTTTTTTTGCTTCATCTCTTTTGGATATAAGTGCATTGATTTTTACTTTTGTCTCTTCATCGACGCCTAATTGAAAATATTCATAAGGATTTTTAACTCCAAATCCCAAAACTTTTTCAATATAGGCTAAATTTGAGAGAGTCTCTTTTTTAAACTCTTTATGTTTTCCTGCAGTGTCGAGTACTTCATTTGCATGCGAAATCATCTCATCTATAAGTGCAAGTGAAGCAGATATATTTAAATCATCATTTAGTGCTTTTAGCAACGAATCTTGAAAAGCTGTTCTTTCACTGTTGTGGCTCAAACCAAAGAGACGCTTTTTAAGTCTGTAAATTTTATCCAATCTCTTTTTCGAAGCACTCAAATCCTCTTCATTAAAGTTAAAGTTGCTTCTGTAGTGTGTACTTAAGAGATAAAATCTTAAGACCTCTCCGTCATAGACTTTAAGAGCATCTTTTAAGAAAAAACTATTTCCTAAACTCTTTGACATCTTTTCACCCTCAATATTTACAAAACCGTTGTGCATCCAGTAGTTAGCTAAAACATGATTTGTAGCACACCTAGTTTGAGCCGCTTCGTTTTCATGATGCGGAAAGAGCAGATCCGCTCCGCCGCCGTGAATATCTACTGCATATTTTACATCTTTTTGCGCCAGGTGCTTTTCTATCATTGCTGAACACTCTATATGCCATCCGGGGCGGCCTTTGCCAAAAGGAGAATCAAATGATATACTATCATCGCGTACGCTTTTCCATAGGGCAAAATCGGCGCTGTGTTTTTTTTGAGATGAGCTCTCGACACGCTGCATCTTCTCATCCTCATCCTGGATTCTATGTGAAAGTTTTAGATACTCACTGTCACTTGAAGTATCAAAATATACATCACCATCCTCTGTTTTATAGGCGTGATTATTATCAATAAGTTTTTGTATAAGTTCAAACATTGCTTCAAGCGACTCGGTTGCTTTTGGTTCAATATTTGGACGCATAACACCAAGTTTACTCATCTCTTCATGATAAGCTTGTGTGTAAAAGTCTGTTATCTCTTTTATGCTTTTATGCTGCTCAATAGATTTTTTAATGATTTTATCATCTATATCTGTTATATTTCTGGCATAAGTAACATCATAGCCGTTGGCTTTTAAGACTCTTGTAAGCAGGTCAAAAACCAAAGCACTTTTTGCATGACCTAAATGAGCATCATCATATACAGTCGGACCGCATACATAAAGAGTTACTTTAGCATCTCTTTGTGGAATAAATTTTCTTTTGGTTTTTTGTACAGAATCATATATATACACTGATTAAATCCTTCAAAATTATAAGTAAAATAGTAAATAAAATTGAACCAATTATAAGATAGATGGCTTTTTTGCATAGAAGTATATCGAAAAAGTTTTTTACTCCAAATGCTTTTATAGTTAAGTAAAACCCGACAAATCCGCTAATAGTACTAGCTAACGCCAAACCTGCTGCTCCGAGAGGCATGATAAAAAACAAAGAGAAAAGAATATTTGCACTTAGAGATGCAGTAGCAATCTTTGCGGCTTGCATCTGCTGCTCATTTGCATATATCCAAAGCAAAAAGAGTTTTTGAAGACCAAAAGGCAAAAGACCTATCATATACATCTGCAGTACCGCCGCTGTATTAAGAGTATCACTGTTAGTAAAGGCACCTCTCTCAAACAGAAGCCAGATAATCTCTTGCGAGAGTATAAATCCGCCGATAGTGCTGGCACTAAGTAAAAAAGCCAAAAACCAGAAAGCTTTTTGCATAAACACTTTGGCTTTTATCTCATCTTTGTTTTTAATATATTTTGCAATAGTTGGGAAAAGAGCGATGGATGTGGCAATTGCAAACAAAGCAAGAGGCAGTTGAAAAATACGGTTGGAGTAGTAGAGATAACTGATTGCTCCGCTTGCTAAAAATGAGGCAAGCCATGTATCTAAAAATGCGCTTATCTGCGCGGTTGAATTTCCCCAAATAGCAGGTAAAAACTGTTTTTGAAATTTTTTTGTCTCTTGTGTTATTTTTTTGAATTTTACTTTTAAATAGCTAAATCCGCCGCAAACAAGCCTAAAAAGCCCAAGGTTATAGATGGCGATCATATGTGAAAAAAGTTGTAAAAGACCACCGATAACTACCCCGTAACTTAGATAGTAGACTATCTCATTTTGGCTTTTGTCCTGCGAAAAATAGAGTGCTAAAATAAGTGAAATATTGAGCAAAGCAGTTGAAAAAGCTGTAGTGGCAAAATGTTGTTTATATTGTAAAAGAGTGCTTAAAAAAGTTACCATAAAGATAAGCGGCAGATACCAGAAGTTGATTGCTACAAAAGGTGAAGCAAGATCTATCATCTCTTTGTCAAAACCGATTGCTATTGCTTTTGTAGCGATAGAGGGCAAAATATTTACAAAGAGTGTCAATATTACTATAATGGACAAAAATATACTAAATATATGCGCCAAAAAAACAGCTCTATGTTTTGATTTTGCATATGCAGGGATAAAAACTTGTGTAAAAGCACCTTCTGCAAAGATACGGCGAAAAAGATTTGGGAGTTTAAATGCAATAAAAAATATATCACTGTATATATTTGCGCCAAGAACAGATGCGGTTAAAAGATCTCTTAAAAATCCTAAAACTCTTGAAAATAAAATTCCAAAACTATTGGTGAAAATTGATTTAAACATAGGCTTCTTTTGTAGAATCTGGACAGCTTTCAAAACTTATTGGATATTTTTGAATCTGCTTACATATTACTTTTACGAAAGTTTAACAAATATTTGATTAAAATGGAGAGTTTAATTTTAAAAATTTAATTTTAGATGAAATAGATAAAAAAACAATGATTTCTTCCTCTTTTTTACAACTAAAGCACTATTTTTTAAATGAGGGATACTTTAATTTAAGGCGGTAGATCAGTGATAGTAGGTTTAAAAGGAAAAATTGAGCATAAAGAGCCATCTTTTGTACATGTTGATGTAAATGGTGTAGTTTATGAAGTTTTTATATCATTGCAAACTTTTTCTGCCATAGGAAATGATGAAGTAAAGCTCTATACATCACATATAATAAGAGAAGATGCACAGCTGCTTTATGGATTTTTAGAGATAAGTGAAAAAAAGCTTTTTGAGAGACTTATCAAGATAAACGGAGTAGGTCCGAAAGTTGCAATGGCAATTTGTTCAACCTATACGCCGGCTCAATTTGCAGTTGTTATAAACAATAAAGATATGAACGGTGTAAAAAAAGTTCCCGGTATCGGGCCTAAAAGTGCAGGGCGGATTTTGGTTGAACTGAGCGGATTTGATGTTGAGCTTGTTTCATCACAAAATGAAGAGGTGAGTCAAGCCTTTAGCCAGGCTTCTGAAGCGCTTGAGTCACTGGGATTTAAAAAAGACAAGATATCCAAAGCACTTGCAAAATGCAGTGCAGATGATACAGCTTCACTCGTAAAAGAGGGTTTAAAGCTTTTACAAACAATTTAATCAAGGAAATATATATTGAAATTAACTATTTTATTCGGCGGGGCAAGTTTTGAGCATGAAATCAGTATAGTAAGCGCTATTACATTAAAACAAAAACTTTCAAATTTTGATTTAAGTTTTATTTTTTGTGATCAGGACCATACATTTTATCTTATTGAAGCAGCAAAAATGAAAGCTGTTACTTTCTCAAAAGGTGAGTACAAAAAAATGCCTAAGCTCTTAATTGCTAACGGCGGATTTGTTCAAAAAGGAATTTTTAGTTCAACCATGCATAATGCCACTGTTTTAAACCTTATACACGGTGCAGATGGAGAAGATGGCACTATAGCTGCACTTTTGGATTTTTTCTCCATAAAATATATCGGGCCTCGCATCGATGCAAGTGTTTTTTCGTACGATAAAAGATATACAAAATGGCTCTGTAAAGCCAGAGGCGTAAAAAGTGTTGCACATGAAGAGTTAAATATAAAAGAGCATAAAAATATAAATATTGAGTATCCTATAATTGTAAAACCGGCTAGACTTGGAAGCTCAATCGGAGTCAGTATAGTCAAAGAGGAGAGTGAGCTTGATTATGCGTTAGACAGTGCATTTGAATTTGATGGCAATGTTATAGTCGAACCATTTTTAGAAGGTGTCAAAGAGTATAATTTAGCAGGTTTTATGGCAAATGAAGAGATACATTTTTCTATAATCGAAGAACCTCAAAAAGAGATGTTTTTAGATTTTGAAAAGAAATATATGGATTTTTCAAGAAGTGAACAGGTTTTGCAAGCAGAGATATCAAAAGAGTTGGAATCAAAACTAAAAGATAATTTTGAAAAAATCTATAAAGATTTATTTGAAGGCGCACTTATTAGATGTGACTTTTTTGTTGTTGAAGGCGAAGTCTATTTAAATGAGATAAACCCTATACCGGGTTCTATGGCAAACTATCTTTTTGATAATTTTGAAAACTCTTTGGCAATGCTTTTAAGTTCGCTTCCAAATGTTAAAAAAGCAAAGATAGGGTATGAATATATTCACTCAATTTCTAAAGCAAAAGGGAAATAATGGCTATAAAGTCAATCCAGTTTCATCAACATACTTTGGATATAAGCTATGAGGTAGTAAATCCCAAAGCTACCGTTGATCTAATTATTCTGCATGGATGGGGCAGCAATAAAAACTTGATGAAAAAAGCATTTTCGTCCTATATGGAGAGTTTTCGTCATATCTATATAGATCTGCCCGGATTTGGCAACTCTACATGCAATATGCCTCTTGAGACAAAAGATTATGCAAGAGTAGTGGAACTTCTTATGATTCATTTAAATGCTTCTAAAGATATAGTTCTTGGTCACTCTTTTGGCGGCAAAGTTGCACTTTTGTTAAATCCTGAAGTACTTGTTTTAGTTGCAAGTGCTGGAATCTATAGGTCAAAATCTATAAAAGTAAGAACAAAAATTGCACTCTTTAAACTTCTCAAACTATTAGGATTGACAAAATTTAGAGAGTTGTTCGTAGCAGAGGATGCAAAAAAACTGAGTGAGCCAATGTATCAAACTTTTAAAAATGTGGTAGATGAAGATTTTTCTAAAGAGTTTGCTTCTTATAAAGGAAAAGCACTTTTGTGCTGGGGAAAAGAGGACAGTGCCACACCGCTTAGCAGTGCTTTGAAGATAAACAAACTTATAAAAGACTCCTCGCTTTTAACTTATGAGGGTGATCACTACTTCTTTTTAAATAACGCCAAAGATGTATCACAAAACATAGAAAAAACTTTTTTAAAAACAATGGAGCATAAATAATGCAAAACTATGAAATAGTTATATCGTTTATTACAAATGTTCTATTTGTAACAGCCCTAGGATGGTACCTTATTACCAATCTTCAGTGGTATGATTACAAACTTTCACGGGTTATTTTAAAACATCATAAGCCTCACTGGCATCTTGTCTACTTTTTTATACCATTTTTGGCTTATTATGCTATGGCTGGGTATTTTAGTATTTTTTTCTTTTTTGCATTTTTGCCGGCTCTTTTTATCTGGCACAAAAATCTTGATAAAAAACTTGTTTTAACATGGAGGGTAAAAAGATTTTTAATTCTTTTGCTCTCTTTTGTCTTTTTTCAGGATCTTCTTTGCAGTGTAAAATCAGCATGCGAAACTTACGGTGTTTTTATGCCTCTTGCACTTGCTTATATCGCCAGTTTAGGCATAGAAAAGTTTCTTTTTGCACTATTTAAAAAAGAGGCGCAAAAAAAATTAAAAAGAATGGAAAAATTGCAAGTTGTCTGTATTACAGGAAGTTACGGTAAGACAAGTATAAAAAATTTTGTTTCTGAGATTTTAAGAAAAAAGTACAAAGTTTACGCAACGCCTAGAAGCGTAAATACTCTTGGGGGAATAGTTAAAGATATAAACGAATCACTGCCGGATGATACAGATATTTATGTTTGTGAAGCAGGAGCCAGAGAGAGAGGGGATATCTATGAGATAACAACTTTTTTAGAGCCTCAAGTGGTTGTTGTCGGAAAAGTAGGACTTGCACATATAGAGTATTTTAAAACTCTGCAAAATATTATTGCAACTAAACTCGAAATTATGCAGTCACCAAGACTTGAGTGCGCTTTTATCCACACCTCTGTAACAGATGAACCTCATGATAAAGTGACATTTTTCGGTGACGAGATACAAGATATAAACTCGACTTTAGAGGGAACTGATTTTGAATTGAAAGTATATGACAATATCCTTCATCTGCACACAGATATTTTAGGCTCATTTCAAGCAACCAATATTGCTGTTGCTGTTCATATAGCAAAAACATTCGATATAAGTGAT
Source organism: Sulfurimonas xiamenensis (assembly GCF_009258045.1). Taxonomy (NCBI): domain Bacteria; kingdom Pseudomonadati; phylum Campylobacterota; class Epsilonproteobacteria; order Campylobacterales; family Sulfurimonadaceae; genus Sulfurimonas; species Sulfurimonas xiamenensis. Next base: position 879,104 of record NZ_CP041166.1, read on the forward strand.
GAGCAGATAGTAGAAGCTGTAAAAGAGCTCAAACCGGTTGAACACAGACTTCAAATGATAAAAGCAGGCGGCAAGATTATTCTTGATGACGGTTATAACGGTAATATAGAGGGAATGCTTGAAGCGATTCGCTTATGTTCGCTGCATAAAGGGAGAAAAGTAATCGTTACTCCGGGACTCGTAGAGAGCAGCGATGAACTTAATCTTAAGCTTATAGAGGCGATAAACAGTGTGTTTGATATTGTAATAGTAACCGGTTCACTAAACGCAGAACTCTTTGATAAAAACCTAAAAGTAAAAAACAAGATAATGTTAGCAGACAAATCAAATCTTACAGAAGTTTTGGCAGATCAGACAAAAGCCGGCGATATCATACTTTTTGCAAATGATGCACCCAATTTTATATAAGAACAAAAAGTGAATTATTTAGATAAAGCTATAAAATATTTGGGTTACTTTACCGCTTTTATCCTCGGAGTTTTAATCTTGCTTGTTGTATATGACGCAACTGCAAGATATCTCTTCTCTACCGGTTCAGTGGCACTTCAAGAGCTGGAGTGGCACCTCTTTGATATCGTGATTCTATTTGGAATAGCTTACACGCTTAAAGAGAATGCGCATGTGAGAGTCGATATTTTTTATGCCTCTTTTTCAAAAAAAACAAAAGCGTTGATAAATACTATAGCATCACTCTTTTTTGTTCTTCCTTTTTCTCTGCTTATCATTTATATAGGTATTGATTTTGTGCATATGAGTTTTGTACAGCAGGAAGCATCCTCAAATCCGGGCGGATTGGAGTATAGATTTATTGTTAAATCTCTTATGCCGCTCTCTTTTGTTTTTTTGTCACTTCAGGCGGTTTCACAGGCAATTAAAAGTTTTAAAAAATGGAGATCGCTATGATAGCCATATTGATGTTTATAGTTGCTTTAATACTGCTTATGGTTGGAATTCCCGTCGCTTTTGTGTTTGGAGGAGTCTCAATTGTTTTTGCTTTTTTGATTCCTGAACTTGGTTTTGATGTCTTTTCCGTTTTGCCGTTTCGCATCTATGGAATCATGTCAAATACGACGCTTATGGCGGTACCGCTCTTTATTGCAATGGGTTTATTACTTGAAAAATCTTTGATGGCTGAGAAACTTTTGGCAGCTATGACCTCTATGTTTCGAACTACAAGAGGCGGTTTGGCGGTGAGTGTAGTACTTGTAGGTGCAATGCTTGCAGCATCGACTGGAGTCGTGTCGGCAAGTGTTGTTATGATGAGCGTAATTGCGCTTCCATTGATGCTTCGTGCTGGATATGACAAAGGACTTGCTGCGGGAACTATTGCTTCAAGCGGAACTCTTGGGCAGATTATACCGCCCTCAATTATATTGATTATTTTGGGTGATGTTATGAGTGTTAGCGTTGGAGAGCTTTTTATGGGAGCGGTACTTCCTGGAGTTGTACTTGTAGGACTTTATATTATTTATATCTTGATCTTTTCTTATCTTAAGCCTGATGCTGCTCCTATAGCTGAAGATCTTCAATTTGTGGGAATAAAAGAGATTATCGTAGCTGTTATTCCGCCTCTGCTTCTTATGGTGTCTGTTTTGGGAAGTATTTTTGTCGGCATTGCATCACCAACTGAATCGGCAGCTTTTGGAGTGATAGGTGCACTTTTGCTTGCATCTCTAAATAGATCCTTAAATTTTAAAATGCTTCAGTATGCAGCTATGCAAACCGTGAAACTCAGCGGTATGATATTTATGATTCTTATTGGAGCAACAGCTTTTTCGTTGGTATTTAACGAGCTTGGCGGAACAGATATGATTTTAGAGTTTTTTAGTGATGATATAGGTGATGTCTGGATATTTATAGCTTTTGCTATGATAAGTATCTTTATTCTTGGTTTTTTTATAGATTTTATAGAGATAAGTTTTATCATTGTTCCGATTTTGGTGCCGGTTATGCATGCGTTTGGGATTGATCCTGTCTGGTTTGCAATACTAATTGCTCTAAATCTGCAAGCCTCGTTTTTAACTCCGCCGTTTGGACTCTCACTCTTCTTTTTAAAAGGAGCTGCGGGAGAGAGTATAAAGACAGCTGAAATTTATAAGGGAATTATCCCTTTTATACTGCTTCAAATTGTGGCGCTTGGTTTGGTAATGCTGTTTCCTGATTTAGTATTTGCATTTATTTAATTTTTTTGTGTTAGAGATTTTAATTAAAGGGTTGAAATGAAAGATATTTTATATGCACCATGGCGGGATAAATATATAACAAGTAAAAAGATAGAGGGTTGTGTTTTTTGTTATATAAGCTCTCATAAAGAAGAGGATAAAGAGCTACATGTACTCTACAGAGATAAATACTGTTTTATGGTTATGAACCGCTATCCATATACACCGGGTCATTTTATGATTATTCCGCATCTTCATACCGATAAACTTGAAGAATTACCGAGTGAAACTTGGCTTCATATGAGTAACTTAGCGCAAAAAGGCGTAAAACTCTTAAAAGAGGGATTTGGTGCTCATGGGGTAAATATTGGTATGAATCTTGGAAAAGCCGGAGGTGCCGGAATAGCTGAACATATCCATATGCATTTGGTTCCCCGTTGGCAAGGTGACACCAATTTTATGACTTCAGTTGCAGATACAAGAGTTTATTCTACTGATTTTGAAAAGATATATGAAAAAATAAAGAGTTTGATTCCAGATTATATCAAATAGTCAGTGTGGATGGGGTAGAGGGATTCGAACCCCCGAATAGCGGCACCAAAAGCCGCGGCCTTACCGCTTGGCGATACCCCAATAGAGTTAAATATTGGTTTTGTAAAACGGGTGGAATTATAAATATAGTCGCCTTATATTTACCTTAATTTTTAGTAAATAACGCCTCATATATATTTTTTAAAAGAGATGAAAATTAGTGTTGCAAATATAAAAAAAAGATGTATTATTCCATTTATTATACACAATAAAAAGAGGAACTCTATGGGGCGTTTAACCGTAAATAAACAAAAATTGAAACGATTTACTATAAATACAAAACTTGTTATGGAAGAGTATTTGGCAAAGCTTGATGTAGATATCAGCGACTATACTTTTGCCGCAAACTTTATATGGCTGGCTAACAGCAGCGGATTTTACGCGATTATAAACAAATGTTTTTGTCTCTTTGTTATGACGGGCGGTGAGTTAACGATGCTTCTTCCTCCTTTAGGAAAGAAAAAACATATAACTGATGCAATTATTCGCTGTTTTGAGATTATGAATACAAATAACTCTTCACCATATTACTCTCATATAGATTATGTTCAGGCTTCTATGCTTGAAGAGTTTATTCAAAGTGCTGATGAAGCTCAGAGTATGTTTGAAATGCTTGAATCTTATATAGTAGAGAGAAAACTGGTTGATTATGTTTATGAAGTAGATGCGCTTATAGATCTGCGCGGAAACAGTTACCACACAAAAAGAACAGAGATCAATAAGTTTATGAAATCATATCCGGATTATGTTATTGAAAAGTTAGAGAACATAAAACATAAAGATGAGATTATGCATCTATTTAACAAATGGGTTTCTGATAGGGTAAAATATATGCCAAAAGAGGAGGCAGAACACTTTTTAGAGGGGATTCATCAGGAGAGACATGCGGTAAAGCAGATGCTCAAATATTATGAAGAGCTCTCTTTAATCGGTTTGGTTATATACATAAATGGCGAGCTAAAAGGTTTTACGGTAGGTGAGAGAATCAACGAAGATACGGCAACGGTTATTATAGAGAAAACCGATTTTGAGATTTTGGGATGCGCTCAGTTTATCTTTAGAGAGTTTTCTAAGATGCTAAAAGAGCATTATAATATCTCATATATTAATGTAGGTGATGACATGGGATTTGAAAATCTGCGCAAGGTAAAGATGTCTTATCGTCCGTTTAAGCTTGTGCCAAAGTATACGATCTACCAAAAATGATAATAAGAAAAGCCAAAACATCCGATGCCGCTTCGCTATATGTGTTAGAAAAAGAGTCGTTTTCAGTGGAAAACTATCCTCTCTCAAGAGCTTCTTTTTTATACCATATTAAAAACAATCTGCTCTATTTAGCAGAGGTTGAGGGTAAGGTAGTAGGTTATATCTTGGTGCTCGTTAAACGAAAAAATGCCAAAATATACTCTTTGGGAGTCAGTAAAGCATATCGCAATAGAAAAATTTCGCAAGAGCTGCTTCGATTGGCATTTCAAGAGATTTTGGCTTTAGGTTTTAAAAGAGTGCTTCTTGAAGTGCGTACGGATAATGAAGCAGCGATTGCTTTGTATAAAAAAATGGGCTTTAGCAAACTTAAGAAATTTAAAGCTTTTTACGGAGACGGTTGTGATGCCTATCTGATGCAATTAGAGATGGAAAAATAGGGAGAAAACATGAAACTGTCACTGCAAGAGTTGATTGATGCATTTAGAGATAAAGTAGAAAAATATTTAGAGGGTATTGACACTAGTCTGCACCCCTACGATATCGCAGAAGATCTGCTTGAGTTGCGTGATGAAGATGAACAACTTTACTTAGATGAGCTCTTTAAACTTCCGCAAGAACTTCAAGCGCTTGTAATGATAGAACTTCCTCGTCACTGCCATGAGGAGATAGCTAAGTATTTTACGCCAAATAAACTTGCTTCTTTAGTAAATACGCTTGATACGGATGATGCAGCTGAGCTTATTCGAAACATAGAAGAGGTTGATGAGGAAGTAGCGCATAAGGTTCTTGAGAGTCTTCCGCACAAAGATAGAGAAAACCTGCAGACCCTTATCGCATACGATGAGTATGAAGCGGGTGCATATATGCAGACTGAGCTTTTTTCTGCATTTATAGATGAACAGGTAGGAGACTCCATACGAAGGCTTAAGCGTCTAAAAGCCCAAAAAGAGTTAGACAGTGTCTATCAGGTTTATGTGGTGACTAGAAATCATAAGTTTTTGGGCTCAATTCCACTGGAAGATTTGATACTTCTTGGACCAAATGTTAATTATAGAGAGCTAGTAAAAGAGGGGGTAAATATTATCTCTGTTAAAGCTTTAGATGATATTCACGATGTCGTAGAGGTTGCATCAAAGTACGACATGGGGGTAATTCCGGTTACCGATGCCAAAGGCAGGCTTCTTGGGCGTATAACCTCGGATGATATATATGACATTATAGAGGAGCGTGCAACAGGGCAGCTCTATAATCTTGCGGGTGTTAATGAGGATGCAGAGCAGGAGGAAAGTCTTTTTCATATAGGAAAATATCGTGCTTACTGGCTTGGCATAAATCTTGTAACTGCTATTGCAGCATCGGTTGTCATCGGTCTTTTTGATGCAACTTTGCAGTCGTTTGTTGCACTTGCCGTCTTAATGCCAATCGTAGCATCTATGGGCGGAAATGCGGGAACGCAGACGCTGACGGTAACAGTTCGTCAAATGGCGCTTGGAGACATTAGCCTCGAAGATGCGAAAGAGACCATATTAAAAGAGGTATATTTAGCTCTTATGAACGGTTTTATATTTGCAGTCGTTATCGGTCTTATAGCTTGGATGTGGTTTTCTATGCCTATGCTTGGAGTGATTATAGCTGCTTCCATGGTTATCAACATCATCACGGCGGGTTTTTTCGGCTCACTCATCCCTCTTCTTCTTCAAAAGGCAGATATTGATCCGGCTGTCGGTTCATCAGTGATTCTTACAACGGTTACTGATATCGTAGGATTTTTCAGTTTTCTTGGATTGGCAACCATAATTTTGCTATAGTAAAAGAAAAAACGGATTTTAAAAATGAAAAAAATGTTACTAAGTTTTTTACTTTTGCTCTTATTTGTCGAATTTTTGAGTGCTCAAAATAGTGCTTATTTGGATGATGAGGGAGCAGTTGTCTTTATGTACCACCGTTTTGGAGAATCAAAATATCCATCTACAAATATCAGGATGGAGCAGTTTGAAAAGCATCTGGAGTATTTATCGCAAAATGATTATAAGGTTTGGCCTCTTTCCAAAATTGCCCGTTATATTTTAGATGGCAGAGCTATCCCAAAAAAAGTTGTTGCATTAACTATGGATGATGCTTATGTCAGTGTTTACACAGAAGCCTTTGCAAAACTTAAAGAGAAAAACTTTCCTTTTACCGTCTTTGTAAACAGTACGCCGATAGACAATAGATCCAAAAACTATATGAGTTGGGAGCAGATGCGAGAGATGCAGTCTTTTGGAGCAGAATTTGCCAACCACTCCAAAACACATGATTATATGATACCCAAAGATGGCGAAGATGAACAGATATGGCAAAACCGCATAAGATATGAGCTTGAAACTGCACAAAAAAGATTGCAAGAGGAGCTTGGAGATGATACAAATGAAAATCCAAAACTCTTCTCCTACCCTTATGGAGAGTATAGTATGCAAACGGCTGATTTTATTCGAAGTCTGGGGTATGTCAGCGTTACACAAACATCAGGTCCTATAGGTATGCATAGTGATACAAAAACTCTGGCTCGTTTTCCTATGTCGGAGTTTTTTGGAAATATGGAAGGTTTTGTTTTAAAGCTAAACACTCTTCCTCTTCCTGTAAAAGAGATATCGCCAAAAGAGCCTTTAACAGCATCAAAAAATCCGCCTACATTGACAATAGAGTTGAAAAAACCGTTGAAAAATTTAGGATGTTACCTCTCAAGCGGCAAAACAGTGCCTCTTGAATGGATCTCTCCAACAAAAGTAAAGATCAAAGCAGAAGATAAGCTCAAAAGTCCAAGAGACAGATACACCTGCACCGCCCAGGCAAAAGATGGCAGATGGTACTGGTACAGCCATCTTTGGATAGTAAAGTAGAAAATTTATTTGCTTAGAAGGATTTTTTTAAAAGCTAATGATAGTATATTTAAATGATTTGATTGGTTGCGGAAACAGGATTTGAACCTGTGACCTTCGGGTTATGAGCCCGACGAGCTACCGAACTGCTCTATTCCGCGATATTTTAAAATGGCACTTTTGGCTTTAATCTTTGTCAGTGTTTTCTTTAGATACTTCAGTATTCTTAAGTCAAAACTTTCTAGACTAAAACAAAAATTAATCATTTTATTGTAGAAGTGGATGGGGTAGAGGGATTCGAACCCCCGAATAGCGGCACCAAAAGCCGCGGCCTTACCGCTTGGCGATACCCCAATAGTGAAAAGTAAAATTTGGTTGCGGAAACAGGATTTGAACCTGTGACCTTCGGGTTATGAGCCCGACGAGCTACCGAACTGCTCTATTCCGCGTTACTTACAAACAAAGTTAATTTATGTTTGTTGGAGTGGAATTATAGGCAAATAAGCTCTCTTTGTCAAGAAAATAATAAATAAGTTTTCAAAACAGTGGTTTGAACTAAAATTAATCAACTTTTATATACAATTGTGTTAATTAAATTATAAAGAAGTATACATGACACCTACACAAAGAGTATTAGAAGCGATTGATGAGATAAAAAAAGGGCATATGGTCATAATGATTGATGATGAAGATAGAGAAAATGAGGGTGATTTAGTTTACGCTTCAGCTTTTTCTACGCCTGCACATGTAAATTTTATGGCAACACATGCAAAAGGACTTATATGTGTTGCTATCAGTAGAAGTATTGCTGCGCGTCTTGAGTTAAATCCAATGGTAAGTTCAAATACATCTTCATATGAAACAGCTTTTACGGTTTCCGTTGATGCGAAGAATGCGCTAACGGGAATCTCTGCAGCTGAGAGAGACGATACTATTAAAATTTTGGCTAATCCTATAAGTCATGCTGATGAGTTGGTAAAGCCGGGTCATATATTTCCTCTTATAGCAAAAGATGGCGGAACACTTGTAAGAACCGGTCATACAGAAGGCTCTGTTGATCTTTGTCGTCTTGCAGGTCTTAGCGAATCGGCTGTTATCTGTGAAATCATCAAAGAAGACGGTACTATGGCTAGACGCGATGATTTGGATCTATTTGGAGAAAAGCATAATCTAAAAACTGTTTTTATCTCCGATATTGTCGAGTATCGTCTTGCAAACGAGAGACTTGTAAATGAAATAGATGTACAAGAAGTTGAATTTTTTGGCGTAAAGGTAAAAAAATATACATTTGCGGATCATGACAAAATTGAACATACAGCGATAGTATTTCATAAAGTAACTTCAGTTGCAAATGTAAGAGTACATAATGTTATACCAGATATGGAGCTTCTTTTAAATCAAAAAAAATACAATAATCTAATATCTTCAATAGAGTATTTTAAGAAAAACAGCGGTATTTTGATCTTTATCAATAAACCGACGCATCATGATAATGCTGCTATGAAGGAGTTTGGCATAGGTGCGCAAATACTAAAATCTTTTGGTATATCAAAAATGAATCTTTTAACTTCTGCAAAAACAACTGAGTTTGTCGGATTAAGCGGTTTTGGGCTAGAAGTAAATGAAGTGATTGATATATAAAAATTGAGTTAAAAATTCAAATGAAGTTGGTGTATGAGAGAAATATTTAATAGAGTTGAAGATTCTGAGTCGGTTCATATAGAGGTAGATATTGATACAGAAGATTTTCAAGATTCTAATCCATGGTTATTTAGTTTATTTATAAAATTAAGCAAAATAGATGAAGATAGTGATGCTTTTGATGCATTTTTAGAGACAAAAGAGTCTATTATTATAGCTCTTGAGCATGAGAATAGAGCAAAGTATGTCGGTAGTAGAGTTAATGAGGGTTGGCATGAATTTTATTTTTATGCAAAAAATTCGAAAAATTTAGAATCAATTGTTGCACATATGCTTAAAGAGAGCGGATATAAATATGAAAGCAGTATTGTAAAAGATGCAAAGTGGGATTTTTACAGTAAAAATCTTTTTCCTACTGAGCTGGAATTTCACAATATTCAAAGTGACAAGATTATCTTTTTGCTTCAAGAAGAGGGCGATGATCTCCTTATTTCAAGAGATGTAGAGCATTATGTCTCTTTTGATACTTCTTCGCAAAAAGAGAGATTTGTTCAAAATGCTTTACAAAACGGATTTAGATTCAAAGATGATATCAGCAGTGAAGAGTTTGAATATGGCGCGGCTTTGTTAAAAGAGCACGCAGTTACAAACAAAGAGATAAAAAAAGTTGTAGAAGAGTTGTATAAACTTGTTAAAAAAGAGCATGGCTATTACGAGGGCTGGAGTACGACACTGGCTATAGAGAATAATTAATAAAGCGTGAAAAAGATGTTTGCCATTGCCGGAGTAGTAAACTATTTGGCGGTTGTTTTTTTAAATGCTTTTACTGATTTAGGTCATAAGATAATCATTCAAAACACAATCTTTAAAGTGTATGACGGCACTATACAGATTATTTTAACGGCAATTGTAAACTCTCTTATGCTTCTGCCTTTTATTCTTATGTTCTCTCCGGCTGGTTTTTTGGCTGATAGATTTGCTAAAAATATTATTATGAAATACTCCTCGCTTCTTGCAGTGGTTATAACCCTTATTATCACATATTCCTATTATCAAGGTTGGTTTTTTACGGCTTTTGCCATGACTTTTTTACTGGCTCTTCAGAGTGCTATATATGGACCTGCAAAATATGGATATATAAAAGAACTAGTCGGCGTAAAATTTATAAGTGCCGGAAATGGTGCCGTTCAAGCGACGACTACTGCTGCTATACTTTTAGGAATTATTTTTTATACTGCACTTTTTGAGACTTTGCTTCAGGATAATTTTAGTACAAAAGAGGATATCTTGCATATCATAGCGCCGCTTGGCTGGCTTTTGGTTCTAGGCTCTGTTGTAGAATTTGTGTTAGCTTCAAAATTGCCAAATAAAATGGTAGAAGAGAGCAAAAGAGAGTTTAGATTTAAAAGATATATTATGGGCGCATATCTTAAAAAAAATATTATTATGATAAAGAGAAAAAAAGAGATATTTGACTCCATAATAGCTCTTGGTCTTTTTTGGGCGATATCTCAAGTTGTTTTGGCTATATTTGGTGAATATGCAAAAAGTGCTCTTGGTATTACAAATGCTGTTGTAGTTCAAGGCATTATGGCACTTGCTGTTATTGGCATAGTTTTTGGCTCAATAGTTGCGGCAAATTTTTCAAAATACTATATAAATACAGCTCTCTCAGCAATAAGTGCTGCCGGAATTACGCTGATTTTATTTTGCATTCCATTTACAACTTCTGTTATACTTCTTAGTATAGAGTTTATGCTCTTTGGTCTGTTTTCTGGTCTGTTTATAGTTCCGTTAAACTCAAAAATCCAGTATCTATCACCAAATGTGCATTTGGGAACTATTTTGGCTGGAAATAATTTTGTTCAAACTCTTTTTATGTTTACATTTTTGATAATAACAACGCTTTTTGCATATTTTTCGGCAGATGCGCAGATACTTTTTTATATCATGACTTTTGTGGGACTATATCTGAGTGTTATGCTTTTTAGACGCTATTTTATTATGGCGAGCTGGACATTGTTGGAGTTTATATTTAAAATTCGCTACAGATTCAGATATATAGGTTTGCAAAATATTCCTAAAGACAGAGCTGTAATGCTTGTTGGAAATCATGTAAGCTGGATAGACTGGTTTGTAGTTCAGCTTCCAATAGAGAAGCGAATTAATTATATGATAGATAAAGATATTTACAACTGGAGAGTCTTTAATTGGATTTTTAAAAAAGCAGAGCTTATTCCAATATCTAAAAAAGCTTCCAAAGATTCATTTTATGAGGCTTCAAAAAGATTAAAAAATGGTAAAATAATAGCTATATTTCCGGAGGGTGAAATTTCCAGAAGTTCTGATGTTGCAAAATTTTATAGAGGCTATGAATTTATCGATAAAGGCGGTTCTGTAATAGTTCCTTTTTATATAGACGGTGTTTTTGGAAGTATATTTTCAAGACACAAAGGTGATGCAAAAAGATGTTTTTTGAAAAAAAGAGAGATTGTCGTTTGCTTTGGAGAACCAATTTCAGAAGAAATTAAAGCAAACGAGCTTAGAGACAGAGTAATAAACTGTAAAACTAAATTAAAAGGATGAAGATTTGAGAACAACATTAATAATTGGTGCTGGTGGAGTAGGTCGTGTAGTTGTGCATAAGTGCGTGCAAAATGCTGATGTATTCGGTCATATAGTATTGGCAAGCAGAACGCTTAGTAAATGCCAAGAGATAAAAGATGAACTTCCAAATGCAGATATAGAAGTGGCTTCTGTGGATGCTGATAAAACAGAAGATGTTATTAAACTTATCAATTTATGTAAACCAGATATAGTTATAAATGTTGCACTTCCTTATCAAGATTTGACAATTATGGACGCTTGTATAGCCACTAAGACACCATACCTTGATACCGCAAACTATGAACATCCAGATGAAGCGAAGTTTGAGTATAAACTTCAGTGGGCAAGGGATGAGAAGTTTAAAGAAGCTGGAATTATGGGACTTTTGGGCAGCGGATTTGACCCGGGAGCAACAAATATATTTTGTGCGTATGCACAGAAACACTACTTTGACGAGATCCACACCATAGATATTTTGGATTGTAACGCAGGCGATCACGGATACCCGTTTGCAACAAACTTCAACCCTGAAATTAACCTAAGAGAAGTCTCTTCAAAAGGGCGCTATTGGGAAAATGGCAAATGGATCGAGACTGAGCCAATGGAGATAAAAATGGTTTGGGATTATCCTGAGGTTGGTCCAAAAGACAGCTACCTGCTCTATCACGAAGAGATGGAATCGCTCGTAAAACATATCAAAGGATTAAAGCGTATAAGATTTTTTATGACTTTCGGGCAGAGCTATCTGACGCATATGAAGTGTTTGGAGAATGTCGGGATGTTGGGAATTGAGCCTGTTGAACATAAGGGAATGAAGATAGTCCCGATAGAGTTTTTAAAAACACTTCTTCCTGATCCAGCATCTTTGGGTCCTCGCACAAAAGGCAAAACAAATATCGGTATTGTCGCAGAGGGAATTAAAGACGGCAAAAAGAGAAAGATATATATCTATCAGGTAAAAGACCATGAAGAGTGCTACAGGGAAACAAACTCTCAGGGAGTGTCCTATACAACAGGCGTTCCGGCAATGATAGGCGCAAAACTGATGCTAAAAGGCATCTGGAGCGGTAAAGGAGTCTTTAATATGGAGCAGATGGACCCTGATCCATTTATGGATGAGATGAACACGCAAGGACTTCCTTGGCAGATAAAAGAGCTAGATACAGAGTAGTTATGAGTAAAAAAATCAATACACCATACTATATGTGCGATGAATCACTTCTTCGCGCAAATCTTGAAATATTGGATTATGTGCAAAAAGAGAGTGGAGCAAAAATTATTTTGGCTCTAAAAGGTTTTGCTATGTGGAGCACATTTCCTTTGGTGAAACAGTATCTAAAAGGATGTACTTCAAGCGGACTTCACGAGGCACTGCTTGCTAGAGAAGAGTTTGCAAAAGATGATCCAAATTTAGAAGTACATACATATTCGCCTGCTTATAAAGATGAAGATATAGATCAGATAGCTGAGATATCTGATCATATTGTATTTAACTCTCCAAACCAGCTTTTTAAATATTGTGATAGAGTGAAAAATATAAATCCAAATATAAGTATGTCTTTAAGAATCAACCCGGAACAATCCTCTTCCCCAAAGGATATCTACAATCCATGCGGTTTGTACAGCAGGCTTGGAACAACATTTGCAAATTTTGACGAGAGAGTTTTAGAACATATTAAAGGACTCAATTTTCACGCACTCTGTGAACAGAATGTTGATGCGCTTGAAGATGTTTTAGCGGCATTTGAGACAAAATTTTCAAAATATTTTAAAAGTATGAAGTATATAAATTTTGGCGGCGGACATCATATAACAAAAAAGGGATATGATGTTGAAAAACTTATTCGAATTATTAAAGAGTTTAGAGCTAAATACGGCGTCGATGTATATTTGGAACCAGGTGAAGCTGTGGGATGGGAAACGGGTGTTTTGGTAAGCAGTGTCTTGGATATTGTTCACAATGGCATGGATATAGCTATTTTAGACACTTCAGCAGAGGCTCATATGCCTGATACTCTTGCTATGCCCTATCGTGCTATGGTTCGTGGAAGCGGCGAAGCCGGTGAGAAAAAACATACATACCGATTTGGCGGAAATACATGTTTGGCAGGCGATATTATGGGAGATTACTCATTTGATGAACCGCTTAAAGTTGGTGATACTGTTATATTTGAAGATCAAATTCATTATACTTTTGTAAAAAATACTACTTTTAATGGCATTAAGTTACCATCATTGGTTATACTAAAAGAAGATAAAACTCTAGATATTATAAAAGAGTTTGGATATCAAGATTATAAAAATAGATTATCATAAAAAGGATTTATTGCATGATAGAAGATAAACAGAGATGGAATGAGAGATATTTAGACAATCCAATGCCGCAAAGTGTTTCTCCTTTGATTGAGAAATATATTGAGCATGCAAAAATAGGAGATGCTATAGATATAGCATGCGGAACAGGCAGAAATGCGCACTATTTATCTGATTTAGGTTTTATGGTAGATGCTGTTGATATATCTGATTATGCTCTTGGCAAAGTTAAAAACAGTGCAACTATTACAAAAATTGATACAGATTTGGATAAATATAATTTGACTCCAAATAAGTATGATTTAATCGTAAATATAAACTATCTCAACCGTCGTTTAGTTTCACAAATGAAAGATGCTTTAAAAAGCGGTGGTGTTTTAATGTTTGAAACATTTATAGTTGCACATGGTGATTTTAATCTTCCAACTACAAATCTAGATTATCTTTTGCGTAAAAATGAACTTCTGCACTCTTTTATAGGACTTGATGTTATATACTATGAAGAGAAAATCGATATAAATTTAAGAGGCGAAAAAATTAAAGTTGCTTCTCTTGTAGCTAAAAAAAATTAGCTACAACCCTTCAAGTAAAATATACCACAGTCTGTCTACTTCTTCATCGTTTAAAAAAAGTGTTGATTTGTTTTTAAACAACTCATTTAAAGCATCTTTTTTTACTCCAAAAGTATGAGAGCACTCTTTGTGGGTCGGTAAAAATGCGCGAATAAGAGAAATATCATCTTCTTCTATTGCACTAGAGCATAAAAAACATTCAAACTCTGTGTGTAATCTTCCCTCATATTCAAGCAGTTTGATATATGACTCTACTGCAACTCTTTTTGGGTTTTGTTTGTTCCAGATTTGTGAGGCACTGTCTAAAAGTTCAAAGTAAAAAACATCAAGATCATCTGTATCTTTAAGATGTTTATAAAAAAGTGCGCAAAAATCCTGCCACAATTTTAAAAGTTTATAATCATTTATCCATTTAAATCCAATATGGATTACATCTTTTAGTCTATGTATTGATGATTTTGAAGAGGCCTCTTTCTCATAATCTATCTTAAAGCCAAGATTGATAGCTCCATGTCTCGCTCCATAAAATCTATAAAGAGTATCTAAGCTCTCTCTTGATAAGATAGTAACAATTAAATCTTCATCTTTTACTTTATTAAGATTTAGAATAAATCCTTGCATTGTTTTGCTTCTTTACTTCACATATTGTATTTTTTCTAATAAAATTATTTTGATATTATATTTTTTTAAACCTTTAAACCGTATAATGCAAGTTCTATCTCTAAATAGAACAAGTTTCTTTAAAAATAGATTAAATTTGTAAAAAAATTATAAATAATTACAAAATATAGGAGTTTATATGGTTGAACATCATGATTTATTGAGATCATTTAAAGATAATTGTGGTTTCGGGCTTGTTGCTAATATTAAAAATATAGCATCGCACAAAGTTTTAAATGATGCAGTTACGGCATTGGAAAGAATGATGCACCGGGGTGCAGTAGCGGCAGACGGTAAAACCGGAGATGGAAGCGGTCTTCTTTTTTCACTTCCGGAAGAATTTCTTCGTAAAGAGGCAACAAAAAAGGGTATTGAGCTGCCAAAACAGTTTGCAGTTGCTTCAGTTTTTACTAAAGATAAAAAACACTTAGATATTATAGAAGAAATTTCTGAAGCAAATGATTTAAAAATTGTTCTTCAAAGAGATGTTCCAATAGACTCAAATGCACTTGGAGAGCAGGCCTTGGCTTCTCTCCCAAATATTGTTCAACTATTCATAATTCCAAACTCAATTATGGCTACAAATAGATTTGATGCACTTCTATATTTATCACGCAAAGAGAGCGAGCATAAACTAGCAGATGACAAAGATTTTTATATAGCATCTATGAGCTCAAAAGTTCTTTCATACAAAGGGCTTGTAATGCCTACGCATATAAAAGAGTTCTATAAGGATCTTCAAGATGAGAATTTTAAAATCTCATTTTCACTCTTTCACCAAAGATTTTCAACAAATACATTGCCGGAGTGGAGGCTTGCTCAGCCGTTTCGCGCAGTTGCTCATAACGGCGAAATTAACTCTGTTGAGGGGAACCGCTTCAATGTAGAGATAAAATCTGAATCTATAAAAAGTGAAGTTTTTACAGATGAAGAGATTCAAAGATTGCTTCCTATCTTACAGCCAAGATCTTCAGATAGCGCTTCAGCTGATAACTTTTTTGAGTTTTTGCTTGTAAACGGCATGGACTTTTTTAAAGCAGTGCGCGCGGTTATTCCTGCAGCTTGGCAAAATGCTCCGCACATGGACCCTGAACTTCGTGCATTTTATGAGTTTCAATCTACCGTTTTTGAAGCGTGGGACGGACCTGCAGCATTCTCCGTGACAGATGGAAGATATGTTGGATGTGTGCTTGATAGAAACGGGCTTCGCCCATCAAAATATATCATTACAAAAGATGATACGCTTCTTATAGCAAGCGAGTACGGTGTTGTCGATATTCCTGAAAAAGATATTAAAGAGAGAGGGCGTCTTCAATCAGGAGAGATGATAGGACTTGATCTTAAATTTGGAAAAATTTTTAAAAACAGTGATATTAATGATTATTTAAAAAGCTCAAACTCATATATGAAATGGCTTAATGAGCATATGATTTATCTTCAAGAGCATGTTGTAGACCAATATATGTCAGATTCAGAGTACACAAAAGAGGAGCTTGTCGCTAGACAGAGATACTTCAATATTACACATGAGGTAATAGAGCAGGTTATAGAGCCGATGATTTTAGAGGGCAAAGAGGCTGTCGGTTCCATGGGAGACGATACACCGCTTGCAGCTTTTTCAAATAAACAAAGAGCATTTAGTGATTTTTTTAAACAAAAATTTGCTCAGGTTACAAATCCTCCTATTGACCCGATTAGAGAAAAAGTTGTTATGAGTTTAAATACGGGTTTTGGCGAAGTTCACAATATACTTGATGAAGTTCCGTTTCACGCGCACCGTCTTAAATCTGTTTCTCCTATTATTACAAGCGAAAAGTTAACTATTTTAAAATCATTCGGAGATAAAAAATCTCCGAGTTATCAGGATTTTTATCGCAATAAAACATTCTCTACTGCATATGAGAAGGATTTGAAAAAGTCATTGGATGTATTGGTAGAAAATGTTATTAATTCAGTAAAAAATGAAGGCACAAGAATTATTATACTTGATGATAGCGATTTTAGCAAAACAAAGAAAATTATTCCGATGGCAATGGCTATCGGATGTCTTAATATCGCTTTGTTAAAAGCAAAAGTACGCCATCTTGCATCTATGGTTGCAGTGAGCGGTGAAGTATATGACTCCCATAGTGCTGCTGTTCTTATAGGTTACGGCGCAAATGCGATTCATCCCAAACTTTTAGCTGAAACAGTTATTGAACATACTAAAAGATCTAATGCAATTAGCGTGGATTGCAGTGTAGCATTAAAAGCTGTTCACGGCTCACTAAATGCGGGAATACTTAAAATCATGTCTAAAATGGGTATTTCAACTATAGCTTCATATAGAAATTCAGGTCTTTTTGATGTAATGGGTCTTAGTCGTGAGATAGTAAATGAGTGCTTTGGCGCTTCAAACTCTGCACTAAACGGACTTGATTATAACGATATAGATGAGAGACTTACAAAGTATCACAAAGATGCTTTTCAAGAGAGTGGATTCAATAAGATATTTCCTTTAAATATAGGCGGATACTATAAATTTTATAGCGGTCAAGAGCATCATGATTTTGGACCTGAGATTATTCATGCTATTCATGCAACAGCAGAGAGCGGAAGTAAAAAAGATTATGAAAAATTAAGAGATTTGGTAAACAGAAGAGGATTGAAATTTATTCGTGATTTCTTTGAGATAAAGTCGAACAGAAAACCGATTGATATCTCTGAAGTTGAGCCAAAAGAGGAAATATTTAAAAGATTTGCTTCTGCAGCTATGAGTCTTGGTTCTATAAGTCCTGAGGCGCATGAGACAATTGCTATAGCTATGAATAGAATCGGAGCACAATCAAACTGTGGAGAGGGTGGAGAAGATCCAGAGCGTTTTAAAACAGAAAGAAATTCAAAAATAAAGCAGGTTGCTTCAGGGCGTTTTGGAGTAACTCCTGCATATCTTAGAAGTGCTGAAGAGATTCAGATAAAAGTCGCTCAAGGTGCAAAACCGGGTGAAGGTGGACAGCTTCCTGGACATAAAGTATCGGCACTTATCGCAAAACTTCGCCACACAGTTCCGGGTGTTACGCTTATTTCCCCTCCGCCTCATCATGATATCTACTCGATTGAGGATTTGGCACAGCTTATTTTTGATGTAAAGCAGGTAAATCCAAAAGCAAGAGTTGCGGTTAAGTTGGTTTCAACTATCGGTGTTGGAACAATTGCTGCAGGTGTTGCTAAAGCGTATGCAGATAAGATTATTATATCCGGCGGAGACGGCGGAACAGGTGCTGCACCTCTGACTTCCATCAAATTTGCAGGAAATCCTTGGGAACTTGGTCTTAGCGAAGCGCATAATGCACTAAAAGCAAATAATCTTAGAAAAGTTGTTGAACTTCAAACAGACGGAGGTTTGAAATCTGGTCTGGATGTGGTAAAAGCAGCACTACTTGGTGCTGAGAGCTATGGTTTTGGAACTGGAGTCTTAACTATCGTAGGTTGTAAAATGCTTAGAATATGTCATGTAAATAAGTGTTCGGTGGGTATTGCTACGCAAAATGAAAAACTTCGTCAAGAGTTTTTTAAAGGACATGTCGATCAGCTTATAAACTATTTTACACTTTTAGCCGAAGATATCCGTTCTATTATGGCAGAACTCGGATTTAAAACAATGCAGGAGATGATTGGAAGAAGTGATTTGTTGAAAGTCGTAGATAACGATTTTGCTCAAAAATTTGATTTTAGTGCAGTTTTACATCAAGAAGATGGAACAAATACACATCAACAAAAATTCAATCCTCCATTTGACAAAAATGATTTTGAAAAAGATGTATTAAAAGAGGCAATGAGCGCTATCAAGCATCCTGAGTATCCGGTAAGAATAAGCAGAAATATTACAAATGTAAATAGAAGTTTTGGTGCGCTTATTAGTGGTGAAATAGCCGAATATTATGGTGATAAAGGTTTAAGCTCTGATACGATTAGAATTAATCTAACAGGTATTTCAGGACAAGCACTCGGTGCATTTTTGATTCATGGGGTATCAATATACTTAAATGGTGTAGCAAATGACTATATTGGAAAAGGTATGCATGGCGGTAAGATAGTAATTACCTCTAAAAACAGCGGCGAAGAGTTTGCTGCGGGAGGAAATACATGTCTTTACGGCGCAACTGGCGGAAAACTTTATATCTCAGGAAGTGTGGGTGAGAGATTTGCAGTTCGAAATTCTGGAGCGCTTGCAATTGTTGAAGGAACAGGCGACAATGCCTGCGAGTATATGACAGGCGGTGTTGTAGTAATATTAGGTCGTACTGGAATAAACTTTGGTGCGGGTATGACAGGCGGAATCAGTTTTGTTTATGATGAAGAGCATAAATTTGTAGAAAATGTAAATCGTGAATTAGTAGAGCTTGTAAGAATCGATACGGATGAAACCGATGAAGCAAGACACTATCTTAAAAAACTTCTTAAAGATTATGTTGTTGAGACTCAGAGCAAAAAAGCAAAAGAGCTGCTTGATAATTTTAGAGTAGAAGTAAGAAATTTCTGGCTGGTAAAACCTAAAAATCTAACAAAATTGCCTATGAACTTAGAGATCGGAGATTAATCATGAGAGAGTATTTAACAATTGAAAGAGTAGAAGCAAAAAAAAGATTAGTCGTAGAGAGAACAAAAGATTTTGGAGAGATTTACGAAGTTTTTGACAAGAGTGAAGCTGCAACACAAAGCGAGAGATGTATTCAGTGCGGAGACCCGTTTTGTCTCAACAAATGCCCGCTTCACAACTATATCCCGCAATGGCTAAAGGCTATAAGTGAGAAAGATTTAGAGTTTGCTTTTAAACTCTCAAACGAGCCATCTCCATTTCCTGAAGTTATGGGTAGAGTCTGCCCGCATGACAGACTCTGCGAAGGCGATTGTACTTTAAATGACGGTCATGGTGCTATTACAATCGGTTCAGTGGAAACACACATTACAGAAGAGGGATTTAAAGCAGGATATAAACCTGAATTTCCAGGAATAACAACTGATAAAAAAGTTGCAATTATCGGAAGTGGACCGGCTGGACTCTCGGCTGCAACCTATCTTTTGCGTTCAGGAATAGCAGTGACTATGTATGAGAGAAGCGATAGAGCAGGCGGACTTTTAACATATGGTATTCCAAATTTTAAGCTTGACAAGAAAATAGTTGAGCGCCGTGTAAAATATCTTATCGAAGCAGGCATGGAGCTTGTGCTTGGGTGTGAAGTAGGCAAAGATATAGCTTTTGAAGAGATTGCAGATAAACATGATGCAATGTTTATAGGTGTCGGTGCTACAAAAGCCAAAAAAGCTTCTATCAACGGAGAACAAGCACCAAATGTTTACAAAGCAATGGATTATTTAACAGCGATTCAGAGAAAAAATTTTAAACAATCTTATGATAAAAAATTTGATTTTAAAGATAAAAATGTTGTTGTAATCGGCGGTGGAGACACAGCTATGGATTGTTTAAGAACTGCTAAGAGAGAGGGTGCAAAAAGTGTTACCTGTCTATATAGACGCGATGCTCACAATATGCCAGGAAGTCAAAAAGAGTATAAAAATGCAATGGAAGAGGGAGTTGATTTTATATTTTTTGTCTCCCCTAAAGAAATTGTTCTTAATGACAAAGGCAATGCAATTGCAGTAGAGTTAATTAAAACTACTCTTGGAGCAAAAGATGAGAGCGGCCGTCAAAAGATGGAGGAGATTAAAGGGAGTGAACACAGAATAAGTGCTGATGTAATAATCATGTCTTTAGGTTTTAATCCAGAAATCCCGTCATTTTTAGCAGAAAATGGTATAGAAACAAACAAGTGGGGCGGGATTGTTATTAATGAAAATACGCATGAGACTACAACTTCTGGAATTTATGCGGGAGGTGACTGTTATAGAGGTGCTGATTTGGTTGTAACAGCAGCTTACGACGGTCGTGAAGCGGCAAGAAGCATAGTGAAGTCTTTGTTTAAATAAAGGGGGCTTAATTTTCTGCATGCAACAAATTTGTATGCAGAATTTTTTTTATTGATTATCTATAAAAAATTATATATGTAAAGTATAATATAAAATTTGATATAATTCGTCCCATTAATATAATAAAGGATAATCTTTGAACCTCTTAAGCATTTTTTCTAGAAATAAAAATCAAAAACAGCCAGTAAAGAGTGAAGCTCCTGCTCACTGGGTTAAATGTAAATCTTGTCAATCTTTGATGTATTACAAAGAGGTGGAAAATCAAAAACATGTTTGTCCTAAATGTGGTTATCATATTAGAATAGGAGTTAAAGAGAGAATCGAACTTTTAGCAGATGAAGGAACATTTGTAGAGTATGATGATAATTTAAAACCTGTAGATCCTTTAGAGTTTGTAGATAAAATATCTTATAAGCAAAGGCTTGAAGATGCTGCAAAAAAAACAGGTAAAAATTCATCTGTTGTAAGCGGCGAATGTGAAATGAATGGCGTTGCAGCACAGCTTGTTATATTCGATTTTGCTTTTATGGGCGGCTCTTTAGGCTCTGTTGAGGGTGAAAAAATTGTTCGTGCTGTTAATCGTGCCATAGAGAAAAGACATGGTTTAATAATACTTAGTGCAAGCGGTGGTGCTAGAATGCAGGAGAGTACTTTTTCACTTCTTCAAATGAGTAAAACTTCTGCAGCTTTAGCAAAACTGGCAAATCATAATCTTCCATATATTTCAGTTCTTACTGACCCTACAATGGGTGGAGTAAGTGCTTCATTTGCAACACTTGGTGATATCATTATAGCTGAACCAGGCGCTCTTATCGGTTTTGCAGGACAGAGAGTTATTGAACAGACAATCGGCTCTGCTCTTCCGGATGGATTTCAACGCGCAGAGTTTTTGCTTGAAAAGGGCTCCATTGACATGGTTGTAAATAGAAATAATCTTAAGCAAACACTTTCAGATCTTTTAACACTTCTAAAAGTTGCATAATGCGTCTTTACGCACTATGTGACCAAGATCTTCTAGATAAAAGAGAAATCTCAATAGAAGATTATATTCGCATTGCAATAGAGCAAAAAGCAGAGATAATCCAATACCGCAATAAAAATGCAAATAAGCAGTTTATAAAAGAACAGCTTATTAAAATCAGAAATATATATGATGGTTTTTTGATTGTAAACGATGCATATGAACTTGTAGAGTTTTGCGACGGTGTGCATGTCGGGCAAGAGGATTTAAAAACTATTGACAATGATCCAGTCAGAGCGGTAAAAACTTTAAGAGAAATTATTAAAAAAGATAAAATATTAGGCATCTCTACACACAGTAAAGCAGAGGTATTGCAAGCTAATGAGATGGAGTTAAATTATATTGGTTTAGGGGCATATAGAAATACAAATACAAAAAATGACATATCAACAATTCTTGGAGAAGAGCTGGATGAAATTGCTTCATTATCCAGACATTTTGTAGCTGCAATCGGAGGTGTTCAAAAAAGTGATAAATTTTCAAATGTTACATATCATGTCATAGGAAGTGGGCTTTTATCATGAATATAGAGATAGTCTCAATTGCAAAAAAAGAGCGCTCTACCTATGATCCTCTCTATAAAGAGCTTATAAAGATGATTTCTCGCTTTGCAAAAGTTGATGATACGGAACTTTTTAACAAAGATGTAACAAAAGCACACACTATCTCACCGGAAGCCTCTAAACAGGCATATTCAAAACTTTTAGAACCTTATATATCAAAAGGTTTTAATATAATATTGCATCCGGATGGGAAAATAGTTGATAGTTATGAATTTAGTAAGCTATTAGATGATAAAATTGCGATTAAATTTTTTATAGGCGGAGCTTATGGCTTTGAAGACAAGTTTTTAAAAAAAAGTGATGTCGTAATAAGTTTGGGAAATATAACTATGAGTCATAAGATTGCAAAAGTAGTTTTGCTTGAACAGATTTATAGAGGTTTTTCAATTTTAAGCAACCACCCATATCATAAATAAGGAAAGTAAGTGCAAGATAGTGAGCTAAAATACTTTAAAGAAATATTAGAAAGTAGAAAAGAACAGATAATAAAAAATATTAATAGTGTATATGCTGAGTTAGATGAGTTAGGTTTGCTAGAATTAAATGATGAAGGTGATCATGCGTCGGCGGACAATAACTCAATGGTAGAAAATGCAATAGTAAAACAACAAGAAAAAGAGTTAAAAGAGATCAATGTAACATTGGCAAAAATTGCAGCGCGTGAATATGGAGTATGTGAAATGTGTGAGGACCTTATTGGGTTTCAAAGATTAAAAGTTAAGCCTCATGCGATATACTGTAAAGATTGTAGAGAGATCGTAGAAAAATCAGAATCTAAATAAGGGGTAAAGCATGCATATTAAAAAATACACAGTAGCAGCATTTATATTAATCATATTAGTCGGATGGTATATTTATGCGTTCGTAACTCAAGAAAGCTTAAGTATTAATTTATTTGGTACAACACTTCCATCGTTTTCAATAGCTGTTTGGGTAATTTTGCCTATGATTATATTATATGTAGCCAGTGTAATTCATATGTTGTTTTACTCATTTTTAGGTACTTTAAAAAGTCGTAAATTTGATAAAGATTATGAAAAAATTGTTAACGCAATTATAGATGCTTATCTTGGTAAAAATGATCGTTCCAACTCATTTAAAACCAGTAGATATCAACTTTTAGGTTCTGTTATTGATAATGCAACAATTTTTCCTGTCGGAGATGTAAATATAGACATTGATAATAAAAAAATCAGTGAAGTTCTTACTTTAATTAATAAAATTAGAAATGGAGAACCTGTTGATTTAAAAAAATACTCTTTACTTCCGTCAAATCCACTTGTAATTCAAAATGAGAGAAACAGATACAAAAAAGGCGATATAAGTGCCGAAGATATATTAGCTGATGAGAAAAAATATGACAGCAGCCTACGCAAAGAGGTATATATTGATTTTGTTAAAGAAGCACCGCTTTATTTGATAGAAAAATATAAAAGTGCTTTAACTAAAGAAGCTCTTTTTGAAATTTTATCCAGAGTTAATGCGGATAAGCATACATTAGAGATATCTAATGACTCATTAATTTCTCTTTTTAATGATTTAAAATTAAGTTCAAAAGAGTATATAGAAGCATCTAAAAAATTATCTAAAACGATGCTTCCTGAACAGAGAATAAAACTTTTTGAAACATTAAGCAATGAAAAAGAGTTTGCTATGGAAGCATATCTCTTTACTCTGTTTGATTTGGAGATGATCGATCCTGCAAAAGAGATATTAGATATTTCACAAGCAAATGAGTATATACCTTTTAAAGCATATAGTTCACTCAGAGAGTGTGGAGAAAATTTTGATATCAATCTTTTTGTATAGTAAAAAAGCATAAATGACTAAAAGTATATCCTTTGATAAACCAATATATGTTTTAGCACCTCTTGCGGGCTATACGGATCTGCCTTTTAGGAGTGTGGTTAAAAAATTTGGAGCTGATTTGACTGTAAGTGAAATGCTTAGTTCAAATGCTTTGGCTCACGGATCTGCTAAAACACTTCATATGATACAAAAAAGCACAAATGAAGATCCATATTCTGTTCAAATTGCAGGAGCAGATGTAAATGTTGTGCGTAAAGCAGTTGAGATTTTAAATGAGCAAGAGGGAATAGATATTATTGACCTAAATTGCGGCTGTCCCGTGCCAAAAGTAGTTGGTCACGGAAGCGGAAGCTCACTTCTTTTAGATCTTTCTTTAATGGGTGATATTATAAAAACTATCAAAGAGACCTCAAACAAAAAGCTAACAAGTGTAAAGATAAGACTGGGCTTTGAGAAGAAAAATCATATTGAAATAGCAAAGAGAGTTGAAGATTGCGGAGCCGATTTTTTAGCGGTTCATGGAAGAACACGCATGGGAAAATTCAAAGCGCCGGTTGATTATGATGCTATAAAAGAGATCAAAGAGGCTATAAATATACCGGTTATCGCAAACGGTGATATAGACTCTTATGAGAAGGCAAAGTGGGTTTTAGAACACACAGGAGCAGACGGAGTCATGATCGGAAGAGGTGCTGTCGGTGCTCCTTGGATATTCCATCAGCTTAAAACAGGAACTAAAGATATTGACAAAAATATTAAGCATGATATAATCATGGAGCACTTTGATAAGATGATAGAGTTTTATGGTTCTCATGGAGTACCCATGTTTAGAAAGCATACTCATACTTACTCTAAAGGTTACCGAGGTGCATCAGCACTTAGGGACAGTGTAAACCGTATATCAGATATAAAAGAATACCGTGCTGTCATAGATGACTTTTTTTGTAGTAATGAGATAATTTGTTAAAAATCAGTAAATCAATAAAAACATTAGATGAGAGTGATATTGGAGATAATTTACTACATTATGATTACAATGTAAAACACCTCTTATCTTTGATAAGAAGAGGCGTTAGCGAAGATGATCCCCACTTTTTAAGTTCATACCGCTCCTTTGAAGGTGAAGTTTTTGAAAACTTTATTTATGAAAAACTTCTTATTTACGCAGTAGAAAATGATAACATAGAAAAATTTGTACTTAAGGGTTTTCATCAAGACAAGATAAAAGCACATGCCAATACTCTCTCCATAAGTGAAAAACAGCAGATTGTTTATAGAACTAAAAGCAGAGAAATAAGTGAATTTGATGCTATGTTTATTACAAAAGATAAAGAGCTCTATTTTGTAGAGATGACTCTTGTCAAATCTGTTTTAAAACTTAGAAAAAGACTTAGAAAGAAAAAAGCTTTACTTGAAATCATCTTTCCAAATTATGAGATAAAATCTTTAATTATTCTAAATGAAGGAGCTACAGGAGTAAGACAGTTTCCTTCATATTGCAGTGTTTGGTTTACCGAAGAGTTTTCAGCTAAGGGCGTGCTTGATTATATTGTTGATACGGATGCTAAAAAGCTGATGCCAAAGAAAAGAATTAAATCTGAGAAAATGATAGAAGCACACTCCTTAAAACTCTATCCGTTTAGATATTACAATACTATTTCATGGATTACCAAAACAATAAGAAGCCATAAAAAATATATACTAGATATGAATTTTTTAATGAGCGAAAAAATTCAAAGATATCATGATTTATATAATAAATTTTATATCGGTTATATCGATGTAGCCGAGATAAGAGATGAACTACAATTAGATAACAGTTATAGAGATGAGCAGCGGGTAATAGTAGCGATTGAAAAGAAGCATTCAAACGAGATAGTATTGACATACTATGTGCAGCTAACACGAAAAAGCTTGTATCTGTACTCTTTTGATGAAGATAAAATTATTAAAGAGAAAAAAGATCCTTACGGTATTACTGTGACTGAAGTATATCATATAAGTAAAATGATGGATGAACAATATAAACTTACTCTGTCAAATCTTAAAATAATCAAAAAACTTTTACAAGATAGATCTCAACTCTAATTTTAAGATTCGTATCGCAGCGAAGCTGCTTTTTCTTTATATGATTGCAAATACTCTTTTGAATCTTTGTTATCACTGAAAAAAGCATCAATCTCTTTTTGCCTTTTTTGTAAAATAGAGTTAAATTCACTTTCTGTTACTGGTCTGTTTTGAGTAAACTTATCAAGCAATATATTACTTTTTTCTATAAGAATAAGATAGCTTTGTTCACCAAAATCAAGCATAACAACACTGTTTTGGCTGTTGATGGATTTTTGAAATCTAATGCTGACGCTATTTATATGGGATAGAAAATTTTCTTGTTTAGAATCTTTACTTTGTTTTACAGATACTCTTTTTTTCATATAAAAAAGTATTGCTGCCGTTAAAATCAGCAAGGTTATAAAAATATAGTAATTTTGGGATATCTCATTATTCTCTTTTGTTTGAAGAGAGTTTGAAAGCACAGCCGAAGCTATAAACCTTAATCTTAAAGCATATGCATCAGGTGTTTTAGAAACTTCTAGGTTGACCAAAGGCAGCACATCTGCAATAATTTCTGTATACCCTTTTATTTGGGTTATTGTTATTGATTTTATATGCGATGATGAAAGTTTTTTAATTTTAGGTGATTCGATAGAAACATCTTCAAGTTTGATAATTATATTTGAATCGTTTGATTTTTGTTTAATAACTCCATTGTATGGAGTATCAAAAGTCAAGATAATATCTACTTTGTCTTTTTTATCATAGATATTAAAGCTTAATATTTTTGAGGCATATAAAGAGAGAGGAAGCAAAAAAAGCAATAAGAATTTTATCATCGCTTTTCTTCTGCAAAATTATCTAAAACTGTATTTGGATCTAAAATTTCATTTATTCTCACTGCAAGATTTTTGTCACTTACAATGACTTCACCTTTACCTAAGAGATGGCCGTTAATATATGATTCAATGTCTCCGCCAGCCGGCTTTTTTAGATCTATAATAGAACCTTTTGTCAGTTTTAAAATTTCTTCGATTGAGAGTTCAATTCTGCCAAGTTCAGATACAAAGTCAACTTCTACATCTAATAACCCTGAATAATCTATCCAAGAAAGTTCTGTTTTTGGGTTAAAATTTTCGTAGTTATATCTTTTCTCTTTCAATTATAACTCCTTAACATCGATGATTATACTTCAATAAATCTCAAAGTAAAATTAAACCCTGTTTTAAAAATGATATAATTCGAAAAAAAGTTTGAACAATGATAGAATTGATTTTTTTGGGTGTTGGTGTAGGTTTTTTATCTGGTTTTTTCGGCATTGGCGGAGGGACAATACTTGTTCCATCGCTTTTGTTATTGGGCTATCAGATTAAGGATGCAATCGGTATTTCTGTAGTGCAAATGGTCTTTAGTTCTATCTATGGCAGTTATCTAAACAACAAAAAGAAAACATTAGATGTTCCAATGGTTCTCACAATAGGTATCGGTGGGTTTTGTGGTGCATTTTTAAGTGGATTTATTGCTTCTGGTTTTGATGATAAAACATTAGAAATAATTTTTTTATTTTTTGCTTTTTTTGCTCTAAGCAGACTCTTTTTTAAAACAAAAATAGGTGCGGTTCAAAAAGATGTAAACAAATTTATTTTGTTTTTTATAGGAGTTGTTTTGGGCATTGTAAGTATGCTCATTGGTGTTGGCGGGAGTGTACTTTTAGTACCGATTTTGGTTGGATTTTTACATGTAGATCTTAAAAAAGCTATATCTGCGGGTCTATTTTTTGTAGTTTTTTCATCTATTTCAGGTCTTATTTCTCACTCATTAAGTAGAGAGATAGATTTTTTTAGTGGTATAACCATAGGATTGGCATCTCTTTTTGGTGTTTATGTCGGTATTTTACTTAAAGATAAAGTTGATGCAGTATTGCAAAAAAAACTATTAGTAGTTTTTTATCTTTTTATTGTTATATACTTAATGCAGAGAATATTTTTTTAGAGGAAGTTGATAAATAATGAAAAAAAAAGAGTTAATTAAAATAATAGGTGCAAGGGAGAATAATTTAAAAAATATATCATTAGAAATTCCTAAAAATGAACTAGTTGTTTTTACGGGACTGAGTGGAAGTGGAAAATCAACCCTGGCTTTTGATACCCTGTATGCTGAGGGACAGAGACGCTACATGGAGTCTTTATCATCTTATGCAAGACAGTTTTTAGATCGTGTCGGCAAACCTGATGTCGATAAGATCGAGGGGCTTACTCCTGCTATTGCCATCGATCAAAAAACAACTTCTAAAAATCCGCGCTCAACAGTTGGAACAATTACTGAAATATATGATTATTTAAGACTTCTTTATGCACGCATTGGAGTGCAGCACTGTCATAAATGCGGCAAAAAAATTTCTCAAATGAGTGCTTCGGATATAATTGGCGAAGTTGCAAAACTTCCAGAGGGAGCAAAGCTTGTTCTTTTAGCACCTTTAGTGCGTGAAAAAAAGGGAAGTTTTCATGATATTTTAGAATCTTTGGTACACAAAGGGTATGTACGCGCCATGATTGACGGCGTAATGGTAAGGCTTGATGAAGAGATAGAGCTTAGCAAAACAAAAAAACATACTATAAAAGTTGTTGTTGACAGAGTCGTAGTCAAAGAGGAGAACAAAGAGAGAATAGCCGCTGATGTTGAAAAAGCGCTTAAAGAGAGCTATGGAGAGCTGGAGGTTGATATACTAAACTATGAAGAGCTGGGTCTCAAAAGTCAAAGCATCCACTATAGCGAACATAATGCATGTTTTGACTGTAAGATAAGTTTTGATCCTCTAGAACCCCTCTCTTTCTCTTTTAACTCTCCAAAGGGAGCTTGCAGCGAGTGTGACGGTCTTGGACTTCGCTATGCACTAGATCAAGATAAGATAATAGACAGAGATCTCTGCATAGAAAAGGGTGCCATAAAGATCGTTTACGGCTTTAACAAAGGGTACTACTTTACCTTTTTAAAAGGCTTTTGTGCGGCAAACGACATTGACATCACCGTGCCGTACTCAGAACTGCCTGAGTATAAACAAAAAGCGATACTCCACGGCGGCATCGATGAAGTGAGCTTTCTGTGGAAAAACCATGAGGTAAAGCGGGTCTGGCCTGGAATCATCAAGATAGCATACGATATGTTCAAAGATGAGAAAGAGTTGGCTGATTATATGAGTGAGAAGGTCTGCAATGTCTGTAATGGACATAGACTTAAAAGAGAATCACTTGCAGTAAAGGTGGCGGGCAAAGGAATTGCAGAGATTTTGGATATGCCTATTGCAAAGAGCCATGAGTGGTTTAAAGAAGAGAGCAACTTTTCTGCTCTCTCAAAGCAGAATGAGCAGATATCAGCACCTATTTTAAATGAGATTAGAGAGAGGCTCTACTTTTTGTTTGATGTTGGACTTGGTTACATTACCCTTGGGCGCGATGCAAGAACTATAAGCGGAGGAGAAGCGCAGAGAATCCGCATTGCTTCGCAGATCGGCAGCGGTTTAACTGGTGTTTTATATGTTTTGGATGAGCCGAGCATCGGATTGCATGAGAGAGATACGCTAAAACTTATCCGCACCCTTAGAAGCCTTCAAGAGAAGGGGAACAGCGTTATCGTCGTCGAACATGACAAAGAGACCATAGAGAATGCAGATTTTATAGTAGATATCGGAACGGGTGCAGGAAAATTCGGCGGAGAGGTCGTTTTTGCAGGAACGCTTGAGAAGTTAAAAAAGGCAAAAACACTGACCGCGGACTATCTTTACGGCAGAAAAAAGATTGAGTATTTTTACAGACGCAAACAGGATAAGTTTATAGAGATTAAAAATGTGACACTTAACAATATAGAAAATCTAAGTGCAAGAATCCCTCTCAATAATTTTGTCTGTATAACAGGTGTGAGCGGAAGCGGAAAGAGCTCTTTGATGCTTCAAACACTTCTTCCGACAGCAAGAGAGCTTTTAAATCATGCAAGAAAGGTTAACAAAGTAGCAGGTGTTGAGATAACTGGATTAGAACATGTAGACAAAGTGATCTATCTCGACCAAAGTCCGATAGGGCGAACTCCGAGATCAAACCCCGCAACATACACGGGCGTCATGGATGAGATAAGAAATCTTTTCGCACAGACAAAAGAGGCACAGATACGAGGCTATACGAGTTCTAGATTTAGCTTCAATGTCAAAGGCGGAAGATGCGAGAAGTGTCAAGGCGAGGGCGAAAACAAGATTGAGATGCACTTTTTGCCTGACATTATGGTTAAGTGTGACACATGTAAGGGCACGCGCTACAATCAACAAACGCTAGAAGTGTTGTATAAAGGAAAAAATATCTCTGAAGTGCTTAAAATGAGCGTAGAAGAGGCATATGAATTTTTTAAACCTATTCCTAAAATCAATCAGATACTCTCAACACTTGTGGATGTTGGTCTTGGCTATATTACTCTTGGTCAAAATGCAGTAACACTATCAGGAGGTGAGGCTCAGAGAATCAAGCTTTCAAAAGAGCTTAGCCGAAAAGATACGGGCAAGACACTTTATATACTTGACGAACCGACAACAGGACTTCATTTTGCAGATGTGGACAGGCTGACTGGTGTTCTTCATAAGTTTGTAGAGCTTGGCAACTCGGTGCTTATAATTGAGCATAATCTCGACATGATAAAAAATGCCGACTACATCATAGACATGGGACCTGAAGGCGGAAGCGGCGGCGGTCTTATAATCGCTGAGGGAAGCCCTGAAAAGGTAGCAGACGAGCATAAAAAAACTCTCTCTTATACGGGCGAATATCTTGCAAAAGAGCTTTTACTTCATAAATAAAAAAGCAAATTAAATAATAATTTTAAAGGAAAAGAGTGGAGCAAATAAAATTAACAGAGTATAGTCATGGAGCAGGATGCGGATGTAAAATCTCTCCAATGCTTCTTGATGAGATACTAAAAACCAACATCTCAACTGCTCTCTATCCACAGCTTCTTGTGGGAAATGAGCATAAAGATGACGCAGCTGCTTATGATTTGGGCAATGGCACATCTGTTCTCTCTACAACTGATTTTTTTATGCCTATAGTAGATGATCCTTTTACTTTCGGGCGCATCGCTGCTACAAATGCACTAAGTGATATTTATGCGATGGGAGGGAAGCCTCTTATGGCTATCTCCATCTTTGGATGGCCGATAGATAAGCTAAGCGCAGATGTGGCGCGTCAGGTAATAGAAGGAGGTCGAGCTGTTTGTGAAGATGCGGGTATTCCTCTTGCCGGCGGGCACTCTATAGACTCTCCCGAGCCGATTTTTGGATTGGCTGTTACGGGTTTGGTAGAGAATAAAAACCTTATGAAAAACAACAGTGCCGAGGAAGATTGTTTTATATTTCTAACAAAACCTATAGGTATCGGCATACTTACAACCGCTCAAAAACAAAAAAAGATTGAAGTAGGCGACATAGATGCAGCGATTGAAGCTATGGTTACACTCAATAAACAGGGGAGTGCTTTGGCATCTCTTGATGGTGTTTTAGCTATGACAGACATTACAGGATTTGGTCTTTTAGGACATTTGAGCGAAGTGTGCGAAGCAAGTGGAATAAGTGCAAATATATGGTTTGAGAAAGTCCCGCTTCTAAGAAATGTTGAAAAATATAGAGCGCTTGGCTGTATACCTGGCGGTTCTCGTAAAAACTTTATGAGTTACGGCCATAAAATTTCTCAGATGAGTGACATGCAAAGAGAGATACTCTGCGATGCACAAACCTCAGGCGGACTTCTTGTTATAGTTAAAAAAGATGGTTTAGATGCATTTTACAAAACAGTGCGTGCGGCAGGTTTAGAACTTGAGCCAATCGGTGAAACAGCAGCACAAGGCAAATATTTAATAGAGGTTTTATAAGTGAATGAACTTTTTGATGACTTTAAATCAATTGTTGTAAATAATACTCCTTTAATTGATGTCCGTGCACCGGTAGAGTTTAAAAAAGGATCATTTTTACATGCTGCAAATCTTCCTATTATGAATGATGAAGAGCGGCACGATATAGGAATATGTTATAAAAACAACGGAAATGCAAAAGCTCTAGAGCTTGGGCATCAACTGGTAAGAGGAGATATAAAAGAGAAGCGTGTGCAGGCATGGCTTGATTTTATGGATTCAAATCCTGATGCTTTGCTTTATTGTTTTCGAGGCGGACAGCGCTCTAAGATAGCACAGAGCTGGATGCAAGAAAAAGGCAGAAAGATAGTTCGTTTAAAGGGCGGATACAAAGCCTTTAGAGGTTATTTGCTAAATGAACTTGAACATTTTAATCAACAATTTAAGCCTATAATTCTCGGCGGAAGAACCGGTTCAGGAAAAACAATAGAGCTTAAAAAGATGCAAAATGCAATCGATCTTGAAGGACTTGCAAACCACAGAGGCTCCTCTTTTGGGCAAAAAATCACACCGCAAACCTCACAGATTAATTTTGAGAATAATTTAGCATATAGATTGATTCAAAAAAGAGAAGAGGGGCTTAAAACTCTTGTTTTTGAAGATGAAGGAAAACATATCGGCACTGTTTTTATGCCTGATAGTTTTATACCTGTGATGTCCAAAGCACCGCTTGTTATACTTGAAACGCCAATAGATAAGAGAATAGAGATAACTTTAGATGAGTATGTTGTTAAAGCGCAAGAAGTGTATGAGAGTGCAGGTTTTACAGATGCTTTCAAAGTTTGGCAAGAAAGCATAGAAAATGCCATGTATCGGATAAAAAAACGACTTGGAAATCAAAAGTACAGTGAGGTGTGTATGCTTTTTAAAAATGCTTTAGAGGAGCAGAAGAGAAACAGCTCATTTGATGGTTACAAAGAGTGGGTAGCGTATCTTCTGCAAAACTATTATGATCCAATGTATGATTATCAGATACAAAAACGCTCTAAGCAGGTGGTCTTTAAAGGCAGTGCAGAAGAGATCAAAGAGTATATAGAGAGGGTTATTTAAGAGTGCCTAACTCTCCCGATGGTTCTTGATAAAGTCTTAGGTCAAACTCTTTAAGCGCTACAAGAAGATGGTCAAAAATATCTGATTGTACTGCTTCATATTCTGCCCATTTATTTTTATTGCTAAAAGCGTAGACTTCAAGAGGAACACCTTTGGAAGTTGGCTGAAGCTGTCTTATAATAAAAGTGAAATTTTTGCTGTCTATATTTGGATTATTTTCCAAGTATCTTTTTATATACTCTCTGAAAGTTCCTATATTTGTAAGTTTTCTTTTGTTAAGCGTTATTTCATCTGTTGTATCGACAACTTTTTGTTTCTCTTTGAGATACTCTTTTAAAATCTCTATTTTATCTAGTTTTTCTAGAAGTTCAGTGTTGCAGAATTTGATAGAGTTTACATCTATAAACAAAGAGCGCTTAATTCTTCTGCCGCCGCTCTTTTCCATGCCTCTCCAGTTTTTAAAAGAGCTCTCCATAAATTTATAAGTCGGAATAGTAACTATGGTTTTATCCCAGTTTTGAACCTTTACCGAGTGCAGGGCGATATCGATAACTTCTCCATCTGCACCAAAATTTTCAGCTTCTATCCAGTCGCCGACTCTAAAGAGGTCATTTGCAACAATTTGCACGCTTGCAACAAGAGAGAGGATTGTATCTTTAAATATAAACATCAAAACGGCGGTAAATGCACCAACACCGCTTAGAACTCCCCATGGAGAAATGCCAACTAAAACACATACGGCGATAATAAAACCAAGGATATAAACAATCATTTTTAGAAGCTGGATATAACCCTTTATGGGTTTGTCTTTTGAAATTTCCAGAGTGTTATATATCTCTAGAGTAGTTGATAAAAATTTATCTATAGTTTTTATAATTACAACAGCTATCCAAAATTTGATTATTTGAGAAACACTGCTGCTTATGTTTTGTGGATAAAATTGAGAAAAATAAAGAATTACAACAGGAGGAATAAGATGGGCAAGCTGCTCAAAAAAACCTGTTTTAATAAATGTATTGTCCAGCTCTGATTTTGTTTTAAAAATAAGTTTATGTATAATTTTTATTATATATTTTTTAGATATAAAATAGGCAATTATTGAAATGAGTATGCTTGAGCCGATTATTATAGAAACTTGTAAAAGAGCTTGAAAATCAATTTCATTTATGAAATTTTGCATAAACATTCCTACTAATAAATTTCAAATTTTATTTAGATAAAAAACAGTGCAATTTTAACATATATTGCAAATAAATTTAGGTAGAATTGTTTTAAATTCACAATAGTTCTCTTTATAAGAGCGGGTATGATTTTATTTCAAAAGTGGGATTTTATGATAAAAGTTTTATTAACAGGTGCAAATGGATATATCGGAAGAAGATTGAAAAATGCACTTAAAAATCAAAAAGATGTAGAGCTTAGAATTTTTGTGCGAAATAAAAAGAGTCTCTCAGAGGATATACTTAAAAATTTTGAAGTGATAGAAGGGGACACATTTGACAGGGATGCTTTAAAAAAAGCGTTAGATGGAATAGATA
Source organism: Sulfurimonas xiamenensis (assembly GCF_009258045.1). Lineage (NCBI taxonomy): Bacteria > Pseudomonadati > Campylobacterota > Epsilonproteobacteria > Campylobacterales > Sulfurimonadaceae > Sulfurimonas > Sulfurimonas xiamenensis. Next base: position 913,657 of record NZ_CP041166.1, read on the forward strand.
TGGCTTATTATCTTATTCACTCTCTTAATAAAAAAAATTATAAGGATTTAGATAATCTCTCAGCTCAAAATTTTATAGATATTGCTTCTGAGTGCGGTGTAAAAAGAGTTATCTATCTTGGCGGACTTGGCGTTAAAAACAGCGATACAAGTGAGCATCTCTTAAGTAGAATACAAACAGGAGAGATACTCAGCTCTTCTGATAGTGTTCAAAGTATTTGGCTGCGTGCAGGCGTGATAATAGGATCTGGAGGTGCAAGTTTTGAGATTATAAGAAATCTTGTTGAAAAACTCCCTGTTATGATAACTCCAAAATGGGTCAATACATATGCGCAGCCGATTGCGGTTGATGATGTTATCAACTATCTTATTTCATCTCTCTATCTTGAGTATGATAAAAATTTAGTTGTAGATATAGGTTCACAAAAAATGATGTACAGAGATATGATGCTACAAACAGCAAAAGCACTTGAACTTAAAAGATATCTTATTCCTGTTCCGTTTATGAGTATAAATTTTTCATCCTACTGGCTTAATCTCTTTACACCCGTTCCTTTTATTGTTGCAAAAGCATTGATAGAGGGTTTAAAATGCGAAGTAACTGTTCAAAACGATAATGCTAAAAAATATTTTCCAAATATTGAACCTATGAATTATATCCAAGCCGTACAAAAAGCAGTAAGCGAGATAGAAGAGAATCAGGTAATAAGCAGATGGAGCGATGCGGAGGGTTCATCATGGGAGCAGACGCACGCAAAAGAGATAAATGACGCTATATTCGTAGATAGAAAAGAAGCCGATATCAGTGCTTATGATAAAGAGAAGGTGTTTAAGGCTATTAAATCAATAGGCGGCGAGAACGGCTGGTTTGATTATGATTTTTTATGGGAGTTGCGGGGCATTGCCGACAAAGCATTGGGCGGAGTAGGGCTTAATCGCGGCAGACGAGATAGCTGTGATTTAAGACTAGGCGAGTGTCTTGATTTTTGGAGAGTTGAAGATTTAAAGGAAAATGAGAGACTGCTTCTATTTGCTCAAATGAAATTGCCGGGTCATGCTTGGCTTGAGTTTAAGATAGAGGGGGATAGACTTATCCAATCTGCCTATTTTTATCCAAAAGGGATATGGGGCAGACTCTATTGGTACTCTTTAGTCCCTGCACACTATTTTATATTTAAAAATATGATAAATGGCATTTTAAAGAATAGTTTAAAAAATATATAAATTTTCATCTGTTTTTGTTATGTTATGTAATTATAAACAACCCATGTTGTAAAAAATGAAAATATAATTCCATAGCCAACAATAGCAGAACTTAGCCTCGGCGCAAGTCCTGCCATAGAAGCAATTGCAGCTGCAGTAATCATAGGTGCCATAGAAGCTTCCATTATGGATATTAAAGCAGCTTTACTATTCCAAGAAAATATATTACAAATTATAATTGCTAAAATGGGAGCTAAGATAAGTTTAATTCCCAAAGCCAGTGTAAATGGTTTTATGTCTTCTGATGGAAGTTTGAATTGAAGTTGAAGACCGACTGCTACAAGAGCCAAAGGAATAATTGTGCTAGCAAGTGAAGATAACACACTCTCTACTACCGGATGAAATGTGGTGCCAATAAAACAAAGAGCAATGATTAGAGCCAAAAATGGCGGGAATGTTAATATTTTAAGAAATAGTACTTTTATATCAACATTTTGTGTATTTGAATAATAGATTGATACAAAAGTTCCATAGGTAGAAAGCGCTATAAAAGAGCCTAATTGATCATACATTACAACATATCCAAGCGCTGATTCTCCAAAATAAGCTTGAATCATTGGTATTCCTAGATAAGAAGTATTACCCAAGACTGCTACAAGCATCAAAGCACCTGTTATCTCTTTTGTAAATGTGAGCAATTTTGAAAAGTATAAAACTGCCAAAGCGCTTATGCTCATTACAAGCCAAGCTATAAAAACAGGAATCATAACCTCAAAAGAGAAGTTTAATTTTGGAATTTGAAGAAGGACTAAAGCTGGAGCTGAAATATAGAGAATAAATTGGTTTAAAATAAGAGGTGTGTCTTTTGGAAAAACATCTAATTTATTTATAATATATCCTATAAAAATAGCGCTAAAAATAAGTGCAAAATTTTCCATAAATTTATTTCTTTTATATTGTATTTCTTTTTTGTGACAAGCAATTTTTGGTCTTGTAACAGTTAATACAGCAAAATAGTCTCTATTTATTTTGCGTTTAAATTAAGAATGGAAGTATATAATCTTTTATTTAAATTATGACTTAGGAGCTATCTTTATGGAAAAAAGTTTTAATGAAGCTATGGATTTTAGGCATGCGTGTAAAGTGTTTAACGAAAATAAGAAAATATCAGAGAAAGATATAATAGATATACTCGAAGCAGGGCGAAAATCTCCATCATCGTTTGGCATGGAACCATGGAAATTTTTGGTAATTAAAAACGAAGAGTTAAAAGCAAAAATACGACCTTACTGCTGGGATCAAATTCAGGTTACTTCATGCTCCCATTTAGTGGTTATACTTGCTGCGATAGAAGATGTAAAACCGGAGAGTGGAGTCGTTAAGAAGAGATTTTCAAGAAGAGAGATGCCGCAGGAGATGCTTGATTTTTATATGCAAAAATATGCATCACATTTGAGCAAAACTCTAAGCAGCGATGAAAACATACTTTGTTGGACTGCAAAACAAACTTATATTGCTGCTGCAAATATGATGACAAAAGCAGCTACTCTTGGGATAGACAGCTGCCCGATAGAGGGGTTTGAGAAAGAAAATGTAGAGAGAATTTTAAATATTGATATTAAAAAATATCAACTTTCTTTAGTACTTCCTTTTGGCTACAGAATCAATAAATAATCATCTCAATTAAGAGTGCCGTTTGAAGAGGTTGTAGAGTTTATAGATTAATATTTAAATTTTGCAATAATAGGGTTGTGGTCTGAGATTTTTTTGCTGTCTATCACTTCGGAGTAGGTAAGATTCAAATCTCTGTAAAAGATATAATCTATTGAGTTTGTGAAAATTTTTTTAAGATGTATTTCATTGCTGAATATCACTTTTTTAAGAGAAAGATTTTCTGCAAACTCCTCTAAAAAGCGTACTCTTTTTAAGTTCCAAGTATTAAAATCACCCGCCACGATCATTGCTCCCTTATGTGAACTGATAGTTTCATAAAGTGAATTCAATTCATGTTTAAAATCAAGATTTCGTACAAAGTTGATAGCATGAAGATTGACGACAAGCAGTGTCTGCTCCTGTGAAATTTTATGGTGTGTAATAAGTGATACTTTGTGTGTTGTGTAGCGCAGTTCCTGTTTTTTTGTCAGCAAAGAGAGTTCACTCTCACACGATGTTTTAAAAGCGCTAAGTACCCCAAAAACATGCTTTTTTGTCTCGATATTAGGCGATAAAACATAAGAGTAGTCATGTAGTTCTAGTTCATGAGGAATACTCTTTTTTACTTCTTGAAGCAGTAATATATCGAAGTTATGGTTTTGTATAAGTGAATCAATAAATGCTTTATATGAGCTTTTAAGAGTAAGTTTTGCAACATTCCAACATAAAAGACTAAACTCCATGCCTAACTCAGATTCTTGATGTTTTAATGATTTTAGCAAACTATTTGGTTTAAACATAATAAAATTCCAGCCTTAAAGTTGCGGTGCTAATATCCGCATAAGGTTTTCAAAAACTCTTTTGCCATAAGATACATTTTTTGTTCCAAAAGAGGAATTAGATATAAGTTTTTGTGTCCATATTTCTACCTCTTTTATGATTTTGCCGGAATAAACAAAAGTTACAACCTCATAGTTTAAAAAGAGACTTCTGTTGTCAAAGTTCACACTTCCAAGCATTACGCTGTGACTGTCAAAAAGCATGGCTTTTGCATGCAGCAGTGAGCCGTTATATAGATATATCTTTATTCCGGCTTCCTCAAGTTCTCTCATATAAGAACTTCTAACTAGATTTACTATAGTGTGATTAGCCTCTTTTGGTGTGATTAATTTTACATCAACCCCTTTGTGATGAGCAATAATAAGCGCTTGGATAAGAGAATTATTTGGTATAAAATATGGAGTTATTATATAAATTTTTTCTTTTGCGCCATATATTGCAGATAGGAGTACCTCATAAAGTGTGTCTTTATCCATATCCGGTCCAGATGGAACAACTTGCAGAAATATATCGCCATCTATCTCTCTATTTTTGCCGTTTTGTGCAAATGTCAATTTTTCTTGAGAAGCATAAAGCCAGTCTGAAGCAAATATTTCAAAAAATTGCTCTACAGATGGACCGACAATTGAGAACATAATATCTTCCCATCTCTCTTTGCTGTAAGTTGGTCCCAAATATTCAAAAGATAAGTTTGCTCCTCCGCTTAAAACTTTTTCATTGTCAAAGATATATATTTTTCTATGATTTCTGAGATTTATATAGTTTCTAAAAGGCATTTCAAATATAGGCATAAAAAATTCAATTTTTGCACCGGCATTTCTTAGTTTTCTAAGTCTATATTGAAGTAAATAAAGATTTATGGAACCTATGGAATCGATAAGTATTTTTATCTCAACTCCCTCTTTTGCTTTTTTTATTAAAGCTTTTATAATTTCTTTTGTAACTTTGTCATACTCAAAAATAAAAGTGCTGATATAGATTGATTGTTTTGCATTTTGTATGCAGTTTAAAAATTCATTATAAAATTGAACTGCATCAAGAAAAAGTTTAAATTCTTCGTTTCTTTGGGCATCGGCTATTTTATAATTTCTTAAAATTCTGTCGATATTATTTTGTATATTATTGTCCGTATTTTTATTTTTAAGTACTAAATTTTCTTTTTTATATCTGTTTTTTCGTTTTCTTGAGCCAATTATAAAGTATAAAAATATGGATATATACGGGATAAGAATAATAGAAAGAAGCCAGGCAATTATACTGCTTGGAGTCCGCCTATTATAAAGCATGTGGATTAACACGATTATTATTAAAAGACCGGTCAAAAATATTAAACCGTGATATAAAAATATATCTGTAATATTACTCTTTATCTCTTCATTCATTTAAAAATTATATCATTATTGTTAGAAATGATTCCTCTAAAATATATCATCTAGAAAATTTTAGTATAATTTCAAAAACAAAGTGAAATTTTTTATTAAAACGAAATTTCTCTAAACAATAAAAGGTTAATACATGTCAACATATATTTTTGGTCATACAAATCCAGATTCTGATTCTATTATCGGTGCTATCTCTTTAGCTTATTTGAAAAATCAACTAGGTGAAGATTGTGTGCCTACGCGTCAAGGCGATATTTCTCCAGAGACGGAGTTTATACTTAAAAGATTTGGAGCAGAGGAACCTGAACTTAAAACCTCTTATGCAGGTGAAAAGGTCTATCTGGTAGATTTTTCAGATCTTGCCCAAGCTCCAAAAGATATAAAAGAGGCGACTATTTTGGGTATAGTAGATCACCACAAATTAGGCGATATAACAACAGATACTCCACTTGAGTGTTGGATACGACCTATCGGATGTTCAAATACGGTTATAAAAGAAATGTTTGACTATTATGGGGTTGCTATTCCAAAAAATTTAGCGGGAATGATGATGTGTGCAATTTTAAGTGATACGGTTATCTTTAAATCTCCAACATGCACTAAAGCTGACACAAAAGCAGTAAAAGATTTAGCAAAAATTTCTCATATTGATGATTACAAAGCACTAGGTATGGAGATGTTTATAGCAAAATCGGCTATAGAAGGCGCAAGTGCCAGAGATCTTAATATGAGAGATTATAAAGCTTTTGATATGAATGGCACCAAAGTCGGGATAGGTCAGCTTGAAATGGTTGATATTTCGGCATTAAATGATAGAATAGGTGAACTTTTTGCAGATATGAAACTTATAAAGCAGGAGGAGGGTCTTCATACTATTATTATTCTTTTAACCGATATTATGAAAGAAGGATCACAGCTTTTAGTTTTAAGTGATGATGTTTCAAAAGTTGAAAAAGCATTTAATGTAAAAATTCAAGACAACCAAGCATGGTTAGATGGTGTACTTAGCCGTAAAAAGCAAGTTATTCCTTTTCTTCAACCGCAGTTTTAATTTTTTTAAAATTTTTATATCGGACACTCTTTGGTCCGATATATTACAATATATTCTCTTCTTTTAGTTCGTGAAAAACTATACCTCTGTTTTGTATTTTCATAATTTTGTCACAATATGGAAGAATCCTTTCATCATGTGTAACGGTGATGATTGCTACATTTTGCTCTCTTGCAATTTTTTTGAGCATTTTTATAACACTAACAGCTCTTTCTCCATCAAGTGCAGCTGTAGGCTCGTCCGCTAGAATAATTTCTGGATTGTTTGCAAGTGCGCGTGCAATGGCAACTCTTTGATTTTGCCCTCCAGAGAGCTGTGATGACATATTATTTGCTTTATCGGCAATTTCAAGATACTCTAAGAGTTCCATTGCCTTCTCTTTTGCCTCTTTTTCACTTACATTGTTTGCCTGCGGAAGAAGTGTTATGTTCTCTAAAACATTCAAAAAAGGGACAAGATAATGAGCTTGAAATATAAATCCTATCTTTTCTCTTCTTATGCGTCTTGTATCTTTAGCTAACCATTTATCATGATAAACTTTGTTTTCTCCTAGCCAAATCTCTCCGCTTGTTGGTTCTATAACACACCCTATCATCATAAGAAGAGTTGTTTTTCCTGCACCGCTTGGAGCAATCAGTGCAACAACTTCTCCTTTTTGTATCTCAAATGACGCATTTTCAATTACTCGGACTAAATTATCATCTTTACCAAAATTTTTGACTAAATTTTGAACTTTAATAGCACTATGCTTGCTCATTTTATCCTCCAATTGCTGCTGCCGGGTCGGCGCTTATTACTTTTTTTACACCTACAAAAGAGGCTAGAATAGATGCAAAAACAATTACGCCAAAAAGTATCCATGCATCGGGAATTTGCAACACAACAAGTTTAGGAAATTTATCGTAAATTAAGTGTGAAAATATATTTCCAAAAATAAAAGCAAAAATACCAAGGAGTATTGTCTCTTTAACAATCATCTCTATAATAAGAGTGTTTGGAAGCCCCATAAGCTTCATAATAGATATCTCTTTCATTTTTTCCAATGTCATGGTATAAATAATAAGAGCAATAATAATTGTTGAGACTATAACCAATATAATAGTAAATAGTCCTATCTGTTTAGAAGATTTTTCAATTAGATTTTTTGTGAGTATATCTCTTTGCTGCTTGTCCGTATATACATTTTTATGTTGCCACTTTCTTATATCATGGGCCACTTTATCGACATCAAAACCATTTTTAACAGTTGCGACAATCGCGTTTACTCTGTAAGATTCCGAATTTTCTATTCCTCTTGCTTCATCGTTTTGTATCTCTTTGTTTGAGTATAAAAACTGTAGCTCTTGGGCATCTTTTAGACTTATATAGACAAGAGGATCTCCACCGCTTGAAACTGTTTTACTTGTAATGCCGACAACTTTATAAAAATTTCTTCCGAGTTTTATTTCTTCTCCTAGTTGAAAGCCTGTCTTGTCTGTAACTACAATTTCATAATGGTCATTTTTTAGTTTTCGTCCTTTTATCAACCTTTTAGGATTGATGGGATTAATAGCTCCATAGATATCATATCCGACTGCAACGGCAAGAACTGACTTGTCTTTTTGTGGTAGCTGGATATTTTGAAAAGTCATTGCTTCACTTTTATCTATACCCTGCATTACATAGATGATATTTTTAAGGTCCTCGTGAACTCTTGAGGATTCGGCAAAAGGTCCTAAGGTGTCTTCTTGAACTATCCACATATCTGCGCCAATATCATTAAGTAATATTTCCGCTTCTACCATCATGCCACGGTATACGCCAATCATAATAAGAACAATTCCAAGCAACATCCCAACACCCATAGCGGTGACTATAAATTTGCCAAGGGTGTGCTCAATATCTCTTTTTGCTAAATTAATCATCTGTATATCTTCATGCCGTCACTAAGTGGTTTGTTGCTGCTTGTAGGTACTAACAGTTCAGTATCCGCATCTATTCCTGATGAAATGGCTGCTTCTTCGTCATTTTGTGCCAAAATAGAAATCGGATGAAAGTATGCATTATCGCTGTTTGCTACCCAGACTCCTTTTTTTCCATCTTTAGTAGTAATTAAATTAAGAGGAATTTTTACAACATTTTCATACTTTTGAACTTTTATATTTACTTCAGCCTGCTCATTAATATAAAACGGAATCGGAGTGGTTTCAAATCCTATCGCTATCTCTCTCTCAAGTGTAACAAGATTGCTTATAGCTACTATTCTTTCAACATTTCCGTTTAATTTTACATTTGGCTGTGATCTAAGTTTAATAGAAGCTTTTTGATCAAGCTTGATACCCTTTGCCACTCTTTCATCAATATTTGCCACAACCCATAATGTCTTTGGATCTACTATTTTAAAAACAGGTGCAGACGGCAGGACATATTGCGCTGCTTCTGCCTCTTTTGAAATAATGTAACCATCAACAGGAGAGTAAACTTTAAATCTTTGCAGTTTTGCATCTATCGCTTCCATACTCTTTTGCAATCTTTGAATCTCTAGTTTTGCAGAAGCAATTTTTGCTTTAGAAGCATTTATTTGCGCATCTATATTTTGCAAATCGCTGCTTGCTTTGTCATATTCTGCTTGCGTTACATATTTCTGTTCCAACAGTTTTTTGTAACGATTGTATGTTACTAAAATAAGTGTTTTTTGCGCTTTGAGACTTTCAAGATCACTTTGTGTTGTTTGAACCTCTTGCTTAGCTTTTTTAAGTGCTACTTTTTGTTCATCAAGAAGCATAGGAAGATCTACCGGATCAATCGTTAAAAGAAGATCACCCCTCTTAACCCATTGACCCTCATCAAAGTATATATTTTCTATCTCTCCGCCGCTTTGCGCCGTAATAGTGTATATATTTTTAGCATCAACATTTCCAATGCCGCGCACTGTTATATGAAGATCTCCTTTTGTCGGTTTTGTTGTAGCAAATGTTGATTTTACAATGTATACTTTATTGTAAAATAGAGCGCCTCCAATAGCGATAAATAGTGTAATTATTGTATATTTTAGCCATTTGTTCATTGAATTTGTCCTTGTAGATAATCTAATCTGTTTATTATATTATTGATGCTGAATTTGGCTTCAAGAAGTCCAAGTTTAGCAAAGAGATATGTTGATGATGCATCAAGTACTTCTATATAGGTTGCAAGTCCCTCTTTGTATCTTGCTTCAACTATCTCTTTTGTTGCATTTGACGACTCTATAAGAGCCTCTTTAGCTTTTATGGTATATCTATATCTTTGTAAATCAATTACCAAATTTTCCACCTCCTCTTGAAGTAGGAGTTTTTGGGAATTATACGACTCTTTTGCTATCTCTTTTGCGATGCGTGCTTGTTGTGTTTGAGCACTTATTCTTCCACCGTTGTAAATTGGAACAGTAATACTTACTCCAACCAAGGATTCATCATACTCATTAAGTGAATTTTGATAATTATATGAAGCTATAGCATCTATTGAACCTAAGTTTTGAGCTTTTGTGGCTTTATATATTAAAGCATCTTTTTTTATCTCTTCCTGTGAGCTTTTAAGCAATAAGTTTTTAGATAAAATATCTTTAAAAAGCATATCTGAACTCATTATATTTTGATTTTTGACCTCTACACTCTCTTTAAGTTGAGTATCTGCATCTAATCTTTCTCCTGTATAAAGAGAGAGAGTTGTAAGTGCTTTATTGAGATCAGCTTTGGCAATAGCTAAGTTGTCTTGAGCAATATAGAGTTCACTTAGTATGCTAGTTGCATCCGCTTCTGTTTTTAAACCTTGTAAAACAAGCGCTTTTGCTTGTTTATAAAGTTCTTCTTTTGTTTTTAAATCTTTTTTTCTTACCTCAATCTCTTTTGTTTTTAAAAGTGCTAAATTATACTGATTTTTTACATTGTAAACCAGGAGAGCTTTTGCATCATTTAGAGAAAGATTGGCTATATTTTCATCTTTTTCATATGCTTTAATAGTTGAAGTGGTTTTTCCAAAATCATATATTTTTTGATTTAGCACCGCATCAACTCGCCAGCTGTCATCTTCAATAGTTTCAAACTGATTATCCTTCGGCACAGCGAAAGTGTCGATTGGGTTATATTGAGCACTCACATTTATCTGTGGAAGATAATCCGCTTTAGCAATATCTACAGAAGATTTTTTTTCAAAAATACCTAGGGCTGCTTTTTTAACATCAGGGTGATTTTTGAGTGTTTTATCGATGCATTCATCAACACTAACTACTTTAGCACTAAGTACAAAAACAAAGATATAGAAGTATACAAATAAAATTTTTATCACATTGAAATCCTTTTATTACATCTAAAAATGTAATGTGTATTATATTTTTTAGATGTGAAATTAGTGTGAAACTTTTTAATTATATACTATATACTATATACTATTTTTTAAAAAATAAAATAAATTAGCACTATCAAAAGATGCAAGAAATAAAAATATTGCAACTCTTACATCAATTTCAGTTTTATTTCTCTACAATATAAAAAAAATATAATAAATGGTGTTTTATGAGAATAGATAAATTTTTAAATTCGGTAAATATTACAAAAAGAAGATCCATATCGCAGGATATGATAGAAAATGGTGTTGTTCTTATAAATGATGCGGTAGCAAAAGCAAGTAAAAATGTTGCTGTCGGAGATATTATTACTATAAATTATCTAAACTTTACAAAAAAATACAAAATACTTCAAATTCCTCAGAGTAAATCAACGCCAAAAAGTCTTCAAGAAGAGTATGTTAAGGAGATTTCATGAACTACGAAGAGGCTAAAAAACTATTTACCTCGCTTTTTAAGCATGAGATGAGTGATAATGAGATTAGAGAATTTTTACTGAGCGTAAAACTTGATGAAAATACTGAAGGTGAAACTATTGCAGCAGCAGCTGAAGTTATGCGCTCATTTGCGATAGAGCTCCCCATATCTGATGATCTGCGCTCAAAAGTTATAGATATTGTCGGAACAGGAGGAGATAAGATAGGAAGTTTTAACATCTCTTCAACCGTTTCTATTGTAGCTGCTTCATGCGGCAGCATGGTTGCAAAGCATGGCAGCCGTTCTGTTACTTCAAAATCCGGCAGCGCAGATATGTTTGAAGAACTTGGTGTGAGACTTGATTTAGGTATAAAAAACAGTGCAAAACTTCTTGAAGAGTCAGGCTTTACTTTTATGTTTGCACAGACGCATCATCCTGCTATGAAATTTATTATGCCTGTTCGAAGAACTATACCCGATAAAACAATTTTTAATATTTTAGGTCCGCTTACAAATCCCGCAGGAGCGAAAAAATCACTTTTAGGCGTTTTTAATAAATCCTTTGTTCCAAAAATAGCAGAGGCTCTTCGTATAAACGGGGCTACCTCTACCATCGTTGTAAGTTCAAAAGAGGGTATGGATGAGATAAGCATAAGCGATATTACTTACGCTTCACAGCTGTGTGACGGAGTTGTGCATGAGTTTGTTATAGACGCTCAAGAGTATGGCATTAAAAGAGTTCCCTTAAAAGCTATTGTTGGTGGAGATTCAAAAGAAAATGCAAAAATTTTGTATAATATTCTTGATGGAAAATCAACGGATGCACAAAGGGATATTGTACTTATAAATACTGCTTGTGCTCTTATGGTTGATGGCTTGGCGCGTGATCTTCAAGATGGAATGGAAATGGCAAGAATGGCCATAAGAACAGGAAAAGCTAAAGAAAAACTTAAACAAATTATTGAGATATCAAATAAATTATGAAAAAATATATACTAAGTTTAGATGAACTTGATGTTTTAATAGAAGATATAGATAAAAATTTTAAAAACGGTGTCATTATTTTGCGTGGAGATTTGGCGGCGGGCAAAACTACTTTTGTAAAAAAAATGGTTAAATTTTTAGAAATTGATGAAGAGGTGACTTCGCCTACATTTTCTCTTCAGCACTGCTATGGAGATAGAATTTTTCATTATGATATGTACAATCACGGATTAGAACATTTTATCTCTTTGGGTATGCTTGAAGAGTTAGAAAAAGATGGTCTTCATTTTGTAGAGTGGGGTGATGATGCGCTGGCAAACATATTGGATTCTGCCGGAATAAAGACTATAACAATAAACATAAAAAAAATTTCTAACGATAAAAGAGAGTACACAGTATGCACACATTAAAAGCGGTGAATTTAAAAAAGAAAATAAAAGATTTAGAGATAGTAAAAGGTATGAGCTTAGAAGTTAAAAGTGGTGAAGTTGTTGGACTTTTAGGTCCAAATGGAGCAGGAAAAACAACAACATTTTATATGATTTGCGGACTTGTTGAAGCAAGCGGCGGTGAGGTTTTTTTTGATGATGAAAATCTCTCAGGAATGCCACTGCATCAAAGAGCTTTAAAAGGCATAGGTTATCTTCCGCAAGAGGCTTCTATATTTAAAGATTTGAGTGTAGAAGATAATCTTTTAATAGCTGCAGAAGTAAAAATAAAAGATAAAAAAGCTCAAGAAAAAAGGATTTTAGAACTGCTTGATATGTTTAACATAGAACCGATTCGTTATCGTAAGGGAATTAGTTTAAGCGGAGGAGAGAGACGCCGTGTTGAAATTGCAAGAGCTTTGGTTAATTCGCCTAAATTTTTACTTTTAGATGAGCCTTTCGCCGGAGTTGACCCAATAGCGGTTATGGACATACAAATAGTTATCAAACAACTTGTATCATATGATATCGGTGTTTTAATCACCGATCATAATGTTCGTGAAACATTGGATGTCTGCGATAGAGCATATGTGATAAAATCAGGCTCTCTTTTAGCGAGCGGAACGAGTCTAGAGATAGGTCAAAATCCTGATGTTCGTAAGCACTATCTGGGCGCAGAATTTAAGCTATAAAAAAAATTTTAAGAGTATGGCTTTAGGTGAATGATATATATATTAAGCGACTTCTCGATTTAGAAGTTGCTAAACGCAATTGTGACGGCGAACTTTGTGAGGAGCGATTAGATCCGATAATGATTGCACGGCGTTATAAAGATCCGACTATTTCATTAATTTGTGCTCTTTTTGCTTATGGAAATGTAAAACAGATTATTAAATTTTTAAATTCTCTTGATTTTTCTCTTTTGCAAAAAAGTGATGATGAGATAAGAGATGCTTTAAAAAATCACTACTATAGATTTCAAAAGAGTGAAGATATAACAGTTTTATTTATAGCACTAAAAAGACTCAATAAAAAAAACACTCTTGAAGAAATTTTTAAAATTGGTTATAAAAAAAATAAAAGTGCTGTTGAAGGTGTTAATGAACTTATAAAAACATTGCAAAATGTATATCCCTATAATAGCCAAGGTTATAACTTTTTGATATCTAATATCACTACAAAAACAAAGGGAGCGGGTGCATTGAAAAGATGGATGATGTATCTTCGCTGGATGGTAAGAGCTGACGCAATAGATATGGGATTATGGAGAGGAATTGACAGGGCTGATTTAATTGTGCCGCTTGACACACATACTTTTACCGTTTCTAAAAAGCTTGGTCTGCTAAAGAGAAAAAGTTATGATTTACAGGCAGCTATAGAATTGACTCTTAAACTTAAAACTTTTGATAATAGTGACCCTCTAAAATATGATTTTGCACTTTATAGAATAGGACAGGAAAAATTATTATTTAAATAAATATCCGGCTGATTATAGTGATTTGTTCATTAGTTTGATATAATCACTTACTATTTTTTAAAGGATATAAAATGGAGTGTGAATTTCCAACAATTAATTCAAATAAAGAAGAGATAAAAGATATTTTTGATATCACTAAAACTATTGCTGTTGTGGGTTTGTCGCCTGATGAAAGTAAAGATAGCCATAAAGTTGCAAAATATTTGCAAGAGCAAGGTTTTAAAATAGTTCCTATTTATCCGAAAGAGGAGACTATTCTCGGTGAAAAGGTGTACCGTTCACTTTTAGAAATTCCTTTTAAAGTTGATATGGTAGATATTTTTAGAAAACCAAGCGTACTTGACGCAGTTGCAGATGCATGCATTGAGAGAGGCGATATTAAGGTTTTTTGGGCTCAAAAAGGGATTGTAAATAATGAAGCGGCTGCTAAAGCAAAGGCTGCGGGAATAAAAGTTGTTCAAAATATGTGCACAATGGTAGAACATAAATTTTTATAAAGGAGTTGTAGTTGTTTGATGTAAAAAAGATTTATGAGGCGAGAGAGCGAATAAAAGAGATTGCAGTTGATACACCTTTCTCATATGCACCGCATCTTAGTCAAAGCAGCGGTTGTAATGTTTATCTTAAGAAAGAAAATCTCCAAATTACAGGTGCATTTAAGATTCGAGGTGCATACAATAAAGTTGCATCATTAAGCGATGAACAAAAAGCATGTGGTGTTATAGCCGCAAGCGCAGGAAATCACGCTCAAGGAGTTGCACTCTCAGCTTCTAAATTTGGCATAAAAGCCGTAATCGTTATGCCGGAATCTACACCGCTTACAAAAATAAACGGTGTTAAGAATTATGGTGCAGAAGTTATTTTACATGGAACTAACTATGATGAAGCATATGCTTATGCTATAGAGCATGGCAAAAAAAATTCATTAACTTTTATACATCCGTTTGAAGATGAATATGTCATAGCAGGACAGGGAACATTGGCACTGGATATCTTGGATAAGTGCAAAGACTTGGATGCAGTTGTTATTCCTGTAGGCGGAGGCGGACTTATATCTGGAATGGCAGCGGCATTTAAAAGTATAAACCCCAAGATAGAAGTTATTGGGGTAAGCGCAAAAGGAGCGCCTGCGCTTAAAAATTCATTTGAGCTTAAAAAACCTATAGATAGTTTAAGCGTGCGAACAATAGCAGACGGTATTGCAGTTCGTGACACATCTCCTATAACCTTAGCTTATATGTTAGAGACTGTAGACAGGTTTATCAGTGTTGATGATGAAGAGATAGCAAGCGCAATTCTTTTTTTACTTGAAAAACAAAAATTGGTGGTTGAGGGAGCTGGAGCCGTCGGTGTTGCTGCACTTCTTCATGATAAACTTGAAGATTTAAAAAATAAAAATGTAGCTATTGTTCTAAGTGGCGGAAATATGGATGTTACACTTTTGTCTGTAATTATAGAAAAAGGTTTATTGAAATCAGGCAGAAAAATGAAATTTACAGTAACGCTTGTCGATAAGCCCGGCTCTTTGATGCGTTTTACTCAAATACTTCAAGAGTTAAATGCAAATATCGTTCATATAGCATATGACAGAACATCTATTTCGCTTGATTATGGTGATGCGAATGTAACGGTACATGTCGAAACTAAAGGTGAAGAGCATCAGCAAACTATTTATAAAGTATTAAAAGAAGAGAATTATATTAGAGGCGAGTAAATTGTTTGTAATAATAATTAAATAGATATTAAATTAAAAATTAAACCAAATTTTAACTTTCAATATAGTTCACTTTATATATAATTAGCGAATTTTTTACAATAGGAGACTTTTCATGCAGATAAGTGGCGCACAGATGGTCATTGAAGCTTTAATTGCAGAGGGTGTAGACAAAATATTTGGCTATCCCGGCGGAGCAATTATGAATGTCTACGATGAGATTTATAAACAAAATAATTTTGAACATATTTTAACAAGACATGAACAAGCTGCAATCCATGCTGCTGAAGGTTATTCAAAGGCAAGTGGAAAAGTAGGTGTTGCCATGATAACAAGTGGTCCTGGATTTACAAATGCCGTAACTGGACTTGCAGATGCATACATGGATTCAATTCCGCTTGTGGTAATTAGTGGTCAAGTTCCTATGAGTCTTATCGGAACAGATGCATTTCAAGAGATTGATGCTGTTGGAATAAGTCGTTCATGTACAAAACACAACTATCTTGTAACAGACGCAAAAGAGCTCCCGCGCATACTTAAAGAGGCTTTTTACATCGCAGCGAGCGGTCGTCCGGGTCCTGTTCATGTAGATATACCAAAAGATGTAACAGCGCAGATGGCAGATTTTGATTATTCGATTGAACTTGATTTAGAGACATATAAACCAAATGTCAAAGGAAATCCTCGTCAAATCAAAAAAGCTATGGAAGCTATAGCAAAATCGAAGAGACCTCTTTTTTATTTGGGCGGCGGTGTTATAAACTCCAATGCTGCTTATGAAGTAAGAGAGCTGATTCATACAACAGGGATTCCTGCTGTTGAGACATTTATGGCAAGAGGAACTCTTAGTCACGATGATGAATTTTTAATCTCTATGCTTGGTATGCACGGCTCATATGCTGCGAATATGGCTATGAGTGAAACAGATTTAGTAATAGCTCTTGGTGCTAGATTTGATGACCGTGTAACAGGTAAACTTTCAGAGTTTGCTAAAAATGCCGGTGTTATTCATGTGGATATAGATCCTGCTAGTATTTCAAAGCTTGTAAATGCTGACTATCCAATAGTGGGTGATGTTAAAAATGTTGTTGGTGAAATGTTAAAATTGTCATCCAGTGTTAATCCTGCAAAATATACAGCATGGAGAGATACTATAAATAATTTTAATGAACTTCATCCGTTGGCGTATCATGAAGATACAGATAGATTGAAGCCTCAATGGGTTATACAGAGAGTAGGGGAACTTTTAGGAGATAGTGCGAATATCTCAACGGATGTTGGACAACATCAAATGTGGACAGCGCAATTTTATCCTTTTACTCGTCCTCGTCAGTTTATAAGTTCAGGCGGACTTGGAACTATGGGATTTGGTTTTCCTGCAGCTATGGGTGTTAAAGCAGCATCACCTGATAAAATAAGTATAAATTTTACAGGAGATGGTTCAATTTTGATGAATTGTCAAGAGTTAATGACTGCAGTTGAGAAAAAACTGCCGGTTATTAATATTATATTAAATAATAATTATCTTGGAATGGTTCGTCAGTGGCAGACTCT
This sequence comes from Sulfurimonas xiamenensis, assembly GCF_009258045.1. Lineage (NCBI taxonomy): Bacteria > Pseudomonadati > Campylobacterota > Epsilonproteobacteria > Campylobacterales > Sulfurimonadaceae > Sulfurimonas > Sulfurimonas xiamenensis. The sequence continues at coordinate 930,719 of NZ_CP041166.1, forward strand.
TTTTTATGATAAAAGACACAGTGAAACTGATTTAAGTGTTCAACCCGATTTTGTAAAGCTTGCAGAAGCATTTGGTGGAATAGGATTTAGAGTCAAAACGAAAGAGGAGTTTGACGCAGCACTTAAAGAAGCAGTTGATAAAAATGTTGTTACATTTATAGATGTTGTTGTAGAGAGATTAGAAAATGTTATGCCGATGGTACCGTCCGGCGGTTCACTGTTTAACATGATGCTATTAGAGAAAAAGGAGAAAAAATAATGGAGAAAAGTGAAAGAAGAGTTATTTCTGTTATTGTTGTAAATGAAGCAAGTGTTTTGTCTCGAATTACAGATCTTTTTTCCGGACGGGGATACAATATTACATCATTGACGGTAGCGCCTATTCCAGAGAGCAAGTATTCAAGACTTACTATTGTTACTTCAGGTTCAGTGCGGGTTATAGAGCAGATAATAAAACAACTTCATAAACTTATTCCTGTTTTAAAAGTTTATGAACACGCTGATTTAGTTGAAAAAGAGATGGCATTGGTCAAATTTCCTTTAACTGAAGATATTACAGAAATAAGCATTTTATGTTCTGCTTACAATGGTAAAATTGTTAATGTCGGAGAGAATGTAATTATAACAATGGTTGCAGATGAACCAAAAAGAGTGGAGAACTTTTTAAAAATTATCAATAAATATAACCCAAAAGAGATTGTAAGAAGCGGTGCTGTAGCACTAGAGAGATAAATCAAGTGCTTTTGAGTGATGTAGCTTCGCATCTAAAGCTTGAGTTTTTGGGCAAAGATATAGAGATAGAGTCCATGAATGAACTTTCTCTCTCTTCATCATCACAATTAGCATTTGCAATACATAAAAAATACTCTTACGAATTAAAATCTTCCAAAGCCAAAGCTTTTTTAATAACAAATGCATTAATTGAACATCTTCCTGAAGACTCTTCTTATATAATTTGTGAAGATGTCTCTATCTCCATGGCAGAAGCTACAAAACTTTTTTACAAAAAACCCATTGAGCAGCGGCTTTCGCATGCAGTAGTGGGTCAAGAGTGTTATATAGACGCTATGGCAAAGGTGGAAAAAGGTGTAGTTATTGGCTCAAATGTTACTGTAATGGCGGGTGCATATATTGGGACAAATGTTGTAATCGGTGATAACACTATAATATATCCAAATGTGACCATCTATAGAGACAGTGTTGTTGGAAGTGATTGTATCATTCATGCAGGAAGTGTAATCGGTGCTGATGGATTTGGTTTTTCTCATACAAAAGAGGGTAAGCATATAAAAATTTATCAAAACGGAAATGTTATCATAGAAAATGATGTAGAGATTGGTGCAAACTGTGCAATAGATAGGGCAGTTTTTAATTCTACTATTATTAGACGCGGTACAAAACTGGATAATTTTATCCATATTGCACACAATTGTGATATTGGAGAGTATTCTCTCTTCGTTGCCCAAACAGGAGTTGGCGGTTCTACGACATTAGGACGCAATTGTGTGGTAAGTGGGCAGAGTGCTTTTAGCGATCATTTGGATATAGCACCTTTTTCCACTTTTACTGCAAGAAGCGGAGTAACAAAAAGCATAAGCAATAGCGGCGGAGTTTACAGCGGGTTTCCGTTAATGAATCATAGAGATTGGAAAAAATTGCAAGCAAGGATAGCAAAGCTTAATGATTAGGAGTGAAAAATGGATTTAAAAGAGATTGCAAAAATTTTAAAGTGTGATTTTAGCGGTGAGAATTTTGAAGTAACAAAGATGAATACTCTTCGTGATGCCAAGAAAAGCGAAATATCTTTTGTAGCAAATTCAAAATATATAAAAGAGATACAAGACTCAAATGCAGGTGCTATTATAGTTGATAGATCTACAAAAGAGTTTGTTCCTAAAGATACTATTGCTTTAGTTGTTGACAATCCATACTGGGAGATGGCAACGCTCTCAAAATATTTTGCACCTCCTATCGAAGATGAAACTTTAGCAGAACCTAAAATAGGCAAGGGAAGTGTTGTTTCGCCAAAAGCAGAGATTGCAAAAGGCGCTGTAATAGGCGAAAATTGTACTATTATGGCACATGTTTATATTGGTGCCAACAGTGTAATCGGTAATAATACTATCATCTATCCAAGTGTTAGCATATACAGAGACTGCAGAGTAGGAAGCAACTGTATTATTCATGCAAACACAACAATCGGAAGTGATGGTTTTGGTTTTGCAACAAACAAGATGGGTGAGCATAGAAAAATATACCAAAACGGCAATGTGGTTATAGAAGATGATGTAGAAATCGGAAGCTCTACTACCATAGACAGAGCAGTTTTTGGAACTACTCTTATCAAATATGGCGTAAGAATTGATAATCTTGTTCAAATCGGACACAACTGTGTAATAGGTGAGCACTCTGTTCTGGTTGCTCAAGCAGGAATTTCCGGCTCTACAACAATGGGAAGAAATGTTGTAATGGGAGGACAGAGTGCAACAGCAGGACATTTAAATATTGCTCCTTTTACAACAATGGCGGCTAGAAGTGGAGTAACAAAGAGTATAAATCAAAGCGGCTTAACATTTGCAGGATTTCCGTTGATGGAACATAAATTATGGTTGAAACTTCAGGCAAAAATTGCTAGACTTATTAAATAATATAAAAGGAGTTGGAATGTCAAAAACTATTGAGCTACATGGAACACAAAAAGGTGTTATAACTATTATTAAAATGGATGAGCCGTATGGTGCAGGCAGTGGTAGTGTTGCTAGTATAGGTATATCTTTAGCAGGAAATGAAAATGAGCCTGAGTGGAAAGTTCATATTCCTCTTGAAAATCTGGATGAAGTCATAAAGGCTCTTAAAGAGTTAAAATAGCATTGTGGGGGTGTAGTTGAAAAAGAAGCTTTTTACCTTTTTTTTATTCTCTGCACTTCTTTTTGCGAAAGAGTATCTACTGCTTTTTAGCGGAAATAAAGAGCTTTCATCAAAAGAACTTTATAGTGTTCTCGACCTGCATAAACCATACTTTTATGAGTTTTATGTGGATGAGCCTGTTATTGAATTTAAAAATATAGAATTAACCATGCAGGCTCTTAAGGATTACTATAAATCAAAAGGCTTTTACCACACAAATATATCTTATCTAAAAGATAAAAATTCAATAACTCTTCTTATTGAAGAAAATAACCCTATTATAGTTAAAAGTGTAACTTTTATATCAAACTTGGATATTTCTAAAAAGATTCCCTTTAAAGAGGGTGAAATATTTAGTGCTGATAAATTTACACAGAGTAAGAAAGATATAAAACTGATCTATGCAAATAGCCATTTTTGCAACGCTTCTCTTGATGCAAAAGCTTGGATAGATATAGAGCAAAATTTTGCCTATTTAGCATATGAAGTTATGCAAAATAAGAGATGTTATTTTGGCAATATAGAAATAATACCTACAAAAAATATTGATGCTGATATATTAAAGTCTCTTATATATTTTGAAGAAGGTGAGCCTTTTTCTACTAATAAAATAACAAGAAGTTATGAGAGCTTATATGGATATGAAGGTATTTCAAAATCTATAATCAATACAAATATAAAGAAAAATAATAGAGTTGATATAAGTATAAATACAATAGAAAATGAAAAACCTGTTCGTTTTATGGCCGGCTTAGGTGCTAGCAGTGATGAAGGCGTTATGTTTTTTCTTGGAATTAAACATAGAAATTTTTTAGGAAATCTCAAAAGTTTGGGAGCTGAGACAAGAGTAACTCAAATAAAACAGACCATAAAAACAAATTTTGATATGCCGCTTATAAATAGAAATTTTATAGGTTTTGAAGTTGGTTATGAAAATGAAGATTTTATAACTTTTAAAGAAGAGAGAATATTTGCTGATCTTTTTTTAAAACAAAAAGTTTCCTTCTATACAACATTTAAAGAGAGTATACTTTTTGATAAAGCAAAAACTTATGATATTAATGATGAAACTCTATTTCCAAAAAGTTCTCTTTTTGTAGTATCTCCAAAACTTGAATGGAATTATGATACAAGAGATAAAATATTAGATCCAAGATCTGGGTATTTTATAAATTCTCAAATAAGCGGCTCTGTAAAGAGTGCTGTTTCTGATGCATCATATTATAAATTTAAATTAAACGGCGGTTACATACTCCCTATCAATGACTATATTGTTGGTTTAAAAGCAACTTTTGGAACATTAAGCATAAGTGATGGGTATATCCCATCTTCTTACCGTTTTTTTGCCGGCGGAATGTACAGCAATCGTGCTTATGGTTATAGAAAATTAGGTCCGACAGATGATAAAAACAACCCTATAGGCTCTGATTCAATTATAGAAACTACAGCTGAAGTTAGATTTAATATTTACAAAGATTTAAGAGGAGTTCTTTTTAGCGATACTACATTTTTGGGAAATGACAGCACTCCCAATTATGACAATGGATATTATAGTGCAGGATTTGGACTTCGCTACAATACACCAGTCGGACCAATTGCAATTGATGCAGGATTTGATATAGAAAATCCTATGAAACAATATGCTATACATTTTCATATCGGAGAGCTGTTTTGATAAAAAAAACTTATCTTTTTTTTCAAATTATCACAATATTTGCACTCTTTATAGCAACTGTTACTATTTTTATTTTATTTCAAAAAGATATTGTGCCATATTTGGCCCAGAAATATTTAAAAGAGTATAAAGTAGAGTATAGTTTGATAGAGGGCACTCTGTATAGCGGAGTTGTTATTAAAGATTTTAAATATGAAGAGAGTATAAAAATTGATGAGCTTAGGGTAGATTATAATCTTTTGATGTTGATACATCCGACTCCAAGAATAGAATATATAGGTGCAAAGGGAGTTGTGATAGATGCAGATAAGATTTTAAAATCATCCAGCGATAAAGCACAAAAATCAAAATTTGCATTTAATATTTCAAAAATAGATGTAAAAGATGCAAATATTAACTATAAAAATAAACTCTACACTTTCAATTTAGAGGGTTTTGATTTTAGTTTTAGAGATAAAATCGACCTTGAAAAAATAGAGCTTGAATCGAAAACACCTTATGGTTTGCTTTCTCTCAGTGGGCAGATAAAATCAAATAATTTAAAAGCGCAATCAACTGTTTTAATAGATAAGAAAATAAAAAGTAAGTATCTATATTTTTTAACATATACTCCAGAAAAATTTGATGTAGATTTAGATGTATCAATGAAAAAAATATCTTTAAAAACATCATTAAAAAAGATTATTTTTAAGGATATTAAAAACATTGAATTAAACAATACAAACATAAATTTAATATATAAGTTTAAAGATGATTTTTTTGTTGTTAATTCAGACTATGGTGCTTTTTATGAGAGGAGTGAAATTTTTGTAAAACAGGAAACTTTAGTTACATTTGATTTAAAAGTTGATTCTAAATTAGATGCAGAGATAATAAAAGATGAGTTAAATCTGCCTTTTAAAAATTTTGCACTAAAGATAAATAAAGATGAAAATTTTACAAAAATTGATTTTGATGCGCAAGATATTGAAGTAAATGCCAAGACTAAAGATTACAAAAATTTTATTTTAAAAGCAGATACAAAATATGCATATTTAGATGGAATATTTGAGAGAGACAACAACGCTTCAACGCTGCACGGTCAGCTTTATCCAAAAAAAGAGGCACCTTTTATAAAAGAGTATTATCATGAGAAATTTTCCAAAATAAATCTTTTTGTATCAAAAGATAAAGATACTATAAGAGGCAATATAAATGCAGATATTTTTTCTTTAACACTCTTTAATGATGATAAAGGAGCTCTTAAAGGTTTAGCTAAAATCGGCTCTAGCAAGTTTAACATAGAGGGAGATTTAAATAAAAAAGTACTTAACATTGACTCAGAATTAGAGTCTCTAAATACTCTATTGCATGAACTTGATTTAAATACACTTGATGAGGATATGTTTTTTGATGCAAAAGCAACTATAAAAGCAGATATATCTTATAAAGATACATTTGAGATAAAAACAAGATTAGATATTCCATGGTATAAAGTTAAACTTGATACTAAAACTATATATACGGGAGAAGATGCTTTTTTTGAGTTTTTTTATAAAAATTCTCAAGCAACTCTGCAAAGATACGGTTTTAAAGTTGTAAATTATAATATTTACTCAAATAGAGCCTCAAAAATTATTTTAAACGAAAAAGGCGAGCTAGAGCTTAAAGAGTTTTGGGTTTATGATAATTTGCTATTACAAGGAATATTAAGACCATCTGATATGAGTGCAGATATTAATATAAAAAGTGATAAATTTCATTATAAATCAGATGATGCCAATGTAACTTTAAAAATGGATTTGCAAGCAAGCATTGATAGCAGCGGTAAACAAAATGTTACAGGTGATATAACTGTTTTAGACGGCATAGTTACATATGCTCCTAAAAAAGAGCATGTTATTGGTGATGAAGATATTATAATTATTCAAGATATAAAACCAGAGAAGAAAAAAGTAGATAGAGCATTAAGTATATCTATAAACTCACTAAAACCAATAAAGTATAAAATAAAAGAAGTTGATCTTTTATTTACTCCAAATTTAACGCTTTATCAAGAGACAAACAGCACAATGCAGATACTTGGGACGGTACAAATTAACAAAGGAACCATTAATATAAGTGACAGAGTTTTCGAGTTTGATGAGAGCGAAATATATTTTGTTGATGATAAATATACAAATCCTTATCTAAATTTAAATCTGCACTATTATACGCTTGATAACATAGACATAGAGATATATATTACAAATAGAGTAAATTCTCCTGTAATTATTTTTGCTTCAAATCCTCAAATGAGTCAAGAAGACATTATGTCATATATTTTATTTGGCGCTGCTGCTTCATCTGTTTTTGATACAAGTGAAGATAGTTCTAAAACTTCTCTAAGTAATCTGCTTTTAGGTGCGGGTTTAAAAGAGATGCTTAATAAATCAACAAATTTAAAAATAGATACTTTAAATATTTTAACAAATGAAGAGGGAACTCTTGGATATGAGATAGGAACACGCTTTGGCAAAAATATCCGTCTTGTTTATAGAAATGATGAGATATCAACTATAATATTGCAATATAGTATAAGCAAGTCAATAAGAATTGATGTAGATGTAAAAGAGACAGGGCAGGGAGTCGGTATATATTATATAAAAGATTTTAAACTTAAGGAGTGACAAAAAACTTGTCACTGCAAATAAATTATTTTAAAATAATCAGCGGAATTTTTACATTTTGGATAAGTTTTGTTGTAAAACTTCCAAAAAGAGCTGTCTTTAATTTACCGTGGCTATATGAACCAATTGCCATTATGTCTATATTATTACTTTTTTGAGAATTTAAAATCTCTTCTAAAGGATCGCCTGATTTTGATATAAACTCACAGTTGAGTGTTTTATCTTGGATTATTTCTTTGGCATTTTCAATTAACTCTTGAGATTTTTTTGTATCATTGCAGATATTTATGACAAATCTTTTTATATCCCTTCCCAGCATAGGGGAGGAGGAAACTTCTTCCAGAGCTCTTGTTGAACCACTTTCACCGTTAAATGCTATCATTACATTTTTTATAGGAGAGTACTCTTTGTTGACTAAAATAATCGGCACATTTACATCTCTTATAATATTTTCAACCTGAGATCCGATTTCCATAATATCTGAGTTATGGTCAATTCCAGATATTCCAAACAGAACAACTCTCATTTTTTCTTCAAGTTCTTTGAGATTTTCATATAAAGTGCCATGTCTTTGAGAGATTACAACATCTTCAAAACCGCTGTTTATAACTTTTTCTTTTAAGGATTTTAAAATATCTTTTCCATTGTCAATAAGCTTTTTGCTTTCCACGGCATCTTCATCAGAAAGATCATTTAAAAGAGTGTCTCTTTCACCAAAGCCGATGCTTCCAGAGAGGTCACTTTTGGATGATATATGTGTATGTTCTATTGTATTTAATAATACTAACGGCAATTTTAACTCTTTTGCAATATACAGCCCATATTCACAAACAGCTTCAGAATATTTTGAGCCGTCTATACAGGCAAGTACAGCCTCTTTTATAGTATTTATATTTTGCATGCTTTAATGTCCTCCCATTATTTTTTCAATCTCTTCTGGTTTATCGTGAACACCAAATCTGTCAATTATAGTACTGCTCGCTCTATTTTTGCCGATAATTGTTACATTTGCACCTTCACGGCGAAGTTTAATCACTACTTTGTCAAGTGCATACACAGCAGAAATATCCCAAAAATGAGCTTTGTTTAAGTCTATCACGATATTTTCTACAACTTCCTTAAAATCGAAAAATTCTACAAATCTGTCCGCACTGTTGAAGAATACCTGACCGACTATTTTATATGTTCTTGTATCTGTTTGTTCATTATAAAATGTTTCACTATACATAAAATGGCTGATTTTGTTTGCAAAAAAGAGCGATGCTAAAAGTACACCCACAAATACTCCAAGAGCTAGATTATGTGTCCATACAACCACCACAACTGTTGCCACCATAACTACATTTGTAGATACCGGCAGAGTTTTTAATTTTTTTATAGAGCCCCAGTCAAATGTACCGATGGAGACCATTATCATAACCGCAACAAGTGCTGCCATTGGGATTATAGAGATTAAATCACTTAAAAATACAACCATTATAAGTAAAAATACACCCGCAAGCAGAGTCGAGAGTCTTGTTCGTCCACCTGATTTTACATTGATAACGGACTGCCCAATCATGGCACAACCTGCCATACCGCCCATAAAACCTGAAGCAATATTTGCAACGCCCTGACCGCTGCACTCTCGGTTTTTATCACTCTTTGTATCCGTTAAATCATCTACGATAGTAGCCGTCATTAAAGACTCCAAAAGGCCGACTATAGCTAAAGATATAGAGTATGGAAGTATAATCATAAGTGTCTCAAGGTTAAAAGGAATCTGAGGAATTAAAAAAATCGGAAGCGTATCTGGAAGCGCGCCCATGTCTCCTACATTTCTTACATCTATGTCAAATAAAATAACCACCAAAGTGATAGCTACGATGGTTATAAGCGGAGAGGGGAGCAGTGTTCCTATCTTTGGAATGTATGGAAAAAGATAGATAATGCCAAGACCTGCAGCTGTAAGCGCATATACATGCCACGAAACATTTGTGAGTTCGGGAAGCTGCGCCATAAAGATAAGTATGGCAAGGGCATTGACAAAACCGACAACGACCGCGCGGGGGACAAAACTCATTAGCTGACCGAGTTTAAAGTGCCCTGCAATCATCTGAAGCATACCTGTTAAAACCGTAGCCGCAAGAAGATACTCCAAACCGTGCTCTTTTACAAGTGTGACCATTAAAAGCGCCATTGCACCCGTTGCCGCACTAATCATTCCGGGACGGCCGCCAACAAAGGCAATAACAACCGCGATACAAAAAGATGCATAAAGTCCTACTTTGGGATCAACTCCCGCAATAATAGAGAAAGCTATGGCTTCTGGTATAAGTGCAAGTGCAACTACTAAGCCAGCTAGCGAGTCTCCTTTTATATTGGAAAACCACTCCTCTTTTTTTAAATATTTATGTAACAACTATTATCCTTTTGTTTTTTGTATGTTTTTTGATTTTTTTAATAAATGAGGATTTTATCTCCGCTAAATAGCAGAGATAAAATATAATAAAATTTAAAAATTATTTTATACTTTTAGTTCTTTTACAAACTCTTCAATTCTTTTTATTCCTTTGTGAATACTATCTATATCTGTTGCAAAGCTAAATCTAAAGTATCCTTCGCTTCCAAAACCGACACCAGGAACTACAGCAACACCTTTTTTTTCTAAAAGATCTTTACAAAACTGCATAGAATCATTGCTTATCTCTTTGATATTAACAAAAAGATAAAAAGCACCATTAGGTTTATAGACACTAAGTCCGTCAATCGCATTGATAAGCCTTACTGCTTCATCGCGGCGCTCTTTAAATGCTACTCTCATCTTTTCAATCTCTGCATCGGCTGAACCGTCTAAACCCGGAATTGCTGCTTTTTGAGTTATAGAGTTGATATTTGAAGTACTTTGGCTTTGAAGTTTTTTTGTTGCTTGAATAAGTTCAGTGTTGTGAGATGCCATATAACCAAATCTCCATCCTGTCATGGCAACTGATTTGCTAAGACCGTTAATTGTCACTGTTCTTTTAAACATATCATCACTTACCGCTGCTGCAGATGTAAACTCACCGTCATAGATAAGTTTTTCATACATCTCATCACTTGCAACTATAATATTAGTTCCTTCTAGAATTTTTCCTATTTCTTCAAGTTCAGTTCTTGAATAAACTGAACCTGTTGGATTTGAAGGGCTTGTAAGTACTAGCATTTTTGTTTTAAATGTAAGAGCTTTTTTTAATTGTTCAGGCGTTATTTTAAATTCATTATCATCATGTGTTTCTATCTCAACTACAGATCCGCCGAAATATGAAACTAATTCAGGATAGGTAACCCAATAAGGAGAAGGAATAATAACTTCATCTCCTTTTTGAATTGTTGCTGCAAAAAGATTAAATAAAGAGTGCTTTGCACCGTTATTTGTGATTATTTGATTGGGAGCATAAGTTAACCCGTTTTCTCTTTTTAACTTATTTGCTATTGCTGTTTTAAGAGCAGGAATACCGTCAACAGCCGTGTATTTTGTAAAACCTTCATTTATAGCAGCTATTGCAGCATCTTTAATAACTTGAGGAGTATCAAAATCAGGTTCACCTGCAGAGAAGCTGATGATATCTTTGCCTTGAGCTTTTAATTCTGTAGCAAGCGTTGAAATTGCAATTGTAATTGATTCTGATAGTGTGTTAATACGATCTGTTAACATACGAACCCTTTTTTAAAAAATATTGAGCGAATTATACTAAAATAATTTAATATATTAGTAGGTATTTATATTGAAATTTCAGTTTTTCATAGCCTTAATAAAAGATTCATAAATTTTTTCTAATTCTAAATCTTGATCAAGAAGATCTTTATTATCTTCAACCAATATATGCTCCAGTACTGCAACACGCTTTAGCATATATTCAAACATCTCTTTATTTATGTCAGGAAGCAAATTGTGCATAAGAGGCTCTTTACATCTTCCTTTTTCAATAACATGAGCAGGAATTCCTATAGCAGTAGCATTATCAGGCACATTTTTAACAACAACAGAATTCGCTCCAATCTTAGCATACTTACCAATAGTAATATTTCCTAAAACTTTTGCTCCAGCACCTATTACGGCACCTTTTTTTATTGTAGGATGTCTTTTTCCGTGCGTTAGAGAAACACCGCCAAGAGTTACTCCCTGATAAATTAAAACATCATCTTCTACTATTGTCGTTTGTCCTATAACAACTCCAAATCCATGGTCGATAAAGACTCTTTTTCCAATTACGGCACCAGGATGTATATCTATATTTGTTAAAAATTGACTAAAACCCATAATGATTCTTGCAAGACTTTTAAAGTTTGCCTTATAAAGTCTATTAGCAATTCTATACCAAGCCAATGCCCATACACCTGGGTAATTAAATAAAAAATCAAATTTAGAATTTAATGCCGGATCATTTTTATAAGCATTAGAAAAATCTTCTTTGATTTCGGCATAAAGTCCCAAGATAAGCTCCTAATATGTAGTTCTTAAATAGCCATTTTGCTTTAAAAATAACTCTAATTTTGCAAGTGTATCATTTTTTTCTTGCTCAGTAATAAAATGAGAATTTGATAAATCGTTTTTAAGCTTATTAAAAACTTCTTCTTCATCATAACCAAGAGTATTTAGTATCTCTAATATATTTTTTGATTCAACCGCATTTTTTATTTCATAACTGTTCTCATCTATAATAACGGTATATTCGCTTGGATGCGTAAAGAGGTTGTGATTCATTCCAAGTGTCTCTTGATAAGCACCTACATTAAAAAATCCTAAAAAATAATCCTCTTCATCCAAATTTACATCATGTAGATAGAGAGGTTTGTCAGGATTGAAACCAATTTCACCATCACTGTCGCATGTAATATCCCATAAAGAAGCTGCCCTTAGTGGAACAGTGTTTAAATGGTGCAGTGGCATAACAGGAAAGTGTTGATTTAATCCCCAATAATCAGGCAGACTTTGAAATATAGAAGCGTTAATAAGGTATCTTTCCTGCAGTTTTACCTGTAGTTGCGCTAATTCATCTGTTGGATTTGCAGATTTTAGATAAAGTGCTTTTTTGATAATATTGTGAACTAAAATTTCTGCGTTGGAACGATCTTGTAGATCTATATATCCCAAATCAAAAAGAGTTAATAGTGATTCCATATGATCAAGTGCATCATGCAGATACTCTATACAATTTGTGTTGTTTAAAAGTCTGTTTAGCTCTATAAGTTCCTCAATTAGAGGAGGATTGTTTTTTTTGAAATTAAGCAGTTTCTCTTGATAATCCTGCGTAAATAGTTCAAGAACAGGTGTAATAAGCACGGCGTGTGAAGCAACGATAAATCGTCCCGATTCCGTAAAGATGTCAGGATGCTCAACATTTTTTGCATTCATAATTTCGCCCAAAAGAAAAACAACACTGCTTGAAAACTCATCTATAGAGTAGTTTCTTGCACTTGACATAACATGCTGATCATACTCAACTGCCAAACCGCCTCCGATATTAATGCTCTTTAGAGATGTAGCTCCCATTTTTTTGAGTTCGGCATAGATATTTCCAGCTTCACGAAGCGCTTTTTTTAGAGGTGCTATATCAGACATTTGTGAACCGATATGAAAATGGACCATATTGAGTTGATTTAGCAGTTTTGCATCTTTTAAAAGGGCAATTGCCTCTATGATTTCGGTAGAGGTTAAACCAAATTTTGCATCCATTCCTCCGCTTTTTGCCCAGATACCGCTGCCTGCGCTGTGAAGTCTAACTCTTATACCGATATTTGGGACTTTAAGGTCACACTCTTTTGCAACTTCTATAATAGTTTCAAGTTCACCCAATCCCTCTATCGTAATTGTAATATTGTGTCCGCTTTGTGCAGCTATAAAGCCCAAAGTAATCATCTCTTTGTCTTTAAAACCGTTTACTGTAATGTTAGCACCCATCGGAGTTTTGCTCATTGCAAGTATCAGCTCTGCTTTAGAACCTGCCTCCAAACCGTAACTATATTGAGCTCCTTGAGAAGTTACAGCCTCTACTGCATGTGGAAATTGATTTACCTTTAAAGGAAAAACAGCGTTGAAATTTCCTTTATAGTTATTTTGCTGTATAGCCTTATCAAAGTAACTGTAAAGAGTTCTGATTTGGCTTTTAATAAGATGAGGAAATCTGAGTAAAATAGGACCTCTTACATCATTTAAGCGAATATCTTCAACAATTTGAAGCAATGATGGCATGCACTTATAGTTTAATTTTATCTGGCCGTCTTCAATAATAAAATTTTTGTTAGACCAAATATCAAGACCGAAATTATTCATAAAAATATCCTCATAAAATATTAAAAATCTTCCAGGGTTACTGTTTTTTCTGTTTTATCTTCTAAATTTTTCACCCAAATAGTACCATTTTTCATCTCCTCAGAACCTATAACTGCACAATATTTAGCATTTGTTTTATCAGCAGCTTTGAGATGATTTTTGAGATTTTTTGATTTGTAATCTACAATTACAAGATTTGATTCTCTTTTTTTATGGGCAACCTTTATTATTGTATCAATACTTTCATCATCCATGGCACCAATATAGTAACCCTCCTTTTTAACCTCAGGCATCTTTATAAGTTCCATCAATCTTTCTATTCCCATAGCAAATCCTACCGCTGGAGTAGGGCGGCCGTCTAAAAATTCTACAAGTCTATCATATCTTCCGCCTCCGGCTATTGCACTTTGGCTTCCTATGTTGTCGCTTACAAACTCAAATGCGGTTTTAGAGTAGTAATCTAATCCTCTTACAAGATTTGTATTTATCTCATAAGCAATAGCGTTGTCATCTAAAATTTTTGTTAATGTAGTAAAATCTTTTTCACACTCAGAACATAGATTTTGCATAAGCTTAGGTGCATTTATATAAAGTTCTTGACATGAACCATTTTTACAATCAAGCACCCTTATGGGATTTGTATCAAGTCTTCGGATGCAGTCTTCACAGATTGTATCTTTGCACTCTTGCACAAAATGAATTAATTTTTTACGGTAAGATGGCATGCACTCAATACAGCCCAGGGAATTAAGCTGCAGCCTGTAACCAATACCCAGCTCTTTTAAAATATCACTCACCATCATAATCATATTTGCATCTTCATAAACGCTCTCAACTCCAAAGCTCTCAACTCCAAACTGATGAAATTGTCTCAATCTGCCTTTTTGAGGTCTTTCGTACCTAAACATCGCTCCATGATAAAAAAATCTATGTACACCACCTGCGCGGTCTAGTTTTTTTTGTATAAATGCGCGCACAACTCCGGCAGTCCCTTCCGGCCGTAAGCAGATGTCATTTCCGCCTTTATCAACAAACTGATACATCTCTTTTCCGACAATATCACTTGATTCTCCGACTGAACGCTTAAAAAGAGAAGTCTCTTCTAAAAGAGGAGTTTCTATAAAATGAAAGCCATATCTCTGCGCAATTTTAGTGGCAGTATCTATAAAGTAAGTAAATCTTTTATAATCATCACTTAGGATATCGTTCATGCCTCTTAGTGAAGTAATCATCTGTTTCCTTGAAAATTCTATTTTATTTATTATTGATTTGATTTGAAAGGATACCATTTTTTGCTTATATTTCATTGACTAATAATATTGTGATTTTAATAATATCTGAATGTAGATAATTTTTTTTACATTCTTTTAATAAAAGTATCTTATACTATTAATACTTATAGTATTTTATTACAAATTATAAACAAGGATATTGTCATGATTGAATTACCAAAACTGCCATTTGCTGAAGATGCATTAGAACCCTTTATCTCCTCGGAGACAATACAGTACCATTACCACAAGCATCATGCGGGGTATGTCAATAAACTCAATGAGTTAATTAAAAATACAGTTTATGAGAAAATGTCTCTCTCTTCTATCATTCGTGATTCGCAAGGAGCTGTTTTTAATAATGCAGCACAGGTATTTAACCATATTTTTTACTGGAGCAGTTTAAGCGGCAAAAAATCTCTTCCCGGCAAAGAACTTTTAGAGAAAATCAATAATGATTTTGGTTCAGTTGAAGCTCTAAAAGAGGAGTTTATTAAAGCCGGAGCAGCACTCTTTGGTTCAGGTTGGGTATGGCTTGTAAGAGAGCCTAATGGACATTTAACAGTTAAAACAACTCAAAACGCAGACAACCCTCTAAAGTCGCATATGATACCGCTATTTGTTTGTGATGTATGGGAGCATGCTTATTATATTGATTATAGAAATATGCGTCCAAAATACTTAGAAGAGTTTTGGAACTATATAAACTGGGAACATGCAACAAAAACTTTTAATAAAACAGACAATAATATTTTTATCGCAGCAGAACCTTGCAATGATATTCATGACCCTTTTTGTGAAGTGTTTGATGAACTTCAACACCAAGATAGAGTAACGAGTTAAATACAAGTTTTATTTACATAGAATAATTAATCTTGAATATAAAGGTACAAAATGCAGCAGCATGAGAGTTTAAAAGAGCACTATAAATTTACGCAGGAAGAGGCTTTAATTTTACAAACTCTTCAACCTAAAATGAGTGCGCTTGCAGATAAATTTATTGATGAATTTTATGATTATATTTGGGGATTTGGTTCAACTGCAAAATTTCTTAAAAATCAAAAAATTATTGATTATCACCGCACTAAAATAAAAGCGTGGTTTATAAATCTTTTTTGCGGTAAATATGATCTGCACTATTTTACTTACCTCTATAAAATCGGTGAAATACATGTGCGAATTGGACTTCCGACACACTATGTAAATTCTGCATTTACATTTGTAAGAACTTTTATCATAAAAAATATTGAAAAAAATTCCAAAGATGAGATACAGCGCTTAAAAGAGATAGAGGCGGTTGAGAAGATTGTAGATATCAATCTTGATACACTTACAAGTTCATATAGAGAGGAGGAGCTTAGTAAATTTTTATCTCTCTCTAAATTTGAAAAAACAGTTTTATCAGGTTTGAAAAAATTCAATTCATATATCAATTTTTTCTTAGCGGGATCTTTGGCATTAGTGGCATTTTTTGCAATAGGACTGTTTGTTTATGATATATATCTGCTTTTTTTTACAGATATTGGCATAGAGAAAGGAATCTTGACTGTTCTTGGAAGCTTGCTCGTATTATGGGCGGCAATCGAGCTCATTCATGAAGAGATTAATCATTTACAAGGCAAAGGGTTTGCTATTGGAGCTTTTATAATGCTTGCTATGGCAGCTCTGATTAGAAAAGTGTTAATTTACTCACTCTCTTCAGAAAAAGGTAATGAACTTTTAGTGATAGGCGTAGTTATCGTTGCATTAGCAGTCTCTTACTGGCTTGTAAATGTAAAAAATAGAGTGAGTATTTAGTACCAACCATAAGATTTAGCCTAAAATTAAAAAAACTATTTTTTTATATTATTTAATATTTCTTTTGTAATTTCATCTATATTTTTAGCTGCATTGATTGTTATAAGTTCTATATTTAGGAGTTTTGCAGCTTCAATAATGCAATTTTGAATGTTAAGCAGATACTCTACGCCTCTTAATTCTATGCCATCTAGTTTTTTTTGTGAAAGTCTGAATTCAAGTTCTTTTTTTTCTAAAAAGAGTAAAAAAACTTTTGAAGGATATATGCCGTCTGTTGCAAAATTATTTAAAGATAGTAAATCTTTTTTTTCTATTTCACCTTGAGCCAAGGCATAAGCAACTCCGCTTACTGCACTTCTGTCAGATATGATTGTTTTATCTAGATTTGGTTTTATAATCTCTTTTACATGTTCGGCGCGATCTGCTAAAAAAAGTAAAAATTCCGCTTTTTTACTTTTTGTTTTTGCACTTAGCACTATCTCTCTTATCTCTTTTCCTACATCAGTACCGCCTGGCTCTTTTGTAATAACAGCATTGTCAAAATGTTTTTCTAATTTTTTAATCTGTGTACTTTTTCCGGCAGTATCAATTCCCTCTATTGCAATGTACATGAATTCATTTTTCCTATAATATTTTGAACATCTTTTGGGAGCAAGTGATCTGTTTTGGCATTAAATTTTAAAAGATTTCTAACACTTGAAGAGCTAATAAAGGCATGTTGCAGTTTTGGCATTAAGTATACTGTTTCAATGCTTTTATCAAGAGAGTTGTTAAGATACCCAAGCTGCAACTCGTATTCAAAATCACTTACGGCTCTAAGACCGCGGATTAGCACATTGGCATTGTGTGTTTTTGCTAACTCAACCGTAAGATTGTCAAATCCGAGTACGGTAACATTTTTGAGATTTTTAACAGCCTCTTTTGTCATATGTATACGCTCTTGCAGAGTAAACATAGGCTTTTTGTCAGTTGATATTGCAACAGCTATAATAAGCTCGTCGAAGAGATTTAAAGCCCTTTCAATAATATCATAATGACCATTTGTAATAGGGTCAAATGTTCCTGGATAGAGTGCTATTTTTTTCATTATTCCCACCTTTTGTATAAAGTATTTTCAATATTAAGTAGATCAAACCATTTACCTATAATAAAGTTTTCCATCTCATCTAAAGTTTGTTGTTTAGAGTAATATGCCATAACAGGAGGTGCTACAATAACTCCTAAAGTTGCCAATTTATGCATATTTTCGAGCGCTATTGCAGAAAATGGCATCTCTCGCGGCGCTAAGATAAGTTTTTTATGCTCTTTTATCATTACACTCGCGCATCTTGTAACTAAATTGTCAGCAATACCACATGCAATTTTTGCTAATGTATTCATGCTGCAAGGTGCTATTATCATGGCATCTACTCCAAAAGAGCCTGATGCAACGCTTGCTGAAATGTCATTATTGTCATGAATGGTTGCATCCATCTCTTTATGTAAGACTATCTTTGAATTTTGTGTCATAATAAAATGTTTGTCAATATTTTTAGGAAGCAGTTGAATGACTTTTAATCCCAGATTAACCCCGCTTGCACCACTTGCTGCGACTACTATTTTACGATTTTTCACTTTATCTCCACTTTATAGCTGTTTGTAATTGTCAATTTTTTCATTAATAGTTTTAAATTTTTATTATATCATTAACTTTAGTGTCCTGAGATTTTTTTGTATGTGTCACAATTTAAGCAGTTAAGTGAAAATATATAAATTTAATTGAAGCAGGATATGTTGAATGTAATAAAAAGAAGGGTGGTACCAGAGAGGGGACTTGAACCCCTACGCCCGAAGGCAGCGGATTTTGAATCCGCCGTGTATACCATTTCACCACTCTGGCATAAAAGATGCAATGATAGTGAGTTGTAACTTAAATGTAAATTAGAATATCTTTTTTAGTTCCAAAAAAGTAAAAAAAGTATGTAAAAATTTGAAAATATCTAAGTTATATGAGAACTTAAAAATCCTTTATAAAGCATTTTTTGTTATACTTCATTTTTATTATGTTAAGAAGTTGTTTTACTTTGGGTCACATTATTTAAATTTAATTTTTTTTAAAATTTTAAAAGGAAATTCTAGTTTGAAAGATACTTTATTTATAATAAGTTTTGGTTTACTAATCTATTTTGGATTTGCAACAATTTTTGGTTCTACAGCCTTAATGGGAAGTTATGGTGCAACTTTTGCATTCTACAATCATAAATATTTTGGTTATGTTTCTTATATTTACATATTTGCTTTTATGATTCCTCTTTATTATTTTTACAAAGACAGCAGATTAAATATAAGAAAAGTCGAGTTAACTGTGGCTTCTTTTTTAATCTTTTTCTCTTTTTTGTTAGCACAGGCAATATTGATAAAGGATAATCTACGAGGAGAAGTAGGTGCTGGTTTTGCCAATTTTTTATCTCCATATATCGGTTCTTTTGGTCTCTGGACATTTTGGTTTATTATAACATTGTTGTCTATAGTTATTATTTTTGATAAAAGCGCCCATGAAATAGTAGATATTTTTTTAAATAAGATAAAAATAAAATTTTTAGATAAACAAAATTCTACTTTAAAAAAGCCTATGAAAAGCACTTTTATTAAAGAAAAAAACATAAATAAAAATGTTAAACAAGAAGGTGATATAGCAGTAGAGTCTGCTGTAGAGAAGATTGAAGAAGAGATAGACAAACCTGCATATTTAAGAAAAGAGATCAACTCCGAAGTAAAAGAAGAAGACTCTTTAAAATCTGTAGAATCTTCAAAAGAGAAAAAACATCATAATATTATAGATTTAGTTCAGGAGATAAAAGAGCAAAAAAATGCAATTGTAGTTGATGAGCTTGAAGAGAATACAAAACTTTTGGAATCTATAGAAAAGGGAGAAGTTGAAAAACCAAAAAATTTCAAGCTTCCGCCTATTGATTTTTTACAAAAACCAAATAATAAAGCCCACAGCGTAGATGAGAGTGAGCTAGATGACAAAATAAAGTTTCTTATAGAAAAACTGGCTCATTTTAAAATCGAAGGTGATGTTGTAAGAACATATGCAGGTCCGGTTGTTTCAACATTTGAATTTAAACCCGCTGCAAATGTAAAAGTCTCTAGAATTTTAAATCTTCAAGATGATTTAGCCATGGCACTTAGTGCAGAAACTATTCGTATACAGGCACCGATCCCTGGAAAAGATGTTGTCGGGATTGAGATACCTAATGAGAAAATAGACACAATCTACTTAAGAGAGCTGATAGATAGCAAACTTTTCAAAGAGTCATCTTCTCCATTAACTATTGTTTTGGGAAAAGATATAGTGGGCAAGCCATTTATAACTGATTTGAAAAAACTTCCGCATCTTCTTATAGCCGGAACAACGGGGAGCGGAAAAAGCGTTGGTATTAACGCTATGATACTCTCTTTTTTATACAAAAATTCACCGGATAAATTGAGACTTCTCATGATTGATCCTAAAATGCTTGAATTTTCGATCTATAATGATATTCCTCATCTTCTAACCCCGGTTATTACAAAAGCTAAACAAGCGATTGTTGCACTGAATAACATGGTACATGAGATGGAGAGACGCTACTCTCTTATGAGTATTAATAGAACAAAAAATATAGAAGGGTATAACGAGAAAGTTAAAAAAGAGGGTGGAGAGCATCTTCCTTATATCGTAGTTATTATAGATGAACTTGCTGATTTGATGATGACAAGCGGAAAGGATGTTGAATACTCAATTGCAAGACTTGCACAGATGGCAAGGGCATCTGGTATACATCTTGTTGTAGCAACTCAAAGACCTTCAGTCGATGTCGTAACAGGACTTATAAAAGCAAATCTTCCTTCACGCATATCGTATAGAGTAGGGCAGAAAGTTGATTCTAAAATTATTTTAGATCAGCAGGGTGCAGAATCGCTTTTAGGAAAAGGCGACATGCTCTTTACACCTCCGGGTTCGACCGGTTTAGTCCGTCTACATGCACCTTGGAGTACAGAAGAGGAGATAGAAAAAATTGTTAATTTTATAAAATCACAAAGAGAAGCAAATTATGATAAAAGTTTTTTGGTTGAAGAGAGTGAAGAGAGTGCTTCATCATCCGGTGATACATATGAAGAGTTGGACCCTCTATTTGATGAAGCAAAAAATGTTGTCTTAACAGATAGAAAAACCTCCATTTCATATCTTCAGAGAAAACTGCAAATCGGTTATAACAAATCTGCAAGACTTATTGAGCAGCTAGAAGGTGAAGGAGTGCTTTCTGCCCCTAATTCTAGAGGAATTCGTGAAATTATTTAATGATAGTGCCATATTTTATTTTCACAAAATATCCCAACTCTTTTAGTGTGTATGTAAAAAACCTAGAAGATTTATCAGTAGAGCAAATACAAAAAATCGAAGCTTTTGTTAAAGAGAGAAAGGGTATTTTTGATTTTAGCTCTTATACTTTTGTTATTCAAAAAAGATTGGAATTTGGTGAGTTTGTTTCACTTTTGCAAAAAATCTCAATCAATGCAAAATGCGAAGAAAAATTTTTAAAAACACAGCAGACACAAAGAGTTGAGTTTGGAAAATATAAGGGATTGACATATAGCGATCTGCCAGATTCATACCTTTTATGGTTAAAAAGTAACTATAAAGGAAAAAATAGAGATGCTATTGATGCTGAATTGCATTATAGAGAGTTGTAGATGTTACCAAAGTAAACATATTTTAAATAAATCACAAAGCTTTTGTTTACTTTGGTAACACATATGATTTGCTGTTTACTTATTTAGTTATAATCTTCTTTAAATTTATAAACAGGAATGACAATGGCATTTTTAGAAGAGTATAAAGCACATATAGCTGAGAGAGAGACACTTGGTGTTCCACCATTACCGCTTTCTGCAGAGCAAACAGTAGAATTAATAAAATTGATAAAATCTGAGTGTACGCAAGAGTTGTTAGATCTATTGACAAATCGTGTATCACCTGGTGTTGATGATGCTGCTTATGTTAAAGCAGCATTTTTAAATGATGTAGTTCTTGGTAATACTAAAGTTTCTGCTATTTCTCCTGAAAAAGCAGTTGAGATGTTGGGTATGATGCTTGGTGGTTACAATGTAAAACCATTAGTAGATGCTCTTACTTCTGAGAATGAAGCTGTTGTTGAAGCCGCTAAAGAGGCTTTAAAACATACCCTTCTTGTATATGATGCATTTAATGATGTAGAAGAGTTGCATAAATCAGGCAATAAAGCTGCAACAGAAGTTATGACTTCATGGGCAAATGCTGAATGGTTTACATCTAAACCTGAACTTTCAGATGCAATTACAGTTACAGTATTTAAAGTTGCTGGTGAGACAAATACGGATGATTTATCACCTGCTTCTGAAGCTTTTACCCGTTCAGATATTCCGCTTCATGCAAACTCTATGCTTGTGGCAAAAATGGATGATCCTATCAATACCATCAAAAAATTAAAAGAGATGGGCAATCCAATTGCTTATGTCGGTGATGTTGTTGGAACGGGTTCAAGCCGCAAATCTGGTGTAAACTCAGTTCAGTGGCATATGGGCGAGGATATTCCCGGTGTTCCAAACAAGCGTACCGGCGGTGTAGTTCTTGGTGGAATTATTGCTCCTATATTTTTTGCAACATGTGAGGATTCAGGGGCGCTTCCTTTAGAACTTGATGTAAGTGAAATGGAAACGGGCGATGTTGTAACTATCTATCCATATAAAGGCGAAGCACATAAAGATGGAAAATGTATTGCAACATTTAAATTAAATCCTAATACAATTACTGATGAAGTTCGTGCAGGTGGGCGTATTCCACTTATTATTGGCCGTGGTTTAACTGCAAAAGCTCGCGGAGTACTTGGGCTTGGTACGACAGATATTTTTCTAACTCCTGAACAGCCTGAAGATAATGGTAAAGGATATACTCTAGCTCAAAAAATGGTTGGGCGTGCATGTGGAATGGAAGGTGTTAAACCGGGTATGTATGTTGAGCCTGTAACTTCAACAGTAGGTTCACAAGATACAACAGGGCCTATGACAAGAGATGAAATTGTAGAGCTTGCGGCACTTGGATTTGGTGCTGATTTGGTGATGCAGTCATTTTGTCATACGGCAGCATATCCTAAGCCTTCAGATGTTGAAATGCATCACACTTTGCCAGACTTTATTTCTAAGCGTTCTGGTGTTGCTCTTCGCCCTGGTGATGGAGTTATCCACTCATGGTTAAATAGAATGGTGCTTCCAGACACCGTTGGTACCGGTGCAGACAGCCATACTCGTTTTCCTATAGGTATATCTTTTCCTGGAGGTTCAGGCATCGTTGCTTTTGCAGGTGTTACCGGTTCTATGCCGCTTACTATGCCAGAATCTGTACTTGTAAGATTTAGCGGTGAGCTTCAACCTGGTATTACTCTTCGTGATTTAGTAAATGCTATTCCTTATCAAGCAATTAAAGAGGGACTTTTAACTGTTGAGAAAAAAGGTAAGAAAAATATTTTTGCAGGTCGTATTTTAGAGATAGAAGGTTTACCTGATTTAAAAGCTGAGCAGGCATTTGAACTTTCAGATGCATCAGCTGAAAGAAGTGCTGCTGCATGTACTGTTCTTCTAAATGAAGATCCAGTTATTGAATATCTAAAGTCAAATATCGTTCTTTTAAACTCTATGATTGAAGCCGGTTATGAAGATAAGCGCACTTTGCAGCGCCGTATCGATAAAATGAATGAGTGGCTTGCTAATCCATCTCTTATGAAACCTGATGCTGATGCGGAGTATGCGGCTGTAATTAATATTGATTTAAATACGATTACTGAACCGATTTTAGCTTGTCCAAATGATCCTGATGATGTTGCGACTCTAACAGAAGTTTTAGCAGATCCTAAGCGTCCTCATATTATCAATGAAGTATTCGTAGGTTCATGTATGACAAATATAGGTCACTACCGTGCACTTGGTGAAGTTTTAAAAGGAGAGGGTGCTGTTCCGACTCGTTTGTGGATCTGTCCTCCGACAAAAATGGATGAGAAACAACTTACAGAAGAGGGTTATTACTCTATTTTTGGAACTTCTGGTGCTAGAACTGAGATTCCTGGATGTTCTTTATGTATGGGAAATCAAGCGCGTGTTGCAGATAATGCCGTTGTATTTTCTACTTCAACTCGTAATTTTGATAACCGCTTAGGCAAGGGTGCAAAAGTTTATTTAGGTTCAGCAGAACTTGCAGCAGTATGTGCAATGTTGGGATATCTGCCGACAAAAGAGGAGTATTTAAATATTGTTCCTAAAAAAATAGGCGGTAAAGAAGCTGATATATATAAATATCTTAACTTTAACCTTATAAAAGATTATAAGTTATAATATAAATTTACATAAGAGAATCTTTTAAAATTCTCTTATGTTGAAAATTATTTAATCTCTTATAATATCAAACTTTAAAGAAAAAATTGGTTTAAATATAGTTGTATCAATAACTTGATTTTGTTTTTGATTTTTAAAAGTTATTTTAACTCTGTTCTCAAATTCATCTAAATATGATATTGATTCAATTAAAGAGTTATGCTTTATTATTGTAAATTTAGAGTCTCTGTAGTAGGCTAAATATTTATTTTCTTCAATTTTTTTAGCATTAGATATAATTTTAAAAAAATCAAAATTTGATTCTAGTCTTCTAATAATAACTTGTTCTATTTCCGGTTCAACAACTGTTACTTCAAATTTATTTATATATACATATTTCTCAACAGGTTTTTTATAGCTCCACTTAACATTTTGAGGTTTTAATGCCACAATATGACCACTGTATATAATTGTTTTATCTTTTTCATCTGTAATACTTTGTGTAAAATCTGCTTCAAATGAAGTAATCTCTTCAAGTGATGCAAATAACTGCATGCTTATTAAAATTGTTAAAAAAAGGTATCTCATTTCTATCCTATTTTTTAAAAATTATATCAAAGTGACTGTTTACATATTATTTAAAAATCATTCTATGATTTATGCAAATTGTTATTATAAGTATGATAAAATAAGGAGAATTTCAATGATGGGTGCATAAAAAACGCACTTATCTACAATAAGGTTGCGAATTGCTACAGGCATTAATGGGTAAGATTTTTGGTACTACAAATGATCGTGAATTAAAAAAATATACAAAAATTGTCAATAAAATAAATAATTTAGAGAGTAAATATAAAGCTCTGAAAGATGATGAGTTAAAAGCTGCTTTTTTAGAGATTAAGAATAGTGTTTTAAACAAAGAGAAGAGCTTAGATGATGTTTTGCCAGACTCTTTTGCCATAACAAGAGAAGCAAGTGTTAGAACTCTTAATATGAGACACTTTGATGTTCAACTTATTGGTGGTGTTGTTCTGCATGAAGGCAGAATTGCAGAAATGAAAACAGGTGAAGGAAAAACACTTGTGGCAACTTTGCCAATTGTTCTTAATGCAATTACAGGCAAAGGCGTGCATCTTGTTACGGTTAACGATTATCTCGCTTCAAGAGACGGAAACGAAATGCGTCCTCTTTATGAGTTTTTGGGATTTAGCGTAGGTGTTATTTTAGATGAGATGCATGATCCGGCTGTAAAAAAAGAAGTTTATAATGCTGATATTACTTATGGTACAAATAATGAATTTGGTTTTGATTATCTAAGAGACAATATGAGTTATTCTCGTGATCATATGGTTCAAAGAGGACATAATTTTGTTATTGTAGATGAAGTAGATAGTATTTTAATTGATGAAGCTAGAACACCATTAATTATATCGGGACCTACAAACAGGGCACTTCAAGATTTTGCAGATGCTAATAAAATAGCGCTTCAACTTGTCAAAGATGAACATTTTAGTGTTGATGAAAAAGATAAAGTTGTTTTGCTTACCGAAGAGGGAATTACAAAAGCGGAAGAGCTTTTTAAGGTTGAAAATCTTTATAGTCCGGAGAATGCCTCATTATCTCATATACTTGATCAGGCATTAAAAGCAAACTATCTTTTTGAGAGAGATGTTGATTATGTAGTAAATAACGGTGAAGTTGTTATTGTAGATGAGTTTACTGGTCGTCTGAGCGAAGGCCGCCGCTATTCTGAGGGTCTGCACCAAGCGCTTGAAGCAAAAGAGGGTGTGGAGATAAAAGAAGAGACACAAACACTTGCGGATATTACATTTCAAAACTATTTTAGAATGTATGATAAATTAGCCGGCATGACAGGAACGGCACAAACAGAAGCATCTGAGTTTGCTCAAATATACTCTCTTGATGTTATCTCAATTCCTACAAATATCCCGGTAATAAGAAAAGATCTGAACGACCTTATCTATAAAACAGAAAAAGAGAAATTTGAAGCTGCAATAAAAAAGATAAAAGAACTTTCAAAAACAGGTCAGCCTGTCCTTATCGGTACCGCTTCTATCGATAAGTCAGAAGTTCTTCATGAGATGCTTAAAAAAGAAAAAATTGCGCATACTGTACTTAATGCAAAAAATCATGCACAAGAGGGTGAAATCATTAAAAATGCAGGTGCCAAAGGAGCGGTTACAATCGCTACAAATATGGCAGGGCGCGGTGTTGACATTAAAGTAAATGATGAAGTGAGAGATTTGGGCGGTCTCTATATTATAGGAACAGAGAGACACGAAAATCGCCGTATAGATAATCAATTAAGAGGTAGAAGCGGACGCCAAGGTGATCCTGGAACTACACAGTTTTATCTATCTCTTGAAGACAACCTTCTTCGTATTTTTGGAAGCGACAAGATTAAAAGCATTATGGAGAGACTCGGTGTTGAAGACGGTGAATATATAGAGTCCAAAATGGTCACGCGTGCAGTTGAGAAAGCGCAGAAAAAAGTTGAAAACATGCACTATGAGGGAAGAAAACAGATTGTTGAGTATGATGATGTAGCTAATGAACAGAGAAAAATAATTTATAAATTTAGAAATCAAATGCTTGATCCTGAGTATGATATTTCATCAAAAATCAATGAAATTAGAGTTGAATATATAGAGCATCTGCTCAATAGCTGTGATATTTTTGAAGGCGGAGCAAGAGAAGATTTTAATTTAGAAAAACTATTTAAACTTATTCATGAGGAGCTTAATTTAGAGCTAAATATAAATGATTTCTCCTCATTTGACTATAATGAGCTCTTAAACAGTATAGTTCAAAGTGTTAAAAAAGCTTATGATGAAAAAATGAGTGTACTTAATAAAGAAGTTTGTAATGAAATTGAGAGAGAGCTTTATTTAAAAGAGCTTGACAGTGCTTGGAGAGAACATCTTTACGCTATGGATAATATGAAAACAGGAATCAGGTTAAGAGCATATAATCAAAAAGATCCACTGGTAGAGTATAAAAAAGAGAGTTTTAACCTTTTTACAGAACTTATAGCAGATATTAAATTCAATACTGTAAAAACACTTCAAGTGATTCAATTTAGAATTGAAAATCCTGAAGAAGAAGCTAAAAAAGTTGCTCAGCAGATGGATATAGAGAGAAAAATAAATGAAGCAGCAATGCAGTTTAATCTCTATAACGAAGAGGAAAAAGCTCCTGCAAAAAAAATTGCCAGAAATGATCCTTGTCCATGCGGAAGCGGTAAAAAGTATAAACTTTGTTGTGGTAAGAGCGGCCCGAAAAAAGGTGTTTTTGCTTCTTGAAAACATCTATAGTTTCTTATTTGGTAAAACGCTTTTTACGATTTGACAGTGAACAGCCATTTATTTTTTTATCTGCTCTTTTAGCATTTTTAGGCATTTCTTTAGGCGTTATGGTTCTTATAGTAGCCATGGCACTTATGAATGGATTTGATAATGAGTTTAGAAAAAAACTCACTATTATGAACTATCCTCTAACAATTATTCCAAAATTTTATGGAGCAGTTAATGAAAATCTGCTTCTTGATTTAGAATCAAAATTTCCAAATTTAAAATTCAGTCCTTATGTTCAATCATCCGTAATGGCAAGAAGCGGTTCAAAATTGGAAGGTGGATATATATTTGGGGTTGATTTTAAGAGTGAAGCTGAAGTAAACAGTGTCTTAAAAGAGGCTATCAAAGATAAAAATTTTAATAAATTTGATGTTTTAATAGGAAAATCACTAAAAGAAGAACTTAATCTTTATAGTGGTGATAAACTAATGTACATTTTTACACATGTTGAACCTGGCGGAATGTCTGTTACTCCCAAAATAAAAAGATTCAATATTAACGGTATATTTGATTCTGGGCTTTCTGCCTATGACAAAGCATATAGCTACACAACGCTTTCATCTCTTCAAACTATGATGCACCTGCCAAGCAATCAATATAGCGGAATTCATATTTTTTCCGGCGATCCTCACAATGATATATTAAAAATTAAAAAATATCTCCCTCAAAGTGTAACTATTAAAGGGTGGTGGGAGGACAATGTAAACTTTTTTGCAGCTTTAGAGTTAGAGAAAGTCTCCTTATTTATTGTTCTTATGCTTATTATTTTAATAGCTGCTATCAATATTATCTCTTCTCTTTTAATGACTGTTATGAACAGAAGAAGTGAAATAGCACTGCTTTTATCCCTTGGTGCAACATCTGCAGAGATTAAAAAAGTATTTTTATATCTAGGCATAGTAATCGGCATTAGCGGTATTTTAGCGGGAATTGTTTTTGGTTTAAGCGGTTTATGGATACTTGGTACATTTGATATTATCCATCTGCCAAAAGATGTTTACCCTACATCTACGCTTCCGCTTGATTTAAGTCTTAAAGATTTTTTATCTATTATTTGCGGAGCATTTATAATAGTTGTTGTATCCTCTTTTTATCCTGCAAAAAAAGCAAGTGAAGTGGACATCTTAACCGTTCTTAGAAATGAGTAGAAAAACTCTACTCACTTTCTTTATCTTCACTTTTAAATAGTTCAAATGGATACATAAGTGTTCTTTTTATTATATTAAAAGGTGCTACAGCTATATCTTTGGCTATCTGGGTACTAACATCTGGATTATCTAAAGCACCTGTTACTTTTAGGGTTGTTGAAACAGTCTCTTTACCAAGGAGTATATGCCCAATAAGAGGTATCTTTGAGACTGAACTCCCTAAATCAGTTTTTAAGTTTAAATCCATATTTATACTGTTTTTTTCTATACTTGCTTCACCAATTCCGGTGATTTCAATCTCTTTTGATTTAAGATAAATATCACTCATCTTATATATATCATCTTTAAATTTAAAATTAATATATGCTTTTTCGGCAGCTATTCCATTTTTATTGTATCCAGGAAGAGAGAAAGTTACAAGAGAAGGGACAGTATTTACAAAAGCAAGAATATTGTTTAAAATTTTATAATCCAAAATTGTTGCTTCTTTTATATAGATAGTGCCATTGTACTCTTTGATTGTACCATTGATATAAAACTCAAAAGAACCACCTCTAAATTTTGAAAGTGCAAAAAGCTTATCCATAAATTGATCATTAAATTTATCACCGTAAAGATACATTTTATCATTACCAAGTTTAAAAACAGCGCTTCCCTCTTTATATTTAAGGTCAGCGCGTAAATCTTTATTTTGATATTTTAATTTCATTGTATCAGAAATTACAAGCCGGTTATTTCCTAGATAAAGGTAAGAATTGTTTGCATCAAAATAGAGATCAATATTTTCTTTTGTCTCTTTTTCACTCTTTTTATCAGTAAAAAAGTTTATCACCTCTTTTATATTGATTCCTGCACTATCTGCTTTAATTTTTATATCATCTTTTATCTCTATAGCAACAATATCATTAACACTGAGCATTATTCTATTTGTCTCTTTATTAAAACTTCCATTTATTGTATAGCTTTTTATCGGCTCTTTCTCAGTTGCAAGAAACTTATATTTATAATCTGTGTTAAGAGAAAAGTTTATATCTTTTTCGTTTTTCGTTTTTTCTAATTTAAAATTTCCATTTGTTAGATCATATTTTCTTAAAAGATTAGAGTATGGTGCTATTTTTTCAAAAGAGTTTAGATTTATTATCCAATCGTTCTCGCTAAGAGTATATTCAAAATCATACTCTTTTGAATTTATTGAAATTTTGTTATTTTCTTTTTCAATAAAAAGTTCAATATTTTTGTCTATTTTAAAAATTTCACCAAACTCACTATCTTTAATTTCTATATTTTGAAGAGTTGAAACTCCTGTAAAATTTTTTAGATTATAGTTTATGCTTATTTTGGATTTTACACTATTTTGAAAATTAATATCTAAATTTTGAACTTTTATATATTCAGAAGTTGTATCAATGATTAAATTATCAATATTTATTTTTTTATTATCGATACTTAAAATTATCGGATCTTTTGAAGTTATAAGCGATCTGTTTTTCTCATAAATCCAGTGAAAAGAAGGAGATGTTTTGTTTAAAGATATATCAGAATAGTCTATTTTTAGAAGCTTGATATTTAAATCAGCTTTTTTGGTTTGAAAAAATATATCTCCAGAGAGTGATGCTGAACCCATTTTTGGAGATTCTATTTTAGTATAGGGGATAGAGGCTGTTAAATTTTTTATATCAAAAGGTAATTTTATTGCATCTACATGCAAAATTTGATTTTTATATTTCCAAGTAGATATATCTATTTTTAAGTAATCTTGTTTTGGTGAAATAGTATAAGTTGCAATAAACGGTTTTATAGGGTTTGCAAGTGTTATATTGTTCTCTTTTAAATCTATTGCATCAAATTTAAAAGAGAGTTCTCCTTTGGATTTTTTAGCATCAAAATTTAAATCTACATGAGATGTCGCAATATTTTTGTACTTTGCACCCATATTATTAACTTCAACTAATGTATTGTTTAAAAATACATAAGCATCAAAAATATCTATATCCAATCCTAAATACTCTATCTGAGCCTCTTTTGCATAAAATTTTCCAGCTGCTTTTACATTTAATGTTCGCAGATTAATATCAAGTGTTAAATTAGTATCTACTTCACCTTTTTTTTGAACAAAAGGGATTTTAATTCTATATCTATTTAACAATGTAAGCAAATCTTTGTTGACCTTGCCTTTAAAAAGCAGATAGAGTGTTAAGAGTTCCTCTTTTTTTGAAAAATCAATTTTTAACCAACTTTTATCAAGAAAAAAATTATATGAATATGCATTTTGAGGTCTGATAGAGAGCACACCATTTTTAAATTCCAGTTCGGTACTGCTTGCAAGAACAGGTGCCACTTTTTTATCATAAGTATAATTTAAATTATTTGCTACAGCTTTTGCATGTAGATTCAGATATGCCTTATCAAGATTTTTATATTCAAACCACCCATAAAAAGCTTTTAACGAAAGGCTTGACATCTCTATAGCATCATATACCCAATATTTGATTTTTGGATTAAGATTAAAGAGATCTACTATATCTTTTGCATTTTTTATATCTTCTTTGGATTCTATTTTATATGATAATTTTTTGGTATCACTGTAAGCATAGAGATTAAATTTTGCATTATCTTTTATTGAAATATTGAGAGCTGTGTTAAATTCTAATCTTTTTTTTGCATCTAGCAAAATATCCCCATCTATATTTAAATCGTTATTTAAATATTTAAATGAATCAATTTTTACATGAAACAGATGATTGCTTGGCAGCAAAGATGCGTGCAGGGTAAAATCAGGGGAGGAAAAATATACAAAACTTTTTTTGTCATCTATATAATTTATTATTCCATCAATACTATTAAGAGATATTTTTTCAATATTTATCTCTTTAAACCAACTTGTAAAAGGTAGGAAATTTTTTAAAGTTCTAAGATAGTTTTCATATTCAATCTTGAAACTTTTTTTTGTTTCACCTTTTGCAATGCTGATTTCTCCGGCAGTTATGCTTATTTTTTCATCCCATTTAATGTATAATTTCTTAACTTTTATATTTTGGGATGATATGCCATCTATATATATACCATTTTGTAAAAGTATAAATGAAGAAAAAAGCAGTAAAAATATGAACAACAAAATACTAATAAGTATAAAATGGATTTTTAAAATTGTATTGATTATAATATTGTCGTTCATGTACTACCTAAATAAACCTATAAACTCCCCCCAGATTATATATATTCCAAAAGGTTCTATTAATAAGATTATAGCACATTTGCAAAGCAGAAATTACAACATAAATAAACTTGATGCGCTGTTGCTTAGAGTTATAGGATCTCCACAAAGCGGATGGATAGATATAGGAACTACATGTAGTACGAGAGGTGATTTTCTTTATAAACTTACAACAGCAAAAGCTGCACTTCAAAATGTTACTTTAATTCCTGGAGAAACTACACATATATTTTTAGATCAATTAGCAGATGAATTTCATTTAAACAGAGAGCTGCTGCAAAAAGAGTATGCAGTGCAATCAAAATACAAAGAGGGTCTTTTTGTCCCAAACACCTACAGTTTGCCTATGGGTATAACTGAAGAGATGATTATAAAAATTCTTTTAAAAGAGTCGTTTTTACAAATGAGAGATTTTTCAATGAAGATATTCGGAACATATAATGAGAAGAAATGGTTTCATTTTGTAACAATTGCATCAATCATTCAAAAAGAATCTGCCAATATAGAGGAGATGCCGCTAGTTAGTTCCGTTATACACAATAGAATTAAAAAAGGAATGAAACTGCAGATGGACGGTACGCTAAATTATGGAAAATATTCACATATAAAA
Organism: Sulfurimonas xiamenensis; assembly: GCF_009258045.1. Taxonomy (NCBI): domain Bacteria; kingdom Pseudomonadati; phylum Campylobacterota; class Epsilonproteobacteria; order Campylobacterales; family Sulfurimonadaceae; genus Sulfurimonas; species Sulfurimonas xiamenensis. Next base: position 963,023 of record NZ_CP041166.1, read on the forward strand.
GTAACTTCAAAGATGATAAAAGAGGATAAAACTATATACAATACATACCTACACAGCGGTATTCCACCTGTTCCAGTTTGTAATGTAAGTTTTGATGCAATTAAAGCGGCAATTTTCCCCGCACAAACAGATTATCTCTATTTTGTTAAATCTAAAAACGGCGCTCACACTTTTTCATGTAACTATTCTACACATTTGACCAATATAAACGATGCTACAAAATGAAACACTTGGGTTAAATAAATTAATCTTTATATGCGCTTCCTTAATATTATTACATCTTAATGATATCATTGAACTTGTAAATTTTCATATACTTGATGAAAATGAAAAATATAAACTTGAGGAAACACAATGTCAAAAATTATTTGGTCAAAGATTGATGAGGCTCCGGCTTTAGCAACTTATTCACTACTTCCAATTGTTAGAGCTTTTACAAAAGCAGCAGGCGTTGAAGTTGAGCTTAGAGATATCTCACTAGCGGGTAGAGTTATTGCAACTTTCCCAGAATATTTAACAGACGATCAAAAAATCGCTGATGAGTTAGCTTATTTAGGTAAAGTAGCACAGGAGCCTGAAGGTAATATTATAAAATTACCAAATATTTCTGCATCTATTCCTCAGTTAAAAGAGTGTATTGCAGAGCTTCAAGAACAAGGATATGCGCTTCCTAACTATCCTGAAAATCCGGAAACTGAAGAAGAAAAAGCTATTCAAGCAAAATACTCTACATGTTTAGGTTCAGCAGTTAATCCGGTTCTTCGTGAAGGAAACTCAGACAGACGCGCTGCAGCTGCAGTTAAAAATTTTGCTAAGAAAAATCCTCATAAGTTAAGACCTTTTGAAAATCCGTCAAAAACTTATGTGACTCATATGGACGGGAATGGAGACTTTTATGCTAATGAGCAGTCTGTTATAGTAGATGGAGATCAAAAAGTAACTATTAACCTAAATGGTAAATGTTTAAAAGAGATAGATGCAGTAGACAAAGAGGTTCTTGATGGTACTTTTATGTCTGCTAGAGCTCTTCAAGATTTTTATCAAAAATCATTAGATGAAGCAAAAGCTAACGGCGTTTTATGGTCTTTGCACCTAAAAGCTACAATGATGAAAATATCTGATCCTATTATGTTTGGTCATGCTATCAAAGTCTTTTTTAAAGATGTTTTTGCAAAATATGAATCAGAGTTTAAAGAGATTGGTGTAAATGCAAACTTAGGTTTAGGCGATTTGTATAAAAAACTTGAGAAGCTTCCAGCTGATAAAAAAACTGAGATAGAAGCTGCTATTATGGCTACATACGATGTTCAGCCTCCAATGGCTATGGTTGATTCTGATAAAGGTATTACAAATCTTCACGCTTCTAATGATATTATTATTGATGCTTCTATGCCGGTTGTTGTACGAGACGGCGGTAAGATGTGGAATAGAGATGGAAAGCCACAAGAGTGTGTTGCAGTAATTCCTGATAGTTCATATGCAAGATTTCACCAAGGTATGGTAGATGACTGTGTTAAAAACGGTCAATATGATGTTACTACTATGGGAAATGTAGCAAATGTAGGTCTTATGGCACAAAAAGCTGAAGAGTATGGTTCTCATCCGACAACTTTTGAGATAGCTGAAGATGGTGTTGTGGAAGTAAAAGATGCTGCAGGCAATGTACTTATGAGCCACAATGTTGAAGCAGGAGATATCTGGAGAATGTCTAGAGCTAAAGATATTCCTATTAAAGACTGGGTAAGATTGGCTGTTGAGCGTGCTAGACTTACAGGAAATCCTGCGGTATTTTGGCTTGATGAAAACAGAGCACATGATGCAAATCTTATAAAAAAAGTAAAAGAGTATTTAAAAGAGCATGACACTTCAGGTCTTGAGCTTCCTATTATGGATGTAGCTTCTGCAGTTGCTTATACTAACGCAAGAGTAAGAGAAGGAAAAGATACTATTTCTGTAACAGGAAATGTTTTACGCGATCACTTGACTGATATGTACCCGATTTTAGAACTTGGAACTTCTGCAAAAATGCTTTCAATAGTTCCTCTTTTAGCGGGTGGCGGTCTTTTTGAAACAGGTGCGGGCGGATCTGCTCCTAAGCATGTTGATCAGTTTTTAGAAGAGGGGCACTTAAGATGGGATTCACTAGGTGAATTTTTGGCGCTTGCTGAGTCACTTAGATATATTGAACAAAAACATCCAGATGCAAATCTTAAAGCTGTTACTGAAGCTTTAGATAAAGCAAATGAAGCTTACCTTGATAATAATAAAGCACCTGGTAGAAAAGCAGGGGAGCCTGATAATAAAGCTTCTCACTTCTATGTTGCTCAGTATTGGGCAAAGGCTCTTGCAGAATCTGACAATGCAGAGTTGGCTGCAAAATTTTCTTCGGTTGCTAAAGCTTTAGAAGAAAATGAAGCTAAAATTATGGAAGAGCTTTTATCTGTAGAGGGGAAACCTCAAGATATTGGCGGTTATTATCATCCTGATGATGCAAAAACTGAAGCAGCAATGAGACCGTCTGCAACGCTTAATGCGATTATAGACAGCATCTAAATTATCTGCTTAAAGAGATTGTTTCTGCATAAATAATATGCAGGAACTTCTCTATTTCTATTTTTCTTTTTTAATGAAACTGTTTTTAGTTTTATTTAAAAGGCAAAAAGTCTTTATTTGATAGTTTAAAGATACCTAAAAAGTATTTCACTAAAATATCATAATAATTTACTCAAGGAGTGTATATGAATCAAGGAAAAAGAGTAGGAATAGTAGGTGCCGGAAATGTTGGCGCAACGGTAGCTTACTCTCTAGCAATGCTTGGTTCTTGTCATGAGATAATTCTTCGTGATAACAAGATTGATGTTGCTAAAGGAAAAGCGCTTGATATGAGTCAAGCTGCTTCTGCCGTAAGAAGTCATACAGTAGTTAGTGTTGCAGAAGAGATGTCAGATTTAACTAATTGTGATGTAGTTGTTGTTACAGCTGGCAGTCCAAGACTTCCTGGCATGAGCCGTGATGATCTTCTTATGATCAATGCAAAAATTACCAAAGAAGTTATAGAGGGTGTAGCCAAATATTCACCAAATGCAATAGTAATAATGGTTTCTAATCCATTAGATGCAATGACATATGTAGCATTAAAAGAGAGCGGATTTGAGAGAAGCCGCGTAATAGGAATGGCTGGAGTACTAGATAGTTCAAGAATGGCAAGTTTTATTCAAGAAAAACTTGGATACGGCGGTGGTCAAATCCGTGCTTCGGTAATGGGCGGACATGGTGATGATATGGTCCCTTTACCTCGCTACTCTACAGTAGCTGGTGTTCCTCTTACGGATCTTTTAAGTAGCAGTGAAATTGATGAAATAGTTGCTCGTACTCGTAATGGCGGTGCAGAGATTGTGAGCTATCTTAAAACAGGTTCGGCATATTATGCTCCTGCAAAATCAACAGCTATAATGGTTGAAGCAATTTTAAAAGATACAAAACAGATTCATCCTTGTGCGGTATATCTAGAGGGTGAATATGGATATTCTGATGTAGTTTCAGGGGTTCCGGTAATGCTTGGAACTAATGGAGCTGAAAAAATTATTGAGGTAACTCTTGATGATATGGAAAAAGAGATGTTTAAAAATTCATGCAACTCTGTAAAATCTTTAATTGATACATTAAATAAAAATAATTTTTTTGAAGGAGAGTAATTTGAGCAGTCGCATTGAAAAAGACACAATGGGTGAAATAAATGTTCCAAAAGACGCATATTGGGGAGCACAAACACAAAGGTCAATAGAAAACTTCGCTATCGGAGAAGAGAAGATGCCTTATGAGATAACAAGAGCATTTTCATATCTTAAAAAAGCGGTAGCTCTTGTAAATAAAGATTTGGGTAAATTAGATCCCAAAAAAGCAGATGCAATTGCACAAGCTGCAGATGATATGTTGGCAGGAAAACTTGATGGAAACTATCCTTTGGTTGTTTGGCAGACAGGCTCAGGCACGCAGTCAAATATGAATAATAACGAAGTTCTTGCAAACCGTGCTACAGAGATATTAGGCGGCGATTTTAGAGTTGAGAAACTTGTTCATCCAAATGATGATGTAAACAAATCTCAAAGCTCAAATGACACCTATCCGACAGCGCTTCATGTAGCGGCTGTTATTGCAGTTGAAACTCGTATTTTACCGGCTATTGCCAAGCTAAAATCTACTCTTGAGCAGAAGTCTACTCAATTTGATTCAATTGTAAAAATAGGGCGTACTCATCTTCAAGATGCTACTCCATTAACCCTTGGTCAAGAGATTAGCGGTTGGGTTGAAATGCTTAATAAATGTGAAAAAATGGCTAAAGATTCGCTTGAAGCAGTGCGTGAATTAGCACTTGGCGGAACAGCTGTAGGAACAGGTCTTAATGCACATCCTGAATTGGGAGAAAGAGTTGCAAAAAAATTAACAGTGCTAACCGGGCATACTTTTGTCACAGCGCCAAATAAATTTCATGCATTAACTTCTCACGATGCTTTAGTGTATGCTCATGGTGCTCTTAAAGCCTTAGCTGCCGATATGATGAAAATTGCAAATGATGTTCGATGGTTAGCTTCAGGTCCAAGATGCGGAATAGGTGAGATTACTATTCCTGAAAATGAGCCGGGTTCTTCTATCATGCCTGGAAAAGTAAATCCGACACAGGCTGAAGCCGTAACAATGGTTGCATGTCAAGTTATGGGAAATGATGCCACTATTGGTTTTGCAGCTTCTCAGGGAAATTTTCAGTTAAATGTTTTTAAGCCTGTAATTGCTTATAATTTCTTACAATCATGCCGTTTATTGGCAGATTCTATTGTTTCTTTTAATGACAACTGTGCTGTCGGAATAGAACCGGTAGAAGAAAAAATTGAACACTATTTGCATAATTCATTAATGCTTGTAACAGCACTTAATCCTTATATAGGATATGAAAATGCAGCAAAAATTGCTAAAACAGCGCATAAAAACAATTCAACTTTAAAAGAGACAGCAATAGAACTGGGTCTTCTCAGTGCTGAAGAGTTCGACAAATATGTTATACCAAAAAATATGATTGCTCCCAAAGCTTAAGGGCTGATGCAAGCACAACTAAACTTAATTGAAGGAAAGTAAATGAATATACATGAATATCAAGCAAAACAGATTTTTGCAAAATATGGCGTGCCTACACCGAGAGGTTTAATGGCTGAAAGCGTAAAGCAAGCAGTTAAGAATGCAGAGGAGTTAGGCGGACCAATCTGGGTTGTTAAAGCTCAAATTCATGCTGGCGGCCGCGGACTGGGAGGCGGTGTGAAGCTTGCTCGTTCAATAGAAGAGGTTGAACAGCTTGCTAGTGAAATTCTTGGCATGACTTTGGTTACACACCAAACAGGACCTGAAGGAAAATTAGTTCAAAAACTATATATTGAAGACGGTGCAGATATTAAAGATGAGTTATATCTTGGTGTTGTTCTTGACCGCGCGAAAGAGATGCCTGTGATAATGGCCTCAACAGAGGGCGGTATGGCAATTGAAGATGTTGCGCATGACACTCCAGAAAAAATTATTAAAGTTGCGGTTGATCCTGCTATCGGTTTTCAAGGTTTTCACGGTCGTGAATTAGTTTTTGGTTTGGGCATAACAGATAAAGCAGAGCAGGGCAAATTTATCAAATTAGCAGCTGCACTCTATAATCTTTATTTGGAAAATGACGCTGAAATGATAGAGATAAATCCTTTAGTTAAAACTGGAAACGGCGACTTTTTAGCGCTTGACGGGAAAATGGGATTTGATGATTCAGCTCTTGGACGCCATCCTGATATTGAAGATATGAGAGATATCAGTGAAGAAGATGCAGATGAGAGAGAAGCTGGAAAGTATGGCCTGAGCTATGTCAGTCTTGATGGTGAAATCGGTTGCATGGTAAACGGAGCAGGGCTTGCAATGGGTACAATGGATACGATTAACTATATGGGCGGAACTCCTGCAAACTTTCTTGATGTCGGTGGTTCTGCAAATGCTGAAACTGTTGCGAAAGGATTCGAGATTATTCTTAAAAATCCAAAGGTAAAAGCTATTTTTGTAAATATTTTCGGCGGAATCGTTAGATGTGACCGTATCGCAAACGGTATTTTGGAAGCAACAAAGCTTGTTGATGTTCATGTGCCGGTTATTGTTCGTCTTGATGGCACAAATGCACCTGAAGCGGCAGAGATTTTAAAAAACGCAAATATTGCAAATGTTATAACAGCTACAGATTTAGCAGATGGTGCAGCAAAAGCAGTAGCTGCGGCAAAACAAGCCTAAGCGCTGTTTCTTTAGAAAAGGAGAATAAGTTTTATGAGTATATTGGTAAATAAAGATACGAAAGTTATAGTTCAAGGTTTTACTGGAAAAGAGGGATCTTTTCATGCTGAGCAGTGTTTAGCATACGGAACAAAAATTGTAGGGGGTGTTACACCAAACAAAGGCGGAACTGAGCATTTGGGAAAACCAGTTTTTAATACTGTAAAAGAGGCTGTTGCATCTACCGGCGCAACTGTATCAATGATTTTTGTTCCGCCTGCTTTTGTAGCAGATGCCGTTATGGAAGCTGCGGATGCGGGGATTGACCTTGCTGTGGTTATCACAGAAGGTGCTCCTGTTCGTGATATGCAAGCGGCTAAAGCTTACGCTACAAAGCATAGCATGAAGACAATTGGGCCAAACTGTCCCGGTATTATAACTGCCGAAGAGTGTAAAATTGGTATTATGCCTGGTATGATTTTTAAAAAAGGAAATATCGGTCTTATCTCGAAATCAGGAACGCTTACTTATGAGGGCGCTAACCAAGTTGTAAAAGAGGGTTTTGGAATCTCAACTGCTGTTGGTATCGGCGGAGACCCGATTATAGGCCTCTCTTATAAACAGCTTTTGCCAATGTTTGAAGCAGACCCTGAGACACATGCAATTGTTATGATTGGTGAAATCGGTGGAGACCTGGAGATTCAAGCAGCTGCATTTATTAAAGAAAACATCAAGAAGCCTGTTGTAGCTTTTATTGCAGGGCAAACTGCGCCAAAAGGCAAAAGAATGGGTCATGCGGGTGCAATTGTTTCAGGCGGAGCAGGAACTGCAGCTGAGAAAATGGCTGCTCTGGAAGCAGCAGGTGTTAAAGTTGTAGTTTCTCCGGCTGATATCGGAAAAGCAGTTGCAGAGGTGCTTTCTAAGTAAATATTGTTTCTTAGTGCGAGCTTCATTCGGTAACAAATATGTTAAAAAGAAGCGTCATTAGCACAAATTTAGAGCTATATTAATTAAAGTAGGTTAACCTATCTGTAAAAATAAGTAACAGTTCAAGAATGTGGCGTAGAGATACTTCACACATTGTGCTGCGCTTCAAAACAAAAGAGGAGAGTAAATGGGAACTTTTAAAACTGAAAATCCTGGTAATCAACCGGTATGGGTAAATACCAGTAACTGTAAAGCATGTGATATTTGTGTTTCTGTATGCCCTGCGGGCGTTCTTGGAATGGTGTATGAACCTACATCTACTCTTGGTGCTATGATATCTATTCAGCATCCAGAGTCTTGTATAGGATGTATGGAGTGTGAATTATCATGTCCTGATTTTGCAATTTATGTTGCAGATAGAAAAGAGTATAAATTTGCAAAACTTACTGATGAATCAAAATCGCGTCAGGAAGCAGTTGTTGCAAATAATTATATGTCACTTAATGAACAAGGAGCTAAATAATGGCAACAAGAGAAATAATTTCAAGCGGTAATGAATTAGCTGCAATAGCTGCAAAAGATGCAGGATGTAGATTTTTTGGGGGCTATCCTATTACTCCATCAAGCGAAGTTATGCATGAAATGTCTAATTTAATGCCAGAAGTCGGCGGAGCTTGTATTCAAATGGAAGATGAGATTGCAGGAGTTGCAGCAGCGATTGGTGCCGGAATGAGTGGTGTTAGAACTATGACTGCTACTTCAGGTCCAGGTATTTCGCTTAAAGCAGAAAATCTTGGTTTGGCTCAAATGACTGAAGTTCCTTTGGTTGTAGTTAATGTTATGCGCGGCGGCCCATCAACTGGTCTTCCGACTCGTGTATCTCAAGGGGATGTTGCTCAGGCAAAGAATCCATCACATGGTGATTACAAATCAATCACGCTATGTGCAGGTTCATTGGCGGAGTGTTATACTGAAACTGTAAGAGCATTTAACTTAGCAGACAGATTTATGCAGCCTGTATTTGTTTTACTAGATGAAACATTGGGACACATGCATGGAAAAGCAATGCTTCCTACAGAAGAAGAGGTTGCTGCAGGAATTGTTCCTAGAAAAACATTCGAAGGCCCTGCAGAGGAGTATTTTCCATATGAGTGTGAAAGTGATCAGCCTGCAGTTTTAAATCCTATGTTTAAAGGGTACAGATACCATTTTACAGGTCTTCACCATGACAAAAGAGGGTTCCCTACTGAAGAGATAGAGACATGTAGAAAACTTATTCAAAGGCTTGAAGATAAAGTAGAACTTCATAAAGATGAGCTTGAATCTTATGAAGAGTTTCATATGGATGATGCAGAGATTTTAATTGTTGCGTATGGTTCAGTTTCTCTTGCTGCAAAAGAGGCAATCCGCCACTTAAGAGCAGAGGGTATTAAAGCAGGATTATTCAGACCGATTACACTTTGGCCAAGTCCGGCAAAGAAGATGAAAGAGCTTGCAGACAGAATACCAAAAGTTTTATGTGTAGAGCTAAATATCGGTCAATATAGAGACGAAGTACAACGCGCTACTGGAAGACTTGATATAAATGGTTTATTCAAAGTAAACGGAAGACCAATTTCTCCTTATGAAATTGTTAATAAAGTAAAGGAGCTGTAAAATGGCATTTAATTATGAAAACTATTTAAGACTGGAAAAAATGCCGACACTATGGTGTTGGGGTTGTGGTGATGGTGTTATCCTAAAAGCTTTTGTTAGAGCGGTTGACAGCCTTGGTATAAATAAAGATGATATCTGCCTAGTTTCAGGAATTGGATGTTCAGGAAGATTTTCATCATATGTTGATTTTAATACAGTCCATACAACTCATGGAAGAACTATAGCATTTGCAACAGGTATTAAACTTGCAAATCCTACTAAACATGTAATTTGTGTTGCGGGTGACGGTGATGCTTTAGCAATTGGCGGTAATCACACAATTCATGGTTGTAGAAGAAACATAGATATAACATTTATTATAATTAATAACTTTATTTATGGATTAACAAATTCTCAAACAAGTCCAACTACTCCACAGGGTATGTGGACAGTATCGCAACAAGTTGGAAACATTGATCCAACTTTTAATACTTGTAATTTAGCAATTGCATCAGGAGCTTCTTTTGTGGCGAGAGAGACAGTAAATGATCCTAAAAAATTAGAAAAAACTATGGTAAAAGCACTAGAACACAAAGGTTTTTCACTTCTTGAAGTTTTATCAAACTGCCATATTAATCTTGGTAGAAAAAATAAAATGAATTCTGCTATTGAAAATCTTAATTGGATAGACAGTATTACGGTTTCAAAGAAAAAATATGACACTATGACAGAAGAGGAACAAGTAAATTTACTTCCTACAGGTGTTTTAAAACAAGATACACAAGCAGCTGAGTATTGTGATATGTATGCTGAAATTATTAAAGTACATCAAGGTAAAAGAAAAACAATTACTCAAGATGACTTTAAGAAAAAAATATAAGGAGGCACGGGGTGGCTAGAACATTAATGAGATTTACAGGTGTTGGCGGACAAGGTGTTCTTCTCGCTGGTGAAATTTTTGCAGCTGCAAAAATTAAAACCGGCGGTAATGGATTAAAAACAGCAACATATACTTCACAAGTTCGTGGTGGACCGACTGTTGTTGATATAACTTTAGATGATGATGAAATTTACTATCCATATGCGAATGACGGCGAGATAAACTTTATGCTCTCTGTTGCACAAGTAAGCTATGATCAATTTAAAAAAGGTGTACAAGAGGGCGGAACTATTGTTATAGATCCAAACCTTGTTAAACCTAGCGATGAAGATAGAAAAAAATGGAATATAATTGAAATTCCGATTATTACTATTGCAAAAGAGGAAGTTGGTAATGTTATTACTCAGTCAGTTGTTGCACTTGCAATAGCAAATACAATTATGAAACCTCTTGATAGAGAAGTTTTAATCGAAACAATGCTCTCAAAAGTACCTGCCAAAGTTCATGATGTAAATAAAGTAGCATATGATCTTGGTGAAAAATATGCACTAGAGGCAGTAGCAAAATAATTTTATGCTTGCCTGTAGTTTTTGCAGCCTTCAAAAGGGCTGCTTTTTTTAAATATATTTCTGATATTAAATAGTATTAGAAATAAAATATTTTAATATTAAAAAATATCACACTTTAATACTTTCCCAAAAAAACTCAACATGCTTTTCAAACTGTGTAGATAGAGCTGTTGTAGGCGTGCTATCAAACCTCAGAAGTGTAATTTGCAATCGTATATAGAATAGGGTGGAAATAAATTCATAAGCTACCATCATTGGATCAGCAGAGCGTATTAAAGAGTTCTGCATCATTATAAAAAATGCTTCAGAGAACATTTTTATATTTTCATTATGAAATTCATTCATAAACTGTTCTCTAAGTTCTCTGTTTTGGAATAACTCAATCATTAGCAATCTAAACATATTCTCATTATTTTTATCAAATGTGAGAAGTTTATATTGCATAGCAAACTTTTGTAAAAAAACTTTTCCCTTGAGTGCTGACTCTTTAATATTTGTCTCATTTGTATGAAAAGGAGAAGAAAATATCTCTTTTGCGACACATAAAAATATCTCCTCCTTATTCTTAAAATGATTATACAAAGCGCTCTCCCTAATTCCTACTTCTGAAGCTATTTTTCGCACACTTGTTGCTTTAAAACCATATTCTGAGAAGAGTGTAGATGACACTTTTATAATCTTTTGTTTTGTATTTGATTTCTTTTGAATCGTCTTGTTTTCGGGCATTTTGCAACCTTTTTTAGTATATGAACAATTGTTAATTTAAATAAAATTATATATGAACAAGTGTTAATCTATGCTTATGTGATGATGAACACTTGTTCATCAATCAAGCAGATGTTATGAACAGATGTTCATAAACAGATTTAAAGGAAATTTTTAGTATTATTTTAAAGGTACAACGGGTAGTTGCTTGATTTATTTCAAGAGGAAAGTCCGAGCTGCTCTAAGACAGTGTTCCATTTAATTAATGGCCGTAGTAATACGAGGGAAAGTGCAACAGAGAGTAGACTTCCGCCCAACGGCGGTAAAGGTGAAAGGGTGGTGTAAGAGACCACCAGTCTCTATAGTAATATAGAGAGCTTGTAAACCCAACATGGCAGCAAGAAACAGATGGTCAGCGTCTTAGGGGTAAAATTACAATGTAATCTTACTTATGCTACTGTTTCGCTAGAGTTACTATGTAAATAGTAAAGTAGATTAATGCTACCAAAACAAAACTCGGCTTACTGTTGTACCTTTTTAATTGAACATACTATTTAATATCAATAATAAAAAGGTTTTGGTTGTATTTAATGTTAATTGAATTTTCTCAAGAGAATTTACATTATGTTAACCAAGATATTTGAAAACTGACACTATTACATGGAAAAACAAATGAGAAGCAAAAAAGAAGAATTAATAGCTGATATACAAAATCTTCTAAATACTTATGAAGGTATAAAAAAAACATCCATAAATGCAGATATGCTAAAATTTATGGATGAAGCCAGTTTGATCAGTATAATAGATTCATTACTAAATCAAAAAGAGTATTCAAAAGAGTCAGACTTACAATGGTTAGAAAAATTTAAAAAATATAATATATAATACGCTCTATTTCGTTTAATCAAAATCTGTTACAATTTCGTCATATTTTAAAATAAAGGATTTTGTTATGTCCAATGTAGATTTAATTCAACTAACTGAACAAACAAAAAAATTATCAGCAATGATTGTTGAAGATGAGAAAATTGCAAATGAACTTTTAAGTTCTACTTTTAAAAATTTCTTTTCAGATGTAAAATCATTTTTTAATGCAAAAGAAGCACTTCAAGCTTATTCAAAATCATCTCCTGATATTGTCTTTGTAGATATTATTATGGCTGAAATGGACGGAATCGAACTTGCACGAAAAATTCGTGAAATTAATCCTGATCAGATTATTATTATTATTTCGGCCAGCAATGATATAGAAAAAATATCTGAATCTATTGAAGTTGGTGTTAATAGTTTTATACAAAAACCAATTGATACCAAAAAAATAATAGAATTATTAAAAAATATAGTATCAATAATGAATAAAAAGAAAAAAATAGAAACAAAAACATTTTCTATATCTCTTCCTTTAGACATATATGAAGAAGTTGATGAAAATGCCAAAGCTGAAAGCATCTCAAAAAATGCAGTAATTATTAGAGCTTTACGCAGTTTTTACGAGTAATTTATTTTTTTTTACTGAGTTTTTAAAATTTTATATTTTATTAAGAAATAAATCTATATAATTTCGGCTCAGTAAATAAGACTGACAAGTGGCCCCGTCGTCTAGCGGTCAGGATCCATGGTTTTCATCCATGTTACAGGAGTTCGATTCTCCTCGGGGTCACCACTTCATCAACTTAAGAACAATCACAAACAGATCGTACTATTTGCTTAAACATGACAGAACTGCAAAGGCTAGTTCTACACTAACCTTTTTATTTTAATTTCTGTGTAACAAGTTCATTTACCACTTTTGGGTTTGCTTTGCCGCCTGTGGCTTTTAAGACCTGCCCTACAAAAAAGCCGAGAAGATTACTATTTCCAGCTTTAAATTTGGCAACATTGTCTGGATATTTTGCAACTATTTCATCGATAATAGGCTCGATTACGCTCACATCACTTATCTGAACAAGTCCTTTGGCTTTAACTATCTGTAAAGGGTCTTTTCCGCTTTTAGCCATCTCTTCAAAAACCTCTTTAGCTATTTTGTTTGAAATGGTGCCATCATCTAGCATTTGCACAAGTTTAGCTACATCGGATGAATTAAATTGAAGCTCGTGCACTTCTTTTTCTTTTAACTCTCTTGCAACCTCATTTGCTACGATGTTAGCAATAGTTACAGGTGAGTTGTTAACTGATAATACTTCAGCATAAAAAGAAGACAATTTTTCATCTCTCGCTAAGATATCAGCAATCATACTGTTTAATTTAAGTTCAGTCGTGTATTTGTCAAATAAAGCTTGCTCATGCTCACTCATAGGTTCTGCTTGACCATCTAGCTGTACTTTTTTAACTTGAATTTTTTTCTCCTGCTTGGGTGCATCAGTTTTTTTCTTTTTAGTATAAGAGTCTTTCAATCCTACTATTTTGTTAAATACGGGGTTTGCATCTGTATAGTCTACTGGATCAGCATAAAAGTACCCTTCCCTTTCAAACTGGAACCTCACATCCGGCTTCTCTGTTACAACTGCAGGCTCAATAAGAGCATTTTTTATGATTTTTAAAGAATCAGAATTGAGGTCCTCTATACTTTGTGGGTTTTCGCAAGAATAGAGTCTGTCGTATAGTCTTACCTCTACTTTTTTAGCAGATACGGCATCTACCCACTGGATAGCACTTTTGACTTTTATACCGCTTGTGTCTTGTCCGCTTTTAGACTCGGGGTTATATTCTGCTATTATCTCAGTTATATTGCCACTTTTATCTTTTTTAACCTCTTTACATGTGATAATATAAGCATGTTTAAGGCGTACAGGCTGATTGGGTGTAAGACGGAAGTAATCTTTTGGAGGATTTTCTGAGAAGTCTGCCCGTTCTATGTATATCTCTTTTGAGAAAGGTACTTTTCTTGAACCCTCTTTGGGAACATCATCCGGATAGTACGGGGCGTCAAGTTCTTCGCTGCCTTCATAGTTGGCTATAGTTACTTTTAGAGGGTCAAGCACCGTCATAACACGCGGTACTTTTGTGTTGAGATCATCTCTGATACAAAACTCAAGCTGTGAGATATCAACAGTGGAGTTTGCTTTTGCTATACCGATCTGATCACAGAAGTTTAAAATAGATTCAGGTGTATAGCCTCTTCTTCTAAGTCCTGCAATGGTAGGAAGGCGGGGATCGTCCCATCCACATACTCTTTTTTCATTGACCAATTCCAGAAGCTTTCTTTTGCTCATAACGGTATAGTTAATCCCAAGTCTTGCAAATTCATATTGATAAGGGCGCGGCGGTTCGAGTTTAAGCGTATCTAATACCCAGTCATAGATGTCACGGTTGTTTTCAAACTCTAGCGTACAGATAGAGTGAGTTACACCTTCAATATAATCAGAGAGACAGTGACCAAAGTCATACATAGGGTAAATTGCCCACTTGTCCCCTGCTCTATAGTGGTGCGCATGGCGGATACGGTATAAGAGAGGATCACGCATTTTCATGTTTGCCGCTGACATATCGATCTTAGCGCGAAGAACATGCTCACCGTCTTTAAACTCACCGTTTTTCATTCTCTCTAAAAGGTCTAGGTTCTCTTCTACACTGCGCTGTGCATATTTACTGCGACGCCCCGGTTCCGTGATGGTGCCACGGTACTCTCTCATAGTCTCTTCATCTAAGCTGTCAACATAAGCTTTACCCATTTTAACAAGTTCTATAGCATACTCATAAAGTTTGTCGAAATAGTCAGATGTATATCGCACATCACCCTCCCACTCAAATCCGAGCCACTTAACAGCGTCTTTAAGCGCTTCAACATATTTTGTATCTTCAGTAGTCGGGTTAGTGTCATCCATTCTAAGGTTACAATAACCGTTGTAATCGTGTGCGATGCCGAAATTTATTGCTATAGATTTAGCGTGTCCAATATGAGGGAAGCCGTTTGGTTCCGGAGGAAATCTTGTTATAATATTTTTGTATTTGCCTGCTTTTAAGTCTTTTTCAACTATTGTGCGTAAAAAATCTTTGTGCTCACTCATTACTTGTTAAACCTTTAATTTAAAACTCTTATTATGAATTGTATTTTATCAAATTGGAGCTTATAGCTCAATTTCCCTCTATCTTATCTAAAGAACTTCCTTAGCTAAAACTTGATAAAATTCAAAAATCACATTATACAGGAATATAAATGCTAAGATTTGCGTCCAGCCCTACTCGCGATATGAACATTGGTGATTTAAGAGTTGCCCTATTTAACTATATTGTCTCAAAGCAGAGAGATGAAGGTTTAATCATTCGCATAGAAGACTTGGATAAAGAGAGAAATATAGAAGGAAAAGATGAAGAGACAATTGGTATTTTGAAGCTTTTGGGCATTGATTATTCTCATGTTGTTTATCAAAGCCAAAATTTCCGTTTTCATGCAGCAATGGCTCTGCAGCTTTTGCATGAAGCTAAAGCGTTTAACTGTTTTTGTTCACCAGAGTGGCTTGAAAAAAAGAGAGAAGAAGCCAAAAATAACAAAGAAACATATAGATATGATGATGCATGCGCAAATTTACCTGCAGAACTTGTAATCGACAATGAAAATCCATTTACCGTAAGGATAAAAAAGTCAGAAACACCGATAATAATAAAAGACCATATTAAGGGTGAGATAACTTTCAAGCCTCAAGATTTGGAGAGTTTCATTATAATGAACGAGAATAAGACACCCACTTATAACTTCGCCTGTGGGATTGATGATATGCTCGGCGATATATCTTTAGTTATCCGTGATGAAGAACAGATGAACGATGCACCTAAAGAAGATTTGATCCGAACATCACTTGGATATGAAAAGAAAATTGAATATGCCCATCTGCCTGCTATATTGGGTGAAAATAATGCCTTAAGCGTCAAGTGGCTTCTTGAAGAGGGCTACTTGCCGTCCGCTATTGCAAATTACTTAATTTTAATGGGAAACAAGCCATCAAAAGAGATTTTTTATCTAGTAGACGCCATAGAGTGGTTTGATTTGAAAAACATATCAAAAGAGTCTGAGTATTTTGATATTGACAAATTAAGAGATATAAACAAAGAACATCTAAGAGCTCTAGATACAAAAGAGCTCTCCAGATATGTTGGTTTTGCAGACGCCGATATTGGTGAACTGGCACGCGTATATCTTGAGGAAGCCTCAACTACAAAAGAGTTAAAATCAAAAATAGGTGCTATTTTTGCAAAAAAAGAGGTGCCAAAAGAGTTTGCAGAGGCTGTAAAAACGATGTCAGAGATTATTAAAAATGCACCGTATTTTGAAGAGTTTGATGATTTTAAAAATTATATCATGAAAGAATCTAGACTAAATGATAAAATTTTTTCTAAACTTTTGAGACTTCTATTAACAGGTGCTGAAGATGGTCCGGATATCTCTTTGGTATATAAATATATTAAAAATTACATAGGTGAGATTGTTAAATGAGTATGATAATAGAGATAATTCAAGGTATAGGTTCAATTTTTATCGGACTTGTTAATATTTATATATGGGTGGTGATTATCGCTGCTCTTCTTAGTTTTGTGAATCCAGATCCGTTCAATCCTATTGTTCAATTTTTATATAGAGTAACAAATCCTGCTTACTCTTTTGTAAGAAGATTTGTAAGAACAAATTTTAATGGTTTGGATTTGGCACCACTAATAATTATTATAGGATTGCAAATTATAATTGTACTGCTTAGTTCAATTTTGCGGGCTCTTTACTGATTCATAATGTAATATTTTCGAAGATGAAACATTATCTTCGAGAAGAAGATTAATCGTATCTGTTTTTTCAAATGTTATTAAATAGTAGCTATTCCAGTTATTTTTACTATTAACAAGATGTGAAAATTTATTTTCTTCTGGAAGTTGCTCAACTTCAATTGGGAGTTTTGAATTTAATTTAAGTTTTAAATTACTATCTGCTGATTTATTGGGATTGTAAATCTCTTTTGCTTCTTTTGTAAATAAAAATACAAAAAAATATTCATTTTTATTATATAGCTTAGGATATATTTCATTTAAATATATCACAGAGATGACACCTTGCGTTTCTCCATCTTTAGATACTATTTTACTACTTTGAATACTGGTTGCGCTTAATTCCTGATCTTTATCCATATTAAATTCAAAAAAAGCATTTTTTCTAGAACATCCCGTAAAAAGAGTTAAAAAAGTTAAAATTATAAAAAAAGTTTTCATTTAAAATCCTGCAAATTATCATGGAATTATATCTTATTAAACAACCTTTTAAAGACTATTTTGTATAATAACTAAAATTTTAATAAAGTGTTTACATTGAAAAAAAGATTAGCAGTTGCATTTACAGGTCCCTCAAACAGTGGTAAGACTACCCTTATATTAAAAGTTGCCAGAAAACTAATACATGAATATAATAAAGAGGTGGCAATTATTAAACATGATCCAAAAGACAAAGCTCGTTTTGATGTTGAAGGAAAAGATAGTTATAAGTTCTCAGACACGGGTGCAGAAGTTATTGTTACATCCCCAAATCGTACAACCTACTTTTCTCAAAGAGAAAAAGATCTTGATGAAATGATTAGACTCTTTGATAATTTTGATGTCTTATTGGTAGAGGGATTGAAAAGTCTTCCTTTGCCTAGAATCAGCATATTTAGAAATTATTTAGATAGTGACTATTTTCCATATATGGATGCATTGGCAATTGACGGCAGTGTAAATATAAAAGAGTATGATTTACCTAACAATATTGCTATACTGGATCTAAACAATTGTGATGATGTAATATCATGGATACTTAAAAATGCAAAGGAAGTGTAGATAAATGACTGATATATTTAAAGCAATACAAAGAACAGCTATAAGAATAAAAGAGGCGATTGATACAAAAGATATTGGTTATTCACAGCAAGAGAACAGCTCCGGCGAAACGCAGCTTCAACTTGATATAAAATGCGATATGATTATTGAAGAGGAGTTCTCGCATATACCTTCTATTCATACAATTGCTAGTGAAGAGAAAGAGAAGGAGATGTTACTGCATAAAGATGGCAGATATTTTATAGCGTATGATCCACTTGACGGCTCTTCTTTAATTGATGTTAATTTAAGTGTCGGTTCTATTTTTGGAATATATGAAAATGCCTTTGGCGCTAAAAATATGGTCGCATCTTGCTATGTTGTATTTGGTCCTCGTGTTGAGATGGTATTTGCGCACAATAAAACTAAACTTCACTTACTTCAAAATGGAGAGTTTGAGTTTGTTAAAGAGATTCGTCTTAATGAAAAGGGTAAACTTAATGCTCCCGGCGGAACACAGCAAAACTGGAAACCGTATCATAAAAAGCTTGTAGACAGCTTCTTTGCTGAGGGTTATCGTCTAAGATACTCCGGCGGAATGGTTCCTGATTTGCATCAGATACTTTTAAAAGGTGGCGGTTTATTTAGTTACCCTGCTACTTCGGATAGACCTGATGGAAAACTTCGTAAACTTTTTGAAGTATTTCCATTTGCTTTTGTATTTAAAACTGCCGGTGGAGAGGCAATTGACGGAGAAAAAGATTTAATGGAAATCGAGTGCGCACACATACATGATACATCACCATGTTTTTTTGGTTCCAAATATGAGATACAAAGAGTAAAAGAAGTTTATGCAAATAACTAATACCGGCGAGATGGACAAATTTGAACTTCATCTTAACGAGATGATAGAAAAAGTACAAAACTGCCAAAAAGAAAAAGAGTTAAAAAGTTGCAGCAGTTGTGAGTTCTATTTAAAATGTGAATTAAGAACCAATTACATTAAAGCTGTTTATAACAGTATGTCTAAAGGAGATACTGGTGGATTTGAATTTTAAGGGGATAGAAATTGAGTAAATATATAACAACACCGATATACTATGTTAATGGCGAAGCACATATAGGACATGCGTATACTACTTTTATAGCCGACAGCATGGCTAGATATGAAAAATTAAAAGGTGAAGATACATATTTTTTGACCGGTACAGATGAACATGGGCAAAAAATTGAGGAGTCTGCTCAAAAAAATGGCAAACCCACTCAACTGTTTGCAGATGAGATAAGTGCAGGTTTTAAAAATTTATGGGATGAATTTGAAATAGATTATGACAAATTTATCCGTACAACCGATGAAGATCACAAAAAAGGCGTGCAAAAAGCTTTTGAAGTTATGTATGCAAAAGGTGATATATACAAAGATTTTTACGAGGGACACTACTGTGTAAGCTGTGAGACTTTTTTTACTGAAACTCAACTTGTTGATGGCGAATTTTGTCCAGACTGCGGCAGAAGTACCAATATTATTAAAGAAGAGAGTTACTTTTTTAAACTTTCAAAATATGAAGACGCTCTTTTAAAATACTATGCACAAAATCCTGATTTTATAATGCCGCGCTCTCGTGCAAGTGAAGTTATAAACTTTGTTAAAGGAGGTTTGCGTGACCTTTCTGTGACAAGAACATCTTTTACATGGGGTGTTCAAATGCCTGAATCGATAAAAGATGATAAGCATGTTATGTATGTTTGGCTTGATGCACTAATGAACTATATAACGGCTCTTGGCTATGGAACTGATGAAGCAAATATGCACTATTGGCCGGCTTCTATTCAATTTGTCGGCAAAGATATACTCCGCTTTCACGCTATTTACTGGCCTGCTTTTTTAATGAGTTTGGATCTCCCTCTTCCAAAACATATCGGAGCTCACGGCTGGTGGACTAGAGATGGGGAAAAAATGAGTAAATCAAAAGGCAATGTTGTTTCCCCAAGAGAGGTTGCAAACGCTTATGGTGTTGAAAACTTAAGATATTTTATGCTGAGAGAGGTTCCTTTTGGACAAGACGGCGATTTTTCTCAAAGAGCCTTTATAGATAGAATAAACTCTGAACTTAGTAATGATTTAGGCAATCTTTTAAATCGTATTATCGGCATGAGCGGTAAATATTCAAATTTTGAAATAGATAGCGTAAATGTTTTGAAATATCATAAAAAAGAGATTGATGCAGTCAATATTATTTTGGATTCGCTTGACACTTTTATGGAGAATATACAAATACATAGATATTTAGAAGAGTTATGGAAACTATTTTCTATTGGAAATAAAGCTATCGAAGAGCATGCTCCATGGGTTAAAATGAAAGAAAATAAAAAAGATGAAGCACTTGCAACCGTAGCATTGGTCGCAAATATACTAGCTAAAGCATCAATTATGCTTCACCCTGTTATGCCGCGCACAACAAATACAATTGCCGATGCCTTAAGTTTTAGCATAAACAGCTCAAGCTATAACGAGTTTATTATAGATAAAAAACTTTTAAAATTATTTAATATTAAAGTTGTTCCACCACTATTTCCTCGCATAGAAGAGCCTTTAATGCCTGAAGCTCCTTCAGCACAGCCAAATATTTCTGAGAAAAGTGATGAAATATTGGAAGAAAAAGATAACCTTATAGAAATTGGCCAGTTTTTTGAAACATCTCTAAAAATAGGTGTTGTTATAGAGGCTGAGGAGGTGCCAAAAAGCAAAAAGCTCTTAAAGCTTCAAGTTGATTTAGGTGAAGAAAAGCCTAGACAAGTTGTAGCAGGTATAAAAGAGTTTTACAGTGCTGACTCCTTATTAAATACACAGGTTTGTGTTGTTGCAAATTTAAAACCGGCGAAACTAATGGGTATGATTTCAGAAGGAATGCTGCTTGCTGCAAAAGATGAAGATGGTCTTTGTCTAATCAGACCTGAAAAATCTAAAAAACCAGGTACATCGATTGGATGAGACTTGAAAATTTTTTAGCACTTACGCAAGCTACTCTTGTTAATGAACCATATATAAATAGCTTTGAAAATATTGTTTTTGAAGCTTCTAAAATAAAAAGAGGTGATCTCTTTTTTGCTTATGATTATAAAAATATAGAGTTAGCCGTTGCAAATGGTGCTTACGGTGTTGTGTTTGAGAGTCCAACACAAATAAGTGATAGTGAAATAGCTTGGATTAAAGTCAACAGCTTAGATAATGCACTTAAAAAACTGCTTCGTTTTAAAATGATAGAAAAAGAGATTGTAGCCTATGAGTGTAATGAAATTGTTTTAAAACTATCTTTGCAGATTATTACTCAGCTAAATTTTATTTCACTTACTGGAGATTTGAAATCAATTTTCAAATCTCTTTGGAATGCAGAAAACAAAACAACGGTACTGTTCTGCCCTGCTCTAAGTGATAGAGAGATATTTGCAAATGTAAAAAAAATCCCAACTAACTCTTTTGAATCTATCGTAATAATGGAGCAAACCCTATTTGAAACATCTTTTATTTATGATAATATTTTTTATGAAAGACAACTGATTTCCCCATTTTTCATACCATATTTAGAAGAGTTGCTGCATCTTTTAAAAACACTTAAAATCAATTATAAATTGAAAAAATTTACTCCGATAAATCATTTTGAAGCAGTTTTTACAAATAAGAAGTTTGAAATAAAAAGTTTTGGCACCAGTGATAAAGTACTTATATTTGAACCAAATATAAATTTAATAGATTCTCAAATTCTATTTTTACAACGCCATGCATCATGGGCCAGTATCATTTTTATTGCTCCATCACATATCAAATCTTATGAAAATAAAAATATTTTTATTTACAAAAATGAAAAAGACATTATAAATATACTTAAAAATAATAATTTTCATTTTGCACTTATTGCAGGGGTTGATAAATCAATTTTAAATAAACCCTTATCAAATCAAATGCAGCTTACTATGGATTTTTAAATACTATTTCTAATGAGGATGTACACAAAATATGAATAGAAGAGATTTTTTAACAACTGCTACAACAGTTTCTACCGCTTTTGCATTAACAGGCTGTAATGACAACAATCGGCAAGCTATTGATTATTCAAAACATCCACAGCAAAAAAACAGTGATGCAAAAAGAGTAAATATCAATAAAAATAAAAAAATTGTTATAAAATTAGCTACTAGCTGGCCGGCAAGCTTTCCTATTATGGGAACCGGTGTAGAAAAATTTGCACAAAGATTAAAAGATATTAGCGGCAACTCTTTGGAAGTAAAAATTTATCCAAAGAATGTTCTTATTCCAGATTTGGCTGTTTTTGATGCGTGTTCCAGCGGTCAAATAGATGCTTTTCATTCAGGGCCATACTACTGGAAAGGAAAAAACAGCGCTTTTTCTTTATACAGCGGCATTCCTTTTGGATTTACTGCTGAAGAGATAAACTCATGGATGCTTTTTGGAGGAGGTTTAGAACTTTGGAGAGAACATTATGCAAAGTATAATCTTCATCCTTTTATGGGCGGAAATACTAATATTCAAATGGGCGGATGGTTTAGAAAAGAGATAAAATCACTTGCTGATATGAATGGACTTAAGATGAGAATTCCTGGTCTTGGCGGAGAAGTTTTTTCAAAAATGGGAGTTAACTCTATTTTACTGCCTGCAGGGGAGATATATACTTCACTGGAACGAGGTGTAATAGATGCTACAGAATGGGTTGGTCCTGCTCTTGATATCAAAATGGGATTTTATAAGGTAGCACCCTACTACTACTCAGGCTGGCATGAGCCAGGTTCTATCCTAGAGGTTACTTTTAATAAGCAGCTTTGGAATAAACTTCCTTTTGAACATCAAAGTATGATAGAGGTTGCTGCAAGTGAGATGAATTCAAGTATGACTTATGAATTTCACAGTGAAAATATCAAGGCCCTTAAAAAACTAAAAGAACTTAATATATCTATCCATCAGTTTCCAAAGGATGTCATAGATGCAGGAAAAATAGCTTTAAATGAAGTTATAACTGAGCTTAGTGAAAAAAACAGTGACTTTAAAAGAGTTTATGCCTCTATACAAAACCATCTTTCTCTTTCAAAAGAGTGGAGTGATGCGAGTTTAAAATACTTTTTAAATGAGAGGTAGATCGTTTTATTATTAAAACCAGAAGTTTTTTAGCTTTTGATTTAACTCATAAGAATCAGGGATATATTGATTGACTAAAGAGTGAAATTTTTTTGAATGATTCATATGTTTAAGGTGTGCGAGTTCATGCACTACTACATAATCAATCAGTTTTTCTTCTACTTTTATAAGTTCTGTATTAAAGGTAATAATTCCTTTTGAGCTGCAGCTTCCCCATCTACTTCTCATTTTTCTAAATTTTATATCGCTATAAGTTAAATCCATTATTTTTGAATAGTATTCTACTCTTGGAACAATATAATTTTGAGCATAAAATTTATAAAATTCATCATAACATCTTAAAATATTATCAATTTTTGTCGTATCTATTTTTTTAAGATAAGTTCTTAACTCTTTTGCTTTATCCGTATCAATACTGAAAATTTTTCCAAACAATAAAACTTCATCTTGAAGATTCACTCTTATTTGTGAATTTTTTTCTACTATTTTTAGCTGTTTTCGTATCCACTCTTCCCTGCTAATAAGAAGATTTTGAATATATTTTTTTGAAACAGCAGGAGTTTTAAGAACTATTTCACCATTTTTCTTAACGCTTATGTAGCTATTTTTTAAATTTGCTTTATATATATGTACAATTTTTAAATTATTAAAATCTATCTCACTGGTACTCAATTGGATCTTTTACTCCGACTTCTTTAAAACCATTTAACCTTAAACGACAGCTATCACAAACTCCGCACGCTTTATCTTCATTTTTATAACAACTCCATGTAAGATTAAGCGGAACTTCTAAATCTAGCGCTTTTTTAACAATTTGAGATTTTTTTAGATGTACTAAAGGCATATGAATAACTATATTTGTTTCATCTTTTGTACCAAGATTTATACTTCGCTGCATACTTTGTATAAAAGAGTCCCTGCAATCAGGATAACCGCTGCTGTCCTCTTCCACCACTCCTATTGCAATAGCTTCGGCATTTTCTTTTTCTGCTATAGCAGCTGCCATACTTAAAAATATTCCATTTCTAAAAGGCACATATGTGACGGGAACACCCTCTTCTACACCGCCAGTTGGTATATCTATATTTTTATCAGTCAAAGCTGAAGCACCTATTTGAGCGAAAAAATCCAAATCTAAAACATATCTATTTAAAACGCCCAATTCATCACAAATATTGTGAAAACAAGACAACTCTTTTTTTTGTGTTCTTTGTGCATAATTAAAATGCACAGCAACAATCTCATACCCCATTTTTTTCATCATGTATGCGCTAAGCGTTGAATCCATACCACCGCTCATAACACAGAGCGCTTTTTTATCTTTTATAATCATAAAAATATTTTAGCATAATCTTTTATGAACATATTTTAAAATTTGATATAATCTCACTTATGATTGAACTTGACAATAGAACTACACTACAGATTGATACTACTCTTATTGATGCAATAGCAAATCTTTTTACAAATAAAGAAATTGAGCTTATTGTTACAACAAATGAAGAGATAAGAGAGATAAATAAAACATATCGAAATATTGACAAAGATACAGATGTATTAAGTTTTCCATATGAACCTATGCCGATGAGCCCGCTTGGAAGCATAGTTATCTCCTCTTCTCATGTAAAAGAAAAAGCAATAGAACTGGGTCATAGTGAAAATGATGAGTTTGCACTTCTTTTTATACACGGTTTGCTTCATCTGTTAGGATATGACCATGAAACTGACAATGGTCAAATGAGAAAAAAAGAAGCAGAGCTTATAAAAAAATTCAACCTTCCAAAAAGTCTAATAATTAGAACAGAAGGATAGCTCTTAGTGGATTTTATAATTTTTGCAGTTGCTATGACAGCGCTTATTTATGGAGCAGATTTTATTATAAAAGAGTCTGAAAGAATTGCTCTTCATTTCAATATATCACATTTTGTAATCGGTGCTACACTTATTGCTTTTGGCACATCATTACCGGAAATGGCAGCTTCTATGATGGCATCAGGAGCCGGTAAAAGCGAAATGGCTATCGCAAATGTTGTGGGCAGCGTAACTTTTAATATAACGCTAGTCTTAGGGCTTGTTTTTTTAATATCAAAAAAAATGACTTCAAGACGGAATCTATTTGACAGAGATAGTGCGTGGGTAGTTGTTCCTGTAATTTTATTTATGCTAATGATTCAAGACGGCTTAATTAGCAGAATTGAAGGAGCTTTGTATATTTTGGTTATGTTCTCTTATCTTATATTTTTATTTACCGATTCCAAAGAAGATCTTGTAGAAGAGATAGATGAAGAGTTAATGAAAGAAAAATTTAAATGGCTCAAAACAACTCAATTTTTACTTATTGGTTTTATTTTAACAATAGGCGGAGCACATTTTGTTGTAGAGAGCGGAACAAATATAGCAAAAATATTTGGAGTTAGTGAGTGGATAATTGGGCTTTTTCTTATTGCTTTTGGAACATCACTGCCTGAACTTGTAGTATCTTTGGTTGCAATAAAAAAAGGCAATGCCGAAATGAGTATTGGAAATATAATAGGCTCAAATGTTGCTAATTTCTCTATGGTTTTAGGTTCAGCAGCACTTTTAAACCCTCTCTCTATTGACTTAATTGCTACAAAGTTTGATATTTATATAATGATTGCAGCTTCCCTAACACTTCTGTTTATTTTGGCAAATAGACTTTATAATAAAGCAGGAGCAATATTTTTACTAACAATATTAACTCTTTTTATACTTAATTCTATTTAATTTACTGCTTAATATATTCTAATTCTAAGAGTTTATCATAAATATTTGATACAATACTTCCTGCAGCAGAACCGCCGTGTCCTCCATGTTCAACTATAACCATAACTACATATTGAGGATTATCATATGGTCCATAACTTGTAAGCCATGCATGTGAACGGGTATAATACTCCATTTCATGCTCTAATTCTCTATTTTCTATATCTTGCAAAATACCGATTACTTGAGCAGTTCCTGTTTTACCGGCAATTTTTACATGTGAATTTATATTTCTAGCAGCTGTTCCGGTTGGATGATTGCAAACTTCATACATGGCTTTTTGAATAATTGGCAATTTTTTTAATTCATTTTTAGTAAGAACCTCTTCAAATTCCGGCTTAACCACCTCTTCCCCTATCATTTTTGCAAAGTATGGCCGAGGAAGCTTAGATGTTGCCATAAGAGCAGTAAACTGTGCCATCTGCATTGGCGTAACTAAAAAATCACCCTGCCCGATTGAGGTGTTTACAGTCTCTCCCATATACCATGGCATATTATATTTTTTTCTTTTCCACTCTCTTGATGGTACCGTACCGATAAACTCATTTGGCAAATCAACACCGGTTTTTTTACCAAGTCCATATCTAATAAGCCCATCACTCATTTTTTCAATTCCTAGCTTAAGGCTGCCTTTATAAAAAAAATCATCGCAACTCTCTCGTATAGCTTTTTTAATGCCTGTTTTTCCATGTCCGGTTTGCTTCCAACATCTAAATACTCTTTTGCCAAGAGGCATTGATGCAGTACAATAAACATTCCAGTTTGGCCCAATTTCCGGTGCCGTAATATATAATAATCCCAATCCAGTTTTTATAGTTGAACCTGGAGGATAAAGACCATGAATTAATTTATTTGTAAATGGCTTATCAAGACTATTTGAGAGTTTATCCCACTCTTCATATGAGATTCCGGATACAAATGTATTTGGATCATATTCAGGAAAACTGCTAGCAGATAAAATAGCACCATCAACTCTCATAACAATTACAGCACCTGATTTGTCTTTAAAAAGAGATGAAATATATTTTTGAAGTTCTATATCAATATTTAATATCAATTTTCTATCTTCAATAGCTTGCTTACTGGACAACTCTTCTATCTCTTGATTATTTGCATTTACTTTTATTTCTCGTTTGCCGGCTTCTCCTTGCAAAAATGAGTTATAATATTTTTCTATGCCTGTTTTTCCAGCATAACCAATAAGTTCTTGAAGTTTATCCTCTTCTATATCACTCTTATTTGCACGAGAAACATACCCAATAGAGTGTGTTGCAACTTCTTTATACGGATAATATCTTTTTGGAGAGGAGACAATATGAATATTGTCTCTTAAATTGAGAATAGAGTATACAGGCATAATCTCTTCATAAGATACAAAACTAACAATATCTATATAGTCGTGATTATAGTACGAATCTTTTTTTATATAATTTTTTATAATTTTTTCTCTATCCAAATTTGGCAGTAATTTTATAATCGTATCAACTTCTTCTTCAAATGTAGTTTGATTTTTTTTAGATCTAAGATGAGGAGCCATTTGTATTTTAAACCCAAGTTCATTAATAGCAATTGGTCTATTTTTCACATCAACAATCTCACCTCTTACCGGCGCAATCAATTCAGTTTTAATGGTATTGTTATATGAGAGCTTTTCATAATAAGTATTTGACTCTATTGACAACAAAAATACTCTTGCTAAAAGTGCCAGCCATACAACAGCAAATACAAAAATTATAAATTTTATTTTCATAAAATACTCAAAATAAAAAATTCAATTATTATGTAATAAATTACATAATAATTTATACTTGGAGATGGCATTAAGAATATATTTGATAAAAATATATTAAAAACAAAAAAACCAATATAAACCAATATAACAGTTGCCATTTTTACACATATATTACAATTAATAATTTTCGCTATTTTTGGTATGATATATCTATATATAAAAGCAAAATATATAAGAGTGCTAAAGAGAACATATCCCTTTTCAGCTTCAAAAAGCACTAAAGAAAAGCAAATTAAAAGTAAAGAGGTTAAATCATTTTTCTTAAGCGCTCTTGAAAAAAGTACATATAATATTGCCAATAAAGGCGGTAAAAATAGGTGTATACTGCTTAATACAATATAGGGTATAAATATAACAACATATAAAAATGGTGTTAAAGAGTTTTGATTAGAGATACTTCGTTGCATATCGGAAAATGTTTACACTTAATACAATCAGCCCATATTTTGTGTTCAGGAATTGACTCTTTTGGAATTTCGATAAATCCAAGTTTTTCAAAAAACTGCTGTTGATAAGTCAAAGTAAGAACTTTTTTAATTCCAAGATTTTGTGCATCTTCTATAGCTTTGGCAATCAAACTTTGCCCTACCCCCATGCCTCTTCTATCTTCTTTTACAACAAGTGATCTGATCTCTGCTAAAAAGGGAGTATGAATATGAAGCGCACAAAAACCAACTATCGCACCTTCCTCTTTTGCTAATATATATGATCTTATATTTGTTGCGATTTCATCTGAACTTCTTGCAAGTATTATCCCAGTCTCAACTTCAGGAGCAACAAGTTTTTGCATATTTTCAATATCATAAAGCGTTGCTTTTGTTAATTTAATTTTCACCAGCAGCTCCTTGCAATATATCATATATAATCGTTACAATTTTTTGTAAACCTCTCTTTTTTGAACTTGAGACCATTAAAGCCTTAGGAAACTCTTTTTTAAGTGCATTTTGTTCTTTTTGATTTAATTTATCTATTTTTGTAAAAATCTGTAAAATATATTGTGTTTCATTAGCATGATCAATTAAAAAATCAGTTACAGATTTGTCAATTTCTAAAAAAGGATGTCTGCAATCAATCAAATGAATAAAAAGTTTTATCTGTTTTCTATTTGATATATAATCTGTTAAATTTTTTTCCCAATCATATTTAATAGATTTGGAAACTTTCGCATATCCAAAACCTGGCAAATCAACAAATTTTGCAAAACTTTTTTGCGCATTTTCTCTATCTATAAATGTAACATCAAAATAGTTAATAAGTCTTGTTTTACCCGGTGTTGAAGATACTTTTGCTAAACCTTTATGATTTGTCAGAGCATTTAGTAAAGAACTTTTCCCCACATTTGAACGAGCCATAAAAACAACTTCATTTTGTTCTTTTGAGTCCGGTGCATCTTCTATAGTTGCTGCTGATGTAACAAATTTTGAGTCAATTATTTCAATCATTCTTCGCTCTTTTTTTTATTTTCAGGCATATCAAAAATCATTATAACCGGCTCTTTCTCAGCACCCTTAGCATACGCTTTGCCCTCTATTGTCTTTAAAATAACCTCTTCACCTGATATCTCTTTTTTTTCATCAATCTGCTTTAGATGCACTTCTTTAAAAAAATAGTACTCTTTTTCTTGCGGAAGATAGACAACTTTTTGGGCTTTGCCTTTATATAGTGCACCTTCAAGTGTTTGTATACTAAAAGAAGCATTTCCTTCTGCAATAAACTTTGTCGGTTCTTGGTTTGTGTTTGTATAAATGGTGACCTTCGATGCATTTAATTCATCATTGCCCCGAATCACATTAACATCACCTTCAAAAACAGATACACCTGTTTTTTGATCTGCATTAAAGCTGTTTGCTTTAACTTTTAACTCTAAGGAAAATAGTGCCGTTGTTAAAAAAATTGTTAAAAAAATTATTTTTTTCATTTAGTACTCTCTTTTAATTGATATATTGCTTTTACATCTTTTGACTCTACTCTTTGTAAAGAGTTATTATATTTTAATTCTCTTCCGGTAACTCTATTAGTGCCCTTATAAAGCACATAATCTCCATCTGCAGTAGCAATATTTGTTTTTTTATTATAAACTGCCTTTTGCGTCTCAAAGGTCAATCCATCTTGTCTAAAATAGACAACATCTCCATTTAAATAAACGATGTCATCTTTGTATATTCCGCTGTTTGATTTCATATTTGCTATATACTTTTTTGAATTATCTGTATAATCCATTTTGTCAATCGTATATCTATCTGCATATCTAATTGCTTTTTCACCGTTCATTAATGTAATCAATCCTTTAGAATCAAGTTCATACATAGTAAAAAATGAGATACTAAAAAGAGGTACTTCGGTAAAAGATTGTTGTTTTATCTCCAAGGGCTTAAATAAAAAAAGTATCATAATTAAACATACAGAAATAAATAAAAAATAATAATTTATATTCATACTATATCCAAACAGATAAAAACTGATCTCTTAAATCATTCTCATCAATTAATATATCTATCATTTCCCTCACAGCGCCATCACCGCCGTTACATGTAAGAACCGTATCAACAAGCTCTTTAATCTCTTTTACTCCATTTTTTGGAGTAAAACTTCTGCCAGCTTTTTTCAACATCTTATAATCATTCAAATCATCGCCAATAGCAGCTACTTCATAATTTTTAAGCTCAAGCAAATCTATAAGTTCGCTTAATGTTTTTTCTTTGTCTTTAATATGTTGAAACAGATGCACAATACCAAGCTCTTTGGCTCTTCTTTGAACTATTTCAGAATTTCTTCCGGTTATTATTGCAACATAATAACCCATCTTAATCCAAGAACTAATAGCCAGACCGTCTTTTACATTGAATTTTTTTGTTTCTGTACCATCAGATGAGTAGATTATATCTCCATCTGTAAGGCAACCGTCGACATCTAATACGATAAGCTTAATCACAGCATATCTTTTGTACTCGGAATACCGATTTTTTCATTTTTTTGCATTGCACGACGCATAGCTACAGCAACTGATTTAAAAGCGGCTTCTATAATATGATGCTTGTTTTTTCCTCTAAGTGCTACAATATGTGCGCTAATTCTTGCATTTGAGACAAAAGCTTTAAAAAATTCTTCAACTAGTTCCGTATCAAACTGTCCTACTTTTCCAGTCACATCAACTTCATAAACCAGGTATGGACGATTGCTTAAATCCAAATCGCAGCTAACACAAGCTTCATCCATCACAATATTTGCACTGCCGAATCGTTCCATGTTTTCAACAGGATAAATTGTTTCAGACAAAAGAGAACCTAGAACAATTCCGACATCCTCTACACTGTGATGATCATCTATATATGTGTCACCCTTGCATGCAATATCTAAATCTATCAAAGAGTGTTTAGAAAAACTCTCTAACATATGATCTAAAAAACCCACACCCGTATTTATATTGCTTTTGCCTTTTCCATTAAGAGACAAGGAAACAACGATATCTGTCTCTTTTGTTTTTCTGCTTTTGCTAATCATTTGTTTAATCCTCTCTTACAATAAATGAATCTTTAAAATTTCCAAGTGATTTATAATCTCTAGCCTCTTGTTCACTTCTAAAACCTTTAAGCCAAACTTTAAACATTCTTCCGTTTTGTGTTTGCATATCTTTTATAATTGTCTTGTACCCATCAATATTATCGTACTTTTGTTGTGTCAAAAGAGCTCCTTCAAATCTGCTAAAAGATGCGATTTGAAGTGCAAAATTAGCTATTTGTTGATCTTGAGGAACATCTTTTAACTCTTCTTGCAATGGTACTTGTTTTTGCTCTTTTGAATGAAAACCAAGTATTTTTATTGTAACAGGAGCTGTTCCGTCATCAATCATATCTATTTTTCTCGCAGCCGTATTGGAGAGATCAATAATTCTTGTCGCAATAAAAGGCCCCCTATCGTTAATCCTTACAACAGTGCTTAAACCATTTTTTTTATTTGTAACTTTTACAATTGTATTCATCGGCAGAGTTTTGTGAGCAGCTGTCATATCATACATATTGTATGTTTCGCCATTAGAAGTCAGTTTTCCATGAAAATCAGGACCATACCAACTTGCATTACCACTAAACTCATCACCTACATTTACTACGGTCGGATAGTATTTTATACCTCTTATTACATAAGGATTCATCGTAGGATGCCTATAATCCTTTTTACTAAGTATAGGGCTGTGTGAATTTTCATCTAGCGAATAAGATGTTGTTTTATCAAAATCAGTGTATGCTCTTTTTCCTCTTGTGCTGCATCCAGTAATAAAAATTAAAAGCAAGACAATTAGAAAAACAGATACTTTATTCATATAGCTTTAACCTCTCACCCTCTCTAATCAGACTTCCATCAAGTTTGTTCTGAAGCTGTATATTTTTAATACTGACTTTATATGCTTTTGAAATAGATTCTAAAGTATCCCCTTTTTTTACCAAATAGTAAAATTCACTATCTATTTTTTCAACATTTGCCCGATTGTCTATCGGGATAATCAGTTTTTGATTTAAACTAAGCATACTCTTTTTTAAATTATTGAAATCCATAATCATTTTATATGGAACATTATATTTTTTGCCTATATTGTAGAGACTTTCACCCTTTTTAACAACATGTATTTTGTAAATATTTTTAATTTTTTCTTCAAAATATTTTTGTTTAAATTCTGAGAGTTTTATATATGGAATATATATATCATAACCATTAAGATATGGAGGTATAAAATCATACTTTAAGTGTCTATTTAATTTTTTAAGCTCTTCCATTGGAATTCCCACTAGTTTAGAAACTCTTTTTAATGACTCTCCTCTTGGTACTCTAACTGTAGATATAGAGTATGCATTTGCTCTGTTTAAAAGATGTTCATATTCACTTTTCAATAAAAACTGCTCATCATTTCCCATTATAGCCAATGCCACAATTTTTCTAATATAGAGTCTGCTCTCTTTTGGTATATACCTCTTTTTAGGATTTAACAAAATAGAGAGATCATCACTTTGCGCACTCTTTATAGCTCTACTCAATCTTCCTTCACCGCAGTTATATGCAATAGCTGCTAAATACCATTTGCCAAATTTTTCATAAAGGTAGGAGAGATATTTTGCGGCTGCTTCTGTTGATTTTACAAGATCTCTTCTCTCATCAACATAATCATCAATTTTAAGACCGTATATTTTACCTGTCTCAGGCATAAACTGCCATAAGCCAGAGGCTCTCTTAGCAGAATATGCCTGTATAGAAAAATGTGATTCTGCCATTGCGAGGAAAAGAAATTCTGCAGGAACTCCATGCTTTGCTAAAATATTCTTTATTGCCGGAATAAAAAGATAAGCATCATTCATCGCTTGAAAAAAGTGTTTATTTTTATAAACCGTCATATTGCTGTTTTTCATCTGATTCATTATCGGGTCATATAAAAAAGATGCTTCAATATCAAAAGATTCTAAGATGGTTATCTCTTTGGTGTAATTTGAAGTGTATGTAAGATTTGCACTCAACAAAAATGGTAGTATTAACAATAAAATATATTTCAAAATGACAGCTCTTATTTTAAATTTAAAAAATACATTTTATCCAAATGAATATTAAATAGAGTTAAGACTCTTTAATATTAAGAAATATTAAAGAGTACAAGGGCATTTTGAGTTGTTATTTTTTTTACATCTTCCAGTGGTATTTCTAAAAGTTCAGAAATTTTTTTTGCAATAAAGGTTGTATAAAGAGGTTCATTTCTTTCACCTCTATGCGGAGTCGGTGTCAAGTATGGACCATCTGTCTCAATAAGAAGCTTGTTTTGAGGTATTTTTGGAAGTGCATGGAGAAGTTTTTTTGCATTTTTAAATGTCAAAACCCCTCCTATCCCAAAATAAAATCCCTCTTTTGCAAGACTTAAAAGCTCTTCATCCGCATTATAGCAGTGCAAAACTCCTCCAACCTCTTTTGCATTATATGCTTCAAGAATCTTTTTTGAATCTTTTGAAGCATCTCTTATATGTACAATAAGCGGTTTTTTATACTTTTTTGCAATTTCAATCTGTGCTATAAAAATCTCTTTTTGCTTCTTCTTTTCTCTCTCTTTTTCTTCATCACTTCCCTCAAGTCTAAAATAATCAAGTCCGCATTCGCCTACTGCAACGCACTTTGGATGATTAATATACTTCTCAAACTCCAGCGTATCAAAAGCATATATATCATAAGGATGAACGCCGATTGCAAAATAGATATCACTATTGCTCTCAGCTATCTCTATGGCTCTTGTGAGATTTACAGGATCTGCCCCCGGAATTATAAAACGCTCTACTCCCCCTTCTCTGGCTCTTTTGAGCACTTCATCTAAATCATCTATATATCTCTTGTCGTCTAAATGTACATGTGTGTCAATTATCATTTCTAACTTTTCCTTTTGCAGGTATTACTTATTTTGTGTGTAAATTTAGCAGTTCTTTAGCAAACTCTCTAGCTTCTTGTGTAATGCTCTCGCCGCTTATTATTCTTGCTATTTCATCTACTCTCTCATCAAATCCAAGTTCTGTTACATAAGATTCATCACTTTTTTTATGCACCAAAAAGTGCTGATCGCCCATAGATGTAAGTTGCGGTTGATGCGAAATTACAAAGATTTGAAAATGCTTTGAGAGTTCTTTTAACACCTTTGCAACACTCATAGATTCTTCACCGCTAAGATTGGCATCTATCTCATCAAGCATCAAAACGCCGCCATTTTTACTCATAAACTCAGATTTTAGAGCCAAAATGGCAAGACGAAGTCTGTTAAACTCACCTGTACTCACCTTTTGTAAATCGGTAGCATTTAGCTTGATGTCTACTTTATCTTTTCCGGAAATTCCATACTCAATATCACTTATTTCCAACTGTGCATCTCGAAGATAGAGCTCTTTTAGATATTCGTTTAAATTGTCTTTTAAAGATTTTAGTTCATTATGACGAAGATTACTTATATTGCATGCCAAATCTTTTACTTTTTTATAAAGCGTTGTTTCCCTGCTCTGTAAATCACCTTTTGTAATCTCTATATTTTCATACTTTTGCAGTTCTAAAATTTTTTGTTGTTTGTACGAAAGAGCTTCTTCTATGCTTCCATATCTTCTTTTGAGATCACTTAACTCTTCTATCCGGTTTAAAATCTCTTCAATATCAATTTCATCAAGAGCATTAAACTTCTCCTGGGCACTCTCCATAATTGCTCTTAATTCATTCATAGTATCACTAAAAAATGAATTCTCCACATTTAATAGCTCCAGGGCATTAAAAACATTATGCTCATACTCAAAAACAACATTTGCTTTGGATATGGCTTCTAGAGCTTTCTCTTTTTTTGAGAGCTCTTTTTTAATCTCCAAAAGCTCTTCATCCTCTGAGATTTTTGGATTTATATCCTCTATTTTTTTAATCTCAAATGCTGCAAACTCTTTAAGTTCTACAATCTTTTTTTGCTCATCTTCTATAGCCAAAAGTTCTTTTTTTACTTTTTTGTGCTCTAAAAAAGCCTCTTTGTACTCATCTTTTAGTTTGTTTATCTTGTGATTTTTCTTCTCTATCCTCTTATCCAAAATAGAGAGCAGATTTTCATTTTCAAAATCGCTGAAATCTCTTAATGAAAGATGCTTTAAGTAATTTAAAGATAAACTCTTTATTACTTTTTTTGAAATACTTTGATTATTTATAAAGTATCTTGATTTCTCTTTTTTAAGATGTTTAAATATATAAACATCATCAGACTCTATACCATACTCATCGGCATCTAATTCCCAGGAAACAACAGATTCGCACAATGAGGCATCACATGTAGTTGTGCCAAATGAAGATAAAATTGAACTCATTAAAAGCGATTTTCCGCTTCCGCTGGGACCAGTAAATACAACTAACCCACCCTTTAAATTTAGCTCAATTTCTTTAAAACTAAGATAATCTTTTAAATAAAATCTCTCTATCATTCATAAGTACCTTGTAAAATATTTTCAAATTATACTTTATTGTTAAAAATCTTTTTGCTTATTTCATTTTATCAATCAACTAACCGAGGAGGAAACTCTTTTAACATTATGGTTACAATTTCATTATAGTAGTCGGTTCGCTCTTGCGGTGATTTAAAATCTTTTTTATCCTGAGTAATTGAAGTGCTCCAAAATGTTTTTTTTGTATTTGGATCTATCATATTTATGAGAATAGTCTCCTCATCTGTAAATATTATCTGATTTGCCGTACTCATGGAAAATCCCATACTTCTTGTAAAAGTACCTACACCAAAGCCCACACCTACATTTGATGGGACATCCTCTTTGATTGAACTTTTAAAATCAATGTGAAAATCAGCTCTCTCTTTTGCTGTGCCCAGATACCCTTTTAATTCCATCTCATTTACAATAGCTTCGCGAATACGCTCATCATTAAGCGTATCATAACTCTGCTCAGCATTATAAACAACACTAAATGTAGAAAGCGTATTTATTTGAAATGCCGGATCATAATCGATATCAGGTTTTTTCGTTGCACAACCAACTATAAACAGCAGTAAAAAAGGAATTATATATTTAAACATTTGGTCTCCTTTGAAAATTATTCACCCCATCTTAGTTTCTCTTTTAATACCTCAAAATAATTATACTCTTCTTTGTGTATCAATTTAACTGTTTTAGCAGCAAGTTTTATATGTACGCTTTCACCAAGTTCTAATTCGTGTACATCCTGTCCATCTATAATTATTAGAGCTCTCTCTTCTGATGTTTTCATCTCTATAGCATATCTCCCCGGAAGTACAACTGGTCTTTGAGTTAAAGAGTGAGGACAAATAGGAGTAAGTGCAAATACATTGCTCATAGGAAAAAGAACCGGTCCACCTGCTGAGAGATTATATGCAGTTGATCCTGTTGGAGTTGAGAGAATTACTCCATCACCATAATATGTGTTAAAAGATTTTGAATCAACAAGTGTTTCTATATGTATCATATTTGAAACTCTTGTACGAGTAAGCACAATATCATTAAAAGCGTAATACTTAACCTCTTTTGTATTTTTTATAACAGTAGCTTCAAGTACGGCTCTTTCATCGGTTCTATATCTGTTTTGAATAATTTTTTCCACAAATGCATCAAGTTCATCAAGTGAGAGATCCGCTAAAAAACCGAGATTGCCGGCATGAACACCGAGTATGGGGATATCAAAATCAAACGACTTTCTAACAGTAGATATAAGCGTGCCGTCACCACCGAAACTTATGATAAAATCACACGCCATACATATATTTTTGAAGCTTTCACCACTCATTCCGATCATTTTGGCACTTCTGCTCTCAAGTAAAACATCTATATTGTGATTTTTAAAAATATTTTCTATCTTTATATATCCATCCCTTAACTCTGGAGTTAACGGTCTTAGAACTACGCCGATTTTTTTAATCTTTTTACTTTCCAAAATATCTCTTTATAAATTGTTTTATAGATTATACACTCTTTGGTGTTAAAATAAAAAATATTACTCCTAATTATGCGATAAGCCAAATTTAGATACAATCGCGAAAATTATTTACTAGGACTCTATATTTATGAGAAGTCATTATTGTACAGATTTAAGTGAAGCAAATGTTGGAGAAGATGTTGTTCTAACAGGTTGGGCAAACAGTTACCGTGATCACGGTGGGATTATTTTTATTGATTTAAGAGACAAAAGCGGACTTATTCAGCTTACATGTGATCCTGAAGACAATGCAGAGGCGCATAAAACGGCAGACGGCGTTCGTGATGAGTATGTTCTTATAGCTAAAGGAACAGTCCGTCATCGTGGAGAGGGTCTTGTAAATCCTCGTCTTAAAACAGGAGCTATCGAGGTTATAGTAAAAGAGCTTATTATAGAGAATAAGTCGGCTCCAATCCCTTTTGTTATCGGCGATAAAAATGTCGGCGAAGAAACAAGGCTTAAATACCGTTACTTAGAGCTGAGAGACCCTGCCATGTATGAAGCATTTCGTCTTCGCTCAAAAGCCGCAATTGCTGCAAGAAACATACTTGATGCAAACGGTTTTTTAGAGGTTGAGACTCCGATTTTAACAAAATCAACTCCTGAGGGTGCCAGAGATTACCTTGTTCCCTCTCGCGTACACAATGGTGAGTTCTACGCACTTCCACAATCCCCGCAGCTTTTCAAACAGCTTTTGATGGTAGGCGGATTTGACAGATACTTTCAGATAGCAAAATGTTTTCGCGATGAAGATCTAAGAGCTGATCGTCAGCCTGAGTTTACTCAAATAGATGTCGAGATGAGCTTCTGCGATCAAGAGGATGTTATAAAAGTAGCAGAGGATCTTCTTGAAGCTATGTTTGGCGCTTGCGGTATCGATGTTAAACCTCCATTTAAACGCATTTCACACTTCGATGCTATGGAGTGGTACGGTTCTGACAAGCCTGATTTGAGATATGACCTTAAGATGGTTGATGTTATTGACATTTTTGAGAGATGTGACAATGAAATCTTTACCAATATTGCAAAAAAACCACACACAAACCGCATTAAAGCTCTGAAAGTACCCGGTGCAGATTTAGTTTTCTCAAAAAGAGAGATGAAAGGTTTTGAGGATTATGTTCGTAAATTTGGAGCGCAAGGTCTTGGCTACTTTCAGATGAAAGAGGATGGTCTTAAAGGTCCTCTTATTAAGTTTTTTAGCGAAGATGATATTGCACTTTTAGTTGAGAGACTAGGTATGGAAGTTGGTGATGTTGTTTTCTTTGGTGCAGGCGATAAAAAAACAGTATGGGACTACATGGGGCGCCTTAGAATCTTTATCGCTGAACATGAGAAAATGAACCTTGTGGATAAAGATGCTTTTGAATTTGTATGGGTTGTTGATTTTCCTATGTTTGAGGTTGAAGATGGAAGAGTAAAGGCGCTTCACCATCCATTTACACAACCAAAAGATACCGATAAAGATGATGTTGAAGAGATAGAATCTATCGCTTATGACATTGTTTTAAACGGTACCGAACTTGGCGGGGGAAGTATTCGTATCCACAAGCCTGAAGTTCAAGAAGAGGTTTTCAAACTGTTGGGTATTGATGAGGAAGAGGCAAAAGAAAAATTTGGTTTCTTGCTTGATGCTCTTAAATTCGGCGCTCCTCCACATGGTGGTTTTGCAATCGGATTTGACAGACTTATGATGCTAATCACGAAAAAATCAAGTATCCGTGATGTTATCGCATTCCCTAAAACGCAAAAAGCTTCATGTATTCTTACGGATGCTCCAAGCAGTGTTGATAACACACAGCTTCGCGATCTTCATATTAGACTTCGTGAACAGGTAAAATAGTTATCTTATGAAAAAGCTTTTTTTAATCATCGGAGCGCCAGGCTCCGGTAAGACCACGGATGCAGAGTTGATTGCAGAGCAAAACAGTGAAATAACACACTACTCTACAGGCGATATGCTTCGCGCAGAAGCCGCAAGCGGCTCTGAACTTGGCTCGGAAATAAAGAACTACATCTCTAAAGGTCTTATCGTTCCTATCAAAATAGCAATGGAGACTATTGTAAGCGCGATTAAAAATGCACCTACAGATATAATTGTTATTGACGGCTATCCAAGAAGCATGGAACAATTAACAGCTTTAGACAAATATCTAAAGAGTGACTCATCTTTAGAGCTTTGCAGTGTTATCGAGGTTGAAGTAAGCCAAGAGACGGCAAAAGAGAGAGTTTTAGGTCGTTCTCGCGGCGAAGATGACAAAGTTGAAGTTTTTAACAACCGTATGAAAGTTTATACAGAACCACTGAGTGATATAAAAAAGTTTTATATAGAAAAAAATCTTCTTCACACAATTAGCGCAGAGAGAAGCATCGAAGAGATAGTCTCAGAGATGCACTCTTTTATAAAATCCAAAATTTAATTGAACCCTAAATTGGGCTCAATTAACCTAGTTTGGAAACTATAGCCGCTTCCACTTTAGATATGTCAGCAGTTCCGTCAACAGTTATATATGTTAAAGACGCTATCTTATCTGCTTGCTCCTTATAATAGCCGATAAGAGGTTTTGTCTGTTCATGATAAACTTTTAATCTGTCAAGCACTACCTCTTCTTTATCATCATCTCTTTGAACAAGATCTTCTCCGGTTATATCATCTTTTCCTTCAACTTTTGGCGGGTTGTAAACAATATGGTAAGTTCGCCCGCTCGCCAAGTGTGCGCGGCGGCCCGACATACGCTTTACTATCTCAGCATCCGGAACATCAATCTCTATAACGGCATCAATATCTACACCTGCAATTTTAAGAGCATCTGCTTGAGCAATGGTACGGGGAAAACCGTCCAATAAAAAACCGTTTTTACAGTCATCCTCTTTAATTCTATCTTTTACAAGACCGATAATAATCTCATCAGATACTAATTGACCTGCATCCATAGCTGCTTTTGCCATTTTACCCAATTCTGTACCTGCTTTTATAGCCCCGCGAAGCATATCTCCTGTCGAAATTTGAGGAATGTTATATCTTTTTGTTAAAAATCCTGCTTGGGTTCCTTTTCCGGCACCGGGAGCTCCTAATAATATTATTCTCATACTTATATCCTATCTATTTTATTAGTGATATTATATATAAATGAAGTTAAAAATAACTATAAGAAAATCACCTTATATATTAATTGCTTTTACTCCTCTTTAAATCCAAAATCGTCTTCATCGCTCTCATTTTGAGCCTCTAAAATATCATCGATAAGTTCTTTGCACTCATCCTCTTCAATATCTCCGCTTTTTATATCATTTAAAACATCTTGCAAATCTGCTTTAAACTCACGAAGTTCTTCTATCTCCTCCTTAGCATCCTCACCTGCTTCCTTGCTGTCAGCGATCTCTTCAAAAATTTCATCCAATCTATCATTGATATCTGGAATAACACTTTTTGTTATTAACTCTTCTAGTTTTTGTGCATATGACATATAATTTCCTTAACTGTTTTTAGTATAATACTTAAAAAAAATGAAACGGTAGATAAAAAATGAATTTTTATGCTTGTATTATAGGTAGTGAAATATTAAATGGTCGCAGAGTAGACAAACATTTTGATTTTTTAAAAAATGAGCTTCAAAAATATGGACATGAACTTTTTGCATCTTTTATAATAAAAGATGATAAAGAGTTGATTAAAAAAATATATCAACTTGTAAAAGATGATAAAAAAAGCGTTATGTTCTCATTTGGCGGTATCGGTGCAACACCGGATGATTTAACAAGAGCCATTGCAGCAGAGGTATTTACCTCTAAGGCGCTCAAACGAAACAAAAAATTTGAAAAGGATATTATAGATAGATTTGGCGAAGATGCTTTTCCTCATAGAATTAATATGTCTGATTTACCGCAAAATTCTGAACTTTTATTTAATCCTGTTAACAATATGTCCGGTTTTTCACTTGAAAACAGATATTTTTTTGTTCCTGGATTCCCGCAAATGTCACACCCTATGATAAGCACTGTTATAAAAAAATTATTTAATAAATCTAAAAAAAAATATAGAGTCTCTCTTTTAGCACAAACAAGTGAAAATACACTTATTGATTTGATGAAACAGGTTCCTGAAGATATCGAACTCTCATCTTTGCCAATACTTAACAACCAAACTGCTTCTGTTGAAATATCGCTTTGTGCAGAAGATAAGCTGCACGCAGAAAACTATTTTAAACTATTTACAGATTTTTTAAAAAAAGAAAAAATAGCCTACAGCTTAGTTTAATATTTATAATTTTTAGGTTTTAAAAAGAGTGATTACCTTGCATAATTTCTGTTTTTTGGCGCATTTTCATCATAGTCAAGTAGAAGTAAAATGCTTTTTTTATTTGTTTTTCTTGCAAAATCTACAACACTTATACCTTTTACATCAACTGCATTTTTATCTGCACCGCACTCAATAAGAAGTTTTGCTATTTCAACTCTTCCATAGCAAGCAGCAGCCATAAGCGGAGTAAATCTGCTTCTTCTTTTTGTGCTGTTGACATCTACTCCCTTTGAAATCATGTATTTAACCATCTCCATATTGCCATATGTGACTGCCATATCAAAAATTGTAACGCCCTCTTCGTCAAAATCCCAAATATCAGCACCATTTTCAATCAAAAGCATAATTAAATCAAAATCACATCTATATCTTAAAGAAGATGCCAAAACAGACTCGCCATTTTCATTTGCTTCATTTACATCAGCGCCCTCTCTGATATATTTTTTAATACCTGTAAAATCATTATTTTTTAAAAATTCAATCCATTTATTCATAGTGAAAGTATATACTAAATTGTTATTAGTAATGTTTAAGTATAATACTTTTCATAAATTATTTAAGCGAGAATTCATGGAAATCATTCAAACAACAGATGCTTTTAAAGCACTTATAGAAAATATTAAATCATCAATAAAAGGATACAAAGATCCTTTGGCATTTGGTATATGTAGAGTTGACTTAGGACAGTTAAATCTTGATAAAACTCTTCAAGCTACATATCCTATAATAAACTGGAATGAAAACTTTGGCAGTGCAGCTATTTTCATAAAAGCTTTAGCTGAACAGGGAATTGATGTAGATTTTAATGAGAGTGAAGTAGTTTGCAATATCAACACTACCTTTTTAAAAAATTGTTTAAATGCTTTTACTCCTTATGCAGATGAAGCATACGGCGATGCACATAAAAATAT
This sequence comes from Sulfurimonas xiamenensis, assembly GCF_009258045.1. NCBI lineage: Bacteria > Pseudomonadati > Campylobacterota > Epsilonproteobacteria > Campylobacterales > Sulfurimonadaceae > Sulfurimonas > Sulfurimonas xiamenensis. Next base: position 1,005,205 of record NZ_CP041166.1, read on the forward strand.
TCAGGTTGTATCTGCTCTATATAACCAAATTATGAACAGCGGCTCTTTAGAGGGTGAGTTTAAAATAACATTTCTTTTTGCAGATGAGCCGCTCAAGAGCGTTGAAGCAACTTATTTGAAGCTATATGCCCTCTCTCAAGCAAAAGTTGAACTAAGAGGCATAAACTTAAACGGTGCATTTGGCGCGCTGCCAAATGTTGCTTGGTCAAACGGGCAGCCTATTGAGCTTGATTATCTTCGTGAATTTGAGATTGAACTAAAGCTTGCAAATGAGTACCCGAGTATCGATTTTGTAGATAAATTTCCAAGATTCTTACAGCATATTATTCCAGCTGACAATACAAGAATTCTAGATACTTCAAAAGTAAGATTTGGGGCTCAATTGGCAGCTGGTACAACAGTTATGCCAGGTGCTTCTTATATCAATTTTAATGCAGGAACAACTGGTCCTGTAATGGTTGAAGGTCGTATTTCAAGTTCTGCAGTAGTTGGGGCAGGAAGTGATGTTGGCGGCGGTGCTTCTATCTTGGGTGTATTAAGCGGGACAGATGGAAATCCTATAACAATCGGTAAAAATACACTTTTGGGAGCAAATTCTACATGTGGTATTCCTCTTGGCGATGGATGCATTATTGATGGAGGATTGGCGATTTTCGCTGGAACAAAAGTATATATTAACGATGATGAGATAACTAAATTAAAAGAAGTTAACACAAATGCGACTTTTTCAAATATTATGAAAGCATCCCAATTAGCAGGGCTTAACGGACTTCACTTTAGACAAAATTCTCAAACTGGACAATATATAGCACAAAGAAGTACAAGAGAGATTAAGCTAAACGCTGATTTACACTAATAAAAATATATAGGAGTGAGTTTAAAAAATTTCACTCCTATTATTCCACAACAATTGATTTTTCTGTTCCTATATATGGCTTAATGATATCTTTAGTTGAAATATCTAACTTTTTAGCTATATTTGGATTTATTATATAACTTATCCAGGTTGATTTTATTTCATCACCTTTTTGAAGTTTAGGTACACTGTATTTGACAATTTTTGTATTCATTGCTTTTAGATTTTGATTTATTTTATAGCCTGTAGCAGTATGAGGCATAGATTGGTTACTTTTAGCATCTTCAAACACAACAATAAATGTCGCTTCTTTATCTTCTATTGGATTCTCAGCAAAATTGCTCCAGATAATATTGCCGTCTCTAAGCACAACTGTTTTTACAAATTTTAAACGCATTGGATGTGTGATAATAGAGTGACCCATTTTGTTTTCAATAGTCAACTCGATCGTATTGTCTTTATACTCGAGTGATAATTTAACGGCTTTTTTTATCATCTTGTCAGAGTGAATTCCTAGAAATGAATGTGTAGCATACTCACTTCTATTCTTTTTATTGAATTTTTCATTACCGCCCGTAGATTTTGGCATATGACACCCTATGCAATCACTTTTTGAATTATATTGATCTTTTGTATTGCAAACTTCAAATCCATGGCTGTTCTCTTTATGAGAGTGACATCCCATGCAAACTTCACTGTTTTTATATATTTCATTACTTTGTACATTATGTTTGTCACTTGATTCAGAATTCTTTAAATTTCCAAACATAGTGGGCTTGTCATTGCTGGAGCTATTTAAAAAATTTATATTGTAAGGCTTGGAGTAGTGTATTTTGGTAATTTGATGACAATAAGAGCATGAAACTCCATCTGTTTGTCTTTTTTCATGAGCATTTGGCTGTTCTTGTCCACGAATCATAGCACCTAAATTTTTAGTAGCTGGCATATGACAGAGTGCACATGAATATTTATCTTTGCTTGAGAACTCTTTGACTTTTCTATGCACTTCATCACTAAAGAGGGATGATTTATGATGCATTGAAGTAGAGTGCTCATGATAAATTTTTTCATGACACTCTTTACATGTTTCACTATCAAGATATTTTGCCTGCAACACTACATTTATAATAAAAAACAAAATTAAAATAGTCTTCATTTTTACTCCAAAAATAATTTTTTCATCATTTATTATACAATAAATATTTATAATTAATATTTTTTTAAATTATAAATAAAAGATTTATTTTTGAGTAATGATATTCATACTTACTAAATTATTAAGTATTTCTGACTCTTTATCATAGTTTTCTTGAAATTTTCCAAGTTTTAACGAGCTGAAAATCGGTTTCCCTATTATAATTCTGCCTTCTATTCCATCTCTGCTGGTCTTTATTCCCCAAATATTGTGAAATACAATAATTTCATTATTGTAAGTTCCAACATATAAAACAACATGTCCTTTTTTATATAAAAGCGTTTGAAACGGGATTGCTTTTTCTTTTATAACTTCTATCTTCTCTTTATTGGTTAAATTTTTCAAATTTATAACATTTCCAATTTTACTCTGTTGGTATGAATTTCTAGGCAGCCAAATACCAAAAGGTGCAAACATATCTCGAAGCATTGATGAACAATCTCTTTGTTTGTACATTCCGCCCCATCCATAATTTGTTTTTGATACTTCATTAACAATTTTAGTTAAATTTTCTTGATTTAATTTCATTATCTCTTTACTGGCTATATCTTTAGAAATTTTAGAATTTATAAAAAGCGGTTGTGATTTTTTAAATGATGTTGCTGTTAAAATTGTATATGTATTTTCATCTTCTGACACAAGAACAAACATCATTCCGATTTTTGTTTTAAACAAAAATCTGCCTTCACTATCATATATAGGTTCATTCTCTTTTGTAATAGCAACTTGTTGAGCTTTTTGCCAAAAATCAATATCTCTCTTTTTTAAAATAACAAATGCATCAGTTTTTAGCCACCCAGATGCATAACTGCTAAATATAAAAGCCCACTCTCTGTCTTTTGAGTAGTGTGAAATAAATATAGGCTCATTTGCATGTATAGTACTGTTTTGAAGATAATCAAATGGGTACCCCTCTCCCGCAAGAGATGGATTCTTAAATAAAGGTCTGTGAGTTGGGAAAGATCTAATATCACTCTCTTTGAGCGTTAATGCCTTTTCATTGACTGTTCCATATGACTCAAAATTTGAATTTTCTCTTATGCTGTCAAAAAAATCTTCTTTTAATAGTTGTAAATTTTCTCCATAACTTTCCCCCATTTTATATGATTCAAATGGCCACATTACGCTTTTCGCGTCCTCTTGTGGTTTATCAATATTCCATATACTAAAATAGTATTTTTTATACTCTTTTTGAATATCATAAAGAGAGGAATTACTATCTATATTTTTCGCAAAACAGCTTACATCTTGAGGTATATTTAATAGATCATATATTTTTATTTGATTATTATCAGCATATTTAAAATTATTTGAAGAACAGCCTATAAATAAAACCATAAATAAAAATATCAAAATATACTTCATTTTTTCACCTTTTAGTCAACACTTCCAAATCTGCTGACAACTCTGCCAATAACCTCTATCTCATTTGGATCTAATGTTTGTGTTGAATAGATTTGATTGTCAGATATTATATCAATTTTACCATCTATTCTTTTTTGAACTCTTTTTATAAAAAGACCACCATGTGTTCTTATGGTAAAGATTCCACCTCTTCGCAGGTCAGTTTTGTTTCTGTTTATAAAAACAATATCATTGTAACTAAAAGTAGGCTCCATCGAATCACCGGAGACATTAATAGCTTCTATATATTTTAATTCTCTCTCTCCTCCAAGCATAGTGACAAATTCATGTGGAATTTCAACACCCTGAACCTCCTCCTCTTCCAATTCGGCTCCGCCGCCGGCTGATGCACTTACATTACTAAAATATTTTATCATAAAAAATTTATTTGTCGCCTCAACTAGACTCTCCGGCGATTGACCATAGAGCAGCCAATTTATAGATATGGATTTAGTTGCGCAAAAATCTAAAAGTTCACCAAAAGGTATCTTGTTTCTCTTTTTCATAGTTGCAAAATTCATTTGACTTATGCCTAAGGTATCTGCAACATCTTTATCAAGTACCTTTTTGCCTGCAAACTCTGTAGAAAGAATATTTTTAATCTCATCAACAATTTCAAGAAAATTTTTCATATAACCCCCTATATTGCTCAAATATATAAAATTATAGTATTTTTTTGCAATATAGTCAAAAAATATATGACAAAATGCAATATTTTATATTTTTATTTTACTTTTTTTGTAATATTTAAAAAAAGGATTTAATATGACAATTATGGTAAAAAATGTACAAACTTTATTAAAAAGATTTGAGGAGAATATAGAAAAATGGGCTCAAAAATTTTTTTAAATTTTATTTTCTTTGTTTTTTGATCTCTTTTCATCAGCTTCTCTTTGGGCTTCTCTTGCAGTTGATTTATTTTTATGATAGCCACCAAAAACAAAAACCATGAAGAGAATAAAAAGTGTTGTCATTGCTATATCGATAAATGTATCCATTTTTTTTCCTTTTAATTATTTGTAAAAAGAGTCATAATTTTGTCTTATTGCTTCATAAAGTACTATTCCAGTACTTATAGCCAGATTTAAACTTCTGCCCTCTTTAGTCATAGGTATGGTTATATTTTGCTCTTTATATTTATGCAAAATATTTTCCGGAATTCCCGCTGTTTCACTTCCAAAAAATATATAATCACCCTCTTTAAATTGTGCTTTAAAATAGGGCTTGTCTGTTTTTGTAGTAGCAAAGTAGGCATTATCTTTGATAGTGTTGTTTGTGAAAAAATCATCTATACTTTCCCATACGAGCAGATCTAGTTTGTGCCAATAATCAAGCCCTGCTCGTCTTACTGCTTTTTCATCAATATCAAAAGCGATAGGCTTTATGATATGCAGGGTTGCACCGGCATTAACACATAATCGCCCTATTGCACCGGTATTGTTAGGAATTTGTGGATTTACTAAAACAAGATTAAACAATGATTATCCTAAAAGATTACAGTTTTATTAGCAAAAACAAATATTCTGTCTTCAAGTGCCAACTTTAGTGCTCTGGAGAGAACAACTTTCTCTACATCTTTGCCTGAGCGCTGCATATCTCTCCACCCATAAGCATGATTTACATGAATAACTTCCTGTGCAATAATCGGACCTTCATCCAGATTGTTATTTACAAAGTGCGATGTAGCTCCAATAATTTTAACACCTCTGTCATAAGCTTGTTTATATGGGTTTGCTCCTATGAAAGCCGGTAAAAATGAGTGGTGTATATTTATAATTTTATTTTCGTATCTCTCTACAAATCCAGGTGTTAATATTCTCATATATTTTGCCAAAACTATATAATCTATATCTTTAAAAGTAGACAAATAGTCAATAATTTTTTGCTCATGTTCTGCTCTGTTTAAACCTTCATGAGAGATATAAACAAATGGTATATTAAACCTATCCACCAAAGATTCTAAATCATTATAGTTTGATATTACTGCCAATATATTTGCTTCGAGCTCTCCGGCTTCATGTCGAATAAGTATATCGCCAAGAGCATGCATCTCTTTTGTAGCCATAATAACAATATTTTTATTTTTTGGTGCTATTACCTCAATGTTTGCACTATTTGGAATAGCATCACTAATTGATTTATGTAATCTGTCCAATTCTATATCACCGTCAACAACACTTCGCATAAAAAATTTATTACTGTCTTTGTCTACAAACTCACTATTTGTAAGAATATTTAAATCATTTTTATAAAAAACGGTCGATATTTTGTGAACCAGACCTTTTTCATCATTAGCATCAATAAGAACTCTGTATTGACTCATTTGCAACTTCCTTTTTCTTAACTTTATAAAGTAACTGATAAATATTTACTAAAGCTAATATTTTTATTTTGCTGCATAATTAGCAATAATTGAGCCCATTTCACTTGTAGAGCATATCTCTTTAGCATCATATTGAGCTAAATCTTTTGTTCTATATCCCTCTTTTAATGCTCTTTTTACAGCGGCATCTATCTTATCTGCCGCATCATTTTCGCCAAGAGCGTATCTAAGCATCATTGAAGCCGATGAGATAGTTGCAATAGGGTTTGCAATTCCCTGTCCTGCAATATCAGGTGCTGAACCATGAATAGGCTCATAAACACCGATTTTTGCGCCGACGGAAGCCGATGGGAGAAGCCCTATAGAGCCTGAGAGCATACTTGCTTCATCGCTTAATATATCGCCGAAAATATTTCCGGTAAGCATTACATCAAACTGTCTAGGGTCGCGAATAAGCTGCATTGCAGCATTATCCACATACATATGAGAGAGTTCAACTTCAGGATACTCTTTTGAGACTTCGGTAACTACATCTCTCCAAAGCTGAGATACATCTAAAACATTTGCTTTGTCGATTGAACAGACTCTCTTGCTTCTTGTCATAGCGATCTTAAAAGCTTGATGGGCAATTCTCACAATCTCATCACGAGTGTAGACCATAGTGTTGTAGCCCCTATTCTCATCACGCCCTTTTGGCTCGCCGAAATAGATTCCGCCGATAAGCTCGCGAACAACCATCAAGTCAACGCCCTTAACGACTTCAGCCTTTAAAGAGGAAGCATTAATAAGTTCATCATATACAACCGCAGGACGCAGATTTGCATAAACACCAAGCTCTTTACGGAATCTCAAAAGTCCGCTCTCAGGTCTTTTCTCACGGGGAAGATTATCCCATTTTGTACCGCCGATTGCACCAAAAAGCACTGCATCGCTGTTTAGAGAGATGTTAATCGTCTCTTGAGGAAGAGGATCGCCGGTGATATCGTAAGCGCAACCGCCCATTAAAGCCTCTTCATAAGAGAACTCTATATCACAGCATGAAGCTACCGCATCTAAAACTTTTACCGCTTCATCTATAATCTCCGGACCGATACCATCACCCTTTATAAGTGCAATTTTATATGTTTTCATTATTTACCTTTAATCTCATTTTGTGCAAAATTCATAAGTCCGCCTGCATCTATAAGCTCTTGCATAAAAGCAGGGATAGGAGTAAAGCTATATGTTTTGCCTGATGTTTTGTTTGTAATAGTTCCATTATTCATGTCTATGCTTATTTCATCGCCCTCTGCAATCTCATGGCTCTCTTTAAGCTCAAATATAGGAAGCCCCATGTTAAATGCGTTTCTATAGAAAATTCTTGCAAAAGTAGGAGCAATAACTGCTGCAACACCCGCTGCTTTAAGAGCTATAGGTGCATGTTCACGCGAACTTCCACAACCAAAATTATCCTCCGCAACTATTACATCACCTCTGCTCATTTTGTTTACAAACTCAGGGTCAGCATCTTCCATAACATGTTTTGCCAGCTCTTCAGGCACTGATGTATTCAAATAGCGAGCCGCTATAATTAAATCCGTATCAATATCTTTTCCAAATCTCCAAACTTTGCCGTCAATATTTGCTTTTTGCATATAAATTCCTAATCATCTATTCTAAATTAATTTTGCGATTATACCCAAAATGAAATTTTAGTTTTATAAAGAGCCTTTATGATTTAAATATTACTTTTTTAATTTCACTTCGTAAAGATCTTCTCTTCTGTCTTTTAAGTTTGTAACACCTCCAAATGTATGCAGCTCTTTTAAGAGATCCAAATCAACATCCGCAACAAGTATCATCTCCGTGTTTGGTGTAGATTCCGCTTTTATACCGTTTGAAGGAAATGCAAAGTCACAAGGCGTAAATACTGCTGATTGTGCATACTGTATATCCATATTACTGACATTTGGCAGGTTTCCTACACATCCGGCAATGGCAACATAACACTCATTCTCTATCGCACGCGCCTGAGAGCAGACTCTTACCCTTGAGTAGCCATTTTGCGTATCCGTTAAAAACGGAACAAATAATATCTCCATCCCCTCTTTTGCCAGCAATCTTCCAAGCTCAGGAAATTCGGTATCATAGCAAATCAACACACCTATCTTACCGCAGTCCGTATTGAATGTTTTAATCTCATCAGAACCTTTTAAACCCCAGATGCGCTCTTCATCCGGTGTTACATGTATCTTTGAGTATTTCTCGGTAGTACCGTCGCGTCTGCATAAAAAACCTACATTGTAAAGATGCCCATCAACGAGTTCAGGCATGCTTCCTGTGATAATATTTATATTGTATGAGATAGCCAGCTTTGAAAACTCATCACGAAATCTCTTCGTGTAGCCTGCGAGCTCTCTTATCGCCTCTGCTTCGTTTAGATGGTTATGTTTTGACATTAACGGTGCATTAAAAAATTCCGGAAAGAGCGCAAAATCACTTCTATAATTTGATACAGCGTTTATAAAATATTCTGCTTGTTCAAGCACCTCTTCGATGTTATTGTACGGTCTTACTTGCCACTGAATTAGACCGAGCCTTATTACAGTTTTTTGCGTAAGCGGATTTTTCTTAGGTTGTGTATAGTAAATATTATTCCAGCCCAAAAGTGCTGCATATTCACAACTCTCTTTATCTCCCTCAAGATAGTTTTTAATTACGCGCCTTACACTAAAATCATTTGAGAGTTGAAAATTTAATACCGGATCATCAATCTCTTTCTCTTTTACCTTTTGAATATACTCTCTTGGAGTGATTTTATTTGCATATTTGGAGTAATTCGGCAACCTGCCTCCAAAGATTATTCCTTTTAAATTCAGCTCTTCGCATAGCTCTTTTCTATAGTCATAAAGCCTTCTTCCAAGCCTTAAGCCTCGATATTTTTTACTTACAAAAACATCAACGCCGTAAAGAATATTACCAAGAGGATTGAAGGTGTCAAATGTATAGTTTCCTGTTATCTGCTTGTATGTGTGATTATCTTCAAATTTATCATAATCAACAATCAAACTTAGCGCAAAACCTGCAAATTCACCGTCTATTTTTATGCTTACCTGCCCTTTTGGAAATTTGTTGATCAAAATAGCAAGTTCTTCTCTGCTCCATGTGGAATCTTTTAGATGTCTATATTCATCTTTCATTAGATCTACCACTGCTTCATAATCATCCATTTCTAAATAATTTAACTCAATTTTTTCTATATTTTTTAAATTCATAAAAATTCCTATTTGTATTTTTTTTCATATATTTCAAATTAAAACAATATTTTAATTTGAAATTATACTAAAAGTAATTTTATATATCTTATATAATATTTTACTATCTATATAAGAAGAGAAAATTAAGACTATTTGGGTATAATCCACCTTTGAAAAAACTTAACAAGCCAACAAGGTGCATTATACATGACAGCAAAAGAACTCAATAAAGCTATTGAAACATTTTTTACAAATCAAAAACCAAAAGAGTGTTTAACTTATGAATCACTTATAGACCTTTTTGATAAGCAGCCAACCACCGCACAAGCAAATAATATCTATAAACTTATACAAAAATATAAAGCTTGTATATACACATCATCCGAACATGCAAAACTTCTTAACGACAAAGAGGCAGAAGCAAGAAGAAGCGCTCAAAGAAAGATGATTGAAAACAATGAAACTGACAATTTTGATATATTAAAAGAGCATGAGCTTTTAGAATGGTCTCGTTCAGATTCTCCTGTTCGTATGTATCTTCGAGAAATGGGACAAATTCCGCTTTTAACAAAAGAAGAAGAGATAGAAATCTCAAAAAAAATAGAAGCCGGAGAGAGCATAATTATCGATGCTATATGCTCTGTTCCATACCTGATAGATTTTATCCTGGATTACAAAGAACCACTGATTAATCGTGAAAGAAGAGTAAAAGAGTTATTTAAAAGTTTTGAAGATGACAACGATGATTCGGATAATGATGATGACAATGATGATAATGAAGAGAGTGAGAATGAAAAAACATTAACAGTAAAAGACAAAACCAGAGTTGAAAAAGTTACTATAAGTTTCAAAGCACTAGAAAAAGCTAAAAAAGAGTGGATAAAAACAGCAGAGAAAGCACCTGAAAATTTAGACGGAGAACTTACGCCTGAAATTATCTACTATTATCTGGCTATTACATACAAAAAAGCTATTTTAAAAGAAACACTATTAGACTTAGGTCCTACTTCTAAACTTATAAACGAACTTGTAAAAGCTATGGAAACTGCACTTAAAAGTGATGAAGGGTATGATAAAGAGTTAAAAAGATTAGAGTATAAACTTCCACTATTCAATGCTACGCTCAAAGCAAATCATAAAATTTTACTTGAAAAAATTTGTGATTTAAATAAAGAGGACATTGCTACAATGGTTCCTGAAGCTACTATGGTCAGTACATATATGGAGATTAAAAAGCTTGTACAAACCAAAGAGGCTTCAAAAAACAGCTTTGACATGGAACCTGAAAAGCTAGCAGATATTTTAGAGCAGATCAAACGCGGTAAAAATATCTCTGAAATCTCAAAAACTAAGATGGCAAAATCAAACCTAAGACTTGTAGTATCCATTGCAAAAAGATATACAAACCGCGGTCTTCCATTTCTTGATCTAATTCAAGAGGGAAATATTGGTCTTATGAAAGCAGTTGATAAATTTGAATATCAAAAAGGTTATAAATTTTCAACATATGCAACATGGTGGATCCGTCAAGCAATTTCGCGTGCTATAGCTGATCAAGCAAGAACTATTCGTATCCCGATACATATGATAGAGACAATCAACCGTATCAATAAAATTATGCGTAAACACCTTCAAGAACATGGAAAAGAGCCTGATGTTGAAATAATCGCACAAGAAGTCGGACTTTCTGTTGAAAAAGTTAAAAATGTAATTAAGATTACAAAAGAGCCGATAAGTCTTGAAGCGCCTATAGGCAGTGAAGATGATGGGCGTTTTGGTGACTTTATTGAAGATAAAACATCATTGTCACCATCTGATTCAATTCTTAAAGATGATTTAAGAGTCCAGATAGAGAGTGTTTTAGAACAATTAAATGAAAGAGAAAAAGCTGTTATTAAACTTCGTTTTGGAATTATGGATGATGAGTCTGACAGAACACTTGAAGAGATAGGAAAAGAGCTAAGTGTAACGCGTGAAAGAGTCCGCCAAATCGAATCAAGCGCAATTAAAAAACTAAAACATCCTAAAGTAGGAAGAAAACTTAAAAACTATATGGAAGAGTAACGAACAAAAATATGACATTTGAGCAACAATGGATTGAATATGACTACAACCCTTTTGTGCTCTTTAGTTCAAACGGAAAAGTTATATCATTAAACTCACAGGCACAATTTTTACTTGGTGCAGCAACCACTGAAGAGCTTTTTAATCTTGCGACAACATATGCAAATGTGTCATTTGGTTTTAAAACAACTTTTATTGAGCTAGAGTTTGGAAGATATAGGTTTTTTGCTTTAACTGTGGGGTATGAAAATGATGATGCAATAGGTATAAAATTATATCAGTCACCCTCTTTTAAACTAAACAATCAAAAACTTATAGGTGAACCGACAAATATCTATACATTAGTTGATCTATGCATAGCGACATATTCTATTAATTCAAAAATTATTTTTGAAAAAGATTTTGATCCTACAATTCCCGAAATCATTATAGATTCAAATAATTTTATAAAACTGCTAAATAAAATATACTCTTGTTATGCGGAGAATGCAAAAATTTCAACAAAAATATTTTACAGAGTCGGTGAACATATTAAATTTGATGAAAAAAAATATAGTATTTTTTCCATTGAAATAAGTTCACAAAACAGTAACAAAGAAAAAATAAATGAGTTAAAAGTTTTTACTGCAAATACAAATTTTTATATTGATATTCAAAAAAAGATAACCATAAACATCCCTATGATTACCTCTTAAAATAGATCTTTTGAAACAATATAACCTACTATGATTCCTACAAGCAGAGATGGGAGATAAGTAGATATATCAAGTACCTGATTGTTTTTAAGTGCTATAAAACCTAAAATCAAAAACAGATATGGAATAAGCCTAAAGAGTGAAATACTTGCTCTGCCGCTTTTTTTAATATCTTTGACATTTAATATTTTTATCTTTTTTTTCTCTTCTTTAACGATAGCCTTCAAATCAAGCTCATCTATTGGCGCCTCGTTTATATCCATATCATTGTAAAGTTCATAAGGGTCTTCTATGGTATCTAAAAGATCTCTTTTTTCATTAATATTTTGAGAATCAACTTCACTTTTTACTGTTCTCTTATAGGCATATATTGAACCTAAAATGATAAAAAAACTGCTTAAAAATGCTATTTGCAAATTTATAAAGAATTCAAAAGAGATAATATTTGTCAACAAAATTATTGATTCGACAAAAACTATAAGTTTAATAGTTTTTTTCACTCTCATCCTCATCTTCATCATCTTGAAGCTGTTTTTTTATAGCATAACGAGGCTCTTTTGCTAACTCTTCATACTCTTTATACTGCTTTGAATATGCTTTATAAACATTTAATATAGCCGCTGCAATACCTATAAAAACTCCTATCCATAAAGTCCAACCGGCACCTGTTAAGTTTTTAAGCAAGATGCCTATACCAACACCCATAACAACTGCAACTGCTATGGAAATGCCCAATGACAGATTGTCAGCTGCCTCTATAATCGGTTTTATTTTAGGAGTTTTTTCTTCCTTTTTTTCATTTTCAACCATTTGTTATCTCTTTAAAAACTTTAGCACTCGCTTTTATCGTATCTTCTATCATCTCATCTGTAACTGCAGTTGAAATAAAACCGGTTTCATAGAGTGAACATGCAAAATAAAATCCTTCTTGAAGCATTTTAGAGTGAAACTTAGCAAAAAGTTCTGCGTCAGAGTTAGATGCATCGGCAAAGTTTTTAACAGGTTTTTCATTAAAAAAGAAACCAAACATGCTCCCTCTTGTATCTATCTGCATAGGTATACCAAAAGATTCTGCCTCTTTTTTCATTCCCTCAACCAATCTTTTTGCCCTTTGATTAAGAACTGAGATCACTTGCGCATTTGCCTTTAGTTTAGAGATGGCAGCAAGTCCTGCAGCCATTGCAACAGGATTTCCGCTTAATGTTCCTGCTTGATAAACCGGACCCTCAGGTGAGAGTTTTGCCATTATCTCGGCTCTTGCACCAAAAGCACCCACTGGCATACCGCCGCCGATAACTTTCCCAAGCGTAACAATATCCGGCTTTACTCCCGTAATAGACTCTGCTCCATTTACACTAGCGCGGAAACCGCTCATAACTTCATCAAATATAAGCAAAGTTCCATTGGCATCACAAAGCTCTCTTAGCTCATGTAAGAACTCTTTATCTGCAGGAACTAATCCCATATTTCCCGCGATTGGCTCTATAATTACACATGCAATCTCACTTGAGTCTTTAAAACATTTTTTTACACTTTCTATATTGTTATATTCAGCTAAAAGAGTATGTTTTGTAAAATCAGCCGGAACACCTGGTGAACTAGGATTTCCAAATGTAGCAGCGCCACTTCCTGCCTGAACTAAAAGAGAGTCGCTGTGTCCATGATAACATCCAGTAAATTTTACAATATCATCTCGTCCGGTGTATCCACGAGCAAGGCGTATTGCACTCATAACAGCTTCTGTTCCGCTGCTAACAAATCTAATCTTGTCAATAGAATCAAACATTGATACAACAAGCTCAGCCAAATCACTCTCGGCTTGTGTCGGCGCACCAAAACTAAGTCCATGTTTTACTGCTTCTATAACAGCACTCTCTATCGCTTCATCTCTATGTCCAAATAGCAAAGGTCCCCAACTTTGTACAAAATCTATATATCTATTTCCATCTATATCAATTAAATATGCTCCATCTCCTTCTGCAATAAACAGAGGAGTTCCTCCAACACTGCTAAATGCTCTAACCGGAGAATTTACTCCACCTGGAATTAAATTTTGTGCCTGTTTGAAAGCTTTTAATGAATTATCTATACTCAATTTTTCACCTTGTTGTTGTGTTTGATTTTTGTAATTATAGCTAATAACTATTAATCTATGTTGGTTATAATAATTGAAATTTTTTTAAGGAATTACTTGAATCGTTCATATTTTGCCCTCTTTGTAGCTCTTTTAATTCATATTTTGCTGCTGCTTATATTTTGGTTTCTTGGCACTATAACACCGGAAATTGAAAAAAAAGAGAATAAAAAAGAGAATAAAATAAAAATTTCATTAAAAGAGATGCCAAAAAAGCATAAGGATAGCGGAGATATTAAAAAAGAGGATACTAAAAAACCAAAAGAGATAGCTCCCCCTATGCCAAAAGGGAGTCAACTTAAAAAAATAGAAAATTCTCTGCAACAAAAACCGCCTATAGAGTTTAAGCCAAAAAAAGTTCAACCAACAAAGAGCAAAAAATTACCTATGGAAAAAGCAAAATCTATTGTTGAACAAAAAAAAGTTGAACAAAAGATAAAAAAAGAGAGCAAGGTTGAAATCAAACAGCCAAAAATAGAACCTCTTCCGCCGACTAAGCCATATATACCTTTAACATCTCTGCCAACACCTCCGAAAAAGGAAAAAGAGAGTAAAAAAGAGTCTTACGACTGGTTATATGAGGATAGATCAAAAGAGGAAAAAAAGACAAAAGAGAGTAAAAAAGAGAACGGAAGCAGTATTGGAAATTCAAATTTAAAAGAGCTTTACGGAGATGAGTTTGGCAAGCTGACCCCGGGACAGCAAAAATATCTTATTGACAATCAAGAGATAATGAGAAGAATAACGCAAGAGGTTTTAAATAGGGTAGCCAGAGTAAACCTTTCAAGAGATATAAATGTAAACAGTACAAACATCGTAGAGTTTTATCTTCATCCAAATGGAGATATGACAGATTTTAAATTTCTCAAAAAAAGCGGGTATTATGTTTTAGACGATACTACAAAAGAGACGATTGAATACGCTTACAGCAGATATCCACGGCCAAATGAAAAAATATTAGTTCGATACAATGTTTTTTATAATTTGGCCGGATACTAACTCAATTTATTCCTGCTTATTTTTGTTTAGCAGTGCCAATGCTCCCTTATATATAGGTTCATCTATATATCCGTACTCATCATCTTCAAAACCAGTCATCCCCTCTTCTCTTTTAAGTTCAAAGAGTTTAATTATAGTTTTGGCTCTCATAATTTCTCGCTCTTCATCTGCAAATTTTTTATTAACAAGCTTGGCCTGCTCAGGAGAAATACACCCTTTTGAATCATAACCCATGATTTTTTCTAAAGATATCCATTGTTCAAATTCATCTAATTTTTTAAATTCCTGATATACAAAAGAAACTGCTTTTACATCAATTGTTTTACATGTAATCAAAAAATGTGACAAAATATATGTCATAGTTGGATTATCTATATTTATCAAACTTTGTGGAAGATTCATATCTGCAAAAAGATCCAGTATGCCAAGATAAAATGTTGTAACTCTTTTATCCACTTTTAAAAGTGCTAAATTATTCCAAGCCTCTTTTGTTTCTATTGAGAGATGCAGTTCTGTTTTTTCATCCAAGAGTGCATAAACTGATTCTACCTCTTTTGGATCTTTTATTTTTGGAACTCTAATTGCATCAGGCATAAATTGATTTAAGTATGCTATCTCTTCAAATCCTCCCTCGTTAAGAGCATTTACACGAACCACCAATTTTTTATCACATTTTTTATAATAAGATAAAAATATAGCGCACAAAACAAGACCAAAAGGTTTATCCTCTTTGCTTACACCATCTTCAAGATTTAAAATTATACAATCAGCCTCAACCGATTCTATTTTTGTCAGGTGATCTATATTATTGCATGAAAGCATTAAAGCCGAACGAAAATCTTTTCTTCTGTTTATCATTCTATATGTTGGGGTTGCCAACGCATCAAGTGCCACTAAATCTCTACTATCATAAGCAGCTTGTATCTCTTTTAAATTATTTAACATTTGATATATTCTCTTTCTTTTTTTCTTGCAGATAAAAATAGAGTGCCTTAATCTCTTTTTGAGTTAAAAAATATCTTGGCATACCATTTTTTCTCACATTTAGTGATTTAAAAAAATCATTAAAATCCATACTGTTTATTACCGGACCGACAAAACTTTTTTTTTCATTTTTATGTTCATATGTAGCTACAATCCTGCCCTCACCAAATTCTCCATGACATTTATGGCACCCTATGCCTCTTGGGTTTTTATAAAGAGAAGAAGCATACTCCAAAGGTGTAATAAAACTACTCTCAGCCAATAAAGAAAATGGCAATAATAAAAACAAAGCATTTCTCATAAAGCGACCTTTTAACATATAAAGGTATAATAACAAAAAAATAATATTATGAGGTTTAAATGCAACTTCTTGATGGTAAAGCACTCTCAGCAAAGATAGAAACAAAAATAGTTAATGAAGTAAAAGAGTTTAAAAGCAAAACAGCTTCAGTTCCAGGTTTAGCAGTTATTTTGGTAGGACAGGATCCGGCAAGCGCAGCGTATGTAAACATGAAGAAAAAAGCATGTGACAGAGTTGGTTTTTACTCTGTTACACATGAGATGCCAGAAGACATCTCTCAAGAGGCAATTGAAAAAACAATCATTATGATGAATGACAATCCAAATATTGACGGAATTTTAATTCAGCTGCCTCTCCCTGCACAAATAGATACGACAAAAATACTTGAATTGGTAAATCCGAGCAAAGATGTGGATGGTTTTCATCCATACAATGTCGGCAGATTAATGATAGGACTTGATGGTTTTGTCCCTTGTACTCCTCTTGGCGTAATGGAACTTTTATCAGAATACAGTATAGACATTCAAGGAAAAAACTGCGTAGTAGTAGGAGCATCAAATATAGTTGGAAAACCGATGGCATCTCTACTCTTAAATGCAAATGCAACGGTTGAGATTTGCCATATCTTTACGGATGATTTAAAAAAGCATACTCTTAATGCTGATATTCTTTTAGTTGGGGTTGGTGTAATAAATCTTATAAAAGAAGATATGGTAAAAGATGACGCTATTATTATTGATATAGGAATCAACCGTGCCGATAACGGAAAATTAGTAGGTGATGTTGACTTTGAAAATGTTGCAAAAAAATGCTCCTATATAACTCCGGTTCCAGGCGGAGTCGGTCCAATGACAATTGCTATGCTTCTAAGCAATACTCTAAAAGCTGCAAAAATGCATGCAAATGAAAGAGAGTAAATGAAAAATTTTTTACACAAAACCTACAAATTTTCTAATTCATGGACTGGAACTATAATAATAGTTCTTTTTGTTATATTTTTTATTGCTCAAGCTTTTAAAATTCCAAGCGGTTCCATGAAAGATTCTCTGCTTATCGGAGATCATCTTTTTGCTAAAAAATTTGCATACGGTATTCCTATGCCTCATATTCCATTTTTGGAAACCTCTATTATGCCATGGAGTGATCGTCTGCGTTTAATGGATGGAGATACTCCAAAAAGGGGAGATATTGTAATTTTCAGACCGCCGCACAATACAAAACAGCACTTTGTAAAAAGGTGTGTTGCGCTCCCTAATGATGAACTTTTTATTTTAGACAAAGATTTATATATTCATCATCATGAAGGTGACAAGTGGATTGAAAATAATTTTAAAGAAGAGGATATTATTATTTTTGCGGGAAAACTTTGGGTTAAAAATCCATACATGAAAGAGCACCCCGGAATTCATCATGATAAAAAAATTACAAATAACGGTCAATATCCAATGCCTATATTTAATTTTGCTCCAATCAAAATTGATGAAGACCACTACTTTATGATGGGTGACAACCGTGACCACTCAAATGACAGCCGTTTTTGGGGAGCCGTTCCTTATGAAAATATAGAAGGAACGCCTTGGTTTGTATACTTTAGTATAGATGAAAACTGGGAAATCAGATGGGACAGAATCGGAAAAACGCCTACGGATCTAGAGACTCCTGCTCACTTAAACAAAGCTATAGCAGAGAGAATAAAAAAAGACAAAGATGATTATGGAATCTATTGATTTACTTAAAATTTTAGCTGCTGTACTCTCCTTGATTGTAGCTATTGTCGGGCATGAAATAATGCACGGATGGGTAGCGTACATGTATGGTGACACTACTGCCAAAAATGCAGGAAGACTCTCAATAAACCCTATTTCGCATATAGATCTTGTTGGAACAATTATAGTTCCTGCAACAATGTATTTTTTGCCGATACTTTTAGGTGGAGAGAGCGGATTTTTATTTGGATGGGCTAAACCTGTGCCAATCAATATGGCAACTGTAATCAGAAGAGCCGGTTATAATGGCGCAATGCAGGTTGATTTAGCGGGAATAGTTTATAACTTTACCTTAGCGGTATTGGCTTCTATTGTTATTGTTATGATGAGTCAGCCAAATACTTCTGACAGTTTATTTTATGTTTTGGCTTATCTTTTTGTATTTCAACTGCTTATTATAAATGTTGTTTTGGGCGTTTTCAACCTACTCCCGATTCCTCAATTTGACGGTGCGCACTTTTTAATGCACCTCTCATTAAAGTATAAAATAAATTCCATAGCTGAGTTCTTTTATAAAAATGAAAGATATGGAATAATTATAGTTTTGATAATTCTTATGACACCATTAAAGAATTATCTATTATTACTCCCTGTACAGACTATTTTAAGTCTGTTATTATCATAAAATAAGGAAAAAAATGAAATTTTATATTGCTACAGATCATGCAGGCTTGGATCTTAAAGATTATACCGTTGAACTATTAAAAACAAAAGGTCACGAAGTTATAGATTTAGGACCATTTTCAAAAGATAGAGTTGATTATCCTGATTATGCCGTAAAAGTTTCAGAAGCAGTTTTAGCAGACAAAGAGGCACAAGGCATTCTTATTTGCGGCTCCGGAATAGGAATGAGTATGACAGCAAATAGACATAGCGGAATTCGTGCTGCACTTTGCCATGATGCATATACTGCAACTGTTGCCCGAGGACATAATGATGCAAATGTATTATGCTTTGGAGAGAGAATCATAGGAAAAGGTGTATGCGAGTCTATACTTGACGCTTGGATTGCAGGTAGTTTTGAAGGTGGTCGTCATATACAAAGAGTAGCAAAAATCGAAGCAATTAAATCTTAATACTTTTATAAAAAAGCGTATTAATATAAGGAAAAAAATATGACACTTAGCGCTACAGAGAGAGAAATCATAGAAAACTCCATAAGAGATGTAAAAGATTTTCCAAAGCCCGGAATTGTATTTAAAGATATTACAACTCTTTTAAACAATGCAAAAGCTTACGGCGTGCTTATGAATCATCTCTATCAAAGGTATAAGGAATATAATTTAGATTATATAGCAGGCATAGATGCGAGAGGATTTATTTTTGCTGCATCACTTGCTCAAATGCTTGGAGTCGGTTTTGTGCCTATCCGTAAAAAAGGCAAACTGCCATATACCACAATCAGTGAAAAATATTCACTGGAGTACGGTGTAGATGAAGTAGAGATTCATATTGATGCATTTAGTGAAATTTCAAATGCAAAAGTACTTCTTATTGATGATTTAATCGCTACCGGCGGTACAGCAAATGCTGCAGCAAAATTGATAAATCAAGCAGGTGCATCCTGTGTAGAAGCTTGTTTTCTTATAGCTCTTGATTTTTTAGACGGACAAAAAAATTTAAAAGAAATAACTAATGTATATTCTTTAATAGAGGTAAAATAATGTATATTCCTTCTCCTTCAAAATTTGATCCAAAAAATGGACACTTTGGTATGTTTGGCGGCAGATATGTTCCTGAGACATTGATGCCTGCGCTTTTAAAACTCGAAGAGGAGTATAATAATATCCGCTTTGATGAAGATTTCTGGAAAGAGGTAAATTACTATCTTTCAGATTATGTCGGCCGCCCTTCTCCTCTTTACTATGCAAAAAACATTTCAGATGAACTTGGTGCAAAAATCTATCTAAAAAGAGAAGATTTAAATCATACCGGCGCACATAAAGTAAACAATGTTATAGCTCAGGGGCTTATGGCTAAGAGACTTGGCTATAAAAAAATAATAGCAGAAACGGGTGCCGGCCAGCATGGAGTTGCAACAGCAACTATTTGTGCGCTTTTAGATTTAGAGTGTGAAATATTTATGGGTGCAAAAGATGTAGCCCGTCAAGAACTTAATGTTTTTCGCATGAAACTTCTTGGTGCAAAAGTAAACAGTGTTGAGAGTGGAAGCAGAACACTAAAAGATGCCATGAATGATGCAATCCGTCACTGGGTAACAAATACAAGAGATACTTTTTACATTATAGGAACCGTTGCCGGACCGCATCCCTACCCTATGATGGTAAGAGATTTTCAGGCTATTATCGGTTATGAAGCAAGAGCGCAAATTTTAGAAAAAGAGAATCGCTTGCCGGATCATGTGATTGCATGTATCGGAGGCGGAAGCAACGCTATTGGTACATTTCAACACTTTTTAGAAGATAAAGAAGTTGAGTGTATTGGTATAGAAGCCGGCGGACACGGTATAGAAACCGGTCAACACGGCTGTTCTCTTAACAAAGGACGCCCAGGTATACTGCATGGTCAAATGAGTTATCTGCTTCAAAATCATGATGGACAAATTTTAGAAGCTCACTCAATATCGGCTGGGCTTGACTATCCTGGGATAGGACCCGAACACTCTTTTCATCATGACAATAAAACAGTTACATATGATTATGCTACAGATAAAGAAGCACTCGATGCATTCGTATGGTTATCTCGCAAAGAGGGAATTATACCGGCATTTGAAAGTGCACATGCTATAGCTTATTTGAAAAAAATGCCAAATATAAAAGATAAATTAATTATTGTAAATTTATCAGGTCGCGGTGACAAAGATATGATTCAAGCAAAAGAGTTGTTAAATTTTGACAATTAAAATAGAGGAAAAATTATGAATATTCAATTAGTAAATAAAGAGATATCTGATATTGATTCAGAAGTTTTAATAGAATTTCTAACAAACAGTGAACTTAAAGATCATAAAGATGCAAAGATACTAAATAGTGCCGGCTTTAAGGCTGAGCAAGATTCTACATGTTTTTTATATGAAAAAGCTATTCTATTTTGTGGAGTTGATAACAAAAAAAGTGATGATTTAAGAAGCGCATGTGCCGCTATGATCAAAGTGCTTAAATCTTCAAACTATAAATCTGCAAAAATAAGTGTTGTAAACAAATCCGCTATAAAGGCTTTAGTTGAAGGTATAGTTTTAGGCGGATATGAGTTTAATGAGTATAAATCTGAACCAAAAAAAGTAGTTTTAGAGGATCTTTTTTTAGCATCTACAGATATTGATTTTGGTAATTTAGAAACTATCTTTAATGAAGCACTCACTGTTGCAAATGCTACATGTTTTACCCGCGATATAGTAAATAGAGCTCCACAAGAGATAAATCCGCAAACCCTAAGTAAATTAGCTAAAAAACTTGCAAAAGAGAACTCTTTGGAGTGCAATATACTTAAAGAAGATGATTTAGCAAAAGAGAGTATGGGTGCAATGCTTGCAGTAGGCCGTGCTTCTGTTCATGAAAGTGCTCTTATTCATCTGGCATATAAGCCAAAAAATCCAAAAAAAATCATCTCTCTTGTAGGCAAAGGTTTAACTTATGACAGTGGCGGATTAAGCCTAAAACCTGCCACTTCAATGGTTACCATGAAGATGGACAAAGCTGGTGCATGTGCAGTACTTGGCATTATAAAAGCTGTAAGCGAACTAGGGCTTGATATTGAGGTTCATGCATTTATCGGTGCGGTTGAAAACATGGTAGGCGGGAATGCTTATAAACCCGATGATGTTTTAGTATCAAGAAGCAAAACTACCATCGAGGTAAGAAATACCGATGCCGAGGGGCGTTTGGTTTTAGCGGATGTTTTAGACTATGCGCAAGATACAGTAAATGCAGACTATATTTTTGATTTTGCAACACTTACAGGTGCATGTATGATTGCTCTTGGGCAGTACACAACCGGATTAATGGGACATTCACATAAACTAAAACATGATATTTCAAGAGCTGGAGCTGATTCAGGAGAGTTGATTAGTTCTCTGCCATTTAATAATCATCTTAAAAAACTTCTAAAAAGTGAAATTGCCGACATCAGCAATACAGCTTCAAAACCATACGGCGGCGCAATAACAGCAGGACTCTTTTTAGATAAATTTATCCGTGATGAAAACAAAAACAGATGGATGCACTTTGATATAGCAGGTTCGGCTTATACTGAAGCTCCATGGGACTGTAATGTTTATGGAGCAACAGGTGCCGGAGTTCGTTTAATGTGTGAATATTTAAAAGATATAAAGTAACAAAATTGCATTAAATATTTTTTTTTATATTTAATGCACTGCATTTAGAGAAAAGTGATGTCATAATACTATTATAAATAGAACTTTAAAGGAGTTGCTTGAAATTTACATTTTTAGAGGTTAAAGAGAGTGATATATTAGAAAAGGTATTTGCATTTCGCTATAAAATACTTTTAGAAATATATCCGCAATATTTAAAAAAGTGCAACTTTTCAGATACCAAAGAGTATGATGAGTATGATAAATATTCAGTACATTTTGCGGTACTAGATGAAAATGATGAAGTTGGTGCAACGGTAAGAATTATACACAACTCTCCTATTGGTTATCCCACAGAAAATAATATGACATTTGACAGCAGCATGTTTGAAAGAGATAAACTCGGGGAGATGTCAAGAATCTTTGTAGATGCTAAATACAGAAATATAAAAACTACAAAAAGTATTATGCAGGGGCTTAAACAAATCATATACAATAAAATGAAAGAGTTGGGCTTAGAGTATACATACGGCTCACAGGAAGCAAGCTTTTTAAGACTGCTGAAGATGTACAAAATGAACTATCATACTATAGGTGAAGAACAAATGTATAAAGATGTTGGTTTTCGATATCCGTCCATTATATATACAAAAGAGTTTGGTGAAGATAATCCGGATATTGCTCAATTCTGGAAAGAAGAATATGAAAAAAAATAGTTTGTTAAACTCACTCAAATTTAGTTCTGTTGTATTACTATTATTAGGTTTTGCTAATTTAAAAGCAAAAACAACTGATATAGTAGACTCGATATCTAATGATATGAAACATTTTGATGAAGTTGCAACGATTACAAAACAAAATGAGCACTATCAGCCCTATATTATCTCTGTATTTCATGGAGAAGAGCTTGAAAAACTTGGTGTCTCAAATCTTAAAGAGGCACTGGAATTAGTCCCTGGGGTTGATATGACCACTGATAATTTAAACAATCAAACTCCTATTTTCAGAGGTTCAAACTCCAGTGCCTATGGGCAGTCAAAACTTTTTATAGACGGTGTATCTGTCAATAATGTTTTTTCAGACGGTTATTCCGAATACCTCTTTTTTCCTATAGAGATGATTAAAAGAATCGAAGTAGTGAGAGGTCCGGGAAGTAAAACAGATGGTGTTAATGCTTATGCAGGATCTATCAATGTTATAACCTATGCAGAAGATTTTAAAGGATTTGAGTCTAATGATAAGCTAGTATTTAAGCATGGCTCGTATGATTACTATATGGGCGGATTTATGAAAACCTATAAAAAAGATGATTTAAAAGTTTTTATAAATTTTTTCTACCAAGAAGATAACAAAAAGCTGCCTGCAGGTCCTGACGGTCTCTCACAAGGTGTATTGGGGACAGAAAATATAGCTCTCTCTCAATCAGGAGATGCACCTTTATGGCTAGAGTCTTACTCGCTTGGCATCAATCTTCAATACAAAGATTTTTCAATCAAAGCAAGAGCACTTCAGCACAAACAAGGAAGTGCATATGGTATAAATCTTGCATTGCCGCAGGAAAGCGATAGAATAAAAGCGCCAAATCACTATCTTGAACTAGGTTATAAAAAAGAGATGGGAGATTATAAAGCCGATATAAAAGCAGGAATAAAATATGACGCATTCGATTCATATTCTAAATTACTGCCTGATGGTTTTGAAACAGACGGTATTGTCTTTAATGAAGGTGTATATGGAGAGCACTTTGCTGCACAAAGAACACTCTATCAATCCTCTTATCTTAAATATAGCGGAATTAAAAAACATACTATTACTGCAGGTTACCGTTTTAAAAAAGAAGAAACCATAGATATGAGATCAAAACTTTCAAACAGAGAGAGCGGTGATGTAGAATTGGTTGATTATAGTGAAACATTTGCATTTTTTGATGCAGATGCCAAGCGAAATATTTTTACCTTCTCGCTTCAAGATGAATTCCTGTTTAACAATGCTTTTAGCTTTATTTACGGTTTTAATTATGAAGAGACATCATATAAAGATGCAGGATTTGAACCCAGAATCTCAATGGTTTATCAAAAAGACAGAGAAAATATTTTCAAAGCCATGTATAGCCGTTCGCATAGAAATGCTTCATGGCAGGAGATGTTTACAATGAATAATTTAGCAAGAGTTGGAAACACAGATTTGGAGCCTGAAATAGTGGATGCTTTTGAAGTTGCATATATAAAAAAATTCTCAAGCGACTCCCATTTTCAAGCCAATCTTTTTTATCTGCTTAACAAAGATCAAATATATAACTCTTCCACAAATCCTGAGTATGAAAATGCAATGGATACAGATATTTACGGTTTTGAGCTTGAGTACAAAGGAAGCATACTTCCTGTTGATCAACTATACCTAAACTACTCTTATGTAGATGGAAAATCATATATAAATAACAAAGACAGAAGTGAATCTCTGCCAAATGTCTCCCAGCATTTGGCTAAAGGGTACTATATCTATAATCTAAATAGCGCATTATCACTTAGTACTACTCTTAAATATGTCGGTTCAAAAGAGAGAATATTTATAGATACGCGTGAAAAACTTGAAGCTTATTCAACAATAGACGCATCACTAAGTTATAGAAATCAAAAATATGATTATATGTTAACAGCCAGTGTTAAAAATCTATGTGATACAAAGGTTGTTTTTCCATCTGCGCCTAACACATATATAGATGATTATGAACAAGAGCGTAGAAATTTTCTTATAGCATTTACGAAAAAGTTTTAAATGAAAAAAATAGTTTTACTCTCTCTTATTTTTATAAATATAGCTTATGGTTTTAGTTATAACGATATTTTGCTAAAAGCGCAAGCTTCTATTTTTCCTAAAATTTTACTTCTTGATAAAAAGTTAAATAACAAACTTATCAATAAAGAGATAGTTTATACTATTGTTTATGAAAAAATTGATTATCTTACAGCTTTAGAAATAAGCAACTTTATAGATAAAAACTACAACGGTTATTTCGGTAAATACCCCTACAGCATAAATTTAGTACAATTTTCAGATATATCAACTCAGACCGAGGCATCTGCAATTTATGTTTTAAATTCAGATAAAAATATTAGAAAAATTGTTGACATTGCAAAAACAAAAGGAGTTATAACATTTAGTTACGATATTGATAATTTAAAAGAGGGTTTGCTCTTCTCTTTAATGTTAGAAAAATCAACTGTAATTTATCTTAACAAAGAGAACCTCTACACTAAAGATATAAACTTTGTCGATCCACTTTACCAAATCGTCAAATTTATTGATAAACAATAAAAATAAAATAAAACTTTTATAATAATAATGTTACAATTTTTTTAATCAAAGAGAGTTATATAATTTAATGGCAAGGTGGTAAAGTGGAAAAAGAGAATTTAAAATCTCTCTCAAGCAAAATAGTTTTTTCAATCGCCCTTGCATCATTGTTTATCCTTTTAGGTTTTTTTACAGTTTTTGAAAAGATAAATAAAGAAGCTTTTTATCAAATCGAGGGAGAAAAAGCGGAAATAATTGCAAAAACTATAGAGCCGCTTATTGGGATGAATATCTATCTTGATATGAAAGAGAATGTCGAACAAATCACACGCCAACTTTTAGAAAATCCAAATATATTAGCCATAAAAATTCTAGCAAACAATGAAATAATCAGTGAAATGAAGTCTAATGCATATCAAAATAATTTAGATGACTCATTTATAGTTACAAAGAGTATTTTGCAGCCTAACTCTTATAAAGAAGTAGGTCGTCTTACACTTACCTATTCCAATAAAGAGTATAAAGAGTTAGTAGGTGAATTTACAGATATTTTACTTAAACTGCTTTTAGTTTTAACTTTGCTCTTTATCTTATTTGGTATATATATAAAGCGTCTTCTCTCTCCGCTTCGAAAAATTTCTAGATCATTAAAAAATTATTCTCCAAATAAAAATATTAAATTCCCTTATGCATCGCAAAAAAATGAAATTGGATTAATCTCAAACGCTCTCAATGAGATGCAAGAAAAAATTTGCGAATATTCAAAAAAGCAAGAAAACATTAACAATTATCTTGAAGAACAAGTAGAAGAAAAAACAAAAGAGCTTCGTAAACAGCTCTATACAGATACTTTGACAGGATTACCAAATAGATTTAGTCTTGTTAATTGTCTAGCTAGTATAAAAGATGGTGCACTGATTGTTTTAAATATAGATGATTTTAAAGAGATAAATGATTTTTATGGGCATGCGGCAGGTGATGGCATATTAAAAAAACTCTCAAATAGACTTAAAAATATATTTAAAGAAAATGAAACTGTTCAATTAAAATATCTATCCAGTGATGAATTTGCTCTTCTGTTTACACAAAAGCCTCAATTAAAAAATTTTATACAAACTATTGAAAAATTAATTTTTGCTATAGAAAAAATGATTTTTTTATATCAAGAAAATGAGATTAATATTAGAGTAACCATAGGTGCAACCTATGAGATAGACAGAGCACTCGAAAAAGCTGATATAGCTCTAAAATCCGCAAGAAAACAACAAAAATCTTTTTTACTATATGACAAAAAATTAAATATAGAAAAACAGTATAAAAATAATATGGAATGGGTGAAAAAACTTAATAAAGCACTTGAACAAGATAAAATAGTTCCATACTTTCAACCTATTTTTGACAATACTACAAACAAAATCTCCAGCTATGAGTGTTTAATTCGTTTAATTAATAGTGACAATACACCTATTACCCCAGATATATTTTTAACAATTGCTAAAAAAAGCAGACTTTATAAAACACTAACTAAAATTATGATTGAAAAAAGCTGTCAATATTTTGAACATATCGATTCGAATTTTTCAATTAATTTATCTGTAGAAGATATACTCAACAAAGAGATCGTTACTTATATAAAACAAAAGATAAAACAATACAAAGTTGCAGATAAAATTATTTTTGAAATTTTAGAGTCAGAAGGCATAGAAAATTATGAAGAGATATCTATCTTTATAAATGATATGAAAAAACTTGGCTGCAAAATAGCTATAGATGATTTTGGAAGCGGATACTCAAATTTTGAATATCTCCTCAAACTAAATATCGATTATATCAAGATTGACGGCACGCTGATAAAAAATCTTGATAAAGATATCAATGCCCAAATGATTGTTGGAATAATCGTAGAGTTTGCAAAAAGATTAAACATTGTTACCATAGCAGAATATGTCCACAGCAGAGAAGTTTTTGAAAAAGCCAAAGAGCTTAATATAGATCGTATTCAAGGGTTTTTTATAGCCAAACCACAACCAACTATCTCTTCTATCAAAGATAACGCACTATCTCTGATAGAGTCGGATGGGCAAAAATCATTTTAACAAACTCATTGTGTGGAATCTTTTTTTCTATCGCTATAATAAACTCATGAATAATCTCTGTCGCTTCTGCACCGATGATGGAAGCCCCGAGTATCTCACCGTTTTGTGAAGAGCTAATAATTTTTACAAATCCGGAGTCGTCTCCTGATATTTTTGCTTTTGCATTGGCTTTAAAGTAGGCTTTTTTAACCTCTACTTCAATTCCTTGCTCTTTTGCTTCTTGCTCATTTAAACCGCATGAGGCGATTTGCGGATCACAAAAGATGGTAAACGGAGTAACATGACTATTAGTCAAAGAGTCGCCCTTTACACTGTTTTGCGCGGCGATTCTCCCCTCAGTATAAGCAGTGTGAGCAAAACCCGGTGTGTTGATACAGTCACCTGCTGCATAGATATGTTTTTGTGTTGTTTGCAAAGCTTCATTTACCTCCACAAAACCTCTCTTATCACACTTGACCCCAGCCTTCTCAAGCTGCAGTTCTTTGCTGCAGGGTATCCGTCCGATGGCACAGAGCACAAGTTCAGAATTAAGCGTCTTTTCACCCTCAGGTGTTGCGACAAGAAGCTTTGCTCCGCTTTCATCTACTTCAACATTTGAAATTTCAGCAGAGGTCAAAACCTTAATGGAGCGTTTTTTAAAAGCGCGCAAAAGAGCTTTTGAGATCTCCTCGTCCTCACGCGCTAAAAGCCGTGATCCGCGAACTACCATCGTCACATCTACGCCAAAAGCACTAAAAAATGTTGCAAATTCGCACCCTATTGCCCCTCCTCCGACAATTATTATCGATGAAGGCATAGTCTGGAGATTAAAAACATCGCTGCTTGAGATAATACACTTGCCATCAAACGGAAGTTTTGGAACCTGCAGAACTTGCGAGCCTGTAGCTATTATGCACTTTTTAAACGCTACTGTTTCTCCTGAGAGTTCAATATGATTGCTATCTTTAAAGAGTGCTGTACCGTAGAGTATCTCGACTTTGGCTTGGTCAAGCATCCACAACACACCGCTGCGAAGTTCATCTTTAAGAGCTATAGTTTTTTGGACAAGCTGTTTTAAATCCAAACCTTTCTCTTCTAAAGCCAAACCACAACTTTTAAAATATGGGATTTTGGATGTAAATGAGGAACTCTGCAGATAGTTTTTTGTCGGGATACACCCCTCATTTAGACATACTCCGCCTATTTTTTCTTTGCTCTGCTCTATTAAAAGCGTATTAACCCCGCTCTTTGCCAAATAAAGTGCGGCTTCATACCCCGCAGGACCTGCTCCAATAATTACGGTATCTATCTCTTTCATCTTCTCTCCAGATATTCATGCGCCATATAGCTGCTGCGTGTATATGGCGAACTTTTTATATGCTTAAACCCCATCTCAAACCCTTTTTTAGCAAAAAATTCAAACCTTTTGGGCTCTACATACTCCACTACACTTGTATGTTTAAGTGAGGGCGAGAGATACTGCCCAATACTTAGATAACGGCATCCTACACCGAGCAAATCCTTCATAGCTTGAAGTACTTCTTCTTTCTTCTCTCCCAGACCTAGCATAATTGCACTTTTTGTAGCACATGTAGGATTTGATGCAAGAAGCTTTTGCAGCACTCTTAATGAGCGATTATAATCGGCTCCTTTTCTTACATGGTATAGGCGGGGAACGGTCTCTAAATTATGCCCAATAATTTCAGCTCCGCTCATTGCTATTTGCTTCAATGCAGAGTCATTTTCTTGCAGATCTGAGATTAAAAGTTCAACAACAATCGAACTATCCAAAGCTTTAATAGAGCATACTGTTTGACAAAAATGTTCAGCACCTCCGTCACTAAGATCATCTCTCGTTGGAGCAGTGATAACTACATGTTTTAGTCCAAGTTTTGATACAGCCTGAGCTATATTTTCAGGTTCAAGAGGATTGGGAGGCATTGGTTTTGCTCTACTGACGGCACAAAAGCTGCATGCACGAGTGCAGTGTACTCCAAGTATCATAAATGTTGCTACTCTCTGCCCAAAACACTCACTGATATTAGGACACATTGCTTCTTGGCAAATTGTATGAATATCTCCTTCACCAAGCAAAGTTATCATCTCTTTATGGGCGCTTGGAGTAATCTTTTTACGAAGCCACTCGGGCTTAGGAGCTCTTGGCATAAATATTCCACCTTTTTTGTGTGTATTTATTTTGCATAAGTTCTTTAACACTCTGCTTTTCACTCGCACTAAGAGTATCTATCTCAATCTCTGCCTCATATGTTTCACAAAATGTTTCAACTGCTGTCTTTGAGAGCATTTTATATGCTGCAAAAACTCCAAGCTTTTGGAGTGTTGCCGCATCTTTTAGTCCAGATTCTTGCAAAAACAGGGATTCAAATAGTGTTTCATTCAGACTTATCGGTATACTTCCATGCTGAAACATAGTGCTGCGAGTATAGCGCTGAGCATTACCTCCCATTTTTTTACCATCTATTATAATATCATAAGGTTCACGACCAGCCAAACAAATATTTGAGTGCCCACTTTGCAACCCAATTTTGCATGCAAACTCTGCATTTAACCCAAATTTTTTATATAAATTAATCAAAAAAGAACAAAGATAAAAATAATTCTCTTTCACACTTTTATCCTTTAAAAAATTATGCGCAAATATAAGCGAATAGGAGAGATCGTTATCATGAACCAAAATACCGCCGCCGCTTAAACGGCGAACACAGGCAATTTTATTTTTTTCTAGTTTCTCTAAATCAACACTTTGCTCAATTTTAGAAAACCGTCCTGCACTTAAAGCTTTATTCCATCCATAAAAACGAAGAGTCGGGAAATCACTCTCTTTGTGATTTTTCAGCAATACTTCATCCACTGCCATATTCCACTCTGCACTCCCTACTCCGGTATCAATAAATCTCCAGCGTCTATTTTTTAGCATTACTTGTTAATCTTTAGAGCTGTTTGAGAAAATGCTCTGCCATATTATTTAATGTATCCACTTTTGAATAGTCAGCTTCAGGTACTTCAATTCCCAGCTTCTCATTAAGAGCAGTAAGTATCTTTAAAAAATCAAATGAATCAATCTCTAATGAGCGCTGAATATTTTTATTCTCATCGATATCATCTTCTGAAATTTCGGGAGCAATCTCTAAAATCTGCTCGATTATAATTTTTTTTATCTCATCCATGTTCATAGTAACTCCTGTGGTATTTGTAAAATCTGATTTAGTTTATCAAGAAATTTTCCTCCGATACGCCCATCGGTAGCGCGATGGTCTCCCGCAATCGTTGCTTGCAATACCTTGCGGACACTAAGCGTATCACCCTCTGCCCATGGAGCATTCATAATGCGTCCAAATCCCACAAGTGCAACCTGCGGAGGATAAATAACTCCAAAAACACTCTCTGCTCCCAAATCACCGAGATTTGTTATTGTAATAGTCTGCTCCGTAATTTCACTGTTTCTTAGTTTGCCAGAGCGTGTACGCTCAATTAGATTGCTTAATGATTTCATCGTGCCATCAAGATTGAGCTCGTGCGCATTTAAAATTGCAGGGGTTATCAATCCCTCTTTGCGAAGCGCTATTGCAATGCCGGGATTTATCTCTTTGCTAATCTCCAAAGCGTCATTCCTCCAAAAACCGTTAAGCTGAGGCACCTCTTTTAACGCATAAACAACGGCTTGAATTAAAAGAGCCGCAGGAAGAATGCGCTCTTGAATTGCTCTGTTTCTGTTAACTTCTTCAAGCCACTTTAAAGCAGGCGACATATTGATAGAGCTGCTAAGATAGTAGTGTGGTATCTGAGCATTTGAGAGGCTCATGGCTTTTGCAATAGCTTGCCTCATCCCGCTAGCAGGATGTTCACTTTTTTTAGGCACTGTTTCGGACTCTATATCTCTTAAATGAATCTCTTTTTTATCACCCTGCACTTCAGAGAGTTCAACTCCAAGCTCTTTGGCTTTTTTACGCGCAGCGGGAGAGATTTTTATCCTCTGCTTGAATACTTTTTCATCTGTTTTTTTCTCTTCTGGTTCTAAAACTTTCTGAGGAGATTCGTCGATTTTGAACTCCTGAGACTCTTTTTCTTCAACCTCTTGCTCTTTACTTCGAATAACAGCTAAAGGCGTTCCGACGGCACAATCCGTCTCCTCTTTGACAAGAAGTTTTTCGATAACGCCATCTTCAAAAACTTCAATCTCTATGACTCCTTTGCTTGTTTCTACTTCTGCAATAATATCTCCTTTGGAGACACTCTCGCCCTCTTTAACCTTCCACTCCATTAGTACTGCCGACTCCATGTCGGCACCTAAACTCGGCATAACAAATGTACTCATAACTCCTCCATCACTTTTCGCGCCGCTGCGACAATCTTCTCGCTCTGCGGCATTGCAGCTTGTTCAAGATGATTTGCATATGGAAATGGAACCTCCTCTGAACATACGCGAGCCATCGGAGCATCCAGCTCATAAAAAGCCTGCTCATTTATTCGCGCCATGATTTCAGCAGAGATACTGCCCGATTTCCACCCCTCATCCACTATGAGAACTCTATGTGTTTTTTTAACTGAATTTATAATCGTCTCATCATCAAGTGGACGCAAAGAGCGCAAATCTATAACCTCTGCATCTATATCTTCTTTTGATAGCACTTCTGCCGCTTCAAGCGCTTTAAATAGGCTTATACCGTATGTAATAATGCTTATATCTTTGCCTTGTCGATGTGTAAAAGCTTTTCCTATCTCTAATGCTTTTACCTCTGCATCAAATTCCCCCTTCATATTATACAAAAGAGAATTTTCAAAAATTAACACCGGATCAGGATCATCAAGCGCCAAACCTATCATATCGTACGCGTCCTGCACTGTTGCAGGAGTTAAAACTTTAAGTCCCGGAATATGCGCGTACCATCCTTCCAGTGAATGAGAGTGCTGAGCCGCGAGCTGTTTTCCACCACCTGTCGACATACGAATAACAAGAGGAACATTGAACTGTCCGCCCGACATATGAAGCAGGGTTGCAGCATTATTCATAATCTGATCAAGAGCCAAAAGACTAAAATTTACCGTCATAATCTCTACAATAGGTCGCATGCCTCCGAGTGCAGCACCGATTCCGGCTCCCGTAAAAGCAGATTCACAAAGAGGCGTGTCTATAATTCGCTCGGCTCCAAACTCTTCTAAAAGACCTTTGCTAACAGCAAAGCTGCCTCCATACCTGCCGACATCTTCTCCCATTAAAAAAACTCTCTTATCTTTTTTCATTGCTTTATGCATTGCAGCTCTTAAAGCTTCGCGATATGTAGTCATTTCACTCATTGTTCTGCCTCCATTGAGTAAACAAATTTTTCTAAATCTTCAATAGGCTCTAATGTGCCGTTTTGGGCAAATTCAACCGCTTCATTTATGATTGAAGAGACCTCTTTTTCAATATCTTTTATATCTATCTGCTCCAAAGCTTTCATCTTTTTAAGCTCATTTTGAAAATTGAGTATAGGATCTTTTTTCTTCCACTCATTTACCTCTTTTTTATCGCGGTAGAGTTCGGCATCAAACATAGAGTGTCCGCGAAAACGGTATGTGAGACACTCCAGAAAAACAGGAACACCCTCTTTTTTTATTTTTTTAACTGCATCTTTAGCCGCTTTTGCGACATCAAGTACATTCATGCCGTCGACTTGCAACGACTCAATCTTATAGCAAGAGGCTTTTTTTGCAAGATTCGTCTCAGATTCACTCATTTTAAGCTCTGTACCCATTCCGTAGAGATTGTTTTCACAAACAAAAAGTATCGGCAGATTCCACAAAGCCGCCAAATTAAGAGATTCATGGAATTCCCCCTCAGCTACGGCACCATCGCCAAAAAAGCAAACACTCACACGATCCTCTTTTTTCATCTTATCTGCAAGAGCCATACCTACTGCAAGAGGAAGTCCGCCGCCTACAATTGCGCTTCCGCCGTAAAAACGCGTTGCAGCGTCAAAAAGATGCATAGAACCGCCGCGTCCGCGAGAACAACCTTCAACTTTTCCAAGCATTTCAGCCATAATTGCATTTGGTGATACACCGCGCACCAAAGCATGCCCATGTTCACGATAAGTAGCAAATATATTATCATCAGGAGTAAGCGCATCCATAACACCGACTGCTACAGCTTCTTCGCCGATATAAAGATGTAAAAATCCACGAATTTTTTCACTACTGTACAACTCTACACACTTCTCTTCAAATCTTCGTATTAAAAGCATCTGCGTATAGTATTTTTTATAAATTTGCATTTTATTTTCCATAACTCTAATCCTCTAAAGTAGATGTATCACCCTCAGGCAAGCCCATTTCACGAGCTTTTAGTAACCGGCGCATTATTTTTCCGCTTCTTGTTTTTGGAAGATTTTGCTGAAACTCAATCTCTTTTGGCGCTACTGCCGCTCCAAGTTTTTTGCGCCCAAAACCTATTAGTTCTCGTTTTAACTCTTCGCTAGGCTCATACCCCGCTTTAAGCGACACAAAAGCCTTGACTATCTGCCCTATCATTGGGTCAGGTTTTCCGATAACTCCCGCTTCGGCAACGCTTGGATGCTCCATTAAAGCGCTTTCAACCTCAAAAGGTCCAACCATGTGTCCAGAGGTTTTTATGATGTCATCAGAGCGCCCCACAAACCAAAAATAGCCCTTTTCATCCCTATATGCCAAGTCCCCAGAGAGGTACCATCCTCCGACAAAAGATTTCGCATAACGCTCCTCATTATGCAGATAAGAGCGAAACATAGAGGGCCAGCCCGGTTTTAGTGCCAACTCTCCCTCTTTGTTTGGCTCAGTAACTTCACTAGCTTCCCCTTTATCATCTACATGCACTATGGCTGCTTTGATTCCCGGAAGCGGACGCCCCATAGAGCCTGCATAGATAGGCTCAGAGATATAGTTTGCAATCATTATTGCGCCCGTCTCTGTCTGCCACCAATTGTCATGGATGGGAAGTTTAAGTTTCTCTTTGCCCCAAATAACAGCTTCTGGATTTAAAGGCTCGCCGACACTTTGAATCAATCTTAAAGCAGAGATGTCATACTCTTTTAATGGCTCCATATCAAGACGCATTAGGCGTCTTATGGCTGTTGGAGCAGTATACCAGACGCTTACTTTCTCATTTTGCAAAATTGAGTACCATCGTTTTGCATCAAATTCCCCTTCATCAACAACATTTGTCACACCATGAAGCCATGGAGTAATAATTCCGTATGAGGTTCCTGTAACCCATCCGGGGTCCGCTGTACACCAATAGATATCGTCTTTATGCAGGTCAAGTACATATTTACCGCTTATGTAGTGATTGTATATGGCTTTATGTACATGCACTACCCCTTTTGGCATTCCCGTAGTACCGCTTGTGAAGTGCAGAAGCGACATATCTTCCGGATTAGTGTGTGCGATTTCGAACATATCATCAGCTTCATCCATCAAACGATTCCACGAACGCACCTGTTCGTTCTCATCTATATCTGCATCTATTAATATGACTGTTTTAAGATCAGGAAGTTCTTTTAAGAGAGGAAGTACTTTCTTTTTAAAAAGTGTTTTTGTTGTAAGCAGTGCTTTTGCATCGCCTCTTTGAAGTCTTTGAAGTATGGGTTCTGGTCCAAACTGGGAAAAGAGAGGACACATAACGCTTTGGTTTTTAAGTATCCCTATAGAAGCGATATATAACTCTGGAAGACGAGTTGAGAGTGTAAAAACACGATCGCCTTTTGCGATGCCCAAGCTTTTTAAAACATTGGCAAACTTTGCGCTTTGTTCTTTCATCTGTGCAAAAGTGAATTTACGCCTTTGCCCATCTTCTCCCAACCATATCAATGCACTTTTTTGAGCCAGCAAACCATTTGCATGACGGTCAATTGCTTCATGAGCAATATTTAATCCACCTGAAGGCAATCCTTCAAATTCTAAAGCAACTCTATCCCACTCAAAAAATTTATACTCTTTTTCATAATCTGTTAAATTAGGTGAAATTAAAAAATCTGTTTTATTTTTTTCAATTTTATGTTCTTTCATTTTATAGCCTCCGAAAAATAACTCTCTAATACTATTAACAATTTCACACTTTTTTAATCGATACTTGATTAATTGTACCAAAAAATATCTCTAAAAGTTTAAATTTTTATTTTTTTTTATTTTATCTCTCTTTAGTGCTAACAGATGTTATAATTTTAACAGCTTTATTTATTAAAAGCATAAGGGGTATTTATGAATTTAAAAAAAATCACATCTTTGACTATGCTTTTAACAATGTTGATTATGAGTTATACTGGTATCATTCTATTTATAGCGCCAGAAGGTAGAGTTGCTCGCTGGATTGACTGGAGTTTTTTAGGACTTACGAAAACAGAAGCTGGGGAAGTTCACTCAACTTTTATGATACTTTTTGTTCTAGCGACAATTTTACATATTTATTACAACTTAAAACCTATAGTAAGTTATTTAAAAAATAGCGCAAGGGAGTTGATTGTTTTTACAAAAGAGATGGTAGTTGCAACTCTTTTGACTATTGTTTTTTTAGTAGGAACGCTTACCTCTACAACTCCATTTGATAATTTTTTAGAACTAAAAGAAGTAGCAAAAGAATACTGGAAAAATATTTATGGAGAGCCGCCATACGGTAGAGCTGAACTCTCTTCATTAAAAACATTTATAAGAAAAAATCAGTTAAATGAAAAAAATTCTCTAAATGCACTTAAAACAAATAATATCAAGTTTGAAAACAGTAATGAAAAGCTTACGGATATCGCAAAAGCAAATAGTGTCAGTCCGCAAAAATTATATGAAATAATGCAAACTGATTTTTAAAAAACCACAACCGGCAGCTTTTTTTATAGACTATTTATCTGTTTTTTTTAAAAAAAACAACGCCCAAAGCCGGAAGTGTGATAAGAAGTCTGTTTGTTCGTCCATGCTGCTCTTTTGCTTCGGTTTTTAGCGGCTTCGTATTTGTTGCCCCCCAACCTTCAAACTCTTTTGACTGAGAGTTGAAAATCTCTGTATAGACTCCTCTTTTTGGGACACCTATGGGATAGTTTTCCCTTAAACAGTCGGAAAAATTACAAACAACAATAATTGGTTCATCCTTTTTATCACCTTTTCGGATAAAAGAGATAACATTTGATTTATAATCCCTTTCATCTATCCACTCAAAGCCATGGCTGTCTGTATCAAACTTATAAAGAGAGGGCTCCTCTTTGTAGAGTCTGTTTAGCTCTTTGACGAGATTTTGCACCCCTTTGTGATTTGGATACTCCAAAACATTCCAATCAAGACTCTGTTTGTAATTCCATTCCGAAAATTGTGCTATTTCACATCCCATGAAAAGTAGCTTTTTGCCCGGATGCGCAGTCATAAAAGCATAAAGCGCTCTTAAATTTGCAAATTTTTGGTTGTAGTCTCCCGCCATTTTATTGATAAGCGAGCCTTTCATATGCACAACTTCATCGTGGCTAAGCGGCAGTATGTAGTTCTCATTGTACATATAAACAAAGCTGAATGTAAGTTCATGATGATGGTGCTTACGCACAACAGGATCATTTTTCATATATTTAAGAGTGTCATGCATCCAGCCCATATTCCATTTAAATCCAAAACCAAGACCGCCAAGATCCACCGGAGCACTTACCATAGGATATGCAGTTGACTCCTCGGCGAACATCATAATATCATCAAAAGCACCGTAAACAAAACTATTAAGATCTTTTAAAAATTTAATGGCGCCGAGATTTTCATTTCCGCCAAACTCATTTGGTATCCAATCACCCTCTTCTCTTGCATAATCAAGATACAACATCGAAGAGACCGCATCAACACGAATGCCGTCTATGTGATACTTCTCTAACCAGAACATCGCCGAGCTTATAAGAAAGGATCTTACTTCATCTTTGTCATAATTAAATATCGCACTTCCCCACTGCGGATGATATCCTTTGCGCGGATCTTTGTGCTCATACAAACAAGTTCCGTCAAAATTCATAAGTCCATGCCCGTCCATCACAAAATGAGAAGGCACCCAGTCCAAAATCACACCGATGCCAGCTTGATGCATAATATCGACAAACTCCATAAGCTCATCGGGATTGCCATATCTTGCAGTCGGAGCAAAATATCCATTGACCTGATATCCCCAAGAGCCCTCAAACGGATATTCGGTTATGGGAAGCAGTTCTACATGTGTAAATTGCATCTCAAGCAGGTATTTTGAGAGTTTATGTGCAGCTTGGGTATATGTTAAAAATGAACCATCTTCTGCCTTTTTCCATGAGCCTAAGTGAACTTCATAAACGGATATTGGCGCATGGTGGGAGTTGTGTTTTTTACGCGAGTGCATCCATGATTTATCTCTCCATTTATAGAAGTTGAGTGACCAGATCTTTGATGCCGAGGCGGGAGCTTTTTCGGCATAAAACGCAAAAGGGTCAGCCTTGAGCGGATTTGGATTATGCTCTTTTGTATAGATGTGATATTTGTAGGTTATACCTGCTTCCACGCCCTCGATAAACCCCTCCCAAATTCCAGAATCGTCATCTCTTTTTTTGAGATGATGTGAATTTGGATCATAGTTGTTAAAATCGCCTCTTACGGAGACAGCCTCTGCATTTGGAGCCCAAAGCGCAAAATAGGTGCCGTGATTGCCCTCTCTATGCATTAAATGTGCTCCAAAGTGGTTATAAAGTTTTGTATGCTTTCCCTCTCTAAAAAGATAAACATCATACTCACTAAACCTGCTTACATCGTAAAAAACACTCATTTTATAGCCTTATTGGAGTTTTGAAACTCTCTTTTTGTGTATTGCATATCTGTAAACATCATCGTAGGATTTTGCAGCGTCATCCCATCCAAAATGCATGCACATTGCTCTTTTTTGCATCTCTTGAAATGCTTTTGGGTTATTGTAATAAACTCCAACCCCCCACATAATGGTATGATAAAGTGCGTGTGCGCTGGCATATTCAAACTTAAATCCGACTCCGCTTCCTGCTGCTTCATCAAAATTTTCTATCGTATCATCAAGTCCGCCTGTTTTTCGAACAATGGGAAGAGTTCCGTATGCAAGCGAATAGATTTGATTAAGTCCACACGGCTCAAAAAGTGAAGGCATCAAAAAGAGGTCGCATCCCGCTTCTATTTTATGTGCCAAAACATCACTGTAGCCTACATGAAGCCCAAACCTGCCGCTATATTTTGAAGCAATATGGCTAAAAAATCCCTCTGCCCACTTCTCTCCGGTTCCAAGCATCACTATCTGCAAATCCTGCTTTAAGACTCCTTCGATTATTTCGGCAATAAGCTCTATGCCTTTTTGTTTTGCAAATCTGCCGACAAAACCTATAAGCGCAACATCGTCTCTTTGCTCAAGATGAAAATGCTTTTGTATATCTCTTTTACAAAGAAGTTTTCCTTTCATATTTTTAACACTATATTTTGAAGCTATTTTATCATCTTTTTGTGGACTCCACTCATCATAATCCACTCCGTTTAAAATTCCAAAAAGTTTATCTGCATGCGCTCTTATATGACTCTCCAAACCAAACCCGAACTCGCTTGTTTGTATCTCATGGGCATACTTTCTCGATACCGTCGTTATGGCATCGGCATATGCAATACCGCCTTTTAAGAGGTTTATGCGATCCATACTCTCATAAGCCTCAGGATGAAAATGTTCCCATCCGGATTCTAAAATATCCATGGCACCCTTATAAACATTTCCTTGATGTTCAAGGTTATGAAGCGTTAAAACGGTTGCAGCATCACCAAAATCATCTGCAAATCTTGTTTGAGCCAAAAGCGGTATGGCTGCCGTGTGCCAATCATTTGCATGGATAACATCAGGCTTAAAATCTATCATTTTACAAAGCCCAAAAACAGACTTTGAAAAAAAGATAAAGCGGTTATCATTATCCATATAGGCTTCGCCATAGTGATCATATAAACCTCCTCTTCCAAAATACTCCTCATAATCTATAAAGTAGATCATGGCATTGCTATTTGGAAGTTTTGTGCTGTATACACCCGCCCACAATTCACCCATAAAACCCATGGAGACACCCAAAGGACCTTCAATATGAGTTAATTTTGTTTTATCTATAGCATAATACCTCGGCATCACTACTACGACATTGTGTCCCATCTCGCTTAAAGCCCTTGGAAGTGCTCCCGCAACATCAGCCAAACCGCCGGTTTTGGCAAAAGGTGCAACTTCTGAAGCTACAAATAAAATATTGAGATTTTTTTTAATCATTTAAATCCTTTAATAAAAGTGCGCCTAGAAGCGGAGCATTTTTAAGTCTGCTTTTACAAATTTTAACTCCCTCAAGAGAATTTGAAAGCGCATAATTTTTGATGTTTTTCAATATAAACTCCTCTAAATGAGGATTTGCCTCTATTATACCGCCGCCTAAAACTAAAACCTGCGGATTAAATAGTGTTAGTGTTGTTCCAGCTGCCTTTAAAAGCGCATCATAAAACATCTCTACTATTTCATACTCCTGTGCTTCTGCTAACTCTTTGAGTGAAACGCTGCATGAAAGTTTTTTATACTCCATCCACTTTGCCAAACCAGAACCCGAAGCATAAAGCTCCAGACAGTTGTCTCTGCCGCAACCGCATCTAAAAGGGGCTCTTTGATGTGGGATATGACCTAGCTCTGCAGCTACATTTTTAAAACCACGAACAAGGCGCCCTCTCTCAACAATCCCAACGCCAAGACCTGTTCCAATATAGAGAGCGCAAATATTTTGAGACTCAAACTCTATTGCCTCCGCCAGAGCTGCGCAACTAAGATCATTTTCTATTTGAAGCAAAACAGAGTATTTTGATTCAATTCTCTTTTTAAGCTCATGCTCATCAACTAAAATATTTGGTGAAGATACTATTTTACCATTTTCTACCTGTCCCGCATAGGAGATACCAATAGTTTTCACATCTCTATATTTTGCTAGCAGCATCTCTATCCAGGCGCAAAGACCTATCTCACCGCTTTTTGCTTCTGCATCGTCAACAAACTTATCTTTACTCCAAATCTCTGCTCTTAACTTTGTTCCGCCGGCGTCAATTGCGAGATTCATTAAAGCACCTTTTTATAGAGCTTATAATAGAGCAAAGCACTCTTTTCAAATGAGAAATCACAATTCATATTAAATGATATCATATCATTAAACTTTTTACTCTCTTTTTTAAGCCTTAGTGCTCTTTTTATGGCCATCAGCAGCGCTTTTTTAGTTGGTTTTGAAAAGAGAAATCCCCTCGCGCATTGCATCTTTTTTTCATGCACACTGTCTGCCAAACCGCCTACTTTATGAACAATAGGAATGGTTCCGTATCGTGCGGCTATCATCTGATTTAGTCCGCAAGGCTCATAGAGAGAGGGCATAAGCAAAAAATCTCCTGCCGCATAGATTTGATGAGAGAGCTCCTCTTTGTAGCCTGATAAAAATTTAAAGTTTTTATACTCAGCCTCATAAGATTGAACTCTTTTTTTATAACTCTCCTCTCCATTTGCCAAAAGTACAAAGTTGATATCCTCTTTTAAAAAATCATGGAGTGATTCTAAGAGAAGGTCAAATCCTTTTTGATGTACCATACGGCTAATCATGATAAAAAGAGGCTTTTTGACATCCCTTAGAGCAATCTCTTTT
Organism: Sulfurimonas xiamenensis; assembly: GCF_009258045.1. Taxonomy (NCBI): domain Bacteria; kingdom Pseudomonadati; phylum Campylobacterota; class Epsilonproteobacteria; order Campylobacterales; family Sulfurimonadaceae; genus Sulfurimonas; species Sulfurimonas xiamenensis. The sequence goes on from NZ_CP041166.1 coordinate 1,046,471, forward strand.
TGAAACTCTTTTTTGTTCTTATACTTATTTTTCAAACTATCAGCACCAAAAGGAGACCAAAGAGCTTTATCATTTTGCGGATCAAAAACATCGGTATCGATACCGTTCATGATGCCCGTAAGTTTATGCCTGTTTGCCATTAAAAGTCCCTCAAGACCGCAGCCAAACTCTTTTGTCAGTATCTCTTTGGCATATGTGGGGCTTACCGTAGTTATCATATCGCTAAAAATAATTCCGGCTTTTAAAAAATTTACTTTTCCATAAAACTCCAAAGCCTCCATAGTAAAGTATTTCTCCTCTATGCCTATGCGAGAGAGCGAATTTTTTTCAAAAACTCCTTGATAAGCGAGATTATGAATGGTAAAGATTGTCTTTATACCAAGATCTGCTCTTTTGACAAAAAGAGGCACAAGTGCGCTATGCCAGTCATTTGCATGAATAAGCTCTATCTTTAAAATAGTTGCGAGCTTTACAACTGCGGCACTAAAGATGGCAAAACGAATATCATTGTTTGCATATTCGCCGCTCTCATCACCATACATCTCTTTTGTAGAGCTTAAAAGAGCACAATGCACAAAATAGCTCTTTACTCCTCTATCCAGAGATTCATAAAGTTCTATTTCATACTCTGCGCCGCCAAGTTCCACACTAAAGTTTATTGCTGATTTTTGATAAGCTTTTTTATCCATAAAAGTGTAAAAAGGCATAACGCTAACTATTTGTGTATATTTGCTCAAAACTTGCACAAGAGAGTATGCCACATCAGCCAAACCGCCGCTTTTTGCATGTCCAAATATTTCACTTGCGCAAAAAAGCACTCTCATTTTGCATCCTTTGAATTCAAAAGTGCGGCACACTCTTCGGGAGAGACTGGATTTATCGCCATATCGGTAGATATTTCAAATCCACCTAAAGTGTAGATTCTAGGGGTTATTCTTATACTAAAGCGATAGTTTTTATGAAGATAGGACATATAACTCTCATTTTCAAAATTTGGATTTATGGGCGGAATATTGAAGTAGAGATTATAATCAAAATCGCCAAGTTGTGCATGCAGTTTGCTAAAGACAACTTTTATGCAATCAGCAAGCGATAAGAGATCATCCCTTGAACAATACTCAAGGCTTGCAATATTTTTCTTAGGCGCTATCATCACCTCAAAAGGGTACGCGCTCGCATAAGGGCAAAATGCTCCAAAACTCCCCTTGTTGTAAAGGACCCTCTCTTGCGCCAAAAGTTCATTATAGAGCATATCTTCAACTTTTCCCCTGCCATGTCTTCTGTAGTATCTCATATTGTGCTTTAAAAAGCTCTGTTCGTTTTGCGGAGTTATGGGAAGTGCAAGTATCTGTGTATGCGGATGCTCCTGTGTGGCTCCCGCACTAGATCCGTGATTTTTAAAAATGCTAAGATAGATGAGTCTTTTATCTTTTTTGAGATCCTCTATTCTAATGATAATAGTTCGCAGCCAATTCTCAATGCTAGCAACTTCAAGCTTTTGCATTGTACACTCATGGCACACAGAGTCGATAAGTATCTCATGCGCACCTACTCCGGGGATATGCTCAAACATTCCGTCTCTTTGCGAAATATCTTCAAGTTCAATTTGAACAGCTTTATAAAAATTTGGGATCACTCTTGTTTTCCAGCCGACAGAGTCCGCACTATTGTCTCTTAGGGCAAAAATCTCTTTAGGAGTCAAAGACTCATTCCCCTCACAAAAAGGGCATCTGCTCTTTGGAATTTTATGTGTGCTGCTATTTACATGCAGATCAGGTCTGTGAAGTCTCTCCGGAGCTATCAATACATACCTGTTATAAAAACGATCTCTTCTTATTTCAGACATCACAAACCTCCAGTGATATATTTAGATCCAACGAATTTGAAAACGGTGTATAAATAAGCAGGGATACCTGCTGTGCTATAAGTTCAAAACCCTCCTCGCTCTGCGAGATCGTATCTGCTATGTACGCATAAAGAGTACATTTTTTATCTGTTGTGATTTTGAGATTTTTTTGCGTGTAGTCATCTTTTAGCACTATGTTCTCTACCTCCGTTAAAATAATCCCCTCCTCTACACTATGGGCGTTAATAGAAACTTTATGCGGGTGTGCAAAGTGAAAATTAAACTCCATGCCATAATAAAGCTTATGCGTAAATTGGGTCGCAATACTGAGCTTAAGAGCAATTTTCTTAGAAGCAAAACTATATTTTTTAACAAGAGATGTTTCATATTTTTGATCTAAATATATACCACCTTCTCTTTTAAATGCTCTTTCTGCTTCATCAAATTCAAAAGATTGATTTGCAAAGTCACCGACCTCTTTAAAGTTTGCTCTCTTAAAACTCTCAAGCAGAAACTCATCTCTTGAGAGATGATCCACAAACGAGTATTTAGGATGCCAGTCGTAGATCAACTTCTCTTTCAGAGCGGCATCGACAACCACATCCGCATTATGTATTGTTGCTATTGTATCACTATTTTTCTTTTCAATATGAGTGTTTTGAGGAGGATTTAAAATCTTTTCATGATATGCTTCATAACGGCGCATAAGAGTGTTTTGCCAATTAAAAAGCTTCTCTAGCGAACCAAATTCTACAAGAGAGCCGCCGTACTTTGATGAAAAAACAAGACTTAAATCTTTCGTTAAAACCTTTAACTCTTTGTATCCGTCCATATCGATATCTTCAAAAACCATTTTGATTTTTTTTGTAGCAAGCGAAGCTTCAATCTCTAAGAGATATTTATAGGCATTATCGCGTAAATTGGGAAGGTAGATTCCGCCAAAGAGACCATGCCAAAAAACATCATTTGTTTGAAGCTTATAAAGAGAGTCCAAAATATTTTTCTTCAGTCTCTCTTGATGCAATGAGTGCCGCAGCATTCTTTTATGAATATGGTTGGACTCATGGTATTTGAGAAAAAAGTTTTTCCAAATACCGCCTTTGATAAACGCCACTCCAGTACTTTGAAAATATTTTTCCCCAATCCTTTGTTTAAGTCTCTCAAGAGCTTGCGCTTGCACGGCGCCCAAACTCCACTCACCCATCTCAAAGTACGATGTATTGCTTAAATATGCTAATCCCTTTGAGTGATGTGTTTGAAGATACTCTTTGTAGTGCATGGTGGCAATTCTCTCATCTTTTACAACAGCCTTAACAAATCTCTCAAGCCACTTCTTCTCATAAACCCACTCATGTGTTTTTGGCCAGAGTCCAAACTTTTCCATATCATCAAAAATAACAGCTGCACTGTTTTTATTTTGCGCACACTTTAGAATCTCCTCTATTGCGCGCTCTATGTTAAAAAATGGAAGTGCGTAGCGAAGAGAGGATGAGATGGGAAAGAGTGCTATCTTCTCTCCCCCCTTTTCGCTCTCATAATATCCGTCCATTGCATTTGCATCAAAACCGTTGCTTAAAAAATGGTAATCATCCACGACGACATACTCTAGGCCACACGCTTTTAAATCCTCTATGACGGAGGCCTCCCACACCCTCTCTGTAAGCCAAGATCCCTTGGGGGTTGCTTTGAGATTTTTTTGCAGATAGAGGTTGAGTTTCTCTATCTGTGCTTTTGCATCTTTGGAAGAGATGGAGCTTAAAACAGGCTCATAATATCCGCCTCCGACCCACTCGATAGAGCCTTTGTTTGTTAAATACTCTATGTTTGAGAAGAGTTTTGGATATTTTGTTTTTATCTCACTTAAGAGCCATCCGCTTGAGTGAAGCGCAAACTTAAACTCCGGATACTTTCTCATAGTCTCAAAAAAAGGAGCGTAACAGAGCTCTACAGATCTATCAACAGCATCACTGAAATTATCGACAGGTTGATGCATATGTACGCCAAAAAGCAAATTTATTTTTTTCAAGCCACTCTCCTAAACAAACCATCTATCGCTAAAATCACTCTGTGTATCAATTTCAAGCATTCCAAAACCGGGTAAAACCTGTATAACCATATCATCTTTTGATAATTCAAAACGAAAATAGAGTTTTTGCTTTTTGATAGCATTTTTAGCTATCTTGATCTCTACCCAATCTTCATATGCAACTTCATACGCTATGGTGCTCTTTTTGCTTTTATACTCTTTTTTACCCTCAAAATCAAATGATACCTCTTCATCAAAACCGATTGGATCGATGATTGTACGAAGCGTAAAATCAAAATTTTTAATTTCATCCATATCTGCTTCAAAAGCAAAATAGATATTTTCAAAATCCTGTCCATAAAGCATCTTTTTAATGGGTCCTCTTTTTCTGTCCATAGTTGCATAAAATTTGCTTTCATAAACGACGCCGCACCCTATCCAGTCAAAAAAGGAGTCGTTTTTTCCGTTGATGTGAGGAGATATATGCGATTGCGGATAGATCCAAAAATCTTTGGAACTTCTTTTTTGAATGATGGGCTCAAAAAAATCAAAAGGAGGCTCTATTTGCATAAGGTTGTATATGCAGATAAGATGGGATCTAAAAAGCGCATCATATTCAAGACCAAATTCCGTATAGTGGTCATCTCCGTACCACCAAAACCAGTCAGAAGATTCTGCGGCTAAAAAATGCTCAGTTATTTTGGCATTTAGCGCATCATCAAGAGACTCTTTATGGTGCTCATAATCTCTTTTTGTTATAAAGATAAGCTCCCATGCACGATTTTTTTCTCTCTGGCCAATCCATGTGTCAAGTTTACCGCCTATCCAGCTTCCGGCTGCCAGTTTATTCAATTTTTTTCTTGGAAGTTTCTTTATATCTTCTATATGCAGAGTATTTAACCATGCAGTACTGTTTATACTTTTATACAACTCATCAAAAAAATAAAAAGCGTTGTTTTCATAAAATTCCCATGCATTTTCACCATCTAAAATAACAAAAGCAGTAGCGCTCTTGTCTGTTTTATCTATCAAAAGCAGAGAAGAGATAAAATCTTTTACAGCTATTTTTGCCTCCCAAAACCTATAGGTAAAACCTATTAAATCACTAAGCTGATGGTCCCTGAAACAGATGCACATACCATTGTAATCATAAGGAGTGTAAAGAGCTGCTCTCTTTTTTGAACTGATAGAACGAAAAAGAATATCTTCATCCGTTGCAATCCACTCTGCCCCGTAATCATAGAGCAGCGCTGCGCTCTTCTCATCCACTGCACCCTCGGCGGGCCAAAAGCCATCGGGTAAAAATCCAAAAGTCTTTACAAAAAGATCTTTGGCTTTTTGAATATGCAAAACGGCATCCTCTTTTAAAGAGATACTGTACTCTGGAGTATTTGTTGAAGGATTTGCAGCTGTAGCGCTTTGCACATCAAGCAAAAGAGGCAAGATAGGATGATTTAGCGGAGTTGTGCAAAGAGAGAGGGTGCCTCTCTTTTTTAATTCAATATAATAATCAAAAATCCCCGCTATAAACTCTCTCAACTCTTCAAGCAAAGAGAGTTTGTCTTCATAGGTATAACCTCTCTGTTTTGCAAGAAGATCTTTTACCACTCTGCTGTTTGTTCTTAGATAAACACCGCACCATGAGAGTATAAAAAGAACCTGCAAATCAAAAAATTCACCATCTTCATAACTCTCTTTTTTATAAAGTCTGCTATATGATTCTATAGAAGCGGCCATAGTTTCATAGGGAACGCTTTTACAAATCTTTATCATCCATTTGTAATTTTGCATATCTAAAGAGCTCTGATCTTGCAGCCAGAGATTCAAAAACTTATCACTCTTTTGCGGATTTTCATAGTAGAGCTTCAACTGCAAAATAAGAGAGGGAGTTATATTGAAAGTGGCTTTTAAACCGCTATGTCTTGAGATCATCCATGGCATATCGTAATAATCTTTTATGGCATGCAAAAATACCCAAGGCATCTGCATCACACCAGATTCATCTCTATAATCAGGCTGATGCATATGCCATATAAAAGCTAAATTCATACTACTTCTCTTTTGACCATATTTCAATTTTTTGCGTATAGCTCTTTAGCAGCGCCTCTGCTCCCTCTTTAGTGCTTGCTTGTATATAGAAATTGAGATGATCGCTGTACTGATCAGGAATCATTAGTATCCAATCGGTCTCATTTTCCCAAATTTTTACACCATCTTCAGATGATGATCTTTTACCTTTGGCATCTTCTAAAAACTTTCGCATCATTTTACCTTTTAGGGCTTGCGAACACTCAATCTTTTCTTGCATATAGCAAAAATCATCAATTTTTCTAGATATTTCAGAGAGTTTATATTGACTAAAACTAAGCATCTCCATAATCTTTAAACTTGCATATATGGCATCTCTGAATACGCCAAACTCGGTAAAAGCGAAATTGCCGTCAACTGTTGCTATTAATGAGTACTCTCTAAGTTTTTGGGCTTTAAAATCAGAATATTTTCCTCTTTGAATATCAAGATTTTCAAATTTAAATATGTCGGGAGCCCATGTCGGTAAAATGACTTTTTTTCTCGTCTGTGATGCATGCATATTTAACAAATAGAGAACTACTAAAAGTCCTTTTACCATATCTAAAATCTCACCTTCGTCAGTCACGAGATAGATGCGCTGTGCATTTGGATAGATCATAATACCAATATCACAACCAAGACTTGATACTATTTTTGAGATATTCTCCTCAGAGCGTTTTTTAAGTGCATTGAAATTAGACAACTTTTGCTCATCATAATTAGCATTTAGCACTATGTTTTCTACACCAATTTCATTTAAGATTATTGAAAAAACATCACCCGTTGACCCATGCATCAAATCAAGAACAACCTTAAATCTATTGGATTTTATTATGGTCTGATCTATTTTGCTCTTAATGGCAGCTTTATAACTATAGCACTCTTTAAAGTACATTGTCTCTTCAATCTCTCCAATGCGTAAAAAATCCACCCTTCGAAATTTTTCTGTAAAAAATGTTTTTTCGATGCTTTTTGCACTGTTTTGATCTATGCGGATAGCTTCTTCGTTAAAGAGTGTAATTTGAGAATTTGCAGAGTGAAAAACATCCTGTTTAAAGTGTGCTCCGCCAACTAAATCAGGATTTTTTGCAATAGTATATCTTAAAATAGACGGTGCTATGCTTCTTAGATCCAGTACATTAATTCCGGCAGATAAAAGTCCTCCCAAAAATGCTCTTTTTAACATTCTTGAACTTTTATCATGGTCTCTTCCAACTGCTACTTTTGCTCCTACAGGAAGCTGCGCTGCAAATGCTTCTGCCAATTTCGTAGCCATCTCGCAGGAGAGTTCAACATTGCTTTTGCCTGTTACTGTTCCATTTTCAAAGATAGAGTTTTTGTATCTGCTTCCAAAAACAAGATTATGACTTATTATTGAAGCAGCTTCAATCTTTTTATTGGGCCAAATAATTACATCATGTTCAAAGGAGGCAAGTTCTCCGACTTCACACCCTTCTGAGAGAATAAGTCCGGCTTTTGCGGTTACATTTTTATCAATTGAATTATTATTACAGATAACAGCATTATCAAGTTTTATATTTTTTTTCATCTTGACATCTTCCCAAATAACGCTATTTGAGATACTGCATCCGTTTCCGATTGATACATTGTCACCGATAACTGAATTACTAAGTTTTACATCATCTTTTATCTTTACATGTTTACCAAGGACAACAGTCCCTAAAATTTTAACAGAGGAGTTTAGATTGTACTCTTCATCACTGTATAAAATGCCCTCTGTATATTTTTTAACAATGCCGTTAAATTTAAAAGCGACTCTTTCGTTTAAGATATCATCATATACTTCACGGTAACTCTCAGGGTTTCCTACATCTCTCCAATACCCCTCAAGATTATATCCCATCAAATCCACTCCCTTTTTCATAAGCAAAGGGAAAAGATCTTTTGCAAAGTCAAAATTTTCTCCTTGCGGGATATACTCCAATATCTCAGGTTCAATAACATAGATGCCTGTATTTATCGTATCGCTAAAAACTTCGCCCCAGCTTGGTTTTTCTAAAAATTTCTCTATGACATTATCTTCATTTGCTATAACTACACCAAATTGAAGCGGGTTTTCAACAGAAGTGAGCCCTATGGAGAGTTTTGCTTTTCTTTGCTTATGAAACTCAAATATTTTTTCAAAATTAAAATCAGTAACCAAATCACCGCTTATAACGATAAAATTCTCATCTCCGATATACTCCTCGGCCAGTTTTACAGCCCCCGCTGTTCCATAGTCATCATCAGGAACGACATAGGTTATTTTGATTCCAAACTCACTTCCGTCGCCAAAATAGTTTTGAATGATCTCAGGTTTAAAATAGAGCAGAACAATAAACTCTGAAATCCCAAGATCTCTTAGCATTATCATAGTGTGTTCCATCATAGGTCTATTGACTATAGGCAACATCGGTTTTGGTCTTGAATGTGTTAAAGGTTGGATTCTTGTTCCAAATCCACCTGCCATTACTACTGCTTTCATAACTACCTCTCTATTGATTTTATAAAATTTCTCTACTACAAATTAAACATTTTTTCATAATATTCTGTCGCCATGCGAGCAGAATCAAACTCGATTTCTATATCGCTCATAGCACTCTTCATAATATTTACCCACTCATGAGGGTTGTCATAATAAGTAGGAATAATGCTGTTTTCTAAAATATCCATCATATTTTTATTATCAAGTCTGTCTTGTTCAAAAAATGGCAATTCATAATCAACCGGAGTAATTGTAAAAGCATTTTTACCATCTTTTGCAAACTCTGGATGCCAGCCGTCATGAATGGAAAAATGAATGGAGCCGTTCATACTTGCAGTCATTCCGCTTGTTCCGCTTGCTTCACGAGTAATTCTTGGTGTATTGAGCCAAACATCACTTCCCTGTTTTAAAAGTTTTGAGAGAGTAAGTTCATAACCGACTAAAACTGCCATATTTTTAAATTTATGGCTTATATGGACCAGTTCATTAAATATATCAATAGCTCCGGTATCAGTGGGATAAGGTTTTCCTGCCCAAATAACCTGAATAGGTCTTTGTGTATTTGTCATAAGTTTTACAAATCTCTCATAGTCATATTTAAGCAATCCCGGTCTTTTATATTCTGCAAATCTTCTTGCCCAGACAATTGTCAAAACTTCAGGATCAAACATTTTTCCCGTTTGATCCGCTACCATATCAAAAAGCACTTTTTTTAAGTGTTTTTTTCTGGCAAGCAGCTCATAATCTTCGTGTTCATCTAGTGCGCGAATAAGCGTTTTATCTGTCCAGTACTTTTTATTTTGCGCATTGGTTATAGAGATGATTTCACATCGATCCTCAACATCATTCCACATCTCATTTGCAACAATACCATGTATTTTTGAAACACCGTTTGCTATCTTAGCACCCTTAAGAGCGCCTATAGTAAGACTAAAATTATCGCTCTTTTTGCAACCGCTTATATTTCTGGCTGTATTGAGATCCAAACCGTTGAAAAATCCCATCTCATATAAAAAGTTTATATTGTGAACCTCATTACCCGCGGTTTCGGGCGTATGGGTTGTAAATACAACATGTTTTTTTACCGTTTCTATATCACCAAATCTATTATAAAGCTCATAAATAAGCGGGAGGGCATGTCCCTCATTCATATGATAAATATCTACTTTATGATTAATCGCCTCAAGCATTTTTGCGCCTCCAATACCCAAAACAATCTCTTGCGCCACTCTTGTTTTCTCGTTTGCATCATAAAGCTTGTGTGTAATAGTTCTAGAGAGGTAATCATTTTCATAAATATCGGTAGAGAGCAAAATTATAGGAGCGGTACCAAAAACATCGCAGCGAAGCAAAAAACCCTTTATCATAACATCTTTATTGTCGACCTTTACGCTCACTTTTACATCGAGTTCTTCTAAAAAATAGTAAAATTTTCTTGTGTAGTGAGGCTTGAGGGTTCTATCTTCATTACGAAGTTGGTCATAGTAGCCAAAACTCCACAAAAGCCCTACTCCAACAACATTTTGCTTTAAGTCGTAAACACTTCTCATATGCGAACCTGCTAAAAAACCAAGCCCTCCCGAGTAGATTTTTAGCGACTGATCAACTGCAAACTCCATAGAAAAATAAGCAACACTTTTTTTAAATTTTTCATTTATATCATATGAAAACAGATTCATTTTTTTCCTTATACTTTTTTTGATAAATTACTATAAAGTATCTTTTTACCACACTCAACGCCATTTTGATTATATGTATCTATTTTAAGCATAGAACCTACAAGCGAGGTAAGCAGTTCAAAATATATAATAAGTATACCTATATTCTCTTCATTTATAATATCAAGTTTTATAAAATCGGTATTTATGCCAAACTCTTCAACACTCTGCATCACAGCTTTGCATTGTGCATTTATCAGCTCTGAGAAATTTTTGCCATTTACAAAATTTGTTTTTTCTATATACTCCAAGGTAATATCTGCGATGGCAATATCATCTTGAAAATTTTCAACGGCTATAAAAGTTAAAGTTTTATCTCTTTGACCTTCGATTATAAGCTGTAAAAACGAGTGCTGATCCGTTGCACCGATAATTCCAATAGGAGTTAGCCCAACATGTTCGCCATTAACATCAATCTTGCCCAGAGATTCGCCCCACAGCTGAACATACCATTTGTTAAAATTCTCTAAAGAGTCTGCATATGAGAATAAAACATTAATGCTTAAACTTTTCGAATTTTTATAAAAAAAGTATGCTTTTTCTAAAAGATGTTTCTCTTTTTTGTCAAAAAATCGTTCTATAAAATTTGCAGCTCCTCGCAAAATAGCTTCTACATCATAACCTGCAAAATGAAGCACTACAACACCAACGGCACTCAGTACAGAAAAACGCCCTCCCACATTATGCGGAATATAAAATGTCTTAAGCTTATGGTGCAATGCAAATTTACTCAAATCAGAATTGTTATCTGTAATGGCAAAAACACGATGATTGTCTTTTACATCCAAATCAAGCGCAAAGTGATGAAGAAGTGTTTTAAAAATAGAAGTTGTCTCAATAGTTGAACCTGATTTAGAGATAATAAAAAAAGCTGCTTCAGCAGGGCGTATTTTTTGTATTTGAGAGAGAATTGTCAAGGGATCTGAGTTTTCAAAAAACAGAATCTCTTTTGCAGCTTTATTTACAGGACGAAGTATGGAGTCTATGGCTTTAATGCCAAGTGATGAACCACCGATACCGATAACAACTATCTGACTAAACCTGCTGGTATCTATATCTTTGGCATCCTCTAAAACTTCAAGTGATCTTCTGGGAAGTTTATAATACCCCACCTTCTCACTCTGCATCTCCTCTTGCAGCGATAAAAAAGCTCTCTGCACTACATTATTGGGAGCAGATGCCTCAAAATTATTTAAAAAAGTTATCATTTTTTCTACCTTGATTTTTATAATACTATCAATATTATGTGAAACAAAAGTGAAACATAGAACACTCTATTTCCATTCAAAACTATGGTTGTAAAGTAGTTTGTTTTTACGAAAAACCATATCCATCTGCAGAAGAATTGTCCTAAGAATCTTAATCGTCTCAAGAGCATATTCCCCTTTATTGAGCATAACACATTCAGCTTTATGGGCAAATGAAACATCAGAGATCTCAGCACGACTCGGAAGATTTGTTTTCATCTTGCTCTCGAGTACTTGAGTTGCAAGTATTACAGGAATATGCGCAGCAGTGCAAAGATCAAGAATCTCCTCTTGTATATATGCCAAATTCTCAAACCCGATCTCTATAGCAAGATCACCTCGTGCTATCATAATGGCTGCACGCTCATACTCTATAAGGGCTTCAAGAATTGAGGGGAGATTTTGCACCCCTTTTTTTGTCTCTATTTTAGCAACAATTCCAATTTTGTCTTTTTTGCCCAACCGTTCAAGCTCTTCTATAAGCATTCGAACATCATCTGCACCTTGCACAAAAGATATTCCTATGATATCTGCATATTCACAAATAAAAGGGAGTATCTCTTTGTCATGTTCGCTTATTGCAGCAAGAGAAATATCGCTGTTTGGGAGATTGATCCCCTTCTCATCTTTTATTTTACTGCCTTTTTTACTGTTTGTAAGAACGCGGCACACAATATCTTCACCCTCTATCTCTTCTATGACCATCTGGATTTTTCCATCATCGATAAAAACATGATCCCCAACAGAGGTGATACTGCCGAGCTTTTCAAGCGTGCAGCCAATTATGGCGCTGTAGCGATTTTTTTTGTCATGAAACGCTTGTGAGAGAGACGACTGAATCAAGACATATTCATTATAAAATACTTTTATTTTTTTATCTCTATCCGCCTCTCTTAAAGAGGTTCTTATTTTGGGTCCTGCAAGATCTACATATACTTTAAGCTCTTTATCTTCTGATTGAGCATTTTTGATTGATTTTGCCATATCTTTCCATGCTTTAGGATTATCATGCGCGGTATTAATACGAAAAAGATGCACTCCCTCGCGTGAGAGGTTGCTAAAGTAATCCTTATCTTCCTCATAGTTTGAATCAACAGTAATCATAATTTTTGTTTTGTCATCTGAATTAGAAAAAAGTGTAGCATTTTTATCCATAATTGCATGCGAATCTTCATAGCTCATATATGCATCGCCAAGTTCAAGTTCACGATCGAGTGCAAGAGAGAGCATTCTTAGTGCGACAATAACGCTTGCTTCTATATGTGCTTGTGAACGACCAAAAGAGGAGAGACCCACTCTTGTCAAGTTGTCTTGAAGCAGTGAGTAGTCATATTTTCTAAGGTTGAGATACTGCTTCATATTTAATAGAGAAACATTTTTTATCTGCGGATCTATACCATAGTTAAGTTTCTCTTTAAGCTCAAGCAAATTCTCAAGCAACTCTGATAAAAAAGCCTGATTTAAACCATTTTTATATTTTGTCTGCGCTGTGTTCATTGGAATCTTGCTTGAATAATCTGCTCTGCAGCTTTGATAATCGGATATGTAGTCGGAGCGGCTGTAAGCAGTGGCTGCGTTGCGACCTGCAAAGAGACAAGATGGTGGGCGCTTAGCTCTGTTTCAATTGCCAAGCCTATGATATTAATCACCTCTCCCGCCTCTTTATCTCCTATGACTTGTCCTCCAATAATCTGACCGCTGCTTCTAATAGCTATAAGCTTGACCGACTGCTTAGAAGCGTCGGGAATGGTTCCGGGATGACGATTGAGCCCTTGGAAATACCCTACTGTATAATCAATATTCTCTTTTTTAGCACGATCTTCAGTAACTCCCGCGCTTGCAAATGCCCGATTACCAATCATTGTTGAGAAAATAGCAATGGTGCCGTTAAACCCTTTGAGATATTGAAGTCCATAAAGTGAACTTCCTGCTACTCTAGCTTCAGATGCAGATGTAGAAGCAAGCATCACCTTTGAAGGATCGCGGGTGATAAAATCTCGACGGCCGCAGCAGTCGCCAACGGCGAATATATCCTTATTTTTGGTGCGCATATACTCATCCACCCATATTCCGCCATAATGAGCAAGTTTTAATCCGGCATTTTTTGCAAGCTGCGTATTTGGCTGGTATCCCGTAGCTAAAATAATAACATCGCCATCTATGCGACCTCCATCACAAAGCTCTATACCCTCTGCCAAACTCCCGGATTGTACGATGCGAGATGCATATTGTCCCAAAACAAGTTCAATCCCCATCTCTTGCATAATCTTTTCCGCCTCAATTGCCATATCAACATCAAAAGAACCGGCTAAAATATGTCTTCCTCCCACAATAGTTACATCTTTTCCTATAGAGCGCAGTTCTGTCGCCATCTCTACACCGATAAATCCGGTACCTATAATAATAACCTTTTGCTTATCTTCAAGATAATCTTTTAATTGATCAATTTTTTCTTTGCATTTTTGGATTGTAAAAACATTTTTTAGATGCAAGGCATCCTCAAAACTTTTGTGAACAAAAGGAGTAGAACCGGTAGCAAAAACAAGTTTATCAAATGTAATTTTATGACTGTTTGCATAGAGTGTTTTAGATTCAATATCGACAGAAGTTGCCGTATCGGTGATAATAGTAGTCTTTTCTGCCACCGCTGGCGAAAAAGGCATAATATTTTTACTGCTCTGTGCGAGTGTTTTGCCAAAAATATAGGGAATCCCGCAAGGAACAAGAGATATCTCATCCTCTTTAATAAGAGTGATTTTTTTATCAGGATAATTTTGCAAAGCGGTAGAGACTGTAACTAGAGCAGCGGGTCCACCTCCTAAAACCAATATATCTGTGTCAATAAGCTTCATATCTTTTCCTTGTCTGTTTTTAGTGTATTCGCATAAGTGTACATCAATAAAATTACAATGAAGTAACTTAAACTTAAATATTAAAGTAGCAATTTATTTTTAAAATCATATAATCTCGCCATGCAGGATTTATCACTTGAAACTTTTTTATTTGCTTTTGCTCTGACTCTATTTGCAGGGCTTTCTACATCAATCGGTGCCGTTTTGGCATTCTTTTCAAAAAGCAAAAACTATACTATTTTATCCATAGGGATGGGATTTTCCGCAGGTGTGATGATCTATGTCTCTTTTATGGAAATTTTAAATAAATCCAAAGACTCATTTACAGAACTCTACTCAAGTGAAATAACAGGAGAATCTTTGACTCTTTTGTGTTTTTTTGCCGGTATTGCTCTTAGCGCATTTATAGATAAAATGATTCCCGAAGATGTAAATCCACATGAGACAAGAAGCAATAGTGAACTTCTAGAGCTAAAACCGGAAGCTGAAAATTTTGTTTTACGAAATTCTAAACTTAAAAGAACTGGGATTTTTACAGCACTCGCCATAGGTATACACAACTTTCCGGAGGGTTTTGCTACTTTTGTATCAGCGCTTGAGAGCCCAAGCATAGGTATTACCATAGCATTTGCGATTGCGATTCACAATATACCTGAGGGCATGGCGGTATCTCTGCCTATATATCATGCAACAGGCAATAAAAAAAGTGCATTTTGGTATGCGACTCTCTCAGGCTTAGCAGAACCAATAGGTGCGCTTGTAGGCTTTTTTCTGCTTTTTCCTTTTATGGGAGAAGCTACACTTGGCATAACTTTTGCAATGGTTGCCGGAATAATGATTTACATATCTTTTGATGAACTTCTGCCTGCTGCAAGAGTCTATGGAAATGCACATACAACGATTGGAGGGATAACTCTTGGTATGCTGGTTATGGCAATAAGTCTCATTGGGTTTAAACTGGTATAGTTATGTATGTCGATATAAATAAGCCTACCCTCTTCCTCTTTACCGATGCCAGTGTTGATCCTCAAACAAAAGTTGGTTATGGTGCATACCTGCTTTTAGGCGAATTTGAGCTTGAAGCACCTCTTGAAAAATTAAAAATCAAAGTTAAAAGATTTAAAGAGACAAACTCTTCAAAGTTAGAGCTTGAGACTTTTTTATGGGCTTTGGAGAAACTGCCGACAAAAAACTCCAAGATAATAGTCTATACAGACTGTCAAAATATTATCAATCTAAGAAACAGAGAAGAGAAGATCAAAAAAAACCACTACATGACAAGAAGAGGCACGCTTATAAAAAACCACGCACTTTACAGAAAGTTTTATGAGCTCACAGACCTTTATGAGTGTGATTTCATCAAAGTAAAAGGGCATAAAAAGAACGAAGACAAAGATGAAATAGACAACTACTTCACTCTGGTAGACAGAGCAGCAAGAGAGGCGCTTAGAAAGTAAAAACAGAGCAAAACAAGAGTTTAATTTAGTTTTTGCTAAACTCCTTTTTATGCAATACGCAGCAAGGAAAAACATCTTATGCCGATATTTTTAAACTCAGTCCTAAAAACTTACAAACAAAATGAAGCCCTCATAGCTCAGAGATGGGCATCCTACCAAAACTTTTTGGCAAAAGTAGAGTTTGTAAAGAGCGTCAAAGAGGAGAAGTACCAAGACGGCTTCTTGCATGACATCTTTGAAGAGTGCTTAGGCTACACGCTTGACAACACAAACCCGCAAGAGTTCAATCTTGAGCGGGAAAAGAAGAATGAAACGGACTCTAAAAAAGCAGACGGCGTCATCTATGTAGATGACGAAGTTATCGGCATAGTGGAGCTAAAAGACCAAAAAAGCAAAAATCTAGATGCCATTGAAGCTCAAGCATTTAACTACCACAACTCACACTCAAACTCAAAATACATCATCATCTCAAACTTTAACGAGCTGAGATTTTACATAGACAAAAAAACCGCTTACGAGAAGTTTGACCTCTTTTACCTCACTTACGATGAGTTTAAAAAACTGCATCTTCTGCTAAGTTACGAGAGCATAAAAGAGGGCTTGCCGCTCAAACTAAAAGAGAAATCGGCAAACTTTGAACTCCAAATTTCTAAAGAACTGTACAAAGACTTCTCGCTCTTTAGAACACATCTTTTTGAAAATATAGTCAAAAACAACTCTCTTGACAAATCCACTCTCCTCCGCCTTACCCAAAAACTCTGCGACCGCATTATATTTATGCTCTTTGCAGAAGACAGAGGACTGCTGAGACACAACACCATCAAAGAGATACGAGAGGAGTTTAGAGCTCAAAAATTTACCTCTTACACACTTTACGACATCTATAAGTTCTACTTTAACGCCATAAACGAGGGAAATAAAAAGCTTGGCATCCCAAAATACAACGGCGGACTTTTTGCAAAAGATGAGCTTCTAGACACTCTCATCATAGATGACGAATACCTTGACATGAAAGCGCAAAAACTAAGCGACTACGACTTTATGAGCGATGTAGGCGTAAATATACTCGGACATATATTTGAGCAGTCACTTACAGACTTGGAGGAGCTTCAGGCAAACATAGAGCATACCGACTTTGACAAGAAAAAATCCAAACGCAAAAAAGACGGCGTCTTCTACACCCCTGAGTACATCACCCGCTACATAGTCGATAACACTCTGGGCAAGCTCTGCCATGATAAAAAAGAGGAGCTGCAAATCGGCGGCGAGACTTTAATACCCTCAAACCCGAAAAAACTCAAAAAAGCAGAACAAACCCATAAACAAAATATCCTTGCCTACCGCGAATGGCTCACAAACCTAAAGATACTAGACCCAGCATGCGGAAGCGGCGCATTTCTAAACCAAGCGTTAGAGTTTCTCATAAACGAACACACTCTCGTGCGAGATATGCTTCTGCCTTTTGAGGACTTAACACTCGGCTACGAGATAGAAAAAGAGATACTAGAACACAACCTCTACGGCGTAGACATCAACGAAGACGCAGTAGAGATAGCAAAACTCTCTTTGTGGCTTAGAACTGCTCATAAGGGAAGAGAGCTTACGAGTTTGGCGGAGAAAATAGTATGTGCAAACTCACTCCTTGAAATGCCGTTTGATGAGGGAAGTTTTGATGTGGTTATCGGCAATCCGCCGTATGTAAGAGTTCAAGGGCTAAAAAGCAACTATGAAGATGAAGCGAAGCTTTATGAAACAAAATACAAATCCGCAACAGGCAATTATGATTTGTATGCACTCTTTTTAGAGATGAGCTTTGGCATGTTAAAGCCTACTGGAAAACTAAGCTATATCTTGCCTCATAAATTTCTCATCTCTGATTTTGGAAGCGGCTTAAGGGGATTTTTGGCGCAAAACAGAGCAGTTGAGAGTCTGCTTCATTTTGGCAGTGAAATGGTTTTTGAAGATGCTTCAACCTACACATGCATCATCACACTTTCACACAACAACGAAAACTTAAATTTTAAAGCAATAAGCCCAAAAGATATCTTTGAACCTTTCAACTATGATACTGTAAGCTATCAAAAACTAAGCAGCGAAAAATGGAATCTTTCAAATCAAGACACCACAAAGGTATTTGAGAAAATAAAACAACAACCTTTAATAGTAAAAGATGTTTTTGCAAAGATTTTTCAAGGAGCCAAAACAGGCAGTGATGATATATTTTTACTATTCAAAACTCAAAATGGACTTTACTCAAAAGCACTTGATAAAATAGTCGAAGTTGAAAGTGGGCTTTTAAAACCAATGCTTAAAGGTGAAGATATAAGCCGTTATGCAAATTTGCAAAATAGATATTTTGTAATATTTCCATATCTTATTGAAGACGGTAAAGCAAAACCGATGAGTGAATCATATATCCAAGAAAATTTTCCAAATGGGCACGAGTACTTAAAAGCAAATGAAGAATATTTACGAGGGCGTGAAAAAGGAAGATTTAATAATCCAAAAGAGTGGTTTTTATTTAGTAGAAATCAAGGAGTTAATTACTTTCATTTCAGCAAAATTATTATTCAAGAATTAAGTCTTGGCTCTAATTTAACATTTGACGATGTCGGCATGTGTCATGCAGGTCAATACAGCATGGTCAAAAAAGCAGATATCCAAGAAGATGATAAATTTTTTCTTGCCTTGTTAAACTCTTCTCTGATGTGGTTTTTCATAAAAAATACAAGCACGGAGTTTAGAGGCGGCTATTTTGCTTATCAAACAAAATATATTGAACCTTTTCCACTTCCAAAACTAAAAAGTTTAAACGAACAAAAGCCATTTGTAGAAAAAGCCGACAAAATGCTCTCACTCAAAAAACAGCTCCAAGAGACAAAACAAAACTTTACAAATGAGCTGGGGTTAGAAAAACTGACTAAAAAACTCCAAAACTTTGAGGAGCTGGAGTTTGAGGAGTTTGTGACCGAATACGCAAAAGCAAAGAAACTAAAATTTGCCGACAAACTAGCAGAGCGAAACTTCAAACAAGAGTGGCAAGCCATTTTTGAGAACGATAAAGCCCTTACAAGCAAGCTAAAAGACGAGATAATCAAAACCGACAAAGAGATAGACAAAATGGTCTATAAACTCTATGGATTGAGCGAAGATGAGATTAAGATTGTGGAAAATAGCTGATGCATTACTACAATCAATTAGTGACAAAAATTGGAAATATATTGAAACCTATTGTTGTAACACAACATAAAATTGGTAATATTCTCTCTTCTTATGCTCCAGAAATTATCCAAATAGCTAAAATCTTTGAAGAGCTTCCGCAAAGAACACAGCAGGCTGTCATGCTGTTGGCTAATGAAGGATGGTTTATTGATGCAGATTTTGCCTTAAACTCATTATTGCATCTTGAAAATAAGACTGCCGAAGAGATAGAAGAACTTTTAGTACACTATTATGAAGAAAAGATAGAGGAAGTTGAAAAAAAACTGATCAATAAATTTCCTGAACGAAAAACCATTCTAACAAAAGCTTTTTATGCACATAACGAGCAGATATACGAGCTCTCTGTTCCAGTTTTTTTGATCCAGTCAGATGGTATATGCCACGATATGACGGGACACCATTATTTTCATAAAAGATATGAATTGAAACAGTATCTTGAAACCAATTTATCTGAGCAAGTATTTAGTGATTATTTAGAACTACACCCCTGTGAATGAATCTCCATTTTTTCTCTCTCGTTCCCATCGTCCTCGATGGGAATGCATACTGTAAAATAACCTGAAACAGACACTCCCACGCAGAAGCATGAGAGATAAAAATACTTTTTTACATGTTAAGAAAATTAACGATACAATAAAGCAAAATTCATGGAGACTTGATTTGCCAACGGTACTAAGAGTAGACGGTTTTAGATTTTTCTTTTTTAGTGATGAACATTTGCCGTTGCACATTCATGTTGAAAAAGGCGATGGCTACATGAGGGTTGAACTTGATACCTTTAAAGTTACCAAGCGGTATAAACTCTCTAAAACAGATGAGAAAAAGATAATAACCATTATACAAGAGCATCAGCAAAAACTTATAGGAGCGTAGGATGAATACTTCAATTACAAGAGTTGATTTCGGTGATAAAATTTATATCTACTTAAAAAGCAGTGATATTTTGACTATACCTTACAGTTATACCAAAAAAATTCAAAATACAAAAAAAGAGCAGCTTTTAAACTATCGTATTATTGGCGGCGGTATAGGAGTTCATTTTGAAGAGATAGATGAGGATATTTCACTGAGCGGTATTATTGCATATAAAATAAATCATGAGCTAAAAGCTTCTTAAAATACGCCCTCTTCTCGTTCCTATCGTCCTCGATGGGAATGCATACTGTAACAATAACCTGACATATAAAACTACACCCCAGTGAATGAATCTCCACTTTTTTTCTTATTCACAGCCTCCTGCGATGGGAATGCGTACCATCAAACAACCTGAAATACGCACTCCTATGTAGGAACATGGGAGCGAGTAATACCATATAAAATTAAACTACGCCCCTAATATTTACTAATTTTTTGCTCATCAACTCTTTGTATAGCAACACTCTTATCGATACCTGCAGAGTATTTATAAACAAGTATTCCCCCGCTTCTTCCTTGATAAAGTGAAACTATCAACAGAACTACTATTAAAACAAGAGAGACATTCTCATATAAAAGAGAGTCTTTAGAAATGGCAAGCCATTTTACTATAGAAGTCGCTATTAAAATAGCTACAACAATAAAGCCGAATATTTTATGGCTATTTAAAGAGCTTACACCTTCTTGAATGATATTTTGATTTGCCATAATTTTTTGTGCATCTTCTATTCCGCTGATTATAGCGAGAAAAGATGCCAGCATCGCAAAACCGACAATTCTAAATGCTGCTTTGGAATAAGCTTTGTCTTTTGTAATGAAGAAAGTAAATTGGGAAAACAAAGCAATAACTGGTAATGCTACCACAAAATGTACAAACGGAGGATGTAATATATTCATTTTTCTTCCTTGTATTTAGAGAATACATAAATTATAGTATTAAAAAAATTAATAATATATTAAATGCTTTTCAAGTTACACCCCAATGAATGAATCTCCACCTAAGAGATTTTCTAGTTTTTTCTCGTTCCCATGTTCTCCGTGAAAACACATACCGTACAACAACATGAAATAAACACTTTCATAAAGGATCATGCGAGCATAATAAATACGAAGTAATAATTTTGTTCACAGGATTTATTTAGAAAACTCGATGATGTGTTATAATAGCCACATCCGTGCACTTAGCACTAAAGAGATAAAATGTTTTGATTTGCATTTATACCAAACAAAAGGAAGTAGAAACATGAAATACCAAAAGTTTTTTGACGAGATAGAACTCATCACATTACAAGATGAGCTGGCGCATTTTCTCGGGGTAAACGATGATGGGATACTTGAAATTTCCTATCTGGATATAGTAAAGGTAGCCGGTCACAGTTGCGCAACTGTCGCAGGAGCCTATCTCATTGCTCTTAAAGGGTTGAAAGCGTTGTACGGAGATGAAATTCCCAAAAGAGGTAAAATCAAGGTGGAGTTGCAAAAACCAATTCACGAAGAGCATACCGGCGTGGTTGGTTTTGTACTCTCAAATATTACAGGAGCCACTACGGATTATGGCTTCGGCGGTATCCCAGGCGGCAAGTTTAATCGTCAGGATTTGCTTTTTTACGGCGCACCTATCGATACTGATGTTCGATTTACACGCCTAGATACAAACAAGCAAGTGGGCATAAACTACCGACCGGGCAAGGTAGTAAATCCTATGCAGATTCTTACGAGTGCCATCGGTCCCAACGCTACACCGGAGGATAAAGAAAGTTTTCCCCACCGCTTTCAACAGATGGTTCACACTCTATTTAAAAACAAAGACACAGTAATTGAAGTGGTTCAATATTAAACCAACTCCCTCTCCTTCCCATCGCTTTCCGATGGGAATACAAAGTATTGTGTAGCAGAGCAACTCCTTGAAAATTAAGTTATTAAAAAAAAGTTTCTTATTTTTAACAACTTCTTTGATATATGCTGACACAGTATCACTTGTTTTGGAAAATGATGCAATCGTTGGGCAAGATCATCATTACACAAATGGTATATACCTTACTTGTATGAGTGAAAACAACACTACATTTCCTGATCTTTTAAGTTTTATTGATTTAGAACAAAAAAATATCGCTTTTTCAATCTCACACGCTATATTTACGCCTGAAAATAAAGAGATTAATACAAGAGATTTAAATGATTTACCTTATGCGGGTTATGTTGACTTAAACTTTTTAGCTTATAAATCATCTGCAAATTTTTTTCATGAAGCGGGTATAAATATAGGTATGGTTGGTCCTTTTGCACAAGCGGATACGCTGCAAAAAGACTTTCACTCTCTATTTGGATTTAATGAACCAAACGGGTGGGATAACCAGTTAGATGATGAATTTATCTACGGGATTTCTTATAATGTCGGTTACAAAACAGATCCCTTTGCAATTCAAGATTTGAGCTTAGACCTCACGACAAATATCAAAGCTGACCTTGGCAATTTTTATACTGGAACATTAGTGGGCACTTCTTTGAGGCTGAGCAGCATTGCGATGCGTAGTTTTACTACTGCAGGAAATTTCATAGGTGCGAATGAGACCTCAGTGCTTAATTATGAACCAACCAAAAGTTTTAATTGGGCATTATCCCTTAGCATATATTACAATAAATTTAATACCTACTATTTAATTGATGAAGCAATTGAAGAGGGATATTATCTTGATGAATTAGACTATATAATTAGTCAAAAACTTGCTTTAGATCTCTATTACAATGCTCTAAAAGTCTCTCTTTATCTTAAATCTGTTGATATTCAAACAAAGAGTATATTTTCTTCTAGTAATGAAAAAATAGGCGGCATCAGTATTATTTGGAAGTGGGACTGAGTTTTTAACACACCATGCAAATTCATTCCCTTGTTGAAACCATAAAAAACATGCATTAGAGAGACTGCTTTTCTTCTCACCTCTTCTTAAAAATAAACACTCAAAAATAGCAAAAGCCGTTAAAGCGTTCTCTTTGTATATTTTAGTTATTATTGCAAAAAATATTTAATAAGCACAAAAAGGTCAATTATGGGTTTAAGTATCGGTCTTGTAGGACTTCCAAATGTAGGCAAATCAACAACTTTTAACGCACTTACAAAAGCACAAAACGCGGAGGCGGCTAACTACCCGTTTTGTACCATCGAGCCAAACAAGGCAGTCGTTCCTGTTCCTGATGTAAGATTGCAAGAACTTGCAAAGATAGTAAATCCTGAACGCATTCAGCACTCTACTCTTGATTTTGTAGATATCGCAGGATTGGTTAAAGGTGCTAGCAAAGGTGAAGGACTAGGAAACAAGTTTTTATCTAACATCCGCGAGACTGAAGTGATTTTACATATTGTCAGATGTTTTGAAGATGATAACATCGTTCATACAGAGGGAAGCATCCACCCGCTAAGAGATGTGGAGATAATCGAGGGAGAGCTTATTTTAGCTGATATCGAGGTTTTACAAAACAGAGCAGACAGACTTAAAAAACAGGCAAAAACTGACAAAAGTGCAGCTGCTGTTTTAGCTTTAGCAGAAGAACTTTTAGAGTTTTTAGCTGATGGGAATCTGGCTAAAAACTTTCCAAAAGCAGACAGTGACGAGTATAAGCAGCTAAATCACGAAGTAAGACTCTTAACAGGCAAAGAGATTATGTACGGTGCAAATGTCGATGAGGAAGGTCTGGTTGAAGACAGCCAATATGTACTGGACCTAAAAGAGCATGCGGCAAAAAACAACTGCGAACTTATAAAACTTTGTGCAAAAATCGAAGAGGAGCTCGTCGGTCTTGAGGATGATGAAGCAGAAGAGTTTTTAAGCTCTCTTGGCGTTGAAGAGTCTGGACTTGGACAAATCATCCAAAAAGGTTTTGACAAACTTGGACTTATGAGTTACTTTACAGCAGGTGTAAAAGAGGTTCGCGCTTGGACAATCCGCAAAAACACTACGGCTCCAAAAGCAGCAGCAGTTATTCATAATGATTTTGAAAAAGGTTTTATCCGCGCAGAAGTTATCTCCTATGAAGATTTTATAGCCTGCGGCGGCGAAGCAAAAGCAAAAGAAGCAGGAAAAATGAGACTAGAAGGCAAAGAGTACATCGTACAAGACGGCGATATCATGCACTTTAGATTTAATGTCTAAAGTGCAAATAGAATCAAACTTAAGCTTTACGACTCTATACTTTTTTTAAAAGTTAATAGCGCAAAGGTGAAAAAAAACACTCCTATGGCAAAGATTGCAAGCAGATGTTTCCACACCACTTCAAATCCGGCTCCTCTAAAAAGTATCGCTTGCGCAACATCTATAAAGTGACTTGTGGGAGAGAGCCTCATAATATACTGCAAAATCTCGGGCATACTTTCATAAGGTGTGATTCCGCCTGAGAGCATCATAAGAGGTAACACGACTAACATAAACATCATACCGAGTTGAGGCATAGACTTTGTAATAGTACCTATAAAAATCCCTATGGATGTTGTAGAAAAAAGAACTAAAAGAGAGCTAAATAAAAACAGAGTCATAGATCCTGCAAGAGGTACCTGTAATAGCATATCTACAATCACATATAGAGAAAAAATCACACTTACCAAAATCACAACCATTGTCGCGAAGATTTTTGAGAGTATAATTTCTGCCGTATTTATAGGCATAACAAGAAGATGCTCAATCGTGCCGTGTTCTCTCTCACGCATAAGAGCCGCAGCGGCAAGCAAAATTGAGAATGTCATAATATTATCTATAACTTCATTAATGCTTCCAAACCAAGTGCCTGTTAGATTGGGATTATATTTATAGGTTGGCACAATCCCTATCTTTGGAGTAGTTGATGGAAGTTTTAAAAACGAAGCTACCTCTTGGGATATTATTTGTGAAATATATCCTGCACCGATGCCCGCCTGAGACATCCTTGTAGCATCAATATTTAACTGTAGTTCAGTTTTTCTGCCTTCTATAAGATCTCTTTCAAAACCGCTTGGTATTACAACAACAAAAGTATAGAGTCCTCTGTCCATTCCTCTATCCATCTCATCATAAGATATAAGTTCAGGAGTATTGAACATTGGTTTATAAAAAGAGTCGATAACTCTTTGTGAAAACATAGATCTGTCTTCATCCACAAAAGTAATCGGAGCATTTACCAGCTCAGTTGAAGTTGCTTTTGCACTTATATAAATAGCAAAACTAAATGAATAAAATATCAAAAAAAGCATAACTTTGTCTTTTGAAAGTGTTTGAATCTCTTTTACAACAAGACGATATATATTTAAAATATGTTTTACCATTATTTTTCCTGTTTTTTAAGTAAAACTGCGCTTAATACACTAAGAACGACTATTGTAACAGCAAGTACAAAAAAATCAAAATGCAAACCCTCAATACCTACATCTTTGCTAAAAATACCCCGACTTATGTTAATGTAATATGTTGCCGGAAATATATGTGCTATAAATGCACCCGCTCCTTCAAGTGAAGTTATAGGGTCTGTAAGCCCCGAAAATGTAACAGTCGGCAAAAGAGTAAAAATAGCTGTTCCCATCAAAGCGGCAATTTGAGTTTTTGTAAAAGCAGAAAAGAGCATGCCGATGCCTGTAGTTACTGTTACATAAAGAAGCGACGCAAAAAAAAGCAGCAAAAAACTTCCTTTTAAAGGGACTTGAAATATATATAAAGCAAGAACCATTAGTCCCAAAAAACTTAACATGCTAACGGCTATATAAGGGAGCTGTTTACCGAGAAGAAATTCAAATTTTGTAACCGGTGTTGCATAAAAATTTATTATGGATCCAAGCTCTTTTTCTCTTACAATGCTAAGTGCCATCAAGATAGATGGAATAAAAATCAAAAGCATCGGGATAATAGCCGGAACCATAGAGTAGATGCTTTTGAAATCCTGATTATATCTGTATCGCATCTCTATATCTAAAGGCATATTTTTTTCACTTAAAAATTTTGTCAGATACTCTCTATGAAGCCCCTCAATGTACCCTCTTATAGTCTCTGCTCTAAAAGATTGTGTACCATCTATCCATACTCCTATTTCTACATAATTTTCTTTTGATAAATTGCGCCCAAAATCAGGAGGTATTTCAAGAGCAATACTTATGCTTCCTCTTCTCATCTCTTCATCCATATGAGCATAAGATTTAAGTGCAGATTGCTCTAAAAAGTATCTCGACCCTGAAACATTTTGGATATAGTCTCTGCTTTGCGGACTTTGATCATTATCTAAAACTGCAAATTTCAAATCCTCTACATCCATGGTTATTCCAAAACCCATAACAAACATTAAAATCACGGTGCCAAGCAGTGCAAATACTACTCGTACGGGGTCTCTTATAAGTTCTAATGATTCACGATATGCATAACCAAAAAATCTAAGAAAGGAAAAAATTTCACTCTCTTTTTTATGACTCTTTTTATTTATGGTTATGCTTCTCTTCTGCTCTTTTGTCTCTCCTATTGCTTTATATAAATACTCTATAAAAGCATCTTCAAGATTCTCTTTATTTTTTGATTTTATAAGATTTTTCGGCGTGTCGCTTGCAAGTACTTTTCCCTGATGCATCAAAGAGATTCTATCGCACCTCTCTCCTTCATTCATAAAATGCGTGGATACAAAGATAGTAACGCCTTCGCTTCTTGAGAGTTTTATCAAAAATTCCCAAAATATATCTCTTGAGATGGGATCAACCCCTGAAGTAGGCTCATCAAGCAGTAACATTTTAGGTTTGTGTATTACGGCAACAGCCAAAGATAGGCGTTGTTTAATTCCTAAAGGAATATCACTTGCAAGAGTGTTTTCATATTTTTTTAACAAAAAATACTCAAGCATCTCTTCGACTCTCTCTTTTATAAGAGAATTTTTTATTTGATAAAGCTGCGCATGCAAAATCATATTTTGTTTTACAGTAAGCTCATTATAAAGTGAAAATGCCTGAGTCATATAACCGACATTTTTTCTCATATCAAGACTATTTTCTTTTATAGATTCGCCAAAAAGTTTTATACTCCCCATAGTTGGTGCAAGAAGTCCGGTCAGCATCTTCATAGTAGTAGTTTTACCGCATCCGTTTGAGCCTAAAAAACCAAAAATTTCACCCTGTTGTATCTCAAAACTTACATTGTCAACAGCTTTAAAATCCCCAAAACACATAGTAAGATTATTCGCTTCAATAGCTAATGCCTCTTTTTTGTTTTCATCTTTTTTAGATGTTATCAAATCCGAATGAAAAGCTCTTTGCTCTTTTGGAAGAAGTGCTATAAACGCAGCATCAATTGTATCTGTATCTGTTTGTTTTAAAAGTTCTTCTGGAGTGGAGCTGCTTAAAATTTCACCCTCATTTATTGCTATAATATGATCAAATCTTGCTGCCTCCTCCATATAAGCAGTCGCCACCAATACGCTCATATCTTTCATAACTGCTCTAATAGAATCTATAAGCTCCCAAAATTGTCTTCGCGAGAGCGGATCAACTCCGGTTGTAGGTTCATCAAGGATAAGCAAATCAGGGTCATGTATCAAAGAACAGCATAATCCCAACTTTTGCTTCATTCCGCCAGAGAGTTTTCCGGCAGCTCTATCTTTAAAATCATAAAGTCCAATAATTTTTAAAAGCTCATCTATTCTTGTTTTTCTCTCTTTTTTTTCAAGACCAAAAAGTCTGCCGAAAAATTCAATATTTTCATAAACACTAAGACTCATATAGAGATTTTTTCCAAGGCCTTGTGGCATATATGCTATCTTTTGATATAGTTTTTTGCGAAACTTTTCATTTCGTATATCACCCTCAAATACTTCAACACTGCCGGTTTGAATCTTACGAACTCCGGCCATAATAGAGAGCAAAGTTGATTTTCCAACGCCGTCAGGTCCAATAAAACCTACCATAAGACCGCTTGGAATATCTAATGTGATATTTTTTAACGCTTGCGTATTTTTATAATTATGTGAGAGATTTTTTATTTTTACTACAGAAGAGCTCATATCAATTGGACGATTTTAGATAGCTTTTTGGCAAATTGCTTAGGCTTTTTGGCCAAGGAGCAGTTTCATCAAGGCGTATATAGGCTACACCCGGCAATCCTGTTTTAACTTTTTGTATATACTTTTTTAAAAGATTATAATCTATCGTTACTTTTACTCTAAACATCAGCTTAGCTCTCTCATCCTGCGTCTCTATCTGCTTAGGAGTAAACTGTGCTTTTGGAGATATAAAAGTTACTTTTGCAGGAATAGCGATATCCGGCAGCGCATCTAAAACAACTCTGGATTCTGAGCCATAATCTATAACGCCTACTGCAGATGTTGGCAAAAATATAGTCATATAGGTATCTAAAAGATCAAGTAAAACAAGTACATTTTGGCCGCTTCCTATTACTTCACCCTTTTGAGATAGTTTATAGAGTATTCTTCCCTCTGTAGGAGCATAAAGAGTACTCTCTTTTATATTTACTTTGATAGAATCAGCTTGAGCAACTGCAGAGGTTATAGTAGCCTGCATGCGTGCTATATCAGTCTCTGCAGCTTTCATGGCAGCTTTAGCTGATTTGTATGAAGTCTCTTCCTGTTGATATGTAAGCAAAGAGATGGCACTTTTTTTATAGAGTG
Organism: Sulfurimonas xiamenensis; assembly: GCF_009258045.1. Taxonomy (NCBI): domain Bacteria; kingdom Pseudomonadati; phylum Campylobacterota; class Epsilonproteobacteria; order Campylobacterales; family Sulfurimonadaceae; genus Sulfurimonas; species Sulfurimonas xiamenensis. The sequence continues at coordinate 1,074,925 of NZ_CP041166.1, forward strand.
TTTGTGCTCTTAAGAAGTTCTCTTTTGCCAGGGAAAGTTCACTTTTTCTTTGCTCTAAAATTGCTAAAGCATGGTTTTTACCCTCTTTCGCCTCTTCTATCTGTGCTTGTGCCAGACGAAGTTTTGCTTCTAACTCATCCGTATCGAGTTTAGCAAGCATTTGACCTTTTTGTACAATTTCACCCTCTTCAACATACACATCAACCAATCTTCCTGGAATCTTTGTAGCGATGTTGATTTGCGTTGATTCAATTCTGCCGTTTCCAAAAGCAAAATTTTCAAATGTGTTAGAGTTGTTTATACGCTCATTTATATATTTGTAACTTATAGTAATTACACCTATAAATAAGAGAAAAAGAATAGATTTTAAAATTTTTTTAAACATTTGCTTCCCTTTTTTTAAGCATAAAATATAATATCATATGAGAACTTAAACATATGTTGCCAGAAAAGTATACTTATTATAGTGCAAAAATACAGTTATTACTTTATTTTTGCAACTGTATCGCCGTACTTAACATGCTCTCCTGCTTTAACACAAGGCTCTAGCATATCTTTTTGCGCCAATACCACAATGGTTGAACCCATCTCAAAACATCCAAAATCATCACCTTTATTTAAATATACATCATTAAAGTGATATACACTGCTGCTAAGAGCATCTGCGTTTGTTTTTATCTTTGGCTCAAAAGAGACCTGCATAACACCCACATTTAAGGCACTTACAAGAACCATATAAAATCTTTTTTTAGACGGAGTTTCACACTGCAAAACAACACGCTCATTTTCTACAAAAAGATTTAGTCTTTTTTTAAGAGAAGGCATATTAACCGGATAAAACTTTCCTGGAATATGAACAGCTTTTAGCACTTTTAGATTTGTAGGGATATGATAACGATGATAATCTTTTGGAGAAAGGTAAAAATTTATAAATGTTCCGTTTTTAACAAGCTCCTTCTCCTCTTTGCTAAAATGCGCACCCAAAAGCTCATCGCTGTTATATTGCATCCCTTTGATCTGGAGTGCATACTTTTCATCAATCTCTCCGCACTCAGTAATATAAGAGTCGCTTGGCGATATAAAATCCTCACTATCTAGCGAGTATTTTCTATCTTCTCTTAGTTTTCTTGTAAAGAGCGCATTTAAACTATGATATGTTTCAGGATTATGAAATTCACTCATATCAAGTCCCATGACTTTTACATAAGAGTTGTTTATAAAATTTTGAATTGGTTTTGGAAATTTTTTGTTTGCGAATTTTCCAAAAGTTTGTGAAATTGCCGATGTTATATGTTTTTTCATTCTCTACTCCCTTATCTCTCTCTTCGCTATCTCTTCTATTAAAACCGTGGCATAAGAGCCTTTTGGAAGCGAAAAGTTAAGCTCATACTGTGCCTCTTCATTTTTGTATCTTCCTTCAACTCCCTCAGGATATACCCATGCATATCTTCTTGTACCATCCGCATTTATCTCATCGTCAAACTCTTTTTCAATAACTCTTGCCACATCAGAAGAGAGTTTGGCTTTTTTACCACAGAGTAAGCCAGTAACAGAGATATCTTTTTCATTAAATCTATTGAGATCATGCTCAGTACCCTCAAAATCGAAAAGCCTGCCATATGGATAGTGTTCCATAATATCCCCGCTTATTAGTTTAAAAGGGTGCTTTTGCGCTTTCATTTTTGTCAATTCATCTTTTGATATATTAAGCAGTGGTTCTAACTCATTTACTTCAAACTTTTGAACTAAAGTATTGATTTCCAATCTTCTACTTAGCCATAAATTAAAAAGATGGCTTTGATAAGCACTGATAAGAAATTTTTTTACCTTGGGATTGCGCTCTTTTTTTTCACCTTTTGCAATTTTTTCACCATCAATATGGTTATTGCCGTCAGTTCCAAAACGCTGATAACCAAAAAAATTCGGCATTCCAAACTTTGCTATGTTTTTTAGAGCTTCATCTATCTTTTTTGCAGAAGTCGGGTTTACCTTTTTAAGTTTTATAAAAAATCTGTTACCGTTTAAATGCCCTATTCTTATCTTGTTGTTGTGGTAGGTTTTTGATAATATTTTTATACCTTCATGCTCAAATGCATTCATCTTCTCTTCATGTTTTTTGTGCAAAGAGATATACTGTTTCGTCATTGCATGCTTGTCTTTTAAACCAGCATACCCTATCTCTTTTTGCTGTATCCCCAAATATTTGGAAATTATCGAAACAAGTTCAAGAGTCGAGAGTTCTTTTTTTCTAACAAATAAAATTAAGTGCTCACCCTCCCCTGAAAATTCATAAAGAGGAATCTCTTCAACCACAAAGTCTCTTGGTGTCTGTTTAAAATGAAAATCTATACTTGAGTGGTCTAGCGAATAAAATCTATCCATATTTTTATAATCCTATAATTTAAAAATGATGTGCTTTACATCTGTTTTTGTAACTTTTTCTCACGCTTTGCGCTATGATACTTATGGGCGTTCTGCTTAATTTTGCTCTTCTTAAAACTGCTTTTTTGTCTCTTTTGTCAAATCCAAAAAGCATCTCATACTCTTCACCGCTGCAGCCAATGTTTTTTTTGACGGGTCTGTAAAAGTTAAAGCCTGATTTGTTGGCTGATGAAAGTTTATCCAAATCGCTAAAAAGCCCGTCTGATATATCCATGCCGCAACTTAAAAAACGAGCACTATTGTAAATAAACTTATCTCTTAATTCAATATTTACAAATTTTGATTTTTTATGAATTTTGCCTAAATTTATAAGTCTCTTTAGATCTTTGCCACTTCTTCCCAAATTGCCCGTATAGGCAATCAAATGTCCTTTTTTTAATCCTCTTCTCATCAATGGTTTTTTGGTTTTTGAAACTATAGTAATCGTAATATCTAGTTTTACATTGCTAATCGTATCTCCGCCTATAATCTCTATGCCATATTTTGCAGCAACATTTTGAAATCCTGCCGCCAACTCTCTCATTTGAGCTTTTGTTATATCTTTTGGCATAGCAACACTTAAAAGAGCATATTTTGGTTTTGCATTCATAGCAATTGCATCAGAAATATTGACCATCATCGCTTTACTAGCTATTTGATAGTGATTCATCCACTCTTTTTTAAAATGTACATCTTCAAAAAATGCATCTTTTGAGTAAACAGTATCATCTATCAAAGCCCCATCATCGCCGATGTGAGCATTTTTAAACTGAGATATAAAGTAATTTTCTAAATTCAATAAAACTTCTTAAAATGCTTTAAGTTACTATTAAAGCCAATATATATAAAATAGTAGGTTATTATACCATCTTATAGGAAATTCTCATTATGAAACATTCCATAAAAAATATATTTCGTAATCTAATTCTATTTCTTTTTACGGCAACAATATTGGCTGGAGTTGGTATTTTAGTAATAATAAATCATATTAATTCTTATAAAAAAATAGAAAATTTAAATAATCAAAAATATATTATTTCAACACTTGTAAATTTGCCTAAAAATGATTTGGCACTAACTCTTATAGAGTTTAACAGCAAAAGCAGCCAACTAAATTATGAAATCGAAAAACTTTACAATATGTATGAATATGATTTTATGGAGAGATATATACTTTCAAATGAGAAAGAATATCTTGCTGATTTAGACAGACTAAGCTCTCTTGCAGCAGCATTCAATAAAAAAGCTGGCAACTATTATAATGAAAAAACAGAGCAAAATGAATTAAGAAAAAGCTCCGATTCTCTTTTGGAACAAATCAACTCTATAATATTTAAAACTACAACATATAATCAAACAAAATTTGATATTTACAAAAATATAATATTTGTAATTTTTGCCATACTTTTTTTGGCTTCTGTTTGGTATAGAAACAGACTAAATGCGATATATAGAGATTTAGAATTTTTATACAACAATGAAGAGAATAAAAATTATAAAATATTTTCCAAAGAGATTAATGATATCTTATTTAAAATAAAAAGAAAACCTGTAACATCTGAGAATCTGACAATGATTGATCCTGTAACAGGAGTGAATAATTTAAAAGGAATGATCAGCTCTTATGATGAAAAAAAAGATATCAAAGAGAGAGGTTATACAGCAGTAACTGTAATAGAAGTTGACAACTTCTCAAAAACAAATAGAGTTTATTCTCAAGAACTTACACAAACTATACTTAAAAAAATTGCGTATTTATTATCTCTACATCAACAAACTGCTGATGTAATTGCAAGAACAGACTATAATCAGTTTACTCTGATATTTTCTAGAGATGAGAAAAAAGAGCTCTTTAAAGATGTAGAAAATATTCGTGAAAATATTTCTGAATTAAGAGTAGAATCTCCAGAATTAGGAGAGATAGAGATAACGGTAAGCGGCGGATTTGTTATGAAACCATACAATCTGCCACTTGAAGAAGCAATCAAAGAGGCTAAAAAGATTTTAAAATTTTCACAAGATCACGGTAAAAATAAAATCTCTCAAGTGAGAGATTTAGCTCGTAACGAGTTATAAAAAAGAGACTTTAACTCTATGTTTATCAAAACCAAGAGTTGTTATGTTTTTTTCACCCTCTAACAACATTTTAAATTGTTGCTGTGAAATTACGGGGAGTTCTATCTCTCTGTTCATTATCTTTTCTATTCTTTTTTGCTCTTTGTCAAAAAGCATAAGATCATTTTCATCTCTAACAACTATAAAATCAGCATTTTCATCTTTTGCTTCAAGAAGAATTTCTCCGGCAATTTTAAGTGAAAAATCTTTATCTGCAAGAGCAGAATATGGGGCTAAATCTTCTTTTGAGTGAGACAATGCTACATAATTTGCTTTAGAATTTTTGATTATAGAAGCACAAGATTTTTCATCTATACCTTCAAATTCTGCTATATTAAAACCTTCAAAAGATTGAAATATTTTTACATTTTCTATTTTCGAATCTGAAATTGCATTTTTACTCATTTTAAAATCTGTAACTTTTGGTAGCATTTCAAAAAGAGATCTTATTTTGTTCTCTTTATTTGCATCATAATTAAAAACTCTGCGTTTTAATGAAGTGTGATACCAAATTCCAGTTTCTTTACATGAAATCTTCTCTAAAATCTCCTGTTTTAAATCAGGATTTTGCTCAATTATATCACTTGCTATTAACAGTGAATGATCTCCAATATAACTTCTATGAATATCGTATGTATTGGAAGCAAAATAGTCCAATTCATACCTTTTAGCATACTCATCCATTTGACTTTGAGTAATATAATCCTTAAAAAAACTAATTTTCTCTATATAATCTCTTTTATCAACAATAAGATCATTTAAAGCCCTGTAAATACTAACAGGCTCTATTTTAAATTCGTTGGATGTTTTTTCAACAATATCCGAGATTAATTCATTTGCATTTAGATACAAATTGTTTATTTTTAGATTAAAATCACCAACTGGATCATAAGCAAATTTTTCAATACTGTTTATATCGTTTAAAAGATCTAAGATAGTATCTTCGGCTTTATACTTTAGAGTATATTTTTTATAATACGGCAGATAGTCAGCTTTAGCATCAAATCTAAAAAGTTCTACATGTACTTCTGTTGTCATCACTTTCCTTACATTATATAATAGTAAAAAATAAAGACAAAGTATATCACAAAAAAAACAAAAACAAAGTGTGTAAATTCTACACTTATCACACTTATAAATATGGGTGATTATGGAACATTTTACACATTTATAATAACTTTTTATCATTCACAAAGGGTAAAAATTGTACAATCAGCCTTATTTTATTCTTATTAACAAAGGAAAGCTAATGGGTATTCCTATATATACTTACGATGCAATCATTGTCGGTGCAGGTCTAGCAGGATGTGCCGCTGCAAGAGAGTTACAAAATGCAGGTAAAAAAGTTGCAGTTATAACCAAACTACATCCGCTTAGAAGTCATTCAGGAGCTGCACAAGGCGGCGTTAATGCTGCTTTTAGCGATAATGACAGTGTGGAATTGCACGAATTTGACACGGTAAAAGGAAGTGACTACTTAGCTGATCAAGATGCTGTTGAGTTTATGTGTAAAAATGCACCGGAGACTATTCGCTGGGCAGAGAGAATGGGTGCGGCATTTAGCAGAACTGCCGATGGAAAAATCGCGCAAAGACCTTTTGGCGGACAGTCATCCCCAAGAGCATGTTATGCAAAAGATAGAACAGGTTTAACGCTTTTGCAAACTATTTACGAGCAGGCTTTCCGCGTCGGTGTTGAGTTTTGGGATGAGTGGTATGCTGCCGACCTTATCTATAAAGACGGTAAAGTTTCAGGTGTAGTTGCGTTTAATATACGGGATTTGCAAGTAGCCATTTTTAATGCTAAATCTGTTATGTTTGCAACAGGCGGATATGCAAGAAGCTATAAAATCAACTCAAATGCACATGCAAATACGGGTGACGGACTCTCTATCGTAGCGCGCCACGGGCTGCCGCTAGAAGATATGGAGTTTGTTCAGTTTCACCCCTCAGGACTTTCAGGAAACGGAGTTTTAATCTCTGAAGCGGCTCGCGGTGAAGGCGGTCGTCTCTATAACTCTCTTGGTGAGAGATTTATGGAAAAGTACGCTCCAAATGCTATGGAGCTTGCATCTCGTGATGTTGTGTCTCGAGCTATCTTAAATGAGATAAGAGAAGGGCGCGGCGTTGGACCGAGAAAAGATGCAGTTTACATCGATGTAACTCACTTAGGAAAAGATTTAATCATGGAGAGACTCCCTGAGCTTCGCGAACTTGCCATGACTTTCTTAGGCCTTGACATGATAAAAGAACCTATCCTTATCTCTGCAACAGCGCACTACTCTATGGGCGGTATCCCTGTAAATATTGCCGGAAATGTTCGTAAAAACAACAACGAATTTGTAGAGGGATTTTATGCGGCGGGTGAGTGCTCATGTGTTTCAGTTCACGGTGCAAACCGCCTTGGTGCAAACTCTGTTCTTGAAGCGCTTCTCTTTGGTCGCTTTGTGGGCAAAACAATGGTAAATGAGATAGATACGATTCCTCTTCGTGAAGCAACAGAAAAAGATGCAAAGAGAGCTCTTGATGAGATTGATTTTGTACTCAACAACAACGGAACTGAAACAATCACACAGCTTAGAGAAGAGCTTCAACAGTGTATGACTGCAAATGCAGGTGCATTTAGAACAAAAGAGACATTAGAGATTGCGGTTGCAAAAGTTAAAGAACTTCGTGCTAGATTTAAAAACATCCGCATAAAAGATAAATCAAAAATCTTTAACACGGAACTTCAAGAAGCTATAGAGTTTGGTCATATGATTGACTACTCTGCATTTATCGTAGAGAGCGCTATTGCTAGAAATGAGAGCCGCGGCGCGCACTTTAGAGAAGATTTTGACACTCGTGATGATGAAAACTTCTTGAAACACACTATGGCTTACATGGATAAAAAAGGTGATATAGTACTTGATTATATGCCTGTTGTTCTTGGCAAGCATGAGCTAAAAGCAAGAAATTACTAAGGAGAATTTATGAGCAAAGATTCAATTACTAAACAAAAAGTAAACTTCAAAGTATTTCGCTTTAATGCTGATGAAGATTATCTTCCATACTATGAAAACTACACAATGGATGTTACTTCTGAAGAGGTTGTTTTAGACATACTAAACAGAATAAAATGGGATCATGACGGAAGTTTTTCATACAGAAGAAGTTGTCGCCACGGTATCTGCGGGGCATGTGCCATCAAAGTAAACGGTAGAAGCACTCTCGCATGTAAAGAGAGCATGTCTACTATGGTAGAGTACTTTGGAAATGATCTCACAATCGAGCCTCTTAATACAAAAAGAGCCGTAAAAGATATGATTATTGACAAAGCCGACTTCTGGGAAAAACATGCGGCTGTGACTCCTTATCTGGTTGCAGATGTTGATGAGTGTCCTTCATGTGAAAACCTTGTATCTCCACATGATGCAGAGGAGCTAGACGAGGCTGACCTCTGTATCCAGTGCGGGGCATGTCACTATGCTTGTCCGGTTGTTGAGATAAACAGTGATTTCTTTGGTCCTGCAGCATTTGCGGCAGCTTACCGCTTTGAAGCAGACATTCGTGATAACGACGGCGAAAGACTTAGCAATGTCAATGAAGAGAAACAGGGTGTTTGGGATTGTGTCAAATGTTTTGAGTGCGCGGAAGTTTGTCCAAAAGATATAAATCCGATTGCTAAAATCACGAAACTTCATCAAATGGCGTTTAAAAAAGGTGTGGCAAAAAACAATGTCGCAACTCGTCATGCAGTCGGTTTCTTACACTCTATCAAAAAACATGGTGTTCTTGATGAGGGCGGTTTAGTTCTCTACTCTGAAGGGCCCTCAATTGTAAAACATATTCCAGTCGCTCTTCAAATGTATAGAAAAGGCAAAATAATCATGCCTTGGAATATGCCAAAATCAGACAATCTTGATGAGATACAAAAACTTGTAAAATCATCATCAACAGTAAAGTTCTAGGAGTAAAAGAGATGAAAAAATTAAAATATGCACTTTTTACAGGATGTACGGCAAAACAGAGTACTCCGGAACAGATGATGTCAACTTTGGCAGTTGCAAAAAAACTAGATATTGAACTTGTAGAACTGACAGAAGCTTCTTGCTGCGGCGCTTCTCACCTGCAAGACTATGATGATTTTCTCTCGCTGGTACTAAATGCAAGAAATATAGCATACGCTGAAAAACATGGTCTTACAATGGTCACTATCTGTAATACATGTCAGCTAAACACTGCTATGACAAAACACAGACTCGATAATAATGCAGAACTAAAAGCAAAGGTCAACGAAAAGCTTGCAGAAGTCGGTTTAGAGTACAAAGGCACCTCAAACATCATCCATTTTTTGTATGCGATTATCGATGATTTCGGTTTAGATAAAATCAAAGAGATGGTTGTAAAACCATTAAGCCAGTTCAACATAGCTCCGTTTTACGGTTGTCATAACATCCGCCCTTCAGAGCTTCATGACGAGTCTCACAAACAAAAAGAGAACCCGTACAACCCTACTTCACTTGACGACCTTATCATCGCATGCGGTGGCATGAATGTTGAGTATGAAGAAAAAAACAAATGCTGCGGTTTCCATGTAGAGCTTCAAGCTCCTCATACTGCGGCAGTTCTTACAGGAAATGCAATAGCGGGAGCAACGGATAACAACGCCGACATGATGGTAACACCATGCCCGCTTTGTCATCTAAAACTAGACACTCAAACTAAACATGCATCAGAAGCTATAGGCAGAGAAGTCTCACTTCCAGTTCTTCACATGCAGCAAATGGTAGGTCTGGCACTAGGATGCAGCCCTGTAGAACTTGGTTTAAAGCACCATGTTACGGATGTGAACTTCATCTAAAATCACAAAAACAGAGAGATAAAATCCCTCTGTTTTTTTCTACATGTTAAAAATTTCCACCCTTTCTTCTAGCAATACCTCAATCATTTAAATAAACAATTTTCGTGTTTGTTTAATTAGCTAATATCAAGCTGTTTTGTATATAAGAAATACACCCCTGAAATACACCCCTGTGAATGGAAATACACCCCTGTGAATGAATCTCCACTTTTTAAAAAATTATATACTCTAAGTTTTAACTAAAATCTTTCAATTTGCAATATGTTTAATTGTAATGAATATAAATAGTTAAAATTCACATGATTCATAATTAAAAAATAGGATTGACAAATGCCGACAAGACTGAGAGTTGATTTAGCAGGGTATCATCATATTATAAATCGTGGAGTAAACCTTTGTGATGTCTTTAACTGCAATGATGACAAAGAGATGTTTTTACAAATCATCAATAAAAGTGCTACTCTTCATAAAATAATATTACATGATTACTGTTTGATGGACAATCACTATCACTTGCTGATAGAAACAAAAAATACTCAAAGAAGACGGTATCTTACATGTAAGGCAAGAGAAACAATTCCAAGAGCATTTTTATGATGTTTGTACAAAAATAGATAGAAACTTAGCAATACTTAACGCATACCAAGACGGTTACTCTCAAGCAAGCATAGCAACTTATTTGAATGTATCAAAATCATTGATAAGCAAAGTTGTAAAAAGTGGAGATTCATTCACAGGGGTGTAATTAGGGGTGTAATTACAAGTACTATAATAATTACTGCCAAAGGGATACTAAAGGCAACAAAGAGCTGGTTTCCCAACTCTTTGTTGCCCACTGTATAAGCAATAGCAAGTTTTGTTATAGAGTTGGAGAATGTTGCGATAACGATTCCGGTAAATGCAGTATGCAGTATAAGTTTTTCATCTGTATAGAGCGTGCTTAGCGAGAGGGTTATAGCATCAACATCACTTACTCCTGATAGCAATGAAGAGAGATAGACCCCTGTGCTTCCAACCCAATCCTGAAGCAGTGATGTAGTACCAAATACGATACCAAAGAGTAAACCAAACTTCAGTGCCTCTTTTAATTCCAATGGATTTTTATACATAAAGTCCACATCAATCCGGCTTTTCTCAGAGCGTTTATATAGATAATAAATATAAATATATCCCGCTATCGTGGCTAAAAGATAAGCAGGCAAAATTTTCATAGCGATATCGGTATTTATAAATGCTGATACGATAATAATCCTAACATACATTGTTGTACAAGCAAGTGCAATGACCGAAGCTAATTGGTGAGTTGTTTTATTTTTATCATCAACTTTTTTTGAAAAAGTGATGGTAGTTGCCGTAGAGGATAAAAAACCTCCAAAAAAACCAGCCACCATTATGCCTTTGGATACTCCTATGAGACGAGCAGCTATATAACCTGCGAAAGAGAGACCGGAAATAAGAACAACCATCATCCAAATAAAATATGGATTGATTATTCCATAAGGATCAATGGTTTTGTTGGGTAATATTGGAAGAACAATGAAAGTAATCAATAAAAAAAGCACCATTGACTCCAGATCTTTCTTTTTGGTACTGTCTGCGAGTTGTAATACATTGCTGCGTATATTTAAAATAAAAATTATTGCAACAGTTGTAAATGTAGCAAACATATATAAACCTTCATAAACGAGCATACCAACCAAAAATGCAGCAATAGCTGCGAACTCTGTGGTGGTACCAATTTTTTCATGACGAACTGCTCGGATAACGAAAGAACTTATAAGCAGTGTCCCAAATATAAAAGTGATTGCTATTGTAATCCAAATATAATCCGCTTTGAAATGTCCCGCTAAAACACCAAGTAAAGATATAATAGCAAAACTTCTTGTTCCGGTAAAAGTGATACTCTTATCTCTAAGAGCAAAACTTATCTCTCTTTGCAGACCAATTGAGAAGCCTAGCGCTATGCTAAGTAATATGGATTTTGCCGTTGTGAAATCTAGTTCCATACTTTTTCCTCTCTAAAATATAAATTATCTACACTCTTACAAACTATGGCTATTATAACACATCGGTGCTTTTTTAGATGACTTCATGTAAAAAATAATAATCAAAGAAATCAAAGATCCCTGATTTTAAATAAACTATTTTTATGTTTATTTAATTGTTTTTTTTGAGTAAATCAAGATAAAATGTTTATTTAATAAATAGTGAGCTTTAAAAAGGATAATTTATGAAATCCAAAATTGTTATATTTTTATTTATCTTTTTAATTACCGGTTGTGCATTTCATTCGGAACCAAAAGACAATCTAGAATTTCATCAAATATCGCAATTGTCCGAATTGGCAGGGGTTTATAAAAATAAAGGAAATCCATCAAGTTATCTATCTTGGATTATTTGGCCTGATATAGGAGAAATTACACCGGCTAGCAAAGAAACCACTAGTTCTAACATTAGGCATGAAGACATCGAGCTTATCGAAGTAATTCCAAAAAATAATTCACTTACTGTAAAAGCTATTAGCAAAGGCTGTTCTATTTTTGAAAAAATATACATTCTTGGTCAAGACTTTAAAATCAAAGATGGCAAAATTATTATTCGTAAGGAAGCACATCTTTTATCTCGGGGTGGCGACGATGTCCTTTTAGGACCAAGTTATGAGGATATTACATTAGGTCTTGACAGTAGTAAACATGCTAAATCTAGAAGCTTGGGTTATGCTGCCGGTCTTGTACTTATGATATTTCCAATGGCAGTTTCAGACACTTCAGATATTCGATATGATAGAGTAAGTAACAAGCCACAAAATTATAAAAATTGTAATAACAGGTAACAAAACTAAAATACAGTCAATAGTAAAAGAGACAAATAGTCAAAGGGTCAGGTAAATAAATAATTTTTTATATTCACTTAATTACTCTTTTTGAGTAAATTGATATAATTTAAAGAAAGAAAAAAAATGATATTAATGATTAAAAGGGCAAATTTTTTATTGTTAATGAGCTTTCTTTCTGCTTTTTCTCTTTTTTCGGCTGAGAAAACAGAAAACATCAATACAAAAACAGCGGTGATTTTCAATACACTCTGCGGAGTGTGTCATGAAGGAGAATGCAGCGGAAGACTGAGTTATAATACTGGCATTAAAGCAGTGAGCCCTCATATAAAGCACTTTGCAGGCGACTCAAATATCTCTGAATCTGAGATAGAGGAATTATTTACTCTTTTAAACTATATGAAAAAAGAGTGTGCGCTGTTGATGCCAGACAGTGAAAAATTCAAACCGGAGAATCTCTCATACTTCGCTATATCTTCGTACAAAGGCTATTTTATTCCTCTTGGTATCTTGGAAAACGGCAATTATCGTCTTATTATTGAGATAAAAGGAGATGCTCTTTTCAGCATGGAAGTGCTCTCAGCTAATTTGAATCATTTTTTCGACCGGATATTCTATCCAAACCATAAAGAGCAAGTTCTCAGATTTACAATAGATAAGCCCATCAACGCATTTTTGCGTATCCGCAGTAAAGAACCTCTGTATATCATCGCTTTAAAAATCGAAAAAGAAGATGTTCAAAAATAGTATACGCAGACCAAGATGGTTACTCTTAAGTAAGCACAGCTTCCTACTTGAATCTATTAAAATCGTTGATAAGGGATAATATAAAAAATATTTATTTTTCTTTTTATATTTAGATAAAGTTTTCTTATATATAATGTTTCTATTACATTGATTTTATTATTTGTAATCATTATATTTCAAGGATCTAAAAATGAACTTCTTAAAAAATATTTTAAGTATTATTGGCGCCATTGTTATAATTGGAGCTTTAGTGGTATTTGTTAAGTATAATTTAAAAGACAAGATGGATAAAGCCTCAAAGCTAGATCCAAAAGCAATGAGTGCATATATGAATATGTTTAATGCAGTGCTTACAACCGGAAGGTCTGCTGATGCAATGGTTAGAAGAGTTAAGATCGATCCAGATGTTAGCACAGATGATGTTATAGAATCTATGAACAGTATAGCCGGCGATGCAAATATGCTTCAAGTTGGTGACTCTAGAATGGCAGAAATGTATGATCACAATGGTGAAAGACAAAGATATATTAGGATTTTACATTATTGTGCTCCAAATATTGCAAAAACATTTATTGATTATTCGGAAGCTTATGGTGCGTTTATGCCTTGTAGAATCCTTATAGTTGAAGATGACAATGGTGATAGATGGCTAATGACTATGGCTATGGAACTTATGCTTTTTGGTGGACACACTTTACCGCCTGAAATGATGAAAAAAGCTGAACATGTTAGAGACACTATGTATAAAATGATGGATTTAGCAGCTAAGGGAGACTTTTAAAAGGTCGATATATTAAGGCCCGGTGATAAGGTGATACCTATACTTAAACTCAGTATAAGGCATCAGGTTGCCGAAGAAGGCGATCATTAAACACGCTCATCTGAAAAATACAGATTTATCGGTTAACAAAAAGGCTCTATTTAACCTTAGGTCTAAAAGCCTTTATGACATCCTCGTTTGTCTCGATGTATGGACCCTCTATAAGGTCTATGCAATACGGTACGGCGGGAAATACTGCATCAAGGCACTCTCTTATGGATTTTGGTTTGCCAGGCAGATTTATGATAAGGCTTTTGCCTCTGATTCCAGCCGTTTGACGGGAGAGAATTGCCGTCGGTACATACTGCAGACTTACCTGACGCATAAGCTCGCCAAATCCAGGCATCATCTTTTGGCATACATTTTCTGTAGCCTCTGGAGTAACATCACGAAGTGCCGGACCTGTTCCGCCCGTTGTCACGACCAAACAACACTCCTCATCGTCACAAAGCTCTATCATAGTGCGTTCTATCATATCCTGCTCGTCAGGTATACATCTGTATACTATCTCAAACTCGCTTTTGAGGTAGTCTTTCATAGTGTCTTGGATAGCCACTCCCGATATATCCTCGTATATCCCTTTGCTCGCTCTGTCACTTGCCGTTATTACGCCTATTTTTATTTTACTCATAAATACTCCTTAATTAGTTAACAAAAAATGATTTGCCTCTTTTATATATGTCACAGTTGCAGCCTCTAAGAAAAACTCTCTTGCACCCGCTGCATCTATAATCTTATCTTCTCCGCCGAGATAGACCTCTATCTTTATACCTTTTTGTGCAAGATTTTTTAATTTATCTATATTCCACTCATAGTAAAGCAGCTCTTCGAGCTCTTCTATACTGCTTTTATCATGCTCAATAATCTTTTTTTCATAAGGCGAAAAACATAAAGAGATAAACTCATTTAAGTATTTTTCACTATTTTTTCTATATCCCATCAGTTGTATTTTTTTAAACTTCTCAGCTTTTGTCTGAAAAAAAGCTGGAGAGAAGAGCTGCAATGTATCTACTCTTTTTCCAGCATTTAACTGTTGGGTTATAAAATGAAAAGCTTTTATAGCTCCATAGCTAAAACCACAGACAGAGTACTCAGATGGATTAATAAAATCTTTAAAATAGTGATGCTCATTTTTTAAAGAAAATCCGCTATAAAACTTCATCTATTTTCTTTTTCACATCCACTTTAGTTATGCTTTCACGCTCATTTAAAACTCCCTCTACATACTTCATAACACTTTGCAGGGATTCTAACAAACTTCTTGTCTCATCATAAAGTTTTTTCATTAAGATCTCTTTTTCACTCTCTTGTACAATCAGAGATGAACCCATTCCATAATCTTGAATCATTTTTTCAACAATCTCTTTTGCTTCATCCAGATCACCCTTTGCGCTGCTGGTATGTTCATTATATTTAATATTGCATGCAACTATTCCGGCTAAAAGCATCTTAACTCTTGATTCAAGTTCATGTTTTATAAGAGGTTCATCCGTCGCCGGAGTCAATTTTTCATTGGATAAGAGCAACTTTTCAAAAGGAAGATCAAAATATGTTGCACAAATTACTTTTGCTGCCTGATATGTAACACGATATTGTTTTTGCTCATTGCTTAAAATCTGCAGCTTTTTCTTGCCAAACATAACTTTATCTTTTACTTGATGAAAGTGCTCGATAGTTACTTGAAAATCATGTTGTCTAATTGCAAGAAGAGATGCTTCATTGACAAGAGCCGCCAAAGATGCACCATTAAATCCAACTGTCATATTTGCTACTGAATTTACATCCAATTCATGCGGAACCTTCTCTAAATATTTTGATAGTATAGATGCTCTCTCTCTATTTGTCGGAAGCTCAACAAAGACTCTTCTATCAAATCTCCCCGCACGAAGCAGTGCCGAATCAAGCACATCTATCTTGTTTGTAGCAGCTATTACAATAACACCGCTTGAGTTCTCAAAGCCGTCCATCTCTGTTAAAAGCTGATTGAGTGTCGCCTCTCTCTCATCATTTCTCTGCCCATCTCTTTTTTTACCTACAGCATCTATCTCATCAATAAATATAATAGCAGGAGAGTTGTTTTTAGCAGCAGTGAAAAGTTCATGAACTCTTTTTGCGCCCATTCCTACATAGATTTGAACAAAAGAAGCACCACTTTGATAGTAAAACGGCACTCCCGCAGCATTTGCAACAGCTTTTGCTATCATAGTTTTTCCAACACCCGGAGGACCTACTAAAAGCACACCTCTAGGCATTCTTGCTCCAAAACTCTTATATCGTTTTGGTTTTTTCATAAAATCTATAATCTCTTCAAGTTCTATTTTGACATCACTTATTCCGCCGATATCACTAAATGTAACATCACTTTTTATAGACTCTACAGGCTGTGAGTGCTCTGGAAGAGAGCTAAATCTGCCATTTTTTATGTTCTGTGTATTAATGAGTTTGTTTTTTTGCAGCCATTTAAAAAGAAGTGTACCTAATCCTAAAAAAAGAACTAAAACAAGAAGATAAAAGTATATATTTGAAGAGCTTTTAACTTTTACTTTATAGTCTATAAACATTTCCGGACTAACTTGCGAAGATGCGATTTTATATACCTCTTTGTCTGTTTTAAGATATACAAAATCTTGTGAAGCAACAACACTTTTCACACTGTGGTCTTTTAAAATTTTTGTTGCTTCTTTAAGAGTAATCGACTCTGCATTGTCTCTTAAAATTGCAAATAAAACGAGAATAATTACCAAAAAAGCTGATACATACAGTGCTATTCTGTTTGACTTAGACTCTACCATAATTAAACTCCTCTTTTACCTCATAATCTTGCAAATTGATCCAGTTCCCTACTAAATCTTCACTGGATTCAATCATTATTTTATTAAAATGCTGATCATACCCTATAAAAAATCCATTTTTTTCATTCTCAACAAGAATATTCAGTTCACCGCCAAAAGCTTTTCTAAACTCAAAATTTTTCGCTTTTACAATACTTTCGAGTTCATGGAGTCTCTCTTTTGCGATTTTTGAACTTACTTCAGGCTTCATAATTGCAGAGGGCGTATTATCGCGCTTAGAATATGTAAATGCATGTAAATGTGTCAGAGGCAGCTCTTTTACATTTCTCATCGCCTCATCCCAAAGCTCTTTACTCTCTCCGGGATGACCCGTGATAAAGTCAGTCCCTATTGCATAACCTTTGTCTGCTAAAAATTCAAAAAGTTCTCTATCTTGTTTATAAACATTTCTTCTGTTCATAAATTTCAGCATTTGAGGAGATGTATGCTGAAGTGCGATATGAAGATGTTTCTCTAACCAAGGCTCACCCAAAATCTCTTTAAATTCATCGGTTATCTGAATCGGCTCAACACTTCCAAGCCGTATTCGTCTAACTCCTCTGATTTGGGATATTTTTTTCATTAGTGCGGCTATAGAAGTACCTGTTCTTTGCCCATAACTTCCAACATTTGTACCGGTTAAAATAAACTCTCCAAAACCGTTACGAGCAAGCCTTGATATCTGCTCTAAAACCTTCTCCTCATTCATGCTTCTAGCGTCCCCGCGGACATATGGTATGATGCAGTAAGAGCAGCGGAAATTGCACCCCTCCTGGATTTTTATAAACGCTCTGCTTTTTCCGACAAAATTATCAACTACACTCTCGTCAATATGGTTAAGATCGCCAGGCTCGTAAAAAGGCTCCTCTTTACTTAACATTGCATCTATTTTTTCTTTTTCACTCTGTCCAAAAACACCTGCAACTCTTCCCTGTTCTAAAAGCTTTTCACCTTTTGTATGCGCACCGCATCCGGTTAGAAAAATTTTAGCTCCACCATTTTTTTCTATATGCGAAATATATGAGCGAACATGCGTATCAGCTCCATTTGTAACTGTACATGAATTTACTACAACAATATCCGCTTCACTCTCATTTTCAGTTATTTCATAGTTTTGCATAGAACTCATCATAACTTGAGAATCGTAAAGATTTGTTCGACATCCGAAGGTTTTAAAATAGACTTTTTTCATAATTTCTTCTTTGTAAAATTAACATCTGAGAGAAAAACCGATAGTTTTATCATACTGTTTTCTCATCAATTTTAAATGGCGGAGTTTTTTTAGCCGGTTTCTCCAAATGCAACATTTGAGTCGGATATGCAATAGTAATATCATCTTCGGCATTAAAAGCATCTACTATTTCGCTCGAGATGACACTTCTTAGAGTAAGCGTTGCATATGCATTTGTCAAATACCAAGCATCAATTGTTATGCCATTTGGTTCAATAAATGAAAATATTCTCGGCTCAACATTGGTGTTTTTCAAACTATACTGGTTTCTAAGTTTATTTAACTGTTTTCTTGTAATATCAGTATACCCTTTGGAAAACTTTTTAGTTATCTCTTTTGCCAAATGTATAGCTTTTTTATGGTTTGAGTCAAATGTTATTGTAATTTTAACACCATCCCATACAGTTTTTAATGTACTATGCGTATAGTTTGCTATCATTCTTGTAAAAACATAATTATTTGGTATAAAAATTATTCTCCCTGCTCTTCTGTTGTCAATAACTGTTGTTAGAGTAACATCTTCTAAAATAGTCATACGAAGAAGAGATATATCCATAACATCGCCAACATATTTCATTCCATCCATATCTACACGGATTCTATCCCCTACATGTATACTTCCGCCAAAAACTATTACAAGCCAGCCGAGTATACTCATAAACCAATCTTTCATTGCAATCGCAATACCAGCAGATGCAAATCCTAAAATTGTGACTAAATAACTGACATTTTCTATATAATTAAAAAAAAGAATTAATATAATAAGCGTAAAATTACCAAAAGTGATAATCTTGTTTGCCATATAAAATCTTTCATTGTCTGTTATATATTTTTTAACAAAAAGCTTAAGTAAAAAGAAAAAAATCAGTACTACCAAAATAATTACACCGATTTTAGCAAGTTTAAATACTTGTGATTCAACATCTTTGTTTATACTTGCTTCAACTATATCGAGTCTCTTTTGGTAAACATCTGCCGTTACATTCATTGTATCAAGAGCCGATTCAAATCTCTCTAGCTGCTTACTTTTAAATTCTGCTGATTCTTTGTAGTTGTTCTCTTCGTCTATGGCCACTATCTGAGTGTATATTCTATACTCTGATCTTAACAATGAGATCAGCTCTTTTAACTCCTTTTTTCTTAAAACATAATCATTAAAATCTTTATCAAGAGTTTTAATACGAGAGATTCCTGCAAATATATCAAAAGGATTATTTATAGATGGAATCTCTTCTATATTTGGCGGAGTTAAAAGATCTGAAAAAGGATAACTGTCTTTTTTTTTCAACTTCTCTATTTGTGATGTTAAAATTTTTTCTCTTGAAATCAATGCGCTTAATTCATCTATCTCGCTTAAACTCTTTTTTCTTTTCTTTTGAAGAGCTTCAATTCTCTCTTTTATCTTCTCTAAACTCTCTCTGACATCCAAAGATGTAAGATAAGAAGCATAACTTTTTATCCAAACACTATCTTTTTTTGATATTTTTTTCTCTATCTCTTTTAGTTCTAAAATATAATTTGCAATTTTTTCTTTTCTTAAATCTTCTTCAGCAAGTTTTATTTTATCCATCTCAAACTTAGTGACATTGATATCATTTTTAATGCTATCAGAAAATAATATGGATGATGCAAGTAAAAAATAAAAAAATATTTTTTTCATCAATTTTTTCCAAATTTATTTAAAACACACATAATTGTTCCGTTATCTATTTTGTCTGTTATAACAAAATCACCAATACCAAGAGGAAGAACAAAAGTTATAGCAGAATCTGAACTTTTTTTATCCAAAAAGAAAGTTTCATAAAATTTTCTAACATCTTCAATTACATAAGATACAGGCAGATTGTATTTTTCTAAAAGAGATTTAACTCGCAATGCCTCTTTTTCACTCATAAGATTCATTTTTACAGCCATCTCATTTGCCATTACCATACCGATTGCAACTGCTTCACCGTGTAAAAATTTTTTATATTGTGTTTCATTCTCTATCACATGTCCAAATGTATGACCATAGTTAAGAGCAGCTCTAATACCTTTTTCCTTTTCATCCTCTGCCACAACAGAAGCCTTAGTTTGCACCGCCTGCTTAATAACCTCTTGTAAAACTTTGGGATTATTTAAATCAGCACTCTCTAAAAATGTAAAAAACTCTTTGTTAAAAGTTACTGCCATTTTTACTATCTCTGCAACTCCGGCACTAAACTCTCTTTGTGGAAGAGTAGTTAAAAAATAGGGATCAATATAAACAGCTTTAGGCTGATGAAATGCGCCGACAAGATTTTTTCCATACTTGTTATTCATCCCTGTTTTTCCGCCTACACTTGCATCAACTTGAGAAAGAAGCGTAGTAGGTATTTGAATAAAATCAATCCCCCTTTGAAATATACTTGCAGCATATCCTGTCATATCGCCGATAACACCTCCGCCAAATGCTATCAACATTGATTTACGATTAAAACGATTTTCAAAAAGAGATTCCAGTATTGCATCTATGCTTACCTGATTTTTATACTCTTCACCATCTTGTAATGTTATAACATGTAACTCTTTTGCACTGATTTTTGACAAAAGATAATCTAAATGCAGTTTAGAAACTGTTTGATTGGTAACTACTGCTACTTTTGTGTCAAAGTTCATCTTTGGGAGTGTGTCAATTGTAATATCATAAGAGTTATCAACAACTTTTTTTAAAGGAATGTGTACTTGCATTATCGGTCCAAAATTTAATTAAGTAAATATATAATACTTAAAAAATGATAAAAAATCACTGATTTTAAATTTGCACCGGTATAAATATTTGATGATGATCATCCAATTTGTGATAAAGTCTTTCACTGTCGGTAGATAAAATTGAGTAAATTTTTCTAAGTGTTAATTTTTTCGTAAATGGTATAATTTGAACAAAGTCATCTTTTTGTTTTAGTTTTTTTATCGGATTTGCATTCTCTTTAATCACTTTAATATTTTTTGAAAAAATTGTAGAAAGATTATAATAGTGCTCAATTACCTGCTCTTTTGTCTCTTGATGCTCATTTATATAGTTATAAAGTTCTATATTAATACTCATCTGTTCAGAAATATCAAATATCGTTGATGAAATTTTCTCCAAATCACGATTATCACCCAAAATAATAGAAGCATCTTTTATGGAAAAGAACTCTTTGTCTGCTATTTTAAGGACAGGAACATGCGCTTCATATAAGATTGTTCGCATCTCATAATCATCAAACATCTCATTTGGAACAATAACCAAACCTGCATGATAAGTTTTTATATCATCAAAAAAAAGTTTTTTTAAATCTTGACTATCGTAATTTATATCGATAATAACATTTTCACTTCTATACTCTTTAATTTTCCAAAGAACATCAATGTCATTAGGATTAACTACTCTTATCACTAAAGTATGCCCAAACTTTTTATGTGCAAACACTGCCCTCTCAATAAAGTTTTTCACTTTATCAAGATGTAATAAATTCATATCAAGATAGATATAAAGATTTGAGCCAAAAGGTTCAGGGAACTGACCAAGTTCTCTTTTAATTGCCTTATGAACAGATTTTAATACGGCAGGTTCTCCTACTAAAAGCAGAAGATCATTTGGTTGAATCATTCTGCGTCGATTTGGCATAATAAGTTTTCTGTTTCTATATATTGCAACTATACGCCAATCTTTTTGTTCAATTACACCTATATGTTTATAGATAAAAGAGCTTCCAAAAGGAACTAAAACTTCCATTATCTCACCTTCGCCTAGTCCTACATTTTGTGCTATTACAGGAACATTTGGCAAATAATCAATTAATCTTGAAGACAAAATTTCATTCGAGTTGATTAAAACAACATTTGAATCTTTGTTTTTTAAATCCCATTTGTTTAAAACTATAATACGAAGATGTTTTTTTATAGTTCTTATATTTTTTATCGTATGTTCTACATCGGCTTGATTATCCATAACTACAATAGCTTGGGCAAACTCCATTTTAAGTATATTTGCAAGTTTATAAAGACTAGTCGGATCAAACTCATAAAATTTAAAGCGAGATGCATTTACATTTTTATACTCTTTGGCCTTCGTCTCGATAACATAATATATATTTTCACTCGTGTATGTATCCATAACCCTGTTTACAAAATGTTTAGCAGTTTCACCGTCGCTTATAATCAATATCTTTTTCATATCTCATCTTTTATATTTTTTTCTTGATACTCTTTTTTTCTAGTTAATTTAACACCCATTTCAGCATGATGCGTATATGGAAATTGATCAAAAAGAGCTAAATCATCAACTCTGTGTGTTTTGCATAAAATTTCCAAATCTCTTACTAAAGTTTCCGGATTACAAGATATATAAAGTATAGTCTCATATCGAGAGACAAACTCACATGTGGCATTATCCATTCCGCTTCTTGGCGGATCAACAAATATCGTATTGATGTTATATGAATTTATATCTATATCTTTCATTCTATTAAACTCTCGCACTCCATCAAGAGCCTGAGTAAACTCTTCAACGCCCATTCTCACAAACTCAATATTTTTTACACTGTTTAAATCCATATTTGCTTTTGCCGCATTAATAGAAGATTTTGATATCTCTGTAGCCAAAACTTTTCTAAAATTTTTAGCAAAAGGTATAGTAAAATTTCCCGCACCGCAGTATAGCTCAAGCAAGTCTGTATCTTTATGAGACAAATTTTTTAAAGCCCATGCAATCATCTCTTCATTTACTTTGGAGTTTGGCTGCGTAAAACTATTTTCTATATATTTAAATCGAAATTCTTCTCCGTTAATATTTAGAATTTCTGTAACATAATCCTCTCCTATTGTAACCTTTTGCTTTCTGCTTCGCCCTATAATATAGATACCGAGTTCAGAGGCGATTTTAGAGGCAGTCTCTTTCCATGCAAGATCTAATTTTCGGTGATAAAGCAGTGAGACAACAGTCTCACCGTTGTTTGAACTTAAAAAATCAGCACCAAATAACTTAAAATCTATATTGTTCTCTTTTATGGCTTTTAGAAGCTTTGGCATAAGATCAAATATAGGCTGAGTGACTTGCGGACACTCATCTATCAAAACTATGCTTTTTTTATCTATATGATTCATTGCATAATGAATTTGATCTTCAATATGCCAAATTTTAAACTCACTTCTTGAACGATAGTTTTTCTGCGGTGATTTAAAAATAGATATACTGCCGCTGTAAAAAAGTTTGAATCTCTCTTTATTTACTTCTACTTTTAAAGCCAACTGATGTTCATATCCACCCTCATAGACTCTACATGCACCACACTCTCCAAAATATTTACAATTCACATTATCCACTTTATTATTTATTTTATTGAAGCTATAAAATTATCAAATTATTAAATCTATTATAATACCACAAAAAATATTTACCTCTATACTAAGAATATAGTTTGCAAATTTAATTTCAATTATAAGAGCTAAAAGGTATAATTTTATGAATTAAGCAAAAGAGTAAAAATGAATATAAATAGAGTAAGTATAGTAATTTTAGCTGCCGGAAAAGGCAGTCGTATGAAATCTAACAAAGCCAAAGTTTTACATACAATCTGCGGAAAAGAGATGCTTTATCATATCATAAAAGCATCGCGTGAAATCAGTGATGACATCACAGTTGTGGTATCACACCAAAAAGAGACTGTCATAGATAAAATGAGCTCCTGTTTTCATGATATCAATTTTGTTATTCAAGACAGCGATAATTTTCCCGGAACCGGCGGAGCCATGAAGAATGTGCATATTAAAAATGAGAAAGTGCTTGTTTTAAACGGAGATATGCCGCTTATCACAAAAGAGTCTTTAGAGGGGTTTTTAAAGAGCAGTTCTGATATCATTATGTCCATTTTCAATATGCAAAATCCCGACGGATATGGCCGCGTTATTATAGAAAACGGACAGGTCAAAAAGATAGTAGAACAAAAGGACGCTTCAGAAACAGAACTTCATGTAACAACGGTAAATGCCGGAGTTTATGCATTTTCCAAAGAGATGTTAGATAAATATATCCCCCTTCTTACAAATGATAATGCGCAAGGCGAATACTATCTCACAGATGTTATCTCCATGGCAAGAGCAGATGCCCACAAAATAACTCCTCTGTTGGTTGATGAGGAGCACTTTAAGGGTGTAAATTCCAAAAAAGATTTATCAGAAGCTGAAGTAATTATGCAAGAGAGAATTAAAACAAAATGGATGAACTCAGGCATAACTATGCAGCTTCCATCAACTATTTATGTCGAAGAGGGAGTAATATTTGAGGGCGAGTGCATTGTCGAAAACGGATGCCGTATTACAGGGTCGTCTAAAATAATCAACTCTCACATAAAAGCACACAGCATTATAGAAGAGAGCATTGTAAAAGATTCGGATGTCGGACCGCTGGCACATCTGCGCCCTGCTTCAAACATAGAAGATACCCACATCGGAAACTTTGTAGAAGTTAAGAAAAGCACGCTCAAGGGTGTTAAAGCCGGGCATTTAAGCTACCTCGGAGATGCAACCATTGATGAAGGCACAAACATCGGTGCTGGAGTTATCACATGTAACTACGACGGAATCAACAAGTATAAAACAACTATTGGCAAAAATGTGTTTGTCGGAAGCGACAGCCAGCTTATCGCACCCATTACACTGCAAGACAATGTTATGGTTGCAGCAGGCACAACCGTTAGAAGCGGAACAATTCAAAGCGGAGAGCTTGCCGTAAACAATGTAAAATTAAGAAAAATAAAAAATTTTTACTATAAATTTTTCAAAAAATAGCAGTTCTTCTTAGAGCTGCAATATAAAAAGATTTTTATTAATATATCAATATATCTTGATATATTAATAGTATTTAGCTATTATTCTCTTTTATAAAAAATTTAATACTTTAAGCGAGAAAAGATGTTTGAGTGGCTCGAAAATTTTAGTTACATTATAGTCTTTAATATTTTAAACTTAGAAAAACATAGTCCCATCAGTGAAGCTTTAAGCTTTTTTATCTATGACACTCTTAAAATTTTTATACTTTTAATCTCAATTATTTACATCGTAACACTTCTTAGAAGTTATTTTCCCATAGAAAAAGCAAGAGCTTATATAAGCGGTAAAAATAAGATAACAGGGCATGTTTTAGCAGCAATATTTGGCGTAATCACCCCTTTTTGTTCATGCAGTGCAATACCTCTGTTTTTAGGATTTTTACAAGCTAGAATTCCTCTTGGCGTAACATTTAGTTATCTTATTTCAGCACCTCTTAGCGATGCAGTCGTTATTGCTATGCTTCTATCTCTCTTTGGATGGAAAATCGCACTGCTCTACATTGGCATTGGTTTGTTTGTAGCTATTATTGCGGGAATAATTATCGGTTCAATGGGTTTGGAGAAAGAGGTGCTTATAGAAGTAAAACCTATTGATGAAATGAACTATAAAGAGGATGAGACAAAATTTAGGCACAGACTTAGAGAATCTTGGGAATACTCGAGAGATATTTTTAAAAAAATCTATCTCTATGTGATCATCGGTGTTGGAATCGGAGCATTTATCCATGGTTATATTCCTGCTGATTTTATAGCATTATATGCCGGCGGAGACATCTGGTATGCACCTATAGTAAGTGTTGTAATGGGAATACCGATGTACTCAAATGCCGCGGGAATATTGCCTTTAGTAGAGGTCTTGACATCAAAAGGGATGCTGCTTGGGACAGCTCTTAGTTTTATGATGGCAGTTGTTGCTCTAAGCCTTCCGGAAGCCATGATACTAAAAAGAGTTTTATCAACAAAACTAATAGCGATATTTTTTGCCATTGTTGGATTTGAGATACTTTTAGTAGGTTATTTATTTAATGCAATTTTACAATAAAGGAGAAAAAATGAAAATTGAGATACTGGGCACAGGGTGTGCAAAATGTAAAACACTTGAGGAAGCTGCAAAGCAGGCTGTAGCAAAAATCGGCGGGTTTCACAGTGTAGAGAAAGTTGAAGATATTGTAAAAATAATGAATTATAATGTTATAAGCACACCTGCTCTTGTTGTTGACAATGTTGTAAAAAGCAGCGGAAAAGTTTTAAGTGTTGATGAGATTGTAAAGATACTTAAGGAGTCTTAAAAAAACACTCTTAATGACTTATGCAATAACAATCGTTTGTCTGCATATATTTCGTTGTTTCAGGCTGAATAATCACATGTGTAACCCCGAAATTCTCTTTAAGACTGAAGCGGATGTTTTCAATTAGATGCTCAATCTCTTCAAGAGATTTACTCGATTTGAGTACTATATGAGCAGAAAAATATTTATCTTTTGATGATGGCAGAGTTAAATGGATATCATGCACGGCACATATTTCTTCAAAAGACAAAAGAAGTTCTTCATACTCTTTTGTTCCATTTATATTTGCATCTATTAAACTCAAAAAACTTTTTTTTAAAACTTTAAAACTGCTTATTAATATATATGTGCCAAAAACAAAAGTCAAAAGAGGATCAATATAAAGAACTTGAAAATAAAGCGTCATAACGGCTCCTAAAACTACTCCAAGAGAGATTACTGCATCTCCAAACATATGCAGATATGCAGCTTTTACATTTAAATCTTCATGATGGTGTTCGTGAGAGTGCAAATCAGGATTGTCTCTAAGAAGATAAGCACTGATACTATTTACAACCAAAGCTACAGACGCGACAACTATCACACTCTTTGCATCTATAAGCACCGGATTCATAAATCTTATAGCAGCCTCATATAAAACATAAATCATAGTAATACATAAAAAAAGTGAATTTACAAATGCTGCCATCATTTCGAAGCGAATATATCCGAATGTCATCTTTGAAGTAGCAGATTTAAGTGCATAATAAGATGCTATGAGCGCTACAAAAAGAGCCAAAACATCACCAAGATTATGAACTGCATCCGTAATCAATGCAAGTGAATTTGAGATAAAACCAAATATAAATTCCAAAACAACTATGATTATATTTAACATAGCAACAAACATAATTTTTTTAGATTTTAAATCTGAATATCTCATCATAAACCTTTTTTTTTAACTTTTGTGTTTATTTTACAATAAAATTCACACTATAAATATTATTAGGCAATGAAAATATTTTTAGATAAAATATTTATACCAATTGCAATTATAAAGGGGAGATTCTTTGAAAATAGTTCACTTTAGCGACACTCACTTGGGCTTTAACGACCTTGAAGTTTTAAACGACGAGAACATCAACCAGAGGGAAGCCGATTTTTACGACGCTTTTGCTCAGGTCGTAGAACAGATAAAAGAGATAAAACCAGATTATATTATCCACACAGGCGATCTGTTTCACCGCTCAAGCCCCTCAAACCGCGCTATCACTTTTGCACTTGAACAGTTCAAAATCATAGACTCTCTTGATATCCCTTTTATCCTCATAGCGGGAAACCACTCAACACCCAGAACAAACCTAAGTTCGCCTATACTAAAGATATTTGACAACTTTAAAAATATATATGCGGCATATAATCAAGAGTATAAAAAGATAGAGTTTGAGCACATAATATTTCACGCCCTGCCCCACATGAACGACGAAACAAAAGCGCTCTCACAGATAGAACTCTGCGAAGAAAGCATAGACAAAAGCAAGAAAAATATTATGATGATGCACTGTTCCGTGGGTGCTTTTTATCTTATGAACGAGTTTGGCGAGTGGGTCTATCCGAGTGATAAAGAGTATATCTTTAAGATGATGGACTATGTTGCACTCGGGCATTGGCACGGTTTTGGAAAGGTCGGCAAGCATGAAAATGTCTACTACAGCGGCTCGACAGAGAGAACGAGCCTAAATGACAAACGAAACTCAAAAGGCTTTGCAGAGATAAATCTATACGACGAACTGCAGGTCGAGTACAAAGAGATAAATATCCGCCCTATTCTCACAAAAGAGATAGATTGCGAGGATTTTGAGAGTTCAGTCTCAAAACTCGATAAAAGCGACATTAAAGAGGCTATAGTGGAAGTCATATTAAAAAATATCACTACTTTACAATCCATCGACATACAAAACTCAGAGATAAAAAAGCTTTTTGCGGACGCTATGAGCGTCTCGGTAAAGCGAGAGTTCAAGCAGACACAGAGACAAACAGAGATGATGGAAGCCGAAGCCGTATCCCTTGAGGAGTTTTTTTTACAACACATAAAAGAGGAAGCAAAAGGAGAGGAGTTTGAGAGACTCAAACTCAAAGTCCAAGAGCTCTTTGCACACTATGAGGAGGTTTGTGATGATACTATCTAGACTCCGACTTAAAAACTTTAAAAAATACAGCGCCAAGACAATAGAGTTTGGCGAGGGGCTTATCGGCATCATCGGCAAAAACGGAAGTGGGAAATCTACCATTTTCGAGGCGATATTTTTTGCACTTTACGGCGAGCTGAGGAACAAAGGGTATAAAGATATTATCAAAAACTCAAATGCAGACGCAAAGGATGCGGTGGTTGTCGAACTTGAGTTTGAGTTTGATGCGGCAATCTACAGAGTAGTTCGCGAATTTCGCGGAAAAGCGATGAGCGCAAACGCAAAACTCTACAAGAACGAGGAGCTTATAACAAGCGGTGCCAAAGAGGTGACAAGCTCCATAACCTCACTTACAAAGATGAGCAAAGATGCTTTTGTGAACACTCTTTTTGCCTCCCAAAAAGAGCTTACAAGCCTGAGTGCGCTTAAAAACGAAGACAGAAAAAAGATGATAAGAAAACTTCTTGGGCTGGAGAAGATAGACTTTGTCGAAAGAGAGCTGGTTGAGAAAAGCAGAGAGCTAAAACGCGAGATAGAAGCATTTAAAGAGGTGCTTTTGGGCGAAGCGGAGATAAAGCAAAAAGAGGGGCAGATAAAGGAAAATATCGCTTCAAAAGAGGCTCTTGCAAAAGATGAGAAGAGCAAGACAAAAGAGCTTGACGCACTAAAAACTAAAGAGAAAGAGATAAAAAAAGAGCTCACTATATTTGCAGAGACAAAAGAGAAGAAACAGAAGCTTGCCTCACAACTGGAACTGACGAAAAACTCCAAAAACAGCGAGATATTAAACCAGGTAAAACTTAACGCTGAGTTTCATGAACTTGAAGATAAGCAAGAGAAGCTCGAATCCTTAAAACCTGCGGCAAAAGAGTATCTTAGCCTGCAGCAGCAGTTAAAGGAGCAGGAGAAGCTCAGAGAGTTCTTCCTCAAAAAAGAGGGGCTGCAAAAGGAGCAGGTTCAACTAAGAGAGCAGTACACAAAGAGCAGATCAGACATTGGCGCACTTGAGAAGGCCTGCGAGGGTTATGACGAGTTTGTCTTAAACGCAAAAAATCTGGAGATAAACATCGCAGTTTTGCAAGAGAGCGTAAAGACAAAGCAGACGATCGAAAACGAGCTAAAAGCTGAAATAGCCTCTGAACAAAAGCAGATAGATATCACGAACGCCAAGATAGCCAAGCTAAAAGAGCTAGGAAACGAAGGAGCTTGTCCGACATGCACAAGACCGCTTTTAGAGGAGTATGACAATGTTGTAAACTCGCTTGTCCACGCGGTCAACGAGACACACCAAAAGAAGATTGATGAGTATAAGAAGCAGCTTACTGAGGTAGAGACTCAAAAGAGCGCATTTGAAGCCGAGAAGAAGCAAAAAGAGAAAGAGTTTTCGGAGATTGTAAGCAGTATTAAGATCATAGATAGCAAATTAAAAGACCTAAAAGCCGCACAAGAACACTTTGCCCTTGTAGAGCAAAAAGGGCTTAAAAACAAGCAGGAACTCAAAGAGCTTGAAGCCTACAGTTACGATGAGAAAGCGCACGAGAAGATAAGAAGCGACTTCGCATCTCTTGAACCAAAATACAAACTATACATTAGCAATGAGACAGAATTAAAGAGACTTCCCGTAGTAAAAGCTGACCTCGCACTTGTAAGCAAAAGAATCGAAGATCTAAGAGAACAGTACAAGAAAAAAGAGGCGGAGTTTAACCTTGTCATCTACGACGAAGAGAAACACAAAGCAAAGCTTGCGGAGCATAACGAACTGTTCAAAGCCATAGATGCAAAAGCAGCACTTCTGATGGAGATAAAAGTAAAAGTTGCAAAGATCGAGGGCGAGATAAAAAACATAGAAGCCTCGCTTGAGAACAATGAGGCGCAAAAGAAAAAAGTTCAGAGCAAAAAAGATGATCTGCTTGACTATGAGAAAATAAAGATGAGTCTTACGGAGTTTAAGACACGCCTAAATGCAAAGATAGCACCCCGCATCTCGGAGATCGCCTCAGAGATGTACGCTCGTATCACAAAAGGAAAATACCAGCACATAGAAGTCAGCAACGACTTCGATTTTTTCATCTACGACGAGGGCAAAAAGTACCCAATAGAGCGTTTTAGCGGCGGAGAGATAGACCTCGCAAATCTAGTGCTTCGCATAGCAATCTCAAAAACCTTAACCGAACTCAGCGGAGCAAGCTCAATAGGTTTCTTGGCATTTGACGAAGTGTTCGGAAGTCAGGACGAAACAAGACGCATGGAGATACTAGAAGCTTTCCACACCATCAAAGAGCAGTACAGACAGATATTTCTTATAAGCCACGAGATGGAGATAAAAGAGATGTTTGAGCGGGTTGTGGAGTTGTAAATAAAATTAAAATTTGGAGAAAAAAATGAGTGCTTTTAATAGAGGTTCAGAATGGAGAAAATGGGATTTACATTGTCATACTCCTTTAGACCATGAATGGATTAACAAACCAAATTTAGATACTGTAGAAAATAAAAAAATATTTGCTAAAGAGTATATTGATTTTGCTAAAGCACAAGCTTTATCTGTTATTGCCATAACTGACCATAATTTTTGTTCTTCAATAGATAATTTACTAATTCCTTACATTCAAAAAGAAGCATCTGATAATGGAATTACTATTTTACCAGGGTTTGAAATAACTGCAAAAGATGGGAGTGGTATCCATTTATTAGTATTATTTAAAGAAAAAACGGATTTATCTAAGATACATGAGATTGTAAAAGCTTGTTTCAATCCTGGAACAGATCTTTGTCCAAGTTCTGGAGTTCCTATTTCTGATTTAAGTATTTCAGAAATAAAAAACAAGGTGAACTCTTCAAAACTAGATTCAATTTTTATATTTGCACATGCAGATAGTAAAAGTGGTGTTTTAGATAAAAAAACAATTGATGGAACAAGAAGAGTTGATGAATGGAATAATAAAAATGTAAGTATTTGTCAATTATCAAAAGCTATTGACAGTTTTAATAATGGTACATTTTTAGACCATTTATCAAAGGGCAATGTCCCATTATATAAAAGAGATATGACATATATCATTGCTTCTGATTGTCGTAGAATTAAAATTGAGAATGCCGCTGATGGAAGGTTTTATCTTGGTCAAAAATTTGTATGGATAAAAGCCGAACCAACATTTGAAGGACTCAAACAAATTATTTATGAACCTGAAAGAGTAAGAATCCAAGAAGAAAAACCTGAAATCAAAACAGATTATGAGGTAATAAAAAGTATAAAAATAATTGATACCACAGACACATTTACAAATGAAAAAATAGGATTTAGCAATAATTTAAATTCAATAATAGGTGGTAAATCTTCTGGAAAATCTTTATTGCTATATTTATTGGCAAAAACAGTCTTACCAATCGAAAAATATAAAGAAATTAAAGGGTATAAAAACTTTGTAGAATATGATAATCTTGACGGTATTGATTGTGAAGTAGAATGGGAAGATGGGCAAATATCTAAACTTCTAAGTAGTGATAATAAAAGATATATTGATTACATTCCTCAAATGCACTTAAATAACATAGCAGAAGATAAAGAAAAAAATATTACTTTTAAACAAACAATTGATGAACTACTACATAGACAAGCGGACTACACAAGCTCATTACATAATTTAACATCAAAAATATTAGAACATAAGCAATCTTTAAATAATGAAATAGATAAATATTTTGATAATGAAAAAGAGTTATATAGACTACAAGGTGAATTAACACTTCTAGGAGATAAAAAAGCTATAGAAGCTAGTATTATAAAATATAATCAAGAGTTAGTTGCATTAAAATCAAAATCTACTTTAACCCCAGAAGATGAAGAAAATATTAAAAAAATACAAGATTCTATTGCAGAAAACAATAAAGAAAAAACTATAAAAAACAATGAAGTAATACTATTAGAAAGTATTAAAAAAGTTTTTCATATGTTAGATTCAAAAGTTATTACTTTTATAGATGAAGAGTTTTCAAATGTTATGGCAATTGAAGAAAATAAAAGCATACTTGAAGAAATTAAAACTAATTTGTCTAAAAATTTAATTTCTTCAATTGAAAGTTTCAAATTAGACAACCCTCTTATTACGGAAACTTTAATTGCTACTATCTCAGAAATAGACGAAAAAATCAATCAACTAACTATCTCTTTGGAACCATTTAATGAAAAATTTGATGATAAAAAGAAATTTTTAGATACACAAAAAAAACTTGCTGATGAACAAGAAAAATTAAATAAAATTTTACAAAAAGAAAAAGAAATAGAATCTCAAAAATCAACATTAGTTTTAGATTTATTTTTAACGAAATATAGTGAACTTTTTGATACTTATAAAAAAATAATAGAACTAAATGAGCCTTATAAACTCATAGGTAAAGATTTAGAGTTAATTACTGAAATAAAATTTGACACAGAAAAGTTTTATTTAAATTTTTCATATTATATTGCTAAAAATCAGTCCTTAGATAAAATTTTTGACCCTACAATTTATACTGTAAAAAATGAATTCATATATAAATCGTCAGACCATATTAGGAAGATCAAAACTATTCTAATTAAGTTGTTTGAAGGAAGTATTTCTTTTAACAAAAATAAAATTAGAAAAGAAATGATTACTTATTTATTTGATGATTATTTCAAAATTACATATGATTTAAAACAAGGTAATGATAGATTGGAGCACATGTCACCTGGTAAAAAAGGCATCATTTTATTCCAATTATTCTTAGAAATAAGTTCTTCAAAGATACCTATCTTAATAGACCAACCAGAAGATAATCTTGACAATAGAACTGTTTATGACACATTAACTGAGTTTATTAAAAATAAAAAAATTGACAGACAAATAATTATGGTTTCACATAATTCTAATCTAGTTGTTTCCACAGATTCTGAAAATATTATTGTTGCTAATCAAAATGGGCAGGGAGAAAGTGCAATTAAATTTGACTATGTTAATGGTGCATTAGAAAACACCTTCAAAAATCGCGCTGAAAGCATTTCAGTGTTAAAATCTCAAGGGATTAGAGAGCATGTATGTGATATTTTAGAGGGTGGGGAAATTGCATTCAAAAAAAGAGAACAAAAATATAATATAAAATAAAAATCAACTTAACTAAATCACTATACATAAAAGATATGAAAATGAAAAACATAAACCTGAAGATAGCGGATATAACACAAGAAGATGTATGTGCAGTGGTAAATGCGGCAAACAGTTCACTTCTTGGCGGCGGCGGAGTGGACGGTGCAATTCACCGCGCGGGCGGAGAGCAGATACTTAGCGAGTGTAAAAAGCTCAGAGCCTCTCTGCATCCTGATGGACTGCCTACCGGAGAAGCCGTTGCGACAACTGCAGGAAATATGAGGGCAAAATATGTGATTCACACTGTAGGTCCTGTTTATTCATCTTGTAAAAACCGCTGCGAAGAGCTTCTGGCAAACTGCTATATAAACTCACTAAAAGCAGCTTCTGAACTAAAGTGCCACAGTATCTCGTTTCCTGCCATCTCTACAGGCATCTACGGTTATCCAAAGGGTGAGGCAGCTAAAGTTGCCTACAAGAGCGTCAAATCTTTTTTGGAAACTAATCAGAGCATGGAAGTTAACTTTGTGTTTTCTTCAAAAGAGAGTTACGACATCTTTGCAGATGCCGTCAAAGAGTTGTAAAATAAAGGATATCAAAGAGGCTAACAAGTATAATTATGAATATTCTTACAGGATTCTACAAATGAGCATATTTGCCCTACAGTCAGAGGCAGGCGGTTTTTTGGACGAAGGTTTAAAACGCTTCAATAAAGAGTTTGACGATTGGTGTGTTCAGTTTGACAACTATGAAGATGCCAATCTTATGAGACAAAATCTTGGCAAAAAAATAGTTGCGGAGGTTGTAGAGATCACACCTTTGAGCTATCCGAAATATTTTTTTCATACTCTTAAAGGTGTTATCCATGCAACAAGACAGATCGATGATAAGATCATCTGCATTGTTGAACCGTATATGGGTTCAAACTTTCGTATCGCGGTGTGTGACTTAACTACAAAAAAAGTGACTATTACAAAGACCAGCTATAAAAATGTCTTAAGTGTAGAGGGTGCTTTTGCACATTTTGAACTGAAATGAAGTATAAACGCCGAAGTCGGGTTTATGTGTTGAAAGCAGAGACATCTTCTTACAAGCGACAAGATACTATACGAGAATAAAACATCACAACACTTTATATCTTGCTCATGCGGGGTTTGAGGAGCAGTTAAGAGAAATATTTAACAACTACAAAAATATGTTCAAGCTTGCGAAAGAGTTCATAGCAAAAAACACAAAAGAGACAAAGTGTTAACACAAAAAAAGACAACTTTAAAAAGAATTTGCCTCTTCTATATACATTTACCTTTTATTCAGTTATACTTCCCTCAATAAAAGATGATTCGAGTTACATCTTTAGTCTGCTTTACATTGATGACCTAGTTAACAGTATAATCCGCTACTAAAAGAAAAGCTTCATATTAGATTTTAGACCACTTCAGCAATGAGGTGTATTCAAACACAAAGGTATTACAATGGCAGCATTAGTAAACGGTACAGTTAAATGGTTCAATGGTGAAAAAGGTTTCGGATTTATCGAACAAGAAAATGGCGGTAAAGATGTATTCGTACACTTTCGTCAAATCAACAGCACAGGCTATGGTCGTGTTTCATTAAACGAAGGTCAAAAAGTTACTTTCGAAATAGGCGAAGGCGAAAAAGGTCCTCAAGCAGAAAACGTTACAGGTCTGTAATCTTTTCGCGTGAGTGGATTTATCCGCTCACATACTTTATATATATTTCCACTCTATTTTTCTACTAAAAAATATAATACAACTTTATTTAAATATTATAATTCCCAACAAAACCCTTTTATATATGGCATAATATAAAATTAAAATTTACTTTTGTTTTTAGGATTTTTATGCTCAGAAGAACTTTTTTTATTTTTTTTATATTTGTCATAAATACATATGCAAACATACTTCAAGATGCTATCGACTCCTCGCCTCCAGGCTCTACTTTGAAACTCTCTGCCGGAATTTATAAAGGCAATATAACCATAAAAAAGCCTATAAACATTGTCGGTAAAGAAGATGGCGTTATTATAGAAGGAGAAGGCAGAGGAAATATCATAACTATCAAAAGCTCACATGTAAAGCTCAAAAATCTAAATATAACAAACAGCGGAAGCAGATTGGACATTATGGACTCTGCCGTTTTTATAAACAACGCAAAATATGTAGATATTGATAACTGTAAAATAAAAAACTCACTTTATGGTATCTTTTTGGACAATGTAAATAATTCCGTCATACAAAACAATACCGTCTCCTCAAACGGTGAGAAAATAGGCTTTAGAGGTGATGCTCTTAGACTCTGGTTTAGCCATAACAACACTATAAAAAACAACAAGTTTATAAAATCAAGAGATATTGTTTTAATGCGTTCAAATGATAATAATATTTCTAAAAACTATATGCAAGAGTGCAGATATGCTATATTTACACAGTACTCAAAAAATATTACGCTTATAGACAATATACTCAAAAATAATGCTGTAGGCATCTTTTTAGAAGCGAGTAATGATATAAATATAAGTAGCAACTCCATAAAAGGAGATCACGGAGCACAAACTAGCCTTGGCATAATTTTAAAAGCTGCGTCAAATATACATGTAGAAAAAAACATCGTTGCTGAGTGCAATCAAGCACTCTATATTGACAATTCCCCAAAAATTAGAGATACAAAAAATTGGATTTTGGATAACAAGATTATATTCAGCACAAGAGGTTTGAATTTTAAAAACTATAGTGTAAAAAATGTCATAAAAAGAAATGAGCTATTTGGAAATATGGACAATATCATGAGCGACAGCCGCATCGGTTTAACAAATCAAAATGAGATAGAATCAAACTACTGGGATGATTATGAAGGATTTGACATAAACAAAGACAATATAGGTGACACTCCATATAAAAAGCATCTTTATCTTGACGCTCTTTCATTTAAAAACCATAAGTTAGGATTTTTTTACGGCTCTGCAGCATTATCCATGTTAGACTTTTTACTAAAAATTGCTCCTTTTGTTCAGCCTGTTTTGTTAGTAGAAGATAGAAAACCAATATTTAAAATATCTCATTAAATATCTATTATTTTCTTGATGCAAAATTCAAAAAAAATAATACAATTCCATTCTAAATATTATCACTTAAACAAGAGGTCAACCGTGTACAAAATACTTAAAGCACATCCGACAAAAGAGCAGATAACAAACTTCAATATGAAAATTGCTGAAGAAGACGATTATGTCGATTATGTCATTGATTTAAATACCCTCGACGAAGATGCTAAAAAAGAGCTCTGCTCTTTATACGACATAGACGATAAAGATCTAAATCAAAAAGAGAAACTGCAGCTTAGCATCTCTTCTTCGGTATAATTTTTTAGTAAGAAACTTGACATTTTCTTAAAATCGTTACTATAATAGTATAGACTTATTAAAGGATATGTTATGTGTAAAGATGCAATTGTATTTCGCAACAAACCTGAAGGTGTAACTCTTGAAGCTGGAGTCACATATATGATCTGCACATGTGGAAGAAGTAAAGATGGTATTTTTTGTGACGGAAGTCACAAAGGAACAAAATGCATGCCCAAAAAAGTAACTGTTGAAAAAACGAAGCAGTACCACATCTGCATGTGTAAGACAAGTGCAAACTTCCCTTTTTGTGATGGTACTCACAGTATTTATACCAATGAAGATATCGGCAAAAAGATTCAATCCTGACTCTCACTCTTTGAGAGGGTAAGAGTGTTCAAAATTGACACATACTTTTGGACACTCTTTATATTATTTAACTTCTATCTTTTTCTTTTTTTTCACTTTTTTCTCTCAACTTAGGAACAACAACTTCCAATACACCATTTTCACAGCTAGCATTGATATTTTCAGCATCAACACCATCGTGCAGCAGAGTAAAGCTTCTGAAAAATTTTAGATAACTACTTTTTATTTAGTTTCCTTAATTACTCTTTTATATTACTATTAAAAAGTTTACTAAAATCAGTCGGAAACGGGAAAACTATCGTATTTGTTTTGTCGCTTGAGATATCGCTCATGGTCTGAAGATAACGCAGCTGTATTCCCAAATCATTTTTGCTAAGTTTTTGTGCTGCCTCTAGAAGATTTTCACTTGCTTCGACCTCCCCTTTTGCATTGATAACTTTTGCGCGGCGCTCGCGTTCTGCTTCAGCCTGTTTTGCAATAGCTCTAACCATACTCTCATCAAGGTCAATATGCTTTATCTCAACATTGGATATCTTAATACCCCATGCATCAGTCTGTTTATCTAAAATCTCCTGTATATCACGATTCAACCGCTCTCTCTCGGCAAGCATCTCATCAAGTTCATGTCCGCCTAGCACAGAACGAAGAGTAGTTTGTGCAAGCTGACTAGTTGCATCATAAAAATTCTCTACTTGAATAATGGCTTTTTCAGGATCTATCACTCGAAAATAGACAACCGCATTTACATGCACAGATACATTATCATGAGAGATAACATCTTGAGTAGGAACATCAAGAACAATTGTACGAAGGTCAACCCTTACCATCTGTTGAATAAAGGGAATTAATATAATAAGTCCCGGTCCCTTAACCCCCGTAAAACGCCCAAGCGTAAAAACAACTGCGCGCTGATACTCTCGTAAAATACGAATAGCAGCAGCTAAAAAAGCAATTGCAAAAAATGCCATATATATCGCTGTTATATTTAAATCAAAAAACATTGTCTACTCCTTAATTGGTTTAACTTTTAAAACAAGACCTGATCGTTCAATAACTTGAACATTTTGGCCCACAGATAATTTACTCTCACTTACAGCACTCCATGTCTCACTATGACAATGCACCAAATATCCTTTCTCATTAGAATCAATAACATTAGCAACTGCACCGATCATCTCCTCTGCGCCTGAAACTACTTTAGCCGATCTTGAGCTTAAAAAAAGTTTCATAACTAAAATAAAAAAGAGAAGACTGGAAAAAGTAAAAGCAATAATTAGCGGAATAGAAATACTCTGCCCAAGAGTATCAGCATCAAATAAGAGAAGTGAGCCAAAAGCAAAAGCAATAACACCGCCAATACCCAAAATACCAAATCCTGCAATAAAAACCTCTGCAACCATAAAGGCGATGCCTAAAAGTATAAGCAATAACCCCGCATAATTAAACGGTATCATATTCAATGCATAAAGTGCAATCACACCACAGATAAGCCCAACTACTCCAGGAAAAATAGAACCTGGATTCATCAATTCAAAAAAGATACCATATATAGCTATCAGTATAAGTATATAAGCAATATTTGGATCAGTAACAATAGATAAAAATTTAATTTTCCAGTTTGCCTCAAAACTATATATCACTGCATCTTTTGTTTTAAGCGTAATACTTTTGCCCGAAACAACTACACTCCTGCCATCAAGTTTAGCAAGCAACTCTTCACTGTCTTGAGCTATCAAATCAATCACACCATATCTAAGAGCATCAGTAGCAGAAATACTTTTCGACTCTTCCACGGCAGATAACGCCCAAGTTACATTGCGGTCACTCAATTGGGCTAAACTTTTAATATATGCTACAGCATCGTTCAATGCTTTTTTTTCAAGAGTAGACATAGCACTGCTGTTTAAATCATCTATTTTTGGTGCCGGCATTAAATTTATCGGAGTAGCAGCACCAAGATTTGTTCCCGGAGACATGGCTGCAATATGAGAAGCATAAAGAAGATATGTACCGGCACTAGCTGCTCTTGCACCTTTTGGAGAGACATATGTAACAACCGGTATAGAACTGTTTGTAATACCCTGAATTATCTCTCTCATGGATGTTGAGAGCCCGCCGGGAGTATCTAACTCAAGAATTATCATCTGAGCATCTCGATCCCTTGCAAAGAGCATACCATCTTTGAAATATTCACTGCTTGCAGGTCCCACAGCCCCTTTTATCTCTAGCTTCACAACAGTAAAACTATCTGCTAAAAGTGGCAAAAGTGTTAAAAGCAACAGAAAAAGTAAACGCATCAACATTTAACCGCCTTTATAGTTTAAAATAACGCTCGATTTTAGTGCCACACTCCCTCAAGCAAATAACCGCAATATGGGCATTTACCCTCCTCATCAAGGTCGTTTGTTACAAACTGTCCAATATTGCCGCTTCTGTCAATCACTTTTTTCTTACAACTAGGGCAATATGTTGATTCATAATCTTCATTATCGACATTGCCGACATAGAGATATTTTAGCCCCTCCTCTTGACCTATTTTATAGGCACGAAGAAGAGTCGATTCAGGAGTGCAAGGAACATCAAGCATCTTGTAAGTAGGATGAAATGCCGAGAGATGCCACGGTATAGAAGTATCAAGCTCTGCAATGAATTTTGCGATATTTCTTATCTCTTCATTTGAATCGTTTTTGCCCGGAATAAGAAGAGTTGTTATCTCTATCCAGATTCCCTTTTCATGAGCATACTTTACAGCTTCAAGAACAGGCTTTAGTCTTGCGCCGCAGATCTCTTTATAGAACTCGTCGGAAAAACTCTTGATATCAATATTCATCCCGTCTATATAAGGCTCGAGCAAATCTATAGCTTTTCGCGTCTCATAACCACTTGTTACATAGATGTTTTTCAAACCCTTTTCGTGCGCAAGCTTTGCAGTGTCATAGGTATACTCAAAAAAAACTATCGGTTCATTATATGTATATGCTATTGATTCGCATCTATTTTCAACTGCTAATTCGACTATCTTTTGAGGCGGAAGTTCACGCCCGACAATCTTATGTTCATGTTCTTTTGGATATTGGGATATATCGTAGTTTTGACAAAATTTACAAGAGAAGTTGCATCCCACCGTTCCCACGGAGAAGGCTCTGCTCTTTGGCAGAAAATGAAACATCGGCTTTTTCTCTACGGGGTCAATGTTTACCGCGGCGGCAAGTCCATAAACAAGAAGTTTAAGCTCACCACCTTCAACTTTTCTTACACCGCATATACCATACTCACCTTCATCTAGCTTACATGCATGCGCACATGCCTGACACAATATCTTTCCGCTATCTAGCTTTTTACTTAGCCATGCTGTTTGTGACATCTTGCTATCCTTAATTTTACTTCATAAAATGAAGGACATCCTTCACTTATTTATAACGATGTCGGAAATAGACCCTCAAGTGGTACCTCAATTCCGCCACTTACACTAAAAACCCGCTATGATCACAAAACTTTAGTTTCTTTAGAAAAGTTTGACACTTTCGAGAACTTAATAGGTTATTTATAAATCAGCGGAACAAATGCAAAACCGTAGTGCTCATTAGCATCAAACTCCCCGCCCTCTTTTTTAACAATTTCAAAAACTGAACTTTGAATCGGGATGACAAGCTTTCCTCCGACTTTTAGCTGTTTGATAAGCTCATATGGAAGTTCATCGGCAGCGGCAGAGACTAAAATGCGATCAAACT
Source organism: Sulfurimonas xiamenensis (assembly GCF_009258045.1). Lineage (NCBI taxonomy): Bacteria > Pseudomonadati > Campylobacterota > Epsilonproteobacteria > Campylobacterales > Sulfurimonadaceae > Sulfurimonas > Sulfurimonas xiamenensis. The sequence goes on from NZ_CP041166.1 coordinate 1,115,615, forward strand.
TCTCGCCCGCTATGCCAAGCTCATCTCCTGATTGAACTATCTTAGCATTTTTAAACTTATATTTCTTTAAGTTAAAACTTCCAAATTTTACAAGCTCACCCACTCTCTCAACTCCAGTTACAGAGCCGCCCTCTCCCACAACATAAGCTAGTAGAGCAGTTGTCCACCCTGAGCCGCTTCCTATATCTAAAATCTTATCTCCCTCTTTTGGCGAAAGCATCTCAAGCATCATAGCAACAGTTCTTGGCTGAGAGATTGTTTGTCCATTACCGATGCCCAGAGGATAATCTTCATAAATGTCCATAGCACTTCTATCGGCTACAAAATCCGCTCTGTCGACATGTCTGAAAGCTTCTATAATTCTGCTTGAGTGAAGCGCGCCAACATTTATAAGATAATCAACCATCTCATTGTTTGAGTACATAACTATCCCTCCTTACAAAAGTGATTCAAGAGCTTTAAACTCTAGATTGTGAGCCTCGGCAACAGCGCGATTTGTTAAAGCTCCATTAAAAACATTGACTCCCAAAGCCAATGATGCATCATTTTCAATAGTCTTAATCACTCCATCCTTTGCCAATTTTCTCACATAAGAAATCGTTGCATTTGAGAGCGCTACGGTAGATGTTTTCGGATAGGCTCCTGGCATATTTGCCACACAGTAGTGTAATACTCCCTCTTCTATAAAGGTGGGGTTTGTGTGAGTTGTAGGGCGAGAAGCTTCGGAAATACCTCCCTGGTCTATCGCTATATCCACAAGCACGGCTCCCTCTTTCATCTCTTTTAATATCTCGAGTGAAATAAGCTTCGGCGTCGCCGCTCCGCCATGAACGAGTACCGCACCGACAACCATATCTGAACTCTTTATAGCCTCTAAAAAAGCATTTTTAGAGTACAAAAGAGTTTTTACATAAGGAAGCTGCTTTTTTAACTCCTCCAATTTTGGTGAGGTTCTATTGATAACCGTTACATCCGCTCCCATTCCTAAAGCTATCTTAGCCGCGTTAAATCCGGCATTACCTGCGCCTACTACCAAAACTTTTGCCGCCTCTACCCCGTCTGAACCGCTTATTAAAACACCCTCACCGCCTTTATAACGGCTAAGATGATAGGCTCCGACAATCGGCGCCATAAAGCCTGCTATTTTACTCATTGGTTTTAAAAGAGGAAGTTCATTGTCTATTGTAACCGTCTCATAAGCAATCGCGCAAACTCTCTTTTGCATTAAAACAAGAGTAAGTTCTTTTAAAGGAGCAAGATGCAGATAACAAAAGAGAGTATGCTTCTCATTTAAAAAACCGTACTCTGAGGATTGCGGCTCTTTTACTTTTACTATTAATGTTGCTTCTTTATAAAGCTCTTTGGCGCTTATTGCTATTTTTGCACCCGCTTTTATATAATCCTCATCAGTAAAACCGCTTCCGATTCCTGCACTGCTTTGAACAACTACTTTATGCCCCTCATCAACCAACAAGCCAATATTTGAAGGGGTTATTCCAACGCGAAACTCATCGGTTTTCACCTCTTTTGGAACTCCGATAATCATATCTTAACTCCTTAATTGTAATAAATTTATTGTCTAAAAATCATAAAACCAATCTTTTGATTTTCTTGAAAAAGGGTACTGCTTATAAAACTCTTCTTCATCTAAAACAAATCTAAAATTTTGCATATACTTATTTATAAGCTTATAGGCTTCATTTATCTCTTTAAACTTTTTTGCATCACCCTGTGGCATATCAGGATGATATATTTTTGATAATTTAAGATACTTCTCTTTTAATTCAGCCTGTGTTATACGCGTCACTATATCTAAAGCTTCAAGAGCTTTTTCAAACTTTTCATAATTCATAAACTATATCACTTTTAATTTTTTATTTAAACAATCACTAAATATGTAATTAACACCGATCTCAAAAAGCTCTTTTGCCAGCTGAGGATTATTTACTGTATAAACACCTACAAAAAAACCGGTTTCTCTTAACATTTTAACTTTTGTTTTATCTACTAAGGCATTATCAATATGATAAGCATCTACCTTCAAACTCTTTAGATACTCAAGAAGATTATCAGGATCTCTTCCCTCAACCAAAGCTGCGCTGGGCACATTTGGCAGCTTTTCTTTAACTATTATTAAATATTCATGCCTAAACGATGAGATCAAAACACGCTCCTGCACTCCTGCCTCTTCTATCTCTTTTGCAATTGTTTCTATAACTATTCTATCCTCAAAACAGTTAGACATATCTTTAATTTCAATATTTATAAACAGACTATTCTCTTTTATAAATTCTAATGCCCTCTTAAGAGTCAAAAGTGGCTCTTTATGATTTTTATATTTGTAAAACCAGCTTCCATAATCCAACATGCAAAGTTCTTCAAACATAAAATCGCAAACTCTGTAGGGTTTTTTATCTCTAAAAGAGTCGATTTCGGCTATATTGGTAGTTCTTTGAAGCGTATTATCATGCATAACTATAACTGTCCTATCTTTGCTTAGCTGAACATCTATCTCTATAAAATCACACTTTCCTATGCTCTTTTTTAACGCCGAAAGAGTGTTTTCGGGTGCGATAGAGCGTGCACCTCTGTGAGCGGCGACAAGACCCTTTTTCTTCATTAGTTCTAAAAATTTCATGCACTATTCTATCATTTATTTTATCCAATCTCATCTTTTGTGGTAAAATTGGTGCGAAATTAAAAGAGGCGGCATCTATGCAAGAGAGTAAAAAAACCATCTACTCGTGGGCACTTTACGACTGGGCGAACTCTGCATACGCAACAACCGTTATGGCAGGCTTTTTCCCACTCTTTTTCAAATCATACTACAGTGCAGATGTAGCGGTTACCACTAGTACCGCCCATCTTGGGATTGCCAGCTCAATATCGAGCCTTGTAATCGTGTTTATCGCTCCGCTCCTGGGCTCTATTGCGGATGTTCACTCTCTTAAAAAAAGATATCTTTTCCTATTTGCTTATCTCGGCATATTGATGAGCGCAATGCTCTCTCTTGTTGGAGTAGGAGAGTGGCAGGCGGCACTTTTTATATATATTCTAGGCAATATAGGTTTTATGGGCTCAAACATATTTTATGACGGGCTTTTAAAATCCGTCTCAACCAAAAAAAGTGTCGATTTTGTCTCGGGGCTTGGCTTTTCGCTCGGCTATCTCGGCGGGGGAGTACTCTTTAGCATAAATGTCTGGATGTTTCAGGATTTTGAATTTTTTGGGTTTGAAAACCAAGCCGCTGCCATAAAAGCATCATTCGTAAGTGTCGCGCTCTGGTGGGCGTTCTTCTCCATCCCCCTCCTTCTGTTCGTAAAGGAGGACAAAAGCACCAACGCAGCTGCAACGACAAAACTAAAAGATGGATATTTACGACTAAAAAAAACTTTCTCTAAGATCAGGCAGCTTAGACATCTATCCCTCTTTTTAGTAGCCTACTGGCTCTACATAGACGGCGTAGATACAATTATCAGGATGGCGGTAGATTACGGAATGGCGCTTGGATTTGACTCTTCAAACCTTATTTTAGCTCTTTTACTTGTTCAGTTTGTCGGATTTCCCGCAACGCTTCTCTTTACTAAAATATCTGAGATCATGGGCACAAAGGGTGCGATTTATCTTGCCATCGCTATCTATCTATTTATAATTATATGGGCGGCTCAGATGATGGAGGTTTGGGAATTTTATATGCTTGCAGTGATGATCGCTCTTGTTCAAGGCGGTATTCAGGCACTTAGCCGCTCATACTACTCAAGGATGATTCCAGAGGGATACTCCGCCGAGTTTTTCGGTTTTTACAACTTTATAGGCAAATTTGCGGCGATTTTCGGACCTCTTCTTATAGCCATTGTAGCACTTGTATCCCAAAACTCAAGAGTATCTATCGCCTCTATCTCTATTTTGTTTATTATAGGCGCAATTCTGCTCTACTTCGTAGATGAGAAAAAAGGAGAAAAAGAGCTCAAAGATGCTCTTCTCTAGAGCGTTTAAGCTCGCGCTCTATAGCATCTCTAACTCTCTTTACTATCTCGCCATACTCCATAGAGTGCGGCTCTATAGGCTCTAAAAATGTCACCCTTATTTTTCTTGGTCTTGGGAAAAGCATTCCTGCTCTAAGTGCTTCAAAACTGCCGTCAATTACAACTGGGATGATGGGTGTCTTAAATGTTTTAGAGAGCATAGCAAAGTATGGTCTAAACTCCAAAAGTTCTCTATCTCTTGTTCTAGCCCCCTCAGGAAAAATAACTAGATTATTTCCGCTTCTTATAGGAAGTGCGCAGTAGATCATCGTCTCTTTAAGGTTTTCGTTTGCATCTATCAAGATGGTCTGTCCATGTTTTGCAATAGGCTTTAAGAGTTTTGTACCAAAGACCTGTTTATATGCCAGAAAAAAGGTTTTTTTTAAAGTTTTGTACGGCAATGCGGACTCTATAAAAAATCCGTCAAGCATACTCTGATGTGAAGGCGCTATTATGCATGCCTTTGATGAAATATTTTCAATCCCTCTGACTTCAAAACGAAAATATAACCTAAAAAACGGATAAAGAAGAGTCTTATATAGAGACATAATAAAAGGAGAGTATACTAGTTTTTCACTGCTTTGCTCTCTTAGCAGTTCATCCCATTCTGGTTTGACAACTCCTATCTTTTTTGCATTGACTTTTATGTAACTATAGAGTGACTCAAGTTTCATAATTTTTGAGAAAGCAGCTTCATCTATTTTTACTCCAAAACTCTCTTCAATAAAAACAAAAAGCTCTACATAATTAAGCGAATCAAGTTCAAGGTCAAGTTCGAGATGAGAAGATGGCAAGATCTCTTTTTTAGTCAAAGTTGCTATATATGATTTTAAAATTTTATATACCTCATCACTGGGTTCATCTTGAGTTGAAATATTATCGTTTTTATCTGATACAAGAAATTCTTTAAGCACCGTCTTGTCAATCTCGCCTGATTTTGTCTTTACAAGCGGTTTTGTTAAAATTTTATAGCCCTTTACCTTCTCTTGCTCAAGAGCTTTCATATTGTAAAGCTCAATTGCATACCATTTTATCTCATCTTCTATATTTATAATTTTTGCTTCTTTTAAAGCATTAAAATCAGGATAAACAAATGCAAAAGGATAACCATTAAATATAATTACTCCAATCTCATCAATAAACGAAGTATAAGATAATATCTTCTCCTCTATTTTATGTAAATCCATCTTTTCTCTTAATTCTAAATTTTTAAATCTATAGTATCCAAGATGCAAATCTATTGTCAAGCATAATTATAATATCAAGCCTAAATTAAGAGCCAAAAAGTTAAAATACACCAATAAATAAATAAGGTAATTTTTGTTAAATCTTCCTAATATACTAGCGTTTTCACGCATTTTTTTAGCACCGTTTATGTTTTGGGTTATTTTGAATCCCGACTATTTTACTGACAATGGTTACCATATAACATGGAACTACTACTTTGCTTCGCTTCTTTTTGTGCTGGCAAGTGTTACGGACTTTTTTGACGGTTACATCGCAAGAGAGTGGAACCAGATGACAATGCTTGGTGCCATTATTGATCCTCTTGCTGATAAGATGCTTATAATTGCCGCATTTTTAGGGCTTATGATGATAGGAGAAGCAAATGCATGGGCTATCTACATTATCATCATCCGCGAGCTTTTTATAACCGGAATCCGCACCGTAGCCGTAAGTGAGGGGTTAAGCGTAAAAGCATCATGGGCAGGAAAGGTAAAAACCGTTGTACAGATGATTGCCATCGGATTTTTGCTTATGCACTGGCCCCTTGGAAGTGAACTTCTCTGGTTGGCAGTCGTGCTCACGCTCTACTCAGGCTTTGAATATCTTTGGGAGTTTAGAAGAGCACTCTTGGGAGTTAAAAAGTAATGAGTTTTATAGTATCTCTTTTAGTTCTATCTGCACTTATATTTTTTCATGAATTAGGACACTATTTTGCAGCCCGCGCGATGGGTGTTTATATTGAAACTTTCAGTATTGGTTTTGGACGAAAAATAGCTTCTTTTCATAAATGGGGCACTGAATGGAAATTAGCACTTTTTCCTCTTGGCGGTTATGTCAAAATGAAAGGACAAGATGATAGTGATCCCTCTAAAAAAAGTTATGATATAGACAGTTACAATGTAAAAACACCATCTCAAAAGATATTTATTCTTCTAGCAGGTCCTCTTGCAAACTTTGTTTTAGCATTTTTTCTCTACTTTATAATAGCTTTAGGCGGACCAAATATTCTTTCACCTGTAATTGGCGAAGTTGTAAAAGATTCTCCCGCTTTTGTTGCAGGATTAGAAACAAATGACACCATTCGTTCCATTAACGGCGTAGAAATCACTACATGGAAAGAGATGGCAGAAATTATTGAAAAATCAGAAGGTTCTTTAAATATAGAACTTGAGAGAGCAGGATATATTCACTTTATAACACTTATGCCAAAAATCACGCAGACAACAAATATGTTTAACGAAGTGATTGAGAAGAAGATGATTGGAATCGGCAGTGCAGGAGTTTCTCATAAACTTGAATTGAACCCAGGCGAAACACTCTCCTATGCAACTGATCAAACCATTCAAGCATCGACTCTTATTTTTACAGGACTTAAAAAACTCATTGTCGGAGAAGTGCCGGCAAAAGAGCTTGGAGGTGTTATATCTATAGTAAAACTTACTTCCGACGCGACAGATGCGGGCTGGATGAGTGTTCTTTTTTTTGCTGCTCTTATATCTGTAAATCTTGGCGTTTTAAATCTGCTTCCCATTCCGGCACTTGACGGCGGGCATATAATGTTTAATCTTTATGAGCTTATACTTAGAAGAGAGGTAAGCGAAGAGATTATGATAAAGCTGACTATTGCAGGATGGGTAATTCTCTTTTCACTTATGGGGCTTGGAATTTACAACGATATAAATAGACTAATAGGATAAAAAATGAATGACGAAGAATACAAAATTTATATAGATGATATTATCAGACGGGTTGAGTCTGCAAGAGTTAAATTTAGCGAATATCAGATTATTAAAATTGTTGCAATTAGCAAATACTCTACAACCAAAGAGATAGAAAAATTATATAGAATTGGTCAAAGAGCTTTTGGGGAGAACAAAGTTCAAGATCTAAGAGCAAAAAGCAGTGAGCTTGAAGACCTGCCGCTGGAGTGGCACTTTGTAGGAAATCTGCAAAAAAACAAGATAAACAACCTTCTGGACATCAACCCTGCTCTTTTTCATGGACTTGATTCGCTAGAGCTTGCACATGAGCTGCAAAAGAAACTTGAAGCAAGAGAGATGACACTGGAGGCGCTTCTTCAGATAAACTCTGCAAAAGAGGAGTCCAAACACGGCGTAATACCAGAAGATGCGGTTGCAATTTACAACCAGATAAAAAAAGAGTGTCCAAATATCCACTTAAGAGGCGTTATGAGCATCGGCGCGCATAGTGATAACAGAGCGGTAGTTAAGAAGAGTTTTGAGACTACTTATGATATCTATAAGCAGTTAGATGGTGCTACGATCTGTTCTATGGGGATGAGCGGGGATTTTGAGCTGGCTATCGAGTGCGGGTCAAATATGGTTCGTCTCGGCTCAATAATGTTTAATAAGTAACTCTCCCCCTTAAGAGGAGAGTTATCAACTTCTACTCTATTACTTTTCTAGCGTTGATAGGCTGGATAGGTCTATTGTTAGCATGATGGAAAGTATCTAAAAACTCTTTTGTCTGCTCTTTAGAGATAGTCGAGTAGTTTTTAAGAACAAGCCATCTTACACCCTCGCTGCACGGCGGAGTAGTTAATGAACCGTTAAATCTGTAGTAATCTTTATCTTCTGGCAAAAGCGCATTTACTTCATCCGCAGAGATACTCAAAGACTCTTTGCCACCAGCTTTCTTAGGCATTTTAGCCCACACTTTTTTTAGAAACGGATTTTCTGCTCCGTCTTCGAACATCAACCCTACAACCGCTAAAGAGCCATCTTTTGTTGCATGAACAAAGTGACCTTCAAGAGGGAACTCTTTGCCGTCTATCTGATTCTCACTTGGTGTGTGAAAATGGAACTGAATAAGCGGAAACTTGATACTATCTACAGTAATACTGCTTCCCGCATCAAAATTAACCTGAATAGTATGACCGTTGTTTATCACAGATGATATACCTGTCTTATAGTCAAACCCGATCTTCTGCATATTCTCTGCTTCAACTGTTACTTCTGAAGTAATATTGATAGGAGATTGGCTTTTACCATCTTTACACATACTGTAATCAGCAGAGAGAGTGCCCCAGTTCTCAGGACCTTCGTGTCCAGTATATCCCCAGTGAGCTGCTCCCTCTGATGCTAAAAGAGCTGTACTTAAAAGTAGAGCCGCTATACTGCTTCCTAGAACTTTACATAGTTTCATTTATGAACCTTTATTATAAGAAATTTTTATTTATAAATTATATCATTAAAATTTAAAACAATATAATTAATTAATATTTTTTTCTCTATATCTTACTGCATTTCTAAATGAATTTTCTATACACTCTATTTGATAATCAATCATTTTATAAAATGGATTTAAAAATTTATCTAAATCATCTTTATGGAGACTCTCAATCTCCCATTTTTTCAAAAGTTCCAAAACTATTAAAGTTGACTCTATTGTTGATAAACAGTACTCAGCAGGCTGCTCTTTTATCTTAAACTGTGAAACTCTTGATGTTTCAAAACTTATATGTTTTATATTTTGCAAATTTTTAGACTCTCTTATCATCTTAAGCGAACATGCCCAAGTCGAATCTATAATAAATATTGCCATATCTTTTGTATTATCAATATTTTTTTCAAAATCTATGCTTTTCACACTTATATTAATGGCATCTTTTGATGGATAAAGTATATAACTTTGATATGTTGAGATTATCTCATTTATAGCACCATTGTTTGTAAAATCAATGCCAACAAAAAGTTCTGAGTTTTTAAGAGACAGGTGAGTTAAATGCCCCGTACCGTTTTTTACTTTTTTAAACTCTTTTGGATGCATAAGTATTACAAACTTTGTCTTTGTCTCTATAGGATTAACATATCCGCACATGCATGAACTTTTGGGTCTGTAACAACTATAACACTTCTCTCTATCACCATAATATGTTTTCATAAAGCGAATTATACTAAAATTGCGCTATGAAATTAAAACAGAGATATGACCTTATAGTTGTCGGTGCCGGTGCGGCGGGAATAATTGCAGCAATAACTGCAGCAAGATTGAATGATAAAGTTTTACTTTTAGAAAAACTGCCCCAAATAGCCTCAAAACTAAAAGCTACAGGAGGCGGACGCTGTAACCTGACAAACACTCTGAACAATGAAGAGTTCATGTCAAAATTTGGGCGTAACGGCCGCTTTATGCAAGATGCTTTAAAAGAGTTTGATTATAAAACACTTATAAACTTTTTTAAAGAGATAGGAGTGGATACTCATGCGCCTGATGGTTTTAGGGTTTTTCCAACCTCGCACAACTCATCAACAATCATATCTGCTCTTATAGATGAGATGCAAAGAGTCGGTGTAGAGGTTTTGGTATCGCAAAGAGTCGAAAAGCTTTTAGTTATAAATAATCAAATAAGCGGTATTCAAACTACAAATAATATTTTTAACACAAAAAGAGTCATTGTAGCAACTGGCGGGCTTGGATACCCTACTCTCGGAGCTGATGGAGATGGATATAAAATGGCACAAGAGCTTGGGCACAAAGTTACCCAGCTGTACCCGGCTATGATGCCGCTTTATACAAAAGAGAAGTGGGTTAAAAATTGCAGAGCTGACACAATAGCCAAAGTTGAACTTAAAGTTGATATGAAAAAACAGAGCAAAATAAAGGTATACGGAGATCTTATTTTTACAAAAAACGGTATACGCGGTCCGGTCGTGCTTGACGCGGCAAGAGATTTAACCCCGCTTTTAGAAAAATACGGCGAAGTGCCAATTTTGCTAAACTTCACAAAAGGGATGAATGAAGAGCAAATAACAAAGTATTTAAAAGAACTGTTTTCAAAAGCTCCACACTTAACTATACTTGAACTTGTAAACACTCTTCTCCCTCTTGAGCTTTCAAATGAAATCTGCAAACTGGCAGGAGTAGAAGCTCATTTATCATACAAAAAAATAGCAGGAGAACAAAGAGCAAAACTTATAAATCTTCTTGCCTGGACACCGCTGACAGTTATAGGGCATGAAGGCTTTAAGATGGCTATGATAACCCGCGGCGGAGTTGATTTAAGAGAGATAAACCCAAAAACAATGCAAAGCAAAATAGTAGATGGATTATACTTTTGCGGAGAAATCTTAAATCTTGACGGTCCATGTGGAGGCTATAATCTCCAATGGAGCTTTGCAAGCGGCTATCTTGCAGGTGCAAGTTTTAGTAAAAATACCTTTATTGAAAATATCTAATTGAAGCAAAACCATACGCTTTTGTTTTGGCAATAAGATCTATTTGCGCCTTTTCTACAATACCTCCAAGGGCAAAAACTTTTATATCACATATATTTAAAAGCTTTTTTAAATCATCTATCCCTTTTGGTTCACCTTTTCCCGGAGAAGAAAATATAGGGCTGTATGTAACTGCATCAGCACCAAGTTTTTGAGCCTGTAAAACTTCCATATAAGTATGCGTGCTAACAATAACTTCCAGTCCCAATTCTTTAGCACTTTCAATCTCTTCAAACTGGGTAGAAGTAAGATGAATGCCTGTTGCATTTAACTCCTTTGCCAGTTTTGTATTTTGATGTATAAAACTTTTAATATTTTCAAATTCTGAACAAGTTTTTACGAAATCCGCAGCCTGTTTGTCATAATTTTTATTTAGTTTATCTCTGTAAAGAGCATAATGCGGCTTGTGTTTTTTAAACTGTTTTTGTAAAATTGAACAAAAACTTTCTGAATTATTTGTATAAAATTCTTTGGAAGTTATAAGATATTTTTTCATTGTTTCTCTCATATATTTTATAATTTTTATCACTGAAACAGTTATATCAAATTTTTAAAATTTTTTTACTTTTTTTACTATATTAAAATTATACCCTGTGACAATTAATAGAGCTTTTAGTGACGCAAAAGTGACATATTTTATTATAAGTTTTTAACTTCTTATCTTATAAACTGCGTAAATTATTTTAAAGAGGAGCTATCATGGTTGAAAATATTTTAAAAAGAGATGGCACATATAAAGAATTTTTACCTTTTAAAATTGAAGATGCTGTCAAAAAAGCTTTCAAGTCTCAAAATATTACTTATGATAGTTCTGTATTTTTCAATGTTCTTGACGACTTGAAGACAAGAAGAGTCGTTGCTGTTGAAGATGTACAAGATTTAATCGAAAAAGAGCTTTATAAAGCTAGATATTATGATGTTATGAAATCTTTTATGGTTTATCGCCATACTCATAAAATGCAAAGAGAGCATATGCTCGATGAAGATACGACATACATCAGCTCTACTCAAACTATAGAAGAGTATATTGGCGGAACAGATTGGCGCATAAAGGCCAATTCAAACACCGGTTACTCTAATGCAGGTCTTGTCAATAACACCGCAGGTAAAGTAATCGCAAACTACTGGCTTGATAAAATATATTCAAAAGAGGAAGGGTATGCTCATCGCAATGGTGACTACCATATCCACGACCTCGACTGTCTTACTGGATATTGTGCAGGCTGGAGTTTAAGAGTATTGCTTGATGAAGGTTTTAACGGAGTCAGAGGAAGAGTTGAAAGCGGTGCGCCTAAACATTTTCGTGAAGCACTGGGTCAAATGGCAAACTTCTTAGGTATCTTGCAAAGTGAATGGGCGGGTGCACAGGCATTTAGTTCTTTTGATACATATCTGGCACCTTATGCATTTAAAGATAAACTCTCTTTTTATGACATTAAAAAAGCTGTTAGAAGTTTTGTGTACAACTTAAATGTACCTGCACGCTGGGGTCAATCGCCATTTACAAATATTACGATAGACTGGACAGTTCCTGCTGACTTAAAAGACCAAACACCGACATCAAATCAGCAGCATCTTTTTAAAGATCTTCTTGACAGCGAACTTGAAGAAGAGGCAAAACACAGAGGTGCAAAATCTCTTGAAGAGATGACATACAAACATTTTCAAACAGAGATGAATCTCATTAACAAAGCCTACTACGAAATTATGACTGAGGGTGACTTGACAGGTCAGCCCTTTACATTTCCGATTCCGACAGTAAACATTACTGAGGACTTTGACTGGTATGGCGAAAATACAGATATTTTGTTTGAAAACACTGCAAAAGTAGGTTCGTCATACTTTCAAAATTTTATCGGTTCACAATTCAAAAGAGATGAGAATGGAAACTTAGTAGAGAATCCTGAAGCATACAAACCAGGGCATGTTCGTTCAATGTGCTGCCGCTTGCAGTTAGATTTGCGTGAGCTTCTCAAGCGTGGCGGCGGCTTATTCGGCTCAGCTGAGATGACTGGTTCAATCGGTGTTGTTACTATCAATATGGCCCGTTTAGGTTTTCTCTACAAAGGTGATAAAGAAGCTCTTTATAAACGCTTAGACGAACTTATGGAAATGGCAAAATCTACACTTGAGAAGAAGCGAGTATTTATCCAAGATATGTATGATAGAGGTCTTTTCCCATATACTAAACGCTACTTGCCAGGATTTAGAAATCACTTCTCAACCATTGGTGTTAATGGTATGAATGAGATGATTAGAAATTTCACAAGCGACAGCTATGATATAGCAGACAAGCGTGGAGAAGAGTTTGCTATTGAACTTCTTGAACATATCCGTGACAGAATGGTTGAATTTCAAGAAGAAACAGGAAATCTTTACAATCTAGAAGCAACTCCTGCTGAAGGAACAACTTATAGATTTGCTAAAGAGGATAAAAAACGATACGGGGATTCTATTATTCAAGCAGGCATGGGAGAAAACATCTACTATACAAACTCATCTCAAATTCCTGTTGATTTAACAGATGACCCGTTTAAAGCTTTGGATTTACAAGATGATTTACAGTGTAAATATACGGGAGGAACGGTACTTCACCTCTATATGAAAGAGGCTATAAGTTCAACAGAAGCTTGTAGAAAACTGGTTAAAAATGTAATTTCTAACTATAGACTGCCTTACATTACAGTAACTCCGTTATTCTCTGTTTGTCCTAAACATGGATATATTCCAGGAGAACATGAGTATTGTCCGAAATGTGATGAAGAGCTTTTAAGCGAAATCACAGTCGCATCTTAATAAAGGAGGTGAAAAAAAATGAGTAAAAATGAAGCTTTAGCTATGTTAAAAGACAAAAGACAAAAGTGTATCGTTTACACAAGAGTTATGGGTTATCACAGACCTGTTGAGAGTTTTAATGTAGGGAAAACTGGTGAGCACAAACAGAGAAAACAATTCGCTGAGTGCTAAGGTTATATATGATTTAACATCATTCACCCACTTGGATTATCCAGACCACCTATCTTGTATAGTGTGGTTTAGTGGGTGTAATATGCGATGTGATTACTGCTACAACAAAGATATAGTTTTTGCCAAAAACGGCAAGTACAGTTATGAAAATATCCTCGATTTTTTAAAAACAAGAGTTGGTCTGCTTGAAGCAGTTGTTTTATCTGGCGGTGAAGCCACAACACATGATTTAATCCCATTTTGCCGCAAGATAAAACAACTTGGATTTAAAATAAAATTAGATACTAACGGAACAAATTTTTTAATTGTAAAAGAGCTTGTTGCACTAAATCTTTTGGATTATGTGGCACTTGACTACAAAGCTCCAGAAACAAAATTTACACAAATAACACACTCTAACAGATATGATGAATTTTCTAAAACTCTTGATTTTTTGATAAAAAGCAAATTGCCATTTGAAGCCAGAACTACTATTCATAATGATTTATTAAATACTGATGATATTAATAAAATTATAGATGATTTAAAAAAACGCGGTTATAAAAACAGCTACTTTATTCAAGAATTTTTAGATACAGGTTCTAATATTGGAAATCTTCAAACTCCAAAATCTAAATTTGACAGATCACTTTTACAAAATGATATCAATATCGTTTATAGATAATAAATATACATAGAATTTATTTTCATTATTAGCTAAAATACAGATATGGAAAATAAACTAAACAAGAGAGAGCGCTATAAAGCTCAATTAAAACCAATAGATTATTATAAAGATTTTGAAAATATAGATTTTGAAAATCTTGGAGAGGGAGATAGATTTTATCTTCAAGATTTCGGAATATTTAATACCGATTTTTTAGAAGATGAATTTACTCTGCGCATTCGTGTTCCAGGCGGCAGAATCAGCACTGAACAATTTCAAAAAATAGCAGATATAGTAGAAGAGTATGATTTAACGATTATTTTAACTGCAAGAGGCGGAATACAGCTTCATGACATAGAAGCTGATAATGTTTTAGAAATTCATAAACGCATAAATGCTCTTGGCGTTTCTACATGGCAGAGTTTTGGTGACAATGTTAGAAATATAGTGACAGACCCGTATGATGGCTGCGGGATATATTCTGAGATAGAAGTTTATCCTATTGTATTGCAAATGCAGGATTATATTGTAAAAAATCCTCGCTATGTAGGTATGCTTCCTCGCCGTATATCAGTAGGAATATCAGGCAATCGTGCAAATGTTACCTCTTTTTTTGCAAATGACATCTATTTTGCACTCGCAAAAAAAGAGAATCAGTTAGGTTTTAATGTCTATATGGGCGGTAAAAATACAGAAGTAGCACAAAGTGCCGATATCTTTTTGCAAAAAAATGAAGTATTTGATTTTTTTAAAGCTTTTATTGAAGCATTCTATCTTCACGGCTCCCGCTTTTCTAGAGCTAAAACCCGTATTTTTCATATGATTGAAGATATTGGAATGGATGGTTTGAAAGCTTTTATCCAAAAAGAGTACAAAAAAGATTTTCAGGGTGAAGGAGAACTTATACTAGAAAAAAAAGAGTTCTCTAAATTTCATAAACTCAAAGATAAAAGATTTGGCTTTTGCTATCAAACTGATTTTTCAAGACTTACAGCTGACGAGATAAAAGAGATTGCTCTATATGCAACAAAAAATAGTGCAGAAATTAGATTTGGTATAGATCAAAACATCTATATTATCGGTTTAAAAGAGCCCTCAACCACTCTTAACTCTCCTGCCCTTAGTGAAACCATAATTGCATGTGCGGGTAATCTTTGCCCCTACGCTGTTTGGAGTATCAAGGATGAAACAAGCTATCTTCCCTTAGAAAAGATAAATAAATATCGCATACAAGTCGGCTTCTCTGGTTGTGCTAAAGGTTGCGGAAGACATAGACATACTGATATAGGTCTTATCGGATTAAAAACAAATAATTTCGGAGACACAGAAGGAGGAGCTAGAGTTTTTCTTGGAGCTCTGCATTCAGATGGAAAATCAGTCAGCAGGCAGCTCTTTTCAATGGTTCCTTTTGTTCATCTACATAAAGTACTCTCACTTATTATAGACCTTTTTGAAAAAAGTGGATATACAAATTTTGAAGAGTATGCAAATGATATTTTAATTCACTACTCTGAAGATTTTTTATCTTTATGGATTCTTGCAAATCTTGAAACAAATAGCTATATATTACTGCCAAAACTAGAAAATATGCAAAATTTTGAATATGAAAAAAAGCTGCTTAAAGAAGAGTTTGAAGATTTGGATTTTTGGCAATATGTAGATAATAGTTTTTTTGACGCTGTTAGTTATTTATCTAAAAAACTTTGGACAGTAGAGGGAGAAGACCCTCACTACAAACCGAAAATTCAAAGAACTAATTTTCGCTAAAAGAGAGTTGATAACCAACTCCTTTTACATTTTTTATCAATTTTTTTGAGGTCTTTGCTCTAAAGCGTCTTATAAAAGTTCTTACTCTCTCATCACTGACATTTTCACCCCATAACTCTTCTTTGATTATACTGTCGTCTACTACTCTGTTTTGATTATCTAACAATAGCCATAAAAACTTTGTTTCATTTTTTGAAAGAGGAACGAATCTCTCATTTTTATAGAGAGAGTTTGTAGTTTTATTAAATACAAAACCTTCATTTAAATTTACCAGTTTAGTGCTAAGTCTTGGAGCAATGCTGCTGATATAATCTAGTAGTTCATCTATATCAAATGGCTTTAAAAAATATTTTGTAATTCCTATATCAATAGCACTAAATAACTTCTCTTTTTCACTAAAAGCACTAAGTATTATAATGGGTATCTTTGGATTAATCCGTTTTAACTCTTTTGCCATGTCTAACCCCGAAAGGCGAGGCATCATAATATCTGTTATAACAATATCAGGCTTTGTTTTTTTAAAAAGCTCTATACCGTTAATGCCGTCTGTAGCGAGTATAAAACTATGAAAATTATCACCAATAGCCTCTTTTAAAAGCCTTGCAAGATTTTCCTCATCTTCTACAAATAAAACTTTAATATCTTTTAGTGATCTGTTTTTCATTTTAATCCAGTGGAATTTTTATGCTAAATGTTGTTGTATACTTTTTAGTTTTTACATCAAGTGTGCCGTTTAATCCCTGCTCACAGATCATCCTTGACATAAACAACCCTAACCCGGTACCGCGGCTTTTATGTTTTGTAGTAAAATAGGGTTCAAAAATCTTTTCTAAATTCTCTTTTGCTATTCCGCCGGCATTATCCTGCACCTCTATTACTGCAAAATTATTCTCTTTTTTAGTAATTATACTTATTTCTCTTAAAAGAATACTATTGTATATAAATGCATCTTTTGAATTATTGACTAAATTTATTATGACTTGAGTAAGCTCATTTGTAATACCAAGAACTTCTATATCTTCAAAATATGTTTTAACAGTTATCATCTCATCATCTATAATGCTTTCTAAAAGTACAAGAGACTCTCTTATGCTGTCACTAATATTAAAATAGTGTTTTTCTTTATGAGGATTAAAAAAGTTTGTAAAATCATCTATTGTTTCTGACATATTTCTAATAATATGTTTACTCTCAGTATAAAATTTTGACACACCGTCTTCACTATTATTTTGAAAAGCTTTTTTTATGTTAAACATTGCCAGACTAAGCTCAGTAAGCGGTTGTCTCCATTGATGAGCTATATTTGCAAGCATTTGACCAAGACTTGCATGTCGTGATTGCCAAAACATAACACGCTGTCTCTCCTCATTTTTTGCTATTTCATCTTGTACACGCTCTTCAAGTGTCTGATTTAACTCTTTTAACTCTCTTGTCTTCTCTTCTACTATCTTTTCAAGACTCTTATTTAACTCTTCATACTCTATCTCTTTTTTTTGAAGTTCTTCTCTTAAAACTATTTCTTTGGTTGTATCATAGCGTATTGCTACATATTCGATAATATTCTCATTTTTATCTAAAATAGGAATGATTGTAGTGTTTACATAAAATGTAGAGCCATCTTTAGCTAAATTTTTCAGAGTATCTTTATATACTTTTTTATACTTTATTGTTTCCCATAAAAGTTTATATATTTTATCCTCAACATCTGGATGTCTGATAATATTATGATTTTGTCCTATCAGTTCATTTTTTGTATAACCGCTTATATTGCAAAATTCATCATTGACAAAGGTTATAACTCCATTTATATCTGTCTTAGAAATAATATTGCTTTTTTCTATAGCTTCTTTATACTGTTTTAGCATAGAACACTACTTTAACTCACTCCAGTTGTCACCGATGTTTAAACTGGCTTTTAATGGAATTTTTAACTCAGTGATACTCTCCATTATCTCTTTAAATCTCTCTCCTAAAACTTCAGCTTCAGCTTCATCTACTTCAAAAATAAGTTCATCATGAATTTGCAAAAGCATCTTAGCCTTTAAATCCTCATCTACAATTGTTTTATGGATTTTATTCATACTTAATTTTATAATATCAGAGACACTTCCTTGAAATACACTGTTTACAGACTCTCTCTCATAAGCAGCTTTTAACATCTGGGAAGCATTTTCATAATCAAAATATCTACGGCGTTTTAATATTGTTTCAATATATCCAAACTCTTTTGAAAAATCTACAATTGAGCGAAAATATGCTCTAACAGTAGGAAAACTGTTGAAATATTTTTCTATTATCTCTTTTGCTTCTTTTGTAGTTATACCAAGTGTATCTGATAGTTTTTTTTGCCCCATGCCATAAAGCAGACCAAAATTTACAGTTTTTGCAATATTTCTTTTCTCAGATGCCTCTTCTTCGCCAAATAGAGCTATCGCTGTCTGCATATGAATATCTCTGTCATGGTTAAATGCATCAATCAAAACTTTGTCCTGCGAAAAATGAGCCAATAGTCTAAGTTCTATCTGGGAGTAGTCTATCCCTATAAGTTTTTTACTTTTGCCTGCAACAAAAGCTTCTCTTATCTTTGTTCCGAGCTCTGTTCTTGTAGGTATATTTTGAAGATTTGGATTTTTTGAACTTAATCGTCCTGTCGCTGTTCCTGTTTGAACAAAAGATGTATGAATACGACTCTTTTTATCTTCATGGCTTAGTTTTAGCAAAGGCTCTATATATGTTGAAGAGAGCTTATAAACTTCACGATACTCTAAAAGATAAGAGATAATTTTATGTTCATCTTTTAAAGAGTTTAAAACCTGCTCATTTGTTGAGTAGCCTGTTTTTGTTTTTTTTCCAGTCGGAAGCTCAAGTTCTTCAAAAAGTATAACACCTAGCTGCTGTGTTGAATTGATGTTAAACTCTCTTCCTGCCAATTTATAAATATCTTTTGTTAAACGGTTTAAAGTATCTTTTACCTCAACAAGAAACTGCTCTAAAAAGGAGCTGTTTACCTCTATGCCCTCTTTCTCCATCTTTAGCAGTGTTTTTATAAAAGGAAATTCAACCTCTAGAGCCTCTTGAATAAGATGCGCAGCATTTTGAAGCTCTAACTCTTTTAAAAGCAGACGATAGAGTTTTAGCGTAACAATAGCATCCTCAGCAGCATACCTACATGCATCTTCAAGCTCAACCGCAGCAAAAGTTTCACCTTTTTTAACAGTATCTTTATAAGAAATCATTTTATGATTCAAAAGTTTATCCGCTAATTTATCAAGAGAGAGAGCGTTTTCAGGATTTACTAACCAAGCAAGTATCATAGAATCGGCAAAGATAGATAAACTATCATCATTTAAAAATCTGCTTACAAAATGCAGATCAAATTTTATGTTATGTCCAACCACTTTTGAATCAAATATTTTTCTTATAGCTTTTGCAGCATCATCTCTGCTTATCTGTTCAGGTACGCCAAGATAAAAGTGAGCGACTGGAACATAATAGGATTCTGTATTGTTAAAACTGAAGCTAAAACCGACCAAAGAGTCATTTTCATAATCAAGACCCGTTGTTTCCGTATCAAAAGCAATAATTGTATCTTTGTCAATAAAACTCAAAATCCTATCTAACTCTTTTGCATTTGTTAATAGTATAGTTTTAAAATCTAGTTTTTTGGAGTTTTGTATCTCTTTTTCTATTTTTTTAACTGCTTCTTGATGTGTTTCATGACTAACCATATTTTTAGCATGCAGAGTTCTTAAAATACCGTTTTGCTCATATTTTACAAGCTCATCATATATGTTTAAAAAAGGGTGTTCTACATCCATTTTATACTCTTCAAAATCAAAATTCTCAAGAACATCGTGTTTAAGAGTTACAAGTTTTTTTGACATATATGCAGCATACTTAGATTCAATAAGTTTTTTTTGAAGACCTGGCGGTTTAATATTCTCTATGTTTGCGTAAATATTATCTAAGCTTCCATACTCCGCTAAAAGCTTCTGTGCTCCAATTTTTCCTATACCCTTGACACCAGGTATATTATCAGCCGAATCACCAAGAATTGCTTGATAATCTATAAATTGTTTGGGAGTGATGCCGTATTTATCTAAGCAGCCCTCCTCATCCATAACCTTTTTCTTAATAGGATCTACTAAAACAACCTTGCCGTCATCTATAAGCTGAAAAAGATCTTTATCATGAGAAACTACTCTAACATTGTAGTTTTTCTCTTTAGCAAAGTGTACAATAGTTGCTATCATATCATCAGCTTCATATCCAACTTTACCAAGAGTTTTATACCCCATCTTATCTATCCACTCTATTGCGATTGGAAGCTGCATAGTCAACTCCTCAGGAGGAGCTTTACGATGTGCTTTATAATTTGAATCTATTTCATTTCTAAATGTCGGTCCTACAGAATCAATGGCAAAAATCAGATAATCACTGTCATGCTGTTTTTGAAGCGTAGAGATAAAGTTTATAAAACCTGTTAAAAGTCCTGTTGGGAATCCATCTCTGTTTTTTAGATATTGCGGAAGTGCATAAAAACTACGAAAGAAAAAACCAAAAGTATCAATTACCGTAACTGTTTTACTTATTTTTTTATTATCAACTATTGAACTTTTCAAACCTGATACCTTTTTTAACGCTTATTATAGCAAGATATACAAAAAGTTTATTGAGTGTGACACTCTGTCAATGTTTTATCTGCCCTGACTATATAATCATATCCGTCATAAACCGTATATAAACCATAAAGAATAACCGCAAAAGAGGAGAGACTCATCATTATATTTCTAAAGTTTGTTGCACTTGAGAGAGATGCCAAAAAACCAAGAGAAAACATAGCAGGAATAGTACTTAATCCAAATATAGCCATAACTAAAGCACCATAAAATGGATCTGCAGTACTTGCTGCAGTTATAGCAAAAAAGTATACAAATCCGCATGGCAAAAGACCATTTAACATACCAAGAACAAAAAAACTAAAATTTGACTGGGAGCTTAACACCTTTTTAAATGCGTTTTTATAAATGGATGATGATGAAAATGAGTGTTCTACAAGTGTTAAAAATTTTATTTTTCCCATTAAAGATAACCCGGCAAGGATCATTGCAACTCCAGCGATTATAAGCATCATTCCATTTGCAGTGTTGTTAAATGTGACAACACCGCCCAATGCTCCAAATATTGCGCCAAGAACTGAATATGTAAAAACTCTGCCTAATGAGTAAAGAAGATGAGCTGTACTTTGTGAAACTTTAGAACTTTTTGGATCAATTTTAATTGTTGTATATGCTAAAACAATACCACCGCACATTCCAATACAATGACCAAAAGAGCCTAAAAATGCAATACTTATAATGCTCATAATATTTACTGTTTCCATATTAAGTTGTCAATCTCCCAAAAGCTGTTTTTTTATATGAGGATTACGCAAAGTTTCACCTCTTAGAACTCGTAAACGCATTGTATCAAAATTTATATATCCATCAACAGCTTTTTCATAAGCACCAAAGCCATATCCCATTGGTGTATCATCTGTTAGAGAAAAATAAGCTTTTCTTGCATCTACCCACTCTTTAGTGTCTCTGCTCATAACCCAAATTTTTGCACTATCTTTAAACTCTTTATCCTCTAGCCATTTTACAAATCCACCGTGATCATGAAAAAACCAACATTTGCCGTTTTTAATAACCACCTGTGAAGCATCGCGCAAATCTTCTATAACCATACCACATTCACTATCTTGATAAAACCCTTCTTGCATCTTGACTGGCAGCTGCTTTATATTTCCCTCATACACAACAATCATTCTTTTTGATGATGCTAAAAATAAAAAGAGCGATACAATCAGTATAACTGCAACTATTACTATTAAAAAAGGAATAAATTTTTTTATCATTGTCTTAACCTTAAAATAAATTAAACTTAATGTTAATTTTGCCATATTTATGCTTAAATTATCTTCTTTTCTTTCCTTTGCCTAAATCATCAAATTTGATAAATTTAGCTAAATCTTTTTTAATTTTTGGATTTAAAGAGTCCCATATCTTTTTTTTCTTTCTATATCTGGGCAAATCCTCTTTTTTGCTCTTTTGCAAATCCCTTATAAGATAGTGATAACGAACTATAAGTTTAGTGTAATCACTGATAAAAAACCAATTTTTTATTATATTGTAACTTTTCTCTTCATGATCAGTAAAACTATATTCACCAAATTTTATATCCTCTTCATCTTTTTTATAAGCAACAAAAGGTTTTCCAATATCATGCAAAAGTCCGGCAGCAAAAAATTTAAAATTTCTAGTTTTTAATATATAGTATGTAACTCGAAGCGTATGAATCAAAACTCCATGTTGATGCCATTTATTTTGAACAAAGAAGAGTGATTCCAAAAATGCTCTGGAAAAAAAACTATTATTTACTTTGTTCATTTTTGCTCTTTTGACATAGGATGACAAACCTGAACCGTCTCTTTTAAATTCTGTTTTTGTATATGTGTGTAAATCTGTGTAGTCAAAAGAGATGCATGCCCCAACAGCTCTTGAACTACTCTCAAATCAGCTCCTCCGGTTATAAGCGATGTTGCATAAGAGTGACGCAGCACATGCGGAGATACTCCTAAATATTTTTGAGTTATTTTATATGCTGATATACGGCTAAGTTTCTCACCTTTATAATTAGACCAAATAAACAAAGTATCTTTTTTCTTCTCGTTTAAATAATTTTCTATAGCCATTATAGCGACTTTTGCTATTGGAACCATACGCTCTTTTTCGCCTTTAGCATGTCTTATATGAAGCCATTCACCATCAATATCTTCTCTTCTTAAAGCCAAACACTCACTTATTCTGGTTCCCGATGCATATAAAAAAAGTATCAGCGCGTAATCACGAAGACCTAAAAAAGTGCTTCTGTCTATTTGGTTTAATGAATTTTGTATCTCTTCGTATGAAAGAAATTTTGGAAGAAGTTTTGGAATTTTTGAAAACTTAAATTTTGTTTTCTCTGTTGAAAATTGATTTTTATAACAAAAATCAAAAAAAGCATTTACAGAAGATAACTTTCTATTTAAAGTTCTTTTGTTTTTATAAATACTAAGAGCATTTAAAAGAGAATTTGAATCTAATGTTATAAGCGGCTTACGAAGAGTTTCTTCAAGAGCCATTAAATCACTTTTATATGCCCCAACACTTTTTTTGCTAAGAGCCTTTATGATACTTACATACTCTATAAAAGCTTCCAGCTCATTTGACATTATTACTCTACCGAAATATATTTATTATCCACAAAAAATATTTTATCATCTATATAGACATAACCGTCATCTATATCAACTTCGTATACTGTGTATTTTAATAAATCTTTTGTAATTTCAATAATATATCCCTCTTTTTCCAAAACATAGAGCTTGTCACCGCTTATTATCATCCCTAAAAAATGAGCAAACGGAAACTTTAATTTTGCGTTTTGCTGAAGATCTGAAGTTAATGAGATTATCTCCCCCTGTTTCGTAGCCAAATATATGCTTTTATCATCAGCTACAATATTTCTTATATCATAAGCCGATCTGATCTCTTTTTGTGACAATGAAAGTATTTTATGTCCTGTTGCCGCAATAATTTTATTATCTATAAGATTAAAATATATAACATTATTAAAGTGCTTCTCACTACTGACTATTACACTTCTTAGTTTTTTCTTTTCTTTTGAGTTAATAATAACTATTTTTCCATCAAGAGTTGAAAAAATAACCAAATCATCTTTAAAATAAGGTTTTACAATTTTTGAATTAACAACTATTGGTGCTTCACCCTGCTCTTTTAACAACAAAGACTTACTTGCTATAGAGTAAAGAGCCATCTCATTGTTTGAAAATAGTACAGCCAAAAGATCATTCTTTACGCTTGCCGTTGCTATAGTTCTCTTTAGATCAAACTCTTCTGTCATATTTCTATCAGCAGCATATACAAGTGTTAAATTTCCATCAATGCTAGAACTAAGAATCCAGCCGTCACTGTAGCCTAAAAGTTTATGGGTTTTTGGAATCTTTATATCTATAACTTTTTTATCTACCAATACTTTGTGATTTTCTACCAATGCAGCATTAGCTGAAATATCATTGATTGTTACATTACTATCCCCAAAGTGTTTCCAATCATCTTGAACAAAAACCGGCTTATATACCTCTTTAGAGCTGCATGCACTAAAAACAATAACCGTAAAAAGTAATAAAATATAAAATAAAATTTTCAAAGTATCACTCTATTCCATAGTGCATAAGAGCTGCCACTATGTTTTTTAAAGAAGACTCTTTTGAAACTTTTAAGAGTTTGTTTTTAGCTTCATTGATTTTATTTTCCTTGATAAGCATCACGGCAGCCTGAACCAGTGCCAAATCTTTATATATAACATCTTGTTTTGAAGCATAATTTTCAAGAGAAGCAGGATCTTGCGCTAATTCATATTTTACCAAATCACTTACAATCAATGTTTTTGAATTTTTCAAACTTTTAATTGTTTGAAAATCTTTATTTGCAATTGCTTGAGAATAAATCCATACATCATGTAAATTTGGACTCAATTCTTTGAGTTCATTAAGTGCAGCACTATTGTTTGGATCTGCTTGAAGATTAAAAAATGCAATATTAGCAGCTTCAATTTTACTCTCTTTATTAGCAGTATATGCTATATTTGCACCAACAATTACTACTACTGTAATTACTGAAGCTATCATCAATTTTTTATATTTTTTAATAAATCTCTCAGTCATTACCGCTTTTTCAAAAAACTTTTCTTCAGAGTTTAATTCCTCTTTTACCATCTTTATATTCTCTTGTAAGCTCAAAAAAAATCCTTCTTTTACATAATTATTAAAAAGTTCAAAATAATATCGTATACTTTGTTAAAGTTTCATCAAATAGATAGATTTTTTTTGCTACAATATTTGCAAATTAATATGCAAAGGTTGTTATATGCAAGTAGATGATGCACTATTAACAAGATTGGAAAAATTATCTTTTTTAAAAATTTCAGATGATAAAAGAGCTGAGATTGTAGAGCAGCTCTCTGAAATTGTGAGTTTTGTTGATAATTTAAGTGAGTTAAATACAGATAATGTTGATGATAAATTTGCTATGAATGATGAATCAACTTTTCTAAGAGAAGATATACCTTTATGCGATAAACAAGTAAATGATGCTATTCTTAAAAATGCACCTTTAAGTGCTGATCACTTTTTTATTGTTCCTAAGATAATTGAATAACAGTTTGTTGTATTGATAGTGTGTAATTTTAATTTAATAGAAAAAAGGAAATATTGTTATGGACAATGAAACAAATCAACAAATAGAGATAAAGAAACTGCTTAAGAGTGTTTTACATTTTGATTCTTCAGATTTACATCTTGTTCCTGGAAGTGAACCGCAAATCAGAATTGATAAATCGCTTAAACCTTTAAATCTTCCTGTATTAAGTGCTACTGAAATAGAAAAAATGGCTTATGCTCTTATAGAAGATAAACAAAAGAAAATTTTTGAAGAAAAAAATGAACTTGACTTCTCTTTTGAATTAGAAAATGTTGGCCGTTTTCGTGCAAATTATTATCAAACAATTGGTGGTATAGCTTGTGCGTTTCGTATGATTCCTTTAGATATACCGCCACTTGAAAAATTTAATAACAATCCGATTTTCAAAGAACTTGTTAAAAGAGAAAAAGGTTTAATTCTTGTAACAGGACCTACCGGCAGCGGTAAATCAACTACCTTGGCCTCAATGCTTCATGAAATCAATTTAACACAAAACAAACATATCATAACAATTGAAGATCCTGTTGAATTTATGCATACAAATATAAAATCACTCTTTTCTCAACGAGAAGTCGGTCAAAATACAAACTCATTTGCAACAGCACTTAAATTTGCATTAAGACAAGATCCCGATGTTATTCTTATTGGGGAAATGAGGGATAAAGAGACAATCGCAGCTGCGCTAACTGCTGCTGAAACAGGTCATATTGTTTTTGCTACGCTTCATACAAACTCGGCCTCTTCAACAATTAACCGTATTATCGATGTTTTTCCATCCGGAGAACAAGCACAAGTAAGAGCGCAACTTGCATCTTCTCTTATCTCTGTTATATCACAATCTCTTATGCCAAGAATAAGCGGCGGTATAGTTGCCACACAAGAAGTGCTTATATCAAATCCGGCTATTCAAAATCTTATAAGAGAGGATAAAGTTCACCAAATCTATTCTCAAATGCAGCTAAATCAAACTGAAACAAATATGACTACACAAACTGACCAGCTCTTAAATCTTCTGCGTAAGAAAGTCATTACAAAAGAGACTGCAATCACAGCTTCAAACAGACCTGAAGAGTTTATAAAAATAATTAATAATATGTAAAAATCTTTGACATCTAAAACATGTCAAGGATCTACTTTTTTCTAAACCTTATCATTTTAAAGCGTTCGCCTAAAAAATTTGGCATTATCAATATTTTTACTTTTTCCAACTCTTGTTTATAGAGCTTCTCTTCTACATTTGCTTTTAGTATCTCAAGCAGTTCTAAAATACCCATCTCAACAAGGGCACTCATCTGAGCCTTCAGCTCTATAAACTCTACGCCCGCCTCTTCATAAGCATCTTTTACATGAGCAAATGTGACATCATATGTTATATCAGATTTTGCAAAGAGCTCATCTCTTTTTATATTTTCATCGAAAAACGGAATCACTTCATGTTTTGCATAAACTCTCAGCGAGAAATCAGGACGCGCCTGCATCTCTCCATAATCAAAACTCATAAACTCAAACTTCTTACATGCAGATACCATGCTTAAAGCAAACTCTTCATATCCGATAGCTATCTCGCCTCTATCTTTGTGATATTTCTGTGCCTTGTTTTTTACCCATTTGTCATCTAAATCAAAGATGACTTCATGTCCATCTACTCTTGCACTTTTTCCTTTATAATATAACTCACACGGAAATGCATCAAATATCTCGTTTGCTATAAAAAAAGCATTTTCACACTTTAATTCACTCAGGGATTTATAGTGTGTAAGAGAGACAACATTACCAAAACTCTCTTTAAAATAATTCTTCTGAAACTCCTGAAGTGCATCAAATCTCTCTATAATAACAAACTTCAGACTCTCTAAAAGCTTTGGTCTCAGAGTATATATAAACTCTATAATATCTGCTAAAAAATAACCGTGATGCGCACCGATTTCACAAACAACGCCATCCTCTTTTAAAAACCCTTCATCAACCAAAGAGATAATATGTTTTGCAATGGTACCGCCAAAAAATTTACTCGTACTGACTGCCGTGTAAAAATCTCCGCTTTTGCCTATCTCTTTGTAAGTAGCATAGTATCCATCTTTTCCATAGAGCCAATCACTCATATAATCGCTAAATTTACGACTCGCCATTTACCGCCTTAGTGCATTTACATTTACGCCTAATCATTTTTATACATCTCATAAAGCGTTAATAGCTCTAGCTGCTTGTCAAGTTCGTATATCTTTACATCGCTTTTTTGAATTGCAACAGAATTTTGCAGCAACTCTACATCATATTGTGTTTTATAACCCGCCTGATAAAGCTCTTTTGTATCTGATAATAACTTTTCATAAAGTTCCATATTTTCAACGCTAAGCTGTTTTTTTCTCTCAAAGTTTTCTATATTCTGCATTACCTGCTCAAAGATTGCTTTTAACTCTCTCATCTTGTCTTCAACAAGCAGTTGTGATTTAAGATAATCAATTTTTGAAGACTCTATATCTCTGAAGGTGTTGATATCCAAAGGCAGATTTACTTTAAACCCAAAGTTATAATAATCTTTCTCTTTTGCTGAACCAAACTGATATATGCTGTCACTCTTATCCCAGTTGTATCCTGCAGTTATATTCACCTTTGGAAGGTATTGTGCCACCGTTACATCTTTGGCATATCTGTTTTTAACGATCTCGCTCTCAGACATACCTAAAACTATATTATGCTTTAAAAATTGCTCTTGTGTTAAAATATTTAAATTTGGTACAAACGCATTTTTATAATTCATATCGCTTATAGCATTAAACTTTGAGATCAATCTCTCTTTGTTTGTTTCTAAATCATAAAGTGCTTGAATCAAAATATTTCTATCAATAATAGCACTGTCTAAAAAGCCAGAATCAAGCTGACCGTTTAAATAATCCTCTTTTTTTTGTGCAAGATTTATCTCAGAATTTTCAATTTGAAGTTTTTGCTTGCTGACTTTTAGATCAATCTGCTTAATCTGCATCAACAAAGAGACAGCATCTTTTACCAACTTTCTTTTTGCAACATCTATAGAATAATCAGAGTAAATTCTAGAAGCCTCGGCGAACTTAATTCCATAGTAGATACCGCCGCTTTGAAAAATCGGCTGATCCATTTTTATAGAAGCGCTCTCAGAAGTTTGCTGCTCACCGTAAGGATCACTTTTTGAGTGCGTATAGTTTAAATTAAGAGGAGCAATCCATGAATCTCGAAGCTTTGAACTCTCAGCTTCATTTTTTTCATAATCATAAATAAACTGCTCTTTTTTGTTTTGCGAAATATAGCTGTCTAACTCTTCATCGCTAAAGAGCAGTGAACTACAAAGAAGTGACAGCGCTATTGAGAGATTTAAAACCTTCATCTACTTCCTTTTTCGTAATTGTTAAAGCCGGTAATAGCCTAAGCGTATCTTTTCCGGCTCTTAAAACTATCACGCCCTCTTCTCTTGCGTTAGAGATTATTTTTGCAAGTGTTTCACCATCTTTTACACGAAGTCCGCACATCATTCCGATTCCGACTTTGGAAGTAAATATATCTTTATGGGCATTATAAAATTTTTCCAGCTCACTATCAAAATACTCTATATTTTTTTGAAGTTCACCGCTCTCATTCATCTCGTTTAATATATCTACAACTTCACATGCTGCTGCCGTACTTAAAAAGTTTCCGCCAAATGTTGAGCCGTGGTCTCCTGCGCTAAAAATATCTTTTAAGGTAGTCATAACGACACCGATTGGAACACCGCCGCCAAGGCCCTTTGCAAGAGTTACAACATCAGGCTCTATATCATAATAGTTTGATGCTAAAAATTTTCCTGTTCTGTAAACTCCGGTTTGCACTTCATCGACAATAAGCAATACATCTTTTGATTTTAAAAATTTTGCCAGCTTTTGAACCGCTTCTTTATCTAGCGGCTGCACACCACCCTCACCTTGAACAAGTTCTATCATAACTGCACAAGTATGCGCATCAACCAAACTCTCAACATGTTCTATGTTTTCTGCATAAACAAATCCATCAGGGTATGGACCAAAATAATTATGCATATAAGCTTGACCTGTAGCCTTTACTGTAGTAATAGTTCTGCCGTGAAAAGAGTGTTGCAGCGTTATCACTTTATATCTTTTTATCTCTCCATCTTTTTCGCCAAATTTTCTTGCTATCTTTATGGCTCCTTCATTTGCTTCCGCTCCGCTGTTTCCGAAAAAACACTTCATATCATAACCGCTAGCCTCTACTATTTTTTGCGCTGCTCTAGCTTGTGGCGCGATATAGTAAAGATTTGAAGTATGTGTAATATTTGAAAGTTGTTTACAAATAGCATCATTTACTCTTTTATTTGCATGTCCAACACTTACAACTGCAATGCCCGAAGCAAAATCAATATATTTTTTACCATTTGCATCAACCAATCTTGCATTATCACCACTTACAAACTCTACATCTGCTCTTGCATATGTAGGTAAAACATATTTTTTATCTAAATCTATAATATTATTCATTTGTTGATTTCTACCTTATTTTCTTGAAATATTGCACTTTTTGTATAAAGAGCATGCTTTGATGTTGTCAAATTATTAACACCTTTTGTGCCGCTATAGATTAAAACACAATCCTTTCGCAAATCATCATTGTGCTTCACCTTTAACTCGACACTGCCTGAAACCGAAGAGACTGTAACTATCTCATCCTCTGAAAATCCCAAAGAACTATGCAGATATACACTATCATCACGATGAAATTGAGAATTTAAACTTACAGGACTCTTGCATGTTATAAGATACATCCCGCTCTCTTCTTCATCTATTTTTGAATCTAATTCATCCAAAAAAACAAATTGAGCATCATCCGTATCAAAACCATCTCTGTAAGGAACTGTTTCTCTATCTTCAACATACCAAAAACCATCTATCTTCTGAACCGCAAATTTTTTAAAATACTTAAGATAAAACTCTTCACTCTCTAACGAAATTCCATACTCTTTGCATAAATAAGCGCTCAAATCATATTCACTGATTCCAACATCACTAGAGATAACTTTAGGCATAAAAGAGATTTTGTTGTGCGAGTATGATGTCCTTATGTCGTTTTTATATAAAAAACTCTTCGCCGGAATAATCAAATGTGCAACTTCACTTGTCTCATTCTCATAAAGTCCAAAATAAACAATATTTTTTACTTTGCTTATAGACTCTTTTACTCTTGTAGTGTCTGGCATTTGAGAAAGCGGATTTGCTCCTTGAATAAATAGAGTTTTAAAATTGCCAAACTCTGTATCTACTTTAGAAACTTTTTTTGATTTTGTAAAAAAAGGAGAAGTTATTCCATCTCTTGATGCACCAAGATAACTTACACCGCAGCCCTCTTTTCCAAAAAGCCCCAGTATTGCAGCAAAAGCATCGATAGCTCTCATAATATCAGCACCGTCACTATATTTTTGTATACCGACGCCGCAAACAATTGCAACTTTTTTATCTTTTATAACTCTAAGAATATCCCCAAGATCACCAAGCGAGACATCTATCTCTTCTAAAACAGCTTTGATTCTTATGTTTTGTGTTAATTCATAATAATCTTCATATTCACTTGCATATTTATCCAAAAACTCTTCATTACACTCATCTTCAATATAGAGAAAACGACTAAGCAACATTGCTAAAAAAATATCAGTATGAGGTTTTAACTGAATGTGGATATCAGCAATCTTAGCGATTTTTGTCTTTACAGGGTCGATAACAATAACAGTTTTATTTTTTATAAGTGGCAAAATATGACTGGATGTCGTATGCGGATTTCTTCCCCAAAATATAACTACATCAGATTTTACAATCTCAGTAATTGGCATATTTTTATTGCTGCCTCTTCCCTCTACTATTCCGGCCTCCCCTGCTCCGTCACAAAGGGTTCCTTCAGTCAGTACCGCACCATAAGAAGCAAAAAAGTGATCTGTCACCTCTTGCATCAAAGCAAAATTTGCATTTCCTCTATAGTGCAAAATCTCATCTTTTTCACTCTCTTCTATCATCTCTTTAAGAGTTTGCAATGCTTCAGACATAGAGATCTCTTTGCCATTATATCGCGGTTTTTCTATAAATTTATTTTTATGAAAATGATTTAAATGCGGGCACAAAAAACCTTGCGTATAACCATTTTTTAAACCTTTTAATTTACCATTTTCGTAAACAATTTCACATGCATCATAACAATCTAATGGACATGCGGTAATACTACTCATCTCTTAGTTCTACTTTAACAAGTTTTGAAAATAACTTTGGTGATTTTATAATAATCTGAGCCATATATTTGGATATATTTTTACTATCTGCAATATTTAAAAGTCTTGAAATGTTATATGATGTTTTTTTATCATCTATATAGATAACTTTTTCTTTTGAATTGATTACATCAGGTTCATCTAGATATATTGTAAGCAGTGCTTTTGAAACATCAGCTACTTTTGCCAAAGGAGCTGCTACACTGACAACTTGACCCGGTTTTACAAGCATTTCATAGAGCACAAAATTCTCTGCAACTAAATTTTTATCTTTAATACTTCTCTCAAGCTGCGCTATTCTTAATTTTAAATCTGAAATTTGAACTTTTAAATTTTGAATCTCTTTTTTTGTATTTAAGTATAGGTTTTCACTTGTTATCAAATCATAAAATTCTTTATCTTTTTCAACAGATGATTTAAATTTCAAAGGCTCTATTTTTCTATAATTTTCTCTTTTTTTCACAAGAGAATCTTCAAGGTTTACTAAAACAGCTTCGTTTATCTCTAAACTGTTTTTTGTATACATTAATTTTTCTTTTGTTAATTTAAGTTCTTTTTCATCAATTTCAGAATCTATTTTAATATATGGCTCAGCAGAAAGTTTTTTGCCTATTAAATTTTCATCAGCATAAACAATTAATCCAGATACATTTGAAGATATACTTCTCATTTCAAATGGTTCAACCTTGGCATAATAAACTTTAGCATATGAGAAACTAAACAGTAAAAAAAGTAGAGCAAATATTTTCATTATAAACACCTTTTATATTTTTATAAGGTTACCCGTAAACATGTAATATTTTTTTTAATATTACATGTTATCGAAAGTTTAATTACTGAAACAGTGAAATAAGAACACCAGCTGCAACAGCTGAACCGATAACACCGGCAACATTTGGGCCCATCGCATGCATTAGAAGCATATTTGAGCGATCATATTCCATACCAACTTTGTTAGATACGCGAGCCGCCATAGGAACAGCAGAAACACCTGCAGAACCAATAAGCGGATTTATCTTGTTTCCAGGAAAGAGATTCATAATCTTAGCCATAATAACACCCGCAGCTGTTCCTGCAGAAAATGCCACTATACCAAGCGCTAATATAGCTAAAGTATCTGCAACTAAAAACTGATCTGCGGCTAGTTTTGAACCAACGGCTAGTCCTAAAAAGATAGTAACTATATTGATAAGCGCATTTTGCATTGTATCTGAGAGTCTGTCAACAACACCGCTCTCTTTAAGGAAGTTACCAAACATAAACGCACCAATAAGAGGCGTTGCATCAGGAAGAACTAAGATAGCAAGCACTAAAACCATAATAGGAAAAACCAATTTCTCTAAACGAGATACATGACGCATGGTACTCATCTTGATTCTTCTCTCAGCATCTGTTGTAAGTGCCTTCATAATAGGAGGTTGAATAATCGGAACCATTGCCATATATGAGTAGGAAGCAACCGCAATAGCTCCTAAAAGTTCGGGAGCGAGTTTTGTCGCTATAAATATAGAGGTCGGACCGTCAGCTCCTCCGATAATCGAAATTGCAGAAGCCTGTTGAAGCGTAAAGTCAAAAAGAGGCGTATACTGAGCAAGAGCAACAGCTCCGACAAGTGTTCCAAAGATACCAAACTGTGCAGCACCACCAAGAAGTGCAGTCTTAGGGTTTGAGAGAAGTGGACCGAAGTCGGTCATGGCACCTACTCCCATAAATATCAAAATAGGAAAAAACTGATTTGCCAAACCCATCTCATACATAATACCCAAGAAACCGTCATGTCCTGCAATTCCTGCAATAGGAATGTTTGCCAAAAGTCCGCCAAAACCTATTGGAAGAAGAAGAAGAGGCTCAAAACCTTTTGCTATTGCAAGATAAAAGAGTAAAAATGTTATTAAAATCATAATAATTCTACCCCATGATTTATGAAAATCGCTCATTGTCTCCCCATGAGAGCTTAATTCATTTGGATTTGGATTTACAAGAGCACTCACTCCTGTAGATTCTAAAAATCCATCAATCATTTCTAGAAAAGGCTTGGCATGATAAGTTTCGTTTTTAGTAGCCGTTGCATCAACTAATGTATCAGCTGAAATCGTAGAAGCAAAAACAGTGTTAAAACTAAAAAGCAAAAACAGCGTGACAATTTTTATTACATTTTTTTTCATTTATATTATCCTAGCCTAGCACTGCTACGACTTGACCTTCTACTACTTTATCATTTGTAGCAACATTGATTGTTTTAACGACACCACCTTTAGGTGCTACAACATCAATCTCCATTTTCATAGATTCTAAAATCATAATAACATCTCCTTCATTTACACTTTGTCCCGGATTTGCAACAATTTTCCAAACATTTCCTGGTAGTAATGCTTTAATATCTAAACTATTGCCTGATGATGGAGCAGCTTTTGGCTTTGGAGGCTCTATGCTCTCTCCATCTACCGCTGTAACTTGAATATCTGCATCACCCTCTGCAACTTGAACACTAAATTTTTGACCATCTACTACTACTGTATAACTTCCACTACCCATTTTTGAACTTCCTTCTTCTTCTTTTTTCATATTTGATTTTTTACGAACATTTAGTTCACCTTCTCCTTTTAAGAAGGTGATACCCTTGTCTTGACAAGCTGCTGCAATAAAAATATTTTCTTCGGTTATCTCAATATTTTCTTCTTTTAATTTGTTTATCCATGTATTTAATGACTTACTTTCATCAGCATTTGCCAAATCTATAGCTTTTTCAGTTGTAGGCGGCAAGCCTAACTTCTCAGAAGCTATCTTAACAATTTCAGGATCAGGCGCAACTGGAGTTTTGCCAAAATATCCAAGCACCATTTTTCCATATCCAGGAGCTATTGCATTCCATGGACCTTGCATAACATTATTAAGTGCTTGTTGAAAATAAAATTGTGACACAGGAGTTACAGATGTCCCATATCCCCCTTTTTCTACAACTTCAGTCATTGCAGCAATAACTTCCGGAAATTTATCCAACATACCGTTATCGCGCATCATTTGAGTATTCGCTGTAAGCGCACCGCCCGGCATTGGAGAGAATGGAATAATAGGAGAAACCATTGTTGCTTCAGGAGGCATAAAATAATCAGACAAACAGTTTTGAAGCTCTTTTTCATAGGTAAGAATTTTACTGATTTCTAATCCGCCAAGATCATAATCCATACCTTTAGTAGCATGAAGCATTGTTAAAATATCTGGTTGACTTGTTCCGCCGCTTACAGGTGCTGCAGCCATATCTATTCCATCAACACCTGCCTCTAAAGCAGCCATATACGCTGCAACTGACACTCCAGCCGTTTCATGTGTATGAAGTCTTAAGTGTGTTCCCTCAGGTATTAATTGTCTTGCCATTTGTATAGTTTCAAAAACTTTTTGTGGATTTGAAGTACCTGATGCATCTTTAAAACAGATGCTGTCATAAGGTATTCCGCTATCTAATATTTCTCTAAGTGTTTTTTCATAAAATTCTACAGTATGCGCACCATAACATCCCGGAGGCAAATCCATCATAGTTACTACTACTTCATGCTTTAAACCATGATGCGTAATTCTTTGAGCTGAATATTTCAAATTTTCTACATCATTTAAAGCATCAAAATTTCTAATAGTTGTTGTACCATGCTTTTTAAACATTTTTGCATGTAAGTCTATTAATTCTTTAGAACCAGTATCCAACATTACAGTATTAACACCACGAGCTAAAGTTTGAAGATTTGCATCAGGTCCTACAATCTCACGAAATCTGTCCATCATTTCAAATGCATCTTCTCTTAAATAGAAATACAAAGACTGAAATCTCGCACCACCCCCAAATTCGAAATGGTTGATTCCGGCAGTTTTCGCAGCTTCTACAGCCGGAAAAAAATCATTCATCAATACACGACCACCGAACACTGACTGGAAACCATCTCTAAAAGTTGTGTCCATTATATCTATAAATTTTTTAGCCATACTAATCCTTAACTTTCTCTATGAAATTTAATTGCTGCTGTTATAGCTGCAACGATTTTTTTTTGCTTATCTTGAAGACTTGATTCTGAATTACTATTGCTTGGTTGAACTTCGGGAAAATATCTATGTATAATTTTTGACATCATAGCTATCAAAAATATTAGGATTGCAAGAAACAAAAATACTGCTCCCATCCCTACACCCATAAATTTTAAACCCTCTAATACAAGGTTAGTATCCATATTCATATACCTTTTCTTTCATATTTCGCGCATATTGTATTATATTAATGTTTAAAAAGGCTTGTTGCTCTTTTTTAAATTATGACAAAGAGCTAAATTGTTACTTTTTGATTATATAATTCATAAAAAATTTCTATAGGACAAGCTGTGAAAAATGAAAATGTAGTAAAATTTGGGCGGATAAATACAATAGAAGGATACTCCTATTTAGCACTCGTTTTTATAGCAATGCCGATGAAATACTTTATGGATATACCTCTGGCAGTAAAAGTAGTAGGCATGATTCACGGAATACTTTTTATACTTTTTTGTATCCTTTTAGTAAGAGCATGGTATGAAGCAAAATGGCCATTTAAAAAAAATATACTGTTTTTTATAGCCTCTCTTGTACCGTTTGGAACTTTTTTTACAAAAGCTACAATAAAAACTTATGAATAAAAAAGTTTTTTTGCGTTAAAATAATTGGATTAAATAAGAGAGGAATTTTTATGATTGCCGGAATAAATGAACAAGATTTTATCGCATATATTATATTTGGTCTTATGATGAATTTTGTTTTTTCTATAATATTTGGTGTTTATCTTAGTAAAAATATAGGCATGCAGGAGATGATTAGAAACAAGGGTAATAAAGAGCAACCATTACTTGTTAGTCTTAGTCTTTTTATTCCATATGCAAAAATGCTAATTACTCTTTACAGAGTTGCAGTATTACAAATATTCTTTTTAAACAAAGGCTATACACATAAAGATTTTTGGATTTATATGACTACAGATCGATTAAACAAATTATAAAAAATTTTTAGCTTTAATCAAATTTAGTGTTTCATAAGCACATAGCGGATTTAATTTAATTGCAGTTATTTCTAAAGCTTTAATATATATCTCTAAAGATTCTAAGTCATTTTCATTCATTATTAATTTCAATAATTTTTCCGCATCTTTGATATGAAGGTTTCTAGCAACACCTAAATTTTTATGGGCTAAATTTCGAATATTTATATAATTTAAAGGTCTGTTTTCTAGTTTATTTTTTTTAAGTTCTTGAATATGTTTATAAAAAAATATTGTTGATTTTAAAATTTGTATAACATAATCTTCAATAAGTTCATTAATAATCTCCTCTTCTAAAGAGAGCTCATTAACCGCTTCGTTAATCTGGTAACAATAGCTAGATATTTTCAAATCTGAAAGATTTTTTTCAAGAAAAGAGTCACCTTCACTTAACAATTTATCAATATTATTGCAAAGCTGAGTATCTTGTATGTTTTTTAAACTATTATTCATAACAATAAAATATCATAATTTTGTTTTATTATTTTAACCATTAATAAAAAAATATTTAAACAAATCATGAGTGCTACAAATGCACTCATAATGATTATATTGCTTTTGAAATAATTCTATTTAATCTTAAAATAAAATCTGCAGTATCCTCAAGTTCCACTCCGTCAAAAAGTTTTGCTTGATCAAGCAATACATGAGCAGCATCATGAATAAGATTTTGATCTGCAGAATCTTTTAATTTTATAATTAACTCATGCTTTGGATTTATCTGTAAGATCGGAGCCGGAGCCGGGGCTCCTGTATCTTGTCCCATCTGTTTCATCATTTTAGCCATCATATAGGCTGGATCTTCTTTATCTTCTTTTAATTTTACTGGGGAATCAACTAAATCAAAAGTTGTTTCGACAGATTTTACATTATCACCTAAAATGTCTTTAAGCTCTTTAGTCAATCCCTCAAAAGTTTTAGATGTCTCCTCTTCAGCTTTTTTCTCCTCTTCACTCTCTTCAAATTTTGCGTCACTAACATGTACAAATTTATACTCTTTATACTCCGTTATCATCGGGAAAATAATGGTATCAACCTCTTCATTTAAAATTAATACATCGATGTTGCGAGACTTAAATCTCTCAAGCGCCGGAGAATTTTTAAGCATTGAGAGTGAAGTTTTGCCTGTAATATAGTAGATCTCTTTTTTCTCTTCATCCACATTTTTCAAAAAATCCTCAAACATTACCATCTCATTAGATTCAAGCGTATTAAATTTCATCAGTTCGAGGATTTTTTCACGATTGCCGTAATCGCTGTAGAGCCCCTCTTTTAAAACATTTCCAAACTCTTTAAAAAATGTACTGTATTTTTCTTTATCGTTTTTAGCAATCTTTGCAAGTTCTGAGAGCACTTTTTTCACTGAAGCATTTCTAATCTTTGCCATTACAGCATTTGATTGTAAAATCTCTCTTGAAACATTAAGAGGCAGATCTTTCGAGTCAATCACACCGCGCAGAAATCTCATATATGTCGGCATAAGCTCTTTTTCATCATCTGTAATAAAAACGCGATTTATATAAAGTTTGATACCTGTTTGATAATCCACTCTGTAGAGATCCATAGGCGCTTTAGATGGAATGTAAAAAAGTGTTGTATACTCTATAGCACCCTCTGCTTTATTATGCATCCAGGCAAGAGGCTCTTCTGAAGAGTGTGCAATTGTGCTATAAAAATCTTTATACTCCTCATCTTTTATCTCACTTTTTGAGATTGTCCAAAGAGCATTTGCACGATTGATTTGAACATTTTCTATCTCATTTTTTGATGGTTCTATCTCATTGCCCTCATCATCTTTTTTTGCAGGAATATACTTCTCTTTATCCATAAAGATAGGAAATGGAATGTGATTTGAATACTTTTTAATGATATTTTCGATTCTATAGCTATCTAAAAACTCTTCATCATCTTCATTTAGATACATAACGATTTGAGTACCGTGACCCTCCATAGAAGCATCTTCTATATCAAATTCGCCATCACCTTTGCTTGTCCACAAATATGCCTTATCTTCACCCGCTTTTTTTGTCGTAACCTCTACTTTATGCGCAACCATAAAACAAGCATAAAAACCGACACCAAACTGACCTATAAGATTAGAATCTTTTTTTTGATCCCCTGTAAGATTTTCTAAAAAGGCTTTTGTTCCTGATTTTGCGATTGTACCTAAGTTGTTCATTAGGTCTTCTTCATTCATACCGATACCGCTGTCTTTTATTGTTAGTGTTTTTGTTTCTTTATCTACAACAATATCGATACGAGGTGAAAAAGCAATCCCTTTGTATGCATCATCTGTTAAAACAAGCATATTTAACTTATCAAGTGCATCTGACGCATTTGAGATCAATTCACGAATAAATATCTCTTTGTTTGAGTAGAGTGAATGTATCATAAGATTTAATATTTGATTTGCTTCTGTTTGAAATTGATGTTTTGCCATCTTTTTTATCCTTTAAGTTAAATAATTTTCATGATTTTAACAAAAAAAAGTTAATAGTTACAAATCAAATCAATATTATTTAGTCCGGTAGACTAAAGTTATTTTAGTCTGATTTTTTATTTACCCAAACAAAAACAAATTTAATTTTATTTATTAATATAACTAAAATTTTGATAGAAATTAGTTATAATTATCATGAAAACAGCTATAAAAATTATTTAAAATGAAGAGTTAATATGAAAAAATTCATAATATTGGTACCCATTGATTTTTCAAAAAGTAGTTATGTAGTTTTAAAAAAAACACTTAATTTTGCTAAAAAAAAAGATGCAGATATTCATATAGTTCATGTAGTTGAAAATCCGTTATTTTTAAAACAGATAGATTTAGATTCTATCAAAGAGAGTACTTTTAGAGAGTTAAGCAAAGATTTTCCTCTCTTAAAAAAAGAGAATTATCATTGTATAAGCGGTAAAATAAAAGTTGAGATAAACAACACGGCAAAAATATTGGATGCTGATATGATTATCATGGGCAAAAGCGGTGAAACTCATTTTCTTAATGAACTTTTTATGGGTTCAAGTACAAAAGAGATAGTCAATTACGCACAAATTCCTGTTTTAGTTGTAAAAAGTGATCATAATCTTGAATATCAAAATATTTTAGTATTGACAGACTTATCAAATGATTCTGCAAAAGCCATAAGAGAAATTATCAAAATTTTTTCAAATTCACATATAAAACTTTTGAATCTTTTTTCTCCTCCTCTTGACAATAAAATAGACATATATGGGTTTAATGAAGAAGATCTTCTTCAATATCAATCTGATCTAGAAAAAAAATCTCAAAAAAAAATAGATGCATTTTTAGACTCTTTAGCGTTACCAAAAAATATAAACATTTCAGCATCTGCTAAAAAAAGTTCTTTAAGCCCTAAATCTTTTAAAGAAGAGATGGCTGATATTAATTTTGACTTGATAGCAATCCATGCAGTACAAAATAATGTAAGCTTTTTTGCTTTTGATATTTTAGAACACTCAGATGTTGATGTTTTTATTGTAAAATAAAAAAAATGCAAGAAGAATTTATAGAATTAATAGAATCAACACCAAAACTTTACTCAAAAAAATGCAAATTGATCTCTTTTATGTTGAGACTTTTTTTACAATATACAATATTTTTATCAGCTTTAACAGCATGGTATCTTTATGACTTTTTTTTAGCTTTGCTGACATTAGTTTTAACTTTTATTATTATAGGCATCATCCGTTCAAAATTGAGAAACAGTGCTATCCCTTTCTCTCAGCGAGAGTACCATTACAGCGATAAAGAGATAGCTGATTGGTACAGCGCCAAAGAGCTATGCTATGAAGCCCGTTAAAGAGTTACCGGAACTCCTGTTTTCATTATATGACTATCATATCCCAACTCATTTTTTATAGCATCTGCAAAAATCTCCATTTTATCACTCTCACCGTGAATCAAGTAGATATTTTTTAAATTTTTAACAGGTCTGATCCAGTCAATAAGATCACTTTGATCTGCATGAGCCGAGAAACCGTTAATTGTATAGATTTTTGCTTTTGAAACAATATCTTCTCCATAAATTTTAACCATTTTTTGACCATCTACAATGCTTCTTCCCAATGTTCCTTCAACTTGAAATCCAACAAAAATAACTGCATTTTTTGAATTCCAAAGTCTATGTTTAAGATGATGCATAATACGCCCACCTGTACACATACCACTTCCCGCAATTATTATAGAGCGCTCTTTTACTTTATTTATTGCCATAGATTGATCTCTTGTAGTAGTAGATTCAAGCCAAGCAAATGAAAATGGATCATTGCCATTTCCGGAGGAATACTCAAGCTCATCACTTAAATGGCCAGGATACTTATTGTAAAGTTTTGTTGCTTTTATAGCAAGCGGGCTGTCTAAAAAAACGCGGCATTTTGGCAGTTCACCGTTGTCATGCATTTCATGAAGCAGCCACAATATTTCCTGTGTTCTTTCTAAAGCAAAAGATGGGATAAGAATATTGCCTTTTTGTTTAAGCGTTGTAATAACTGCCTCTTTAAACTCAGTTACGCTCTGTTCTAAAGGTTTATGCTTACGATCTCCGTATGTAGACTCTATAAAAAGAGAATCTGCTTCATCAATTTTATTGTGTTCATCAATTATAAGTCTCTCTGCAGAACCGATATCTCCTGAAAACACCACACGCTTATGCTGATTTTCTTCTTGATAATCAATCATAACGAAGGCGCTGCCCATAATATGTCCGGCATTGCCCAAGGATACTCTTATATGTTGTTTTAATTTGTGCTCTTCAAAATAATTCAGCGTACACCATTTCTTAGCAAAAACTTCTTTTACATCATCTTTAGTGTAAAGAGGTTCCATTACACTCTCCTCTTCTCCGCGTCTGCGTGCTTTTTTGCTTATTGTTTTAAACTCTTCATATAATATACCCGCACTATCAAGAAGCATTATTTTTGCAATATCACGAGTAGCTTTTGTTGCTATTATCCTTCCTCTAAATCCATCTTTGAAAAGTTTTGGCACTCTTCCGATATGATCAAGATGCGCATGTGTTAAAATAAGATAATTTATTTTTGAAGGTTCAAACCCAAAAGGCTCATAATTTCTCTTACTGCCTCCATCTCCTTGAAACATACCACAATCAATTAAAATATTTATAGAGCCTATTTTTAACAAATGACAAGAACCCGTCACCGTTTGCGCCGCCCCATATGATGTTACTTTTGCCATAATTAATCCTTTTATAACTGCAATTATTTGATTATATTTTAAATTTGTAAATTTTGTGGTTAATATTGTTTTTTATTGGCAAAAAACCAACTATAATGAAACTTATACTATAATTCATTTTATTATAAAACTAACTAACAGGAAAAATAAAAAATATAAATGGCACTTATTGATCTACTAAACATATCAAAACATTATGAAGCACAAAAAATTTTAACTGATATAAATTTTCATATAGATGAAGGGGAGAGAGTTGTAATAATCGGTAAAAACGGAAGCGGAAAATCCACTCTTATGAAGATTATTAACGGAACTCTTGAACAAGACGCCGGTGAGAGAATTATCAGACAAAATTTAGAGGTTAAAATGCTCGCGCAAAAACCTCATTTTAAAGAGACAGACACTGTAAGAGAGGCTGTTGAAGCGGGTTTGGATGAATTAAACAGGGCAAAAGAGAAATATAATGAACTCTCTCTGCTTTTAGCTGATGATTTTGAGAATAGACTTCTTATTGATGAACATGAAAAACTCTCCCGCTACATTGAACATCATAATGCTTGGAATTTAGATGATAAAATAGAGAGAATAATCCAACATTTTGATCTTAAACAGTATGAACATAAACTTGTTACTATGCTAAGCGGCGGGGAACAAAGAAGAGTTGCTCTTGCTTCGCTGCTTCTTCAAAAACCAGATATTTTACTCCTAGATGAGCCTACAAATCATCTTGATGTATATATGGTTGAATTTTTAGAAGATTTGCTTTTAAAAGAGAGATTTACCCTTGTTTTTATCTCGCATGACAGATATTTTATAGACAAAATAGCCACAAAAAGTGTTGAAGTTGAAGATTGCTCCTTAAGAGAATATAGCGGAGGATACAGCAACTACTTAACACAAAAAGAAGAGTATATGCGAACTCTGCAAAAACAGCATGAAAATCTTTTGGATATACTCAAAAGAGAAAATGAGTGGTTTGCAAGAGGCGTAAGAGCTAGACTTAAAAGAAATGAAGGTCGTAAAGAGAGACTTATGGCTCTAAGAGAAGAAGCAAAAACGAATCCTTCTAAGATTCGAAAAATGTCTCTTGAACTAGAGCGTGAAGCAAAACATTTCAATCGCGACAAAAGCGTAAACAGACAAAAGATGCTCTTTGAAGTGGAAAATCTTGGAATCAAACTTGGAGATAAAAAGCTTTTAAAAAATTTCAGTACTAGAATTCTTCAAAAAGATGTTATAGCTATCGTCGGACCAAACGGAAGCGGAAAATCAACGCTTTTAAAAGTTCTTTTAGGAAGAATCAAGCCGACAAGCGGAATTATAAAAAGAGGCGAATTCAAGATAGGCTATTTTGATCAACACCGCGAAATGCTCGACGATGATAAAAACCTTATAGAAACTTTTTGTCCGCATGGCGGTGATCGTGTAAATGTCCGCGGTCGTGATATGCATGTATTTGGATATCTAAAAAACTTTCTCTTTCCACGGGAGTTTTTAGATAAAAAGATAGGCGTGTTAAGCGGAGGAGAAAAAAATCGTATAGCGCTCGCCCTGCTCTTTACAAAAGATGTCGATATTCTTATCCTGGATGAGCCGACAAATGATCTGGATATTCCGACTATCAATATTTTAGAAGAGCAGCTTACTCACTTTAGCGGAGCTGTTATTATCGTTAGTCACGATAGATATTTTGTAGACAAAATTGCAAAAAAACTCTTTATTTTTAAAAACGACAAGCATATAGAGGAGAGTTACCAAAACTATTCAGAGTATTTAGAGCTAGAAAAAGAGCTAAAAGAACTCGACGAAATGGAAAAAGAGAGTAAAAAAATAGAACCTAAAACAAAAGAGAGTAAGCCAAAAGAGCTAAAACTTACTTTTAAAGAAAAGATTGCATTAGAAAAACTGCCCGAAGAGATAGAGTCTATTGAGGCACAAATAGAAGAAAAAAACAGCTGCTTGGCAGATCCTTTATGTTATCAGGATATAGGCATAACACAACTTGCAAAAGAGCTAGAAGAGCTTAAAAACATCTATGAAAAAAAAGTTGAAGAGCTTTTAAATATTCAAGAAAAAGAGGAAAAGATAAATAGCTAACGCATTATGCATTAGCTATTTTTGAGCTTCTTTAAGAGTATCGGCAATTAAAAAAGCCAACTCTAAAGCTTGATTTGCATTTAAACGAGGGTCGCAGTGCGTGTGATAACGAGAAGATAAATCCTCTTCAGTTACAATAAATGAGCCGCCTATACACTCAGTTACATTTTTGCCCGTCATTTCCAAATGAACACCACCGGCAAATGTACCCTCAGCTTTATGAACTTGAAAGAACTGTTTCATCTCTCTAAGAATAGCATCAACAGGACGCGTTTTAAAGTTATTTGATGATTTGATTGTATTTCCATGCATCGGATCACAACTCCAGAGAACTTTTTTACCTTCTCTCTCAACAGCACGGATAAGTTTTGGCATGCCCTCAGCAACTTTATCCGCTCCCATTCTTACAATAACATTTAAGCGTCCTGCCTCATTATTTGGGTTTAAAATATCGCAAAGTCTTACCAAATCTTCAGGGTTCATTGTCGGTCCCGCTTTCACACCTATAGGATTATGAATTCCTCTCATATACTCTATATGTGCACCATCAAGTTGACGGGTTCTATCGCCTATCCACAACATATGAGCGGAAGTATCATACCAATCTCCCGTAATAGAATCTTTTCTTGTAAATGCCTCTTCATACGGTAATAAAAGTGCTTCATGAGAGGTGTAAAAATCAGTTTCACGCAAAGTTCTCTGCGTTTTAGATGTAATTCCGCATGCTTCCATAAACTTTAA
Source organism: Sulfurimonas xiamenensis (assembly GCF_009258045.1). Lineage (NCBI taxonomy): Bacteria > Pseudomonadati > Campylobacterota > Epsilonproteobacteria > Campylobacterales > Sulfurimonadaceae > Sulfurimonas > Sulfurimonas xiamenensis. Next base: position 1,160,166 of record NZ_CP041166.1, read on the forward strand.
AGATTTACTAATCTCTTCAGCTAAATCTTCATATTTTTTATTTATTTCACTTTGATGAGCAAAATCCAAATTCCATTGATGCACTTTATGCAAATCAGCCATACCGCCTGAAGCAAATGCGCGAACTAAATTGAGCGTTGCCGCTGATTGATTATAAGCTTTAATCATTCTTTGAGGATCTGGAGTTCGTGCTTCTGGTGTAAAATCAACGCCATTTATAATATCACCGCGATAAGAGTCCAGCGTTACACCATTGATAGTTTCAGTATCGCTAGAGCGTGGTTTTGCGAACTGACCACCTAAGCGTCCAACCTTAACTACAGGAAGACCCCCTGCATAAGTCATAACCACTGCCATTTGCAAAACTGCTTTAAATGTATCACGAATACCGTCTGCATGAAATTCGCTAAAACTCTCAGCACAATCACCGCCTTGAAGTAAAAAAGCATTCCCCTCAACAACATTAGCCAATTGACTTTTAAGCGAGCGTGCTTCACCTGCAAAAACAAGCGGCGGATAATTTTTTAATTCAGCTAAAACATCGCTTAATTCATCCATGTTTGGATAAGTCGGCTGTTGCATAATAGACTTTTGTCTCCAGCTAGAAGGGGTCCAAATACTCATAATAAAACCTTTTTTTTAAAATACAACTCAATAATTTTTTTGTTATTTTACCTTATAATACCTAAAATAGCACTGATTAGAATTTTTTGATTACCATAAAAGCTTTTTTTTATGGTTAAAAATGTATAATGCACTACATTTTTTTATGGATTTAACAGCATCCAAAAAAATTTAAATATATAAACAGCAAAACTGAAACAGTTTAATAGACAAACATTACAAAAATATAACAAAAAGATATAAACTTGAAAACTTTAACTGCTAATTTTCTTAAAAATACCAAATTCGAAAACTTATTTATTTCAACAATCAACAAAACTTTGTTCACTTTCAAAAACAGTAATCAAAACACTATCTTTAAGGTGATAAAATAATGGAATTTAGTTATTTTGATATTATCGTTTCAATTGTTGTTCTTTTCTTAGGACTTAAAGGAATCATAAACGGATTTTTTAAAGAGTTATTCGGTCTTTTAGGCATTATAGGAGGTATATTTGTAGCTTCTCGTGTTGGAGATAAAGCAGGCCAGCTTATAAGTGATTCTATTTTTAAATTTGAAAACAGCGCAGCTATTAATTTTACAGGTTTTTTAGTTACGCTTTTTCTATTCTGGCTCTTTATGATTGGAGTAGGATTAATATTTAAAAAATTAAGTTCACTGAGCGGACTTGGAATTTTTGATAAAATTTTAGGTTTTTTATTTAGTGTAAGTAAATTTTTTCTTATTGCCGCAGTCATAGCTTATGCTGCTTATAACATTAAAGCTATAAAAACAAATCTTGACTCTATTATGCAAAAGAGTGTGATTTTTCCGATATTAATCAAAACGGGCAGCGTTATTATGAAAATAGATCCTGTGAAAATTTCTAAAGATATAAATAAAACCATAGATAAGGGTACAGATATAATGCAAAACAGTATTGATGAAACTCTACAAAATTCTACATTGGAAATTTTAGAAGATACAAAGAAAAAATTAGATAAAAATGAAGAACAAAATTTATCTGAAGAAGAGAATAAATAACATGTCTGAAATAACAACCGATTTTAACGATAAAACAGTTGCGTACAAACAGTTACTTAGTGATTTTAAAGCGTTGCTTAAAAAAAATAATCTAAAATTTACAATTCAAAGAGAAGTAATTCTTGAAACTCTATACAACTCTGATGAACATCTTACACCAGAATCACTTCATAATCTAATACAGGAAAAATTTCCAAATTTAAAAACAGGAATTGCTACTGTATATAGAACATTATCACTTCTAGAAGAGTCAGACATGGTTACATCTCTCTCTTTTGGCGCACAAGGAAAAAAATATGAACTTGGCGCTAAACATCATCATGATCACTTTATCTGCAAAATGTGTGGGAGCATTATTGAGTTTGTAGATGAAAAAATAGAAGAGAGACAGCGCAAAATAGCTGATGAACTTGGTTTCGATATGCAGGACCATTCTATGCAAATTTATGGAATCTGCAAAGAGTGCCAAAAAAAAATAAAGGAAAAATGATTGGTTTTTAATAACAAATTTATACAACAAAGAATTGAAAAAGCAGAATTTCTTAGAAAACAGGGGATTAACCCATATTCTAATGAGTCTAGAAAAAACACATCTATTGAAAAATTTTTAAATGTAAATTCTGATATTGTTCACAAAGAAAATAAAAGAGATGAAAATAGAGAGTATACAGTTAGTGGACGCATAAAATTATTTAGAATTATGGGGAAAGCAAGTTTTATCAAAATTGAAGATGAAAGCAGTTCTCTTCAAATTTATGTAGCCAGAGACAATCTTCCCGAAGGCTTTTATAATGATATTTTTAAAAAACTTATAGAAGTCGGTGATATTGTAGAGGTTACAGGATATCCTTTCGTAACAGGTCAAGGAGAGCTTTCGCTTCATGCAGACAATCTAAAACTTTTAACAAAAGCCATCTCTCCTCTTCCTGAAAAATTTCACGGTATCACAGATAAAGAGGTGCGATACAGAAAAAGATATCTTGACCTTATTATGAATTCAGATGTTAGAAAAACATTTAAGATTCGTTCAAAAGTCATCTCTCTAACTAGACGCTTTTTTGAAGAAAAAGGTTTTTTAGAAGTTGAAACTCCGATGATGCATCCTATTGCAGGCGGAGCAAATGCAAAACCTTTTGTTACACATCACAATGCTCTTGGAGTAGACAGATATCTAAGAATTGCTCCTGAACTCTATTTAAAAAGGCTTATTGTCGGCGGATTTGAAGCTGTATTTGAAATTAATAGAAACTTTAGAAATGAGGGAATGGATGCAACACACAATCCTGAATTCACATCCATAGAGTTTTATTGGGCGTACAAAACATATAAAGATCTTATAGAAATCACAAAAGAGTATTTCACATATCTTTTTGATCATCTAAATCTTCCAACACAGCTTCCTTATGGAGATTTAGAAATTGATTTTAGCAAATTTAGTGAAGTTCCTCTTATTGAATCACTTTACACGATAGGAGGAGTTCCTAAAGATATAGTAAATGATAAAGAAAAAATAGTTGCATTTTTAAAGAGTAAAAATATTGATGTAAAAGAAAACATGAGTTTAGGTCAGCTTCAAGGAGAACTTTTTGACGAGTTTGTAGAAGCAAAACTTATCAACCCGACATTTATCACAGAGTATCCTGTTGCCATCTCTCCACTTGCAAGAAGAAGCGATGAAAACCATGAAATAACAGAACGGTTTGAGCTCTTTATTGCAGGACGGGAGATTGCAAATGCTTTTAGTGAATTAAACGACCCAGTAGACCAGCTTCATAGATTTGAAGCACAAGGTGCAGCAAAAGAGAGCGGAGATGATGAAGCACATGAGATGGATATCGACTTTGTTGAGGCACTAAGTTACGGAATGGCACCTACTGCCGGACAAGGAATAGGTATTGACAGACTTGTTATGCTTCTTACAAATGAACACTCCATTAGAGATGTTCTGTTGTTTCCTGCAATGAAACCAATAAATTTAGAAGAAAAAAATCAAAATGAAGAGGAATAAACAAAAATGAGTTTTTTAAAAGAGTATGATAAAGAGATATTTGATCTATGTGAAAAAGAGCTAGAGAGACAAACAAATCATTTAGAGATGATTGCATCTGAAAACTTTACACTTCCTGCCGTTATGGAAACTATGGGAAGCGTATTTACAAATAAATATGCAGAGGGTTATCCGGGTAAGCGTTACTATGGCGGTTGTGAATATGCAGATGGCGTTGAGCAGTTAGCAATTGACAGAGCATGCAAACTCTTTGGATGTAGCTATGCAAATGTTCAACCGCACTCCGGAAGCCAGGCAAATGCAGCCGTTTATGCAGCACTTTTAAATGCGGGTGATAAACTTCTAGGTATGGATTTAAGCCATGGCGGACATTTAACACACGGAAGCAAACCAAGTTTTTCGGGTAAAAACTACCACTCTTTTACATATGGCGTAGAGCTTGACGGCCGTATGAATTATGATAAAATTATGGAAATAGCAAAAACAGTACAGCCAAAAATCATTGTTTGCGGCGCATCTGCTTATGCAAGAGAGATAGATTTTGCAAAATTTCGTGAAATTGCTGATGCTGTTGGAGCTATTTTATTTGCAGATATTGCCCATGTTGCAGGTCTTGTTGCAGCGGGTGAACACCCTAGCCCGTTCCCTCATGCACATGTTGTAACAACTACTACACATAAAACTCTTGCCGGACCAAGAGGCGGTATGATTATGACAAATGATGAAGAAATAGCTAAAAAAGTTAACTCTGCAATCTTTCCGGGTATTCAAGGCGGACCGCTTGTACATGTAATCGCTGCTAAAGCGGTTGGATTTAAATATAACCTCTCTCCAGAGTGGAAAGAGTATGCTGCGCAGGTCAAAGCAAACGCAAAAATTTTAGGTGAAGTTCTTATAAAAAGAGGATATGAGCTTGTAAGCGGTGGAACTGATAATCATCTTGTACTGCTCTCTTTTATAAATCGTGATTTCTCTGGTAAAGATGCTGATATCGCTCTTGGAAATGCGGGTATTACAGTAAACAAAAATACTGTTCCGGGTGAGACAAGAAGCCCTTTTGTAACTTCAGGTATCCGCATAGGTTCACCTGCTCTAACTTCAAGAGGAATGAAAGAGAAAGAGTTTGAATTTATTGCAAATAAAATCGCAGATGTTCTTGATGATATTAACAATACTGAGCTTCAAGAAAATATTAAAAAAGAGTTAAAAACATTAGCTCAAAATTTTGTAGTTTATAATCAACCGACTTACTAGGATCGTTGCTTAATAAAAGATAAAATTGATACTTTTTTGTCAATCGTGTATGGCTTTATTTAAATATATCCAATATAAACAAGTTTTGGGTATCATTATAAATTAGATAATAAAGGAGGGGGAAGTTATGGATGAAAAAAATGAGTTAAATGATATTATCTTAAACAAAGGTAACTCATCTACAGGAAATAAAAAAATTTTATTAGCTGTTGCTGCGTTAGGTATTATTTTAATTGTTGTTGTAATGCTGATGAATACTCTTACATCAAGCGGCACTGACAATCTACCTCAAGCAGCTCTTCCTCCTGAGACGCAGGAGCAAACTTCAACACAAGTTGATGACTCCTTTTTTGAAAAAGTTGATGTTGTAAAAGAGGATAAAGAAGATGAAGAGAGTGTTTCTTTAGATGCAATTGCACAAAAACTCAAAGAAGAAAATATAATAGAAGAGACTCAAGCAGCGACACAAGAGAGTGTTAAAGCAAACACAGATGAAACAAAAAAAGTACAAACAAAAGAAGAAGTAGTTGAAAGTGTAGCTATACAGCCTCAGGCAGAGAGTACAAATTTATCAAATGCTTACTATATTCAAGTTGGCTCTTTTGCAAAATACGAACCTAATAAAAAATTTTTAGATTCAATTTTAAAATTGGGATACAAATATAAATTTCACAAAGTAACTATTGATTCTAGAACATTTAACAAAGTTTTAGTAGGTCCATTTAACAGTGAAGCAGAAGCAAGAGAAGCTCTGGCTCCTATTAAAAAATCTATTGAAGCAGGTGCTTTTTTAATTAAAATATAACTATACCAAGGTACTTATTTGATTTATTCTAAACAATTTATACAGGATCAACTAGCTCCTATTGCAGTATATGCAAAGCTAAAATCAATCTTTAAAAATGAAATCTCATATCTTTTAGAGAGCGCAGGACAAAGCAGTGGAAATTATAGCTTTGTCTGCATCGGCGCAAGAGAGAGAATTCAATATATAGATAATCAGACAATATATACAGATGCAAACGGCATTAAGCATATAAAAGATGAATCTCCTTTTATATTTTTAAAAAATTATTACAAAAATATAGACACATCAATATACAAAGAAGCAACAACTAAACTAAAAGTTGGGTATGTAGATGGTTTTATAGGTTATATCGGCTATGACATGGTGAAAGTATTTGAACCAAAACTTCATTCTGTTATGGATAACTTAAAAGATGAAATCAATGCCCCCGATTTAGATTTGATACTTCCAAAAATAATCTTGGTTTACTCTCACAAAGATCACCAATTAACTCTTATTAGCACATTAAAAGAGATGAGTGATAAGTTTGAAATGATTGAAAACGAGCTAAAAGGCACATATACATATATTCATATGAAAAAAAACAGCGGGAATGACAAAGGCACTTTTGCATTCTCAAAAGAGCAGTTTTTTAAAATGGTTGATAACTCAAAAAAGATGATAAAAAGTGGAGATGTTTTCCAAATTCTAATAACAAACCGTTTTACTAGAAAGATAAAAGTTGATCCTTTTAGTTTTTACAGAATATTAAGAACCAAAAATCCATCTCCCTATATGTTTTTAATGGAGTATGAAGATTTTAATATTGTTGGGAGTTCTCCTGAAGTCATGGTAAGACTTCAAAATGGAAAAATTCTGCTTCGCCCAATTGCAGGAACTCGTAAAAGAGGCAATACAAAAGAGAGAGATAAGGAGCTTGAAGAAGAACTTTTAGCTGATCCAAAAGAGCTCTCTGAACATCTTATGCTTATAGATTTAGGCAGAAATGATGTGAGCAGAGTTGCAAAAACCGGAAGTGTTAAAGTTGAAGATATGATGCATATAGAGCGTTTTTCACATGTTATGCATATAGTTTCTGATGTCACTGGTGAGCTTGATGAAAACAAAGATATGTTTGATCTGTTTATGGCAACTTTTACGGCAGGAACTATGACAGGTGCACCAAAGATAAGAGCAATGGAGCTTATTGCTGAATTTGAAGGATTAAAAAGAGGCTTTTACAGTGGAAGTGTTGGTTATTTTGGATTTGACGGCAATATGGATAACGCCATAACTATCAGAACTGCTATGGTTAAAAAAGACAAAGTGATTCTTCAGGCCGGAGCCGGTGTTGTTGCTGATAGCATAAATGAGCTGGAGTATCTCGAAGTTAAAAATAAACTTGGTGCTCTTGTCGCTTCACTGGAAGATTTGGACTAATGAAACTCTTTGCCGTCTTTGGCGACCCTGTTGCGCACTCCCGCTCTCCGCTTATGCACAATAGCGTATTTAAACATCTAAACTACAATGCATGTTACACTAGAGTCCATCTAAATGATGGCTCAAAACTAAAAGAGACTTTTTTCTCTCTAGGTCTTAGCGGAGCAAATATTACCGTTCCACATAAAGAGGCGGCGTATGAGGCTTGCGATGAAGTAAGAGGCTTTGCCGAAAAAATAGGTGTTGTAAATACCCTTATCAATGAAAATGGCAGATTAATCGGATACAATACCGATGCAGACGGTTTTTTATTTGCTATAAAAGAGTTTAAAAATATTAAAAATATTTTAGTTCTTGGAGCAGGCGGAACGGCAAAAGCATTAACTTCCAGATTTATACAAGAGAATATAAAAGTAACTGTTTTAAACAGAAGCAATTCAAGACTACAATACTTTAAAGAGTTAAATTGCAGCTGTTATTCATGGAGTGACTTTAAAATAAGTAAATATGATTTAGTTGTAAACACTACAAGTGCCGGGCTTAAAGATGAAGAACTACCTGCTCCAAAAGAGATGATCGAAAAAATACTAAACAGTACATTTTACGCAGCAGACGCAATCTATGGAAAGATGACACCTTTTTTAAAACTGGCAAAAAACAAAAATATAACTTACAAAGACGGTGCAGATATGCTTTTAGGTCAAGGTCTTTTGGCAAATGAACTCTTTGTTAATTATGAACTAAAAACAGAAGATATAAAAAAATTTATGTCAAAGAGTTTTGAACTTTAAAGCAACAGCTATTGCTTGACCTCTGCCAATATCTCCTATTAGATTAAGAGTGCAATCAGCGATATAACAACAGCCAGCCATATAGTTGGTATAAGTCTATATTTTAGTTGAACATTTTTCAAACCCATAAAGTGGTCAATAACCAGTTGTCCTTTTATAAATGTACTTATAAGTAAAATCGCGACAAGATAAGTCGGTATAAATTTTAAATGTCCAAGCACAAAAGCAAAGATTGTGAGAATAACCAAAACTATCCATACAAATTCTAGAATTTTTTTCATTTTTTACCTTGTATCATAATATATAAACTAATGGGAAAAGCACAATCCACAACAAATCTACCATATGCCAGTAAGATGCACCCGTTTCCATCCCGCTGCAATCATCCGGAGTGTACCCTTGTGCTTTTGTTTTTTTATGAAGATTAAACAGGATTATTAAACCCAAAAGAACATGCATAAAATGAAAAACAGTTAAAAATATGTAAAACATAAAAAATTTATTGGTACTAAGCGTAATTCCTTCTCCAAATATATGAGAAAATTCTAATATTTTTATAAATAAAAAAGCAACTCCGAGCATCATTGCAGACAAAAGCCATTTTGATGCTGCACTACTTGACTTTTGCAAGCTATCTCTTGTCATATTTTTAATAGCATAAACAGCCTTTACAACAAAGTAACTGCTTGTAATTAAAAGAAAAGTATTGATAAAACCTGATGTTTGGCTAACTACAAGCTGAGACTGACTAAAAAGCTCTATATCTGCTCTTCTTGAAACAGCATAACCTATAAACAATAGTCCAAATGTAATTAATTCAACATAAATAATGATCCAAATTGCAAAATCCCCAGGAGGATGAGGCTCTTTCAAAGCACTATTTTTTAACATTTGAACTCCTTGGGAAATATAAAGATACAAGTTTTTCAAGAACTTTTAAAACTTCATCTTCATCACTGAGTGATTCAACTATAGAGTGCATACATGCCTGATATGGATCAAAATCTTTTGTAATCAACTTCCCTGCATAAATAAGCAGTCTTGTTGAAACTGCTTCTTGAATATCAACATCAGTGAGTTGTCTCACTTCTTTAGCGATATCTACAAGTTTTTGTGCTATATCTTCATCAACTCCACTCTCTTTTTTGATAATCTCTTTTTCAATTTCTGATTTTGGATAATCAAAACTAAGAGAAATAAATCTCTGTTTTGTACTTGGCTTCATCCCTTTTAAAACATTTTGATAACCTGGATTATAAGATACTACAAGCATAAAATCAGGATGAGCTTCTATGGTTTCACCTGTTCTGTCTATCGACAAAACTCTACGATAATCCGCTAGAGAGTGAAGTACCACTGTAGTATCTTTTCTAGCTTCGATTATCTCATCAAGATAGCATATACCGCCATTTCTTACCGCTTTAGTCAAAGGACCGTCTTGCCAATATGTACCGTTTTCATCTATAAGATGGCGGCCAATCAGGTCTGCAGCACTCAAATCATCATGGCAAACAACCGTATAAACATCTCGTCCAAGCTCTTCGCCCATAGATTCTATAAACCTTGTTTTTCCACACCCTGTCGGTCCTTTGATTAAAACAGGCAGATTCATCTGCGCAGCAGTTTTAAAAAGCTCTACTTCATTTGATTGAGGTAAATAGTAGTTTTTTGACATTTTTTTCCTTTTTTTATTTCGTTAGATTTATATAAACTTCAGTTAACACTTTTGGCAATTTCTGTCCATCTCTTACAACCGCATAACCGTTTCTTCCAAACAGATACCCCAAATACTCTTTTGCATCAAGATCTACTGTAATACAAAAAGGCGTAATACCTTTTTTCTTAACCTCTTCAAGAGCTTTTTTTGTATCTTCTATGCCATATCTTCCATCATATCTATCTTCATCATTCGGTTTACCGTCACTTATGATTAACAGCAGTTTATTGACACTTTGCTGCTTATCTAAAATCTTTGCCGATTCTCTTATAGCTGCACCCATCCTTGTATAATACTCTGGTTTTATAGTATCAATTCTTCCACGAATCAAATCATTGTATTTGTCTTTAAAATTTTTTATAATGCTAAAATAGACTTTTTTATTTTGCAGTGATGAGAAAGTGTATATGGCAAATTTATCTTGAAGTTTTTCCAAAGCTTCACTAAATACCGTAAGAGAGTCTTTAATTACATCAATTATTCGTACTTCTTGTGTAATGCCGCCCTCTGTAGAGAGTGAAACATCTGCTAATATAAGCGTAGCCATATCTCTTGTTTTTTTCTCAAAAGTTGTGTAAAATTTTTGATGATGCATAGATTTATTTTGATGCCCGCAATATTCAATCCAAGTATCAATATTTATCTCATCACCATAAGGAAGATTGTCATTTTTAACACGATCAAGTTCGAGCAGATCTAACTCTTGCTGAATTTTTCGTACGGTTTTTTTTAGTCGTTCTGGCAACTCTATAGGTATTACATTCATTGGTACTTGAGGTAAAATACGAACAAAATTTATCAAATATTCACCTTTTAGATAATCCCACTCATCAATAAAGTGACCTTTCCCCAGTGGATATTTAACGGTAGTATCAGGCTTTAATTCCAAGTCCATTTTTATTCGTGATGATAAATTTGCCTGCTTTTGTCCTATAGTTATCTCATCTAAGTCCTCGGCATGATAGAGTGCATCTTCATCAAAAGTATCATCTTCACATCTATCTACATTGACCTGTTCAAAAATACTCATTAAAGATTCTGGTAAAAAAGCCAAAAAGCCATCTGTTTCATGCTTGTCGTCTGTTTGATTAGCCTGCTTTTTCATGTTAAGAGTATCTGTTTTATCTTGACTCTCTTCTCTTGTAGGATCTTGCTCTTCATCATCTGTTTTTTTAGTTTTATTGATAGTTAGAGGCGATGGGTATATCCACATAGGGTTTGGATAATCATTTACTAAATCTTTATCTGTTTGATTATCTAAAGATTTAATAAATGACAATTGTTCATATTTATCAATCAAATATTCACTGGCAATATTGTAGAATTGTTTAAAACCATCATATTTATTGATAAGGTAAAGCTCTGTAGCATGATTTTTATCGATTATATTTTCATCTGTAATATTATTAACTCTAGTTGCCATAGCAATAAGCCAATAATAAAGCATTTCATTAAGTTCTTTTGTAGGAAAATAAGCAGATGACGCCGGTAGATAGATAGAGTCTTCATCCTGCCATGCAAGATGAAACTCCTTACCCAAGAATGCTATTTTTTGTAAAAAAGTTCTTGATGTATTAAGATATCTTTTATCCGTAATTTGTAAATCTTTACCTTTTTCACCACCCATAAGGTGATGAAAAATTTTTAATGATTTTGAGATATCAGCAAAATAGACTCTTTCATTTTCATGAAATTTGTATACTTTTTTATTGAGATATTTATCCCAAACTTTACCAATACTCTCTTCAAATTCAAGATAATAGTGAAGCATTTTTCTCTATCTTTAACACTATTACGCTTCTTTTTTGACAAAAAAACTATAAAAATAAGTAATCAAACCTGCAAAAACAAGAGCGCCAAATCCGGCACGAATCATATAGATACCAGCTATAGACTCTTGTGATTCCATAAATCCAATAAGATCAGTTCCAACTCTTTGATCCATTATTTGAATAATTCCAGCAGCACTTAGAGCCAATGTAAGACCCATCATACCGATATTCATCATCCAAAAAGAAGTTAATTCTACTTTTTGTGCTTCTTTAGAATTACCGTGAGGACGACCTCTTAAAATAGGCATAGCATAAGATATCACAGTAAATATAATCATAATATATGCTCCGTAAAATGATAGGTGCCCATGAGCAGCAGTAAGCTGAGTACCGTGTGTAAACATATTTACAGGTGCCAATGTATGGAAAAATCCCCAAACTCCAGCTCCAAGGAAGCCCATTACAGCAGTACCTTTTGCCCATGTAAGAGCAATTTCATTGTCATGCTGAATTTTTCTATCTCTTGCCATAGTAAATGCAAAAAGAATCATTAAGAAAAAAGGTAAAGGTTCAACAGCAGATGCTATAGATCCAACCCATAACCAATACTCAGGAGCACCCATATAAAAGAAGTGATGTCCAGTTCCTAAAATACCTGATACCATAGTCATAGCAATAATTAAATAAAGCCATTTGTCGATATGTTCTCTATCAACACCGGTAACTTTAATAAGTACAAACGCTAAAATTGCACCAAGAATAAGCTCCCAAGTAGCTTCAACCCATAAATGCACCGTAAACCACCAGAAAAATTTATCCATTACAAGATTATCCGGTACATAAAATGCAAACAAAAAGAAAACTGCCAAACCTACTAAACCTGTAAGTAAAACTGTAGTAATAACAGTTTTTCTACCTTTTATTACTGTCATAATAACATTTACAAGATAAAGTACAACAACTAAAACAATACCAAGTTTAGTTGGTAATGGCTGTTCCAAAAATTCTCTACCCATTGTAGGTAAAAGATTATTAAATGTTAACTCAGTCAACTCTGCATAAGGTACAAACAGGTAACCTAGAATTGTGGCAACACCAGCTACTAAAAATACCCAAAAAGTAAAAATAGCCAACTTTGGGCTCCAAAGTTCTGTTTCTGTCTCTTCAGGAATCAAGTAGTAAGTAGCACCCATAAAACCAAATAGGAGAAGTACAATAAGTAAGTTTGTGTGAACCATACGCAATACATTAAAAGGTATCAATGGAAATAGAAAATCACCATATAAATACTGTATTGCCATAAGCAAACCAAAAAGAATTTCCCCAGCTAAAAGAATTAATGCAAAAATAAAGTATGGTTTTGCGACCATTTGTGATGTATATTTCATGTTATCTACTATCCTTCAATTGTCGGTGGCCATTCGTTGGCATTTACTTTTGATGTCCAAATTAAGAAATCAGAAAGGCTATCTACCTGCTCATTTGTTAAATTAAATTGCGGCATCTTTCTTCTATGTGGAGTATCTAAAGGCTGTGATGCCATCCAACCCTGCATATATGCCTTAAAGGCTCCTTCATCAGATGCCCCTCTTCTTTGAAATACATTCATAAGTTCTGGTGCATAATATGCTCCCTCACCTATAAGTGTATGACAGCCAACACAATTATTGTCTTCCCAAAGTTTTTTTCCAGCTACAACATTTTCTGTCATATTTTGCTGATTTGATCGCTCTGGTATTTGATGTACAGTGTCAAAAGTAAGAGCGATAAATATTAACAGTGCAAATGTACCGCCACCGTAATAAATATTCTTCGCCATACTTTTCGTTATGCGCTCAGTCATTAAAAGTCCTTTTTCTAATTCTACCTGCTAGTAGTAATTGAAATCTTAGCAAAATATTATTAATTTTTCCTTATTTTTATTTTAAAGATGCATTATAAGTTTTTTATCTAGTATATTAATTATTTTTGTATTTTTTTAATTAATACTTTAGATATTATTATTATAATTCTTTCTAAAGTATAATTCTAGAAAGGGAATCTCAAATGCAACTAAGCAAAACATCACAATACGCCATAAGAATTCTAGCTTATATGGCAGATAAAAAAGATTCTCAACTCATAACTGCAACTGATTTAGCTGAAACACTTTCCATCCCTTATAAATTTTTAACCAAAATTATGACAGAACTTGTTAAAGTTGACCTGGTAATATCCATAAGAGGAAGAGAAGGTGGATATAAACTGAAAAAAAAGACATCAGAGATAATGGTTAATGATATTTTAGATATTTTTAACGATTCTATAAAAGATGATCAATGTGTTTTAGGCATAGGATTTTGTAACGGTTTATGTAAATGCGCTCTGCATGATGAATGGATAGAACCTAAAATTTTACTCCAAAAAATGTTTAAAGAATCAAGTTTAGAAGATATTGCCGGGCGCGGATGTAAAATATAGTGTCTATAAATCTAAAAACAACTCTATCAAACTTTAAAAAATTATAAACTTTTTTTTAATTTTTTATATATTTTTTGATTTTGATTCTGTGTATACTTCTCTATTTTTTTGTATACTTTTGATTTTATATCATAAGAACGAAGTCTCTTTAAAGCATTATAGTTATCATTTATAGTGCCTAAAGCATCTTTTATATTAGTTAAAGTCTTTATTTTTTTATCATCTCTATCAAAACTATTTTTTTCAATATAAAGTCTTTTTTTGATATAAATTCTATACTTGTGAAGTTTTTTTCTTTTTAGCTCAGGAAATTCCATAAAAACTAAATTTTGCGCAAAATGCTCTTCTTCTTTATTTGCCACACTCTTTGGCACTTTTAAAATTTTTAGATATTTATAAAGTTTTTTTATCTTCTTTTTTCTTTCTCTTTCATTATTTTTTAAAAAAATCTCCCGCTCTACTTCTTTTTTATATTTTGTTGGCAGATTTTTAAGATATTCGTTAAAAAAAACATCAATATCTCTAATATCGTTACTAAAAGAAATTATTTTTTTTATATCTTTAGCCAGATTATCATTATCGTTTAACAAAGAGAAGAGTTCTCTACACTTTATCCGAAGAGCATGAATATCATCAGTACTATCAAGTGAATTTTTTATAAAATGCTTTATAAGTTTTTTAAACTCTTTAAGTTTTTTGGTTATTTGCTCATTCTTCATTATTTCACCATCATTTTAGAGTTTTTAGTGCTAACTTTTATTTTAAAATATTATATGAAATCAGACATCACTTTTTTTGGATAATCAAATGATAAAAATTTTGCATTATTTGGATCTATATCTGTCCATCTTTTACATGCAAACGCAATCTCAACGATTCCGCATGTAGGAATATTTGCATCAAAATCTAAAAAATATTTTGCCAGTTCGTTAAGAGAAGGATTATGTCCTACCAAAAAGAGAGTTTTATATCTATTGTCCACTTTTGTTATAATTTTACGAAGATCATCAGCACTTGCTTCATAAATATTTGAATCAAATAATATTTTTTTATTATAACTTATCTCTTTAGCAATCATTTTTGCTGTACTTTTTGCTCTTTTAGCAGGACTTGAGAGGATAATATCAGGCTTCACCCCTTTTGCTCTAAGTCTGCTTCCCATAAATGGAGCATTTTGCTTGCCCCTTTTATTTAAAGGTCTATTAAAATCATCAAGTGCTGCATCTTTCGAGCTTGATTTTGCATGTCTTATAATGTAGAGTTTTTTCATAATGTTCTGTTTAAAAACCCTTTCTATTGTTTTAAATTTTTCTATACATCAAAATAGATCTGCATTCTCATCTATCCATTTAAAATATTCTACGATATTTTTAATCTCTTCATCACTCATATTTTGATTTGGCATTTTAAGATTAAAAAATTCAATCATTTTCTTCATAAAAGGTTCGTTAAACTTACTTTGAGGGTTTTTAACATACTCTGCAACCCATTGTTCAGCATTTCTATGTCGCTTAAGAACACCTATCAGATCTGGACCGGAACTGATTTTACCGATAACATGACATCCAGAACAGCCTCCTTCACGAAATGCTATTTCACCTTTTTTAGCACTTTCAGATTTTGGTGTAGCTATGTTATTTATAAGAAGATCTTTAGCTCTTATTGCAGAATCAGCAGTTTTAATCATATACTGCCATATCATATTTTCAAATAATATAGCATTATTTATATCATTTTTCTGATATGCTTTTGCTGACTTTTCTCTCTCTAAATCAATCTTGGCATATTGATCTTTCGCATCATCGACTAAATTTTTTACCGTTGTATATTTAGTATAATTTTTTTCCTCTAAAAAGAAAAATAGAGATTGGATAACTTCATCAGTCGCTTTATTACTAGCTCTAATTTTCTTATATTCCATCTGTAGTTCTTCAGGAGACAAGCTTTGCATTTTCGTTTTTTGAATCCACTCATAATTTTTATTTGGATCTTTAACTAAAAGATAACCCATCATTTCTATATGTAATGCGGAACAAAATTCTGTACAATAGTAAGGAAAAACACCCTCAATATCTGCAATAAAATCGATTTGAGTCGTCTCTCCCGGCTCAAGTGAAGTATGCACATTATAGTGATCTATTGTAAAGCCATGAGTTTCATCCTGAGCACGCTCAACATTGGTTATATACATCGTAACATGGTCACCTTTGTTTACTGTAACTCGCTCCGGATTAATATGAGATCGTACTACTGTTGCATAAATGGAAACATGATTTCCCTTTCTCTCAATTTTTTCTTGACCGGCAAGAGTTTTTCCAACATGAGGCTTGCCTGTTCTAGAATTGGTTCCCATTATAAATCGAACTTCCGGACGAATTTTACTTGCTCTAATTGATGCACCTTGATGCGGTTCTCCAAGCGGTATAGGCATATCCAAAAGAAGTTTCATCTTTTTTCCGCCAATATCTATAAGCTGATTATTCTGCGGATGCAAAGGCCCAACCGGCAAAAATCTATCGATTGCAAGCTTATTAATAGCAATAAGATACTCTCCCTGTGGATCTGCGGATTTACCCTCCATTGCCTCAAGGTGTCCAACATTATAATGAATACCAATCTTATCTATAACTTTAAGTTCTTTATAGTTCCATTTTACAACCTGTGAATCAACATACATAGAACTATAAATTGTGCCATCTTCCTTGCCAAAAGTGTTATGCAAATGACCTAAACCAACTTCAACTTGTCCATAGAGTGATTTTTTCATATCTAATATCGGTATTCCATAAGAATCTTTTCCTTCAAAATCTCTATTTTGAATCAGTTTCATAATCTTGTTAAAATCATAAACAGATGCATGCGTGTCAAGTTTGCCAGAAACAATAATATGCCGACCATCCGGACTTACATCTACACCATGAGGAGATTTATTTTCAGGAACTAAAAAAAGAACACTATTTTTTACAGCCACATCAATAGGGATAACTCTATGTCCATTAATTATTTTAATATTTTTATCATCCTTTGCAAGTTGTGCTAATTTTTTCCAATTATAAATATGTAAAAAATCCGTATCATTACGACTGCAACCAGCTTCAAAAGGAGGAAGACCCTTTTCAATGCCTCCAGTGTATAGTTCTGAGTTAATAGAATTTGTAAATGCCCAACCTTCAGAGACACCTTTACCCAGATCAGTTAAATCCTGCATATATGGCGGAAACTCTAAACTAAATGACTCTTTTTGTTGAATCTTTCCTTTTTGTCTGTCAAACTTCCAAAATGTCACCCCTCCTCTATAA
Source organism: Sulfurimonas xiamenensis (assembly GCF_009258045.1). Lineage (NCBI taxonomy): Bacteria > Pseudomonadati > Campylobacterota > Epsilonproteobacteria > Campylobacterales > Sulfurimonadaceae > Sulfurimonas > Sulfurimonas xiamenensis. The sequence goes on from NZ_CP041166.1 coordinate 1,177,342, forward strand.
ACATCCTGATATGCTTCTATAGGATAATAATCATTTGTCAAAGGTGCTGCATATTGACATGTATCAAGAACATACTCCGTATTTGGAGTAACAAACGCTCCTCCGTGAGTTGATTTAAAGATAGGATTAACTACAATTTGAGAAGTTTCAAAATATTTTAAGTCAATTACTGCAATTCTGGTATTTGCTTTATCATTGATAAAAAGATACTCACCATCATACTTTCCATCTGTTTCTGAGAGCGCAGGATGATGTGTATCTCCCCAGTTAATCTCTCTTCCTCTAACATTTCCCTGTCTCAAAACTTCTTTTGAATCTGTATCAAAGCCGTATCCCTGCCAAGGCTCAGGAGTAAATACTCCAATATATTTTAATGGTCTCATAGATGGAACTCCATAAACCAAAACTTGCCCTGACTGACCACCGCCCACAAAAACATAATATTCATCATGTTTTCCGCTAGGATTATAAACTTTTAGTGCAGCAATAGCATCCTCTTCAGTTAGTCCGCGTTTTTTCATTATTTCTTGAAATTGAGACTCAGCCAAAACAGTTTGTGTTACAAATAAAAACCCGAGCGTCACATAACACATAATGTGTAAATATTTTTTTATCATCATTATCTCCCTGTTTTTTTTATTGATCTTTAAATTGAGAAATCTCTTCAGTTAACTGTTTGATATCCTCTTCTGATAGGTTTTTTATTGTTTCAACATGTATAGCTTCTTCATTTGTTTTATACTCAAGTAATTTTTTCAGTATATACTCTTCGCTTAATCCGATAAGTTTTGATCCGAAGTTACCTTCTCCGCTTGCCCCGTGACATGGAGCACAATTGCTTTTATACATTTTAGTGACTTTGAATCTTCCAAGAGATCCGGCTCTCTCTTCTAGAGCTTTTATCTGTAACTCCTGCTCTTTTCTTTGCTCATCTCTCTCTTCTTGCATCTCTTCTTTCTCTATTTCAGAAGGCTCAGACATCTCTGTTTTTATCGGGGTTTCTACTCTAGGTGAATAGACAAGTTTGTCAAGTTTTTCCAATTTATTTACTTCTATATCTGTTTTAATCAAATAAGCAATTCCTGCCACACCTATCAATAAAGAAACTAACATTAAGAAATGATGCAGAGGCGTTACTCTGTTTATCGGATGTTCTTTGAGTCCTCTTTTTTTCAGCCACCATGCAAAGAAAGAAAATATACTAATAGCCACAAGTGCCCAAAAACCGACAGTTGGATATGCGTGCGTAGTAAATTGTGCTACTTTGCCATCTCCTAGTAAAACAGGCATAAAAGGGTCTATCGTAATAGCTCCTCTATGAAGATTATGTCCAAACCAGTAAAGCCAGTAAGCATAAAAACCGACAAAAATAAAAGGCAGAACCATAGGAATAAACATCAACCTATCTATCCATTTATTGTTGTAAAGAATAAAAAAAACAAATAACAGAGCAAGTATAATAAGCGCATAAGGAGTAAGAGCCCTCTCATACGGTCCGCCGCTCTCCATAGGAGGCATACCTACATAATGATTGATTGTATTCATCTCATGAACTTCACCGCTAAGTCCGTCAAAATGGATAAATACTGGAAGTCCCTGCGGAAAAGCCTCTTTTGGATAGTTTGGTGCTTCTAATGAAAAATTCCATACAGGCATAGAAGGAACACCAATCTCCTCAGAAAATTCAATCATTTTTTTTAGATTATATTTTGATTCTTCTGGACTATTTACACCAAAATATCTACCTTTTTGATAATAGTTCCAAAGAGGATAAACATATGAGGGTATATTTTCAACTTTGTCATCTTGTATGCGCTCTAATGTTCCATGAAAACCAACAGATGGAACAATAAAACCATATAACAAAATAGCAAGAGCAACAACAGCAAAAGATCTCGCTGTAACAAAATAAATATTCATAACACATTCCTTACAATTTATTTTGTAAAATGACTCTGTGTTTCAGCGCCATTGGTTGATTGTACATCAAAAGATATTATCTTCTACTTAATTTTCACTTATTAAAAATGAACAATAACTTTTTTTGTTTATGACAGGATCTTGAATAAAATTATACTCTTACCGGTTAAAGTTTATTAGCTTATTTACTATAACATCAAAATCAAGGGTCTTTTTTTTAACAATCTGTTCTGCACTACTTCGCTAAGTTCAATTAGCACTTTGAAGAGAATCTCGTAAATTATACCCGCTTCATCATCGCAAAAAAGAATGTTTCCGACACCTATAACTGCAATTTTTTTCATAAAGTTCTTATCTTGTAGCGACTCAGCTCTTTGCCTTTTGTGTCTATGACATGCACCGCACATGCAAGGCAGGGGTCAAAGGAGTGGATGACTCTGAGGACTTCAAGCGGTTTTGTAGCATCTTCTATCTTGATGCCGATAAGCGCCTCTTCATACGCTCCTCTTTTGCCCTCTCTATCTTTTGGCGAGGCGTTCCATGTGGTCGGAGCTATGACGGAGTAGTTTTGTATCTTTTGCTCTTTTATGCTTACAAAATGGGACAAAACACCGCGCGGGACTTCAAGAAAGGCTCTCCCTTTTGCCTCTTTTGGAAGCTTTTCAAAATCATATTTCGCCCATGTATCGGTGTTGTAGTATTTGATGTTTTGCACAAGGCGTGAGACAAGCTTAAAGATATATTCGCAGATATAAACACTCTCTATCGCCCTCGCGGCATTTCTTCCGATGGTTGTCGTAAGGTCTATAAGCTCAAGATTCGTACCATCTAAAAACTCATCTACAAAAGGTTTTATAAGCTCGTTGCCGCTTAGATAGCTTACAAGCACTCTTGCAAGCGGTCCGCTCTCCATTACCTCTCCACCGTATCTGGGAGCCTTGATCCATGTGTATTTGTCATCACTTTTTGCGGTTTTAAGCGTACCGTCATCGTTTAAGTCGGTATAACAGACTTCGCCCTTTTCATCGTACCATGCTCTATCAACCTCTTCGCTGATTCTGCTCTCGTCAAACTCCTCTACTTTTGAGAAGTCATATCCATAAATCACGCCGCCGCTAAAGAGCTTTTGTTTTTCATCAAACACATAGCCGCCCACGGATAAAAAATTACCTTTTGCTCTGCCCAAACCCTCTTTTATCTCATCTCTGTAAGCCGTCGCAAGCAGCTTCATATCGCTCATGTAAGCGCGATCCACAAACTCTTTTGCCTCTTTGATAACAAAGATGTAGTCGTTAACTCTTTGCGGATTGAGCATATCGGCTACACTTGTAACCCCGCCTACGACAATGCTTTGAGGATGTGGCGTTTTACCGCCAAATATTGCTACGGCTTTACTTATCTCTGTCTGAAATCTAAGCGCTTCTAAGTAGTGCGAGAGAATGATAAGGTTTTGCTCCGGTGTTAGTTTATAAGCGCTATGCCCCCAGTAGCCGTTTGCAAAAGGACCGAGTCTTCCCGCTTTTACAAAATTTCGCAGTTTCTGTAGCACCTCCGTGTAGTGCGCGACCGAGTTTCTATAGGGATTTTGAGAGTACTTTTTCGCCTCCTCTGAAGCAAGAGAGGCATCGGCTTCAAGCGCAGCGGTTACATCGATAAAATCCAAAGAGTGCAGATGGTAAAAGTGCACGACATGGTCTTGTATAAAGAGCGCCATCGTCATCAAATCTCTAACAACCCGTGCATTATCGGGCGGCACAATAGAGTAAGCATCTTCGACGGCACTCACGGCCGCGCGAAAGTGAGAGTTTGTACAGACTCCGCAGATTCTCCCCGCTAAAAGTCCTGCATCTCTTGGGTCTCTGCCTTTGAGTATAGTCTCTATACCGCGAAAGAGTTGCCCGCTTGCATACGCCTCTTGAACCACGCCCTCTTCATCAACCTCAACCTCAACGCGCAAATGCCCCTCTATCCTTGTAACGGGATCAATGACTATCTTTTTCATTCTCTTCTTCCTTATATACTCTTTCGTTTGCAAACTTGTCAAAAAAGCCTCTCTCTGTGCATCCCATGCATCCATGCCCCGCTTGAACTGGCCAGCTCGCGCCTTGGTTGAACTTCATGGTCGGACAGTTTACAAAAGCATAAGGACCTTTACAGCCCATCTTAAAAAGACACCACCCTTTTTTTGCACCCTCATCTCCCCACTCCTCAACAAATTCTCCAAGCTCATAGTGTCCTCGCCGCTCGCAGTTGTCATGAACTCTTCCCTCATACGCCCAAAGAGGTCGGTTGAACTTATCTAAAGGCGGCATCTCTTCAAACATAATGTAGTAAAGAAGCGTACCGACAATATTAACGGGGTTTGTCGGACACCCGGAGATATTAACAACATCTTCTCTATTTAGCGCCTCTGCAACTCCTACCGCATCTGTCGGGTTTGGAGCGGCAGCTACAACGCCTCCGTCAAACGCGCAGCTTCCCACGGCGATAACAAGTGCGGCATCCTTTGCACACCGCTTCAAAAGCTCTATGCCCGTCTCGCCCTTTGAGCCGATTCTTAGGTACTTTCCATCAAGTCCGAGCGGAACCGCACCTTCGACTATAAGTATATACTCGCCCTTTTGATTTTTAATGATATCATCCAAAAGACTCTCGCTCTCATCTCCGCTCGCACTCATCAAGAGCTCATGATAGTCAAGTGAGATATACTCAAATATAAGATCTTCTATAGCGGGATTTGCCGACTTAATAAAGGCTTCTGAGTTGCCGCTGCAATCTGAGAGCTCAAGCCAAACAATCGGGATTTTATTTAGGCTCTTTACCCCTTTTGCGACCACCTCTTCAAACTTTGGATGCAGCTGCATATCTGCGGTAACCATGCTGATCCATCTGTTAACCTCATCTTTTGTGATATCCATACTCTGCATGGCGGCTTCAAGGTTCTCTTCATCAAGAGCATTGCGCGGATGCTCTTTGTTAAACTTTTCAACTCTCTTTTTTGCAACTTTCAGTTTTTTTTCTAACTCTTTCTCTTCGGGACTCTTTTTTACAATATTTGGGTCGATAAGACACTGAGACTTCTCTATGATCTTTACAACCTCGCCTCGGCATCTGCCGCAAACCCTGCCAGCTTCTGAAAACTCCTTCAAATCGGCAAAAGAGTTTACGGCGTTTTGTGTGACTATGTCAACCAAATCATTATAGTAAGTTCCCGTGCAGCTGCAAACCAGCTTCCCCCTGCCCTCAGTTTTAGCAGCTTTATAGAGTTCATCTATCTCTATCTCTTTTGCACTCTCTATAAGATTTTGAACATAGCAGACATCAACGGTTGAGTTGATTCCGATGTATCTTAAAACTCTGTCATTTTTTAAAAAATACTCATCCATAGAGTTCTCTTTGCTAATTATGACTTTGTTATACTCTTTATCAAAATCAGGCGACATAACATCCACCAATGTAAACTCGCCGACTTTTAACATGTCTATGGTTGTTTTTGGTTCAAACTCTTGAAGTTCTCTTTGTAAAATATGAGAAATAGCACTTTTTGCCTGCTGCGTACACGCCTCTACATGTCCTGCTATAAAAGCAAATTTTGTTACCTCCGCACACTCACCGATGGCATATATGTTCTCATCTTCACTCTGCATAAAAGTGTTTGTCAAGATCCCTTTGTTGCACTTGAGAGTATCTCTAAATTCCTCAACATTGGGTCTGATTCCTATGCCAAAGATAAGAAAAGGATTTTTTATCTCTCTTTTTTTCGTTTTTAAAAGCTTTATTTTTGCATCTTCTATAACAGTGTCCACTATCTCATCTTCAAAATATACAGTAATTTTTTTTGTGTAACTCTGCTCTATAATTTTTACAGATTCGCTTGAGAGATTTTTGTCATATAAAGAGTCTGAACGGATAAGCAGTGAGATTTTCTCTACTTGCGGCATTTTATCCAGCGTCTCAAGAAGCTCAAGAGCGATAGGTCCTCCGCCGACAACGACGACTTCTCTCCCTTTTACACTTTTTTTGATAATTTCGCAATCATCGGCACTTCTAAAAACAGCTGCATTTTCAACACTTTTTACATCAAAGGGAGCGTTTGGCAAAGAGCCTGTTGCGATGATAAGCTTGTCATAACCAAACATTGCCTCTTTAGAGTAGACGCGTTTTTTCTCTCTATCAATTTTGATGATTTTTTGATTTAACTCCAGATGAACTGTGGGATCGAGATGCAGAGATATTTCTTCTATATCAGAAGTTTCATCAACAAGTTTGCAGAGATGTATCCTGTCATAAGGCGCATACTTCTCCTCACTGAGAATTGTGACATCTACAGAACTATCCGCTTTTTTAATGTTGTTTGCAAAATAAGCCGCGGCTATACCGCCGCCGATAATTAAGAGTCTCATTTGGATTCCTCTTTTCTTTAATACGGCTTCATTGTATATTTATTTTATTTAAAAGATAATAATATCAAATACAAGCAGAGTAAGATTTTTCCTAAAGAGCCTTTTTGTAGGAATGCTTCTCAATCATCCTAAGAACAATCGCTGAAACATATGGAATACTTTGGATAAAGATAGTTGCACAAAAAACATAAACTTCTATAATTCCCTGCTTATTTGTCACTATAAGTGCCACAAACGAACCTAAAAGCAGTGATGCTAAAATCATCTCATTTTTCACAGGACTGCTTACGCTTTTTTTACTGTTGCCCCCTTTTTCCGTTCTCTTAAACGGCAGGCTGTCTTTTACAAATCCGTCATATACCGCTTTAAAAATGATAAGCTGCAGGCTCATGGCGGCAATGGCGCCCAAAAGGGAGTGATATAGATTTGCCCCTACCCTTGTTCTATAAAGCACAAACGAGTGAATGACATTTACTAAAAAAGCCGTTAAAATCGGTACAGTCAGCGCAATAGTCGGAATGGTTACTCCTACAAAAATAATAACTGGAACCCAGATGATGTTGAGTATCGAAGTGAGAGTTCCCAAAGCGTCAGAGAGCCAAAAAAACCATCCAGTAATAAAGTGGTGTTTTTGTGCACGCGTAAGAGTTTTGGATGATGGTTTAAAGTGGTGCCAATGTTTTTTAAGAATCTGCACCGCACCGTACGCCCAGCGATGGCGCTGATTTTTAAAAGCTTCAATAGTATCGGGAAGCAGTCCATGCCCGTATCTGCGGTTTGTATAGTGTCCGATATAACCCGCTTCAAAAAGTCTAAGCCCCAGCTCACTATCTTCTACTATCGTATCGGTATTCCACGCTCCGACTTCATCAAAAGCGCTTTTGCGCACCATAAGCATTGTTCCGTGTGCTACAATAGCATTCTCTTCATTGCGCTCAACCATGCCGATATCAAAAAAGCCTGCATATTCGGCATTCATAGCTGTTTTGACAAGCGATTCATTTCCGTCTCTGTGGTCTTGAGGCGCTTGAACCAAAGCAACTTTAGGATCATCAAAAATCGGCACTAAGTCTATGAGCCAATTTGGACTGATAACATAATCGGCATCAATTACGGCTAATATTTCACACTCGGGATTTGTAAACTCAAGTGCTTTATTGAGCGCTCCCGCCTTAAAACCGCTGCACTCTATATCAAGATAAACAAATCTTTTCCCAAGCTCTTTACATAGAGCTTTTATAGGTGCTTTATAGAACTCTTCAGGCGTATTGTTTATAATTACAAGAACTTCATAGTTAGTATAATTTAGTTTTGAGAGTGCTATAAGTGTCTCCTCTAAAACGGCAGGCTGCTCTTTGTATGCAGGCACATGGATACTCACAAAAGGGACTCTCTCAGACTTTAAATCAAGAGGAATAAGCCTTTGCGGACGCTTTCCGATTGTACACTTAAAGAGCTCATTTGCTTTAGCCAGTGTGATAAGCGTAAGAGGTATCATAAGAATCGAGCCCATGCCCCACATAATCCATGTACCGAAGTTCATGTAGTGAACAAAAGGATAAACTGCCGACATAACGATACCAAAGGAGATTCCCTGCGCAGCAAGACCATAGGTAAGCGCATGCAGAAAATTGATGTTTTGATTTCTAAGACCAAAAAAAGTTAAAATTGCCCCTATTATGACAGCCGCAACCATCTGCGCAAACCAATAGGGCTCAACAAGAACTTCTCCATGCATCTCAAATTTTTGCTGGCGGTTTGCATCAAAAATGCCCCAATACTGCCCGACACTCCCCTCGTCTAAGCCTTTCCATGGCTGATCAAACGCTTCAATAAGGTTGTAGCTAAAACCCTCTTGCTTTGCTAAAAGTAAAAATCTTCTAATAACGGTTGCCTGATTTTGGGGGCTCGCTATGGCGGCTTTATTATTATATCCTTGACTCGGCCATCCAAATTCGCCTATAACCAAAGGTTTGTTTTTATACACATCTTTTAATTTTTGATATGTCTCTTTGAAAAACAGTTCAAAATTCTCGGCTTTTACTTTTTCCCAATATGGAAGAATATGGATATTTATGATATCAACTTCCCCAGCCAAAACTGGATTAAGAAGCCATATATTCCAAACCTCTGCCGTTGTAATCGGAACTATATACTCTTTTTGCCTTAAAAGCTCATCTCTAAGAATTTTCTCTTTTTCTACTCTTTCTATTTTGTTTTTTATTGTAGCAATTTCATCTTTTATAGCGTTTTCTTTGGCTTCTTTTCTAGCATTAAATAAGATATAAACAAATCTTTTCATATCCCTAATATGCCCAATTAGCTCATGTGATGACAAATCTTCGCGAAGCAGCACCTCATTTCCGACTATTACAGAGAGCAAGCTCTCATAATACTCAGTAATAAGACTTTTAGCCAGTGCAATCTCTTTTTCATTATCTTGCTTATTTCCGCTAAGCCAAATACCCAAATGCGCTTGCATACCAAGTTTTTTTACTATCGGCATAACTTTTTGTGAATCTTCGACAGAGTAGAGGCGCACACTGTTTGTAAATTTATTTAACAGAATTAAATCTTTAAGCACCTCTTCATCACTAAGCATCTCCTTTTTGTTTAACTTTTTATATGGTGCATACGAGAGAGATTCTATGATATTCTCAGCATCGGGCGGAGTGATAAATTTTTGTTCGCTGCCAAGCCATAAAAAAATTTGAAGAAACGAAGCAACGAGAAGGGAAACAATAATATATTTCAATATACTTCCTAAAATTAAAAAGCTAATTGTACATCAAAATTTCAAGAGCTGTAACAAGTTTTTTTTAATACGCTTTTACTATGTATATTTATTTTATTTAAAAGATGATAACATGCATCACTTTTAAGATTTTAAAGGCGCTGTTATGAAGAGAATCAAGATACTGTTTTTAACTTTTTTTATAGCCGTAAATCTATCAGCGAGCGAGAGAGAAGAAGCTATATGCGGCACCTTTTTAGAGCCGTTTCTTTTTTGGGTATGGAGTTCCATGACACCCAATCCTGATAGTCACAGAGTCGCGGGCATACCCTTTATTGTACCTAGTAAATTTAAAACTTCCGACGGCAAAACGCTCAAAGGATATAAGTATATCTCAAATGATGGATATGCAAAAATCTCTGCTAAAGGGTATATTTTGGTTGCCATGGGAAATGCAATGGTCTCTGATCAGATGATTATTATGCTCAAAAATTTTTCACAAAGGAATTATGATGTTTATGTTTACGACTACAGAGGCTATGGCAACTCTGAAGGGAACAGACGCATAAAAGCGATAATCGAAGATTACAAAGAAATAGCTGCTTCACTCAATAAAGTATATGAAAGAAAACTGCTTTACGGTATATCACTCGGCGGTGCCGTTATGCTCAATGTTATCGGCTCAGGCATCGAGTATGATGCTGCGGTTATAGACTCAGCTCCCAGTTTTCTCTCTCCATTTGGATGTCCAAAACGGGTTGATCCCGTAGCAAATCTGCCAAAAGATGCAAGCAAATTTCTTATCATTACGGCGCAAAAAGATTCTATTCTTCCAGAGAGTTTAACAGCGCCTTTGAGAGAGTTCGCGAAAAAAAGAGGCGCAAAAACATTTATCGGCAAAGAGTACGAGCACCCTTTTGCCGATAAAAGTTTGGATATTCACAATGAGAGAATGGAGAGAATTTTAAATCATCTCGATATTAAAAAAAGATAGCTATACTATATCTTTTTTAGCAGCTGAGAAGTAATAACCCTGAGAGTAGTCAATTCCAAGATCTTTTACTATTTTAAATATTTTTTCATTTTCAACAAATTCGGCTATTGTTTTCATGCCAAGTTTTTTTGAAAACTCCACAATAGTCGATACGATTAAAAAAGCATTTTTATCGGTATCTATATTTTTTATAAGTGAGCCGTCTATTTTTAGATAATCAGCTTTTAGTTTTATAAGATATCCAAAGTTGCTGTATCCTGTACCAAAATCATCTATTGCTATTTTAGCATCATACTTTCTTACTTCATTTATAAAACTTATAACACCTTCAAAGTTTTCTATATATTCAGATTCAACTATTTCAAAAACAACTCTAGAGCCGATACCGTACTTTTCTAACATCATAAAGATATATTCACATATCTCTTTTTCTAGTATATCCATAAGGGAGAGATTGATAGAAAACTCAACTTCTTTATATTTAAACATCTCAAAAGCTTCATAAATCACTGTTCTTGTAATATAAAAATATTGTCTTGTCTGTTTTGCAACTTCTAAAAATAGAAATGGAGAGATAACTTTCTCTTCATCTATCATTCTTACCAAACACTCATATTTCTCATAAACTAAAGTCTTATTATTTACGATAGGCTGATAATAAGCTGTTATTCTGTCCTCTTTAATAGCATCTGAGAGCTTTTTCGTCCAGAAGATATTGTTTTCATACTCACTATTTAAAGAGATACTCTCATCATATACCACAAGATCCGTACTCCCTCTTTTTGCAATTTTGAGTGCCATGTTTGCGGTTGAGAGAAGATGCTCTTTGTCTTCAAAAGAGATGCCGCAGCTGCAAGATATCAATATATCTTTATTTTGTATTATAAACTTATCTTTGACAATATCAAGAATATTTTTTGCTTTCTCTATAAGCAGCTCTTTTGAGTAGTTCTCAGCCAAAGCTATAAACTCATCGCCTTGAAGTCTGTAAAATCTTAGATTTTTCTCTTTTACAACTTGAGTATATATTTTATCTGCTATGAATTTTATGATCAGATCTCCAAACTGATGTCCGTAAAAATCATTTATCTGTCTAAAATTGTCTATATTAAATATTGCTACTGCTAAATTATCCAGTTCACGCATATCACTGTTTAATCTAAAGCGGTTTCCGCATCCGGTTAATATATCCGTTCTGGCAATTCTCTCAGACTCCTTTTTTTGCTTTATGAGTTCTGTTATATCATTGCTAATTGCCAGATATTCTATAATCTCGCTGTTTAAATCTTTTATCGGGATAATGGTTGTTTTTGTCCAAAAATCTTTTCCTGATTTTGTTTTGCTTTTTATGGTTCCATGCCATATGGCACCGCTTGCTATAGTAGATTTAATCTCTGTGTAAAATGCTTCGTCTATATCTTCTAAACTTAATATTCTATAGCTTTTTCCTAGAATTTCATTTAGTGTGTATTCGGTAATATTTAAAAACTTATTATTTGCGTATGTTATATTTTCGTCTCTATCTACTCTTAAAAGTATGGTACTTGCATCTATAGCTTTTTCATACTCCCTAGAGAGATGCATAGAAAATTTGAAATTTTTAGAAGATATCTTTTGTTGATCTTCAAAATAGTTCGCTATCTCTTTTTGCTGTGTAATATCCACTCTTATAGCAATATACTCTACAACATTGCCTCTTGTGTCTAAGATTGGGTTTATAATAGCTTGCTGCCAGTATGGCATACCATTTTTATCGCGATTTTTCATCTCGCCTATCCATGGCTGTTTAAGATCTTTTATGGTATGCCACAGCTCTTTATAAAACTCTTTTTTCGTATCAGGATCTCTTACAATGCTATGTCTTTTTCCTATAAGCTCTTCTCTTGAATAACCGCTGATTTTGCAAAACTCATCATTAGCATAAGTAATAACTCCTTCGGGATCGGTTTTTGAAACGATAAAGCTTCTGTCAACTGTTGATTTGTACTGCTCAAGCAGTAAGAGAGACGCTTCATGCTCTTTTTCCAGTTTGTCGGCTGAAGATAAAATTCTTGTAATTGCCAGCAGCATTAAAATAGTGACTATAATCGCAGAAATGCCCAAAATCACTAAAAGTACGGCTATTTTATAATGAACAGAGTCTAATTTTTGAGATATTGATCTCTCCACACATGCAAAAAGTTCATCTTCTACTTTTTTAAGCGCATCTATAGTGTTTGTTGCTGTTTTAAACCAGTAGGTTGGTTCTAGATTGAAATTATCACTATTTCTATTTCTTAAAACAGCCTCTATAATTTCAAAAGTGCTTTCTGCCCTTGCGTTGGTAAAACTTTTATTATAGTAGTTTAACAATTTTTCAGGTGTGCTTATTTTAAAATTTTCAATATTTAAGTTGTACTCTTTTAGCTGCTCTTTTGCAGATACAAAAACTTCATCTATTAATATATTTGTCGACAAAACTTCCATCAGAGTTGCTCTGATTTGCCCCAGCGCCTCTTTTGCCGAAGCCAAATTACTGTATGACTGGATAAAATTTCTATTTTCTTTATCATCCATCAAAGCGGGTATAGTTTTTATATGCTTAATAAGTTTGGATATATTTTTGGTATAGTAGTTTCTAGCACTGGAAATTTGCATATTTATAAGATATGAAGTATCTCTTGAGTATAGGCTGTCTAAAAGTTCAAAAATAACGCTGTCTCTGTTTTTGGTAACATTTAAATATATATGTTTTGCATTTTCGATAGCTCTGTTTGAATCATTTTTTGCGGCAATAAAATTTTTCTCATTTTCATCTAAATTGCTGCTTGCTACAAGCCCCGCTGTCAAACCTCTCTCGATTTGCAAATTATGAATAACTTTGGAGAGAGCTTCAGCTTCAAGTATGCGGTTTTTTATAAATTCAAGACTTTTTTTATTATCATGCATCTCATATAAAATGATAGATGAGAGTGTAATAACAAAAAGCAGAGGTATAATTGTTATAAATAGTAAGTTAGATTTTATCTTTAAATAGCTCATTCTGTCTCAGTATTAGAATTTTTTCTTATAATTATACACTTTTTTTTAAAAAAAATATCTAGATACCAAAAAGCAGAAGCAGCACCGGCAAAAGCAGAAGATCTGCAACAATTGCCATAAACATAGCAATCATAGTAAGAAGTCCAAAATAGATAGTCGGTAAAAAGTTGGAGAGCACCAAGATACAAAAACCTATCATAATAATGGTTGATGTGTAAAACATCGCCGTTCCAATGCTTTTATGCGCTCTAAACATAGAGCCTTTTGCATCTTTTGAGCGATTGTAAAGCAGAGAGTATCTGTAGATATAGTGTATGGTATCATCTACAGCTATTCCTATACTGATGGCGGCAATTGTTATGGTCATCATATCAAGAGGAATACCCATCCACCCCATAAATCCAAAAATAACACCTACGGGAATAATGTTTGCAATTATTGCGATTACTGCTACTTTGAAACTTCTAAAAAGAACTAAAAACATTAAAAAGAGAATAGCAACGACGACTCCTATGGTTTTGATCTGAGAATCAAAAAGTGACTGAAGCATATTGTTATACATTATCAAAAGATTTGCCGTTTTATACTCTACATACTCAGGATCAAGCATGCTTTTTATATCGCTGTTTATCTTTTTAATAAGAGCATCTCTTTGCAGATTTGGCATTGAGTCGATGATTCTAGTGCTTATGCGTACCTGATTATTTTTTATATCCACATACGGCGTTAAAATTATTTTTCTATACTCCTCGGGCAGCTCTTTGTACATAAGTGCCAGTGTAAGACCGTCAGCCTCTTTGCCATCATTTAAAACTTTTAAAATCTCACCGGTAGTTGCAAGAGAGAGTACTTTTCCCACAGCTTCAAGAGACTCAAGATAGTGATGAACCTCTTTAATCTTGCGCATCTTATTTTGAGTAAACCAGTACTTCTCTCTGTCCTCTTGGCTCTCTTCAAACTCATCTGCAAATGAGTCAAGTTCTTCATCTGCTCCTGCTACCTCAACAGAGACTACCTCATCACTGCTCTCTTTAAATGTCAATATGATATCAAGAGGCGTAGTTCCGCCAAGTTTTTGATCAATAAGAGCCATCCCTTTATATATCTCGGTATCTTGTTTAAAGTAGTCTATAAAACTGTTTTCAACTCTAAGTTTTGTCGCACCCGAGATGGAAAAAAGCACAACAACCAAAGCCGAGACAATGATGGTTTTTTTATAATGGTATGCAACATGCGCCACTTTAGCAGTAAATGGAGCACCTCCTTTGCCAAATTCAAGAGACTCTTTTTTCTCAAATAGAAGCAAAATGATTGGAAAGAGAATATATGTAAGAATAAGCGATACTACTATCCCAACACTCATCATCCAGCCAAAGTTTATAACAGGCAGTATGGAGCTAAACACTAAGGAACTAAATCCAGCCATGGTAGTAAGGACGACAAAAAACGAGGGCTTTGCCATGGAGAGAACAGTATCTAGCGTTATATCCATCTGCGTATCATGTTTGTCATGGGCATAAAGCTCTTTGTACCTTACTATAAGATGCACAACCAACGACATGTTCATGATTAGCTGCAATGAGATATAGTTTGAGGAAACAACAGTTATCTCCCATCCAAAAAGCCCTAAAAACCCGCTTGTTACAATAAGCGAAGTGGTACATATAAAAAGCGCTATTATAACCCACTGCACTTTTTTAAGAAGTATATACAAGATGGCTATAAGAAGTCCTACTATTAAAAAACCAAAAGTTTTTAAATCATACTTTACAAACTCTACCATATCATCGGCAATCATCTCAACCCCACCTAAATGGAGCTTTACGCTGCTGTGCTGTTGCTCAAAATTTTTAAGGATTTCTCTGAGTTTGACTATGATCTGATGCGTCTCTTCTCTTAAGACATCTCTATACTCTTTGAGCTCTCTCTCTGCCTTTTTATACTCCTCTTTCTCCTCTTTACTAAGCTCTTTTTGCTTTTTTAGCTTTACAAATCTGTCTCTGTTATCTATAAGAGAGAAGTACTTCTCATCTCTTTTAAGATTTACCATTAGTGCGGTAGTAGTAAAATCATCGCTTACAAGATTTTGCTTATAAACAGCGCTGTTTAAAAACTCCTGTTTTACAAGTTCTTTATTAATCTTTGGAGACTCTAATGTGGGTATATCTTTTAAAAGTTCTTTTATCGGAACAGGAGGAGACTGCAAAAGAGGAACATTCACTATGGAGTTTATACTCTCAACTATCTCAAGAGTTTTTATCTGTGAACTAAGCTTTTTAATATTTGCAATATTTTCATCACTGAGAAGGTCATCTTGCGTGGTATAGGTAACAACTAAAAAGTTTGGCGCTTCAAATCTCTTTAGTACATCTCTAGTGTACTCCAAGTCTTTATCATCCTCAAGCAGAAGCGTCTCTGCACTTGCATCAATTTCTAGCCGAAAAGCAAAAAAAGCCATTGCGACTATAAAAACGCTCATAAGAGCTAAAACAATTTTTGGATATTTTAAAATATAGCTTTGATAGAGATTTTTTAACATTACTATCTACGACTGCTTCGCTAAAGCGTCCATAAGCTCGGCTATGCTTTTGGTTTGTAAAAACTCTTTAAATTGAGCTCTGTCAGTTTTTAAAATACTTACTCCTAAAATCTCTACATCATAAATCAACCAATTATCTTTATCTTGAATCTTCTCATTGGGCTTATAAAATTTATATACAATTTCCAATTTCTCTTCACTACTTACAAGATCAGTTATAAGAGCTATTCTGTTTGCTTGAGGCTGTTCTATTTTTCTAATCTCAACTTTCTCATTTTCATAGGCGTCAATCTTCGAAGAATAAGATTGTTTCATCCGTTCCACATAAAGATCAACAAATTTTTCTCTCTCCTCTTCTGCAAGTTTTTTCCATGTACTGCCAAGACTTAGTTTCGCCATAAGTTCAAAATCAAACATTGGTGTTAAAGATTTGATAATATTGCTGTTTCTATCTTTTTTAGATAAACTCTTATCTTCAACTATCAAAATAACTTCATCAATTTTAGTTAAAAAATGCTTTTTTAGCTCTACTTGTTCATCGGCAATCAAATTTTGTGTAAAAAACAGTAATAACACCAAAATTATTTTATAAATATTTTTCACTCTTACTCCTCAATCAGTTTATTTCTATGCTGCTCATAAATATCTCTTAAAAAAGGATATAAATCAACTGCATCTTTTTTCATTTTTTCATACTCTTCTATATTTAAAGACGCATAATTCACATTTTCAAGTGCTTTTACGCCCAAATACTCCGCCCATGTGTCTGTTAGCGTCCAGTAGCTTCTTTCAGTATAGTCTATCAGGCTTAAAAGTGAATCCGGATAGATACTGATTGCATCTCGTAAATTTGAAGGTCCAAGAAGCGGTAAAACAATATGCGGACCGCTTGCAACCCCATAAAATCCGAGAGTTTGGCCAAAATCCTCTTTATGCGCATCAAGATTAAAGTGCGCTTTTGCTGGATCAAAAAGACCTAAAATACCGATTGTGCTGTTGATTAAAAATCTTCCCGTCTCCTCAGAAGCATTATAAAATTTTCCTTGTAAAAGATTATTGGCAAAACGCATAGGAAAATAAAGATTATTGAAAAAATTTCTTATGCTCTCTCTTATCTCCGCATGCAACACATATCTATAACCTTTTGCCACCGGTTTTATAACATACTCATACGCACCATCATTAAAATTTGTCATAACTCTATTATAACCGCTAAAGGGGTCATAAACCTCTTCTACTTCAAACTCATCCAAAAATTCATCAAATTCATTATCTGCCGCATCACTGCTATTTTGTTTATAAATAGCTGCTTCATTTGGTTTTTCAAAAGTTTTTGAGCTGCACCCAGTCAAATTTAAGGTTATGGATAAAAATAAAACGATATAAATCAACCTCAACTTTAAACCTTTACTCTATCTGCCAATGCTCTTGTCAAAGAGAGCAGATCTATATTTTCTAAACTGACACCAGTTGGAACGCCTTGAGCGATTTTAGAGTAGTTTATATCATAATCGCTTAATTTATCTTCAATAAATAATATTACTGCATCATTTGAAACAGAAGGTGTTAGTGCAAAAACTATCTCTTTTATTCCCGAAGCTGCTATTTTTTCCAAATTTGAAAAATTTAACTCTGCCAAAGATTCTAAAACAAAATACCTGCCGTTGAAAAGCGCATTCTCTTCTAAAAGAAGTATATCTTTTGCATTTTCAACTATGCACAGCAGTGTCTCATCCCTACTCTCGTCACAACATATAAAACATAGTTCATCTTCACTCATTCCACCGCATAAACTGCACTTTTTTATACTTCCCAAAGCCTCTTCTATGGCATGTGATATTTTCATACCTGCAAAACTGTCTTTCATAAGCATATGATAGGCTAATCGTGTTGCAGACTTTTTTCCAATAGTCGGAAGCTCTTGCAACGCTTCTACGAGCATATTAAATTTATCTAGCGAGCCTCTCAAAATTCACCTCTGCCAAAAACGATCATAATGACTCCTCTTTTGGTAATAATATCCATAATTTTAAAGGTGCCTTCAACTTGCCTGCTCTCTCTTTTGCTTCTTCTCCATAACCTAAAAAAATATCTGCCCTAACGCTTCCCTTTATCGCTCCGCCTGTGTCCTGTGCCATTACTATATGATTAAAGTCCACCTCATCTGTTTTGGCACTAAGATAAAGCATAGTGCCAAGAGGAATATATTTTCTATCTACTGCAATTGAGCGTTTTGGAGTGAGTGTGACACCGAGCGAGCCAGTTGCCGACTGCTCTTTTTGTCTAAAAAAAACCATTGACTTATTATAATTTAAAACCTCATCTATTTTTGAGGGATTTTCCTCAAGCCATCTCTTTATGGATTGAAGCGATACCTCCTGCAAAGGTATTGCACCGATATCTGCCAAATATCTGCCTATTGAACTATAGGGATATCCATTTTGGTTATCATAACCGATAAAAATCGTCTCCCCGTTTTCAAAAGTTACTCTTCCGGAGCCTTGAACTTCCAAAAAAAAGAGATCTATTTTTGAATCTGTATAACATAAAACTTCAGCATCAAGCGTATTTGCATTTGCATTTTCTCTATCATGGTATGGCACTAGTTTATTACCCTGCAATTTGCCTCTTAGCCTGTAGCCTTTAAGCTCAGGATACTGCTGTGTCAAATCAACCACGACCAAATCTTTTGGAGTTTTATATATAGGGTATATATATGGCTCTTTTTTTGTTAAAGATCCTTTTAATTCAGGCTCATAATAGCCGGTTAAGAGTCCGTCTTGAGAAGCGTCTGCTGAACTTATTTTATAGGGAATAAAATAAGTAGTTAAAAACTCTTTTGCATCTGCAGCAGCAGCGGCTTTAACGCATAAATCACCGTAAATCTCTTTTGTTTTACTTGTTTTACAGCTTTCAATAAAAGAGTTTAAAGCATTGCTATACTCTTCATCATCCCAATTTGGAAGCTTTTGAAAATCACTCTTGACAAGTTTCGTATCCGGCATATTAGAAAAAGTTGTATATGACTCTTTTGAACAACCTAAAAAAAACAAAATAGTGCTAAAAAATAATATAAAATGTTTCATAAAAAGGATTATACATAGATTAAATTTAAAACGATATAATTGCAAAAATTTTAGAGTGTTAGGATAGTAAAATAATATGCAAAATTTAAGCTATTACGAAATATTAGAAGTATCACGGGATGCGGATAAATCAACAATTAAAAAAGCTTACAGAAAAATGGCTAAAATTTATCATCCGGACAAAAATCCAGGAGATCTTGAAGCCGAACAAAAATTTAAGTTATGCAATGAAGCATATCAGTGCTTGAGCGACGACCAGCAAAGAAGTATTTATGACCGTTACGGAAAAGAGGGATTGCAGGGAATGGGCGGCCGAAGCCACTCATCTGCAGGATTTGATGATTTAGGTTCAATCTTTGAAGAGATGTTCAGCGGCTTTGGAGGCGGAAGTTCCCGTCGCCGCCAAAACCCTGCGGATATGGAAAAATATCCTCTTGATATGAGCGTCGATATGACCATTAGTTTTAACGAAGCGATCTTTGGATGTGAAAAAGATATAGAATTTATATATAAAACACCTTGTAACAGTTGTAAAGGCACCGGTGCAAAAGATGGCAAACTCTCTACATGTCATCAATGTAGAGGGCAAGGTCAGATTTTTATGAAACAGGGGTTTATGACATTCTCTCAAACCTGTCCGGCATGCCATGGAACAGGTTCCGCACCATCTGCTCCCTGTGCCAGCTGTGATGGACGCGGCTACCATGAAGAGAGAGGAAATGTAACCATTAAGATACCCAAAGGTGTTGATAACGGAAACCGCCTTAGAATTTCTGGAAAAGGAAATATTGGAAAACGAGGCGCAAGAGGCGACTTATATGTAACATTTAGCGTAAAACCCGACAAACATTTTCAAAGAGACGAAAATGATGTATACATAGCAATTCCTGTATTTTTTACACAAGCAGTTGCAGGAGAGACTCTTACCATTCCTTCACTCACAGGAGAATTGGAATTAAAACTTGATATCGGTACGAAAGATAAACAGCAGTTTGTCTTCAGAGGCGAAGGCATAGAAGATGTTCACGGTCATGGCAAAGGAGATCTTATTGCCCAGGTAAATATTACCTACCCTAAAAAATTAACTGATGAACAGCGTGAACTTATTAGCAAACTTCAAGAATCTTTCGGTATAGAATCAAAACCGCATGAAAGCGTTTTGGACTCTGCCATCGAAAAAATGAAAAGCTGGTTTAAATAGGGAAGAATTTCCTATTTAAACCAAAATTCTTTAATAACAAAATTATGATACACTTATACAAAAATATATGAGTACTTTAACATGAACAAAGAGCATCTTAAAAAGAAACTGTCTAGCTTAGCGTTGTCAATGTTTAGAAAAGATTTTTTCGGTATTTATCATGGTTCTCTTTCTGCTAAAACAGAAATAAATAGATTTATTATAAACACAAAAGAGGCTGTTTTTGACACACTTGACAATACCTCTCTTATAGAACTCTATTTTAAAAAAGATTACAGATGGAATCAAGCTAGTATTGATGCAAATATTCATTACAGCGTCTATTCACAAATATCTGATGCAAAATTTATCTCTTTTAGTATGCCCCCCTTTACAACCGCATACTCACTTGAGCACAATATTATCACTCCCAAAGACTATTTTGGTCATAAAGAGATAGGTTCTATAGAGATATTTGACCCAAGAAATTTTGATGATTGGTATGAAAGAGCAAATAGTGAAATTGCTTACTATTTCCAGAGTCAAAAAACAGATATTATGGTTATTCGAGGTTATGGTGTTTACACTTTTAACAGAGATGTTTATGAAATGGCAAAAAAACTCTCTATACTAGAAAAAAGCTGTAAAATTCTTCTACTTAATGAGAAAAACAGTAATTCAGCTTTTTACTAGATACAAAACTAAAGAAGCGATTTTATCGCCTCATAAGCTGTATCCATCATCTTATCACACTGCTCTTGTGTTATAATATATGGCGGCATAAAGTAGACTACATGACCAAGCGGGCGTAGCAAAACACCGTTATCAAGCCCATACTGATATACTTTAAGCCCTATTCTCTCCTCTGGTTTATACCCTTTTAACTCTATTGCGCAGATCATGCCTGTTTGTCTTGTTGATGCTACATTTTCAAGTTCTTCAAACTTCAAAAGTTTATCACTCATATATTTTGAAATTTCTCTGTTTTTCTCTATAACATTATCTTTTTCAAAAATATCAAGAGTCGCATTTGCAGCTGCGCAGGCAAGTGCATTTCCGGTATAGCTGTGAGAGTGCAAAAAAGCTTTGTACTCACTATAATCACAATAAAATTTTGCATATATATCATCACTTGTCAAAACGACAGAAAGCGGAAGATAACCTGCAGTCAAACCTTTGGACAAAACAAGGAAGTCAGGTGTTATATTTGCACTCTGACATGCAAACAGCTCTCCCGTTCTTCCAAAACCTACCATAACCTCATCAGCAATCATATGAATATCATATTTATTACAAATTTGGCGCACCAAGACCAAAAACTCTTTATGATACATATGCATATATCCGGCACCCTGAACAAGCGGCTCTAAAATTATTGCACTTATCTCATATGCTCTGCTTTTACACAACTCTTCAAACTCTCTTGCCGCTTCTCTAGCCGACTCTATGCTCATATCTTTTGGCACGGGAGTCTGAATGCTTTGTATCAAAAGAGGTTCATAAGTATCTTTGTAAAGCTTTACATCGCCAACGCTTAATGCGCCTATTGTCTCCCCATGATAAGAGTTAGTCAATGAAACAAAAAGTTTTTTATTTTTACCATCATTTTTATGCGCATGAAAACTCATCTTAAGCGCTACTTCAACAGCGCTGGAACCATTGTCTGCATAAAAACATTTTTCTAAACCTTCAGGTGTTATTTTTACCAATCTTTCAGATAATTTTATAACCTGTTCGTGTGTAAAACCTGCCAATATTACATGTTCAAGAGTATCTAACTGCTCTTTTATCTTTTCATTTATATAGCTGTTGGTATGACCAAAAAGATTGACCCACCAACTGCTAACTGCATCTATATAAGTATTGCCCTCAAAATCTTCCAAATAGACACCATATGCTTTTTTCACAGGAATAATCGGAAGTGTTTCATGATCTTTCATTTGGGTACATGGATGCCACAAAACACTTAAATCTCTTTTTTTTAATTCTAAATTATTCATATATTTTACTTATTTAACACGGATGATTTATACTCGGGAGTATAACTAAGATTAGTGCATGACAAAAGTCCATAAAGCTCCATTTCTGCTCCGCTTATATCAAAAAGCTCTTCTCCCTCTTTTCCTAAAAATATAAATCTTTCAAACTTATGATTTTTTTTATCTATATATTTTGAAAAAACAACATAATATGCATCTTTAAACTCGGGTATTTTAGAGCACGCATCAAGATATTTATCACAAGATTTATCAATACTTTTTACTTCCAAAACATCAGATTGAATTGTGTTTAACAATAACTCCGGTAACTTTGGCAACTCTTTTTCAATATTTGAATATTTTGAAATATCATTCATAGAAAATCCTTTCTCAGCTCCATTTTAACCGATTCTACCGATTTTTCATTTATATATATCTTAGGTTTTACAAATCATAGCATTAAATTAAAATTTAACACCTCTTTATGAAGGTTTAATACGAATTTACATAAAATTACAAAAATATCATAATACAAGGCTGTCAAACCAATGATTACATGGATGCAAAGACATAAAAAATATCTCATAATAACTATTTGGATTTCCACTATTGCTTTTGTTGGAGCTGGATTTGTCGGATGGGGTCAGTATAGTTATGGTGATAAAGCAGGAGCTGTAGCAAAAGTTGGCAGTGTTGAGATAACAATGGGAGAACTTCAAAAAAGTTATTCTAACCTTTACAATCAATATTCTCAAATGTTTCAAGGTGAGTTTGATGAAGAAAAAGCAAAAAGCTTTGGTCTT